>URZY01000028.1 GCA_900552495.1 uncultured Mycoplasmatota bacterium | reverse complement strand
CCAATTGCCTTAGGAAGTGAACTTCTGTTTTGTTGAACATAACTTTGTCCGGCTAGTTTTAACTGATCTTCGGCGGTTACATAGTGTTCTTCTTTAGCATTTTGAATAATACCATTTATAGCAACCATAGCTACTACGGATAAAATCCCTAGGATGGTGACAGCGGCCAATACCTCGACTAGGGTAAATCCTTCATCTTTCTTCTTTACTGCTTTCATATACTCCCTCCATTATATTCATAATACTACATTCTATGATATTTTACAATAAAGAAAAGCCCTCTATTGGGAAAAAATGGCGAGAGTTATTTTTCTTTAATGTAATTTACTTGTTTACTTTCATTAATGGCAATATTAGATTTATTTATTCTCGTTTCCGTCCTAGATTTTCTGCTTCAGTGAATATTTATTTTTCTATTGTGGTCTATATCTATAATTAAATATGTTAGAATTTTTTTAAAACATAACATTTAAAAGTTTATTTGTTATTTTATGAAGAGTAGCTAACTTCTGTTTAGTTTATAATAACTATTTACCTTATATCTAATATCTGGTTTATTTATTAGGGAAATTACTTATAAAAAAAGAGACATTAGTTGTCTCTTATTGCAATTCTGCTAAATAATATTTTATGTCATCTTTTACAAATATTAATGTCGCACTATTTTGATAACTAGCATATTTCTCATCAGTATATGTCCATGTTACTTTTACTTCATAGGCGGAATATTTCTTTCCACTATATACGTATTCTGTTGGAGAAATACTTGAGATTGTTACGGCATCAACCATTGGTAGATCTTGCTTTCTTTCATCATAGATATTACTTTCAACATATTTATAGTATGTATCTTCGGCATTTACTAAGAAGTTAGTAAGACCAGCTGGGAGAATAAAGTCTACTCCTCCAACATCTGTTTTGGCCGTTTTATCATCTAGGGAATAAAAATCATAAATAAACATTTCTGCTATTTTTTTAACATAGTCTTCTTCAACTACTTCGTCAGCTGTTAAGATTTTTTCTAATTCTTCAAACATTGCTTTGTATTTCTTATCTTTGTTATCCTTTAACTTATAACCATATGCATCTATTGACTTTAAAACTTTAGCTTCTCTTACTTCATCCCCAGTTCCTATTTTTTTGGCAACGGCTACGGCAATGAATATTATTGCAACAATGGCAATAATTGTAAGTGTAACTATTAAAATCATTTTTGGCTTTTTCTTTAATTTCATAATATCTTCCCTCCTACTCTTTATCTAAATTGACTTCTTCTTTTGGCTTTAATAAATCAAAAACTATTATGTCGTTTGAAACATCTAATAATTCTGTAGCGTATGTATTATTATTTTTTATTTCTTCCTCACTTATTGCTTCATTTACAAGTGATAAATATTCTCCCTTTTGACTGTTATAGTAAACTTTATTAGTTACCCAGTTTCCATTAGGAAAAACGACAATATTATTTTCTTTGATATTGAAGATATCATGGCCTAGAGCGTATTGGTTATAAAAACCAAACATATTTCCTAGTGTTGGCATAGCATCATACATACCCATAACATTTTTAACTTCTTGATTTAATTTAGTACCCTTCATATCCTTAGTCCAAATTATAAATGGTACTTTTCGTCCTAATTCATATTGGTAGGAATCATATTCAATATAGTTTTCATCATTCTTATCTAAGATATCATCTGTTTCTTTATCATAGTTATTTTGATAATTATATTCTTTGCGAGAAATTCTAGCATCATGATCACCATAGATTACTAACACCGTATCTTCTAGTAGGCCGGCTTCATCTAAGCCATCAATTAACTCCCCTAATGCTTCATCAGCATAATGGTAAGATTTATAATAATTACCTAATTTTGTTCCTTCTAAGTAAGGATGAATTACTTCTTCCTGTTGGCCTTGTTCATTTGTAACAGTCTCTTTTATATCAACTGGAAATTCTCCATACTTATCAGTATCTGAAAATGGTGTGTGATTTGATAACATGATCATTAAGCCATACCAGTTATCATACTTTTTATCAATTTTCTCTAATTTTTTTATTGATTGAGCAAAGAATTCCTTATCACTTAATCCTAAACCGATAATATTATCATCAGTTATTTCATAGTCAGCTTTACTATAAAAACGATCATAGCCTAAACTATTATGCATAGCTCTTCTATTCCAGAAGTCAGCATTATTAGCGTGCATACTAAAGGTATAATAACCTTTTTCTTTTAATAGTGATGGTGTACTTATGTATTTCCTATCGGAATAGGAAACAAAGGCAGTTCCACTCTTGGTTGGCATAAGGGAAGTATTAAATGTTAGTTCGGCATCAGAGCTTGTTCCAACACTTACTTGTGAATAGTAATTTGAAAAATACATTCCTTCATTAACAAGTTTGTTTAAAGTTGGGGTTACTTCCTGTCCGTTGAATTTCATACCAATTGCATTTGATTGCATGCTTTCAGCATGAATAACTAAAACATTTTTTCCAGCAAAAACATTGGTGTATTCATTTGTTTTTGTTTCTTCTCGTTTTTCAAAATATTCAGTAAAGTTTTTATGGGCTTTATCATAACCGAACATTGAATTTATAGTTGGCTGAATTGTTGAAATAACATCATTTCCTTGATAAACATAAATACCAAAGCATTTTACTATATATTCTTTATTCCATTGTTTAACTAGTCTTGAGACATCTGTTGGGGTTAATGTTAATGCAAAAATAGCAGCAAAACATATTCCTGTTATTAAAGTAGCAAAACATTTCTTTTTACGTTCAGAACGAACCTCGATTCTTTTATAATAATTTTGCTTTTTTAATTTACGATTTAAGACAAACATAATAATTGGCGATATAATAAAAATTAAATCTTTCAATTGAATTACATTTTCAGTAACAGCATCACCTACTTCACCAACATATTGTGTTAGTGATAACATTGATAAAGAAGCAAATGATGTATAGTAAGTATAATATACGGAATTTATTGTACAAATTGCTGTTAAAATAATATTAAATGTTATGTAATAGGCAAAACGATGCTTTGGTTTCAATAAATAACCAAAGGAACCAATCGTTATAACAACAGCGGTATCAGCAAGTATGGCTTGAATAGAAAAAATACTATCAAGAGTAGGCATACAAAAGCTACGTAATAGACTAGCATTAATGACACCAGTAATAATAAATACAATAAATAAAATATTTTCTTTAAAATACTTTTCAATTAAATGATCATTTTTAACTGATTTTATTCCTTTTTTTACTTTATCTTTGAGATTATTAAATCCATTTTTTATCCTTTTCATATTTATACCTCGCTATCCTATTATATCACTCTACATTACATTTTTCAATCGGTGGTAAAAATAAAAAGAATGATCTTTGTAGAGTTACAATTGATGTGACACCACTCATATACAAAAAAAGCAAAAAATC
>URZY01000027.1 GCA_900552495.1 uncultured Mycoplasmatota bacterium | reverse complement strand
ATTAAAAAAGTAGTTATAGCTATAGTTTTAATTTTAATAATAATTTTAGTTATTGCTTTTGGTTTTAAGAAATATGTGGATGATAAAAAAGAAAAGGAAACTTATGAGTATAAGTTTGGACAAATAGGTTACAGTTTAGAAGAGATTTCTGTTTTAAAAGAAAAATTAGATAGTTCTCAATTGGACATTTTATTAAATAAAGAGTATGATTCAAAATATATACAATTATTAAATGAGGAATATTTTGATTTTGATAAATTAGATCAGTATATGGAATATAGTAATAATAATAGTGGTGCTTCTATTGATAAAGTTATTGCTGTTGTTAATGTCGGTGCGAATAGGGATTGGTATGAAGATGTCGAAGAAACTGATGTTTCTAAAGGAAATTTGATGATCGTTAATAAGTTTTATGGGTTGCCTAGTGATTATGAACCTGAACTTGTGTTGGTTTCTAGTACGTATGCTTATGCAAATAAATATGTTAGTACTAGTATGTATGATGATTTGGTTGGGTTGTTAGATGCTGCTAGGGATGATGGTTTTACTTTGGTAGTTACTCAAGGTTATAGAAGTTATGCTGACCAAGAAGAAACATATAATAATTATAAGAGTTCTTATAGCACTAGTGAGGCAGATGAATTTGTGGCTAGACCTGGACATTCTGAATATCAAACTGGTCTTGGGGTTGATATTGAGCCTTATAATAAAAAGGTAGAAGATGTTACAATGAGTGCTGAACATGAGTGGTTGACGAGTAATGCTTATAAGTATGGTTTTATTTTGAGATATGAAGAGGGTAAAGAGGATATTACTGGATTTGAAGCTAATAATTGGAGATTTAGATATGTTGGAAGAAATGCGGCACTTCAAATTCATGATAAGGGTTTGACTTTTGATGAATATTATGAGTATTATGTTAAATAGGGGGATTTATGAATAAAAAAGTTGTTGTTTTAGGCGGGGGTACTGGACTTTCTACTTTGTTAAAAGGATTAAAAATGTTTCCGGTTGATATTACTGCGATTGTTTCTGTAAGTGATGATGGTAGAAGTACTGGTAGATTAAGAGATGAGTTTAATATTCCTGCGGTTGGTGATGTTAGACAGGTTTTAGTTGCTTTGTCAGAAACTGAACCATTAGTGGAAAAATTGCTAAATTATAGGTTTAATACTACAAGTGATTTGAATGGGCATACTGTTGGGAATTTGCTTTTAACTGCTGCTTCAAATATAACTGGTAATATGAGTGACGGAGTAGAAGCTTTGTCGAAAGTTCTTAATTTAAGAGGGAAAGTAGTGCCTTTGACTGAAGATAATGTGACTTTGATGGGTAAGATGGAAGATGATTCCATCATCGAGGGAGAACATAATATTACTGAATGCGATAAAAAAATAAAAGAGGTTTTTTATAAGGATACTCCTGAAATAAATTCTTTGGCTCTTAAGGCTATTAGAGAAGCAAATTTAATAATATTAAGTATGGGTAGTGTTTTTACAAGTATTATTCCTAATTTAATATGTAAAAGTGTGATCGATGAAATTGATAAGTCTAATGCTAATATAGTTTATGTTTGTAATATTATGACACAACCTGGAGAAACTGATGGTTTCAAAGTTAGTGATCATGTTAACTTGTTGAATAGTTATTTGGGTACGAAAAAGATTCATACTGTTTTGGTTAATAACAAAAATATTCCTAAGAAATTGCTTGATAAATATGCTAATGAGGAACAAAAGGACCAAGTTGTTGTTGATTTTGGGAATATAAAGGATACTAAAGTTGTTGCTTCTAATTTCTTTATAATTAATAATAATATGATAAGACATGATTCACTTAAATTAAGTTTAGCTATTTTTTCTTATCTTTTATCTGAAAAAAATTAGTATATTGAGGAGAGTGTTGGTAAGTTAGTATTAAAAAGTTTTTAAAAGTATTAGTTTGGAATTTTATTTTTGCTAGTTATCTTTATTTTTGTAGATACTTTACAGGCAAAGATATTTAACAATAGTCCTTTTATAAAAATTACAAAAAATGAAGATGGATTAGTTGTTGATAAAGGTGTTTTAGTCGATGCTTATATTATAAATGGAGAGAAAACTACTTTGTTTATTTGGGAAGAGTTTTCAAAGGGAAATAGTAAAAATAATGATGGTTCTCCCTACAGTAATAATGAATTAGAAACTATGGCATTAGATTATTTCATGAAAAATGGTTCTGATTTATTGTCTCGTGATAATTATACTGTTGGAATATCTGAAGATGTGCCAGATTTATATCAAGATGAGGGTTTGGTTGTAATTGAAATTAGGCACGTTAATAATGGAAATAATACTCTAGATGCTAGATATTATATTAATATATATACAGGTAAGGGCTTTGATGATTTAAATAATGATATTATATTGGCTAAATAAAATATAATATTAATAAGAGTAAATTGTGTTTAAATTATTTTGTTATTTAATTTAAATAATATATTCAATGGAAAAAAGTATCTTAAATATGTATTATGATGAGTTGTATTATAAACTTTTTCCTTTTTCATCTTCTATATTGTTTGAATTTTCTAATTTATAGTTAGTTTCTACTGTTGATTTTATTTCTTCTAAACTCATACCATTTCTTCTTAACTTATTTATTTGTTCTTCATATTTTGGCATCTCCTTTTCTAATTTTTCATCAGAGATAAGGCTTCTTAATTTCTTCATATAACTATCTTTTAATTCTGCATTATTTTGAAAAATCAATTCTATATTTCTAGATAATTCATCAAAAATAATGTCCAAATCACTTATTTTTTTATAATAACTTATAAAACGTTTAGTTCTATCATTATCTTTGTCAATACCTATCTCGGTTCCTATATCAACTATAAAAGATGCTAGATTTTCTTGAAATTGTAAGTCGCTTATATATTCTGCATATAAACTTTTGCCACTTTTAGATATTTCCAATAACTCATCTTGATTGGACGTAAATATAATTTTGTCAATTTGTGATTGAGACATACCATTTGGAAACGAAGATATAAGTTTTTTTGCAAATTCCACATTTTTACCATAATTAGCTTTAGGATCGCCTAATCTATATTTTTTTGCAAACTCTTCTGTATAGTATTGAACTAATCCTTCAGTCAAGAAATGACCAAATTGAGCTTTTAAAGTATCATTCGTATTAGACAAATTAGGTCTTATGAAATAATGGAAGATTTCATGAACTATTATGCTATCAACACATGATTTTATTATTTCGTCGTTTGTTTTACAATCATTGAAAGATTCTGTGTAAGGATAAATATGGATCTTATTGTCGCCTTTAGTTCTTCCGCCATGTGCAGATGGAACATAACTTATGCTATATTTTTTTGGATCATCTATACCAGCTTGCTTACTAAAGAATTCAATATCTTCATTTGACGGTTTTTCTATTATAATAAATTGAGTATTTAGTAAATTATTTATATTTTCTAATTGTTCTTGCGTTAATGAGTTGCCATATTGATTTTTGATACAACTTAATATATAACTACCATATTCGTTAACTGATTTTTGCATTTTATCATAATTTATTTCCACATTTATCACATACCTTCCATATACAATTATAGCATTGTTTGAATATTTTTAAAAAAGTGTGTAAAAATTGTTGACAGTTATTATTTTTATATGGTAAACTTTTTATGCTTGATTAATATCAAGTGCCTACCATTTTGGGGAATTAGCTCAGTTGGCTAGAGCACCTGCCTTGCACGCAGGGGGTCG
>URZY01000026.1 GCA_900552495.1 uncultured Mycoplasmatota bacterium | reverse complement strand
CCTATATCTGCGAAAGTATCTCTAGGCTCAAGTTCACCACTTGATTTCATACTAGTACTATAAGCTATCATAGGGACATTTTCTCTAGTATGATCAGTACCAGTATATGTAGGATCATTACCATGGTCAGCAGTAAAAATAACCAAATCTGTTGGTTTTAATCTATTTAAGAAAATAGGCAAATAATAATTAAGTTCTTCTAATGCCCTTAAATAACCATCTCTATCCCTTCTATGACCATATAATGTATCAAAATCATTTAGATTTAAAAAACATAAACCTTTAAAATCACTTTTTGCAACGTCAATTAATTTCATAAGCCCATCTATATTATTAGTTGTTTTTATTGAAGTAGTAATACTCTTATTAGCAAAAATATCACCTATTTTGCCTAAAGCTAAAACTTCTATTCGATTATTATATAATAAATCAAGGTAATTTTCTTTTGGAACAACCGTAAAATCTTTTCTTCTAGGAGTTCTCACAAATTCTCCAGGCTTGCCAATAAATGGTCTTGCTATTACCCTACCTATCTTATATTTATCAGTTAAGACAATTTCACTAATTTTTTTACAAATATTGTATAATTCCTGAACAGGAACAATAGACTCATGTGCTGCAACCTGAAGAACAGAATCAGCAGAAGTATAAATAATAATTGCTCCAGTTTTCATATGCATTTCACCTAATTCTTCAATTATTTCCGTACCAGAAGCTACAACATTACCAATCACTTCTCTACCAACCGCGTGTTGCACTTCACTAATTAATTCCAAAGGAAAACCATCAGGATAAGTTTGAAAAGGCTTTTCTTCAATCAAACCCATCATCTCATAATGCCCATTTAATGTATCCTTTGCCAAATTCTTAGGCTTCATAATAGTTCTGTAACCAATCGTACGTTCTTTATTCACACCAACTAAATTTAAAAAACCTAATTTTTCCAAAACATTTAAATTATAATTACCCTTTTCAATAATATGACCAAGAGTATTGACTCCTTCATCTCCATACTTTACAGCATCAGCAGTCGCTCCAACACCCAAGCTATCCAAAACTATTAAAAAAATCCTATCGTACATAAACTATTTTCCTTTCTTACTTCTACTATGAAATGCAATATAATTATCCTTTAATTCATGATTTACAATATGAGTATAAATATTTGTAGTATTTATATTTTCATGACCAAGTAACAACTGAATACTTCTTAAATCAGCACCGCCTATTAATAAATGAGTTGCAAAACTATGTCTCAATACATGCGGCGTTAAATATGCTTTTATATTACACTTCTTTTTTAGTTCATTTAATATAAAATTAAAACCATTCCTAGTCATTTTTCTACCAAAATTATTGGGATAAATCTCATCAATTATATTATTTTTTAGTATTTTTGACCTATACTCTTCAATATAAATTTTATTATATTTTAGTGCCACAGAACCAATCGGTACAATTCTTTCTTTATTTCCCTTACCTAAAACTCTTAAAGTACACATTTCAAAATCAATATCATTTACTTTTAAATTAACAAGTTCACTAACTCTAAGACCGGTAGCATAAATTAATTCAAGCATAGCCTTATTTCTATAATCCAAAGGAGTTATTAAAGGAATATTTAAAAGCCTTTCAACTTCTTCCTTTGTCAAATATTTAGGCAAAGCTTTTTCCAACTTGAGTAAATCAATATCTTTCACGATGCATTCTTTATTATAATAAGCAAAAAACTGTCTTAAAATAGTTATTTCATGATTTAAACTTTTTGCTTTTTCTGATTTTTTATTATCAATCAAAATATTTTTCAAATCACTTTTACTAGATAAAATTAAATCTTTTTTAGATTCTTTTTCAAGTTTATTTAAAGTATACATATAACTTTCAACAGTATTATTACTCATTTTTCTTTCAATTCTTAAGTAATCTAAAAAATCAATTATCTCTTTACTCATATCTACCCTACTTAAATATAACACAAATGCTTGTTTTTATCAAATTTGACTGTTTTTATGTTTACGTTTTTATGTTAAAATATACTTAAGGAGATTATATGGAACTACTACAAAATGAATTAAGACCAAAGACATTAAATAATGTTATAGGTCAAAGACATTTGATTGGCGAAGGAAAAATGTTAAGTAATTTAGTAAAAAACAAGAAATTATTTAACATAATTTTATATGGAAAAAGTGGCATTGGAAAAACCACTATTGCATTATGTTTAATAAACGATCTAGGTTTTAGATATAGAATGTTAAATGCAACAATAAACAGTAAAAAAGATTTTGAAGTTGTATTTGAAGAAGCAAAGATGTATGGAGAACTAGTACTTATTGTAGATGAGATACATAGAATGAATAAAGACAAACAAGATCTTTTACTAAGTTACATTGAAAGTGGTTTAATAATTTTAATCGGTTTAACTTCATCTAACCCTTTTCATAGTATAAATCCTGCGATTAGAAGTAGATGCGAACTAATTGAATTAAAAAATATTGAAGAAGAAGACATAGTTTTAGCAATAAAAAACATTAAAAAAGTTTATAAAGATTTAAACATTGATGAAAAAACAATAAAACATATTGCACATATTTCAAATGGCGATTTAAGAAGTGCTTATAATTTAGTAGAATTTTGTTATTATAGTTTTGGTCCAGAATTTTCTATAGACCAAATTGAAGAAGTAAATTCAAATTCCAAATTCTATTATGATAAAAATGAAGATGGGTATTATGATGTTATCAGTGCATTTCAAAAAAGTATCAGAGGAAGTGACGTAAATGCAGCATTACATTATCTAGCAAGATTAATTGAAGTTGGAGACTTTGATATCTTATATAGAAGAATGCTTGTCATTGCATACGAAGACATAGGTTTAGCTAATCCAAGTTTACCATCAAGAGTTTTATCGGCTATAGAAGCAAGTGAAAGATTAGGTTTGCCTGAATTATATAAACCACTTGCCTGTGTAGTTATAGATATGGCTTTAAGTCCAAAAAGTAATTCAGTTGAAACTGCTATGAATAATGCTAGAAACGAGTTAAATAAAGGAGGAATTGGCAGAGTTCCAAGACATATAACAACTACAAGTAAAGATTATAAATATCCACATAATTACCCAAATCACTGGGTAAATCAACAATATCTTCCAGACAACATAAAAAATAGTATTTATTATATTCCTGGAGATAATAAATATGAAACCGAATTAAATAATTACCACAAAAAGATAACTGAAAACAAAAAATAGAAATTTAATTTTCTATTTTTATTATATCATTAATAATTGCATTACAAATTAATAAGCCAGCTATAGCTGGGACATAAGATATTGAGCCTAAGACATTAATATCTTTTTTTACTTCTTCACTATAAACAACAGTAGTATATTTTTGTTCATCTAGTGATAAACTTTTCCTAATCTTCTTCGCTAAAGGACAATATTTTGTATTATTCAATGTATCAATTTTAAATTTAGTACCATCTAATTTTTTTGCTGTACCCATAGACGAAATAATCTTAATATCATTTCTATAACAAAACTTTATAAGTTCAATTTTTGCATCAACATCATCACAAGCATCAATAACGTAATCAAAATCATTATCTATAATATCTTGTATATTTTCCTTAGTTAAAAAAATAGAAAATTTATTTACAATTACATCAGGATTAATTTGTAGCACTCTTTTAGCAGCTTCATTAACCTTAAGTTCACCTATATTGTTTGATGTGGATATTATTTGCCTATTTAAGTTTGTAGGGTCAATTTTATCACCATCAATTAAAGTAATATTCATAACTCCAGATCTAACGAGTCCTTCTAAAACATAGCCACCCACTCCACCAATACCTACAATAGCAATTTTAATATTTTGTAATTTATTTAAATTTTCTTTTCCAATAAGACTTTCTAATCTATCTAAATTCATACGTACTCCAAATCATAAAAAAGCCCAAAGATACGACTGCCGTTTAAATAAATCTCGCCGTAGACGAGGTGGTAAGCAACATAATGCCATTAGGATTCTTAGTAAACTAAGCATTCAACACAGCACATTAATTATGCTCCCAAGAAAATTAAATAGTCGGTTTATTTGTTACGACAATCATTATCTTCAGGTAATTTTATTATA
>URZY01000025.1 GCA_900552495.1 uncultured Mycoplasmatota bacterium | reverse complement strand
GATTGTTCAATGGTGCTATCGATGAATTATGTGGCTTACAATTTGGTTTAAATGGTGATATTGAGCGGCTTAGAGAAATACTTAAAAACAAATATAATTTACTTTTAACAAGTGATGTTGATTTAGAAATTGAAGAGATACAAAAACAGGATCAGTAATTTAACTGGTCCTGTTCTTTTATTGATTAACAACTTCTTCTGTTTCTTCACTAGCTTCGGGTTCTTCAAATAATTTTCCTAAAGGTATTTCTAATACCTGTGCAAACTTATAAGCAGTTCCTACACTAAAAGTTTGAAATACTTTTTCAGATTCAATATTCTTTATGAAACTAATAGCATATAGACTTTTTTCAGCTAACTGTTCCTGAGTTAGTCCTTTTAGTTTTCTATATTTTTTAAGATTTTTGCCGAATACATAGTAAATATAGTTTTCTTCCATATGTACCACCAATATAATTATCTCAGTAATAAGTTAAATTTTTGGTCTACCATTCATAGACCTTTTTTTAATTTTGTGATACACTTATATTGGAGGTTGATATTTATGTTAGATAATTCAAATGAAGGATATATCTATATTTACAAATGTATAGTTGGTTCTGGATCTGATGTTGTTAAGATAGGAAAGACTAAACATTTTCACGATGGGTTTGACAGACTTAAACAACATGGAAGAACTTTATATTATGGTTTTGTACCATATACGGATTTTACTACTGGATTTCCTATTGCTACAGGATTCAGAGTAAAAGATACTAATATAGCTGATGCTATAGTTAAAAATAACTTTAGTGGTAGACAATTTAGCAACATTGAAATTTACAACGTTGATTATGATTTGGCTATTAAAGAATTGTACGAAGTTTTAAATTCTAATGGTCAGTTAATTGAACTTATTCAAGATGGTATAAGTGCATATGATTTCCTTTCTACTGATCCTGAAGCTGTAACTGAAGTTAAAGAAGATACTTCTAAAGCTGTGTTTGAATCAGTTAAGAATGATTTATTGGCAAAGTATGGTGATGAGTTACCTGAGAAGTTAATGATTTTATTAAAAAATAGAAATGATTTTGAAGAGAACTGTCGCTCACACTATGCTAGTGGTAACTATATTGAATTTCCTAATAATCTAGTATTAGATATTCATTATAATAAGATGAAACGTGTTGACATATTAAGGAAATTACGTGATTTATTATAATAAAATATATTTTGTATAAGAGGTGGTTGTAATTATGAAGAATGACAAGTCTGAAAGTAAGAAGAAACATCCACTACGAAAATCATTGTGCCAAAGTTTTTTGTTTGCTATAGCACTTGGTGGATTATTAGTAATAATTGATTATTTTGATGAAAATGGTTTTGTTTCACAAGATTATGTTTTTTTGAGGATATTGTTCGTTATTGGTATTGTAGGTTCTATTTTAATATTTATAAAGAATTATACTAGTAGAAACTATATGAAGATATTTATACCTGTTTCAATTGTCTTAATTGCTATCTCAGGAGTTTCTATGTATTCATATGATTTTAAACGTCATGAACAATGGGAAAACTCTATTTGTGGTTGGGATGGTGATCTTTACTATTGTGGAAGTGAAGAACCGATTACTTGTGATGATGGAAATTATGCAGTTCGAGATGATGATAGTTATAAGTGCATTGGCAGTGATGAATATAGACATGATGTTCTTGGTGAAGAATATGATTATCCTTGTATAGGTAAATATGAAGAAGAAGGCACATCTTGGAGTACAGTAACAAGTTTAACATTAGAAGAAAAAGCATGCTTAGAGCCAAAGATAGAAGCGGAATTAAAAGAAATATTAGCTACCAAGAAGAAAGATATAGAATCTAAATTTGATATTAGAGATAAAGTTAAGGTGACAGCTGGGAACCAAGGTCGCTCTAACACTTGTTCAATTTGGGCGACTACGAAAGCTTTAGAAATATCTGCACAATTACAAGGATTAGATTATCAATTTTTGTTAGATTTTGAAAAGAAAATTAATAGCTTGGATGTAAACGATAGTTGTGATGCTGCTTCTAATTTTACTTTTTGTGATACTCCAAGTCTAATTCCTGGCAAGAAGAAATTTTATGAATTATCAGATTATAGTACTTATAAGTTATCAAATTTAATTGATCAGTATTCTAAAATATTGGGTCGTGTATATGCTGATAGAGGTTGGTATGATTTATATGATGAAATTAACAATGGTCATGAGTATAATAGACAATTAACAAATTTATATGTTAAAGATCTTGTTAAGAAGAATGGTTCTGTTTTTATTACAACAAGTCAATCTATACAACCAGGTCATAGAATGTTAGTTATTGGATGGGATGATTCTAAAGAGTCGTGGCTTGTGTTAAATTCATGGGGAAATACATGGTCAGATAATTATGTTCCTAATTCAAATGGAGATGGAACAACTTGGATTAAATATTCTAATAAAAATTTTGATGTCGGAATAACTAATTTTGGAGCTGCGGTTGGTCTAGTAAGCGAATAATTACTATTTTATGGTATAATAGAACATGATGAGGAGGTTCAATTATGACTAAGAAAATTAGAATTAAGAAGATTGAAACTACTATTCCTTATAATTCTTTTATTTCTAGTATTGATGGAATTGCTGGTGCAGTAAAAGGAGTTATTCTTGATGTTTACTTCACTTCTAAGAAAATTTACGAATTAGAAGATACTATGTTTGTTGTATTTGATATGTATGATAGTACTGGTGAAATGAAAGCATTATTAGTTGGTAATAGAGATAAAGATTTTACTTCATTAGTTGATAGTATTAAAATTAATGATGATGTAAGATATAGAATAAGTGGGAATGTTTCTATACCTGATGACACTGATGATGCAGAGTTATCTTTTATGAATGAACTTAAAGATAATAAGTTATTTTGTATTTATGCTTTACAAAGAAATCCAAAGTCAAAATACTCTGAACAAAAACATCTTGCTAGGACAGAGATTGAGAAAGTTCGTGATGGTATAAGTATTGTTCAACAAAGTATTGTTGATGGTCTTAAGTTGGATGATAAGAGTATTTCTATGGAAGAACTTCACATTATGTATTGCTATAATGGTGATGATGGGTTTGATTTAGATATACATCAATTTTATGATTTATACGTAAGTCCTTTAATAAAGAGCAAGGAAATTAAGGTGTGTAATTTAAACCAATGCACTAAAGAGAAACCTTTACCAATGACAGAATTTGAGCTTATGTATAATGGTAAGTAAGTGAGGTGTTTTATGGAAGTTAAGTTATTTGGAGTAGATATTGTTAAGTTATATAATTATAATTTGGATAAGGCTTATAATTTTGTTAAAGATAATACAGATTATTTAATAGATGTTCCTATTGAAGAAGTAAAGAATATTAATTTTTCAGCTTATAAGGATATTATTATTTTGTTACGTGATGGTACTGTTATTTTAAATGGTAATAAATGCTTAACAAATATTAAGACTTTAGCATTTATAAGTGGCCTTTCTATTTTTGCTATTAGTAATGATCATGTTATTACAAGTCTTACGGGTGAAGATGGTTTATATAATTTTATTAATAATGATAATTATAAGTATAGAAAAATAATAGTTACACCTTTAGTTATTGTAGCTTTAACACATGAGAAAGATATAAGGTTGTTTGGAACTTTATGCGATCGTGTTGTGGATTATCAATTATATTTTAATGTAGATGATATTGGTTATGTTGAGGAGAACGATGATATAGTTATTATCAAAGATGGTAAAGTCTTTTCATTGTTTCACGAACATGATTATTCAAATGAGAAACCTGATGTATTAGTCGAAGGTCCACTAGATGATTTAGAGATTATTGGAGAATAGGCAGAGATTTTACTCTGCTTTTGTTTTTATTGATTTATATTTCGTATAACATAATAACAGACATATAGAAGTCTGCTAGAAAGGATGTTTATATGGAAAGAAAGAATATGGTAGTTGAATGTTATACTTACGAGGTTGATGGTAATAAATATTATGTTTATTTGATACCGGAACCTGCCAAAGAAAATATAACAGGATTCTATATTGAAAAAGATGGTTATGGTACTAAACAATTTATGGTAGGATGTGATCTTAGTAAAGATGATGTGAGTGTTGAGTCAATAATAGAATCCAATATATGTGAGTGGATTGATTCTTGCGAAGAGGAAATTTCTTTATTAAATACTATTTACGATACAATTTGAGAAATTGTATTCAAACGTGAAGATTTGAGAAATGAAAAAGTTAGATCTGAATAGGTCTAACTTTTATTATGTATTAATTTTGAAATATAGTTGCATTTAATTCCATTCTAAGTGATAAATGGTATGTG
>URZY01000024.1 GCA_900552495.1 uncultured Mycoplasmatota bacterium | reverse complement strand
TTATACATGATTAGTATGTCCTAAAAAATAGGAATTATGCAAATTTAGGGGGAATTTTTATGAAAAGTAAAAAAAGAACAATATGGATTTTAATTGTTGTTATTGTTATATTGTTAGGTTTTGCAAGTTCATTGCTAATCTACAGAAATAAGTTATCATCTGATAATATAAATAATAAGTCTGGTGATTATATTGCACAATCTCTTTCATCTGCTCCAAGTGGTAAAAGTATTGAGAATTTTTATGATAAACCGATAACAGATGAAAAAATAGCTTTAGACTCAATTGAAGTAAATAGAAATAAATTAGGATATTCAGATAAAAATTTTACATTTATATATGATAAAACAAACAATTCTGAAACTGCGTACCATTTTGATTTATATTATAAGGATATTCCTGTTTATGGAGGAGGAGGCACGCTTAAAGGTGTAGGTGTATTTACTCACAATGATAATAGTGCAAAAATATTAATGACAAGTGTGTCGGATTCTCAAAAAATAACCAAAGTAAATACTACTCCTAAAATTACGGAAGATGAAGCACTTAACATTGCAAAAGAAACTTTAGGAGATAATTTTTCTGAGTACAATATTTCGGCGAATTTTAAACAGGAAAAAATTTGTCCAAATCTTATTATATACGAAACACAAGATAAATACGTTTTATCTTATAGAATCATATCCAATTTTTATATATGTATAATTAACGCTGAAAATGGAGAAGTTATAACTTCACATAGTACAATAGTCGCAAATGTGAGTGAATATGAGGGACAGAATGGTGATATTCATCAGGTTTTCTACGATGATTATAAAGATGAAAATTATGATATAAAAAATGCTCTTTGGAATAGTGATAAAGGTTTATTTATATTTGACAATTGTATTGATGGTATTTCATTAGATTATATTTTAAAATTAGATGATATAAAAGACGGAAATAATAAAAGCGCAGTTGATGGAATGGCAAATACGTATAGAGCTATAGAATATTTTGAACAAGAAAATTTTGGTGTCCATTTTTATGAAACTTTGATTATCATAAATAATAATAAGTCAAAAGTAAACGGTAAGATTAGGAAAGATAATGCTACTGCACAAGTATGTTTTATAGATAACAAACCAGTAGCAATAATAACTTTTGATTTACGGTCAAAAAAGAATAATGCACAATTAAGTGCGTACTTAGATGTTGTTGGACATGAATATACACATGCTGTTACGGATGTAAAAGCGTTTGGCTCAGAAGGCTATAGTACGAATAGTAGGGATTTTGAACGGAATGCTTTAATGGAAGCTTATTCAGATATTTTTGGGCAATTAATTGAACAAGAATATACTGGAAGTACGGATTGGAAAAGTTATAATTTTAGAAATATAGGTAAACCTGAAATAAAAAGTTATACTAAACGATATAAAACCAATGATGAAGGAACAGAAAAGAATGACTATGGCTATGCACATATGAATTCTACAATTATATCTCATGCGGCTTATTTAATGAGCAAAGACAACGAAAATAAAAAGAAAACATATGATGAGAAATATTTACTTGACTATAACCAATTAGGTCGATTATGGTATGGCTCATTGGAATATCTTAATAAAACAGATTTTATGGATTTTGCAGATTGCAGATGGGCTGTTGAACAATCTGCAAGAGATTTAATTGAAAATGGCGTATTAATTGAGGATAATTTAAAAGTAATAGAACAGGCATTTAACGATGTTGAAGTAAGCAGTAACCCAACTCGGCGTGGTCTGACAGACAGTATGGACATAATCAAAGATAAAAACACTATAGTTGTTCCGATTGAAGACGAAACGCAATCAACTGAATTTGTGGAGATTACAGAAATAGAAAATACCACAGAAGACATAACAAATACTAGCATAGATAATACAATTGAAAAATCAAAAATAAAATCAGTAAGTTTAGGTCAACGATGTAGTGGATGTATTGACAATAATGGACGTCTTTATATGTGGGGAAATAATAGCAGTGGTCAACTTGGAAATGGTACAACAAATGATAGTTCAACTCCAATTAAAATAATGGATAATATAAAGGAAATAAATCTTGGAGGTTTTAGTAGTTCAGCAATAACGAAAGATGGAAGTCTTTATATGTGGGGAGGAAATTGGTGTTATCAGCTTGGAAATGGAACTAATGAAAATAGTTTAATTCCAATAAAAATAATGGATAATGTCAAATCAGTTAGTCTTGGTTATGAGCATAATGCGTTAATAACAGAAGATGGAAGTCTCTATATGTGGGGAAATAATAAGCATGGCAAACTTGGAAACGGAACAACAACTGATAGCTCGACTCCAATAAAAATAATGGATAATGTTAAATCGGTTAGCCTTGATTATGATTATAGCGGAGCAATAACGGAAGATGGAAGTCTTTATATGTGGGGAGGAAATTGGTGTTATCAGCTTGGAAATGGAACTGATGAAGATAGTTTGACCCCAATAAAAATAATGGATAATGTTAAATCTGTAACTCTTGGCAGTGGTCATAATGCACTTATTACGGAAGATGGAAGCCTTTATATGTGGGGATATAATAACAGAGGTCAAGTTGGAAATGGAGCATCAACATATATTAGTCCGGCACCAGTAGAAAGTCCAGTAAAAATAATGGATAATGTTAAATCGGTTAGCCTTGGTTATGATTATAGCGGAGCAATAACGGAAGATGGAAGTCTTTATATGTGGGGAGATAATTTTTATAATCAACTTGGCTATAGTACTACTCACAGCTCAACTCCAAAAAAAATAATGGATAATATTAAATCTATAAGTTTTGCCTATAGTCAAAGTTCTGCTATAACAGAAGATAATGTTCTATATATGTGGGGACAAGAAATAAATGGTACAATAGATAATGTTCTTTTTGTTAATATTGGAACAGACGGTTACGGGTGCAATCATTATGGAGTTATAAAAACTGATGGAAGTTTATATATGTGGGGGAATAATACTTCTGGAGAATGCGGAAACGTAGATTCTGAAACATCAGATGTAACACCTCCTATAAAAATAGAAATAGCAGAAAATTCATGAATTTGTGAATTAAAAAAATAGGTATTTAAATAATGAAAGAGGAAAATAAAAATGAAAAGAATAATTACAGTAATTCTTATGTGTATGATGTTTTTATCTTTGTTTACGGCTTGCGGAAGTAAAGATAAAGTAAATAATAGTATAGAGGATTCCAAGGAAAAAAGTACTATTGCTGCTGCGCAAGTCGAAATTGAAGAAACATTATCAGAAGTTTCTGATATTAACGATTCTGAAACGAGTACAGATTCACCAATGGAAGAAAAAGAAGGAGAGTATGGTAATCTTCGTTATTTAATCCAAAATGGAGAAGTCATTATAACAGATTGTATTATGAATGATATTATAACAAGTGTGAAAATTCCCGAAGCAATAGATGGATTTCCCGTAACAACTATTGCTGCATATGCATTTGATGATATTAATGGTAGATATTTAGAATCAATTTCTTTTCCTGAGACCGTAACAAAAATTGGTGTCAATGCATTTAGTGGTACGGCTTGGCTTGAGAACAAGAGAAAAGAAAATCCGATAGTTATTGAAAATAATATTTTGATTTCATGGGATTGGACGAAAACATACACTGATGTTATTATTCCAGACGGTGTAATAAGCATAGCTGACAATGCATTTGAGGATTATGACGATATGACATCGGTTACAATTCCTAACAGTGTAATGTATATTGGTAATAGTGCTTTTTGGAATTGCTATGATTTAACTAATGTTATTATGTCTGATAATATTGTAGAAATTGGTACGGGTGCATTTGAATCTTGTGTAAACTTAACATCAATAACAATCCCTAATGGAGCAGAAAGTATTGGCAGATACGCATTTTATAAGTGTAAAAATTTGTCTGATATTACCATTACTGATAGTGTAGAGAATATTGGTAAAAGTGCTTTTGGTGAATGTTTAGAAGTTACGCCATGGTTAGAAGAAAAGCGTAAAGAAAATCCTCTCGTTGTTGTTAATTCCATTGTTATAGATGGATACACATGTAATGGCGATGTCATTATACCAGAAAACATAACAAAAATTGCAGATGGCGCATTTGGTGGTTCAGAATTGAATTCAATTACTTTTCCAGATAGCGTTGTAAGTATTGGTGAGGAAGCTTTTAGTGGTTGTGATAATTTATCTTCGATTACTATTCCAGATGGTATTGTAAGTATTAATGAATGGGCTTTTAGCGGTTGTGATAATTTATCTTCGGTTACTATTCCTGATAGCGTTGTAAGTATTAATCAAAGTGCTTTTTTCTCCTGTAATAATTTATCTTCTATTACTATTCCAAGCAGTGTTAAAAACATAGGATTAATATCATTTGCTATGTGTGAAAATTTAAAAGAAATAACCTTTTTGAATCCAGAATGTGAAATATATCCTCATCGCTCAACGATATATAACCAAAAAGATAGCGATGGAAATTTACGGTACGATGGCGTAATAAAAGGTTATGAAAATTCAACGGCGCAAGAATATGCTGAACATTATGGATATCAGTTTATTGCAATTGAAAAGTAGTTAAATAACGCATATATTTCGAAAAATAGCATTATTATATCTAGATTTTGAAATTAAAAAAATTTCTAAAAAACAAAAGGATGATAGAAATGGAAACAATATTAGAATTTTTCATATATTTAATAGTAAGGTTTCGGATTTTTATTGAAAAAGGAACTGTATTCAAATTATGGAATCCTTTTTTAGACTTTTTGGAGAGATTCCGTAAAT
>URZY01000023.1 GCA_900552495.1 uncultured Mycoplasmatota bacterium | reverse complement strand
TATACATGAAAAAATATCGTTGTTTAATTTGTGGATATATTTATGATGATTCGGTTGAAGGTGTGAAGTTTGAGGATTTACCGGAAGATTGGAAATGTCCTATTTGTGGAGCACCAAAAGATATGTTTGAAGAGATAGTAGAAGATAGTTCTAAAGTGGATTCGAATGAACATGAAAGTGATAATGATGAAGAAGAACTTCGAGAATTGAATGTCGGTGAACTTGCATATATTTGTTCTAATCTTGCTAATGGTTGTGAAAAACAATATTTATTTGAAGAAATGGAAATGTTTAATAAATTATATGATTATTTTATTTCAAAATTGGAAATTAGGGATGGAAATATTGATAATGTTTTGGATAAAGTAGGTAATGATGTTAAACTTTATGATGAAGCGATGAATGTTGCTGATAAGTTTGATGATGGTGGTGCTAAAAGAGTTATAACTTGGGGAACTAAAACTACTAATATGATAAAATCGTTATTAAAAAGTTATCAATCAGGAGAGATATTTGACACCAGGGTTTGGGTATGTGATATTTGTGGATTTATTTATGTTGGTGAAGAGCCACCTCTTTATTGTCCTGTATGTAAAGTTCCTAATTCTAAGATATTGGAGGTAGAGTAATATGGCTAAATGTCATGCTTATCGTAATACGAAAATTTGTACAAAAGATTGTCTTTGTTTATTTGTTTGTCCTACAGGTGCGAGTAATAATGAAACTGGTCAAATAGATTTTTCTAAGTGTATTGGATGTGGCGCTTGTGCGAATGCCTGTCCTTCTAAAGCTATTACAATGATACCTAATGAAATGCCAAAACAACAAGAAAAGAATAGTGAAGTTATAAATTCTTTGTTAAAGATTGTGGATAGCAAAATAGAGGAGATACAACTTCTTAATAAGTTGTTGATAGAATCAAATGAAAGTAATTCAAAGTTTATAAAAGCATTAATTCATTCTAATAAGGTAATCATAGAAGATTTGATGCGTGAGTCTGGATATATGTTGCCTCAAAGTAAATACACTTTTGATTTATTGACTAATTTATCTAAATTAAATGATGAAAATTTAAAAAATTTAGCTTTAAGTTTATTAAATAAAATAAATTTTAATGAATAGGATTTTTAAATTTATTGTTTTTTAAATTAATATAAAATGTCAAATAATTGTATAGACATAACTGTTCTTTTGTGGTATTATTTATGCATAAATGTTTTGATTAGGACATGATTAATCGTTGATTCTATGTAGCGAACTTGTGATGGTGTGAGACAAGTAAGATAAACTTTTAATTACTACCTATGAACAGGCTTCGAAAGAAGTTCCGGAATGTTTCCGTTATAATAATTAAGTTAAATAAAGGATGGTACCGTGCTTTGCACTCCTTGTACTGTCCTTTTTAATTTGGAGGAAGATATGATAAATATTAAAGAAGATGAAAAATTAAGTGTGTTAAATCATAGTTGTGCACATTTATTGGCTCAGGCTGTTAAGCATTTATATCCTAATGCTAAGTTTTGGGTTGGCCCAGTTATTGAAGATGGCTTTTACTATGATATTGATTTGGGTGATAATGTAGTAAAGGAAGAAGACTTAGATAAAATTGAAAAGGAAATGAAAAAGATTTCTAAGGATGGTAAAAGGATATATAGGGAAGAAATTTCTAAGAGTGAAGCATTGGAAAAGTTTAAGGATGATCCTTATAAGGTAGATTTAATTAGTAGGATGGATGAAAATAATACTGTTATAAGTATGTATACTCAAGGAGATTTTACTGATTTGTGTCGTGGGCCTCATGTTGAATCTGTTAAGGAATTAAAGTATTTTAAACTTCTTAAGGTTAGTGGTGCATACTGGAAAAATGATGCTAATAATAAGATGCTTCAAAGAATTTATGGCATATGTTTTGATACTGAAGAAAAACTAAATGAATATTTGGATTTCTTAGAAGAGGCAAAAAAACGTGATCATAGGAAATTGGGTAAAGAACTTGATTTGTTTATGATTAGTGATTTTGGGCCTGGTTTTCCATTTTGGCTACCAAATGGTATGATTATTAGAAATATTCTTGAAAATTTTTGGTATGAAGAACATACTAAAGAAAATTATAAATTTATTAAAACTCCAACTATGTTGAGTAAAGAACTTTGGGAATTAAGTGGCCACTGGGCAAATTATAAAGATAATATGTATACTAGTGAAATTGATGGTAGGGAGTTTGCTATTAAACCTATGAATTGTCCGGGTGGAATGCTTGTTTATAAAAATAGTTTGCATTCTTATAGGGATTTACCTCTTAGAATTGGTGAATTGGGTCTTGTTCATAGACATGAGGCTAGTGGTGCATTAAGTGGTTTGTTTAGGGTTAGAACTTTTACTCAAGATGATGCTCATATTTTCATGAAAGAAGAAGATATTGAAAGTGAAGTAATTAATTTAATTAAGTTTATAGATAGAATGTATGCTGTTTTTGGTCTTAGTTATTCTATTGAACTTAGTACTAGACCACTTGATAAGTTTATTGGTGAAATTAGTGTTTGGGATAAGGCTGAAGAAGCTTTAAAAAATGCTGTTTTGAATGCCGGAAAAGAATATAAATTAAATCCTGGTGATGGGGCTTTTTATGGACCTAAATTGGATTTTAAAGTTTATGATTCTTTGGGTAGACCATGGCAATGTGGAACAATTCAATTGGATATGCAATTGCCAAAAAGATTTGAATTATTCTATATAGATGAACATGGTGAAAAGCGTGAACCAATAATGCTCCATAGAGTTATTTATGGGTCTATTGAAAGATTTATTGGAATTTTGATAGAACATTATGCAGGTGCTTTTCCTTTGTGGTTAAGCCCAGTTCAAATAAATATTATTCCTGTTAATAATGCTTATCATTTAGATTATGCTTTAGATATAAAAAATAAGTTATTGGACTTGGGGTTAAGAGTTGAAGTGGATGATAGGGAAGAGAAACTTGGATATAAGATGAGGGAAAGTCAAACTAAGAAGATACCTATTACTTTGGTTTTAGGAGATAATGAAAAAGAAAGTAATTTTGTTAATGTTCGTAGGTATGGTGTGACTGAGACTGAAAATATTGTCTTTGATGAATTTGTTAAATTGGTTTTAGAAGCAGTTAAAAATAAATCTAAAAATATTTAAAAACAAGAAAATTTTTGATATGAACCCCGTTTCTTGGACATGAGAAACGAGGTTTTAATATGTCAAAATTAACTTATGAAGATAAAATAAATTTATATAATGATAGAAAAAAAGGATTACCAATTTCAACATTAATTTCTAAATATAATGTAAGACATGAAGTTATTGAATATTTAGTACGATTAATTGATAAGCATGGATTAGATATTTTAAGAACAGTCAAAAATAAATATTATTCGCCACAAGAAAAAGAAAGAATAATTAATCGAGTATTAATGAATAATGAATCAAGAAATTCAGTGGCAATAGATGAAGGGCTTTCCAGTTCTGGAATGTTAGCTAATTGGATTAAAAAATACCAAGAAATGGGTTATAATATAGTTGAACGAAAACGTGGAAGGAGTCCAACTATTATGAAAAAAACCAAATTATCAAACAAAACAGAAACAATTGAAGAAGAGAACGAAAGATTAAAAAAAGAGAATTTATATTTAAAAGCAGAGTTAGAATACTCAAAAAAATTGAGAGCCGTTGTTCAAGCAAGGAAGAATCTACAACAGAAGAAAAAGTAAATGTTGTAAGTGAACTACGGCTAAAATATCCATTAAAGATTCTTCTACAAATATCTGGTCTAGCTAAATCAGTATATTATTACACTTTATCAAAAACTGATAAAGACGATAAAAATAAAGAGATTATAGATAAAATAAAAGAAATATTTATTAATAATAAAGAAAGATATGGTTATCGTCGAATTACTTTAGAATTAAGAAATCAAGGATATAAAGCAAATCATAAGAAAGTTTATAGAATAATGGTAAAGCTAGGATTAAAACCATTAAAAAGAAACAAAAGAAAATATTCTTCTTATAAAGGAACAATCGGAAAAGTTGCTGATAATCTAATTGAGCGAGACTTTAATGCAGATAAACCTAATCAAAAGTGGTATACAGATGTTACAGAATTTAATTTAAGAGGAGAAAAGGCCTATCTTTCACCAATCTTAGATGGATTTAATCAAGAAATAATATCTTATAATGTTTCTAAATCACCAAATTTAGAACAAATAAATGATATGTTAAATAAAGCATTTGATAAAAATAATAACTTAGATGGTTTAATATTTCACTCTGATCAAGGATGGCAATATCAACATGCTTCATATCAGCAAAGATTAAAAAATAAAGGAATAAAACAAAGTATGTCTAGAAAAGGAAATAGTATGGATAATGGATTAATGGAAAACTTTTTTGGAATACTTAAAACAGAAATGTTTTACGATCAAGAAGATAGCTATAAAACATTAGATGATTTGATAAAAGCGATTGATGACTATATTTATTATTATAATTATGATAGAATTAAAGTAAAATTAAAAGGACTGTCACCCGTAAATTATAGGTTGCAATCCTCTAATTAGAAACTATTTATAAACTGTCCAACTTTTGGGGTTCAGTTCATTTATTTCTTGTTTTTTTGTAACTCGTAGCATTCTAGCGTATTTGATAAAACTTCGTAGACTGTCATAGGTCCTACGCCTCCTGGAACTGGTGTTATAGCTTTACATTTTTTGTAAACTGATTTGTCTACATCTCCAGAAATTTTTCCGTTTATTCTGTTAATTCCAACGTCTATTATTATACTATTTTTTGAAATCATTTCTTTTTTAATTAAATTGGGTTTGCCAACTGCTACAATAATTATATCCGCCTTTTTTGTGTGTTTTTTTAAATCTTTTGTTTTTGAATGGCATGTAGTAACTG
>URZY01000022.1 GCA_900552495.1 uncultured Mycoplasmatota bacterium | reverse complement strand
AATGTGTTAATCATACCATGTTTGGCTAATAATTCCCAAACTGTTATGAATAATATGAAGATTGCTAGCTGAGTAAATAGTATTAGCCTTTTTTTTCTTTTGTGTTTTCTTTGATATTCAGACATTTTTATCTAAATCCTTCCAAAGTGCATCATAGTAATATGCAAATTCTTTAGATTTTCTGTTTTCAATCGGTGTTGATTTATTGGTGAGGGTTATTGTATATATTTTCTTAACTTTTCCCGGCCTTTTACTTAATACTATTATTCTGTCTGACATGCTTATCGATTCTGCTAAATCGTGTGAAACCATAACTACTGTAGTGTTTTCTTCTTTTATAATCCTGTAAACATCATCACTTACCTGAAGCCTTGTCTGATAATCAAGTGCGCTAAATGGTTCATCCATTAATAAAATGTCTGGCTTTGTAGCTAGTGTCCTAATTAAAGCAACTCTTTGCCTCATTCCTCCAGATAAACTTTTAGGATATTTATCTTTAAAATCTTTTAGACCATACTTATCTAATAAATTAATTGTATAATTCTTTGTTTCTTTATTTAATTTTTTTAATATTTTTAAACCTAGTAATGCATTTTCTTCAACAGTTAGCCACTCAAACAGGGCATCCTCTTGTAACATATAACCTATTTTAATATCTTTATCAAGTATAATTTTTCCGTTATAGTCTTTATCTATTCCATCTAATATGTTTAATATTGTGCTTTTACCACATCCGGATGAACCTATAATTGTTAGAAATTCATTTTTATGTATATCAAAATTAATGTTATTTAGTGCTATTACATTACCATCTGAACTCTCATAAATTTTGTTTAAATTTTTAATTTGAACTAGTGTGTCCATTATATTTGTTACTTACAATAGTATTGTAATCCACTTCAACTTCAAGTGCATCATTGTATTTCATTAAATCTATCAAGTTATTGTATGCTTCTTCACTTATGTAAGTGTTTTCCCACCAGGAATCTGCTTCTCTATATCTTTTAACGATTTCTGTTAAGTCTTCTAAACTTGTGTCTGCAAAACTATTTAATATGCTTTTTGCCACTGTTTCGTCGTCGTGTTCCATTACGTATTTTATCCCTTTATCTATTGCTTTTGTAAATTTTTTAATTGTTTCTTCATTATTTTCTAAATAGCTTTTTTTAGTGTGAAATACTGTGTATGGCACTTCTCCACTCATTAAACCCACTGAGGCTAGAACGCATCCGTAGCCTTCTTTTTCTAGTGATAATGCTGTTGGTTCGAATAGATTAACAAAATCTGCTTGTTTTCCTATATATGCTCCGCTTAATGAAGCAAATTCTACTGATGTATCTAATATTACATCTTTGTCTGTTAATCCATTTTTGTACAAGCCATAATTGAACACCATTGCTGGCATTCCTCCCCACCGGCATTAAAACTTATGATGTAAAAAATGCTTATAAAATAAGGAAAGGTAGAACACATTAACATTTAAGTTTTTGTAAAAATGGTGGAAAAATGGCAAAAAGTAAGTTAGGAATGTCTAGTTTTGATATTGATATTAAGTTTAAAGATAAAGATGAGGCGAGAAGATATGCGAAAAGACTAATTGAAAAGATTAGATATATTTGTAAGAAAAAGAATTGGTCGGCAACAGCAATGGTATGTATTAGTAATACTGAGGGTAATAGCACCTATGTGCATTATGAACATACTGGGAAAGTTGGTCGCCCTAAAAAAGTAAAAGAAAAACATCCTTATAAAAGTAATATAGAGGTAGATTGGCATTTACATATTTTATTAGTGTCTAAGCCATCTTATGCTTTTAGAGAAGAAATAAAGAATTACATAGACAAGAATTGGTATGGTGGCATGAAACATAAAGATTTTGATGTTACTAAATTATATGACAAGAAAACATATAAGAAGAATACCAATATTAAGAAAGCAGAATATTTTATTAACCAAGCCGATGAAATATTGTTTTGTAATTATAATAGCAATGGCATTATCCCAAAAGGGTATAGTTTAAAAGACTTATATAATACTTATATGAAATGCAAAACAGCATTAAGATACGCAAAGAGTACGGGTAATGAAAAACGATTAGCATTAGAAGAAAAGTATAGAGAGATTATAAACTTTTATTTTAATATAACCAAAGAACAAGATAAGAAAATGGTTGATAAGTTTATGAGGGAAGCCCAGTTAATTAAGATACAAGATAACTATGATTTAAAAGAGAAAAATAATAAAGTACAGGAAAATTATAGAGAACGCCGAAGAATAATGGAAGAAAATAGTATATTTTAAAAGGAATTAGAGTAAAAGTATTAGTGATTATTACTATCATATAATATACACGATATATAATATTATTTAGATATTATGATGATATTAGGAATAGGACTATAAGATGAGATTAAAGGAGAATTAAAGAGACTTATATAGATATTATTTGAGTAAGTATTTATAGTATTGTTTAAAATAAGCATTAGTATAAATTAAGGTAAAAGAAAATGCCATATATGTTAAATGATATATAGCATTGGCAGTTTAATGGTCGTTTAAGCCATCTATATAGCCTTCTACTTTGGCTTTATTAGTAGTAGATAATTTATTGATTTTGTTAAGTAAGATAAAGTCATTATCAGAAATATTATTTGGTTTAACATCATCAATAGGCATATCATATTTAGTTCGGCATAATAAGTAATCAATAGATGTATTGTAGTAGTTAGCAAGTTTAATTAACATATCGGAACTTGGGAATACTCTACCAGTTTCATAAGATGATATAGTTTCTTGGGTAATATTCAAATCCATAGCAACTTTAGTTTGTAGTAAGTTTTTAGAGTTTCGTATTTGTTTTAAGTTGTTTTCCATATATATCGCCCTCCTCTATATATAATTGTAAAGATATTAAAAACGAATGATAACAATATTAGTTATATTTATATGTCTGAAATTATATAAAATGTGTTATAATGATATTGGTGATTTTATATATGGAACTTGGAAAATTAGAAAAAATTGAGTTAAGAGAAGTTTGGAGGCATGAAGCGTTGGATTTTACAAGATGGTTGGCTAGGAAAGAAAATATTGCTTTGCTAAGTAAAGAGATAGGCATTGATATTGAGGTTATAGAAACGGAAATGAGTGTGGGAAGATATAATGTTGATATTTATGCAAGAGATACAGAAAGTAATAAGAAGATAGTTATTGAAAATCAATTAGAGAATACTAACCACGACCATTTAGGAAAAATGTTAGTATATGCTGCTGGCTTAGATACTGATATTGCTATATGGATAGTAAAAGATGTGAACGAAGAACATAGACAAGCCGTTGAGTGGTTAAATGATAATAGTTTTGAAAAGATAAATATATTTTTAGTAAAGGTGGAATTGTGGAAAATAGATAATTCCCCTATTGCTCCTAAGTTTCAAGTAATATGTGAACCTAATAATTGGGCGAAAGTATTAAAACAGCAGTCAAAAGAAAATGTTAGCGATTTAGAATTAAAACAAATGGAATATTGGCAAGGGTTTGTTGATTATGCCAAAAGTAAAGACAAAACATATATTAGTCAGCGACCATCAATTTACAATTGGTATGTTATTCGTATTGGTTCAAGCGATTATAAAATTAAATTAGTTCATAGTGTTAATAGCGATATGATTAGGTGTCAATTAGAAATATTTAATGATGAGATTTATAAAAAGTTAGAGCAGTATAGAACTGAAATTGATAATAAGATAAATGGCTTAGAGTGGGAATATTTAGAAGATAGAAAAGTTAATAGAATTAGTTGCAATAATAGTAGTAAAGACAATGCTAGTTCTTATGTATGGCTATTAGATATGGTTGATAGATTTAAAGAGGTTTTCCTAGATTATTTGAATAAGTAAGTTTAACAGCGATATTAGGTAAGTTTAGCGAAAATAATATAAATATATTGAGTTAATGGAAAAATGGTAATAATGCCGAGATAATCGGCGAAATAAAGAGGAATAAGTGTTGAGAAAAGAAAGAGGTGTAAGAAATGCAAGATTTATTTTATATGTTGTTGGGGGTTGCAGTTGTAGTATTACCTATTTACTTAATTGTTAAAGCAGTTAAGAATAAAGGTAATAAAGATAAGGTAGTTAAAGATAACACTATTAAACAAAAAGAGGTAAAACAAGAAGTTATTAAAGAAAAGAAAATGAAAGTATTAAAATTAAAAGATATTAAACATATTGAAGGTATAAGCAGTTTGCGAGAGGAAGAAAATTGTTCTTTAAATGTAAATGATGAGGAATTAACAGTTATATCTAATATTGGTAATTTTAATATATCATTAGATAGAATAGTAAATGCTGGTATTATGAGTAAAAAACAAATGGATACTAAAAATAAAAATGTATTTGCTAGGTCATTAGTTGGTGGTATGGTTGGCTTAGGTGCATTGGGAGCGATCTCTGGTATAGGTCAAAAAGTAAAAAACCATTATAATTATTTTTTAGTAATTATTTATAAAGATAAAAATAGCGAAGAAATCAAATCTATTGTATTTGGTTTAGGAAAATATGACAGTTGGGGACAATTATTTGTAAATAAATTAACTAAAAGATTAAGTAATGAAAAAGTAGATATTGATTTATAATTAAGGGCTTATTATTAGTCCTTTTTAGTTAGTTCTATGGCTTTATTTTATAGTTTTAATAAATTATAATATATTTATAGAAATGCTTATAGATGTAGAATTTGCGAGGTATAAAGTAATGAATAAAGATATTGTTATAAATGGTATAATGGGTTTTATAATTGGTGATGCCTTAGGTGTTCCATTAGAGTTCAAAAAAAGAGATTTATTTAAAAATAATAAAGTTACCGATATGATTAGTAGTGATAGAATTGGTGCAAAAGGTGTTTGGTCTGATGATAGTAGTATGGTTATTGCTACAATGAAATCAATTATAGATAATAAAGGCAAAATAAATTATGAAAGTATTATGGATAATTTTATTTTATGGGTTTCAAATAAAGATTTTATTGCCATAGATAAAGCATTCGGCATTGGCAGAGCAACATTTTTTGCTTTAGGAAATTATCATAATAAAAGATATGAAAAGATAATTGATTGCGGTATGAAAGGGTTTAATTATAATGGTAATGGTAGTTTAATGCGAATATTACCTATTGCTTACTATT
>URZY01000021.1 GCA_900552495.1 uncultured Mycoplasmatota bacterium | reverse complement strand
CAAAATCATTTTTTATAGCATACACTTCAGAAAATGATCCTAATTCACTCAAAAGCTTTTTATAAAAATCGGTTGGTTCTTTAGTTATTTTTATATTTTTGTTATCTACAAGTTCTATCTCTATTTCTTCATCTGTTAAATCCACTTCATAAATTGGCCTATAATCACTTATAACGGCTGCATTATATAAAATTTTCTTTGCTTTACTAACTTCAGTATCATCACTTGTAAATATAATTACTGCATCATTTGCTAATATATCAAATACACTGCTTTTTATTTTTTTATACGTTGTATGAGTATCGTTAAAACCTAGCAACACATTCTCATCATTATTTCTTAAGCTTTCAAGGTTTATGATTGTTAACAAAAGGAAAATGGCAACAACTAGCATTGCCATACCTTTTTTTCTATTTTTTTTCATGACTAATCACTAATTATTTAGTTGGCTCCTTACTTCTTCAGCAAAGTTATCGTTTCTTTTTTCCATACCTTCACCGACTTCATATCTAACAAATGAAACAACATCTGAACTATTTTCTTTCAAATATTGTCTTATAGTTAAATCACTATCTTTAATAAAAGATTGTAATACTAAGCATACTTCAGCGAAAAATTTTTCTAATCTACCTGTAATTATCTTTTCAACAAATTCCTGAGGTTTCCCTTCACTTAATGCTTGTTCTTTTAATATACTTTTCTCATGTTCTACTACATCCGCAGGAACTGAATCTTTATCAATGTATTCAGGATGCATTGCTGTAATTTGCATTGCAACATCTTTTGCCACTCTCTCATTATCCCCTTTTAAAACGACTAAAGATGAAATCTTACCTCCCATGTGTAAATATGCGCCAAAAATTTCATCACTATTTTTTGTAACTCTTTCAAATCTTCTTAAACTTAATTTTTCACCAATTGTAGCTATTTCACTAACTATCAAATCATTAATTGTAATTCCATCAACACTTAATTGTAATGCTTCTTCAACAGTTTTAGCATCACTATTTAAAATTGTATTACCTATTTTATCAACCATTGTTTTAAACTCATTATTTCTTGCAACAAAATCCGTTTCAGAATTAACTTCAATTACCACAGCTTCATTACCATTTATATATATATTTGACAATCCTTCTGCAGCAATTCTATCTGCTTTTTTAGCCGCTTTGCTAACACCTTTTTTTCTTAAATAATCTATGCTTTTATCAATATCCCCGTTACATTCTACTAATGCTTTTTTACAATCCATAACACCCGCACCTGTTACTTCTCTTAACTCTTTTACAAGACTAGCATTTATCTCCATATTGCACCTCTTTACCTTAATTTTTTTATTAATTCTTCTTTTTTCATAGATGAATAACCTTTTATTCCTTTTTCTTTAGCTAATGCCTTTAATTCAGCTAACTTCATACTATCTAAATCCACTTCTTCTTTTTCTGCTTTTATTTCATCATCTATTGTTTCTTTTTCATCAATACTTTCTTTAGATTCAAGTTCTTTTTCTATAACTTCTATTTCTACTTTATTATCTTTCTTTTTTGACTTAATTTCATTATCTTCTGTTATATAATCGTCAAGTGGTAAACCATTAGCTTCACAAACAGCATTTGCTAAAACTCCAAGTATTACCTTAACACTTCTTACTGCATCATCATTACCTGGTATTACAAAATCTACATCATCTGGATCTGAATTTGTATCAACAATTCCAAATACTGGAATTCCTAATTTTCTTGCTTCTCTAATTGCATTTATTTCAACCCTTGGATCTACAATTATAACTGCTTGTGGCAACCTGTTCATTTCCCTTATACCACATAATATTTTATTTAACTTATCGTATTCTTTCTTAATCTTAGCTGCTTCTTTCTTTGGTAAAAGATCTAATGTTCCTTTCTTTTCAAGCTCTTCAATCTCAGAAAGTCTGTTTATTCTTTCTCTAATTGTTTTAAAGTTAGTAAGTGTTCCTCCTAACCAACGCTCAGTTACATAATATCCTTTACATCTCTTTGCTTCCTCAATACTTACTTCTTGAGCCTGTTTTTTTGTACCTACAAATAACACTTTCCCGCCGTTTTGTGTGGCTTTAAATAATTCGGCATAGGCTTCTTCAAGTTTTTCCACTGTCTTTTGTAAGTCAATGATATAAATATCATCTCTTGATGTAAAAATGTACTCCTTCATCTTTGGATTCCATCTTTTTGTTTGATGTCCAAAATGGACACCAGCTTCTAATAAATAACTTTTTGACACTACTGCCATATAAATCTCTCCCTTCGTTATTACACCCTTTTATTTCTAAATATTTACACTCATATTCTATGAGCACTGGTAAATAAAATCCATAAAAGTGTTTATTTTTTAAAGCCAATTAGTATTTTAACATACTTCTTTTAAAAAAACAAATTATTTTTGCTTGACATTTTCATGTTGTCAAATGTTTGTAAAATAGATATTTCCTAAAAAATATAGTATAATTAGTTAGGTGGATTAAATGGCAATTAAGACTAAATCAATTTATAGCAATCGTGGAATGTGGCTTGAAAATATTATAAATGACACTAATACTTATTATCTATCTAAAGATATTGCAATCATTTATAAAAAACCAACACCTATTAAAGTGCTTAATGTAAGTTACAGAAGTAAAAAAACCACGTTAATAGATAAAGCTGTTTTTGCTCAGACATCTACCTTAGATTATAACGGAATATATAAAGGGAAATATATTGAATTTGATGCAAAAGAGTGTAAAAGTACAACTAGTTTTCCTCTTTCAAATATTAAAAAGCATCAAATAAATCATATAGCTAACATAATTAGACACGGAGGAATAACTTTTTTAATAATTTTCATGAATAACGAATTTTATTTGTTAGAAGGCAAAATAATCTTAGAATACATATATAATAATGATAGAAAAAGTATTCCTTTTAAGTTTATTGAAGAAAACGGATATAAAATTCCAGAAAAGTATTTTCCAAGAATTGATTATATAAAAATTGTGGATAAATTAATAAGGAGTGAATTATGACAAGTATAAAAAATAAAATTAATTTTAACAAAATCAGAAATAAAGGAAGCAAAATTAAAGCCAAACTTAAAACTGATAAAGAAGAAAGAAAAGTTAAAAAAAATAAAAAAGTTAAAAAAGATAAGAAAATTAAGAATTCTAAAATTGGCTATTATATTTTAATAGCAATAACTTCTTTAGCTATAATATTTTTATTAGCTATTATTGCATTTGGCTTATATATTATAGTAAAAGCACCTGCTTTTGATCCGGATAAATTGTATGAAAAAGAAGCATCAATTATATATTTTTCAAATGGAGAAATAATGGCTACATTAGGTACTAGTGTCGGAGATGACACAGTTGAAAAACGTGAAAAAGTTACTTATGATGAGCTGAGTCAAGTCTTTATTGATGCTTTAATTGCTACTGAAGACTCTAGGTTTTTCCAACATAACGGATTCGATTTATTTAGATTTCTAAAAGCCTCTTTTGGTCAACTCATGGGAAATTCAGATGCTGGAGGAGCGTCTACTTTAACAATGCAAGTAGTAAAAAACACATGGACAGATACTACTTCTACTGGTATTGAAGGTATTATTAGAAAATTTACTGATATTTATATGGCAGTATTTAAAGTTGAAAAAAATTATACAAAAGAAGAAATAATTGAATTTTATGTAAATGGACCTTTCTTAGGTAGTGGCGCACATGGAGTTGAACAAGCTTCTCAAGTATATTTTGGCAAAAGTGTCGGAAATTTATCACTTCCTGAAGCTGCAATGATAGCAGGATTATTCCAAGCACCAACTGCATATGACCCTTATGTCTACCCAGATAATGCCAATGCTAGAAAAAATGTTGTTTTAAACTTAATGTTACGACATGGATATATAACTAAAGAAGAATGTGAAACTGCAAAAAGTATTGACATTCAAGACTTATTAGTTAATTCAAATACTTCTTCAGTAAGCGAATATCAAGGAGCTGTTGATACGATTGTTAAAGAAATAATTAATAAATACGGCGTTAGTCCTTATGATGTTTCAATGGAAATTTATAGTACCATTGATAAAAGTAAACAAGATGTTATTAATAAATTTTATAATGAAGAATTAGGTTATGAATTTAAAGATGAAAAAATACAAGTTGGAATAAGTATGATAAATAATAATACCGGTGCAATGATAGCTGTTGGTGCAGGTAGAAATAAAGATAGAGAATTAGGTTTTAATTATGCAACAGAAATTGATAGTCACCCAGGATCTACAGCTAAACCAATCTTTGAATATGGTCCCGGTATTGAATATTTAAAATGGTCTACATATACTCCATTCTTTGATGAAGATGATATTGCATATTCTAGCGGCCAAGTGATTTCTAACTGGAATAATCAATACGATGGATTAGTAACTTTAAAATATGCATTGTCTAAGAGTAAAAATACAGTTGCTCTTCAAGCTTTTCAAACCATCGATAACGATTTAAAATATAATTTTGCAACATCTTTAGGTATTACTCCTGAAACTACTGATGGATATTTACATGAAGCACACGCTGTTGGAGGATTTAATGGCGTCACGCCTACTGAACTTGCTGGAGCTTACTCTGCATTTGCTAACGGCGGTTATTTCACTGAACCATACACTGTAAATAAAATTGTTTATAGAGATACTGGAGAAGTTGTTGAGCCAAAACACAAAAGAGAAAAGGTTATGTCCCCTCAGACTGCATATATGATTACAACTATATTATTTAATGTTACACCGTCAACAGTAAAAGTTAGCGGAACACAAATTGCAACAAAAACAGGTACAAGTAGTTATGATGATAAAGCTCTCAAAGAATATGGAGTTCCATCTAGTACAATTCGCGACTCATGGGTAGCAACATATAGCCCAGATTATACTTTATCATTTTGGTATGGTTATGACGAACTATATAGCGATTATTATAATACAATGAGTTCTTCAACAAATAACAGAAACAAAATACAAGGTGTACTTTTAAATAACTTATTCGAAAAAAATTCAAAATTTACTAATCCAGGAGGAATTAGTTCAGTAAAAGTAGAACTCGAAACCATTCCGGCCCAATTAGCTAGCGAATACACTCCTGATAATTTAGTAGAAACACACTTATTCATTAAAGGAACTGAACCATCTGAAGTATCCCCAAGATTTGCCAAACTTTCCGATCCTACTGATTTAAATGTTATAGAAACAAATAATGGTGCCACTTTAAGTTGGACGTCTCCTGGCGTTCCAGAAGTTTCCACGGAAGAATATTTAAAAAATTATTTTAATACTAATTATGGAAAGTATTCTGAAAAATACTACAATTTAAGAATACAGTATAATAGTACATATATGGGAGATTTTGGATTTGATATTTACTTGAAAAATGGAGATACTTTAAAATACGTTGGATTTACAACTGATACAACATATTCTATCAGTAATACAACTGGATATAATGAAGTAGTAGTTAAAAGTGCTTATAGTAAATTTAAAGCTAATGCTAGTAATGGTATGACTAAATCAATTACAGGATCCGCCACTAAAGTTGATATTGAACTATTAGCCTTAGAAGAAAGTGGCAAAATTCATCCAACAATAAGTATAGGAAGTACTGTTCCAGATGCTGGAATAAATACGATTAAAATAATTGTAAATGGACTAGATGTTACTGACACAATTGACAAAAGTACTATTACTATGACCATTAAAAATAGAGTTACTAATGAAACATTAAATAGCTTATCTGATATAGATACTTCACAAAAAGGTTGGTATCAAATAACTTATCACGTCATATATCTAGGCGTTACATATAATAGTGAAGGTAGAAGCATTTACATTGAATAAAAACCACTAGTTCAACTAGTGGTTTTTACGTAACCCTGTAAGGGTATATTACTGGCTGACCCCACATGGGGTCTTTTTTAGTCAGCCAACTGCCTTCTATACCTACTTACCCTTAAAAGGGTCTTGATATTCTTTTATATTTCTTTCATCAGATATTTTATCTTCTATTTCTTGATTCTTTATATAATTTTTTATTGTAGCTTTATTTAATCCTACTGTACTCACATAATATCCTTTAGCCCAAAATGTTCTTTGACCATATTTATATTTCAAATTTGAATGATTATCAAAAATCATAAGAGCACTCTTACCTTTTAGAAATCCCATAAATTGTGATATACTCAATGTAGGTGGAATTTTTACAAGCATATGTATGTGATCTATGCAGGCATTTGCCTCAAGTATTTCCACATTTTTATAATCGCACAAACGTCTTAAGTATGTGCCAATATCCCTTCGCAGCTTTCCATATATACTTTTTCTGCGATATTTTGGTATAAAAACTATATGATACATACAGTTCCATTTGGTATGAGACAAGCTGCTCTCATCTACATCTCTACCAGTTTTTAGTTTTTTCATTTAATTCTCCTTTTGAATGAATTTGGTTGGCTGACCATTTTCATTATATCAAAAGGAGAATTAAATGATTACTACGACGCTACTGCTTCTGAATTCTTACCGGCATAGCCGGTAGTTTTTTTGTTTGACCATATTGGTCAAACATAATAAAAAAGAGTTCATATCATGAAATGCACCCCTTAAAGTAGACATTAATAAAAAAGAGTTAAGGGTTGTGGTAT
>URZY01000020.1 GCA_900552495.1 uncultured Mycoplasmatota bacterium | reverse complement strand
CCGCCAGTAACAAACCCTTATAGGGTTACCTAAAAACCACTAGTTGAACTAGTGGTTTTTTATTTTTTATGTTGGGTAGAATTTGTAGTTGTTTTTTCTGAATTTATTTTGGTAGCAACATCACTTATTCTACTAAAGTTCGATGTTTTATAATCATCCTTAGCTGCTGCTATATAGTATTGCATATAGCCATTGAAATTGCTTAAATCGCAATTGTCTTTTACACTACCGTCTTCCATTTCTACTTGTAAGTTATAATCACTGTACATTGTAGTTACTTCTGTTGGATCTAGGTTACTACTTTGTGCAATAGCTGTTAAAATAGTATTTTGGGTTTGATCATACCAGGTAATAAAGTCTTTTGCATGTTCAAAAGATGAGGTTTGCGTGTATTCTAAATGGTTATATGTATCTAACTCCCAAGTTCGCATTAAATAAAAGGCAGTATTTAAATCTGTTATTTTTCCCTCATTAATGGCCTCTGTAAGATTTTCAAAGAAACTGATTGTTAAATGTTTGACGGCATCAGTTCTTATGTCCATTCTAATACCTGTTTTTTCTTCATCTGTGGGTTTATTGCCGGTTTTTGATTCATAGTATTCCCAAAAGTCTTTTGGGTCTGATTGGGTTATTTCTATTGAGTACATATAATTTAGAAAATCTTGTTTTTCATTTTCTGTTTCTAGTCCTAAATCTTGAAATGCTTCTTCTAATGTGGGATTAAAAACAGCATTTTCAAGAGAATTTTCCCTAGCGATATTTTCATTAAAGTGGGCTAAGTTATAGGACTTAATATATGATATTTTCTTTTGATATGTTCCAGGTTCTATATTTAAATAATTTGCCATTCCAAGTTCGGCACTTCCTTCTAGTAACCACGGACACCAAAGCGAGTCAACAGGGATTTTTTTATCACCACTAGGAGTGTTATACATTCTACAAAAGCCCGCTTCTATACCATTATCATTATTGTTATCGTTTGAACTATATTGAATTAAATGCATTATTTCGTGATCTATTACAGCCTCTAGGCCTCCTTCGTAATCCTGATTTGTTATTTCTTTTATTGTTTCGTTACTCTTTGTAGCTATAGGATTATATATGAATGTTAAGTCGGTTGAAATGTAGGCTGAGGAAGTTGTTCCAGTTCTTTTAAACATTGTTAGTCTCTCTAGGGTGTTAGCTAGTTCCTTTATATTTATTTCATTAGATTTATTGTTAACTACTTCAGCTATTTTTTCACATAGCATACTTATTTCGCTAGTACTTAAATCTTGATAAAAGGCGTTTAGGGTGTTTTTCCCGTTTTCAGTTACTGCACTATTATTTTTTTGTACTACCTGGATTAATTTACTTGTATCTAGTCTTCCATTAGTTAATAAGGATGTGTCTGTACTTTTATTTACTTGTGTATTATTGTACATATCTATTGCTTGGTCTAAACCATAATATTCGGACATTCTATAATTATTGCTTTGACTATTTAGTGAATCTAATATGTTCATATAATCATAATTGGATAGTCTAATAGATATCTTGGGGGTTTCTTCGTCATAGGTGTTAAATTCATTATAGACAGTTGTTCCTATGTGATCGTTTATTACTTCATTATATGTAGTATTTTGATAATATGATGTTTGTTCTTTTGTTGGGTGCATTCCTTTATAGATATTTATTCCTAAGCTACCCATGGCAATTGTTGCGGTTGTTAAAAGGGTAATTCCTAGTATTTTTCCTGCCTTTTTAATTCTTTTTAAAACATGTTTTTCATTATTATAATTATATGTTTGTGCCATAATATTTCTCCTTATCCTATATAAGTTTACCATATTTTTAGAAAAGTAACAATTGTTACAATAAAAACAGTTACATATTTTGTAACTGTTTTTATAGAAGAATAAGAGTTGTGCCATTTCTGATATCTGTGTCGTAGAGAAGTTTATTTACATCATATTTTTCACTTGTTTCTCTATTATATAGAGCTGTTTTTTCGCTTCCCTTATAGCATCCTTCTGAAAATTCAGAAACAGTTTTATTTAGTAGGGTGATGATGTTTCCTATGCGTTTATTGATAGGAAGATATATATCAAAACTGGATTCAATTGTTGGAACTACTAGTTCAACTAAAACCTTATTTTTCATTATTATCACCATCTTCTCTATTATCTTTTTCTTTGACTACAATTTTTATTGGTGTAATTTTTTCATCGTCGATTATAAAGCCCATATCTTGGTAGTTTAAGTTGCGGGTGTCGGTATTTACTTGAGTTTTTATTAAGTTTTGATCACCAATGCCAGTTCCTAACCAAATACCTCTAGTTTGATTAATTATATCATTAAACCAAGTTTCAATAGTTAATTTTTGATAGTTTTTAGCATTATCTGCGATAATAACGATTGTATTTTCACTTTCCTTGGCAACCTTGAAAAACTTTTCATATAAAGGAATATTGGGCGTACTTAGTTTTTCTTTAAGTTTAGTAACTCCGTTAATTACATAAACACGTTTTATTTCTGATTGATTCTGTTGCATTTCTTGAATGAGAGCCGGTATTATTGCATCGAAGTTATCGATATAACATTCTACAGGGATCTTGGTGTTATCAAATGATTTCATAATATCTAAGACTCTTACCTTTGTTTGTGGAATTCGCTTTAATATATGAAATAAGCTGTGGAAGAAACTGGCTTTATCTCCCATAAGTTCGGCAATTATAGGGGTAATTTTGTCTTTTGTGAAATCAAAGGTTGAATTAAATTTAGTATCGATATCAACACCAATAGGAACTTTTGTAAGATCTTTTATATCTTGATTTAAGTGTTCTACTGATACAAATTCTGGAAGAACAGGTACGCGAGTGGCGTGGGTCTTATAACTTTTTTGTAGGACTTGAACACCTTCACGAATAGTTTGAGTAACATTTGCGGGTTTAGTAATATAGGCTGTTTGAAATTCGTATTTTAAATCATCTATGCCTGAAATACCACGGCCCTTTATTTTTGCTGGAATTAATCCTTTTTCGCTTCCTAATAGAGTTCTGTAATCAGTATCGTTGGCCATTTGTAAGCATAACTTATTAGAAAAATATTCTGCAACTCTTGGTCTAAAACTGTTGGCGGCTCCGGTTGTTATTACAAAAGAGACTCCGCTTTTTAATGCATCACGATACATTGGTGTTAGCATTTCGGCAAAATTTCCCATTGTTTCTGTAAAAATCTCATAATTATTAATAACTATAGTAATTAGTGGTAATTTATGTCCACTTTGTTCAATATATGTTTTATAACTTCCACCATAATCAACAAATAATTCTTTACGTTTATCCAACTCCTTGTCAATCATTACGAACATATTAATTATTTGTTCTTGATCTTCAACGGTGCAAACTTCTCCGACTTGTGGGGCTTTGGTAAAGACCTTTAATGTTTCGGCACCAAAATCAAGGATGTATAGGTTTAGTTCTTCAGGGGAATGATCCGCAATAGCGGAGTAAATCATGGTTGCTAATAGGTCTTCTTTACCACTATCGTTGGTTCCATATATTAAAGTATTATTGAATGATAAGTTTAATGTTAATAGACCTTGTAATTGAGCGGCTGGCTTATCATATTCTCCGATTATTGGATTAATAATATATGGTTCTGCTTGGTAATTATATTTTTGTTTTAAATTTCCTAAATATATTTCTCCAGGTATTTTGTCTAGCCATAATTTTTGAGGAACATAATTTTCTTCATCAGCTATTTGGGTAATATGCTTAACGATGTTAGTTAATTGATCTCCTTTTTCGGCCTTTTCTACTCTTTTCACTAATTCAGTAATTGTTCGTGTTACATTACCAACATTATCAATAAATTTAATTGAGTCATCTACTTTTTTTATAACAGCATCACTAGGGATGTATTTAGCACCAGCCCAACCAGATTGACCAATATCAAAATATTCATCAAATCCAACTTGTAAATAGAAGCGGCCAGTTTCTTTAATGCTAGCAGCTTCAGGGCGTTTTAACATTTCCATACTGTCACTTCGGTCAGCTACTTTTAAGCAGACACGGAATTTAGTATTTGACCAAATTTGGTCATTAACAACACCAGATGGTTTTTGGGTTGCAAGAATTAGGTGTACACCTAAGGAACGTCCAATCCTGGCTGTGGAAATAAGTTCATTCATAAATTCTGGTTGTTGGGACTTAAGCTCAGCAAATTCATCACTGACAATAAATAGATGAGATATAGGTTTTTCTAAGACACCATCACGATAATAACGTTGATATTTGTAAATATCGATGGTACTTTCGCCGGTTACGCTTTTAGCATCATTAAACATCCGTTGACGGCGTTTTAGTTCGGAATTTATGGATACTAAGGTTCTATTCATTTCAGCGGTATCAAGATTTGTAATAGTTCCAACGACATGTGGAATTCTTTTTCCTGTTTCATGGTTGTCAAAAGCCATGGCTAAGCCTCCACCTTTATAGTCAATTAGTACAAATTGTACTTCATCGGGGTGGAAGTTTACGGCCATTGATAGTAAATAAGTTACAATAAATTCGGATTTACCAGAACCAGTTGATCCAGCAATTAATCCGTGAGGACCATGATATTTTTCGTGCAAATCTAGGGTGAATAAATCTCCGCTGGTATGAACACCAATAGGAACTGATAGTGATGTAATTGGGTCGTTAGTTTTCCATCTATTACGTATATTTAACTGTTCTAGTCTGGCAACGTTATACATTTCTAGGAATGACATACTTGTAGGTAAGGAAGATTCTTCATCGACATAAGAAATTGGAATATTAGCTAGTCGATTGACAACGGCTCGCATATTCATACCTGTTACTATTTCGGGAACAAAACGTAACTGATTGTTCAATTCTTTTTCAATGATACAACCTTCTTTATCTAGTAAGTCAATAAAAGCACTACATTCATTTGGAAGACTTTGTAATGAATCATCAATAATAGTTAACGAAAAACCTAGATTTGGTGTAGTTTCAATAATTTTTTTAATTATAGGGACATCTTTAATTGCTGTATAATCATTTGTGACAATAGCATAATAGCAATCAAAATTTTTATATTCGTTAGCCTTATCTACATCTTTACCAATGTTTTCATCATTATCTTCTTTTTTTTCTTTACCATAGAATTCTTTTTTTCTAGCCTGAAAGATGCCATCTAGGTGATTAGATATTTTTTTTATGTCTATTATATTATCGGCATAAAAACGTATTTGTTTGTCGTCACTAATACAATGTGGTGCAAACTTTATGTAACTAAAATCTAAATGTGTTTTATCATTTATAAACATGTAAACAATTTTTAGATCTTGGGCACTATGGTAAGCCATTAATTGTAAAAATATACCATTTAGAAAGTCTTGATTATAACTGGAATTACAGATAAAGGCATTTATATGGTGCTTGGCAAAGGAAAATGTAATTGGAACATTTTCTAATGTATGAGATTTAGAAGTGGCATCAATAGCTAGTTCTACTAAGTTGTCTTCATCTAATGTAAAGGTTTTTTGAGGAGCTGATATTTTTAATTTAGCAGGGCAGTTTCCTGTACCAACCTTTACGTTTAGAAAGTCAGAGTCTCTTATTTCGTGGTTCCAAATAGCAGTTTTACTTTTACTAAAAACAAGACTATAACATTCTGCTAAACCAATATTATTTGTTCTTAGTATTTGAGCTTGATTTAATAATTTTAAATTTATTTCTTCTTCTTTCTCTTTGACATAGGCTGTATATTTTGTTTGCCTTTTGACTTCTTTCTTTTTGGCCTGTTTCTTTTGGTATACAGTGGTAATTCTTGGCATTATTAGTCCACCAATTAACATACTTGCACACATTACTAGACCAGGAATGGAATCTTTTAATGTTTTTGTTCCACTTGTAATTCCATAAATAGTTGTGTAACCATTCATTACTGATGTTGATAACATAGTAATCATTGAACCTAAGGTTAACAAAAATGGTAGTTCTTCTTGTTCTTGTGATTGAGGTGGAGCGTCGATAGTTATTTCTTCTTCAACAAGACTTTGAGTTAAACGAGGTGTATGAAAGAAATAATCTCGATCTGTATATAATTCTATTGCCATTTCTTCATCACTGACAGGATCTGTTTTAGTATTGTCTTGGACATTAGTTTCGACATAAGCTGATAAATTAAAATTGTTGATGTATAATTTATCCTTAGGAGGTTGATTTATTTGAACAAAGTTTCCCATCCAAATGATTTTTAATCCATATAAGAATATAACGTCGCCCACTTTTAATTTTGTTTGTGTTAAACGTTTATCATTTAAATATGCATAATGGCCATCTTCATCTACTGCGGTAATAATATATTCACCGTTTTTTGTTGGATTAATAGAAATATGGTGTTGGGAAACATAAACATTTAAATAACTTATACTAACGTCATTGGCTGAACCAATGGTAATGGCTCCATTTTGGATTCCATATCTAGTTAAGTTTTCTTCGACACTTGGAAGACAGTATATTCCTATGACATCATTCTTGCCTTTTATTTGAATTGGTTGGTATTGATATTCTTCAAGAACAGCAGTATCTTGAATCATGTTACCACTAACTATATTAACACTACCGTTACTTTTTATAATCCACTGATTATTTTGGGCTTCAACACTAACTGTACGCTTAATTTTAGAATCAACGGGTAAATAATCAATTGCATATACTCCTGATACTTGTTCTGGGAGGTTAAATTTTGTTATTTTCTGTTTGTCTAATATAAAAACGCGCAAAGTAACCACTCCTATTCTTTCTACTATAATTTAGTATAGCATATTATTTATTAAAAGTCAGTTTTAATTTACAATAATCATCTAAGTTTTTTGTAGAGTTACAATTGATGTGACACCACTCATATACAAAAAAAGCAAAAAATCC
>URZY01000019.1 GCA_900552495.1 uncultured Mycoplasmatota bacterium | reverse complement strand
TATTTCAAACATTACTTAACTTAATGGTAGTTGTTGGAATATTACCAGTAACCGGAGTAACATTACCATTTATAAGTTATGGTGGTAGTAGTTTACTTACAAGTTTAACAATGATAGGAATAATTTTAAATATTAGTGGAAAAACGTAAAAACGATTAATAAATTTTATTATTTTCATTGCAAATATTTGAACAATAGTAGAATTATGATATAATTTATTAGAAAATATGTTAATCAATAAAATATTAACCTAATAAAAGATAAAATAGTAATTTTTTAAAAATGATAGTGTAGGTGGTGAAGAAAATGCCCGAAAAAAATCAAATGATAAAAAATTATATCACGTATAATGTATTTAGTAAATTGATGAAGTTGCAAATCATCTTTTTACAAGTATAATAAAGTTACTCTTTTTGAGTAAAATTATGCGATTGAGTTTAGGCAGATTATAACAGGGGTCTAAAGTATCCAATTGTGTGACGGCCTAGCTCTTTTCTTTTTATTATCCTAGTTTTAGAATGTGGGGATTATTTATTTAATCTTATATAACAAGCGTGATGAGGAATGAGAGGTACAAAGAGTTCAATCGTAAACGAAAGGATGGTGCCTATGCACAATTGTTTAGCTATTGATGTAGCTAAATCTAAAAGTATGGTTACTTTAGTTAGTTCTTGTGGTGAAGTTCTAATTGAGCCATATGAAATTAATCATTCTATTAATGATTTTTCTAATTTACTTAATAGAATCAGTAAACTTAAATTAGATAGCATTTCTGTAATAATGGAATCTACTGGTGTCTATCATAGACCAATTGAAAGATTTTTCTTGGAAAATAATTTTAAAGTATTTGTTATTAATCCTATTTATGGAAAAATGCATAAAAGAAATTTAAGAAAAACTAAAACTGACAAGGAAGATTGTTTTAACCTAGTAAATTTATTTTTTACTAATACATTTAAAGAATATATTAAACCAGAACAATTATATTTAGATTTAAATGCTTTATCTAGACAATACTTTGCTTTAGATGAATTGTGCGTAAATATTAAAAATAGATATAGAAATTTAGTTTATTTATGTTTTCCTGAATATGAAGAAATATTTAAAGGACATACAATTTATTCTAATATTGCTTTAGAATTTATTGAAGCATATCCACATGCTGACATTATCTCTAATACTAGAATTGATAAGTTACAAAATTTCTTTAAAAAGCATAAGTTTAAATCATGGAAATCTAAACCTATTAAAATTAAAGAAATAGCTTTAAAATCTTATCCATCTGTTGATATGAATGATGAACTAGTTTCTAATTTATCTCAGATAGCTAGACTTGTTAATGAATATCAAAAGGCCATCGATATTATTAAATATAAGATTACATTCTTAGCTAAAAAATCTAAATATTTTGATTCTATTAATTCTATTTATGGTGTTGGTGAATTTACTACAGCTATCATAATCGCAGAACTTGGAGATATTAATAGATTTAATAACATTAAAGAATTAACTGCCTATTGTGGTTTAGATCCATCTATAAAACAATCTGGTAAATCCGTTGATATACATGGTCCTATTTCTAAATCAGGAAACAAATATATGAGAAAAACACTTTATATTGCTTGTTCAAATATAATTACAATTATAGGTAAAACAAAACAAGAAAACGATATTGAAATTTATTACAGAAAAAAACGTAATGAAGGAAAACATCATTACGCATCAATAGTTGCTTGCACAACTAAACTCCTTAGAAAAATTTTAGCTTTGTGTAAGCAATTGGATAAGTAGTTATCACCACATAACTACACTTATATTATATACTAAATAAACACATTATTTCTAAATTTTAAAAATTTTAGAAATTTCGTGTCTTTTCAGTATGTCTATAATATCATAAAAATTTAATATTGACAAAACTTAGAATGTCACTCAAGTAGCAATCAAAGTAAACGAACAATATCAAGGCTTAATAGATGAAGATAAAATAAATAAAGCAATTGGTATGTTTACTGATTCTACTGAAGAATACGATGCTATTGTTCAAAGGATAAATGAACTTGTTAATCAAGTGATTCAAAATTATCTAAAAGAACAAGAAAAAAGATTTGATCCAAAACTCGTAAAAGAAAATCATGAAGAGATATATAGTAAATTAGAAGTATTAATAAAAAAGTTAAATGAAAAAGGTGTTGATTATCAACTCGCAGGGGCTTTATGTGCTTATATAAAATATGGAGTTGAATCAGATAGAACACATGATGATATAGACATTAATTTAAATGAAGCAGATATGAATAAATTTAAAGAAGTATGTGAAGAAATGGGACTTCAATTTCATGATAATAGATTAACTACTCCGAGAATTTTAAAAAATGGCATCCCATCTGGTGAACACGAAGTAATTGCAACTCTAGACGGATCAGACTTTCATATTGGAGCGTTTTGCTTTGAAAGAAAGCCAGATGGCACTGTTATAAATAAGGGATATTATCACGATGAAAACGGACAAATATTTAGTAGAAATGATATTATAAGTCCACAACTTGCTAGTGAAATATTTGGTAGAGAACAAGTTGAATTTAGAGGGCAAAGATTATTTATTACACCACCAGAATATATTTATAAATTGAAAAGTTATACACATAATTCTAAAGATAAAATTGATCTTTCATTTATGGAAAGCAGAATTGATAGAGATAAATTGGCAAGAATAAATGAACTATCTAAAACATCTCATATAGAACATCAAAAAGTAAATAATGTAATTAATAATTCAATTAATTTTACACTATCTCAAAATTTTAATTATCATACTCATACTTATAGGTCTGGTCACAGTGAATATGTTAGTGATGAAGAAATTTTAGAAACAGCAAAACAAATGGGATTTACTTCATTAGGTTTTAGCGAGCATATTCCCAATCCAAATTTAGTATTACCAGATGAAGATAACAGAATGTTATTGTCAGAAGTTGATGAATATATTGCTTCTATTAATAAATTGAAACAAGATAATCCAGATATGACAATATTATTAGGCTTTGAAGCAGAATTTGATCCTATGAAAGAATCATTTCTAGGAGATATGAGAGAACAAGTTGATTATATGATATTAGGTCAACATTTTGTAACTCGCGGACTCCAAAATGTATCAGCAAAAAATAATCCGAATTATCCTATTGAATATGCCAATATGGTTAGTAAAGCAATTGATAGTGGAATCTTTGATATAGTTGCTCATCCAGATTTGTTTATGCAATTTCGAGATTCAATGCAAGATGAGGAATCCAAAAAACTGTTTGATGAAAATAGTGTTCTTGCCAGTCAAATAATATGTGAAAAAGCAAGAGATATGGGAATACCTATTGAAATTAATTTATCACCTGCATTAAATAATCAAATTTTATCTGATGGCAATTTAACATACCCACATCCTACTTTTTGGCAAGTGGCTCAAGAAATAGATGGACTACAAGTTTTAAAAGGTGTTGATGCTCACGATTTAAGTGCATTTAAAAATGTAACACAAACAGAACAACTTATTGGTGAAATAGAACAATTGGTAAGTGATAAATTAATTCAAGGAAGTTATAACCCAGTTATAGCAAGACAAAATAATCAAAAATTGCAAGAAGCATATAGAATTCATCAAGAAAGTGCCTTAACATTTGAAACACACATAATAAAACAAATAGTTGATGGTAGTCTTACTAATGCAGAAGATAGGCTTGATGCCGAAGGATTAGCAATTACTGTGGGAACATCACTTAATGGTATAATGCAAAACTGTGTAAATAATGCGAGCAAAAAAGATCAAGATACAATTGAAGAAATATCTAAAATAGTCGATAATCCAGATATATCTAATAAAGAAAAAAAAGGTAAATTTACAAGAAAAAAGATGGCAGTTCAAGAAACAAATCAAGTTTTGGCAAACCAACAAAAAGCAATAGAAAATGCTAAAGAGCATACTTTAAGTGCAATGAATATTGGATGTGAAACAAAACTTGAATATTCAAGTATAGTTGCTCAAATAACCCAACATAAGACAACCAAAAGTGATTCTCAAAAGCAGCAAATTGAGCAACACATAGATAACTTTAGCCAATCAAAAGGTATTATAAGTGAAAAAGGTAAACCATATCAATTAACAAGAACTAATTTAAATCAAAATAATGCTGATAATGCCAATAGAGGTTCAGTAAATATTGTTGTTCTTACATTAATCATGTCTTTTATAATTGGATTTGGAATAGGAATTGGTTATATGATATATAGTTTTACTATTGGAGGTTAAAAATGTCTTATGTATCTATTTCAATGGAGCAATTATTAAATATATCTAAATTTTTCTCCAACACAACTGTTCAAAGGCTTATATATGGCAAAGAGAATATTGAATACATAGATGGTTCGTTTGAATATAAAAATTTAGAAACAATACAACAATATGTGAATGAATATAATACTTTTGCTGCTAATGTTTGGAAATCTTATGTATATGATTCCATTTCTAATAAAGATGAATTTAGATATTTAGTACATGATGGAATTATTAAAGGTAAAAAATACTATGGTGGCACTCTTTCGACATCTTTGATATCAAATAATCATTTAACTACTTTTGGTGAAGGATATGGAATTATTGTTAAACCTATAATTATAGAATCAGCAGTTCCAAATGATAATGGAACAGACAATTCTGCCACAATTGAAAACACAAATACGAGAAACGGAACACGAGTAATATATCTTCCTCAACAAGTAGAACAAGAGACTATAAAAAATCAATGTTATTCAGAAATTGCACTAAATGAACACGAAATTATAGGTGTATTTGCAATTGATAATAAGTATAATAATGTTATTAAATATATACAAGCAAGATTATTAGCTAGAAGATTAAAGGTTCCGTTTGTAAAAATAGATAGTAAGACTAAAAGTCAAAAAGTTAGTAGAAGAATTACTTATAAAGAAAAAACTGTATATGAAAGAATTGAAAGTATTGATAAAGAAATGGAGGAAAAAAAGAAATGAATGTATCATATGAAGAAAAGCTAATTAATACTAATGAAAAAATGAAAGAAATTGAAAGAGAATTTTTAACAATTCATCCTACAATAGTTGATGGAAAGAAAAAAGAGTATGCATTTTATAATAATAGTTTTTGTTTTAGAATAGAAGATATTCCAGAAGAATATAGGCATTTGTATTCTTCAAGCTCTAATAGTGATGAACCGCTATACTATGAAACTGATAAGGTTAGGAAAACTAACCTTGGTGATATGAGTAAATTTCCAGATTTTGCGAGTAAAAATGCAGAATATGTAAAGTTGCTTCAAACTAAACGAGAACTTCAATCTCAAATAGAACAAAAAGAAAAACAAAAACGTCAAAAACAAATTAAACAGAATGATGATATACGACAAGTTGAAAAGTTATTAAATATTAGAATAAGTCCAACAAAGACTGGATATATTGATTCCAAAGGTCAAATTCATGTAAGTTCTAAAAATACATCAGAGTTATCAGTTGAAGAAGGACAGATTAAAGCAAAACTTATTGAATTATATAATGAAGATAAAATAGATTTACGTACGAAAAATGAACTGCAAATAGCAGTTGTAAATCTATATGCTTCAATGAGAAAAAATGCTCCAAAACCACAGCCACAATCAACACGGGATGATTCAACCTTTGAACAAGGACAAGCACAATCTCAAACTCAACAACAAACTGTTCAGCCTAAAACTGAAGAGCAAGTAGATGAATTTACATCTGAATTTAGAAAAAAGTATGGTTATGACACTATGCCAGATGGACAAAAAGTTGAGTTTGATAAAAGATTGGAACAAGAACGAAAAAAACAGCAAATGCAACGGCGACAGAACTCTACTAAAAAAAATGTTGAAAAAAGTGATGGTAGAAAAATATTAGAGGATGAACGTCGAGAATTAAGGCGAAAACAATTTGAGGAAAGAGCCAGAGCCATGGGATTGGACATAGAGCAAATTGCTAATTTATATGATTTGTTTATGGAACAAGAATTAAGTGAAAGGCAAAGAATTGAAATGGAATCTGAGGAAATCGAGCATCACAATGGAATGGGAATGTAGAAAGGAAATTTGTTATGGATTTAAATAAAAAATGTTTTATTACAAAGGATGTATTAGTTAATAAGAAAAAAATAAAATTTATGTATCATGAACAACCAGACAATGAATCTGATAGTGGTTGGAGATTTTTTAGTGGAGACGAAACTCAAGAATATGTTGATGATAGTAACAATTTGATTTTTATAGCTTTATTAGAAGTGATCCAAAATGTAGATAGTAGTATAGAAAAATATTTGAATTATAAAAATGATATAGCTTTTGAAAGAAGTGATGAAACTGAAGATTTTAAGGTTTCTAATTATGATTTTTCTTTAGAAAAAAAATAGAAAGAAAACCATACGAGAAAAGGTAAATTTGGTGTTTGCTCATCTCATAGAATTAATTATGATTGGTTAGAAGAACATATTATAGAATATTTACAAAATATATGTGAAGAATTTTGCAAGTATTATGACTTTAACGAACTAGAAGATAATTTGGAAGAAATTATGATTAAAAATTTAAGAGAAATTAATAAGAAAATTGAAAAAGTTGATAATGAAATAAATTCTCATAAGAATATGCTCGGTAGTTTACATATGAATAAAGTTAGTGGACTTGTGGATAGAATTGAAATTTATAAAGATAAGAAGATTTATGTTTATTTGAAATTTTCAGAACTTATTGTTAAAGATTAAAAAATGATTATAAAGTAATGTTATATTTATTTTTCAGTAATATAGATAGTGTAACCTATACAAAATAAGTTGTACAAGAAAGATTTAGGGTTAAACATTTAGATGGGAGAAAAAAGTTAATTAGAATCTATAAATGCTAAGAATTGAGGTATATATGTATAATTATAAAAGTCGCTATAAGATGAAAGGCTTAAGTGTTTATGGAGAACCTAATTTTAGTATTTTACATAAATTAGATAAGCTTATTAATATAAATAAAGATACAAGTATTTTAATACTTATTGCAAAAGATGGCATATACACTCTACCATTTGCTAAAAAAAGTAAGTATATTACTTGTTATGAAGAAAATAAAGATTTACTTTATGGTGGAATTATTGATAATTTTTATTCTGTTGGATTAGTAAATAGATTGAAATGCAATAAGTTAGATTCTAATGTTATTATTCATAATTCAAATTACTATGAAGAAGAACATCAAGAAAAATATGATTTAGTACTCTCTATTAGAACAATTCAAGATAAAGTAAATGATATATACAAGATTAAAGAAAAATTTTATAAGTTATTAAATAGTGTTAAAGATAATGGATATTTATACTTGAATTATTATTTAGATGAAGATTATGAAGTAAGTGGTCTTCAAAAGATAATGCCAAAAAAACTACTTAATTTAATTGATTTAAGTAAATGGAATATTGTTTATTACAGAGAAAATATAAATAGAAAAACAATTCATAATAAACATCCATATCATAATAGAAAACATAGTCATAAATTAGGTTATTTATTACTTCAAAAGACTCCTAATATTAAGACAAAAATAATACTTAATAGAACTTATAAAAAAGGCAGTATATTTGGAGAGCCTGATCAGCAAGTATATGATTATATTAATTTTTTTAAAACAAGATATAATATTATACTTGATTGTTTAGTGGTAGATGCTAATGATGGTAAGAATGTCTTTCCATTTGCAAGAAATAACTTTAATGTCACTTGCTATGAAGATAATGAAATTTTATTAAATGGTGGTATATTTAATCATACTTATACTATTGGATTAAATAAAAGAATTGTTGATTCCAAGCTTAATAATATAACAGTTAAAAACTTAAATTATTATGAAGTTAAAGAAATTAAAAAATATGATTTTGTATATGTCAGTCTATCTTTAAATCTAGAAAAAAATAAACATATTTCTATTAAAGATTTATTTGCAATAATTCACTATATTGTACCAAGAGTTGTTAGTAGAAATTTTAAAGATGAAGATGGCTATCTAATTGAAAATAAATTTGGTTATTTTAAAAATGCTATTTATAGCAATATCAATAAACTTAACTTTGATATAGATAGTTTATGGGATAATGATTTAAATGATTTATATAGTGAAGATGACTTTGATAGATAATATTTTAAAGATATTCATT
>URZY01000018.1 GCA_900552495.1 uncultured Mycoplasmatota bacterium | reverse complement strand
ATACCGGCATAGCCGGTAGTTTTTTGTTTGACCTTAATGGTCAAACATAATAAAACAACTTCATTCTAATTGAAGTTGTTTTTTTATATTATTGTATTTCTTTTTTTTACCTGATCTATAGGCATTTGATTAGCTTGCAATTCTAATTTATCAATCATACTATTATAATTCTTATTACTCTCTACTAACCATGTTTTAAGATTACTCAAACTTGAAACAGACTCTTGCAAACTCGAAATTGTATTTAAAAGTGTTGTTCTTCTATAAAAATCACCTGGAACGGCAGTTTGTTGTAAAGCAACTACAGCCTCACCAACATGACCAATTACATTATCAATCGCTGGGATACCAATAGATTCAATTGGCCCAAAATTTATATTAACTTTAGACATCTTGACTCTTTACCTCCCACTTATCAACAATTCGATCAACGTTAACTCCGACATTCTTAATAACTTTACCATACATTTTTAAATATTCTCCAAAATTTAACATTGCTTTTCTATCCGCTGGTAACTTAGAAACATATTTATCTGCACTAGCACCAACCCAAGCTGTCTTATTTAAATTTTGATATGAATCAAAAAATGCATTGATTGCAGAAACATATTCATTTGCTAATGCAATAATAGTTTCTCCACAACTTATTAAATCAGCACTATCTGCTTTTATTTCAGCCACATTATCACCTACTAAGCAGTTGCTTCTGCTTCTTTCCTTTCAATTTCCAAATTCAAACTATATATTTTTGAATTAATAGAAGACAAACAAGCATTCAAGTTTACAATATCAGAATTTATTTTTTCTGAAATTTCATCAATCTTTTGAGTTAAACATACCTCTTCATTAATAACGTAATTATTTTCTAGTGAATATGAAATTGACGATAAACTGTCACTAACATCGGCACGCGAAAGAATGTTGATTGCATTAATAACATTCTCTCTTAACGACCTATATTTAGTTCTTTTCGAATATAATTCAGCTAAAGTACTCATAACTTATAATTTTAGTATTTCTCTGTATATTCTTCAGCACTACTACTAAGAGATGTAGCTTCATCTGAAACGTTTGTAGCCAATGTAGCATCATTTTTCTTATAAGACTCACCATATTCATACATTTTATCACTATAAGCCAATAAACTAGAAACAAACTTTTCAGCCATATCAGATACTGACTTTACATAAGCTTTAACAGCTGTTGCTGTTTCACCCTTAACAGCATTGTCATTTGTAGCTTCAGAATTTAATTTATCTACGACATTACGTACATTAGCTACATAAGCTCTAATTGCACCTCGAATTGTTTCGATTGAAGAATATTGTAAACCAACAAATGTCTCTCCATTTTTAGCTGATTCCATAAATGTACCTAAAAATCCATTTACTCTACTAAGACTAGAAGAAATTTTATCAGCAAAATTTTGGACTTGATCCCAAGCACGTCCTGCTTCATTTCTAACAAATTTATCAATATATCCCATGCTTTACCTCCTACTCTTCCTCAACTAAATTAGCATCCATATCAATAATTTGTGATTGAACACCTTTTAGTTCCGTTTCTAATGCTTGTTGAATATTTTTCAATTCTTCTATCATTTTATCAGCTGCCTTATTTAAGTTCATAATAAACTGTTCAGGCACATCTCCATGCCATCCTGCTCTTACTGCATTTACTATTTCATCAGTATTTCTTAAAGTTGTTGCTACTTCAGTTAACACAATTGTGTTAAGATCCTCAATATATTGGTTCATTCCAACTATATTGACACCATGATCTGCACTACTAAAATCCATAATTTCTTACCTCTCTTCCACATAGGCTTCAACACCATTTGCTTCAATCATATGAGCATCAGCCTTAATTTTATCTGATAAGTCACCTAAAGCAGTAATATACTTTTTCTTTAATGACATTAAATCTGAATTATAACTCAAAATATTATCAACAACAACAGAATAATAATCACTAAATTGCTTATATTGATTATATAATGCTGTTGCACCAGAACATTGATATGAAGCTTTCAATTTTTCAACTGCATCATCAGCTTTATTGAAAATAGTTTTAATCTTATTACTACAATCAATAATTTCAAGCATCTTCTTATCAAGTTCAGCTTCATTTATAGCTATTTGTCCATTATCATTCATATTAACCTCCTTACCGAATAAGTAAAATCCTACTCTATGATATCTTACACTATTAATTATAATATTTAAAATTCCATAATACAAATAGTGATTTCACATAATTGTCACATATTTACGACAAAAAAGTACGTAAACCTAAGATTTACGCACTTTTTTAAAATAACTCCTTTAAATCACTATAAGAAATTTCTTCCACTTTATCACTTGTTCGTAACTTATATTCTACAATTTTATCATTTGCCTTCTTACCAACAACAATTCTTTTTGGTATTCCAATTAAATCCATGTCTTTAAACTTAACACCAGCCCTTTCATCACGATCATCCAATAACACTTCTATTCCCTTTTTTGTTAACTTATCATATATTTTATTAGCTAGTTTAACTTGTTCCTCATCTTTTGTATTCGCAATAACAATCGCAACTTCATATGGTGCTATTTCTTCTGGTAAAATAAGCCCAAACTGATCATTTCTTTGTTCTACACATGCAGCCAGAATTCGAGCAACCCCTATACCATAGCACCCCATAACAACAGGCTTCAATTTATTATCTTCATCAGCAAAATATAAATCCATAGCCTCGGAATACTTTGTTCCAAGTTTAAAAGTATTACCGACTTCAATTCCTTTCTTAAAAGTTAATTTACCTCCACACTTTGGGCAAACATCCGTTTCTGTCACATTTCTAATATCTGCTACCATATCATATTTAAAATCCCTTAAATTAACATCTACATAATGATAATCTGTTTTATTAGCCCCAACCAAGAAATTACGCATATTAAGTAGTTCATTATCCATAATAATTTCAATATCTAAACCAATTGGTCCAGCAAAGCCTACTTTTGCTCCAGTTACCATTTCATCTTCTTCAATTGATGCCATTTCAAATTCCCTAGCACCTAATAATCCTGCCACCTTATCTTCATTAACCTCGTGATCTCCACGAATCATTACCGCAACAAACCTACCATCAGCCTTATAAATTAATGTCTTAACCGTCTTTTCAGGCTTTATATTATAATTATCTTCCAAATCCTTAATAGTTCCAACATTAGGTGTATGTAATAATTTTTTATCCTCATAAGCCTCTTCTGCTTCCTTTTTCTGATGTACGCACTCACAAATTTCAATATTAGTAGCATGCCCACATCTCTCACACAATACTAAAGTATCTTCTCCAATATCACATACAGCTTGAAATTCCTCTGACAAAGTTCCACCCATTACACCACAACTGGCTGTAACAATTTTATAATCAAGACCAATTCTATCAAAAATTTTTTTATAAGCATTAAACATCAATTGATAAGCCTTATCCAATCCTTCTTCATCTTTATCAAATGTATAAGCATCTTTCATAATAAATTCGCGTGTGCGAATCAATCCATATCTACTTCTAGGTTCATCTCGATACTTATTAGCCATTTGATACAAACTAATTGGCATATCTTTATGAGACTTAATAACTTCTCTTGCCACTTCTACAAACATTTCCTCATGAGTAGGCCCTAAGACATAACTTCTATCAAATCTATCTTTCAAAGAAAACATACTACTACCAAAATTTTCTCTTCTTCCACTAGCAATATAAACCTCCTCTGGTAATAATTGTGGCATTACTAATTCTTGTGAACCAATATTATTCATTTCTTCTCGAACAATTTTCTCTATTTTTCTAATAACCCTAAGCCCAAGTGGTAAAAAATAATAAATACCGCTACCAGCTTTTTTAATCATCCCTGCTCTAACCAATAAATTAGCGCTAACACTTTCTTCATCTTTTGAATCTTCTCTTTTTGTAAAAAAATAATTATTTTTTAATTTCATTTTTATTCCCTCCTAAAATAAAAAAGAATGATACCTAAAGGAGTGCTATGAAGCACGGTACCATCCTTACTTTAACTCTTATTTTTAACGATGCAACAACACCGAAGACTATCTGTCTTACCAAGAAAGGTAGGAATTATATTGGATTATTACTAAGTTCTCACTATCCTCAGTTCACTGAATATAAGTGCCAATATAATTATGGTCTTTCTTATAGTTTTACTATCTTAATATTGAATTCCCCAAACGACTCTATGCTTAGCCTCTTTACCACAAGCAACACACTTATGAATCGGCTTTTCATCTTCTAAAATACATCTAGATTTCAAACCGCCTATTTCTTTTAACGAAACTTCACAGGCTGTATCACCACACCAATCAGCAATAATAAAGCCTGGATGATTATTAATTATTTCTTTCATCTCTTCCTTAGTTTCTACTTCGTAAGTCATAGCATCTCGACGCTTTTTTGCCGTTTGATACAAATTCGTTTGAATTTTATTCATTAACTCTTTTACGTAATTAACAATGTCCTCATCTACTGAAACTTCTTGCTTTTCTTGTGTATCACGACGAGCAACTGTATAAACATTTCTTTTCAAATCCCTTTCACCTATTTCAATTCTAACAGGAACTCCATTAACTTCAGCTTCTTTAAACTTAAAGCCTGGTGACTTAGAAGAATTATCAATATAAACTGAAATGTTACTTTTTCTTAATGCTTCATAAACTGTATTTACTCGTTCTTCTACATTCCCAATCGGCACAATAACGACCTGCTTTGGAGCAATTTTGGGTGGCAATACTAAACCAAAATCATCACTATGTACCATTATTAAAGCCCCAATCATTCTTGTCGTTACACCCCAAGACGTTTGGTAAGCATATTCCTGCTTATTGTCTTTATTAACAAAACTAATATCATATGCCTTAGCAAATTTTTGTCCAAAATAATGACTTGTCCCAGACTGTAATGCAATTCCATTATACATTAAAGCCTCAACAGTCAACGAATATTCAGCTCCAGCAAATTTTTCTTTTTCTGTCTTTCGTCCAGAAATAACCGGAATTGCTAAATATTCCTCAAAAAACTTTATATATGTTTCAAGTATTGAACGAGTCTCTGCTTCAGCCTCCTCGCTACTAGCATGAACAGTATGACCTTCTTGCCACAAAAACTCACGACTTCTTAAAAAGGGGCGTGTTGTTTTCTCCCAACGCATAACACTACACCACTGATTATACTTAAGTGGCAAGTCCCTATAAGATTTCACTACATTACTATAATAATCACTAAACAAGGTTTCGCTAGTTGGTCTAACACAAAGTCTCTCCTCTAATTCATTTTGCCCACCATGTGTAACCCAAGCTACTTCTGGAGCAAACCCGTTAATTAATTCTCCCTCTTTTTTCATCAAACTCTCTGGAATAAGTAATGGCATATAAACATTCGAATGTCCTGATTCCTTAAACATTCCATCCAATACACTTTGCATCCTCTCCCAAATTGCATATCCTGCCGGTTCAAAAACGACACAACCTTTAACATTAGAATAATCGCATAATTTTGCTGCTTTAACAACATCAGTATACCACTTGGCAAAGTCAACATCTCTACTTGTTATTGCTTCATTTTTCATACAAGCCCCTCCTTAAATAAAAAAAGAATGATACTTAAAGGAGTGCTATAAAGCACGGTACCATCCTTACATTAACTTTAAAATTTAACGATGTAGTAAACACCGGAAACAACAGTTTCTCCAAAAAAGGTAGGAACTATGCTAGATTATCATTAAGTTCTCACTATCCTTAACTCACTAAGCATAAGAGCTAACATAATTATGGCCTTTTCTATTAGATTTCTCGATATGAAAAATATTTTACTATAAAGATTCAGTAGTGTCAAGAATTTTTTCTTCAATTCTTAAAAGCTGATTATACTTACATACTCTATCAGTTCTAGACAAAGAACCCGTTTTAATTTGCTCAATACCTAAACCAACTGCTAAATCAGCAATAGTAGTATCTTCACTTTCTCCACTCCTATGCGAAATGATTATTTTATAACCAGCTTTCCGCGCCAGTTTAATTGTTTCCAAAGTTTCTGTAATTGTTCCAATTTGATTAACTTTAATCAATATTGCATTCCCTGCTTCTAAATCAATTCCCTTTTGTAAAAATTTCTTATTCGTAACAAATAAATCATCCCCGACAATTTGAATTCTTTGTCCTAATCTATCAGTAATCTCTTGAAATCCCTTCCAATCATTTTCATCAACTGGATCTTCTATAGACACAATTGGATATTTATTAATAAGTTGTTCATAAAAATTAATTAATTCTTTCAAAGATAATTCTTCATTTTCAATGATATATTTACCATTTTTGAAAAATTCAGAAGCTGCTGCATCAATCCCCAACAAAACGTCTTTTCCCGAAATATAAGTAGTTCTAGAAATTGCCTCCAATATTAATTGCACAGCTTCTTCATTAGATTTTAAGTTTGGTGCAAAACCACCTTCATCTCCAACTCCCGTAGAATAGCCTTTTTCTTTTAATAAATTCTTTAAAGCATGAAAAATCTCTGAACCACATCTAATCCTCTCATGGATTGTCTGTTGCTGAGGAATAATCATAAATTCTTGAAAATCTAAATTATTATCAGCGTGTCTTCCACCATTAATTATATTCATCATAGGATAAGGAAGTTGTCGTTTTTCACCAACATATGCATACAAATCTTGTCCCGAATTTATAGCGCTCGCTTTTAAACAAGCCATACTAACTCCTAAAATCGCATTAGCACCCAACTTAGACTTATTCTCTGTATTATCTAATTTAATTAGTACTTTATCTATTGCTTGCTGCTCTTCTACTTCCATACCAATAATTTTCTCTTTTATAATACCATTAATATTAGCAACTGCTTTCAACACTCCAAGACCATTATATCGCTGCTCTCCATCACGTAACTCTAAAGCCTCTCTAGAACCGGTGGATGCCCCACTCGCTACTATAGCACTTCCTTTTACACCATTTTCTAATATAACATCTACTTCAACCGTAGGATTTCCTCTAGAATCAAGAATTTCCCTACCCTTAATATCCTTAATTTTCATTTATAGCTCCTTTTAGTACTATTATTCCTCCACTAATTGAAATCTATACTCTTGTTTTACATCTGGATATTTTTCTTTATCAACTTTTGAAGTAAACATTTCATAAGGCCTTACCCAAATCTCCCCGTCATGATCATAAACGACCATTTTTTCCAACGTTTCTGTGTTCTTAGCTATTTCCAAAACTGTAATAACATTGCCTTTAAAATGACGATATTTTTGTCCCTTACTCACTTCCATTTTTTAACTCCTCAACTTTCTTTTTAAATTCCGCACCTCTTACTTCACATTCTTTATATTGATCCCATGAAGCCGAAGCAGGACTCAATAATATAATATCTCCCTCAACAGATTCCTCATAACATTTGTCAAAACCATCACTTAAATGTTCATAACAATATGTTGGAATATTTATACTCTTACCATATTCTAAAACTCTATCACGGCATTGACCAATTCCTACAATTGTCTTAACATTTCCCATAAAAGGCGTAAGTTCTGTGAAATCTTGTCCTCTTTCTAGACCACCTAAAATAATAATTGTTGGTTTATCAAAAGATGCAAGCGCAATCTGTGTACATTTAATATTAGTAGCCTCAGTATCATTATAAAATCTTCTACCCAAAACAGTATCTACATATTCTAATCGATGTTCTACCCCCTTAAAATTACTAATAACATCTTTAATTATTTCATTAGAAACACCAAATTCTTTAACTAACATAATAGCACTAATACAATTTTCAACATTATGTAATCCAGCTATAAAAATATCATCACGAGACATTACTTTTTCGTCATAATAATATAAATAATTATCTTTTAAATATCCTCCATTGATTTCTCTTTTACTCGAAAAATATTTAACCGTTGCTTTAATATTTTTTGTTTCATTTATGACATCCTCGTTCTCAATATTTAAAATAGCTACTTCCTTACTTGTTTGATTAGCAAACAATTTTGCTTTTACACGCTTATAATTCTCATAGCTTTTCAAAAAGTCAATATGAGCCGGACTTAAGTTAGTCATCAACGCAACATCAGGCTTAAATTGACTTAAATTTTCCAATTGTTGACATGAAACCTCAGTTACAATAATATCGCCACTTTTAATATCATTTAAAATACTGCATAATGGATAACCAATATTTCCAGCTAAAAAAACTTTATCACCAAAGGCTTTTTTCATAATTTCATATGTAAGCGTTGTTGTGGTTGTTTTACCATTAGTACCAGTAATCGCAACAATTTTTACACCTTCTGGCAACAAACGATAGGCCATCTCTAACTCATTAATAACTTCAATTCCTAGTTCTCTTGCTTTTAAAACATATTTATGATCAATTGGAACCCCTGGATTCTTTACTAAATAATCAAACGTATTATCCAATATATCATCAGGATGTTCACCAAATATTAAAGTAACCCCAAGTTGTCTAAGTTCTTTAATTTGTTCTTGATCAAGTTTGTCTTCGGCTTTACCATCATTTAAAATAACTTGATTTCCTCGCTCAACAAGAATTTTTGCAGCCTGATAACCACTTCGTGCTAATCCTAAAATAAATACTTTCTTGTTCTCAAACATATTATCATCTCCACCATAATTATACTATAATCCTATAAAAATCACTACCATTAATTAATATTCCGTATTGAAAGAACTAACGACAAATGATATAATAAACAATATAGTAGAAAGGAGCAAAACATAATGAAAATTGTAACTTTATCCCCTGAACAGTTTGACAGATTTGCCGCAAGCCATCGTTATCGGAATTACTATCAAAGTTCAGCTTATGGTAACGTTATGGTTAAGTTTGGCTACAATGTTCACTATTTAGGCATAGTAAGTGATTTAAACAAACTTATTGGCGCAACCTTAATTATATATAAAGAAATTTTTATGAGTAATAAAATAGCCTATGCTCCTCGTGGTATTCTTTTTAATTATGAAGATGCAGATCAGGTAGTAGAAATGACTAAAAAGTTAAAACAGTTGCTTGGCAAACAAGGCTTCATGCTTCTAAGAATGGATCCTTATATTCCTGAGACAATTCGAGATCAAGATGGTAATACTATTAATTTCAATAATCAAGCCTCTAAAATAATTGACAACTTAAGAAAAGCGGGGTTCTCATATAAAGGAAAAACAAAATTTTTTGAAACGGAGAAACCACGTTGGGAAGCGTTAGTTCTACTAAATCGTGACGATCGAGAAATTTTTGCTAGATTTGATAAACGCACCAGAAATAAAATAAGAAAAGCTACCGCTCATGGAATCCAAGTTTATAGAGACAGTGATCGAGATTTAAACGCTTTATATCGCTTTGTCAAAAAGAAAACGCCTAACCCACTTGCATTTTATAAAGAACTATGCAAAAACTTTAAAACAAATGTAGAAGTATTTTATGCTGTATTAAGTACCGAAACTTTTACTATTAATAGTCGTCGCATTTTAGAGCAAGAACAGCAAAAAAACGATCAACTAAATGCCTTAATCCAAGATATGACACTTGATCGTAAAGAAAGAAATAATTTTCTAAATCAAAAAATGGAATCTGATAAGTTACTAAATACATATAAAAATAATATTGTTCTCGCAACAGATCTCTTAAAGCAATACCCACAAGGAATTAAAGTCGCTGGCGCTATGGTTATTACCTACGACAACGCCGCATATGTGTTTGTCGACGGAGTTAATGAAGAATACAGTTCACTAAATGCCAACTATCTATTAAAATGGTATATGATTCAAAATTATAATAATCGGGGTTTTAAATATTTAAATCTAAATGCTATTGTCGGAGAATTTCAAGAAAAAAACCAATATAGTGGTTTGAACGAAATGAAATTAGGTTTTAATACAACCGTAACAGAATACTTAGGTGAATTTGATATAATATTAAATAACTTTTCTTATAATTTATATAAAAGCTTTAATAAGAAAAAATAAAACATATGAACTAAATTGAACACGTCAATAAAAATCCACTAGTTCAACTAGTGGTTTTTAGGTAACCCTATAAGGGTTTGT
>URZY01000017.1 GCA_900552495.1 uncultured Mycoplasmatota bacterium | reverse complement strand
TTAGAATTAATATTTTTTCTGATTTTTTGGTATCACATCATTTACAATTATACAATTGCTAAATATGAAAAAAAGTCAAACTACTACAGTGACTTTCTTTCTATTCTTAAAATACTATTTGAGAGCATTAATTTATCTTTTTACCAATTGTTGATCCTTTTTAGGACTTAAACTAGTGGAAATGGCGGTTACTTCTTCATCAGTTAATGTAGCGCCATTTAAAATGCTATAAAGCAATCGATTGGTAGGATTCCCCGTTTGTTTTATAGAATTTAAATTTCGTTGAACTCTATTTTTAGAGATAGTTACGCCGCCAATATTATAAGTTCTTGAAGTTTTAGAAAATTCGCTTAACGGTTCTAGTGAAACAGGGGTTACTCTTTCTGTTTCTAAACGTGAAATGTTGCTAGGCAGATTGTGAATAGCAGCATTATAAATGTAATTGATTATCTGATCGTCTGGCAGATAAAATTTGTCGGTTGTTAAGACTGTTACTAATTCTTCTTTTGATGTCACCTTCATATTTAAAGCCTTTAAAATATGAAGGCGATTAAATTTATCACGATAATTTAAGAGATCCAGTGAATCTTCTAAAGTGGTTTCGTAACCTAATTCTAAAAGCGTATCAATAGCATCTGTTAAATCTTGCGCGGCTAAGAATGAGGCGTCAATTCCTGTATGTAAGGAAGCAGTCAACTGATAGTTTTTCAAAGTATCAATGTTGTGTTGGAACCTTTGATATGGAGTTATCAGAACTTCTTCCGAAGTAGTAAAATAATATGGATTAAGTTCATTATTTTGAATAGTTTGTAAATTATGCATCATATTTTGATAGTCTTTAGAATTATAATCAAATAAACTCAAATGTCCAGTTAACAAGTTACTAGTTATAATTCCTTTGTCAATTAGGCTTGAATAATTATTAATAGTTTCTAAATTACTTACTTGAATTATATTTAGTAGCATTTTAGGCTCAGTGATATTTCGCTTTGTTAGTTGCTGCAACATCGCTTCTATATCTTTCAATGAATGTTGTAAGATTGTTCCTATTTCATACTGATTTGGTGATATACCATACTTGGCAAGTAATACCTGATAATGCGGGGTATCATTAGCGGTTGCTTCTTCATATTCAGCTTGTTTGGCAGCACATAAAGCAAGATTGTGCTTATAAATGACTCTAAGAGTTGATTTTCTAATGTCTGATTCTTGAATTTTAGCTAGCTGTTTACTAGGAATTTTTATTATCCTATCTGGGTGTTGAGTATCTAAATATATTTGATTTTCGAGAAGTTCATAATTTCTTTTTTGACGATTTAAGGTTTTAAGTCGACTCTTCTCTGCTGAGGCTAACTTCTCATAATATTTTCTTATATAGGCAAGCTCTTCAACAAATCTAGCGGGATTATAACCTCTTAATTGATCAGTAAAGTCAGAAAGTCTTTTAAGTGCTTTGGGACTTGCGTTTAAATCGCTAAGTTCTGTAATTAAATTATCAATTGCTTGGCCACTTAATTCATGTTCCCGTTCGGCTTCGTTTAAAAAAGAGATAAAATTAAGGGCAGAATAGATAGGAATATCTGGAATTTCGTCTTCTGATTCTACATCTGATAAATATTTTTCTCTTTCATTACGTAAGAAGTCAATAAAAGAAGCAAAATACTGCGGAGTACAGCCAAAGGATGTGGCAACTTCTGCTAAGGCTTCTGTATTATAGTTTTCTTCAGAAAGAAATCGTTTTAATTTAGAAAATCTAATTCCGTGTTGAAGGTTATATAACACATCATCTAAAATATCAGCATCTTCTAAGGCGTCAATAATTTCTAAAAAGTCATTGATACTGCTTTCATCTATAGTTCTAAAAAATTCACTATTAGCTTGTAATAAGGCTGTTATTTCATCAATCTCCTCGGAATCATCAGAGGCGGCAGTTATAGCTATTGCCAAGTCAGCTCGATCAATTTTAAGAATATTTTTAAAAGAATTTATATCATATTTCTTGAAAAAATTTTGATAAAATTCATATTTTTCATTTGGTGTTTCTAAGGCAGCAGTAATTGTATTTTGAGCATTATGAAGTTGTTTTAATAGTGCTTTCATCTTATTTACCTCCCTTAGTATGAACTGCTGGATGCTCTAGGACTGGTGGTGATAATTTTCTGAATAGTTCTTGTTCATATAGTTTATGCATTGATAAAAAGTCTGGATTAGTGGCATTTTCTTTTAATTGTTGCTCTACATCATAGTAGGCTTGTGCATGATTATTTAAAATTTTACGATAGCCACTGTTATTATTTGTCTTTTTAATAAAAGCTCCAATTATCGCGTAGGTATCACTATTCAAACGCATAAAGGTTACACGCCCACCCATATTTAAGTCACGAACCTCGTTTAAAGTAAAGCCAGCGCCACTTAAGCATTTTGCTTGTTTAAAAGTCCCATCTTTAATAGATGTTATTAATTGGGCAATAGCTCTAGCATGTTCAATGTCCATGCCAGCAACATCATCTAATATTCGGATATTACCACTTGAGGTAGGTACGAAGATGAGATTATTTTCAGGTGGTTCAGCAACAACAGTTTCTTGCTTTCTATTTATTTCAGCAGAAATTGCGGCTAATTTGGCCATATGAGAGTTTAGCTCGATTTGAAATTCCTTTAAATCATTTTGACTTAATGCTGGTTCTGTAGCAATAAAATCACGAATTTCTTTACATTCTTTTAATAGTTCTGCTTGTAGACGACGGAGAATTCTTTCATATTCATAATGACTTCGTGCTGGTAAAGTCGCGGTTAATTCTTGCTCTAATTGCTGTAAAGTTAATTTTCTTAATTCAGAGTAATAGTACTCGATTTCTTCTTCAAAATCAGCATCAAAAGGCAATTCTTCTATGCTTGGTTTCTCCGTTTCTATAATGGTAGGCGGCTTCTTTATTTGGGCTTTCGCAGCTTCACTAACTCTATGAAGATTTTCGACTTCTCTACTCATTAAATTATATGTATTGCTGTTTTGTTCAATTGCAGCTGTTAACTGTTCCTCACTAATATCATCAAAATTAGTAATTTGAATATAATGGTATTTTTCCATAAACGAACCCCTCTTTTCCATATGTGGCACATATTATATCATATTTAGCAGATTTTGACAAGGCTAGAAAAAAATAATAAGTTATAATCATAGTTATAACTTATTACTCAAAAGATATTTAATTAAAAAGTCTATGCCTTCATCTAAATCCTTATACGTTCTGTCAAAATTATTAGTATACCAGGGGTCTGCGATATCCTTTTTAGTGGCTGTTATATCGAAGAGACGAAACACTTTGTCAGATTCCTCTTGCTCAAAAATTCGAAGAGTATTTCTGACATTAGCTTGTTCCATACAGATAAAATAGTCAAATTGAGCATAGTCAGTTTTTTCTAATCTAGTAGCTTTATGAATAGCATAAGGGATATTTTCCAAAGATAATTTTTTCTTAGCGGGAGGATAAATATCATTTCCGGATTCTTCATACGATGTAGCGCGTGAGGTTATAAAAAATTGTTCTTGAAGATTTAATTCTAAAACTTTCTTTTTCATAATAAATTCTGCCATTGGGGAACGGCAAATATTGCCAAGGCATACAAAACAAATTTTTATCATTTTTCAACCTTTCTAAAAGTATTGTCCATTATTGAATAAAGATAACAACTAACTTTTTTATTTGTTTTTTCTTCGATTATACTGCGGTAGCCATTTAATTGTTGGTCATATGCTTGATCAGCGATATTTTTTAATTTGTAGTCAACAATAATCATTTCACTGTCTTTTTCAATTAATAAGTCTATAATTCCGTGGGAATAGGTATTATCGATTAAATAGGTAAATTCATATTCTTTATACATTTTAGAAGACAAATTTTCTTTAATTATTGGTGTACTTAAGAAAAGATTTATTTTTTCTTGTAATGACGAAGGTAGAAGTGTTAAAACTGGGGTTGGATTAGTGAAATCTATTGTCTCCAAGATTTCATGAACCCTAGTTCCATAATCCATTGTTTCTTGCTCTTCTTTAGTTATTAAATGAAGTGAATCTTTAGAATAATGTTTTTCAGCAATATCTTCAGTTGAAATATTTAGTTCCGTAACTGTTATTTGAGTGGATTGATCTGTTAATTGATTTGGGGTGAAAGATGTGCTTTGAGAAATTTGATAATCTCTTGTTATTTTAACATCAGTTTTTATTTCAAAGGGAAGCAAAACAGAAAAAATACTTTTGATAATTGATAGAAAACTGTTATACTTTTCCCTGTCGTATGTTGGAACAATATCAAAAACTTCATTTGTTTCTTCTTGCTCTGGTAATACAATAATCATTTTTTCTTTTGCCCTAGTAAGTGCTACATATAAAAGACGAATCTTTTCAGAAATCTCTTCCTTTTTAGAAGAAAACTTCAATAAGGTCTTAAGAATAGTATCTTTGTATGACTCATTAACATTTTGAATAACAAGACCATATTTATTATCATAAATAATCTTTTCTTTTAATTCCATAGTATTAAATTTTGAGGAAAAACCAGCAAAATAGCAAATTGGAAATTCTAAACCTTTTGATTTATGAATTGTCATAATTTTACAACTATTAGCTGATGTTGTATTAACAGAAAATTTCAAATCATAATCATCTTCAAATATCTCCTCTAAATATGTGGCAAAATCATAAATGGTGTTACCACTGCTTTCAAAGTTCTTAACTAAATTATAAAAATATTCCGTCCGAATTCTGAACGATTTTACATTCCCAATTGTTAAAAGACATTCATCATAGTTAAAAGCATCTAAAACATAATATAGAAATTCAGAAGGAGACATCAAATCAATATTTTCTATAACCTCAAGACACTTTTTGTATAGTGGAGTCTCAAAATACGCTGAAGTTGTATAGATATTGTACAGTTCTTCATCGGATATTTTAAATAAGTAGCTTCTTGAAATGGAGGTAAAGCTATATTTAAATGTTTCATCATAACGTTTTTCTTTAATACAGATCAGTAGATTCAAAAGATTTTTTAGAACTAAAATATCTTGATCTTTACGTAGTGCTTCATCTTTCAAAATAGTTAAAGGTATATGTAGATATTCAAAGATTTTTTTATATAAATCAAAGTTCTTGCTTTTATCAAGAAGAATGACAAAATCTTTATATTCAATATCACGAAGAAGACCACTATCTTTATCAAATACTTGAAATTTAGTTGATACTTTATCAATGATATCTTGACCAATAATGAAAGCCTCTTGCTCATCTTTGGTAAACGGCTTAGGTACTTCTTTATAAGTTAAGCAAGTAAGATTATAATCTTGATTAGTATAACCATCTTCTAGGTAGGCATTGTTGCCGAAAACCATGCGATGGGAGGCTTTATAATCAGCACCACCTATTTCATCATCCATAAATAAATCAAATAATAAATTAATATTATCAAGAACTTCTTTTCGAGAACGGAAATTCTTGACTAAATCAATCTTTATACCTGCATCGGTATCACGATAAGAATCATACTTATTTTTGAAGATATATGGATTGGCATTACGGAAACGATAGATTGATTGTTTTATATCCCCTACCATATAAACATTATTATTAGAAATTAAAGAAATAAACTTTTCTTGAGTATCGGAAGTATCCTGATATTCATCAACTAGTATTTCGTTAAAAGAGGCGCTCAGCTCTTTTTGAATATCAGGGTATTCAGCAACTACTTTTATAGCTAATCTAGCAATATCTGTAAAGTTATATAATTCATTTTCTGTTTTATAGATTGTTAGTCTTTTATCTAACTCTTTAATAATATTAATAATTGTTTGAGCATTATCTTTAGTAGAAAATATTTCATCAGACATTTCTGCTGTTTTAGAATAGGTTGCCAAAGATTTTATTTCTTTTATAAGATCAGAAATTGTTTCTTTTATTTTTTTTCCTTCCTCACAACTGCCACGTGGAACCGCTTTAAGCTTAATATCTAGGGATGAGGCAATCTCTTCATAGGTGGTTGCAGAAAGAAGTTTGGCGAGAGAATCTTCAATAGAAGCAACGTAATCACCGTCAAAATAGTCATTTAAATCAACTAATAACTTGGCTATACTCTTGCGGCGAATATCAATTAAGTCAACATACTCTTTAATATAAGAATTTATTTTCTCTTCAGTAAATTCATTAATGAAGTAATCTTCAAGATACTTTTCTTTATCATATTTTAATTCAATTTTCTTATATGTATTTAAAATATATTTTTTTAATTCTTGGTCATCTTTTAAACAAAAATCTTGTATTAATTTTTGAAAAGCGGAAGTTGGAGATAAATAATACCTATCCATAATGGCATCTAGAATTTTCGCTTTTTCTATATCAATTACAACTTCGTCAGTTATAGAAATGGTGCTGGTAACATTTAACTTCGTATGATATTTTTTAACAATAGAAAGGGAAAAAGAATCAAAAGTAGTAATATAAGCTCCATCAATTAAAGTTGCTTCTTCTTCAAGGCCAGGGGTTTTATTAATGGCCTTGCGAATACGTTCTTTCATCTCTGCTGCCGCGGCGTTAGTAAATGTTAGAACGAGCAATTCATTAATATGGATACCACTTTTTAATTTTCGTAAAACGCGCTCTGTTAGAACTGCCGTTTTACCAGAACCAGCGCCAGCAGAAACAATGATGTTTTTTCCCTCTAAATTAATAGCATCTTGCTGTTCTTTAGTCCAACTAGGCATTACTTATCACCTCCTAAAAACGATAAATCATCAACCTTTTCTAAATAAAGTTGATCTTTTTCTTTCATAAAACACAAATCTTTAAATTGACAAAATTCGCAGGCAATATTCTTTCCGGCATAAACTTTGGGGTTAATATCAAACTTAGCAGCTAAAATATCATCTGTCTTTTGAGAAATATGATCTTTAGTATATGTTATTAAATCATAGAGCAAATCGTTGGAAATGGTCTTAGCATAGGTACCAAAGCCTTTTTCTTCAGTATAAGACATACTTTTAATGTATTCACTTTTTTCAAAGGTTGAATCAAAACGAGCAAGAATTGAAGTGTCATCAGTGGTATAGCCTTGAAGCATTAAGTTTTCTTTGTAAATTTCATCTTTAGTCTTCTTTGGTGACCAAGTTGGATAATTAAAAAGAATATTTTGATAGAAAATGCCAGTAAATATTGGATTAGCAAAGACTTTTGAATAGTGTATTAAGTATAAGTAAACAGGTAATTGCATGTGAAGTCCATATTTCATTGGTTCAATATGCGTGTCAATAAAACCTGTTTTATAATCAACTAACGAAAAATAAGTATCTTCAACTTTTTTGTAATACATAATCTTATCGATTGTGCCCGTAAAGACAACAGAAACTGGTTTATCTAAATCAATGTCTATTTTCTTTTCATATAAAGCTTCGTTAAAGCCAGTTAAAAGTTCTTGCTGTTGAAGTTGTTTTATTAGACTAATTAAATCCTTTTTTATACGAATAAGTAATAGTTTTTCTTTTAGTGAAAGCGTTCTTGTTTCTAAATAAGCACGATATTCTTCTTCAAAATTAAAATTAGTTTTCTTATAAAGTTGAAGGATTTTGTGATACATTGAACCAATAAAAGCAGCAAAGTTATCTTCATACTTATCTAGTTTTAAAACATATTTTATATAATATTTGAAACTGCATTCATTATAAGCATTAAGAGATGTATAAGATAGTTTTAATGGATATGGCAAATTAGTAAGATAAGTATCATTTTTTATACCGGTAAAAGCATTACTGTAAGTGTTATAAGGGATCTTATATGAAGAAGCTAAGATTTTAAGCATATCATCTATTTCACCATAGAGATGATACATATCAAGTTTTTCGGCTAAACGAAGTTTATTATAAATATTTGAGCTAGTTAATAGATCAGTGGCAGGTGTTATTACTTTTAGATTTAAATCAGTTATTAAGCTAGATTTATAAAAATTACTAAATGGTGACGATAATTTATAGGAAAGATATAAATTATCAATTTTACTTAATAAGTAAATAAGTGTTTCTTTATTACGTCTATTAAGATACGCTGTTTTATAAAGAGGTACTTCCTCTTTAATAGAATCATTAATATAAGAAATGTCTTTTTCCATCTTAGGAAGAATGTCTTGATTGAAACCAAGAACAAATACATACTCGTCACTTGAAAAGGTTTCAGTATATAGATCTTTGATAGAAATAGCATTGGTTTTTTTCTTTGGAGGAAGATAAGTATTTTTTAATTTGTCTACTAAAATTTTTTGATAGGCTGAACTTTCTTCATCTAAGGTAGATAATTGAGAAAGAATATTTACTAATTTACGATTAATTATAGCTTTGCTTTTATTTTCTAAATCAAGTTCTTTTGTCTCAAGAAAATCTTTAACTACTTTTGTCCCATATATTGAATTTTTCATATCTATGTTTAGAGGAATTTTATAATAGGAAAAAAGTTTTTTTAAAGTATAAAAATAATCATTAGAAATATTTGTTAAGTAGATTTTATTGATATCAACACCATTATTTAGCAAAGAGATTATTCTTAAACAAACAGTATTTACTTCCTCTTCTAAAGTTTGACATTCAGTTACTTCTTTATTTAATTTTACTGGGGGAATTTCTACTTTTGTATTAAGCATCTCTTCTTCATACTTTTCTAAATCGTAATAGTTCTTTACAAATAATTGCTTATTTTTTATGTATTCTTTGAAGAGTGGATTGTAGATAAGAAGTCCTTTTTCATTTAATTCTTTTTTTAAATCTTTTAGAAAATTCAGTTTTGGACTTTTATAGATCTTATTTGTATCTATTACGTAAAGATTTTTTAAGTAAACTTTAGCAACATCTAAATTATAGTCATATTTAGTTAGAAGATAATGCAAGGCTTTTTCATCATAAGAAAAGTAGTAGTTATGCTTATATTCTTCTTTTGTCATAAATTTTATATCATACAAAGTTTTATCTTGACTGATATGATCTAGTATTTTGACTTTCTCTGCGTTAGGACAAACAATCAGTAAATCTTTATCTTTAAATTCGTTCATATAATCACCTTCTTTTATTATATAATTTATTAGATTTTCGGGCAAGATAAAAAGAAAACGAGTAATTATACTCGTTATAGTTATTCAAATAAAATACTATCCAATTTATAAAGCTGATCAACCTTTTTAAAATTATATGTAACCGTCTTTAATTTTTCGTCAACAGTTTGGGGAATATCCTCTTGATAGTTAGTTATATCAGAAGAAATTGTAAAAAGAGGATCTTGCTTATTAATTAAATCTATGTCTTGATAGATCTTTTTTTCAATTTTAGTTTGATCAAGATGTTTAGTGGTTGAATAATAAATTTTAGCTTGAACAACCCATTTATTTTCAGTAGCAATTATTTTTTGATCTTTTATATTGGTTTCATATAAAACCTCTTCACTAGTGACATAAGTAAATTTATTATTTTTATATTTATATAAAACTTGATCATTACTAGTTTTAATATCTTTTTTTACTATTTTAAAATCTTCAAAATACTTCTCTCCTACTTTTTCTAAGTCAGATACACTTACTTCACTGGTTTCTAAGTTACAAGTAATATTTAAAAGAAATTTTGTCTTTGCAGTATTATCTAGTTTGTCAATATCTTTAATAGGAAATTCATTAGATAAATAAGTATTGTAGTAAAGAATTTGTTCTAAAATAGGAGATAGATTTTTTGATTTTTCTTCTAATGATAATGGAGTGTCTTTTATAGTGGTTGTGTTTTTTAATATATCAGTATTTATTAAGAAAACTCCAACTCCAATAGTTATAACAGAAATAACTATTAGGGTTATAATAATTATTTTTCTTTTCATATTCTATCTCTCCTTAGCATGATGGGGCCCCAATTGAACGTTGGCTTTTACTAGAGCAGTTGCCAGCTACATCACAAACTTTATGATCAAAACTGTACCAACTACCACCTGTACCTAAGGCATCAGCTGCACTTTGGGCACCGTTATAATTGGCTTGCTTAAACTTTGTTGTTTGACTACTATCCAAACCTGTAACATTTCTTTTCCCTAGTCCTGATAATGAATCGGAAAAATAGACTTCAACTCTCCAATATTGACCAGCTACAACTCCACCGCAACGTTTAGAAACGCTTGTATAAACAGGTGGTGTCTTATCGATTTTGAAGGTTAGAGAGACGGTTTTACTATAGTTACCAGCCTTATCTTTTACTCTAAATTTTACAGAATTTACACCTTCTCCATATTTGTAACTAGAAACATTTGTTTCTTTTTTCCAACCACTACCAGTGTTATACTGTGTTTCAGCCACACCACTAGTCGCATCGGCTGGAGTTAGTTTTCTTGTGACTGATTTATTTGTCCAAGTTCCCGAAGAATAACTTCCACCGCCATCTTTGGTTAGTGTATAAGAAATGGTTGGTTTTGTTGAATCCTTTTTAAACGTTTTTGAACAACTACTACTTCCAGCAGCATTACTTACATATCCATAGTAAGTTACACTATTAGTATCACTTGTATGGGTTACTGATGCCTTTCCATTAGTAGAATTTTTAGATGTTGCTAAGCCTTTTGTAGTAACAGTTCCTGAAGTATTTAGTGTAACTGTAACATTAGATTTATAATAAGAATTTTCACCTGCGGTTCCAGAAAGCGTGATTGTACAAGTTGGTGGGGCTAAAGCGACTACTTTTTGTTCAACATAAGACCAATTGTCAGCGGCATCAATGGCATGAATATAATATGTTCCACTCTCTTTAGTTTCTGTTTTAGTAACTGAAGTTCCACTTATGGTTGTCCACTTGCTAGGCTTTGCCTTGGATGTTGTTATAGCATATCCAGCTAATGCATTGTTATCGGTTATAACCCCTGTTATATTGGCTTTTACTGATAATTTTGTCGAAGGGGTTATAGTTGGTGGAGTGATATCTTTCTTTTCTGTTATTGTTTGGCAAGTAGCCTCATTACCCGCAACATCATATACATACCAAGTTGTAGTTGAAGTGCCATTAGCACTGACCGTATAGGTACCATTTGAGACTTTATTTTGATTGCCAGTTGCACCTGTTGTAGCAACTTTCTTTATAGCACTACAACCACTGTTTTGATCAGTACATGTAGCTGAGGTATAAATGTTTTGATTTGTCCAAGAATTACTAGAATAATTAGTTCCAGAAGAATTATTAAGTTTAGCAATATTTGAACAAGTTGGTGGAGTTAAATCGATATTTACTGATACTTCACAAGTTGTTTTGTTTCCCTCTTTATCTTCAATTGTTATCTTTCCTACATCTGTTGTTGTTTTAAACGTTTTAGTAAATTCGGCCTTAGTACAACCCACTCCATCACCATCATCACAGCCTACTGTTACTGTAACTGGTCCTTTAGTCCAACTTTTTGGATTGGTCTTTTTATCCACCTCTTTTATAATACAAGTTGGTCCTTGGGTATCTTTATAATCAATTGTACCAGTTGATTTAGTAGTTGTTAGACCATAAATATTTGTCGCAGTTACAACTATTTTAATTTTACTTGGGGTATACTTAGCTAAACTAATAGTTTCATTTAATGACTTTGGATAATTTTTTAAATAAATACTTCCACTATTTTTTACTTCTTTGCCATCTTTATAAATTATATAACTCCAACTTAAAAGTTTTTCGCTGTCCGTTATTTTTATCGAAGCAGTAGGAGTTTTATTTAAAGATGGATTAGTAGTCGTAATATTTATAATTGGGGAGCCCTTCTCTACTTTTTCTTTACTAGTATAAGCTGGGCAGTCCAAATAAGCAAAGTAAGAATAATCACTCTGGGAGTATTTAAAAACTTGTACATAAGATTTATTCAAATCACAATTATTGTCATTATAATCTTTTATTTGTTTTATATAATTATTCTCAACTAAGGTCTTTAATGGTATTTTAGTTTTTTGACCAACTGTCTTAGGAAGCATACTTCTATTTTGTTGGACGTAACTTTGACCTGAGATTTTAAGTTCATTTTCAGCGGCATTATAATGTTCAGCTTTAGCATTTTGGATTATTTTATTTACGCTAATAGCGGCTACAACGGAGATTATACCGAGAATTGTAACGGCGGCTAATATTTCAATTAAAGTAAATCCTCTGTTTTTATTTTTCATATGCAATTTCGACTCCTTAAATTGTAATGCTTTCACTACTATAGTATATAGAAATATTATACTCCTTAAATATGTTTATTGTCAAAGAATATTGGTGTCAAGAAATGTCTTTAATGGGCTTTTGATTTTGGAAAAATAAAAAAGACTATTTGATATAATAGTCTTCTTATTTAAAATTGTTTAATGACCAAGATGGATCACTTATTACAGTATAGCCATCGGCTGCTCCGTACGGATTACTTGGACAGACATATCTAAAGGTTACTAAACTAGAATTAGTATTTCTATTTTGAAGATTACCATTACCATCTGAACAATAATGTATATAAGCAGTTGTATGGGAATGTCCTCTTGTACATGTCCAGCTATATCCAGTACTTACAACGGTATTTCCTCTAATTTTACAGTTGTTGGTACCATAACAAGCTTGGGTATTACAACTTTTTGATGAAGTGGTTGTTCCACAATTTCTTCCGTCGTATGTACTATATTTGGTTCCGC
>URZY01000016.1 GCA_900552495.1 uncultured Mycoplasmatota bacterium | reverse complement strand
AATAAAAAATCTTCAGAGTTAAAACAAAACTCTAAAGATATAAAAGATAAAATTGATAAATTAAAAATATCTAAATTAAATAAAGATAATTATATTTTATCAAAAGAAGATAAAGATTCTTTTATCGCCTTTATCGATTAAGTAGATAATACTAGTAAAGAATATGATAAAATACAAACTTTATCCAATACATTAGTTAATGCTTACGAACAATTAAAAGATAAAAATAATAAGATTAAAACTCTTACTGAAAATAATGAAGCACTTAATTTAAGAGTTAAGACTTTAAATGATACGATTAAAGAAAAGGACAATGAAATTTCATTTTTAAAATCTAAAATTCACGATTTAAAAAATACTCTTGAATATTGGAAAGAAAAGTTTGAAAAGTTAATTTCTTTCTTACATGATAAACTCCATAGTTGGTACGATAAAGATGATAGATATATTGATGTTGTTAATGATATGTATGATGATAAGGTTTTAGATAATGATGACATTGAAGAATTAGATTTAAGCAAAGAAAAAGATAATTATGAATTGTAATTATCTTCTTCTTATTCCACCAAAACTTGAACTCATAGATGAAGCTACTTTCGCATTGTGTTCTCTCCATTCTTCAACACTGCTAAAACCTTGACTTAATGCTTCTTTCTTAATATCTTCATCAATTGACTTTTCAATGATATCTGAATATCTTTGTTCTTCTTCGGTCAATGGTTTTTCACTAGGTATTCCAATTCTAAATAGTCCCATATTAACTTTTAATGATGACTTGTCTGTCCATGGCATAGTACTTAAAAATTCTTTTTCTGTGCCGTTTGCAACAGCTTTTTTAAATTCACTTATTCTTCTTCCTTTTATAATTTGGTTGGCTTTGTCTATTTTATCTGCTGTTTCTTTATCTCCGCTAGATAAAGCACTGATATGAATACCTGCTCTTGTTGTTTCATGAAAATCCTTTATACTTTCAGCAATTTCTTCAGGTGTCATATTTGCATTTTTAAAAACGTTTGCCATTCCTTCCATTGATCTAGCCATTGTACTACCAAAAATGTTTTGAATATCGTTCTTCATATTTACCTCCCAATCCATTATAACATATTTTTAAACTTTTTGTTTAATTTACCAAAATTTATGGTATATTATATATAGAACTGATATTTATTAGTTATTCTTTTAGATATAAGTGTTCAAAATAGGCTCTTATATCGCACCTTTAACATCAAAAGAAGTAACATTATGGTGAAGACGCTCAATTATGTATTGTTTAATCATATCTTCTTCACTTGTAATGATATAAAAAGCTTTATTATTTGAGATTCCAAGTAGGACTTTGTTCATTACAATATTACTGATATATAAGTATATCATCGCATACATTGCATTTATACTTCCGAAAAAATAACCACCTAGTAGAATAACTAATGCATTTATTATTAGTGATGAATTACTTATTGCAATTTTAAACTTTTCATAAAGTATTTGAGAAATCACTGTTAGACCACCACTATTATAACCGGTTTTGTACATCATACCACTAGCCAATCCGGACAATACTGAGGCAAAAATAATAATTATGAAAGTATCACTAGTATCAAGAGGTAAAGCCTTAGCAAGTGGAGCAGTTATATCAACTAACAATGGGTATAGGAATGTTGCAATAAAGGCACCTGTTGTTTTTTCAAAACCTAAATACATTATACTAATAATGATACAAGCAAGTGATAAAATTAATATCATTAATGAAGGTTCAATATGATAAATATACTTAGTAATAGTCGCAATTCCACCAGTCCCTCCAGTGACGATATTTAAAGGTAATAAGAAAATATTATATACTAAAGCACTTATTAGTAATGATATGCAAGCTAAGGCTACCCTTCTAAACTTTTTCTTTTGCTTGATATTTTCAAGAATTTGTTCCATATTACTCGCCTCCAAAAACTTCGTAGGCATCAGTAACAACAACAAATGCTTCATTATCAATTTCTGTAATACCGGCCTTTAAACGATAGTAATCCTTTGTTGGAAGAACGCACATTAATACAGTCTGATTTTTAGTGGCATAACCACCTTTAGCGTTGAAGACTGTTACACCATGATTTAATACTTTTAAAATATATTCTTTAATCTCATCATCATGACTAGTAATTATATAAAAGGCTTTACTGTCAGATACACCTAAAATTACGCGATCGGAAATCATACTTATAATGTATAGTACAATAATTGAATACATTACTTTAGTTGGACCAAATGCTAAAGCTGACAAAAGAACAATACCACCATCTACAAGAAGCATACTTTTACCAATACTTATTTTTGCATACTTTGAAATAATTTGGTTTAGAATATCCGTTCCACCAGTAGTAAAGCCTGCTTTAAAAATCATACCTAAGCCCATACCATACATTACTCCACCAAAGACTGATGATAATAATAATTGTGAAGTGTCTAGCTCTAGCCAAACATTAATATGGCTTGTCAACTCTACTAATATCGGGAAAAGTAAAGAACCTAAAATAGTATTTTTTGTTTTGGCCTTTCCTAGTAGAAAAAGACTTAATATTAGTAAAGCAACATTGCAAACTAAAATAACTGTTGAGTTATTAAAATTAAAAAGTCCATTGAGAATTATAGCTGCTCCACTTACTCCACCAGCGACAATATCATTTGAAGCTAAAAACAAATTATAAGAGACAGCTAAAAATATTAAGCCCACAAAGAAATTAAAATATCTTTTAAATAATGATTTTTTACGTATTCTCTCTAAAATCTCTTTATTTTTTAACCTTGAAATTAATCTCATACTTATAGTCCCCTTTTTAAATTACTTTCTATAAACATATCTATATCACCATCTAATACTTTAGATACATTGCTTGTCTCCTCGTTGGTGCGATGATCTTTTACCATTGAATATGGATGCATGACATAACTTCTTATTTGTGAACCAAACTCAATATTCATTTGATCACCTTTTATTTCGTTTAATTCCCGGGATTGATCTTCTAGTTTTTTTATTAGTAATTTATTTCTTAAAACTTTCATAGCTTGCTCTTTATTTTGAATTTGACTACGTTCATTTTGGCAAGTTACTACTATTTTAGTAGGAAGATGGGTAATTCTTACAGCCGAATCTGTTGTGTTAACACCTTGACCACCGCAACCACTAGAACGATAAACATCTATTTTTAGATCCTTTTCGTCTATTTCAATAGTATTGTCTTGTTCTATTTCAGGAGTTACTTCAATTGAGGCGAAGGACGTATGACGACGATTATTGGAATCAAATGGAGACAGCCTGACTAATCGATGAACGCCCTTTTCATTTTTTAAAAATCCGTAGGCATTGGTTCCTTTTATTCTAATAGAGGCACTTTTAATACCAGCCTCCTCACCATCTTGGTAATCCAATAGTTCAATTTTATAATTTTTCTTTTCACACCAACGAGTATACATTCTGTATAGCATCAATGCCCAATCACAAGCTTCTGTACCGCCAGCTCCTGAGTGAATCTCTAAGATACAATCGAGATTATCATACGGACCACTAAGTAATAAAAGCAAATTTAGTTTTTCAATTTCTTTCTCTAATGATAAAACTTCTACCTCTAGTTGTTTTTTTGAATCTTCATCCGTCTCTAATTCAAGCAACTCTAATAGTTCCAAATTATCTGTTATTTTACTCCTTAATTGAGAAATTAAATCAATTAAACTTTTTTTCTCATTAATGTTTTTTAAAGTTTTTTCGGCTTTTTGGCGATTATCCCAAAAATTAGAGTCTTCCATTTGTTTTTGAAGTTCTTTAATTTCTTCTATTTTTGTATCGATGTCAAAGTGACCTCCAAAGATTGGTAATAACATCTAAGTTTTTATCTAACAGCTTTTTTAGTTCTTTCTTTTCCATAGTATCACTCCTTAGTTTGTTATTTTATATAGTTTTTATACATTTACAGCACTAGTCTAACATACTTTATTTGCGAAAACAATGTTCTTAAAATTTTTTTGTGTATACTTTTTGTCTTTTAGCATATATTATTAGTGAGGAAGGTTCACTGTTAAGTGTGAAGATCCTCTAGAGATAGATTTGGAGCCAATAGGCTCCTTTTTTTATAAAAAAACAAGATTGCTCTTGTCTAAAATAAAAGTATTATTTGTTTGGTAGAAGGTTTTGCATTTGTTGCTTCATTTAAAATAGTTAACTGTTGTTGAACATATGGAATAGTTCTTAATCCAGTTTCTTCATTACTTGAAAAAATCGTGTTGGCTTGATTAATAAGTCTTTGAAAATTAAGCCTGTAGTCAAGGCAATTAAATTCTTCTATTATTTTTTTTGAATTTGTTTCATAGTAATATTGCCTTAAAATATCAAAATATTGATCGTTATCAACGAGATCTTTAAAGATGCTAACCATATCTACATATGAACTTGCGATAGTTTGATTAGGATTCAAGGAAATTGCCATTTTTACGTAATCTTTTATTAATGGATTATCTATTTTATTTGAATCTAAATCACAGAATTTCCTTAATATTTTATTTTCAATAGTTGCAGTTGTTAACTCAGTCATTCCTGTTCCTTGGGCAGCGATGGCTAAACCAGTTTCTTTATCAAAGGTAATTTCCCCAAAGCAACGTTTAATTGTAACTATTTTATCATCTTCATAGATTATATTTGCAGTACAACCTTCCAAGGCATGAGATAATTCGTGAACTAATTCTAATGGAGAGTTATCTCTAGAGACATTTTTATAAAATATATGTGGTTTGGCACCAATAAACTTATTAGTTTTAGGATCTAGATAAATTTCCCAAAATGCTTCGGAATAAGCATCGTAAAAGTCTAATTCTTTCCCCTTAATAAGTCTTTTCTTTTGAATCAATTCAGAAGAAGTTTTAGCAGTATGAATTTCTAGTACTTGTAGAATTTCGCTTATTTTAGAAAAAATTTCAGGACCAAAAGTAAGATAATAACCTGTTAGAGCAATGACTAAGTCCTCACAAACTTCAACATTATATAGGTGTTGTTTATTGTATTCATTTACTATATCAATAATATTTGAAATGGCGCAATTTAAGATATCATAATCCATATTTTTCCCCCTAAGTGAGTTGTATTATAATGCTATATTAGAATTTTTACAATAAATTTTATTATATTTGGGGTCTTATTTTTAGGGCTTTTACTATAATTCCTATTTATGAATTGTTATTATCATTTTATAATATATTTTTGTGTTTTTGTATTGCACAAATAAGAACTTAACCCTTCTATTTCCTTTTTTTAAATTTAAAAGGTGTCAACATATCATTTTTGTTCACACCTTTATTTTACTACATATTTTAAATATTTTATGTTACTTTCCACAGCATTGTTTGTATTTTTTTCCTGAACCACAAATAATTATTTTTTGCGTTGTTGGCAATATTTTTCTAATTGTGTCTTAATTTTTCTATATTGTGCTATTGTTTACTTTTTACGCTGTAACGTTGTTTATTGAAGTATCTAAAAAAGACTATTAACAAAATTTTTTCGTAATAGTCTAAACAATATATTTATTTTTTAATTATTTTTAGTCAATGTAAAGTCTGGATCGAAGAAGTATGAGCCGTATCCCCATGAAATTGTTGAACAGTCACTACTTATATTTAAATACTGAGAATATTTAGCGGACGTATCTTCTCCTGAACCGATTGTTTCTGGAGAAGTTTTTAGTAATAATACATTTTCAATTATTGTATAGTTTCCCGTAACACCACTCATATTTTCTTTTTTTAACTCATATGTTCCATCTGTTTTCAATTCAATTGTTAAAGTTCCTTTGCCATATTGTCCAGTTTGAATATCTTGAGTAATAGCTGCTGTTCCACTATATACGCCAGTGCATTTCCTTGTTTCAATATTGTTGTTTTTTTCATTTGTTGTTTCTGTTTTTGATGTTGTTGCCTTTTTTTCATTTTTAATAGTTGATTGTGTAGTTTCTTTGGCTGTTAATTTATCTTTATTAGCAAATATAAATGTTCCCATTCCTACGCATACTAGTAATAGAATAACCACAAGTGCAGTTAAGCCAATATTACTTTTTTTCTTTTCTTTCATTTTAATCATTCCTTTCCGTTTTATTTTTTAATTATATATTAATTAAAGTTAATTGTATACATAAACTTCATATTCTACTATATTTTTCATAGATTAGTTGTCTAGCGGCGCAAGCTTCATTTTGAATATTAAATTCTGGCTTATTAATAAACTTTCGTTTACCATTAATAGTTCCAATTTCAAATTGATATTGATAAACCTTTCCTCTTTTTCTTACATTTATTCTTCTCATATAATCATCCTTTCCTTTTATATATAAAACAAAAGAGCATTAACATTATCTGTTAACACTCTTCTATTTTAATCAATTAATAATTCTTTTTCTTCATTAACTTGTTTTTGCAATAATTCTAATTCTTTGATATTCTTATTGTCTTTTAATACTTTCATTTGTCTTCTTGCAGAATTATTGAGTCTAACAAGTCTTTCTCTTTGAGGTACTTTTTCTTCAATCAATTCAGCATTTGTATTTTGAAGATTATTTAATATTACTAAATGCAGTAAATCAGTGTAATCTCTCATATTTCCCTCTTTTGCTAGTTCTGGATTGTTATCCCTCCACTCTTTAGTTGTCATACCAAATAATGCCACATTTAAAACATCTGCTTCTTCGGCATATACAAATTTCTTTTGTGCTTCTGTAAGAGTTGGAACTATATAAGTTTTTACTGCATCAGTATGAACTACATAATTTAACTTTGAAAGTATTCTATTAGCTTGCCAATCTATTTTTTCTTGATATGCTTCATTAGCTTTTAATCTTTCGAATTCAGTTATTAAATATAATTTAAACTCTGGAGATAACCAACTAGCAAATTCAAAAGCGATATCAGGATGTGCAAAAGTTCCAATACTATACCTTCCGCCCTTAGAGATAATACCTATTGCATTAGTTCTTTTAATCCATTGAGATGGAGACATTGCAAAAGAGTTTCTACCATACTCAGTTTTAATTTGGTCGAATTCGACCAAATTAAAATCAGGATTATGAATTTCTTCCCATAAACCAACGTAATCAATAGTTGTAATTCTTCTTAACCAATTCTTTACTGTAAAAGATGGATCACTAGAATTTTGATATTTAGCCAAATCTGTTAATGATATATAATTAGCATTACCTACTCTTAGAATTCCCACTTTATTTTCTTTTACAATTATTTCTGTTGTTATTTCTTCTTTTTTCAATAGATATTACCTCACTTTCTTGAATTTTAAAAGGATGTTCACATATTTCTTCTGTTTACATCCTTTATTTTTAGGGCATTTAAGCCATATTTTTTAATTATTTGCAAACAAATATAAATTTGTTAACATTTTTTAACTTTGCAAAATCCTCACAAAACCTTTATTTATCTCACTTTCCGCAGCATTGTTTGTATTTTTTGCCCGAACCACATGGACAAGGATCATTTCGTCCTATTTTTTTGACTCTTTTTGGAGTCTTTTTTGTTCCTTCTTCCTTAACGTCATTTGTTATTTTTTTCTTTGAAACTTCTTTTCTTTCAATATTATGACGAATTTCAGCTTTAATTAAGAAGATTGAAACATCCTTATCAATTTTTTGCATCATTGAATCAAACAGATCGAATCCTTCCATAGTATAGGCTCTTAATGGATCTTCTTGGGCATAACCACGTAAGTGAATTCCTTCTCTTAAGTGAGACATTGTATTAATATGTTCCATCCAATAGTTATCTAGTACTTGAAGAGTAATGACTTTTTCAAATTCTGCTGATACTTCAGCTGGAATTTCTTTAATTTTTTCTTCGTATTCAGAAACTACTTGTTCATATAACTTATCAATTGCTCCATCAGCTGACAAATCATTTATATCCTCTTTTGTAATATCTTTTCTTAATAGGTTTTCGTTAGCGAACTCTACTATTTCCTCATAATCTTCATCGGTCAAATGTCCTTCTGGATATAAATGGGAATTTACTAAATCCTGAATGTGATGCTTAAATGTATCTAGAACCATTTCGTGAATTGATTCACTATCTAAAATTTTATTCCTTTTTTCATAAATTATCTCTCTTTGATTATTCATTACATCATCATATTGAAGTAGAGACTTACGGATATCAAAGTTATTTCCTTCAACTCGTTTTTGAGCTGTTGTAATAGAATTAGTAAAAGTTTTACTTTGAATTGCTTGGTCACCTAACCCCATTGTACTCATCATATCAGCGATTCTATCAGAACCGAAGCGGACCATTAAGTCATCTTTCATTGATACAAAGAATTGAGTATAACCGGGATCTCCTTGACGTCCTGAACGACCACGCAATTGATTATCAATACGACGTGATTCATGCCTTTCAGTACCAACTACACATAATCCACCCAGTTCTTTTATTTCGTCAGATAGTTTAATATCTGTACCACGTCCGGCCATATTAGTGGCAATGGTTACAGATTTGCAGGTACCAATTTTAGAAATTATTTCAGCTTCTCTTTCATGGTTCTTAGCATTTAATACTTCATGTGGAATGTGGGCTTGTTTTAATAATTTACTGATTAATTCACTTGTTTCAATGGCTATGGTACCGATTAAAACAGGCTGTCCTCTATCATAACGCTCTTTTACAAAAGAAATAAGTGCTTTATATTTAGCTTCCTTATTAGCATAAACCAAATCAGGGGCATCAACACGAATTACTTCTCTATTAGTAGGGATCTCAATAACATACATATTATAGATATTTCTAAATTCCTCTTCTTCGGTTTTGGCAGTACCAGTCATTCCTGATAGTTTTTTATACATTCTAAATAAATTTTGGAAAGTAATAGTTGCTAAAGTCTTAGTCTCTTGATTAATATTAACGCCTTCTTTAGCTTCTATTGCTTGATGTAGACCTTCGGAATATGCTCTTCCTTTCATTAGACGTCCTGTAAATTGGTCAACAATTATAACTTCGCCTTCCTGAACAACATAATCAACATCCTTTTTCATTGAATAATTGGCTCTTAAAGCTTGATTAATGTAATGCAAAAGTGAAGCATTGTCTATGTCATATAAATTGCTAATATTAAAAGCTTTTTCCGCTTTTTCCGAACCGGTTTCTGTTAAGTTAACATTTTTTGTTTTCTCATCGAAAATAAAATCTTTTTCTGCTTTTAAGCCTTTTGCAAATCTATCAGCATCAATATATAAATTGGCACTCTTCATAGTACCACCTGATATAATTAGCGGAGTTCTAGCTTCATCAATTAATACTGAGTCAACTTCATCAATAATTGCAAAATTAAGTTTTCTTTGAACTCTTTCTTCTTTACGGACTACCATATTATCTCTTAAGTAGTCAAAGCCTATTTCATTATTTGTTGAGTATAGGATGTCACAAGCATAGGCTTCCTGCTTTTCTTTTGAACTCATATCTCTTCGATTGACACCAACGGTTAAGCCAAGGAAACGGTGGATACCACCCATCCATTCAGCATCACGGCCTGCTAAATATTCATTAACAGTAATAATATGAACGCCTTCTCCTGATAGAGCATTTAAATAGGCAGGTAAAACACTGGTTAAAGTTTTTCCTTCACCTGTTTTCATTTCGGCTATATTACCAAAGTGAATAGCCAAACCACCTAATATTTGAACATAGTAATGTTTTTCACCAATAACTCGATAAGCAGCTTCTCTTGCTGTAGCAAAAGCCTCAACTAAAATATCATCTAATGTTTCACCTTCTGAAAGCCTTTTTTTAAATTCTGCTGTTTTAGCTTGAAGGTCTTCATCTGACAATTTAGAATACTCTTCATCTAATTCCATGATTTTGTCTGCTAAGACAGAAAATCTCTTTAATTCTTTATATTCATGATCGAATAACTTTCTAAGAAACTTCATTCGCTTCATCTCCTTCATCTTATTATTCTATCAAATTTTTATACAGAAGAAAAGTTTTATTTCGTTATATAGTAACGAAATAATAAAAAAAGGCACTTATTTAGTGCCTCATTGTATAATTATTCAGATTCAATTACACCATAATTGCCATCGTTACGTTTATAAACAACAGCTGGTTTATTTGTTTCGCTGTCTTTATACATATAAAATTGATGTCCTAGTAATTCCATTTGAAGAATTGCTTCTTCTTCATTCATAGGTTTTACTTCAACTTTCTTTCTTTTTAAAATTTTTGTATCAGAAACGTCCTCATCAGCAGTTACTATCTCTGGTATTATAAAATCATAAGAATTCTTGACTTGCTTAGTAATTCGTGTCTTATTTTTACGAATTTGTCTTTCTAGCTTATCAATTGTCTTATCAACTGCTGCATAGAAGTCATCTTGAGTTTCCTCAGATCTTAAAATGAATGTTTTTAATGGTATGGTAATCTCAACTCGTTGTTCGTGATTTTTTACTTTAACTATTACGTTTGCGCGAACTGTATCGCTATTTTCTAAATACTTGTTTAATTTTCCAAGTTTTTCTTTAATATAATCGTTCATAGCTTCAGTAATTTTAATCTTATCTCCTCTAATGATAATATCCATACTATCGCCTCCTTTACATCTTAAGTATAGCATATTATGGAAAAAAAAACTACTATTTTATATTAGCAGTTTCTTTTACTAGTCGAACATTAATTGCTTGATAACCCTTGCTGGTTTCAATCAACTTATATTCTACTAACTGTCCTTCAGATAAAGTTTTATATCCATCTAGGTCAATAGCTGAGTAGTGAACGAAAATATCTTCATTTTCTTTAAAATCGATAAATCCATATCCCTTGTCATTATTGAACCATTTCACGCGCCCGATCATTTTAACTTCTGCATCTCTTTCTACCTTTTTGTATTTCTCTGTCGGCATAATCTATTCTAGCAGAAAATTTAATTTGTGAATAAGAAAGCCGTGAACTGTAACTTTAAAGCTTTTTTTAGTATTAGTTCGACATAATACATCATTTTTTGCACTTTTTTGGTTAAATTTACAGTTTAAGGATTTTTAGATATTGATTTATTGTAATAGGAGTGTATAATTATAAGTAAGAGTTAGCATATGATAAAAGAGAAGTTTTTAGAATTAACACTTGGTTTTATTAAGAAGTATAATTCTTATTCTAAGAAAGAAGAAAGAATGCTTCTTTATGGTCTAGAAGGACTGTATCTTACAATTACCAAGTTGATATTTATTTTATTGTTAGCTTTAATCTTAGATATTATAAAAGAAGTTATACTAGTGATGATTATGTTTAATGTCATACGATATTTTGGGTTTGGCTTTCATGCAGAAAAAAGTTATGAATGCTTAATCTTTTCAACAGTATGTTTCATATTTATACCTTTAATTTTTATTAATATAAAAATTAATATGAATATTAGTTTAATCATTTCACTATTTTGTATTTTGAATTATGTAATTTTTGCTCCGGCTGATACGGTAAAAAGGCCTCTTTTTAGTAAGAGAAAGAGGATAATTAGAAAAATATTAACTGTACTTGTTGGAGTTATTTATACATTAGTTATTGTTTTAATAGATAATAGTTATGTTACGAGTCTTATCTTAAGTGTCCTAGTAATACAATTTATTGTTATTAATCCATTAACTTATATGCTATTTAAGCAGCCTTATAATAACTATAAACGTATAAGTTAGGCTTAATACCGATTTGGTATTTTAAGTAGTATAGGAGGTATATGATGAAGCGTAGGATAGCCAGTATATTGGCAACCATCGCACTTATTGTTACGGGTACAGCGAGTTTAGGGTGTGCATTTTTTTTAATAGATGAGCCATGTTCAAGTAATTTATTTAATGACTAAAAAACTAGATTAATTACTAATTAATCTAGTTTTTTATTATAATATTTTGAATATAATAGTTATCAATTATTTCTTGAGAGGCATCTATCCAGTTATTTTTAGAAATTAAGTTATTGGCATAATATAAACCATTGCCGTGACCCTTACCTTTACTAGTAACCCCACGTTCATTTCTTCTATCAAAGTTTTCACTACGTTTGAAAGTATTGGAGATAACAAATTTCACGCCGTCTTTTATTTCATAAACTTCTAGACAAACATTTTTCTCTTCAGTCTCTAATGCTGCTTCGATAGCATTATCAAAATATATTCCTATTAAATTAGATAGAACTTTTGTCTTATGTTCATTTAGCTTCTTAAATTTGCTTTTTCTTTTAAGACTTACATCTACCTCAATATTAATATTTTGCTTTTGTGCAATAGCAACTTTATAGTACATTAAACCTTTTAGTCCACCGGTTGGAAGTTCTTTTAGTTTATATACAGCGTCACCTTTTATTTTAATATTATCATCTAGCAAGTCATTAATCTTCTTAATAACAGATTTATCTTTAGTAATACTTCTTATTACTGCAAGTTGATTTTTATATTCATGACGATTTAGTTGATCTCTTTCTATCCATTCTTCAAAGTTTTGAACATAACCAAATAATGTATTATACTCATCACTTAGTTGACTATATCTTATTTTACTTTTAATAAATATATACGCAATAATAGCCATTATAATCATAATAGAAATATTAATGATAATTTCTATACTATGTGCTTGCTCACTTCCAACGTTATAACCCAAAAATACAAAAAGTATTATAATTAAAAATAGAAAAATTGTATCTATTGTTTGCTTTCTTGTTTTAAATGAATTATAAAAAACAATACATTTTTCGTATACTATATTTATATTTATTATTGTTACACTTATTATGCCTACTGTTACATTTGAAACAACTGACAATATTAGATCTTTCTTTATTTCTTCAATAGAATATCTTAAAGTCATGAATATAGTTCCAAAGGCATCAGATAAAAATAGTATTATTGTATAAAAACAGCAACTTATCATGGCCTCTTCAAGTGATAGTTTAAATATTATTTTATGAAAAAGTAAATTTATAATAAATATTATTAATACTGATGAAATATTGTATGTTGTATTATAAATTATTGTATGTACTGTAGTCAAAATTAATATTAAAGTCGTATTCCTTAGCGTAAATAGTCTTTCATTACTATTAGTAATTTTTTTAATTATAAAGAATGCTGCTACACACATTGCTAAACAACAGCAAAATCTACTCAATACCTCTAACACGATTTACTACCTTTTTCTTGTTATCTCTAGAAATATCATTAACCATCATACCATTTTCAAAATATATTTCATTTTTACTTTGATCATATTGCGTTATATAATCTGAATTTATAATTGTACATCTAGATGTCTTTATGAATCTTTTATCTAAAGACTCTAATAATCCTGTCATTGTACCTACATATGGTATAACTCTTTCGTCATCTGTATAAATTTTACATCTTTTACTATCTTGTTCTTTCTCAATATATACAATTCGTTTAAAATCTACATTATATGTTGTATTCTTATAAGAATATCTTAATTTATTTGGTCTAGCATCATAATACTTTAAACATCTTGATATACAATCAATTAGATATCCTTTATAATTATCTAATTTAGATATGAAATCTAATAACATTAATCTTTTGGCGAGTGCTTCATACTTAAATTCACTTAAACCAGTTATAATTAATATCATTGAATTCCAATCTTCTGCCTCTTCTCTAATTCTTCTTGCAGCATCTATTCCAGAACTAGTCTTAGTTTTAATATCTAGAATATATACTTTTAAGTCTTCAGGTTGTCTCATATACTTATTGAACTTTTCATTATAATCATCGAATACTTCAAATTTGTATTCATAATCATAATTCATCATATAATTGCTTATTATTTTCTTATACTCTTCGGCTAATGCCTTCTCATCTTCACATATTACAAAACTTATCATTGCTGTATCCTCTATTCTTTTTTATTTTTTCAATTGTATCACATATTTTCAATTTATGATAGAAACAAAAAGAACACATTTTATTTAGTGTGTAGAGTTACAATTGATGTGACACCACTCATATACAAAAAAAGCAAAAAATCCG
>URZY01000015.1 GCA_900552495.1 uncultured Mycoplasmatota bacterium | reverse complement strand
ATTTTGATTTATACCTGTATGATGCTCTATTTGAAGAATTATTGTTGAGATATGACTTTAAGACAGTTATAGTTGCAACAAATTACGTTGCTACGAGAGTTAAACAGCAGCAATTTTGCTCTGAAGATGGAGCCAAGATTGAGAACTTATATGCCTATTTTAGGACTTCTATTACATTTAACTTAAGAAAGATTACTAATCAGATAGATTTTGATTGGTTGAATGATGATTATGATTGATTTCCTTATAGTTTTTCTACCTTTTTTAGGGTTTTTGCAGCTTTTTTATATATTTTAGTAGAACATCCTATTGTAGAATTGTCCTTCTATTTTGAGAGAAATATTACGATTTCGAAACGTCTTGATTTTTGCTTCTTTTCTCTGTTAGTGGGTATTTCTATTACTTTGTTCGAAAGATTCGCCAAATGGGCAAAGAATGCCGAATCAGGTGGTTATTTGAGAGGAGTTGTACTATGGAAGATAGAACTTGGTTGGTTAAGCTTGAAAGGTACGATAAGAACTGGATTACCTTGTATGATGATGCAAATGTATTAACCTATGGAAGAAAGAAACCTTATGTTTTGAAGAAATCAGCGATGGAAATGGTACAAGAGTTGATTAATGAGTATTCTGCTGATGATTCAACTGCTGATTTTGATCAAGATTGCATTATCAAATGTAATATCAATCCGAAACTAGTGAGCCATAATCGTTTGTTTTTTAATCAGATGGTGGCATTATTTTTTGATTCTAAAAATATTAAGCATCCAGATAGTCGTCTAGGTCCTATATTAGAGGAAATAGAACGTTTAAGAGCAGATGGAACACTACAAGAAATGATAGAAACTAGTGGTCAAGATGCTGTTATAGAAGAATTGATTTTGAAGTTTAGTGATAGAGAGAGCGATTAATGAGTGATTGCTCTTTTTATTTGGTTTTAGAGATGAATTATATGTTTATTTTATCAACTTTTTATGGTACAACATGGTTAGTATGGAGGTAAAATATGTTTAGACCTAAGACTGATGATGACATTACTGAAGAAGAATTTGTAACGATATTATCACCTTTCGTTGATAAATGTCATGAATACATAGAGAAGAAACTTATTCCAGTATATGTTGCTTACTATATAGCAGAAGCATACAATACAAGTTCTTTAGAAGAGGATACTTATGATATTTTCATAAACTCTGCCTTATGTTCATTTAATATTGAACCTGCTAATTATGAAACTATCAAATCTGATACTACAAAGCTGCTAGAGGATGAATATCACTTAAGAGTAATAAGCGAAGATCCACTAGATTTTGAAAGAATATTCTGATCCTATGTTATTTGACAATAGATGCTTTAGTTGGAATTATAGTTTAAGAATTATTGTTTATTTCATTTAAATAGCTGTATAATTATTTAAAGCACGTTATTATACAAAGCGGATGGTGATGTAATTGAATAAGCTTATTCTTGAGTTTCCTACATTCGAAGAGATAAAAGAAGTTTTATCTAAGGAACTACCTGATATCATTGAGATAACATTTAAGAGTCAAGAAAACAATGCTAAAGAGTTTGAAATAATATATTATTTGGTTAATTGTACTGATTACTTTTTTGAATCGTTAACGCCAACTGATGATTCACGTACAAACTTTATAGCACACTTTAAAAGGAAGAGTTAATTCTCTTCCTTTTCTATGATTAATAGACTTTAATCGATTTTTTTTGTTACGTTACTAGATTCTGGTTCTTCAAATAATTTTGATAACGGTATTCCAAGAACTTTAGCAAACTTATATGTAGTACCGATACTTGCTGTTTGAAATACTTTTTCAGATTCAAGATTTTTTATGAAACTCAAAGCATACAAACTTTTTTCAGCGAGTTGTTCTTGTGTCATACCTGCCTCTTTTCTATACTTTTTTAGATTTTTAGCTAATATTGTGTAAGCATAGTTTTCATCAATTTGGTTTTTATTATTCATTTGTCCCACCCATAACAATTATCTCAATAATAAGTTAAATATTTAGTATGTTGTTCGTAGACTTTTGTGGTATAATAATTATATAGTAAGTTGTTTTCATGGAAGTAGTTTAATGATTTTGTTTACCGAAATATTTGAAGATAGTAGCTTTTATGAAGAAAGTTAGTGATGGTGATTGATATGGCATTAATTAAATGTGTTGAGTGCGGAAAAGAGATTAGTGATACAACCGATATATGCGTTCATTGTGGTGCACCTACTTCTATTTCAACTAAGCGTAACGATAATGTTGTTACTAAATCTAAGAGGAACAATAAACGTAACATCGTCATTTTTATTGTTGTATGTTTATTAGTTTTTTGTATTGTAATTATTGGTGTACCTTTTTTTATAAACCTTAGAAATAAGGATATATTAGCTTCTGATACCTTAGATGCTGAATATTCAGCACCTGAGCTAGAATATATTTATGGGGATGCGATGAGAGTTATATTTGAATTTAAAGATGATGGAACAGCAATTTATCAACGTTGCAATACTAAAACTGATGCTTGTGCAGATCCTCATTCATATACTTATAAGAAATACGGATTAGATGTAGATATTTATGGCAGTGGTAATAACCTTTTATATGATTGTTCTTTAAAAGACTCTGGCAAGTTTCTAAATTGCTACGATATGAGTGGTCAATATCAAGATTATGCAAAGACAAATTAATTTAAGTGTAAGAAAGGAAGGAAAATTATGGCGTTAATAAAATGTAAGAACTGTAGTGAGGAAATTAGCGATAAGTCTACTAAATGTGTTCATTGCGGGTATGATACAGAATGTTCAATTACACATTTTTGTCCTGAGTGTGGAAAAGAATATGATAACATTAAATGTAGTAATTGTGGGTATAGAAGAAACAATACTAAAGCGGAATTAACTGCAAAAGAAAAATCTAATATTTGGCCTATATTGGGGAGTATAGGAATTACCATTGCTGTACTTATATACTTGATTGCATCTGAGTGTATTGAATTTTTACTTATGTCTGAAATCATTGGATTTATTGTTTTAATATTTATTTTATTTTTTACTTTTATATTTTCTTTAATCGTTTTAACTGGAAATATAGGAGAATTTGTCGATTTTATGGATGATTTTCATGCTAGTACAGATAGAGATCCTTATAAGAGAGCTTTGTATAAACAAATGAAAAAGAATAACAAGAAATAGTTGATATAAAGACTATTTCCTGCGTACAATATACATAATTGAGGAGGATTGATTATGACTAAGAAAATTGAATTTAAAAAGATTGAAACAAACGTTCCCTATGATGCGTTTATTTCATCTATTGCTGGATTAGGTGATAAAGTAAGTAAGGTTAATCTTGAAGTATATTTTGTTTCTAAGAAGGTTTATAAATTAGAAGACAAAATGTTTGTTCTTTTAGATATGAACGACAATAGTGGTGAGATGAAAGCTTTATTGGTTGGAAATAGAACTGAGGATTTCATGTCAGTAGTAGATAATATTAAGTATGGATACAAGTATAGGGTATGTGGTAATGTTACTATTCCAGATACTGAAGAAGAAGCTGCAGTGTTGCCTTTTATCAATGAGATTAAGAATAGTAAATTATTTTGTATTTATGCTCTGCAATGTTATAGTGATACTATTTATGGAGTTTCTCAAGATGAATTTAACGGATGTATAGATATTAAAGAAAAATATGAAGTAATATCAAAATATACTGATTATTTAAAAGGCATTTCTCAAGGTGAAGTTAAAGATATTGCAGCTTCTTGCTATGGTGAGATAGTAATTTTATTGAACGATGGTACTCTTTTTGTTAATGATGAGAAAAAATTAAATAATATAAATATGATTCAGTATATTAATAGTCATACAATAATAGCCATTAGTAATGATAATGTCGTTACTTGTTTAACTGAAAAAGGTGTTTCAGGATTTAATTTTTTAAATAATAATAATTACAAGTATAAGAAAATAATAACCACTGAATTTGGTGTTGCTGCTTTAACACATGAAGGCGTTGTTGTGTATTTTGGAGATGTAGTTTCAAGTGTAATAGATCACTCTCGTTTTGCTGAAGTTGATGATATAGAATATGCTAATAATGGTGATATTGCAATAATTAAAGGTGGTAAGAAGTATTCATTATTCCATTCTAATGAAGATTAAATGGTAGGTTTTATATCTACTATTTTTAATTGGAAATGGCGATTTTTAGGGCATTAAGATAGACCATTATTGGATTTAGTTAACCTATTTTTTATTTTTATTCATAGGAGTAATACTTTCTAATGAAATATTTATGTAAATAAGAATTGAGATAAGGTTTATTCATTTTTCTTGGCGTTTTGGCGTTTTTATGTTGTATTATTTCTTTAAATTTGTTAAAATGATAATAGGTGATTATTATGATGGATCCAAGGGTTAGTATAAGACTTTCTAATGAAGAACATACAAAATTTAAGATGCTTGCAATAAAAAAGAAGAAAAGCATGCAAGACTTATTATTAGAATATGTTAGAAAAGAAATTAAAAAAGAGGAGGCAAAAACAAATGAAAAAAAGAATTAAAGCGCTTTCACTTTTTGCCAATGTTGGAATTGCTGAAACGTATTTAGACAAAGAAAATATAGATGTAGTTATTGCTAATGAGTTAGAACCAAAACGTGCAGAGTTTTACTCTCATTTATATCCAAATACAAATATGATAATTGGTGATGTAACATCTAAAACTATAAAAGAGAAATTAATCAATGAAGCGAAGAAACAAAAGATTGATTTGATTATGGCTACACCACCATGTCAAGGAATGAGTACAGTTGGAAAGAAAGATAAAAATGATATTAGAAATACATTGATAAAACATGCAGTAGATATTATAAAAGAAGTCAAGCCTGATTATGTTTTTCTAGAAAACGTTCCAGAACAATTGATTACCAAGATTATATATAATAATAAAGAAATTCTAATACCAGATTATATAAAAGAAGAACTAGGTGATATATATAACTTTAACAAACAATTTGTCATTAATGCAGCTGATTATGGTGTACCTCAAATGAGAGAGAGAGCAATAATATTGCTAACGAAAAAGGATAAATCATTTGTATGGAATTTCCCATCGAAAAGTAAAAAAGTTATTACTTTAGAAGATGCTATTGGTGATTTGCCTTCATTAGATCCAGAATTATATGATTTGCCATATAATGAACAATTAAAGGTATTCCCAGAGTATGAACGAAAAAAAGAAGAAGGATTAAAAATATCAAAGTGGCATTATCCCCCTAAACACATTTATAGACAAGTTTATAGTCTTATGCATACACCAAGTGGGCAAACAGCTTTTGATAATATAGATAAATTTAAGCCAAAGAAGAAAGATGGATCGTTTACAAAAGGATTTAAAAATACGTATAAGCGCCAATCATGGGATAAACCAGGTTATACAATTACAATGTATAATAGAACAATAGGTTCACAGAATAATGTTCATCCAGGAAGATTAATTGGCAAAGATTCTGAAGGATATAATGTATATTCGGATGCACGTGTGCTAACTATATATGAACTAATGATAGTAACATCATTACCAAAAGATTGGAATATTCCTAATTGGGCAAGTGAGCATTTTATTAGACAAGTTATTGGAGAAGGAATTCCACCACTATTAGTTCAAAAAATAATGCATCAATTGGTGATTAACAATGGCTAAACTTAGAGGACTATCACTTTTTGCCAATGTTGGGGTTGCTGAAACATATTTGAAACAGTTAGGTATAGAAATTGTTGTCGCTAATGAGCTTGAACCAAAACGTGCAGAGTTTTACTCACATTTATATCCAAACACAAATATGATTGTAGGTGATATTACTGATAAAAAAATATTCGATAAAATTGTGGAAATTAGCAAACAGGAAAAAGTTGATTTTTTAATTGCTACACCACCATGTCAGGGAATGAGCTTAGCAGGTAAAATGGATAAATTTGATAAAAGAAATCAATTGATATATTATGCTATAGAAATAATAAAGAAGATAAAACCAAAATATATTTTATTAGAGAATGTTCCTCAATTATTAAAAACCAAAATCAAAGTTGGTGATGATATAATTTCTATTCCAGAATATATTCACAAAGAATTAGATAGTAATTACAATTTTGCAAATCAAAATTTGGTTAGTGCAATGGATTATGAAGTGCCACAAATGAGAAAAAGGAATATATTTTTGTCATCAAGAAAAGATATGAGTTATATTTGGCAAGTACCCGATAAGAAGGAAAAAATAACTTTGAAAGATGCAATTTATGATTTACCTTCTGTTGATCCCTTGTTAAAAGAGGGACTTGATGAAACAATTAAATTGTTCCCAAATTATTTAGACAAAAAAGAAAAGGCTGAAAAGATATCTAAATTTCATAAGCCACCAGTTCATGCTAAGAAACACGTAATTGCGATGATGCATACACCTTCAGGTTGTACAGCTTTTGATAATACTGAATTTTATCCTAAAAAAGATGATGGAACAAGGGTGAATGGTCATTATAATACATATAGAAGATATGATTGGAATAAACCGGCTAGAACTATTACTCAAAATAATGGTGTAATTTCTTCGTTATGCTGTGTACATCCAGGGAAGCCTTATAAAAAGAACGATGAAATATTGTATTCTGATCCAAGATGTTTAACTTTATACGAATTGTTTATTGTATTTTCCCTTCCAAAGGATTGGAATGTTCCAGAATGGGCAGATGAAAGATTTATACGACAAGTAATTGGAGAAGGAATTCCACCTATGCTTATAAAAAATATAGTACAAGAATTGGTGAATAACATATAAAAATGGAGATAAATTAATATCTCCATTTTATTATTTATAATATTTGGAAAATAATTCTCCAAAAGATATATTAAGTCCTACAGACTTTAATTCTTTTTCTTTTATATCAAATAATTTTTTAACTAATTCTAATCTAGTAGCATCATCTCCTAAATGAATTGCTGAATGACATATTGGACAAATTGAAATTATGTTTTCAATTCTATCAAGATTTATAGAAAAGTCTTTTTGTGCCATCATTGGAATTAAATGATGCGCTTCCATATAAGGTTTTCCAAGTTTAGATACAAAAGTTATATGCTCATGATTTCCTAAACAAATATGATTTGCTAAATCTAAAGCAGTTTTCGAAATACGAGGATTAGTTTTATATCTAAATGTTTTTCCAACTTTAATAGGTTTTGGAATTCTATTATTTTGAGACTTGAATTTTTCACTATTGACATCGTAAGCATATGAACCAATAACTTTATTTTGATCAATATCTGTAAAGAATGGTTCTTCAAATATTTCTTCAACATCTTCATCGTAATCTTCACGTAATGTTAATACAAGTTCTGGTTCTTTGTTATATATACTTAATTTTTTAATTTGTTCTAAATAGTTATCATTTGTATAGTCAGATAAACTATAGACGTCACCAATTTTTTCAACGATACCAAGAGAGTTTAGTAATACAGTAAATTTAACATCGTTGTATTTATTTGAAACCTCAATAGGAATTTCTCTATCCCTATTATCTGATTTACTTAATTCTATAATAGCATCATTATAAGTAATATTTAAATCATGTGTTACATATAATAAGTATGCTAAGCCACGACTTGTTATACCATTTAAATCAACAATTGCTTTTAAAAATAATTTTGGTGGATCAATATCTGAATCGCTAGATTGAATTGCTGTGTTATTTCTACCAAATGAATTATTTAATATAGATTGCATTATGATATCTAATTGAAGATTTACATTGTTTTGCAAATATGCATTATAAAATCTTATACCTGTATCAGTTATATGAGATTTTCCGGGTTTGCTACTATAATCATATTCGGCTAATCCAAAATATCTTACTAGTTCTGATTGCTTTACTAAATATGGGCCGTCTTGTGCGCCTTTACTTAGATATGGTAATAATCTTTGAATTTCAACCTTGAACTTATCATTACTATACCATTTTTCTCCATTTTTATATGAGTTATATAATAATTCAAGAGAAGAATAAAAGGCATCTTTTTGTCCAGTTTGTTTTGGCATAATTAGTTTACCACTCAATTTAACCACCTCATTTTTATTTTATCATAAAAATATCTTTTTCAAAACATTGCTATTACATTTACTTAAATTTAGTAATATATTTAGTTTGTTTGTTTTTTCAGTAATCATTTAATTATTTCTTTTGGATATTCTTTCCCAAATTGACTTGGCGTGAAGTATGTTACTTTTCCATCATCATTAACTGAGAAAATATGTAGACATAGAACCTGGGCTATCTCTTTGGGTATTCTACGTAATGCTACTTGAGCTGATTCCCAGTATAAACCTAGTCCATACTTATATGCGTGATTTATTCCTGAAATCCCAGAACCATCTTTTGACATTGAATATCTTTTAACATCCATTCTTGTTATAATTTGTCCTAATGCATTTAACCAACCTTCACGATTTATAGATGTAGCTGACTTAGAATAGGATTTACCTTTGCACTCAATGAAAAAATATTCGCTGTTTCTTTTACCACCAACAAGTTTGATATCTACACCATGTTTATGTAAGTCGCTTTTTTCTACTTTTTCTTCATGCCAGTTTCCATTCTCTTTTTTTAACATAAAATTTATGATTTTATCTACAATATATTCTTCTGTAACACGTTCTTTCATACTCAACCTCCCATAAAGCAGAAATATTTATTAATAATATTATAACACGAGAAAATTGTTGATTTTTACTTTTTAATACGTTATTAAAAAATTGTCACGAGAAACATTTGTTAAGTGGGTACAAGTTTTTGATGCTAATTTAGTTCGTTTTTTAGCTGATTTTAGCGTCAAAATGTTCCATTTATTTCAAGTAGGTTTCTTGGGACAGAGAGGAATGGTAATTATGGATTATTTATACGCTAGATGTTCTACTAATGAAGAAAGACAGAATTTGTTACGCCAAATCAAGTTTGGTGAAGCTCATGGAGTTAGACCTGAAAATATGTTTAAGGAATATATATCTGGTTCTAAGGATAGTCGTCCAGAGCTTAATAAGCTTCTAAATATAATAAAGGAAGGAGATACAATTTATTGTTCTTCTATTGATCGTCTTACTCGTTCACTTAAACATTTTATTACTTTGATTGATCTTGCTAAAGAGAAGAAGATTAAGTTAGTTCTTGGAGATTTCGAGGTGGATTGTCGTGGAGAGCTTTCAGCGCTTATGCAAGGACAATTACTGATGCTTTCGATGGTAAGTGAGATTATGAGGTTAATGATTGTTGAAAGCGTTAAAGATGGTCTTAGAGCTGCTAGAAGTGAGGGACGTGTTGGTGGACAACCTAAACTTACTAGACAAAGGATATATAATAAGAACCCTGATGTTGCAAAGTATTATATAGACTATATTGAAAATAGGATTAACTTTACTGAGTTTTGTAGGTTGTGTGTTATTAGTCGCAATACAGGTTATAGGTATCTGAAGGTATTAAGAGAAAGTTAAAAGAGGCATTTTGATGCCTCTTTTTCATTGTAATAATTATGTCCGGTATTTAAATATTAAGGGGACACGTTTGGTACTATAAAAGTGTAATAAGTAAATCTTTTAACAAGATTGAACATTACACTATTTTATATTATGATTGAAGTGATTGGTTAACGAGGGCACGAATGAGATAAAGTTCTCGGGAACAAAACAGTTAACCAACCTTCACATAATGTATTCGATTAAGCAAGTTGAGTCTGAAATAATACTCGTGTAACGAACCAAAATGAGAGTATGTGGATGCGTTGGAACCAGTCATAATATATGAATAAAAAGGAAGGAAAATGTAAAATGAAGTATGGTGTAGGAATTGATATTTCAAAAGGAAAAAGCACAGTTTCTATAATATCCCAAGCAGGTGAAGTTATGGAGTTACCTTTTGAAATTAATCACGATTCAAATGGATTAAAAATATTAAAAGATACAATTGATAAATACCATAAAGAAGATATTAAAATTGTTATGGAGGAAACAGGAACTTATCATTTACCAGTTCTAAATTTCTTATTAGATGAAGGTTATTTTGTTTGTGCCGATAATGCCTTTAAAATAAAGAAATATTTAGATCGTGATTTAAGAAAAGTAAAAAACGATAATAAAGATTCATTAAAAATTGCTGAGTATTGTTGTGATAATTGGTATAGAATTAAAAAATATGAAAATTCTAGTCAAACTTATAAAGATTTAAAATTTTTATCTAGACAATATACTGCACAAATGTCAGTTCAAACAAAAGAAAAAGTTCAACTATCAAATTTATGTGATTTATTATTTCCAGGATATTATTCATTATTAAATGATAATAATTTTATATTGGGAATCACAGTTTTTAAAAAATATTATCATCCAACTTTAGTTATTAAAAAGAATAAAGATTCATTTATAAAAGATGTTGATAAAATTGCAAAAAAACTAGGACATAGAAGCGCTGGTATTACTATAGCTAACAAAATTTACGAACTAGCAAAAAATACAGTATCTCCACATCCTAGTAATGAATATTCACAACTATCTGTTGATTGTTGTGTTGACCTATTAATTTTAACAATTAATACGACTAATAAAATTATATCAAAAATGGATGAACTTGCAAGTACTTTGCCTGAATATGATACAATAAAATCAATGGAAGGTTGTGGAAATAAACTAACATCAAGAATTATTGCAGAAATTGGTGATATCAGAAGATTTAAGAATGCTGGTTCTATTATTGCTTATGGTGGTTTAGATGCACCTCCATATCAATCTGGACAATTCGAGGCGACAATTAGGCATATATCTAAACGCGGCAATAAATATTTAAGAAAAACTGGATATGAAATTGTAAAATGTATCAAAAGTAATAAAAAAGTTGGTGAAGAAATCTATGAATATATCATCCAAAAAGAAAATGAAGGAAAAGCAAAAAAAGTGGCAAAAATAGCAGGATTAAATAAGTTTTTAAGAATATATTATGGGCTAGTAAAAAAGAAATATAAAGAACTAGAAATTTGGTAATTCCTTATATTTCAACATTTTCAAAATAGACCTAGCAATAGGTCTGCGTTAGCATGCTCTAATATAATTATTAAATTATTTATTAATTTTATTAAAATAACTATTGACTTTTGTTAGCAAGTTTTACTACAATGAAGTGTTTGTTTCTATCCATTTTTCTATAACTTCATTTGATTCTTTTAACTCGAAATACTCTTTAACTCTTTCTGCAACGATAGAAGGTTCGTAATTGCAGACCCTTGCAATTTTGTATATATAGTCTTCAATTTCTTTAACTCTACTGTTAAGTGGATTTTTGCTTTCAGCTCTTTTGTTTCTTTCTTTTATTTGTACTCTAATTAGGTTTGAAGTTCTCTGGTAGAAGTAGCCTTTTGTGTTTTTCTCAAAATAGTTGTTCATTAGGAATGCTCTTATTTGTGTTATTCCTCTATGTATTCCTGTAAGTTCTTCTATTCTTTGCTGTGCTTCTTTATATGTCCTTACTCTGGTGTGTTTGAAGTCATCTGCAATTAAGTCAACATAGGTCTGAAGATCAGAAACGTTTGTTACAGGAAGCCTTTTCAGGAAACTAGGATCTTTTCTATATGTTTCTATGTAATTATATATAGTTCTTTTTTCTAATTGCATTATATTAGCAATTTCATCAACATTCATTCCTTTTGAGAATAGTAATACAGCTTGGCAAATATTCTTAATTCTTGGTCTATTAAAAGAATGTTTAGATACAATTTCATCTCTATGATATAAATCAATGTACCATCCTTGATATATACCGCTATATAGAGCTTCCGCGTATTCGCTTAACTTTATCGGTTTTAACTTTTTCATATTCACCAGCTCCACTCAATAATATTATAGCATATTCAAAACGTTTGTGAAAGGAAATACCGAAAATATTTTTTAACCAAAATACCATTTTAACCAGTGTTTATAAGGCTTTTCTCGTTATGTTCAAAAATTTCGTCTACATCTCGTAGAGATGAATCAAAAGTTAAGGTACAACTCGGTTCATCTAGTAAGAGAAAGGAGGAATCATAGATGATTCCAGAAAAATGTATTGTCCCTGGTAAGGACATTAAAGGATTACCACTTGATATTGTGTGCTTCAATGAAGATCTTGAATGGGTGGAGGCATATTTAGAGGAAACGAATTGGTATTTAACTGAAGATTTTGAAAGTAATATTCTTTCGTCTGAGAGGAAATATAAGTTTATTGAATACTTAGTAAATTATAGAAAAGCTTATAATTTTGACTTGTTTGTTATAAGGAGTTTATCTCAAATTCAAGATAATTCTCAACTTGCTTATGCATTGGAGACTTGGGTAGTTGAGAACAAAAATGCGTATGTTACTCCAGTGTATTGTATAGAATCTGAGCAAATAGTAACTTTTTTTCCTAATAGTGTTAAAGAGCATTTTGAGAAAATCTGTGATCTGAAAGGATGGGGATATTATGAATAACAACAATAGAGGTAAAGGTTGTTTGAGAGAACCGAATGGTTCTCTTCCCACTCAAATCTTAATAAAGGAGATGAAGAAACAATGTACAAGGATATGATTTCAGTTACTGATGAATTAATTTTCAATTTATATTTTCTCAATTATAAGTACATTGAGTACAGAATTATTAATCATAAGTATTATTTAATCAACAGGGCTGGTGAAAAATATAAGTTTGAATTGCAATTAATAGCTGAAATACCAGATGAAATATTAGAACAATATTCAATAGATGAAATTGTAGATGGTTGTAATAACAATGATAATAAGTTTCAACCTTTAATTTCGATGTTAACATTCTCGCCTAAAGAGATGTTGATAATGAATATTTTATTTAGTAATTATCTTAATACTAAATCTAATATGACACCAGAGATTAGCTTCAAAGATATTGAATTCTATAGAAAGAAGTCTTCTTCTTATAAAGATGTGACTATTAATGATATTACAGCTGAAAGTTATAGGAATATAATTAATGGTTTAATTGATAAAAGGTTATATCTTAAGACTGAGGATAAGTTTAGGAAAACTGCCAAGAAGAATTATGGTGTATCAGGAAGAGAATTCGAACAACAATTACTTACTATTTATGATCCATATCTAAGTTCAAGTAATAATATTTCATTTAAATATTCTTTTGGTACATTTGGTGAGGTTATTAGGTTGAGTAGAAGATATTCCTGCTGCGTACCTGCTAAATGCTATCATTATTCGCTTAACCAAGCTATATACAATGTTGTTGCTTGTGATATTGGTAGGCATTTATATTACGATCTATACAGACGTAAAAATCCACCAAAAATGGAATTATATGAGAATCATATGTACTCTTTTAAAATGGATTTCGAATCTTATTTTGAAATTATTTATGGAAAATACAAGAAGAATAAGGCTCGTCAAAGAAAGGTATTTTATAAAGAATTGAAAAAGATTTTAGAAGAGTTTACTAAGGAAAGAAAAATTGAAATATTTGAATTGGTTACAGATTACAAAGATTTTCTTAAGGGTAAAGGCTCAATTATCAAGATAGATTATATTGATGCTTGCTTAAGAAATGAGTTAGAAGACATAAAGTGATGAGTAAAAAACGTCCAGTTTTAACTGAAATATCAATGATTTACTTCTCTATATAAGAGAGTATGAAAGAAAGGAAGGATTATATGAGTGAAGAATATGATATTAGGTTTTTAAATATACTTAATTCTTATAATGATATTAAGCAACTAGCTGATGTAATTGTTTTATTAAAGAATGAGTATGTACTAAATGACGATGAATTAGAGATATGTGATAAGTGTTTAGCTGATATTGAAGCATATAATGGTTCACATCTTAAAAAGATATTGAACATTGATCCAACCATTGAGATTTATGAAAAATTAAAAATAGATGATAAGATAGATGAATTTATACACGACAGAAAATATCTTGAAGTAAAAGATATATTTTCATTAAGTACCGAAGATGTATTTGCCCCAGATTCTATAGAGAAATTGTTAAAGGGATACACTAAAAGAATCAAGTCTAGCATTGATTATGATTTATTTAACGAAGATATATTTACAAAAGAATCTGATGATATAGATATTTCAGCTATTTCTGATGATATAGATTCTTTTTCTAAAGGAATAAGAAGAGGAACAATTACAACTATTGTAGGTGATAGTAGTCTTTTTAAGAGTTTGTGGGCAATTAATATTGCATATGATGCTGTTGTTCGCGATAAAAATGTTATGTATTTATCTATTAATACTAGCAAAGAAATTCAAGCAAAGAGATTTCTTACAAGACATAATTGTAATGAGAAATTTCCTAACGATTATACTTATGAAAGTATGCATAATAAAAGTAATGTAACTTTCACTACAAATGTAGTGTTAGATTTTAAAGAACGTTATGCTTCAAACATAATTATATTTGATGAAAGTGATTTATGTATTCCTACTATAAGTTCGCTTAGAAGATTAATTGCCCAAGCGGAGAAGTGTTTCCTAGATAATACTGACTCAGGAATAGACTTGATTATAATTGATGATCTAACTTATTTATCTTATTACAATAATAAGCAATTTATAAGTGCTAGACCAACGGTGATTGGTCAATATTATAAGTTTCTTAAAGACGAATCAAAAAACTTGTTGGGGACTAATCATGGGTGTAGTGTTTTATGTACACATCAAGATATAGATGACGGAGTTTCTGCTGTAAAGAATAATGGAAATTATAAGCTTTCATTTATTAACCAAACAATAGCTGCTTCATCGGATAATATATTTACTATTTATGGTTCCCCTTTAATGTGCTCAACTAAAGCAAAAGTTAAAGTAATTAAAGCACCATACGGTGAAGTTATGGATAGGCCTAAATCTATAGCAATTGATTATTCTAAATGGTTTATGTCTAACAATGATTCATCATTGCGTGAGTTTAAGTATTTAGTTGATTTACAAAAGAATCAAATTAAAGATTTAAAAACAACATTAAATACTGTTATAGAACAACGCGACAATGCGGAAGGATTATTAAATGAATATCGAAAAAGAGAAACAGATCCTTTTTCTGGAGATGAAGATAATTTATGGCATGGAATAATTTCGGAAGAAGAATCTTATGCTTTTAGACAACAGTTATCTAATAATGAATATAATAAGGAGGAAAATGATAATGAATAATAGTTTAATATATACGGTTAAAGAAGTA
>URZY01000014.1 GCA_900552495.1 uncultured Mycoplasmatota bacterium | reverse complement strand
CATTTCATAAAAAAATAAAAGACTATTAACAAATTTTTATTTGTCAACAGTCTGAGAAAACCAATTATGGTTTTCCTTTTGTAATAATAAATGACACACCTTTCTTTTCATTTTTAATTGTAATATCATAATCCATAATATTTAGTGTCTTTTTAACAATAGAAAGGCCTAATCCAAACTCACCTTTAATCCCCTTACGGAACGGAGTAAAGATTCCATCAAGAAGATCATTATCAATATTTTCGCCGTCATTATATAAAATGAGTTTGTTTTGTTTCGCCGTAATTTTAATAGTAGCATTTGCATATCTCATAAAGTTCCCCAGTAAATTATCAAGTATTGTTTCCCAATGTTCGACAGTTCCATAATATTTTGCCTTTTTATCAATGTCAATTATGAAGTTTACATCTTTTCTATGAAACTTAAACTTTTCAACTTCAGCCTTTATAATTGCCTCCATATCAACTAAAACAATATCTTTAACTGGTATATCTTTAAGATAGTCAAGTTTATTTAAGTAAAGAAGTGAGTGTACTTTTTGTTCCAATTTAGCTGTCTGCTGTTTAATGACTTGAAGCGCCGTCTTTTCATCTTCTACATCATCTTCAACAGCTTCAATATAAGATTTTATAACAGTGAGAGGTGTTTTAAAATCATGTGAAATATTTTGATACATTTTATTGCGATATTTCTCTTGATTAATTAGAGAAAGTCGCATATCTTCTATTGCTAATGCTAAAGACTTAATCTCATCATCCGTTTCAAAATCAACTGAATGATCATAATCTGGATTATCTATATTATCTATCTTACTTTTTAGTTTTTCAATCTTCCAAACGATAAATATAGACCACAAAACTAATATAAATCCGATTATTAAAAATGTCAGTAATACTATTGGAAATATTGTTCCTAATATATCTGCTTTAGTTCTATTGATATAACTATCATTAGCTATAGCAATCTTTGTAAGTTGATCATTTTTTAAAGAATAGTAATAATAAGTTTTATGTTCGTATATGAATTTTCCATAAGTTTTATCAATCTTTTTTAAAATAACATCTGGATTTGCAGTTCCGGTTATATCCTTTAAATTATCACTAACTAATACATTTTGATCTTCTAGTGAGTAAATATATGCAACTTCTGTATTTAGGAGTTCTTGTTTCATTTCATTATCCATCAAATTTAAAGGTTCTCTTAAATAGTTATACAGGTTAGCTTCCGCAACTGGTATTAAAACACTCGGAAGTACAACCCCTAAGGATGTAAACAATAATGCAAAGGCAATTGCAACAATTATTACTAATTGCTTACTAAGTTTTAATCTACTTAATTTCATAATAATCTATATCCATATCCATATACAGCATCTAGATTCAATTTGAGTTTCTTTCTAAGGCGTCTAACTAAGTCATCAACCACTCTATCTGATCCAAAATAATCATTTCCCCAAACTGCATTAAGTATCTCTTCTCTTGAAAATGTTTTTTCTTTATTTTTTAAGAATAAAAGCAACAAGTCAAACTCTAATGTTGTAAGTTTAATCTCTTTATCCTCTGAACAAACCATTCTCTTTTCTGTGTCAATAACATAACCATTATATGAAATATTAGTATTAAACTTCTCCTTGTAAACTCTTTTAATTATATTATTAACTCTAAGTACCAATTCTTTACTAGAATATGGTTTAGTAATGTAATCATCACTACCAAGTTCTAACCCTAATATTTTATCCAAGTCTTGATCTCTAGCTGATGTAAATATTACTGGGACATTGGTATCTTTTTCCCTAATTGCCTTAATAACATCATAGCCATTAATGTCATCCCCTAACATTATATCAAGTATCCACAAATCACTTTTTTTATCGATATAGTCTATTGCTTCACTACCTTTAGTAAAACAAACAACATCATATCCTGCTTTCTCCAAATATGCTTTTATAAGATTTGCTAGATCAACTTCATCTTCAACTAAACAAATTGTAAACATAATCTTTTCATCCCCTACCAATAGTATACCACGAATTGTGTATACATTTTAACTACTTATTGGCATCACGCTCCTTATTTTTAAATTTTTTTCTTTCTATCTTCCAATATCTCCTTTCTATGTTCCTATAATAACAAACATCTATGTCGAACAAGCACATATTTAAGAAACATCGTAAACTTTTTTACATTATTTTTATAACCTTATCTTATCTTTTCCTCCTTTCATGCTTCCATTATAGCAAGCAATTGTGTATAAAATATTAAAAAATTATGGGAAATTATGGGAAAGAAAAAAGAAAGCTGTAGCTTTCCTTATTCATTAAATTCAATCATCCTTATATATTTTAAAACCATATCATAATCAAAATAATCAATCATCTCATTATGAAAATCAACCACATAAGTATAATCAGAAAAATATACAACGACATGATACATTTTTTCACTCTCGAATAGGACACCTTTAATATCCCCGTCCAACAATGTAATATCTAAACTAGTCGCTAAAGAACCAATATACTTTATTGCCATTCTATTAAGTTTAATTTTGTCTTGACTAGTTAAAATTGTTACTTTCTTTTCTTGATTATCATAATAATACTTTATCAAGTCATAGCCAGTTTTAATATTATTTCTCTCCAATATTTTAAAATCCGTCTTTTTATCGTTAATAGAACCAATATTCTTTTTAAAATCATCAACTTCTAAAAAAGATATCGCTGCATCCCTTTTATCTATACCAGTATAATTTAAATCATACCAACTGACATTAATACTATTATTTTTCTTAAATTCACTTGGTATATACAACTTAATATAGCCATCACTAACATTACAACTATTTCCAATCGCTTCTACCGTTACTTTTTTTGAAATACTCAACTCTGTATTTTCAATCTTTCCCTGCTCATCAAAATAAATATAACACTTATAAATAATCAAACTAGAAAATAATAAGCCTAATATTAAAAGTGTAGTAACAATTATTCGTTTCCTTCTTTTTCGTTCTTTTTTACTTCTTAGTTTTCTCATCTTAACCTCTAAACTTGTTAATATATTCTTCAACTTCTAACCAACTCGTTGCATAATCTTTTCTCAAATCATACTTTTCTCGATCGTCAAACAATAAACAATGACCTCCATTGCCAGTAATCATCTTATAGTTGTAAGGATCATCATCAACCATCAAGTCAATATGTTCTCTCTTACAAACATCTGCTTTGCTTTCACCATAGGCCGATGAAAATATTCCATCTACCTCAATACCATTTTTTCGGAGCCATTCTTCAGTAATATTTGCAGCATTTCCAATACTTGGTGTCTTACTAATACTGCGACCAGTAATTATATATATCTGATTACCCTTACTTCGTAATCTCCTAATGACATCACACACATCCCGTTTAACAACTGCCTCACTATAAATAATTGGCATATATTCTTCAAAAAATTTTGCTTTAATCGAATCATAGTTAATTATATCTAAAACCAGGATATTATTCTTCTTTGCATACTCTTCCATCTTCTCATTAACAATTTCCGTAGTTCTGCAAATTGTATCATCTATATCTATTCCTATTTTCATCTAACTTCACCATACTAAATATATCATATTCCCCAAAAAAAGCCAATAACTAGTCATTATCAGCTTTTAAATTTTCCAAATACTCAATTGCTTCCTTAACTGTACTAACTTCAACAATTTTAATATCTAACTTTTTTTCTTTTTTTACTTTTATAGCCTCTTTATAATTTTCTCCTTCTGGAACAAAAAATATTTTAGCTCCTCCAGATGCTGCCCCTATCACTTTATACCGAACTCCCCCTATAATTCCAACATTACCATCACCATCAACTGAACCAGTTCCAGCAATAGATAAACCTCTAGTAATATCATCTTCTACTAGCCTATTATATATCTCTAATGTCGTCATAAGTCCCCCAGAAGGTCCAGACTCACTGCTCTTAAATGAAATATTCACCTTGGGCTTTGTCTCATATTCTTTAGCAACCTGCAAGGCCACCCCAAAAATCTTTCGTCCATCATCATCATATAATTTACATTTTATAGTCTTCTTCTTACCATCTCTTAATACTAAAACATCCAAAATATCTCCGGCTTCAAATTGTTGAACATATTGAGAATACTCCTCTGTAGTCGTAAAAGCTTTGCCATCAATACTTAATAGTTCATCTTGAATCAAAAAATTCGTTTTATATTCATCAAACACCGCAATTACATAAATTTTTGATGACACTTCTTTATACTCTTTTCCTGCTAAATCAAAAGCAACCTTTACCGCATTATTATTAGTAGTTTTTAAATCAATGTCTCCTCGAAATAAAATATCATAATAATCTTCTGACTCTGAATATTTATAATCATCCATACTCTCTTTTTCCCAAGTTGGAATCACATAACTCAATAAGTAAGATAAAGTTGTTCCTTTAAGTTCAGAAACATAAGATAAATTAAAACTCCCCTCACTATCATAGCCGTCTTCAACGGCCACCCTCTCTGAAACATCACTTATTCCACCACCAACTATAATATAATAATTAACCGGCCAAGTGCATACTATATAAAAAACAGCTAAAAAAAGTATAAACTTATACTCTTCTATCACAAAATCCCAAATTGTCCGGAAAAACTTTTTAATTCCTTTTAACATTTAATCACCCTCTGATTAATTATAACAAAGAAATGGAGAATTATGAAAAAAACTTACTCAACAAATTTGATTCTTTTCTTTTTAATCACAATCTTGACACTTTGCATCATAAATTCTTCCCTTATAACTTCTAGTATCCTTGATTACACCGACCTCTTTTTAACCAAACTCTTCCCTACTAGTTTTCTTCTTTTAACGCTTTCATCACTTCTAATAAACTTCGGTCTAATCGAAACAATTTCTCACCTTACCAAAAAGAATTCCGCCTCTTTCTATATTATCACTATGAGTCTTTTTTGTGGTTTTCCCAGTGGCCCTAAGCATATAGCTGATCTCTATAGTAAAAAATATCTCTCCAAAGAATCCGCAACTTCACTTCTAACATTTACACATTTTCCAAATCTACTATTTATTCTAGGTCCAGTTTCAGTAATTTTAGATAACCCAAAGTTCAGTTATTTCTTACTTCTTTCCATAATCATCTCAAATATCATCACAGCTCTAATTTTTAAAACCAAAAATGAAAATAGTAACCATCCTCAAAATAAAGAATTACCATTCTCCAAAGCCTTAACCCTTGCAATAACTTCTTCCTTAAAAACCCAGATACTAATCTATGGTACTTCTTTATTTTTCTATTTAGTTTGCTTATTAATTACTAAAACCATTTCCCTAAAGCCCATTTTCTTTGTCATTGTTAACGGTCTTTTTGACTTAACCAAAGGGATTTTCACTACACCTATTCTATCAAATAACATTCTTTCAACTTATTTAATTCTTTTATTTATTTCCTTTGGCAGTATAAGTATTCATATTCAAATAAAAAGCATCCTTACGGATGCCCATCTCCCATATAAACCATTTTTAATAGGAAGAATAGTTTCTACCATTATCGCTATTATAATTCTAACACTTCTTTTAAAAACTTAATAGTTTATCGGACAAACTATATCAATGGCATATCTTGTTCCAAGATCTGGATGATAAAAACCAATATAAATAACTAACACCCCGTCTAAAACCTCCATAGACACATTATTTATACGTAGATCCTTTATCACCTTTCCATTAGGATTGGTACTTTCTCCTAAATCAGGAATAGGGAAATTGGTCTCACTCCCCCTATTGCCATAACTAATCATAAAGTAATCATCTTGATCCTTCTCTGGTGGAAGTTCCGCAGTAATACTAGGATCCGTTGGATCATATAAATAATCATATGCTTTCTTGCTTTGAACCTTAAGTGTTTTAACACTGCCGTCTCTTAAATACATATCAACCGTATATGATACTCCTGAAACATCATTAATACTCTCTACAATCTTTGCATCAATTAACCCAACTTTAATCAAATCATCATTAATATCTTTTGCCAATAGATTTTTATAAGTATAAATTTGCTCTTTAAAGGCCTCTATCTGTTGTTTATTTTTATAAGAAGAAACCGTAGTATACATTGATACTGTAATAACTACTACTAAAATAAAACAAATTAATATTTCAACTGCCGTCATTCCTTTATTATTCAATTTTTTCATTATTTTTTCACCTCGAAAGTTGCATATGCTAAATAATTATTGTCATCTCTAGTTCGATGAAACTCAACTATAACACGATAATAAGCACCATTCATTGAGCCCAATGTATACTCTGGTAAATTAGCAACATAACGATGCATTCCACCTGACATATCATTAGAGTTTGTTTCTATTTTATCCTTAAAATCCTTCAAATTATAAGTCGTTATATATATATGAGGCTGCCCACCTGTCATTCTCACTTGTGAAGCCTTAACAATTCTCTCACAGGTTTTCTTCTTTACAGCACTAGAATTTAAATAATCACAACTAAATTTAAAATAGCCTGGAGCTGACGCATTCGAAGTACTAAGCGCATTTATATTAGCTGTCGAAAACTTCACATCGGGGTCTTGAATCATTCTTTTTATCCAATATGTAGCATATTTTGCATCAACTTCATCATAAACCTCTCGTTTCTCATACTCACCAATCAATGGAAAGAAATTATTATATAATATAGAAAAAATAGACATTACAAACACCGACACAACCAACGTCTCAACAAGAACAAATCCCCCATTGTTTAATTTCCTCTTTTTCATAAATCCTCCTTGCTATTATCACAAAATTATTATATAATAAATTATAGTAAATTACCATAGTAAAGTAGACAAAAGGGGTTGAAATGATGGTCCAATTTGATGTAAAGCGAGTATCAAATGGTGCCGAAAGTTTTATGGTTTCCTTTGATTTCACTAAAACGCCTATAACTCAAGTTGCAGATTATATAATTATTGCAGCAGCAAAAAACAAAACTTCAGATATTCATTTCGATCCACGTGATGAAGGAATGATGGTTCGGTTTCGAATTGATGGTGACTGTCAAGATTATACATTTATTCCAAAAGCCTATGAGAAAAATTTAACTACTCGTTTGAAACTTTTGGCTAATATGAATATTACTGAAACTAGACTTCCGCAGGATGGTGCAATTAAAGGTGAATTTGGTGGTCAATATCTAGACATGCGTGTTGCCTGTCTACCAACTAACCAAGGCGAAAAAATTGTTATTCGTATCTTAGACTATACACGAAGTCTTCAAGGAATTGATTCCTTAGGCTTTCATCCAAAAAACTTAGAAAAAATTAAACGTATGATGGGTGTTCCAAATGGAATTATCTTAGTAACAGGAGCTACCGGTTCTGGAAAATCAACAACAACATACTCCATGTTATCAGGTCTTAATAAACCAGAAGTAAACGTCATCACCGTTGAAGATCCGGTTGAAATGAACATTGAGGGAATAAACCAAGTTCAAGTCAACGCTGAAATAGGAATGACATTTGCTGCTGCATTACGTTCCATTCTTCGTGAAGACCCTAATGTTATTCTTATCGGAGAAATTCGTGATTCAGAAACAGCTCAAATCGCTGTTCGTGCTTCTATTACCGGACACTTAGTTATGTCAACGCTTCATACAAACAATGCTTTAGCAACTGTTGAGCGTCTACTTGATATGGACGTTGAACGTTACTTATTATCAACTGCTTTAACCGGAATAATTTCTCAGCGACTTGCTAAACAATTATGTCCAGATTGTCGTTATCAACGTGAAACAACCCCTTATGAGAAAAAAGTTTACAAAAAGTTCTTACATCAAGATGTTTCCATGATTTGGGATGCCAATCCAAAAGGTTGTGAAAACTGTCGTAAAGGTTACCGTGGACGTATTGCGGTTCATGAAGTTCTAGAATTAGACGACCACATTAGAAATGCCCTAAACGATGATCGCCTAGCCAAAGAAGACTTTGCAAAAATGATTTATACCGGAAAAACAATCACAATGCTTCAAGATGCATTAATAAAAGTCCTAGAAGGTCAAACATCATTTGAAGAAGTATATCGTACAATAGAAATTGAAAATGAAGATGAAGATAATTATGCTGAAGAAATCTCAGAAGTAGTCGAAAAAGATCCTGAAGAAGAACAACCTGTTAACTTACCAACCGGTGATGACTTACTTGAAGAAGAAGGTGCAAAAGAGTCAACCGCCCCACTTACTAAGGCTATAAGTATTCCTGGTATTAATGCCACTCCAGAGGAGTCGACGACAACTCCTCAACAAGTGCAAAATCCAAGTCCAGCCCCAGTGTCAGTACCAACACTCGCACCACCAACAGCAACTTCACAGCCAGCAATTCCTGTTGAACAATTAACTCCTTCACTATCTAAGACAGATGAACAATCACCTCCTGTCACTGCACCTAAAGTCGAAGATGACAATGCTATTCCAACTGTAACACTTGAGCAACTTACACCAGTAAAGGAAGAGCCAACTAATACAGAAAAACAATCAGAACCTAATGATAGTCAAGTTCCCTCTGCAACAATTGGCCCCGACGGAAAATTAATTATTCCAACCGGAGCTGGTGAATTTGAAGAAACTGCGGTTGCCAAATCAGAAAATGCTTCTCAAACAGCTAATCAACAACCAATGCCAATCGCAGAATCTAAGGAAATAGCACCTTCAGTCACAGTACCACCTACAGCACCGACTCCTCCTCCACAAACTGTAACTGAAGAAGCAAAATCAGTTCCTGCTCAATCAGTAGTTGAAGCTCCACAGATTATTCCACCACTTGTCCCAACCATTGAACTTGAAGCAGAAAAACCAAAAGAGGCTGCTGGTTATAAGATTGTAATGCCATCTGAAGAACCAGAAAAACCTACAGAAGAAAAGCCATCAACTTTCCCAGTTGCTGAAGAGGAAAAAGAGGTAGCATCAAAACCCATTCAAGAAGAATACAAAATATCTTCTGGAACATTAGATGAAGATGATACTCCAACAACTAGTCCTGAGAATGCACAAGCAATTATAAAAGAAGTAATGCTTACTCCATTCAACAGCGCAACAGTTCAACAAATAGACTCACCAATTTATGATACAAAATCATCAGAAAATGAATTTGAAGCTCCATCTTTTGCCACAAACTCTAACCCGACTGCCATTGCTAGTAATCAACCATTAACTGCACCTATTGTTATTAACGAAAATCCAGTTGAAGCTCCTATTCCAAGAGTTCAAGCCGTTTCTTTACTACCAAGCGTCTCTGAAGAAACACAAGAAATGACAACCAGTGCTGAAGTTTTAAATGATCCTGGAATAAGAATTGCCGAGGATCCAACACCAATTGTTCCAACGCTTGAGGCCCCTCCACAACAATTAGTTATTCCGACAATAAAATAAAAAAGCATTCCTAACTAAATAGGAATGCTTTTTTCAAAACATCTCTTTAACTATTTTAAATATATCATCATTAATATCATCAATAGCTCTAATAGAACCATCTTTAACACATTCAACCCGATCCCAATTATATAATTCACTAAGTTCTATATAAGCATCTTCTGCCATCTTTAAATGCTCCGGTGAATTTTCCAGTTGATCAGTATTCGCACGATTTTTCTTTAACTCGCAAGACTTCTCATATGGCATATGTAAAAAAATCGTTTTGTCCGGCTTTGGTAGTTTTAATAACCAATACTCCAATTTATCAATCCACTGGTACATATCAAATCTCTCATCCTTATCTTTAATTTTACTCCCTTGATGTGCCAAATTTGAAGTAGTATAGCGATCCAATAATACATAATAATCCTTCTCCAAACACTCTAAAACCATTCCAATATTATATTTTCGATCGGCCGCATAATATAAACAAGAAACATATGGATCGACATTAGCCGCCCCCTCTGGAAAAAAGCCCTCTGAAATCTCTGGTTTTCCTAAAAAAGCCCCTCCAACTACTTTACCAGTCGGAGTATCATACATTGGGAAATCAAATTTAACACATTTTTTTCCAGCCTCACGCAACCTCTTTTCCAACAACTTTGACTGTGTCTCTTTTCCCGAACAATCCGTACCTTCAATAACAATAATCTTTCCTGCCATATAACTTTCATCCTCTCTAACATAATCTATTTAATTATAACATCATTCGGACTTCTTACAGTGTTGCAAAAGCAACATAAATAATCGATTATTCTTTCACTCTAACTTGTACCTGATAAGCTAAAACATCTGAAGTTTTTTTATTATATTTATTACTAACCCAAATACGTAATCGATACTTATCTTCTAAATTATTATTTTTAAAGCTTCCCGTATAGATTATTTTTCCACTACCACCATCAGCAAGTGCAGACATAACAGGGACAACCTCAGAAAACCCCTCAACAGGCTTATTATTTTGATCAGTTAAATATACTTTAATGAAGCCCGCTTCTATTTCATCACTCATCGCCGTAAGTACAATTTCATAATACATTTCTTTAGTCAAATCATAATCCCTAGGCGCCAAAACAGAAAAATCAAAATAATTCTTTGCCATTATTCTTTTCCCTCTAAAATCTGACAAAGGCTTAGCTTTAACCTGAAATATCCGCTTATCATTTGTAGAGTAATTAAATGAAATATAATTGCTAGTCTTTTCATCAACTCCCAATTTCTCAACAATAGAATTCGACAGTAAAGAATAACTTGTATTCACAACTAGCCCAACTAACAAAACAACTACAAAAATACTAAAACAAATCTTCATTTTTTCAAAAAAGTCCATCTTCATTTAATCTACTCTCCTTCTAACCTAATCATAACAAAATTACCTAATTTCATCAAGCTATAAGAAAAAATAAGTGTTTATTAGACACTTATATTATTGTTCTCGTCAAAAGGAATTAAAATTTCTTTCTGTGCCGCTAAATAATCACACATATGAACAAAGTTCTGATATTTAGTTTTCGGCTTTTCCAAGACTTCTACTCCCTTATAATCAGTAGTCCATACTCCCATATGTGTTCTAATAACATCACAAATAAATTCTATTTCTTCCATTTCTAATCCTAATTTTTCCTCATTATCCATAATCATATCAGCCATCAAAAGTGGATGGTCAAATCGAGTATACTTTTCTTTTGGCACCCCTGACTTAACTCCATCATGCAGCATCAATCCCATCAACATCATATCTTTTTCTTTTTGAGTATATTTATCTCCTATTGCCGGATTTTTAAGAAGAACATATCCAAAAAAAGTTGCCGCCTTAGTATGACGCAATAAACCGCCTTCCCCAAGTGCATATGCTGGATGATACTTACCAGTCGATGAGGCTGGAATTTCAAAAAAATAATCAGGCAATAATTTAATCATTTCCAAACACGCTTTTTTTATCCTCTCATCTTTTATATATTCTAATTCCCTTTTAAATACCGCTTCTTTATTCATTTCTAACTCCTTCTAATAATGTCGCAATTATTTCATTACTAACATACCATTTATCTTCTGGAATAAAAAGTCTAGTTCCTACTACTTTTACTAACTTTTTTTCTAAAAGAAATTTATAATCAATTGTGACTCCAAACATACTAGTCAACTTATTCAAGTCAATTCCTTCTGCTTTTCTCAAATTCAACATAATCTCATAAAAAATAAAATCTTTTTTTTCTAAAACCTCAACTTCACCTAAATAATCACCCTTCAAATACTTCGTAATTGATTTTGTATTACTGCCTCTTCGATTTCCAAGAAAATAGCTCGCCCCAAGTCCAAAACCATAATATTCCTTATTATCCCAATAAACTAAATTATGTCGTGACTGAAATCCTTCTCTAGCATAATTACTAATCTCATAATGTTGATAGCCACACTCTCTCATCCACCTACAAATATAATTATACATCGCAAAATCTTTATCTTCAGAAATATTCTTAACTCCATTTATAAATAATTTTGTATGTTCTTCTATCATTAATGAATAACATGATATATGTTCAACATTTAAAAATTTAATAAATTCTAAATCCTCTTGTAAATCTGTAATCTTTTCACCAGGTAAAGCATACATCAAATCAACATTAATATTATTAAAACCACATTCCCGTGCCGCTTTAATAATACCAACTATCTGTTTTTTTTCTTCAAAACGTTCTAATAATTCTAAGTGTTTTTTATTTATTGTTTCTAATCCAAAACTTAACCGATTAACCTTATTTTTTTTAAATATTTCTAACTTTTCTTTCGTTGTATTAGCAAAATTACATTCAACTGTAAACTCTGCCTTTTCACTAATTTCCAACTTGTTTATTATTTCGAATAGTCTCCATAACTGTCTACTATTTAAAGAACTCGGTGTTCCACCACCAATATAAATAGTTTCTAATACTTCGCCTTGATATCTTGTAATAATTTCTTTCTCTAACGTTTCTAAGTATTGATCAACAAGTTTTTCATTATAAAATAATTTACAAAAATCGCAATAAGAGCAAATTTTTTCACAAAATGGTATATGTATATAACAACTTTTTACCATTATTTATTTTCTCCCGTTGAAAGAATCGATAAAAATGCTTCCTGAGGAACTTCTACGCTGCCAATTCTCTTCATTCTCTTTTTACCTTCTTTTTGCTTCTCTAGTAATTTTTTCTTACGAGTAACATCTCCACCATAACATTTAGCTAAAACATTTTTCCTCATTGCTTTAATATCCGTTCGAGCAATAACATGGGTCCCTATTGCCGCTTGAATTGGTACCTCAAACATTTGTCGTGGAATAATTTCCTTTAACTTTTCAACAACAGCCTTACCTCTATTATAAGCAAAATCTTTATGAACTATGACACTTAAGGCATCAACAATATCTCCATTAAGCAAAATATCCATTTTCACTAAACTACTTTCCTTATAACCAATCAATTCATAATCAAATGAAGCATACCCCTTAGTATAAGACTTTAATTTATCAAAAAAGTCATAAACTATTTCTGATAATGGTATCTCATAATGAATAGTTACCCTCTCTTGATCTAGATATTCCATATTAATAAATGTTCCACGTTTATCCTGACATAATTCCATAATTGGACCAATATAATCACTTGGTGTAAAAATACTTGTTTTTACATAAGGTTCTAATGTTTTAGATACTAATTCTCTTTTTGGCATCTTTGCCGGTGAATCTACCAATAAATTAGATCCATCAGTCAAAATAACTTCATAAACAACTGATGGTGAAGTTGCAATTAATTCAATCCCAAATTCTCTTTCAATTCTTTCTTCAATAATTTCCATATGTAAAAGTCCTAAAAAACCACATCTAAAGCCAAAGCCTAAAGCCTTTGATGTTTCTGGCTCAAATGACAAAGCTGCATCATTTAACTTCATTTTATCAAGTGCTTCTCGCAAATCTTCAAACTTATTAGACTCAATTGGATAAAGACCACAATATACCATCGGTTTCATTGCCTTATACCCCGGCAATTTTTCCTCGGCTGGATTTCTATCCAACGTAATTGTATCCCCTACTGCTACATCACTAATACTCTTAATTGAAGCATACAAATACCCAACTTCGCCCGCTTTTAGTGATGAAATATTCTTTTCTTTTGGCGTATTGATAGAGATTCCAACTACATCATAAACCGCACCCGTCTCCATCATTCTAACTTTATCACCAACTTGAACTTCACCGTCCATCACTCTAATACTAGTAATAACCCCTCGATAAGAATCAAATAAACTATCAAAAATTAAAGCCCTAAGTTTTTCATCTTTATTTCCTTTAGGAGCCGGAATGATTTCAACAATTTTTTCTAATAAAGTATCAATTCCCACACCTGTCTTGGCACTAGTACATACAATTTCATTTCTCGAAAACCCAATATTTTCAAGTTCTGTTGTAACTTTTTCAACATCAGCACTTGGTAAATCTATTTTATTAATAACAGGAATTACTGTTAAATTATTATCAAGCGCTAAATAAAGATTCGCTAATGTCTGAGCCTCAACTCCTTGCGCTGCATCAACAACTAGCAAAGCCCCTTCACAAGCTGCCAAACTTCTTGATACTTCATAAGAAAAATCAACATGTCCTGGAGTATCAATTAAATGTAAATAATAATCTTCTCCCTTAAAGTTGTAAGTTAATTGAACCGCATTAAGTTTAATAGTAATGCCTCTTTCTCTTTCTATATCCATAGAGTCCAAGGTCTGTTCCTTTAACTCTCTTTTATCTAATGCTCCTGTTTTTTCTAATATTCGATCAGCTAGAGTACTTTTACCATGATCTATATGTGCAATAATACAAAAGTTTCTAATATTTTCCTGTTTCATATAAGCACCCTCCAGTCCTTTAATTATATCATGTCAACAATTCAAAGTAAATTAAGTCCATAAAAATTAAACAAAAAAGCAAGCTCATCTAGAACTTACTTTATTCAATCTCACTGCTTAAGAAATGATACTCATCATTCTCATCCTTAAAGAACGTATAAGTAACTGTAGAAGCATTATCTTTATAATTTTCGATTCCAAGTACACTTAATTGACTCTTAACAACACCTGTTTTTTGTTCCAACAAATTCGTCTTAGCAAAATCTTTATAAATACCACAATCATATTTATCAATTTCTTTTCCAGCATCATCTGTATATTGCTTAGTACTTGTAAACACTACTTTTTCCTTTAAAATAATATTATCTGTCTTTCCTTCACGTAAAGCACTATCTAATTTATATAAGTAAGGATTAATGGCCATTGTATCAATACTAGGACTAACACTATCAAATTTGATTAAAAAGCTATCACTAGTAGCATCATAAGTCATGACACCTGAATTAAAACCATTAACTGAAAAATTAACAGCTACATTAACTGGTGAATCAGTTGTATAACTGACATCTTCTCCAAAGAAATTAAACATGTATTCATCAATTTTTGCTTTACTAATACTAAAGGTTGGTTTTTCATTAGTAGTAGCCTCTTTTTCTTCTTCTTTCCCTTCCTCATTTAAAATAATTTCTCCTGTTGAAGACATATTTACAAAATCAGACTGGGTCGCATATCTAAGCGCAAAATACATTTTTTCTTGAGTAGTAAAATCATCCGCTGTTACACTACCACTTTTAAAAAACTTATCACTTCTAATTCCATTAACTTCATATTTAACATTATTATATAGATAAGTAACCATTTCATCGCTAAGATCCATTTCCATATCTTTTTTAACAGTCTGTGTTGGTTTTCTATTACCATTAATCAAAGCATCTGTTATAAAATATACTGAAAACCCTGCAATCGCCGCCACAACAACTATAATCAAAAATTTAATAATTTTCTTTTTCTCGTTTTGATCATCGTTATAGCCACCACCATTTTCTTCTTCATCAATTGAATCATCAAAGCTAAAATCGTTCATTTTTTCACCTCTATCCTAATAACATTTTACCATACTTTTAATAAAAATAAATAGCTTTTTTTAAACTTTAATGAAAGCAACAAAAAAAGACTATTAGATAGTCTCTTCTTTTCGCATTACAACCACTGCCATATTAGTAAAATCAAGTTTTTCATATACTTCTAATAATGTTTCATAGTCTAATTTTCTAATTATATTTACTTTATCATTCATAATTTTTCCATATTTTAAATACTCTTCAAAAATATTATGAACCGTAGAATCAATATCATCAACCATTCTCACTTCATTAGCAATCCAAACCTTTTTCATTCGTTCAAAATCAGCTTCTTCTAATTTACCATTCTTAATTTCTTCTTCAATTTCATGCAATAACTCTTTTGGATTATCGGTTGAAGCCATCATATAAAATACCTTTATATCTTTAATACTCTCCCATTCTGTATAAAAATTGGTTAATAGTTTCTTATTGCGTACTCTTTCTCTAAACATTGATGAAGATCCAAAAAGTAATGTTGTAATCATTGTTAAATACAAATCACTTGTAAAATCATCTAACCCTAACTTGCTAACATTCACTTTAATTCCTACACCCAATTTATCTACATTAATAGGATAATTAACTTCTTCATATTTCTTTCTAACAGAGTTCTCTTCAATAATTGAAGATACTTTTGCTTTACCTTTATTTACAATCGGAGAAACTACATCACGAATTATCTCCATAGCTTCTGTTCTCAAAAAATTTCCAACAATTAATACAAACATATTATTTGGTGAATAAAAACTGTTATAGCAAGTATACAAATCTTCCTTAGTAATCTTTAATATTTCGGGAATTGTTCCACCAATATCAATACGTCTTGGATGTTGATGATAAATATTTTCCCTTAATTTCATCTCCAACTTAAATTCTGGAATATCTTCATACATTTTTAATTCTTCTGAAATAATTCCCTTTTCTTTTTCAACATTATCATCAGTATAGAAAGGTCTATTAACAAAAGTTAATAAATATCTTAAATTTCGTGCAAAATCTTTTGTTCCATAACAAATATACTGTGTATAATCAAATGACGTTGACGCATTAGAACCGGTTCCACTCTCAGAAAAGAAAGAGAACGGATCAATTCCATCTTCTTGCTCAAACATTTTATGCTCTAAAAAATGTGCAATTCCATCTGGAACTCTAATTTCTTTTTCTTCGCCAGCTGGTATAAACTTAGTAATTTCCGAACCATATTTTGTCGCATAACTAATAAAATAATTTTTCTTATTTGTATAAGGAACCATTATAACTTCTAAACCATTATCTAATTTTTCAACATAACAATTTAAATCCAGTCCCTCTAATTTAATCTCTTTCATCCTTAATCCCCTCTAACAAAAATATAGTATCTAATTTCACTTTCTTAGCCACTCTAACAATTTCTTCCTTACTAACTTTCATAATCATCTCTTTTTTTGTTTCAATTGTATCCGTTCCAATAAGTTCCATCATCAAATAATTATCAATTATTCGATCTGGGCTTTCCAAAACCTCTTCAAGTGCCGTTAGAAAATATTCTCTTGCGATGGCGATATCTGTTTCACTAAATTTACCTCTTCGCATATCTTCCAAATCTTTTTCAACTAATTTAACAGTTTTTTGATAATTATCTTTATCTATCCCTGCTTGAATAATTAGTAAACGATCTAATTTGTTAGGAACAGAGTAAATTGTATAACAAAGAGAATTTTCTTCTCGAACCTCTTTAAATAATTTTGAATCACTTCCTCCACCAAAAATAACATTGTAAAGTGTCAAAACATAATTTCTTTCATATTCATCCAATCCATTAGTTCGACAAGCAATAGATAACTTTGATTGGGAATTATCAATTTTTTCATTAAATTCACGTTTTCTTCGTACTTCTTTTTCCTCTAATAAATAAGGTACTCTTTGCTTTTTTAAAGTTCTTAGTGGAAAATATTCCCTAAATAACTTAGTAGTCTCATCAAAATCTATATCTCCAAGTACAAAAATATCAACTAAATCACTTTTAATCATACTGTTATAGTACTCATATAAATTTTCTTCATTAATCTTATCTAAATCACTCAAATAACCACTTAATCGATAAGCTGAAGCTGCATTAGCATCAAATTCCTCAAACATCCTAATTAAACTATAGTTAGCCGAATCTTCTTTAATAGATTTCAAAGCTAATCGACAATTATTTTTAACAATATCTAACTTTTCTTGATTAAACTTCCCGTCAACGACATCAGGATTAAAAATAATCTCCCCCAAAAATTCAACCGCTTTATTAAAATTACCTTCTTCAGTATACTTATCATTCAATACATTTAAATGAAATGTCGTTGTTATATAATTACCAAGTCGACTATTACTAGTAGAAATTAAAGCTGCATATAAATCTTGTGTCTTGATAGTTAACTCTCTTTTACTACCATATTTCTTAGTTGACAACATTACTATATCACTTAAGATATTACGAATCGTAATATCCTCCTTTGCAATGGGCCTTCTAAAAATAACTTTAACCGCTACTGTCTTAAATTTATCAGTCTTTATTAAATGTAATTTAAATGATCCCATGTCCTTCTTTGTATATTTCATCATAATCACCCACCTATTTTTTAGTATACGTCAAAATACTTCTTTTATTATAACAACGATTCTAAGGCAATTGTAATCATATCATTAAGACCTGATTGTCGCTCTTCGCTGCTTAACGATTTTTTATCAAACTTAGCGTCCACAACCGTCAATAAGCATGCCGCTTCTCTTTTTAATTTGTATGCTAAATAAAATAATCCAAAAGATTCCATTTCACTTCCTATATAATTATCATTTGGAAAACAACTAGCAAACTTTTCTCCATCAACATAAGGATCAAAGACATCGCTTGTAATAATTTTCCCCGCTGTTACCGGAATTTCTAATCTCTTTGCCGTTTCCAAAATATCCTCATTTAAATTCTTAGAAGCCGCATATTCCTTGTCTCTATCACCATCAAATAATAGTGGAAAAGTACTTACTGAGTAAGCCGTGGTTGCAAGCAACACATCCATCAATTTCACATCACGATTAATAGTCCCACAGGTACCTACTCTAATAATTTTTTTAACATCATAAAACTTATACAACTCATAAGCATAAATTCCAATGCTCGGAATTCCCATACCATGAGAGAATATTGTTACTCTCCTACCTTTATAGTATCCCGTAAATCCATACATATTCCTGACATCATTTACCATTTTATACTCATCTAAAAAATGTTCAGCAATATACTTTGCTCTCAGCGGATCACCAGACATTATTACCACATCTGCAATATCTTCTTTTTTACTTTCAATATGAATAGACATTAAATCACTCTCTTTCCCTTATTTTTCTTTTAAAATTGTCTCTTTTTTTAAAACCCAATCACTACCAGTGAAATTAATCGCAGTTCCGCAATAACTACAAAATTCAACATCACTCTCATCAATCGAAGCATTACAATTTGGACAAGTTGTAATAATATTATTAGCTAATCTTTTGCTAAAGCTTAAAACCTTTGTATATTCTTTGCGATAAGTTTTACTACCCCGAACTAAATTATCAGCACTTCCTAAGACATATTCTATACAACTGTATTTAATCTTCAAATCCAAAAATATCTGTTGACCATGTTTCTCTGCCCTAATGATTTTTCCTTCATCCACTAATACATCACTAATCACTAATTTTTCCGCTAACTTGTCATAAAGTTCTGTCTCAGTTTTAAACGTCGTATAAATACCTGGACTACATAATTTTATTAATTCACTGAAATTACGTTCACTGTATAACTGTAAAATTTCTTGATAATGTTGAATCAATGCTCGTTTTAAAACCTCAATATCTCCAAACCCGAGATTAGCAATTTCTAAACTTGAAACCTCTGAATCACTATCAAAAACGGCTCGTTCCACATCATTAGTCGATGACAATAAAACAACTTTTTTTGACGAACCAGTTCGACTATATATATCTTTAGTACCTGTTAAAAAGGAACAAAGAGGAACAATCAGAAATGCGCCAATAAAAATAAATATAAAGTCTGCCATCATTGCTGTTACAGGTATTGTCATATCCAATATCAATAATATAATAATTCTCGCAATAAATAAAATCATAAATGTTTGCTTATATTTATCTTTTCCAAAAATTTTAGCTAACGGCCATAAAACAAACACACTCATATGAATTGTCACAAATGCCTGAACAAATAAAACAACCGCCAAACCTGGACTATCAGATTCAATACTTGACAAAAAACTTTCCGTTGAACTATCAGCATCCTGACTATTATCATTATAATAATTATTTACTGAACCGCCCTCAGTATAGTCAATATCCAAATAATCAGTGCTAGCTGCTCTTAAATCAAATTTACTATTCATAAGAATTACGCCAGCAACTATTATAAACAAACCAATAAACAACCAAACTTTTTTACTATTATCTTTCATACACTCCTAAAAAAGAAGTAATTAATATTCATTATTTACTTCTTCTTCCCCTCCATCATTTAATGACACCAATACTTCCCTTGGTTTAGATCCATTCTGTGGGCCAATTATTCCTCGTTCTTCCAATAAATCAACAATTCTCGCTGCTCTATTATAACCAAGCTTAAATTTTCGTTGGAAAAGTGAAGCACTAGCTTTTTGTGTTTCTATAACAAATTTAACAATTTCATTATACAACGGATCATCAGCATCAGTAGTTCCTTCCGCATCAGCTAAACCACTGCTAGAAGAACTTGTATCGACTGCATCCAAATTCATCAATGAATCATCATATTGAGCCTTCTGCTGTTCAACCGTAAAATCAATTATTCTCTTAATTTCATCATCGTTAATAAATGATCCTTGAATACGAGTTGGTACATTAACTCCGATTGGTAAGAATAACATGTCACCCTTACCTAGTAGTTTTTCCGCTCCCGTTGCGTCTAAAATTGTTCGTGAATCAATACCTGAACCAACAGCAAAAGAAATCCGAGATGGAATATTAGCTTTAATTAAACCGGTAATTACTTCCGTTGAAGGTCTTTGAGTTGCTACAATCAAATGCATTCCAGCCGCTCTAGCCTTTTGTGTAATACGCAAAATTGAATCTTCGACTTCCTTCGCCGCTACCATCATTAAATCAGCCAACTCATCAATAATAATAACAATATATGGCATTTTCTGTTTTTGATATTCTTCATCCTTATGTTCATTATTCCATTTTTCAACATAAGCATTATAACCTTCTATATTTTTCGTTTTCGAATCACTAAAAGTTTGATAACGTCTCTCCATTTCATTAACCATCTTAGCAAGCGCTACTGCTGCCTTCTTTGGATCCGAAACAACCGGACATAATAAATGTGGTATACCATTATAAACCGACAACTCAACAACCTTTGGATCAACCATTACCATTTTAACTTCATCTGGTCTAGCTCTCATCAAAATAGAACAAATAATCCCATTAACACAAACCGATTTACCAGAACCTGTCGTACCAGCAATTAACATATGTGGCATTTTATTGACTTCACAAACACCAATATCACCCATAATACTCTTACCAAGTGGAACCATTAATTTCTTTTCTGGCGAAGAAACCATTAGTTTACTACTAATAATCTCATAGAAACTAACTGGTGTCGCCACTTCATTAGCAAATTCAATACCAACTGTATTCTTACCAGGGATAGGAGCCTGTATTTTTACATCTTTTTTTGCTAAAGCCAAAGCAATTTCTCGATCGATTGATGTAATTTTATTAACTCGCGTTCCTGAAGCAATCTCCAACTCATATTGCGCAACTGCCGGACCAATATGAACTTCAACAACTTTTCCAATAATTTTAAAATCACGTAATACTTTCTCTAATATTTCAATATTTCTTTCAATTACAGAACTATCTGTTTCATTCGCCTTTTTCTTCGGTTTATCGAGTAAACTTAAAGGTGGCAATTGATAGCTCCTATTTGTACTAGTAACTGACTTTTTCTCAGGCTCTTCATCTTTCTTCTCTACTACGTTACTATCTTTAACCTGAACATTTTTAAGCTCTTCAATACTTGAAATTTTAATTTTCTTTTCATCTTTTTCTTCATCCTCAAGATTATTTCCATCATTAATAATAACTTGCTTCTTTTTATTTTTATCTTCTACTTGCTCACTATGACTAGAAATTTTCGTTTTTGCCTTTTCCATTTGATTTCTAATAAAATCAACAATCGAAAATCCTGTTACTACCAAAACACCAGACCCCATCAAAACAATTGATATAATCTGCATCCCTTTATATGAAAATAATGATGTAAAAATAATAGCAAAAACACCACCAATAATACCGCCACCCGGACTAAATAAATTACTCAATTGTCCTGTTTTCATAATCTCATTAAAAGAAGCTACTAATTGATTAATTGTTTCTCGAAAGATAACCATTGAATTATAATTATTTTGAACAACAAAATCCCAATGCATCCACACTAAAAAACCTAATAAAAATATATAGATTCCCACTAATTTTGAAGTAAAAAAATCTGGTTTTTCTCTCTTTACCAATAAATAAGCACCAATCACACCAATTGCCACTAATAATAATATATACAACGATCCAACTAAAAATACCGCAAAGGAAGCAATCATCTCCCCTACTGGACCATATTTTCCAATACCAAGTATAGCCGCAAGAATAAATACAATTCCATATAATTCAGCTGTATATTTAAACTTAGTTTTAACTACTTTTTTTCTCTTTCTCTTAGCCATAATAAATAACTCCTATCATTACAACCTAATTATACTACAAATATTTACTATTTAAAATACTAACTTGACGTTCTTTACATCGAAAAAAAAAGAGCGTCTACTACGCTCTTGAAACATATTTACCATCACTCGTTGATACTATAATTGTTTCCCCTTCTTCAATAAATAAAGGTACTCTTACATTCATTCCAGTTTCAACTTCAGCATCTTTTAAAGCATTATTTGTTGTATTTCCTTTAACCGCTGGCTCTGTATGTGTAACAACTAGTTCAACCTTATCAGGTAATTGTAAACCTAAAACTTCCCCTTCATATGAAGTGATATAAACTTCTAGATTCTCTTTTAAGAAATTAGCATCTTCACCAACTGCTTCTTTACTTAATTCTAATTGTTCATAACTATCCATATTCATGAAATAATAAACATCGTTCATTGTATATAAATATTGCATTAATTGCTTTTCAATTCTTGCTGTTGCAACCTTAACACCAGCATTAAAAGTTTGTTCAAAGATTGCCCCAGTTCTTAAATTTTTTAACTTAGCTTTTACAATTGCAGCACCCTTACCAGGTTTAACATGCTCTGTACTCAAAACTACAAAGATTGCTCCATCAACTTCAATTGTAATACCGTTTTTTAAATCGTTTGTACTAATCATTTTAAATCACTCCTAAAATTAAAATTAAAAATAAGTGTTTAGCTTATTTTTACTTCTTTTCCTTATGTACTGTATGTTTTCTACATCTAGGACAGTATCTATTTAATTCAAGACGTTCTGTTGTATTTTTTACATTTCTTTGTTCTCTGTAGTTTTCTTCTTTGCATTCACTACATACAAGAGTTTTATATTGTCTATTTCCTACTTTAGCCATTTTTCTTCCCTCCTTACACGCCTATAGGTATTATACCAAACTTTTCTAAAAAAGCAAAAGTTTTTTTAGAAAAACCCCCTATTTTTACAAATAAATTAGCAAAAACTCCTATCATCCAAGCATTTCACTATATTTCTTAGTTACTTCCTTAGTAATTCTAAGTGTCACAAGCGAAGCAAAGTTACTATTAGAGTTAGGATGCGATGAATTAGGCGAGGTAACCATTATTGAATATTTTGGCTTAGTAGCCGGAACATACCCTACAAAACTACTTGTGATTGTCTCCGTATCAATCACTCCATCATTATTTGTGTCTAAAAAACTTTGACTCGTTCCTGTCTTACCAGCCGCATCAAGACTATCTTCTACATAACCTCGACCATAGCCACCTTGTGCATGCATTACAGCATAAAACCCCTCTTTCATTCTCGCCATATATTGATCTTTCGTATCTATTTTATTTAAAATTTGTGGCTTATAGCTATAAATAATCTCCCCAGCATTATTCCGTACTTCTTTTAATAAATGTACTTTATATCTGCTTCCACCATTAGCAATGGTATTAATATACTGAGATAATTGTAAAGGTGTATATGTTTCATACTGCCCCATCACAAAATCAAGCAAATTTCCAGAACTTTTATCGATCGATGTATAACCCGAGCTTTCAACAGGTAAATCAATTCCTGTCAAAACACCAAGTCCAAATGATTTATACATATTTCGATATTTATCAAAGGCCTTTTGATTAAAATTAAGTTTCATACCATTTGAATATTCCTGTCCATTTACTCTAATTGCAGTCTTAAATTGATAAACATTGCTACTCTTAGCTAACGCTTCAATATCATCAATTACACCCAAATTTAAAACAGAAGAACATTTTTTAGGCGCTCCCGCTATCTTTACGCATTCATCTAACATTTTCTCGCCTATTTTTATAGCTCCTTCATTATACCCCACTAAAATAGATGCTCCCTTGACAACCGAACCTGGCGTAATAGGCGACGTTAAAATACTAGTAACATTATCAACCATTTCACCATTAACAAGTTTTTTTGAGGCCATAGCTAATACTTCGCCAGTATAAGGTTCTTGAATAATAACACTAGAATGATCATAATATTCCGTGTTAGCCTCACCTTTAGCCCTAATTATATTAGCTTCAATTATCTTTTCAACCTCCACTTGTAAATCAATATCAATTGATAAAACAATATCATTACCACGACTACCCTCTTTTATCAAACGCATTTCCTTAGAATTTATAACCTCATATTCACTAGGTACTCCACGTAAATACTCCTCATATTGCCTTTCCAAATAACTAAGTCCCACTCGATCATTCAATGAATAACCAAGTTTTAAAAAATAATCCTTTTCCTCCTTCGGAATTCCTTGACTACTACTAGAAACACTTCCTAAAATTGAGCGCATTGTCTCACCATATGGATAAACTCTCACCCAGTCAATCTTCGTATCAAATCCCTTTAATTTATCATTATTCTCCGAAATATAAGCAAACTCTACATCACTAGCATTACTTTTAATAATTTTTTCACTATAACTATAACCAGCTCGCATCAAATAAAATAAATATCCTGCCTTTAAATCCGTCTCTGTAAATTTTTCAAGTTCACTCTCTTTAATTCTCTCAATCTTTAAATTCTCTATCTCTAAACTACTTAACTTCTTCATTAAATAAAGTTCCTGTTCCTCCTTAGTAATTAACTTATTACAAATCTCGGGATTCTTATACAAATAAAATTCTCTTTTTGCTCGATCCGTAATTTTTGAAACATCTAAATCTAAATGTGGACTAACTGCATATGCAAGTTCGATCATTTCTGACATACTTGTCCCGTTTTCTTTTTTAAAAACAATTGTATTAACTGCTTTATTATCAACAATTACTTTTCCATTTCGATCAAGGATTCTTCCTCTAGGTGTACTATCTCCATAAACGGTACTATAATTAAGACTACTAAGTAACTCACTATATTTTTTTTGGTCTAAAATCATCACTTGAAATGTTCGAACAAATAATATCCCAAATAATATTGTCACTATATACATCAAAGCTATTCGTCGTTTTCTAAAAATATTTTCCATAGATACCTTTTTTCTCATAAAAATCCCTCCTTTTACTATTGTGAAACATTTCTTTAAATTTAAATCATATATTTTTAGTAGAGGTGAATTTTTATTTATAAAGAATTAATTAAACAAAATATTAAAAATCTAACTGATGAGCATATCTCGGACTTTGCTTTAAAAAACAAAATTCATTTAACTCCGCAAGAAATAAAATATATTCATAGTTTTATTAACACAAACTATCTAGCCCTTTTAAACAAGAATACGTCTTCCTTTGCAACTCTCAAAAAAAATATTTCCGCCCCTGCCTATCAAGCAATCGTCAATCTCTATACAGTCTATAGTCGCTATTTATAAATTGACAAAATTATCTCCTAGTGCTATAATAGGCACTACTTATGAAGGGGGAAGAATAACTATGGTAGCATTTAAAAATCAAATTCGTATAGGAGATGCCATTATCCCAACACTAGAAGCATCACCACTAGATCCTACTAAAGCTCAAGCTATTTTTTTCGATGATGAAACTAAACGATACTATTTTTCTAACAATTTAGGTCATAAAGTAATTAGTGGTGGAACCGAAAGACCAATGACTAAAAAAGAGTATAAAGATACGTGTCAAAAAATGACTTCCTATGCTTTGGAAACTAATAATGAAACTCTTCTTGACGAAATTATCAAACTAGATTTTAAACTCGGCCATGCCAATTCAACATTTGAAATATCTAAGTCCTATCAGTGTACAAGTTTAACTGGAACTCTAATATTCAATCAAGGATTAGCCCGTTATATCTACAATCCTGATAGTGATTCTGTTTTTCATATTAATCACAGTAAACAGATTAATGGAACCTTTCTAACTGACGGACCAGAAAAAGAAGCTATTGTAAAAACATTAACAACGTCAAAAACCATGCAAAAGAAACTTCAAAGTACAAATTAAAAGACCTTTTAAAAGGTCTTCAGACTGTTGACAAATAGGTTAATATTTTAACTTATTTGTCTTTTTTGATGAAAA
>URZY01000013.1 GCA_900552495.1 uncultured Mycoplasmatota bacterium | reverse complement strand
TTTAGAATTAATATTTTTTCTGATTTTTTGGTATCACATCATTTACAATTATACAAATTTACAATAATCATCTAAGTTTTTTCTTCATTTAAAATTGTTGCAAATGCTATTTAATTATGTTAAAATAATGGTATTGTTATCGGAGGTGTGGTTAATGGAAACAGCACTTTTAATTATTTCTATTCTACTAATTGTAATAGTTCTTTTACAAAGTGGAAAGGCAGAAAGTGCAGCGCAAATTATTTCTGGTGGAAACTCAGATTTATTTACAAAGAGAAAAGAACGTGGATCTGAACTGTTTATAAGTAGACTTACTTTAGTTTTAGGATTAACTTTCTTTGTTATATGTTTAATTTCGATGTTTATTTAAAGGACGTTAAGTCCTTTTTCTTTTGTTAAAAGGGTCTAGTTATATTGAACAAAATAGAGTATAATGTTAGTGTAGGATGTGATCATATGAGAGACGATATAATTAATGTATTAAAAAATAGTGATAAGGCACTTGATATTTTTGAGTTACAGCATGCTTTGAATGTAGATAGTGTAGAAGATACGACTTTACTTATGGATGAACTTAGAAAACTGGAAAATGAAGTAATAATTTATCATTCTAATAAAGATAAGTATATGATGCTTGAAAATAGTCATTTGAGAAAAGGAACGATGCGAGCAAATAAAAAGGGATTTGGCTTTGTAGAAATTGAAAATATGGAAGAGGATGTTTACGTTTCTCAAGAAAATATGAATGGTGCTATTCATGATGATATTGTATTGGTTGAAATAACTAGTAAAATGAATTTAGATAGATTAGAGGGTAGAATTCTTAGAATTATTAAAAGACAAGTTGAAAGATATATTGGTGAAATTAATTTTGATAAAAAGGGAAAAGGCCATATTACTTTAGATGATCCAAAAATAAAACTTAATATTGAGATACCAAAAGATAAGGCAATGAATGCTGTTGATGGCCATAAGGTTGTTGTAGAACTTGGAAAAAAATTAAATGGTAATACTAAATATGAAGGAAAAATATTGGAAATTATTGGTCATAAGCATGATCCTGGAGTGGATATTTTATCTATTATTTATAAATATAATATTAATGTTGATTTTCCAGATGATGTAAAAGAAGAAGTTAAAAATATTCCTGCTGAAGTTAGTGAAGAAGAAATGGTAGGAAGACGCGATTTGCGTGATATGGAAATATTTACAATTGATGGGGATGATACCCGTGATATAGATGATGCTATATCTATTGAAAGACTCAATAATGGTAATTATAAATTGGGTGTACACATTGCCGATGTTAGTTATTATGTTAAAGAAGGTAGTCCTTTAGATAATGAAGCAATGGAGAGAGGTACTAGTGTTTATTTGGTGGATAGAGTTATTCCAATGTTACCACATGAATTGTCAAACGGGATTTGTTCTCTTAACCCTAATGTTGATAGATTAGCAATTAGTTGTGTAATGGAATTTGATGCTAGTGGACGACAAATTGATTATGAAATTTTTCAAAGTGTAATTTGCTCTAAGATTCAAATGACTTATAATAAAGTTAATAGTATTTTGGAAAATAATATTGTTCCGGATGGTTATGAAAGTTATGAAAAGTCATTAAGACTAATGGCTGAATTAGCATCTATTCTTCGAAAGGCTAAAACAAAGAGAGGGTATATTGATTTTGGCGTTGAGGAGGCAAAAATTTTAGTTGATGAAAACTGTAAACCAACGGACGTTATTTTAAGAGAACGTGGTATTGGCGAAAATTTAATTGAAGATTTTATGATTGCTGCTAATGAGTGTGTTGCATCACATATTTATTTTATGAATTTACCGTTTGTATATCGTGTACATGAGATTCCGAAAGAAGATAAAATTAGGAGTTTCTTGAGCTTTATTAGTAGTTTGGGGTATACTGTTAATGGTGATGTTAAAGATGTAAAACCCACAACTATGCAACGTATATTAGAGAGTTTGCGTGATAAACCGGAATTTAAAATTTTATCCAGTTTGTTGCTTAGAAGTATGCAAAAGGCTGTGTATAAGCCTGAAAATTTAGGACATTATGGCTTGGCTAGTCCTTGTTATACACACTTTACATCGCCAATTAGACGTTATCCTGATACAACTGTTCATAGATTGTTAAGAACATATTTATTTGATGGAAAAGCAGATATGGGGACAGTTCGTAAGTGGGAAGAAAAGCTTGTTTATATAACGGAACATTCTTCAGCGAGAGAAAGAGCTGCTGTTGATTGCGAAAGAGAAGTCGAAGATATGAAAATGGCTGAGTATATGGAAGATCATATTGGTGAAGAATATGAGGGAATGGTTTCTTCAGTTACAAGTTTTGGGATGTTTGTAGAACTTGATAATTTAATTGAGGGATTAGTGCCATTAAGAGATATGAATGACTTTTTCCATTATGATGAAGAACATATGACACTTACTGGGGAACGAACTCATATTCAATATCGTATTGGAGATAGAGTTATTGTTAAAGTTATTAGAGCTTCTCGAGAAGAGAAAACTATTGACTTTGAGGTTGTTAAGAAGGTGTAGTAGTAAATGAAAAAGAAAATTAGAATAAAATGGAAGAACATTATTTTGGTTGGATTAGTTTTAGGATTATTAGTAACAGGTGGCTTCTATTTGTATTCTAATTTTTTTCTTTTGAGTGATGCTGAGACTAAATCAATAAAGATTGAGAAGAAAAAGAAAGAGTATCAATTTAAGTTGTTTATGGTTGGAGATGCTTTAATTCATGAATCAGTTTATTATGATGCTAGACTTAGTAATGGTGGGTATGATTTTAAGCCTATGATTGAACTTATTAAACCAATTTCTAGTAGTTATGATTTAGCTTATTATAATCAGGAGACTATTTTAGGTGGTAAGGCGATTCCATATTCTAATTATCCAAGGTTTAATTCACCACAAGAGGTAGGAGATGCGATGATTGATGCTGGATTTGATTTGGTTTCTTTAGCAACTAATCATACGATGGATAAAGGAGAGACAGGGGTTATTGAATCTACAAAATATTGGAATAGCAAGGAACAAATAATAACAGCCGGATCGTGGTCATCACAAGAAGAACGTGATAAGGTGCGTATTTATGAAAAAAATGGTATTAAATATGCTTTCTTTTCGTATACAACCTGGACTAATGGGTTAAATCCACCAACAGGTAAAGAGTATTTAAACAATGTTTATTCTAATGAAAAGGCTAAAGCAGATATAGAAAAAGTAAGAGATAAAGTAGATGTTGTGATATTGGCAATGCATTGGGGAACTGAATATTCATTGGGCGTGTCTGAGGATCAAACTAAAATAGCTAATTATTTATCGGAACTTGGTGTTGATTTAATAATTGGTGCTCATCCACATGTTGTTGAGCCAGTGGAGTATATTAACAATGGTAAAACTTTTGTAATTTATTCATTGGGAAATTTTATTTCTGGACAAATTGGGGTTGAAAAATTGACAGGATTGATGATGGAAGTTACAATAAAGAAGGTTGTTGATGTTGATGGAGATGTTACTGTTAGTATTGTTAATCCTAAAGCAGATTTAACTTATACGAGATATCATTTGAATTCTAGCAATAGAGACTTTAAGGTTTTCCCATATGCACAGTTAAATGAAACTATTTTACCAAATTATAGAAGTTATTATGAAAAATATAAAGGTATTGTTAGTTCGCGATATTCTGAACTTGAGTGGGGGATAGGAGCGTGATTTGATGGAAATAATTAATAGAAAGGTATATCATGATTACTTTGTAGATGATATTTATGAAGCAGGAATAGTTCTTACGGGAACAGAGATTAAATCAATTAGAAGTGGTAACTGTAATATAAAAGATTGTTATGGAATTATTAAAAATGGAGAGATTTTTTTACTTAATATGTTTGTAGGACAATATAAAGAGGGGAATATTTTTAATCATTCGGAAACAAGAAGTAGAAAGTTATTGTTACATAAAAAAGAAATAAAGAAACTTGATGAAGCTATAAAGTTAAAGGGAGTTACTTTAGTTCCAGTAAAGCTTTATTTTAAAAATAACAGATTGAAAGTTGCTTTAGGTGTTTGTCGTGGTAAGAAAGATTATGATAAGCGCGAATCTATAAAACAAAGGGATATAAAAAGAGAAGTTGCTAAGAGTTTAAAAAATTATTAACACCTTCTTTTGTTATAAAAAATGTTTTATTTGTACATAAATAAAAAGAAAAAGGACTTACATTAGTCCTTTTTATATTGGCTTTCAAAGTATTTATATAATTCTTCACAGGTTGTTTTGTCCATATCTTCTTTATCTTCGTAGGGATAGGGAATATTTAGAGATAAATATTTTTCACGTCCTAGTCTATGATAAGGTAAGAAGTCAACTCGTTGTATGTTATTGATTTTTTTTAAATAATTGACAAGACTGTCTATGTATTGGTGATTGTCCATTATTCCTGGAACTATGACTTGTCTAATCCATACTGGTTTTTTTTGTTTGTTGATTTCAGCTATAAATTTTTCAACTTCATCTATTTCTAAAGTAGTTATTTCTTTATAGCCTGTTTTAGTTGTATGTTTTATATCTAGTAAAACTAGATCAATATATTTTAATACTTCTGCATAATCTCCTAGTCCAACACCGGCAGTGTCTAAAGCAACATGAATATTTTCTTGTTTTAGGAGTTTAGCTGTTTCAATAATAAATTTACTTTGAAGAAGTGGCTCACCACCAGAAAATGTGACACCACCTTTATCTTTAAAGTATGTTTTATAACGTTTAATTTTGTCCACTAATTGTTGTGGGGTGTAATTGTTTTCTTTTTTTTGCCACATTTCTGGATTGTGACAGTATTTGCATCTTAGTTTACATCCGTTAAAGAATACGACTACTCTTATTCCTGGACCATCAACTAAACCAAATGATTCAATAGAGTCGATGCTCGCAAATATTTTATTTTGATTCATGGAATGTTCTTGAAATAACTTCTTCTTGTTGCTTTCTTGTTAATCTATTAAAGTGTACAGCATATCCTGATACACGGATTGTAAGTAGTGGATATTTTTCTGGATTTTCCATTGCATCAATTAGTGTTTCACGATTTAGAACATTTACATTTAAATGATGTGCTCCTTGAGCAAAATATCCATCCATTAAATCAACTAAGTTTATAATTTGTTCTTCTTTATTTGCTCCTAGTGTTGAAGGGACAATTGTGAAGGTATTAGATACACCATCTTTACAACATTCTCCATATGGTAATTTAGCTACAGAGTTAAGAGAAGCAATAGCGCCTGATTTATCTCTACCATGCATTGGATTTGCTCCTGGAGCGAATGGTACACCGGCTTTTCTTCCATCTGGTGTTGCTCCTGTTTTTGAACCATAGACAACATTTGAAGTAATAGTTAGTACAGACATTGTTGGTTCAGCATTTCGATATGTTTTGTGTTTCTTTAATTCTGATGATATTTTGTTTACGATTTCAATTGCAATGTCATCGGCTCTATCATCATCATTTCCGTATTGAGGATATTCACCTTCAATTTCAAAGTCAATTGCTAAACCTTCTTCATTACGGATTGGTTTAACTTTTGCATATTTGATTGCTGATAGGGAATCAGCGGCAACAGATAGTCCAGCTACACCATAAGCCATATATCTATGTACATTTGTGTCATGTAAAGCCATTTGTCCAGCTTCATAAGCATATTTATCATGCATATAGTGAATGATATTCATTGCCCCAGAGTAAATTTCAGCTACCTTTTCAAGGGCTTTAAAGTAAGCAGTTTTAACTTTATCGTAATCAAGATACTCGTCATCCATAATTTCAAATCCGTCAAGAACTTTATCTTTTTTAACTTCGTCTATACCGCCATTAATAGAATACAATAATGCTTTTGCTAGATTACATCTTGCTCCAAAGAATTGCATATCTTTACCAACTCTCATAGCAGAAACACAGCAAGCAATTGCATAATCTTCCCCATAGATTGGGCGCATTAAATCATCACTTTCATATTGAATAGCATCAGTATCAATAGACATTTTTGCACAATATTTTTTAAAACTTTCTGGTAATTTTTCGCTCCATAATACAGTCATATTTGGCTCTGGAGCAGGGTTTAGGTTAGTTAAAGTGTGAAGAATACGGTATGAACTTTTTGTAACCATATGGCGATTGTGAGAACTTACTCCACCAATGCTACATGTAACCCATGTTGGATCTCCTGAAAACAATTCATCGTAGTCAGGAGTTCTTAAATGTCTTGCTAAACGTAATTTGATTACAAATTGATCAATTAGTTCTTGTGCCTCTTCTTCAGTAAATATTCCGTTTTCTAAATCTCTATTTATATAGATATCAAAGAAAGCATCAACTCTACCTAAGCTCATAGCAGCTCCATTATTTTCCTTTATTGCTGCTAAGTAACCAAAATATGTCCATTGTATAGCTTCTTTAGCATTAGTGGCTGGTTTTGAAATATCAAAGCCATATGTAGCAGCCATTTTTTTAATTTCCTCTAAAGCTCTAATTTGAACAGAAACATCTTCTCTTAGTTGAATTAATTTGGCAGTCATTGGGCCAGTTAGATTTTCTAGATCTTTTTTCTTTTCAGCTTGTAAGAAATCAATACCATATAATGCGATACGTCTATAATCTCCAATAATTCTACCACGGCCATAGGCGTCAGGTAGACCTGTTAGTAAACCAACGTGACGAGCCTTTCTAATGTCGCTTGTATATGCATCAAAAACACCTTGATTGTGAGTTTTTCTAAACTCATTAAAATATTTATCTACCTCAGGATTTAATTTGTAATTATATGCTTCTAACTCTTGGTAAACCATTCTTATTCCACCATAAGGATTTACTATTCTTTTTAGTGGTGCATCAGTTTGAAGCCCAACAATTACATTGTCTTCTTCACAAATGTAACCTTTATCAAAAGCATTAATCCCTGACATGTGATCTACGTCGATATCAAGAACGTGTTTTGCTAACTCTTCTTTTAATAATTCTTCACATTTGTTCCAAACTTTTTCAGTTTTTTTAGTTTTTGGAGCTAAAAATGATTCATCTCCATTGTATTGTTTATAGTTTTTTTGAATAAAATCACGGACATCAATTGTTTTTGTCCAGTTTCCTTCTTTAAAATTTTTCCATTGTTCCATATGATTCAACCTCCGATTATTAGTATACCATATTTGGCCTAATTTTACTAAGGATTTCTATGTATTAGACATATTTTTTTAAGTCTCTTTACATTGATAAATAATATTTGTTATGTTATAATCTTTTTATGGGGCTGACTTGGTTTCGACGGGAATATTTGAGCATAGATGGCAAGTCGATTGTCCACGTCACGGACACAAAAAAATAAACGCAAAAAATTTAAAAAATGCAGTAGCAAACATGTTTGGTGGACGCCAAGCTGTAGCTTTTGCCTAATAATATAATGGCCTGCGCTTTCTATTAATTTTTACTCGTGGATTTTTAGAGAGCTCAATTTAACGAGTTATAGCTATTAGTTGTCTAGCTAGTAGAAAGAATTTTTAGACTGGTATATTATCTTGGTCGTTAATTACTTGGATAATATATGAGAATAATTAGTTAACTAAGCTTGTAGAAGTTTATGTAGCTTTATTTTCGGACAGGAGTTCGATTCTCCTCAGCTCCACCAATAGGTATTTTACGTTGATATATCAACGTTTTTATTTTGCTTACGACAATTTTAGGACAATACTTTATAATCTTATCTTAAAATTTAATACTTTTTAAAGATTGTCCAATAAGTCGACAATCTCATTTTGAATAGTAGGAAATAAGTGCATATAAGTTTCTTGCATGACCTGTATTGTATGTCCCATACGATTTGACATCATTAAGAAGAATTTGGCGGTATCTATTTTCATATTTTTTTCTTTAGAGGTTTTTATATATTCATTGATTAATAAAGATACATGACTATGTCTAAACTCATGAATAGTTATTTCGTGTATTTTTGCTAGTTTAAAATATTTATGTTTATTATTATCTATAGTAGTTTGTGCTAAAAATCTACTGCAGCCGAACACAAACCATGATTCTTTAAAATCCGTGTATTGTTTGCAATAATCTTTATATTCTAATAATTGTTCTTTTAATGTTTTGCTCATTATAATAGTTCTATTAATATAATTTTTAGTATTTGTAATTTTATATGCATCTTTTGTTTTTACTGATAAAGTTTTATTAACTCGTATTTCGTTTTTATCAAAGTTAATATCATTCCAATTTAGTGCTTGAACTTCACCTTTACGCATTCCAGTATAATATAAAAATATAAAAAATGTTTTCCAAGCAATGTCTTCTATTGTTGATATAAGTGTTGTGAATTCTTCGTATGTGATATATCTAATTTTCTCTTTATCATCAATTACACTCTCATTTGTTTTTTCAAATCTTCCACATAATTGGACGAAATTAGTTTCAATATTATAGTTTTTGATAGCAAAATCAAATATTCCCTTAAGGATATTGTACATTTTATTTAAATAAGCAATGCTAGAATTAGTCTTTTGAACTTCTAACTTCCAATTGTTGATAATGCGTGTATTTATATTATTTATGTAAAAGTGCTCGAAATAAGGCTTTAAATGATGCTTATAGACATTCTCGTATGAATAAACAGTAGATTCTTTTTTTGTAGCATACATGTATTTAAAATAATCTAGTGCCACAACTTCAAATTTTACTAAAGAAGGATTATCTCGCTTGGTTAAAAAAAGTAATTCTTCACTTTCTGCTATTTCTCTTGTTTCGAACATTTTTGATTTATAATATCTTATTTTTCCTTTAGAATCTCTATAACTTTTTCTAAAGTACCAATGTCGACCATCTTTAGTCCATTTCGCTTTGTTTTTTTCGTTATAAACTGCCATAACTTACATCTCCTTTTTCTTGTAATAACTACTTGAATATGTTAAAATGTAAGTACACAAAAAAGAATTTGTCTTGTCAGGGACTTTTTACTTTTGTGTACCTATTTTAGGTTTTGATCTCGTGCTACCAACACGAGATCTTTTTTTATTCACTAATTTGTTTTTGATTTTTGAAATTGATTGCATTTTCGGCTGTTACAACAGGCTTACCCAACTCTTTTTCAATATTTCTTCTAGTAATAGCTGCAATATTTCCACCGGTACTAGCATCATTCTTTAAAGCTCGCATACCTTGTGAATCATTAGTTCTATGTAATTCTGTGGTAGTAACTTCTGCTAGTGTAGTAAGAGCTAATTCCATTGGTGACATATTGTCCCTTAATGCTTGTTTCTTATCAAGATTTTTGATGCTCTTATGTTTATTAGTTGTAATTCCAAATGTTCCTCTACTTATTTCATCAGTTAGTATAGCAAAATCTTTAGATGTTTTTGCACCTCTGTTTTTCCATTCATCAGTCAATTCATTTCTAGCAGGAATACCTTTTATTCTGGCATTAATCCACTCTTCAGAATAGCCCTTTTTTAAATATGTTATTCTTGCTCTTTCTATTGCTAAAGAAGGATCAATAACTTCTTGTATTCTTTCTTCTGCTAATCGTGCAAACCATAGTTTAAATGGCTCGGCATTAGGACTAGGAACGCTTTGTATAATTCTGAATATAGTTTCTCTACTGGCACAATCAGTTAAACGCATTTTACCATCTTGAGCAACCAATTTGAAACGTCGACAATTTGTCGATAGTTCAAAAAATTCTTCTTCTTGCATTCTTTTTTTTAGCCTATACCAATAATCGTTAGGATTAACACTTTCAGTTAATATTCCGATTATATCAACAATTGAATAATACCATTCACCTTTGTATTCTTTTCTCCTTATTTTATTATTTTCAAATAAAACTAATTCTTTGTTTTCTGTTAGTTCAGTGTTCATTAATACTTCCTTTCTTTTTGTCAACTATATCTGACAAAAATTTAATATATCTATCAGCTTCGTCTTCGTATTTATCTCTTTTGAAAGCGAATAAATCGTTGTCTATTTGATTTAATTGACTTAACTCAATGTGGGCTAACTCATGGAGAATTGTCTTTTTCTTTTTATAGTAAGATAAATCTTTGTCAACTATTATTAAGTTAACACCTCTATAATTCATAACACAACCATTTATATCATTAGGTAATTTTTCATATACAATAGCTGCATTGTAATAATTTAAAAGTTCTTGTTGAGTAATTTCTTTATTTAATAAATTATACAAGTCCATATTACTCTCCGTCTAATTGTTTATCAATTTCCCTTTTTCTTTTTTCTATTATAAATTTCATATATTCTTTATCTTCGTCTGTCAAAATATCTTTATTTTTACTGAAAAGTATGTCTAATTCATCGAAAGTAGAATTAGTTTTGCTTAAATCTCTTGTAATAAAATCGTCATAGACATTTAAATATTTTGAAATTTTAGCTATCATATCTAAATCGGGAGTTCTTAATCCATTTTCCCAGCAGCTTAAAGTTGATTGTGCAACACCTAAATCTTCTGCCATGACCTGTTGATCTATATTTTTTTTAAGTCTTAAATATTTAATATTTTTTGCGAAAAAGTTTGTCATAATGTTATTCCTTTCTGGCTAAATTATAGCATTATTATACATTGTGTGCAATATTTTTTTTGCAATTTGCAAAAAAGAATTGACATATTGCAAATTGCAATATATAATTACAAATGTAAGGAGGTAAAATTATGAATAGTGAGGAAATAGATTTGCTTAGTGAAAAAATAAGATTACAACGTTTTAAAAATAAAAAAAGTCAGGAAGAATGTTCAAAAATCTTAAATATATCTATTCCTACGTATAGAGAGTTGGAATATAATCCTAATAAATTGAGTTTAGAGCAGGCTTTAATTTTATCAGAATTTTTAGATTGTAATTTATTTGAATTTTTTTTAAAAAATATATTGCAAATTGCAATAAAAAGTATTGATGAATAGAATAGGAGAATAAATGAAAGAAAAATTATTAAGTACGTTGATTGTAGCAATATGGCAAATATTAATATCAATTTACATTCACTTAAAAAATCAAAATAAAATATATGACCTTTGTAATGCCATATATCAATTAATTTTATTTAGTATTTTTCAGATAATAATTTGGTTAGTTTTATAACTATAGTTCTTAGAGTTGCTTTGGAAAGCCTATCTATGTCGTGATCATTCTTGTGTGAATAAATATATTTTAATTCAAACTCACTCAAGATTTCATCGGCTTCCGGAAAGTAAGCCAAAATAGTATATACAGACTCATATAAATTATGTAACTGAGAAGAATTTGGTTCATTTGAGTTTAATGAACAAATAGTGGCAGAACTAATAAAATTATTTAATGCTTCACGTTTTGCCTGTTCATACATTTCAATCTTTTTCAATTTTAAATCATAATGATTTTTAATAATTGTGATAGCGATTTGAGGAATAATAGCAGAACAAGCAGTAATGATTGCAACAATTATGGTTGTATTCAAAAAAACACCTCCTTTTAAAAATATTGTAAAGGAGAAAATAAGAAATATCAAGGAGATCAAAATGACAAAGAAAAGAAAAGTCCCTGACAAGACAAAAGAACAAATTTTAGAACAGCTTTATATAACTGCAGATGATTTGCAAGTTTTAATACCAGAAATTTCATATTCAAAAGCTTTAAAGTATATAAAAGAAGCTAGAGAAGAAATGGAAGAAAAAAAATATGTAATTCCTGGTGAACGACCAATGCTTGCTCTTACTAAACTTGTACGAAAGAAATTTGGATTTTAAAAAGGAGAAAAAGGGAAATGAAGAAAAGACAAAAAATAAAATGGAGAAACTTATTTAAGATTATAGTTTTAATGATTTGTATTTCAGTAATAGTACATGATTTTTACATGATGACTATATATAGCTGGATGCATAAAACAACAATGGGATGGACGTTATATGGAGGATTTACATTCATGTTATGTGGATTCATTAGTGAATATTTATTTGATGATTTATTTGGAGAAGAAAAAAATGATTAAGACACAAAAAAAGGAAACCAACGACCAAGAAAGTTCCCTTTGTCAAAATGACATTTGTAGTATACAACAAAACTTTTCTTTTTTCAAGAGGGAGGTTAATTAATGGCACAGAAAAGAATGCTAAGCATGAATATAATTGATACCGATTTGTTTCTTCAGATGCCAATATCTACACGACTCTTGTATTATGATTTTTGTATGAGAGCGGATGATGATGGCTTTATAGATTCACCGATGAAGATAATTAAAATGATTGGCTGTTCTGAAGATGATTTAAGGGTATTGATTGCTAAAAATTATTTAATACCATTTGAGAATAAAGTATGTGTAATAAGACATTGGCTTATACACAATACAATTCGTAAAGATAGGTATAATCCGACAATACATATTGACGAGAGAAATCAGCTGTCTGTTACTGATAAAATCTATAAATTATCAGATGAAAATGACTCTGGCAACCATTTGGCAACCAACTGGCAACCCAGTATAGAAAAGAATAGTAATAATAATAGTAATATAAATACAACAGATACACCTGAACAATTTGAAATGGGTCAAGATACGTTTATACAAATTTTTGAAATTATTGAGAAAGAATTTGGAAGAACTATAAGTCCTTTAGAAATTGAAATGATTAGAACATGGAATTATCCAATTGATATTTTAAAATTAGCAGTTATGGAAGCATCTACAGCAGGACAATTTGTAATGAAGTATATAGACAGAATTATTTACAATTGGAAAAAGGCCAATGTACAAACATTAAATGATGCAAAAAGATATATTGAACAATTTAATAATAAAAAATCAAAAAATAATAATCAGCTTGATAGACGAGCCGAAATATCAAGTACAGGTTGTTATGAGAGGCTAGATTAATGGATTACAAGATAGAAGAAGAACTATTAGGTAACATTTTATTAAAACCTGATTTAATGGCTAAAATAGTAGTTTCTGAAGAATGCTTTTTTGAACCAAAAAATAAATTTATTTTTAAATTGTTTAAACAACAATATCAAGATTCAAGAACAATTAATATTGCTACAATAGCAACTAATTATTCGCATATGTTTAATGAAAAGTTTAAGATTAATGACATTATTGAAAAACTGACATTTATGATGACTGAAGCATTTCCAATCCCTGATCTTAATTACTTTCAGTCTAGTTTGTTTGAAAGGTATAGAAAATCTAAAATTTTAAATTCTATCAATGCTTATCAAAAAGAAAATATTTCAACAGAAGAACTATTAAATGATATCCATAAATTTGAAACATTAAATATTAAACTAACAACGCATCAATTGAATGCTGAAGAAATATTTCGATTAATTAGTACGGCAGGAATAAATATTAATTTTAGATTCAAAACATTATCAAAACATGCAAATATTCAAGAACATGATTTGGTTGTAGTTGCCGCAAGAACTGGTATTGGGAAATCCGGGTTTATTTTAAACCTTTTAGAGGACTTATCGAATAATTATAACTGTGTATTATTTAATATGGAAATGGCAGATAATCAAGTTTATAAAAGACTTGTTTCAATTAACACAGGAATTGCAATGTCATATCACAATAATCCCAAAACGGAATATCAGGAACAACAGATAAAAGAAGGCTGCAAAAGAATTGCTAATAAAAATATCAAAATAATTAATAATAGTCAGACAATTGCATCAATACGAAGAACTATTGTTAATGAATCCAGGAAAGGTCATACTATAGCATTTATCGATTATGTTGGATTAATTGTTGGAGATAAAAAATATACAACATCTTATGAAAGAGTTACAGCAATTGTAAAAGAATTAAGACAAATAAGTTTGGATTATGATTGTACTATTTTTCTGGTGAGTCAGTTGAATAGAAATTCCGAAAATAATAATGGAAAAGATAAGATGCCTAAAATATCGGATTTGAAAGAATCTGGTGAGTTAGAACAATCTGCTACGACAGTATTGTTATTATACGATGAGAATCATAATAATAATTTGTCAAAGTCGGAAATAGACATTTCAGTAATAATAGCTAAAAACAGAAATGGAAAAGTAGGCACGATAGGTCTTCATTATAATAAAGAAAATCAAAGATATGATGATATTGAAAAAAATGTTGGAGATCCAAATGCTTGGAGAAAAGAATAAAATGGAAAAACTAGAAAAAGATCAATTAAATAAATTAATTGAAACATTAGAAAAATACAAAATTAAAAGTAAATGGATTATGAAAATATGCAATGTTGATTCATTATTGGATATAACAATAGTTCAATATAATTATTTACTATTAATAATTGAAAAAATATTTATAAGAGAGAAGGAATAAAAAGATGAAAATAACAAGTATAAGCATTAGAAAAGTAGAAAAGGAAAATTCAAGATTAAAAGGATTGGCAAGTATTTTAATTAACGATCAATTGGCTATTCACGATATTCGTATTATTGAGGGTGATAATGGACTGTTTATTGCGATGCCTTCGAGAAAAAATCCGGATGGATCTTATGCGGACGTTGTTCACCCAATTGATAAAGAGACTAGAGGCTTAATTCATGATGCAATAATTAATGAATACTTAAAACTAGAAAAAAATTAATAAAAAGAGGTAATTTATGAAGATATTAACTAATAAAAACTATGACGATTTGCTAAAACAAATTAAGCAAGGAATGTATGTACAAAAAGATTTTCAAAAAGAAAAGAAATCTTTAAATGATGAAATTGATGAATTGCAAATAACTAAACACAAATTGTTGGATAAAAACGCAGAACTTCTTAATGATATTGAAAAATTATCATTAAAATGCAAAATTTTAAATGAAGAAAAACTTATTTTAGATGAAAAGTTTCAGGAATCTAAGAAAATAGTATCGGAATATTTAGAAAAATTAAAATCGGCTACTGGTAGAATTGGTGGATTGCAAAAGGAAAATAATAAATTAAAGTCAGGATTAGTATCAGCAAATGAAAAATTAGAAAATTTTTCTAAACATTGTAAATTAATGCATATGCCATTAACAGTAAATCAATATGATAAAAGACTGAAGCCAAGTAATAAAAAAAGAAAATAAGTTTGTACTTAAAAACAGCATTTTGATAGCACCCCGCATAGAAACTCCTACTTTCATTGTTCTTATAAATTGACGAGTTTGTTGCTGTGAGTTTGGTCAATTAATTAAAATATAAGAGAGGATCGAGTTATGAATAACAATAAATTATATAAAGTAATATCTGCAATGATAATCATTGCCTGTGTGATGATTATTTTGGGAGTTCTAATACAAATAGTTCGTTTATCATTTTAAAAGTTATAGAAAGGGAAAAAGTATGAAGTGTAAGAAATATGATCAAAACTGGTTTAATAATAAATATATTCAGATACTGAATAGTCATTGTTGCTCAATTACAAAACTAAGGAAATTACAAAGTTTTATGAAATTAGCAAAGAAACATAAAATTGTACCAATGGCTATAAAAAAGCATAAATAAAAGGTGATATTAAAAATGAAATATAAAGTATTAAAAGAATATCCTAGATTTTATTTATGCGAATCACCAAAAGGTTATTTAGAATGTTTTCTTAAATACGAAAATATTCCAAGTGACAAAGGAATTATTATAAAAAAGGAATCTGACAATTATCATGGTAATTGTATTCCAATACCTAAAGAAAAAGTTAATAGAGTATTTAATCCACGAAAGGTAAAAATGAAATGAAAAAAAAGAAATTAATAATGATTACAATAGTAATTGTATTATTATCTATTGTAGTTACAGGTTGTACAAGTGCTGATACAGTTAGCCACAATATTAGTAGAGATGCCGACGAATTTAAAGTTAGGAGAAGAATAGTTTTTATAAATTTGAGAAGTGATACATTTTTATTTGAAATAACGGGGAATTGTTCTATCCAAGATGGCGTTAGCGATGAATTAAATGTTATTTGTAAAATTGGTGAAAATAAATATCAAAAACATTTATTAAAAAATGCATCTGAAACAACTTATGTGATTGAGCAATTAGAATATAGTGATGTATCAAGATATGATTATAAGATGGTATTTAGACCAGAAGCAATTGTACCAATAGAAATAAAAACACAAGTCGGTGATAAGTAATTATGAAAACGAGTAGTTATATTACTTTATTAAAATTTGTATTAGTAGCTGTTGCTGTTGTAATCGTAATAAATCACATGGCATATATGACACAAGAAATACATCAAATAAATGAAAACATAAGTAAATTAGTAGAAGTATTTGAGGATTAGTTATGATCAAAAAGAATAAAGATGAGGAAATCGATAGAAAAGCTAAAATTATTACAGCGATAATATATTTTACTTTAAATTTATTAATGATAAGTGTAGTATTTTTAGCCTTAGGAGAGTGATAAAGATGTTTAAATTTTTATTTAAGAATAAATACGAGGTAATTGATATAAAAGACCTTGAAAAAATAAATGTATGCAAAGTTTGTGGAAAACAATTTGATTTGATAAAAGAAAACAAATACATAGTCCAAAAAAATAAAGGAATAAATTCAATTGCAAATAGAATTAAAAAGTTTGAATGTTTTGATTGTCCACACTGTGGTTGTCAAAATGTCTTGAATATAAGAGAGGGATAGAATGAATGCTGAAGAAATATTTAAACAATTAGGATTTATGGAAGTGAAAGAACATACTTCAATGTTTGCAATAAAAGTTTATAAGAAGGGTTTGAATTATATTTATTTTGATTACGATGGGAATATAGATATTGGTTGTCTGATAATAACTCCACAATTATTAAAAGCAATAAATAGGCAAGTAGAAGAATTTAGGCAAGTAGAAGAATTGAGGCAAGCTTATGAGTAAAATAAAAAATAAAAATATCATTTTTCAAGAAAGACTAAATCAGCAATTGTCAGAAAATTATGAGCCGGATTTTGAAGATTTTTATTTAGCAGAAATAGAAGCTAAAGCCAATATATTAGACGGTTTAATAAAGTATTTAGAAGATAAGATAGAAGAATGTAATAAATATATAGCCAAAGGAGAAAGTGTAGCATTACTTCTAACTATTAGAGATAATTATCAAAAAGTATTGGATAAAGCAAATGGGGGTATAGATAATGACAAAGACAATAACAATAACCAATCCAAAATGTCAAAAATGTTCTAATAGGTTAAGTTGTACTAATAAAACATTTATGTTTGCTTTAATAGATGAAAATATTTGTAAGGATTATCAAGCAGAGCTTGCAGAAAAATCATCTGAACCAATACAAATGATTCCTGAAGTCATCCAAAATGAAATAGCAAATCAATTATTAAATAAAGAGTTGAATATTAGTGTTGGTATTGATTATGGCATTGGCAATTCAAAACAAGTAGAAGAATTGAGGTTAGATAATGGGTAGAGTGTTTAGAATTAATTATGGCCGAAAAACAGTTAGGCCATTTAAAGAAGCAGATATTAATAATATGTTAGTCATTTGCAAAAAAAGAAGAAACAGTGCTGCTGATAATCAAAATGATGAGCAAAAATATATTTGGGATAGAAATTATATGATTTTAGTTTTAGGAATGAATCTTGCTTTTAGGATCGAAGATATTTTACAATTACGCGTTGATAATTTTAAGAATGGCAGTATTTATATTCGTGAGGCAAAGACGAATAAAGAGCAATCATTTGCATTACACCCATCGCTAAATAAAGATATTTACAACTACATTACCAGAAACAATCTAATTGATGGAGAATATTTGTTTAGAAGTAGAAAAGGCATTAATAAGCCAATAACTAGACAGCGTGCTTGGCAAGTAATAAAAGAGTTAGCAGATGAAGTGAAAGTTACATATCCTGTTGGCTGTCATTCATTAAGAAAGTATTTTGCTAGGCAATATTATGAAAAAACAGGAGATATTATAGGTTTAAAAGAAATGCTGAATCATTCAAGCGAAAGAGTTACTTTATTGTATATTTGTTGGAATACAGATGACAAAAATGTAAAAAGAAAAAATTTTTATTTAGGTAGTTAGGAAATAAATGTATGCGGAATAAAATAAAACATTATTGTAAATATAACAATAGAATTTTAATGCTTACACCTGAGGAACACAAATTAGCTATTAATTTAGAATCTACAATATTTACTCCAATGTATGTATCTATCAAAAATAGTGTACTAAAGAAAATAAAAGTACTAAAACAGGAACATAAATATATTTTAGCTTGGAGATTAAAAAGATTATTAAATTACTATTCTAAAGAAGCATACAAAAAATATCATGAACTATTATATAAAGGCAGTAAAATCGTTGTTTATACAGCAAGACAAAATGGTAAATCAATAACAAATTTAAAAAATCACCTAATGCATGAATATATGTATTTAAAGACAAAACATAAATATTTTAAAGCCATGAGAATAAAATTGATAATTAAATATTTTGATAGCTATTTTTAAAAAATCAAAATTAATTTTACAAAATGAAAAATTGTAAATTGAATATAAAAATATCATATTCCTGGTAATATGAAGAAGATTATAAAACAAAGTAAAAATTAAGATATAAATATTAAAAATTGAATTTAACAGAATTATGTCATTATGTAAAGTTCATATAGGTAAGAAAGAGGTGATCAAGATGGATTTTAATAAAGGACATTTATTAAGTTTTTATGAAGAAATTGAAGCTAAAAGAAAAGAAAGAGATAAGCACATAGAAGAGGTAAATAAGATAGATAAAGAAATTCAAATTGAACTTTTAGAATATCGTATTAATAGTGTTAAAAGAGTATTAGATTATTTAAAAGGGATAGATAAAGATAATACTGATACTATGATTATTCATTGCATTAATAAATTAAATGGTAATGTTGATGGTTTTGAATTAGAATTAGGCGATGATAAATGAAAACTATTATTATATTAATTACAATTTTAATTCTATTAATTGGGCCGTCAAAATTTATTTATTGCATTGGTTATTTGATTGGTGTAATACTTGCTAAAATATATAAAATTTTCAAAGCAATAAAGAAAAAATTTTAATTATAGGGAAAGGTTAAGTGTGACTATGGAAGAAATGGATCCAATTTTTAAGGAGTATCATAAGAGATGGTATTTGCATCTAAAAGCAAAAAGAGATTTTGATAAATTACAAAATTCAATTGATTCTGTTATATCAGAGCTTTCGAAAACAGTGACTGAAATGAAAGAAGAAGTGTCACATGATAATTCTTCTCAAGATAAAATGGGAAAATTAATAGCTAAAAAAATTGATATGGAAGAAAGAATTCCTTATCAAGAAATGCTTGTTACTTCTAGAAAAAAACGAGTTGAGGAAAAACTTGAAGAATTAAAGTCGAGCAAAGATTTCCGAGATATAATTTATTATTTAAAATTTGTATCAAAATTTAAAGTAACAGAAATAGCTAGAGTAATTAATTATACGAGAGAATACACTTACGATTTAATATCAACTTTAAGAGTTGAAATGAAAAAAATAGAAAAAGAAATAAATGAACAAAATAATCATTAAAATGAAAGTTCTTACAAAATCTTACAAAATCTTACTTTTAATGTGCTATAGTGTAATCGTGAGATTGTTTAAATAAATTTACATCTAAATCCTCTATGAATAAAAAATTAAGAAAAGGTATTGCAATTCAAAGCAATTCCTTTTTTTTGAAAGAAAGAGAGGTGATACCATGGAAAAAACAAAAAAAGATAAGATGAATATCCAAAAACCAAAAGTATTAATTAATGATTCTAAAGATGAGATTGTATTTGTTAGAGTAGTACGTAGTTTCAATGATGCTACTGATAGAAATAATTTTATTTCATCAGGACCTAATACTTTTTACAGAACTAACAGAGAAAGAGCTGATAAGTTAGCTGCAGCAGGATATGTTGAATATGAAAATATTGAAACTCCTTCAGTAATTAGTTTAGAAAAAGAATCAGATAAAGAATCAGATAAAGATTTAAAATCTAATGACATTGAAGGTAATGCTGATAATAACAAATTAACTTCTATCAATGAAACGGGCAAAGATAATGCAATTGATTCAAAAGAACAGACTAATCATCAAGAGACTAATAAAGATAGTATAACTAATCCGGACTCTAATGAAGACCCAAACAAATAACAGATGATAGTTTTTATCATCTTCCACGTTGGGTAAAGAAAAGATTAGAAATTTTAAGAAGAGATAATTATGAGTGCCAAAGATGTAAATTAAAAGGAAAAGTTACAACCAACAATTCACGATCAAAAGGCAAGAAGAAAAAGTTAGAAGTTCATCATATAAAGGAACTTAAATTATATCCTGAACTTGCTTTTGAAAATAGTAATTTAATTACTTTATGCACGAGATGTCATAATGAAATCCACGAAAGGTTTAAATTCCAAAAAAGGAAGAAATTTTATACAATCGAACGTTGGTAACATCCCCCCCCGGTCAAAAAATCAGTACCATATTTGGGGGTTACTTAAACGTGAGGGGGTAGTGCCTTTGGAGAAATTTCAAAAAATTCATGTGAAGGGGGGTGGTGTACATGGGTGACTGCTCGAAAGAAAAGAAAAAAAGAAAAAAACGTCTATCAGGTATTAGAGGAGATATTTATAAAAGTTTGAAAGAACAATTAGAACTTGCTGATAATTACAATGCCTATACTGAGGATTTATTAAAAGATTATATTCAAATGTATGACACCAAATGTTTGCTATCCCAGGATATTGAAGAAAGAGGTGTATCTTTAGAATATGATAATGGTGGCGGTCAAAAAGGAAGCAAGAGTAATCCTAGCATAGACCTTCTAAATCGTACGAATGCTCAAATGATTAAATTATTAGATGCACTCGGACTTAAACCATCAAAAATGATTAATAAGCAGTTTGATGATGGTGACGAAGATGATATATTCTAATAGTAACAAATATGTACAAGAATATTTTGATTTAGTAGATACCGGTAAAGTTAAAGTTTGTCGTAAAGTTAGAAAAAATATAGAATTAGTCAAGCGTAAATTGGAAGAAGATGTTTATTTTGAAAATGAAAAAATAGACAAAGCTATTCGCGCGATTGAAAGATATTTTTTTAAACTATTTCCATTTCAAAAATACATCTTAGCATGTGTTTTTTTGCGTTATAAGAGAGATAATAAGCTAGTTTTTAAAGAGTTTTATATCAAAATGGGTCGTGGGAATGGTAAAAATGGATTCATATCTGCATTGTCTTTTATTCTTATTTCAAGTATAAATAATATTCCGAGTTATAATGTGGAAATAATTGCGAATAGTGAAGAACAAGCAAAAACTTCATTTGATGATGTTTACAATGTCATTGATGATATAAAAAATAAGAAATTAGCAAGTAGATTTATTTATACGTTGGAAAAAATAATCTTTAAATCAACACGTTCACGATTAAAGTTTTATACTTCTAATCCAAAAACAAAAGATGGTGGACGTCCAGGCTGTTTAATTTTTGATGAAATTCACGCTTATGAGTCATTTAAAAATATAGACGTTCATACTTCAGGATTTGGTAAAAAGAAGGATAGTAGAACTTTTATAATAACAACTGATGGTAATGTTAGAGATGGTGTTTTAGATTCATATGACAATGAATCTGATAACATATTAAATGGACTAATTCCTAATTCTAGAATGTTTCCATTTGTTTGTGAGCTAGATGATCCAAATGAAGTTGATGATTTTGAAGCATGGGAAAAACCTTGCCCCGCTATTAATTATTTACCTGAATTAAAAGAAGAAATGTTAGATGCTTATGAATCTATGAAAATACGTCCACACCAAAGAAATGAATTTATGACCAAACGAATGAATGTACCGCATCGTGATGAGGCAACAGCTGTAGCAGAATGGAACGATATTTTGGCTACAAATCAAGAAATACCAAATTTAGATAATTATACAGCAGTTGGCGGTATAGATTATGCTGAAATTAGAGATTTTTGTGCAGTAGGATTGTTATTTAAGAAAGAGAATAAATATATTTGGTTGCATCATACTTTCATTTGTGGAAAAAGTCCTAATTTAAAAGCAATAAAAGAAGAGCTTATAGAAGAATCTGTAAAAAAAGGTAAAGCAGAAATAACAAAAGGAAATACAATAGATCCTGAATTAGTAGTTTTTTGGTTTTTAAGTGCATTAAAAAAATATGGAATAAAGAGAATTGCTATGGATAGATTTAGATATAACGCTCTAAAAAATACATTTGATAAATATGGAATATATCCACAAGACAAAGAACACCCAGATGGGCTACTCGTGTTAATTGGTAATGGTTACATAACTCATAATAAAGTTGCTCCACTAATTGATGAAATTTTTGCAAATCATAAAATCATATATGGAGATGATCCTATGATGCGTTGGTATACAAATAATACTTATGTAGATATTGATAAAAAAGGCAATAAATCTTATAAAAAAATAGAGCCTAAGTTGAGAAAAACGGATGGTTTTATGGCATTAGTTGCAGCAATGAGTATTGAGAGTGAAATACCAGCAGACGTTAGTAACAACGATTTGCTTGGTGCAATAACATTTTAGAAAGGTGGGATTATATGGGACTATTAAATTGGTTAAAATTTGCTTTTACCAAGGATGGTACCACAAATTTATCCGAATCCTTCGATACAGATGTTTTGCTTGAAGTGTATTATAAAGAATTAGCAATTTATAGTGCTATTAATCTAATTTCAAAGGGATTAGCGAATAGTGAATTTAAAACCTATGTAAAAAATAAAGAGGTAAAAGAAGAAAACTATTATTTATTTAATATTGAGCCTAATCCGAATCAAAATGCCCAAGAATTTTGGAATAAAGCAATTTATCAACTAGTTCAAGAAAATGAGATTTTAATCATTCAAGCGAATGGTTATTTTTATATTGCAGATTCATTTTTGAAAGATGATAAAGTTTTATATGAAAAATCATTTAGTAATGTTCAAATTGGTACGTTGACTATGAAGAAAACTTATAAAATGAATGAAGTGTTTTATTTAAGATTGAATGAGAAAAAAGTAACAAATCTTATAGATGGATTGTATGCCTCTTATGGAAAATTATTATCTCATGCTATGAATGATTATGGAAAACGCGGTGGAATAAAAGGACAAGTTAAGTTATCGACACAATTTTCTCAAAGATTTGATGATCAAGAGAAATTAAGACAATATATACGTGATAAATTTAAAGATTATTTTGAACATACTAATGCTGTTATGCCAGTTGAGGAAGGATTTCAATTTATAGAATCAGACAAAATAAAATCAACTACAAACAGTACAGAAATAAATAATTTAATCGAAGAGATATTTAGTGTTACAGGGATTGCTTTTAATATTCCAAAAGGATTATTAATGGGTAATTTGGCAGAGCTTAATAGTTCTATTCAAAGTTTTCAAACATTTTGTTTAGATCCTGTTTCCAACATGTTTTCAGATGAAATAAATCGTAAATTATATGGGAAATTATCATATATAAGTGGTTCTTATTTAAAAATAGACACATCATCATTAAAGCATATTGATATTTTGGAAACTGCGTCTAATCAAGAGGCTTTAATTAGAAATGGTTATAGTCCTAACGAAGTTAGACGAATTGTAAAATTTGATACAGTTGATGAAGAATGGGCTAATACACATTATATTACTAAAAATTATAGTGCAGATTTAAGCAAAGAAAATGAGAAAGAGGGTGAAAAGACATGAAAACAACACAGACATTTATGAAATTTGTAGATAATGAGGAAACCGAAGAAGCAGACTTATACATTTATGGTGATATTGTAGATTTTGCATGGTGGGAAGATGAGGTTTCAGCAACTGACATTCGAAACAAACTTAATAATACAAATGCTAAAACTATTAATGTTCACATCAACTCGCTTGGTGGAGATACATTTACAGGAATCGCAATTTATAATTTATTAAGAGAGAAGAGCAAGACATCAACTATTGTGTGTTATGTTGATTCAATTGCAGCATCAGCAGCATCAATAATTGCAATGGCTGGAGATAAAATTATAATGCCAGCTAATACTTTAATGATGATTCATAATTGTTGGACAATAACAGTTGGAAATGCAGATGATCTTAGAAAAACAGCAACCGATATGGATAAAGTTATGGAAGCTGTTATTCAATGTTACTTATCAAGAGTAAAAATAAGTGAAGAAGAGTTAAAGTCTTTATTGGACGCCGAAACTTATTTGACAGCATCAGAAGCTTTAGAAAAAGGATTCTGTGACGAAGTGTTAGAACTAAATGAAAAAAGTAATAGTGTTCTTTCAAGTCTTAGTAAAATCATAAAAGATTATAAAACACAGAATAAAAAAACATCAAAGATTGTTAATGAAACGAATATTATAATTTCAAATAAAATTGATAATCAAAAAAATAAAAATGAAAGTGTTAAAGAAACACTTTTTAATTTGAAATAATGGAGGGATATAAATGAAAAATAAAGATTTAAATAATATTTCAAAAGCAGAATTAAAATCAAAAGCATTAAATGCTATAAATGAAAATAAAGCAGAGGAATTCATTGATGAGATTATGGCATATTTTGATAATTTAGCTAATGAAGTAAAAGCAGATTTTGAAAGTGCTCAAGCATCAAATGACAAAGAAATTTTAGCTCAAAGAGGAGTTAGAGTTCTTACTAAAGTTGAAGAAGATTACTATAATTCATTAGTAAATGCTATGAAAACCAACTCAGCTTTAACAGATATTGAAATGCCTAGAACTATTATCGATAGTGTATTTGAAGATTTAGAGAAAACTCATGAACTATTACAATACATTAACTTTCAAAATGTTACTGGAGTAGCTGAAATTATTGTTAGAAATGGTGATGCAGATGCTGCATGGTGGGGAGAACTTACTGATGAAATTAAGAAAGAACTAAAATCAGCATTTAAGAAGATAACTTCAAATGCAAAAAAATTATCTGCATACTTACCAGTTGCGAAAGCTCATTTAGATTTAGGACCAACATATATGGATATGTTTGTTAGAAGATTTTTACTTGAGTCATTATCTATTGGTTTAGAATCGGCAATTGTTTCTGGTGATGGAAGTAAAGGACCTATTGGAATGAACAGAAACTTAAAAGGAAATGTAGTTGAGGGTGTTTATCCGGAGAAAGATGCTGAAGTAATTAATGATTTGAGCCTTGTTACATTAGGAACATTAATGGCTAAATTGACCAATGAAGGTAAGAGAAAAGTTTTAAGTGCATTATGTATTGTAAATCCATATGATTATTATGCCAAAATTTTACCATCTATTTACTATAGAACTGATGATGGTAGATGGGTTAATAATTTACCATTTCCAATTACATTTGTTCAATCTTGTGAAATTTCTAAAGATAAAGCAATTTTTGGAATTGGTAAAAAATATTTCATGGGAGTTGGCTCAAGTAATAAAATTGACAAATCTGAAGAATACCATTTCTTAGAAGACGAAACAGTATATTTAGCTAAACTATACGGAAACGGTACACCTTTAGACAATACATCATTCTTACTTTTAGATATTTCAAAAATTCAAGCACAAACACCAACTATATAATTTAAGTGAGGTGATTAAAGTGGAAAATAAATCTTTTCCATATTTTGAAGAAATAAAAAGGCACCTAAACATCACTTGGGATGATGAAGATACAAATAAGCAAGTAAGAGATTATATAATCGATGGAAAAAATCACTTGATGGGAATATCAGGTGATTTTGACATTGATTTTAATACCGATATTGAAGCTAAAAAGTTACTAAAGGAATATTGTAGATATGCACGAAATGATTCAATAGAAGCATTTAATGTGAATTTTGCAGATGATATATTGAGGTTTCAAATAAATCATGCCATTAACGATTACAGTAAAACACCCAGTGTATAACGATGGTGTTATAAAATATTACAAGGTAACGCCTGAATATAATTCTTCAAGAAAGAAAACAGGTAACAAGAAAGAATATATTGGTAAATTAAATTATGCAATAGTGTCCATGCGTCAGCAAGATTATGATTTTGCTGAATCAAAAAGTAAAAAGTTAGATATGAAAGTAAAAACTCCTAAAAAAACATTTGATACAGAGTATTTAGTGCAATTGAATGAAGAATATTATGAATGCTATTTATGTGATGATAGCGATAAATATAGTAATTATTTATATTTACAGAAGGTGAAAATATGACAGATGAAAAAATTGTTAAAGCTTTTGAAGAATTAGATTATAGCCTTTTTAAGGATGGTGCCGATCCTGATGAAGTAAACGGCATATATAAATATTGTGTATATTATGAGGGTAGCCTTAAAAAAGGTGATCAAAAAATATTCTATCAAGTTATTGAGTTTGTTTTTATTAATGAAAAAGAAGATTTTGACGAAGAAAAACTTATATCTAAAATCGAAACAACAGGATTATCTTTTGATGGTGGAGATTATGGCAATTTAAAAAAAGTAAATGGTGGAGACATCGTCAAATCTCTTACGTTAAGGTTTCTTCGTCCCAAAAAAAGAAAGTGTATTTATTAATGGAAACAGTATTTAAGTTAGAAGCTGATGATATGAAAAAGTTATCTGATTATATTTCTAAAATTCCTGAGTTTGCTGAAGATATCATTAATGATTATCTTTACAATAAAGGTGCTAATATTGTTATCAAAAAAATAAAAGATAAGATGCCAGTAGGTGTCAATGATAATAAAAAATATAAGGGTTATCCTAGAACCCATGCAAAAGATTCTATTTCATTAGAATTTACAAAATTAAATCTAGGATTTGCAATTAAAACTACAAGAACACCATTTTTTGGTTATTTATACTTTCCTTCCTTTGGAGAAGGAACTTCTAAAAAAAATGTACCTAATCTATTTATGGAAGAAGGAGCAGATGAAGGAAAAAAGCCGATAGTAGATGATCTTGTAAAATTGCTTAGCGAAAATTTAAGGAGGAAATAAGAATGGAAAAAATTATTGAATTCAATGAGTGTCGTATTACTTCTGCTCACGTTAAAAATTACGATCGTAAAACAGGAGCGTTAGGAACAGAAAAGTCACAAGCTATGGGTTGTACTGGAAAATTTGAAGCAACACCCGAATATAAAAAAGTAGTCAAAAATTGTGAAGGTGTTGAAGAAAAGAGCGTTAAAAAACTTGTTAAGTTAACAGGTAAACTTGCTATTCATATGCCTATGGCAATTGCAAGAATTGTATATGGTTTAAGTAGTAATGGATTAAAAGATGGTGTATATGCACTAGGTGATACTGTCGAAACACCAGATATGTTATTCACTGCAAAAGTAGTTGATTTATTTACAGATGAAGAAAAATATATTTCTCTTCCAAGAATTTCAATTACATCAGGATTTGTAAAAACCATCGATAATTCTTCAGAAGAAATTGCTGAAGTTGAACTAGAATTTAGTGCTTATAAAGATAGTGAAGGCAAATTTTATTATGAAGCTTTAGCAAGTGAAATTGACGATGCTTCTGTTGGAAGTAAATGGTTAGAAGATTTTACACCAACTTTAGTTAAAGCGGCATCAGAGTAGACAGAGGCTCTACATTTATAATGTGGGGCTTTTAATTATGTTTGACCATTAAGGTCAAACAAAAAACTACCGGCTATGCCGGTATGAAT
>URZY01000012.1 GCA_900552495.1 uncultured Mycoplasmatota bacterium | reverse complement strand
TTTTCATCAAAAAAGACAAATAAGTTAAAATATTAACCTATTTGTCAACAGTCTGTAAGTAGTTTAAAACTACTTTTTTGTTTATGCAAATTTTGTTTAATTTAATATACTACAGAAAGTATAGATGATATAATTATTTTAGTAGTGGGGAATTAAAAGAGGTGATTATGTGATTTTGAATGTTAGTGGTAGAACAGACATAATTGCTTTTTATTCAGAATGGTTTATGAAGAGATATGAGGAAGGATTTATTGATGTTCGAAATCCATTTTATCCAAAGATGATAAGTAGAATTAGCTTTGATAATGTTGATGCTATCCTTTTTTGTACTAAGAATCCAATACCTATTTTAAAGGATATAAAGAAGATTAAAAAGCCAATTTTATTTCATGTTACATTGACGGCTTATAAGAACGATATAGAACCAAATGTTCCTCCTAAGGGAGAAGTTATTAAAGCGGTACAAGAATTGTCTAGATTAATTGGGAAAGATAATTTGGTAATAAGATATGATCCAGTTTTTATTAGTGATAAATATAGTTTAGATTATCATGTTAAAGCCTTTGATAAACTATGTAGATTATTGGAAGGATATGTTAGTAAGATTTTAATTTCTTTTATAGATGATTATAAAAATGTAAGAAAAAATGAAAAAATATTAAATTTTAGGAAATTTACGGAAAATGATTATAAAGTAATTGGTGAGTCTTTTAGTAAGAGTGCTAGGGAACATGGGCTAGTGGTTCATACTTGTTTTGAAGATAGAGATTTGACAGAATATGGATTTGTGAAAGATGAATGTTTATCAGTTGAGCTAGCTTATAAGTTGACTGGTAAAATATTTAAAGAGAAGTGGAAGGCCCGAAAAGAAAGAAAATGTAATTGTGTTGCTATGGTTGATGTTGGTGAATATAATTCTTGTAAACACTATTGTAAGTATTGTTATGCAAATTTTGATGAGAAGCTGGTTAAGGATAAATTTAGGTTGCATGATCCTAATTCATCATTATTGATAGGTAAATTGGAAGATGATGATATAGTAAAGGAGAGAGTTAAATAAAGATTTATGATGGAAAGTAGTATGAAAAAATTTAATTCTAATCATTTAAAATTAATAGCAATTGTGGCAATGACCATAGATCATATTGCTGATTTATTTTATCCTGGATTGCCTAACAATGTAATATCAAATATTTTGCATGTTATTGGTAGATTAACTGCGCCTATTATGTTTTTCTTTATTTGTGAGGGCTTTTTCTATACAAAAGATTTAAAGAAGTATATTACCAGGTTGTTTATATTTGCTTTAATTTCTCACTTTGCATATTGTTTTGCATTTGGTATAAATTATATTCCCTTTTCTACAGGGAAGATTTTTAATCAAACAAGTATAATGTGGTCATTAGCGTGGTCGGTAGTTGCGCTTTATATAGTGTATGGAAAGAACAATTTAAAACAGTGGCAGAAGTGGCTATTAGTTATTTTATTGAATATTATAACATTTTCAGCAGATTGGAGCTGTATTGCTTTAATGATAATTTTATCTATGTATGGTAACAGAGGTAATTTGAATAAACAAATGAGTAATTTGATGATGTGGACGGCAATTTATGCGTTTGTTTCATTTGCTTTTGTAAATAAAATTTATGGTATTATTCAATTATTCGTTATATTGGTGTATCCATTGTTAAAGCAGTATAATGGTACTAAGGGAAAAGTTGGATGGTTGAAATGGTTCTTTTACTTATATTATCCATTACATTTAATTATTATTGGAATATTAAGATTATTAATTTATGGAAATATATCATTGTTATTTTAAATTCTAAATTAGTTTTATTGATAGACTGTTGAGAAAAATATTCGTATTAAGTATTGATGCTAAGTATTGTATCTGTTACAATATGTTAAGAAAGAAATGGTACTGTAGAATATTATGAAATGTGCTTTGGGGAATTAGGATGAATACATTAGAAATAATTAATAAATTTATAAATAGTAAGGGTTATTTAGAATCGGAAAATAAAGTGTTAGGCATTATTTTTTATGGTAGTAGATTATATAAGACAGAAAACGATATGTCGGATGTTGATTTGCTTATTGTAACTGATAAAGCAGCAAATTATCGTGGTGTTACATTCATCGATGGTATTAAGGTTGAGTATTTTGAAAAAGGTTATGAATATTTGATTGATAAAATTGAGAATTTGGGTTGTTCTTCTGATCGATCATTGGTATCGATATTTAAAAATGGGAAAGTCATTTATAGTGATGATTATATTATTGAATCTTTAAGAGATGAGGCCTTAGCAGCTGGGAGAAAAAGTATTATAAAGAGAAGCTGTTATTCAAATGTTAATGATTGGTACGATTGTTTTAGTGGATTAGGTGGTCAAAGCAATTTTGCTAATTATGTATATCATAATTTAATTGAAAATATTAGAAAGGTTTATCATGAAGGAAATGGTGCTGATGATTTGTCGACATTTAAGGTTTATGAAATGTATGGGAATCCGGCTTATTTTTCTAAGTATTATTGTGGAAAACTGCCCAATAAGGAATTTAGGGAGTTGTTTATCGAGGCGATGGGGCAAGATTATAGCTTTGAGTTTGTTTCAAAATTGATGAGGAAGATTGGCCAGAATGATGGTTTAGAATGGAATTATCGTAGTGATTATCAGGAAAATCAGTTAGTATGTCAAAGCGTGATTTTAGCAGGTAATATAGATCGCGTAACAAATTCTCTAGAAAGTAGTTGTCCGGTAGCTGATCATTATTATTATTTGGCACTTGATAAAGTTCGCAGGCTTTATTGTAGAATGAATGATCTTGACGAAAGGATGGAGTGCTTTGGAGATGGTTATAGTGCGGAATTTATGAATAGATTTGAAGCTTGTTTAAGCGATGATAAAGTAAAGAATGCTAATTTAAAGGACTTATTTGCTTTCGTTACAGAACCATTAAATATTGATTATCGTAATTATAAGGTGTTAGAGTATCATAATTAAGTAATAAAAAATAAAGATATACTTATATATCTTTATTCTTGGGATCAACTTCATCAAATAGTTGTCTTATATCAATATCTAATGCCTTAGCAAATTTGCCTAGGGTGTCTAAAAGCGGGGTTTTGTCAATGCTTAAGCATTCTAAATCTCTGACATAGCCGTGAGTTAATCCAGTTTTATCGGCTAGTTCTTGTAATGTAAGATTTTTTAATTTTCTATATTTTTTTATATTGCTACGTACAGTAAAACTTAATTGTTCCTTAGAATACTTTTCCATGAAATTAACCTTCTCCCGTTATAGAAAAATTATTTCATAAAATTCATTAAAAATATGTCGCCTGTCGGAAGTTTTTATGCTATAATGAATTAGATTTAAGTTTGCTAAAAATTAAGTTTTAATTGGTGCAACTTAAAATATTAAAAATGCAACTGAGAAGTTATAGACAATAGTGAGTAAATTGTTAATACTTATTATTGTTTATTAATGAAGAGGTAGTTTATGAAAAACAAGAAGAATTATTTAATAATTATAGGATATGGAATATTGTTAATTTTATGTTTAGTTGGATTTAATAATATATATGGCTCTAGTGTTGATTGGATTACACAACATACTGTTATTCCTGACTATTTTAGAAAATTATTTTATGAAACCCATCGATTAGTTCCAAATTTAGCATTTGAGCTTGGTGGGGGACAAAATATTTTTAATTATAGTTATTATGGCTTGTTAAATCCGGTTTTTTTAATTTCATTTTTCTTCCCATCACTTAGTATGCAAACTTTTGTAATAATTGCTAGTATTATTTTATATTTGCTTTCTGGAATTCTTAGTTATAAATTTTTTCAAAAGCATATGAATCCTAAGCAAGCATTGCTATTTTCACTGATTATGATGAGTTTTTCTCCTATAACTTTTCATTTTCATTATCATATTATGTTTGTGTGGTACTATCCGTTTTTAGTGTTGGCTTTAATGGGAGTTGATAGGTATTTTGAAAAACATTCCTCATTGCAGTTAATTGTTTGGACAACGTTTTTGTTTTTTATGAATTATTATTATGGAGTTACTTCATTGTTAGTAGTTGGAGTTTATTCATTATATTTAATTTTGTCTAAGTATGATAAATGGAAAGATATTGTAAAGCAAACATTTCTTATTTGTTTACGACTTTGCTTAACCGTATTATTAGCAGCTATTATTTTGATTCCAACAGCTGTTACAATTATTGGTTCTAAACGAAGTGGCACTATTGCTGTTGACTTTGGGGATTTATTTATTTTTAATATAAAAGAAAGTATGTATTCACCTTTTGGAATTGGTTTAACTTTTATTTTTATTTTGGCAATAGTTACTAATTTGTTAACAAAAAAGAAAAAGAAGGAAGATTTATTCTTAAATGGAATTTTAGCTTTAATTACATTGTTACCAGTGTTTATGTATGTTTTGAATGGTTTCTTATATGCTCGAGGTAAAGTTCTTATACCATTTATTATTTTGTTTTGTCTTAGTTTAAATAAATTTTTTGAAAACTTAAAAAGTAAGCAAATTAATTTGTCTACGGTTTTCTTTTGTGCAATCATTATTTTGATATGCGGAGTAATATTTAATTGTGATAGTGTTTTAGTCATTGTTTTTTTGATTGATGCTATTGCTACATTAGTAGTGATACTTAGATTTTCAAGGAAGGATAACGTATTAACTATTTTTGCTCTTATTACAATTTTACTATCTACGATTGGAAGTAATTATAATGCGAAATATTTAACAAAAGATAAGTATAAAGAGATTGTTGCTAATGATGCATTAGTCAACAAGTTATTGGCGAAGGTTAACGATGATGATTATTTTAGAATTGATAGTAATATAGGAAGCAATAAAAATTCAAACAAAACTTATAATAGAAATTTTTTTAATGCATCAATTTATTCATCAACATATAATCATAAGTATTCTGATTTTTATAATTTTAAAATGGGAAATAATATTCCTAATCGTAACTCTTTTGTACAAAGTGGAACAAATAATTCATTATTTCATTCTTTTATGGGTGTAAAATATTTAATTGCTGAAAATTATGATTCTATTGATTATGATTTAGTTAAAAAAAATAAGAAGTATGGTTTATATAAAAATGATAAGGCAAGACCTTTAGTTTATGTTGATAATAATTTAAGTGGTGAAAAGCAATATCAAAGTTTATCTTTTCCATATTCATTGGAATTCATGCTTAAAAATAGTGTTGTTGGTAATTCAAAGCCTGTTCCGTATAAATCATCAATAAAGAAAATAAATGATGATTTTGAAGCGTCTTATTTGATTGATTTTGATCGTGAAAAGAAATATACATATAAATTGTCAGAACCAATAAAAGATAAGTATCTAATAGTTGAATTTGATGTTTTGGCAAATCAAAGCTGTCAAGATGGTGAATTTAATGGTGATGTATTTATTACTATAAATGGTGTAAAAAATAAATTAACTTGTAAAGACTGGTATTATTTTAATGATAATAAACATTTTGAATATGTTCTTTCTAGTAAAGAGGGAATTGATGAATTAAATATTTTGTTTTCGCGGGGAAAGTATAGAATTTCTGATATTAATCTTTATAGTATGGAGAAGGTTACTAAGGATATTACAAAGGTTGATAAACTAAAAATTGATAAAGGGGACAGTGAAATAACTGGGAAAGTTAAATTGTCAAAAAATAATTATATTATTACTTCATTGCCTTATGATCGTGGTTTTAGTGTTTTTGTTGATGGTAAAAAAGTAAAGTCAGAAATAGTTAATGAAGCATTTTTAGGCTTTAAAGTTAATAAAGGTAGTCATGATTTTAAGATAAAGTATGAAGCGTTATATTTTAATATTTCGGTTTGTATTTCTTTAGGAAGTTTGGGGTTAGCTGTTTTGTTGTTATTTTTAGAAAAAAGAAATTTTGAGAAAAATAAGTAATTTAATTTTTTTTAATTTTAATATAATGTATAATCATCTTAGAAGGTGAGTTTTATGGAAAAAATAGTTGAAATTGATGTTAATAGTTATGATGACTTATTTGAACGATATAACAGAAAGAAAATTTCTCGTGATTTAATTGGGTATTTAATAACTAATACTCCAAAATTGAGGAAAGATGATAAATTAAAAATAGTAATTAATAATAATATGAAAGAAAATATTTCTTGTAGTGAATTAATTAAAAGGGAATTAGATGCAGAGACAGTTAGAGTTGAGGCCCAGTATAAACATAATAATTTTCGTCAATTAAGATTATTGATATTAGGAGTTATTACATTAATTATTGCTTCATTTGTTGGAATTGAAATATTGAATGAAGTGGTAGTTATTGGAGCTTGGGTTTTAATATGGGAAATGGTTGAGATAGAAATGGATGATGATGTCAGTAATCGAAAGAAGAAAAATATTTTAAAAAGGTTAGTGGCAAGTGATTTTGAAGAGATTAAGAAGTAGCTGGAAGGCTATTTTTTCTTTTCATCTTATTTAAAATATTGTATACTAAGTTTAGCAAAGGAGAAGTTTATGAAGTTAGGTAATCTAGAAGAGTTAAAGAAATGGATTATTGTAGTTTTAATAGGTATTTTTGCTTATTGGGGACTTAATAATTTAGAAATAATTAGTGGTTGGTTTGGAACTATTTATAAAGTGTTTTTTCCATTTATTTTAGGTTTTGTGCTTGCTTATATTTTAAATATTCCAACTATGAAAATAGAGAAATTGTTAAAAAAAATAATACCAGATAAATATAAGAAACAGAAATTAATTAGATTTTTATCAATATTATTTTCTTTACTTTTGATGGTATTGGTGGTTGTTTTTATTGCCTTTTTGCTAATACCAGAGTTAATTGAAAATATAGAATTATTAATGAAAAATATTCCTGGCATTATTGATAAGGCAGAAGTGTTTATTTTAGACTTAGCTGATAAGTATCCAGAAGTTCAAGCGCAAATTGAAGAGGCCTTTTCGAAAGGTGGAACTGTTACAAAACTACTTTCAAATATTTTGAATTATTTTATTAATGGTGCTATTGGTTTTGTTAGTGATTTGTTTTCGGGAATTGTTAATATTTTTACAGCTTTAATTTTTGCAGTATATATGTTGGCTCAAAAGGAATCATTGGTTTCAAAAATAAAAGCTATGGTTTATGCATTTTTTGATAAGAAAAAGTCAAGGAAGATTATGGAAATTGCTAGTCTTTCAAATAAGACTTTTACGAATTTTATTTCTGGACAATGTGTTGAGGCTGTAATTTTAGGGACGATTATTTTTGTTGTTTCTTTGTTGTGTGGATTTCCGTATGCCATATTGATTGGTGTACTTACAGCTGTTACGGCTTTAATTCCAATATTTGGTGCTTTTATTGCTCTTGGTGTAGGGACGCTTTTAATAGCTATTTCTAATCCTCTACAAGCTATTATTTTTGTACTGGTTTTCTTCGTTGTTCAACAAATAGAAGGGAATTTTATTTATCCAAAAGTGGTTGGAAAATCGGTTGGCTTATCTCCACTTTTCACTTTGTTAGCGATTACAGTTGGTGGCAATTTATGTGGGGTTGTAGGAATGTTGATTGGTTTGCCACTGGCTTCCATCGTATATACGTTACTAAAGGATGACATTAATAATAAACTTAAAGGAAAAAGTCATTAATATTTCTTAATGGCTTTTAATTTGTAATTATTTTGGCGGTATGATAATATATATGTAATGTCGTTATATAAAGGAGATTAATATGAATGCAGAAATTATAAGAGGTTTTACAGATGCAATTATATTAAATGTGTTATTAGAAGGGGACTCTTACGGTTATAAGATATCAAAGTGTATTATAGAGAAGACTGATAAGGCTATGGATATAAAGAATGCGACAATTTATTTAGCTTTTAAACGAATGGAAAAAGAAGGATTAATTACTTCTTATTGGAATGATAATCCGGATGTTGCACGAAGGAAATATTATAAGATTACTGATGATGGTAAGAAATATTTGCAAGAAAAAAAGAAAGAATGGTTGAGTAATAAAAATATTTTGGATAAGTTACTGTTGGGAGATAGATGATTATGAAGGAAAAATTTGAAAAGTATTTAGATAAAAAATTTAAACGGTTAGGGAATAATCCGGAAGTTGTATCATTAAAGAATGAGATTGTCAGTGATTTGCTAGAAAAGAGTGAAGAGGTAAAACAAGTTACTGATAATGAGGAGGAAAATTATGAAATATGTATTAATAGTTTGGGGGATTTATATACGTTGATTAAAGAAATGCGAAGAGAAAATAATAAATTGGCGAAAAAGATTGATTTACCGAAATATAAGTTAGGTGAGGAACTTTTAAATGCAATTTCGCATGGAGTTGGGGCCTTATTGTCAATTGCAGCGTTGGTTTTGTGTATTATTAAGGCGGATAGTGGCTTGGACTTAATGGCAGCTTTATTTTATGGGATATCTTCAATTGTATTATTTTTGATGTCTTGTCTATATCATTCTCTTGCTCCAAATAATGCGAAAAGAGTATTTAGAATTATTGATCATTGTTCAATATTTTTGTTAATAGCCGGTACTTATACTCCGTTTTGTTTGTGTGTATTGCCACTTAATATTGGTTGGTGGATTTTTGGTTTTGTTTGGCTTTGTGCTATTGTTGGAATACTTTTTAATGCTATTGATATGAATAGATTTAAGAAGATTTCGATGGTTTTATATTTGGTGATGGGTTGGTGTATTATTGTTACTATTAAACCCCTATGGGAGACTATGAATCATTTTGGAATACTGTTATTATTACTTGGGGGAATAATTTATACAGTTGGAGCAATCTTTTATGGAGTTGGGAAAAGTAAAAGATATATGCATTCAGTATTCCATTTGTTTTGTGTTGCCGCAAGTGTTTGTTTCTTTTTTGCAGTCTATTTTTATGCATTGTAAAAGTGTCTACTGAGACACTTTTTTTATGTGGTATTAGGTTGGGGAATTTTAAAATGTATTGACAAACAAATATTGTGTGCTATAATGATATTGTTAGTATATAGCATATGTGACCTATAATGATCGTTTTGGTATCAATGGAATGAATACCATAACGGTAGTAGTTGCAGTAAGGAAAATGACTAAGAGTAGCTGTTGTGATGATGACTATTGTTAGCTGTTACTTATAGTGACTGGTCTGAGACGTTAAATGACTAAAGAGTGGCTGTTGGTATGACTTATGGTAGCTGTTAATAAAAATTAATGACTAGGTGTGAGCTGTATCGACGATTGTTATCGATTATTTAGAGTGACTATTGTTAGCTGTTGAAGAAATGACTAGCAATAGCTGTATAAATAGTTGATTGTAGTTGTTGTGACGACTATGTTTAGCTGTTAAACCTAATGGGCAAGACGACTAGATATAGCTGTTGAGATGACCAGCTTTAGCTGTTAGAAAAACGGAATCAGGGAAATATCGTTAATGGTTGAAAAAAATTGATATTACTTAATTATTTGGAAGTATAATATCTTATCGGCTATGTACTAGAGGTTACAGTAGAGATGGAAAAACTTTACTTTGATAAGTGGCTAATCACTAATGACAAATTGATTGGCCCCCTGGAAACCAGGATGTTTTAAAATTTATCAGATTTTAAAATATTGACAAAAGAATGGTAAAAGTAAATATTCTTTTTGAGATAATCGGGTCATTACGATTATCTTTTTTTGTTGTATGAATTAAGAAGAAATGAAAACACTAAAAAAGAGATGTTATCTACAACATCTCTTAAAGAAAAGACATTCAAAAGATTTATATAACACCTGGCATTAAATTATTAATATTAGTGGTAATGCAAAAATATTAATTAATTGTAACTTCAGCATTAATATAAATTAGCAATTTCTGTCCCGAGTTTGATAGGGTATCAAGTTATAATATTATCAGTATTATAATTTGATAATCTTACCTACAGAGTTTTCTTTCTCTCTACTTGGTTACAGCATCTCGGCCTTTGATAAGTTATTACTTTAAAGTATTCACTCCCCAATTTGCACGTTCATTAACTATTCTTAACTTTAGTTTTAGCTAAAGTTAAGACCTCACTAATAAACGTCACCGAGATTACAATATAAATATAATATATTATTGTAAATTTGTCAACGAAGATTTTAAAAAGAATTAAATTTGAAGAGTCGTAGTTGCTTTTGAATTGAGTTTTAGATATAATTTATCTATAATAGGTTCATAAAGGGTATGATTTTTATGATAAAAAGGATAAAGATTTTGGGAATATTAATAGGTGTATTATTTTTATGTAGTGGGTGTGATATTGTAAATTCATCTACTACTAGGGATATTAGGCATGCTGGCTATAGTGTTTCTAATGCCGACTTTGAATGTCCTACTTTGTTTCCATCTAAAAATGATGGTTATGAGAGGATTAAATTTTTCTCAAATATATATGCAATTACAACAGATGGAAAGTTTTACACTTTGTCTTTTGGAAAGAAATATCAGAATAATTTAAATTGTAAGGTTCCTGAACAGTTTTTAAATAAGGATATTAAAGCAATTATGGATAATAAAGTAGTTAAGGACGCAAATGGGAAATTATATTATATTGTAGCTTCTTCTGATGTTGCGGCTTATACAGAGGTGCCTACCACAGATAAAGAGTATGCGGTTTATAAATTGTTATTTGATGATCCTGAGGTAATAAAAGTTATGACAGTCGATGCGAATAGTGGCTATTATTATGCTTTAAAAAATGACGGCAATGTTTATAATATTGTTATTTTGAAAAATAATAATACTGTTACTAAAGCTAGTAGTTCAATTGTATATAGTAAGAGCGCTTATGGTGGCAATATTATTGATTTTAATTATGCTGGGGCATCACCAGCTACTTATGTTAGAACAGAAACACAATTTTTTAGAATGGCAGCTCAAAATAAAGAGGAATGTACTAAATATGCTGATGTTGCGTGTGATTATAAAATAGAGTTAGATACTAATTTATCGGAACATTATGATAAAATACTTGGTTATAGTGGGAATTTTTTAATTACAAGTTATGGTAAACAATTTAGTGCTGCATCTTAGAAAAATTAAAAGAAGATATTTTCTTCTTTTTTTTACTGTGCTATAATATGAGCGAATGTGAATGAGGTGATTTTAGTGTTATTAGCGAGTGAATGGAGAGATTATGAAATAATTGATGCATCTAATGGACAAAAGTTGGAAAGATGGAAGGATATTTATTTGCTTAGACCTGATCCACAAGTTATTTGGAATAATGGTGATTTATTAGAAAAATATCATTCGATGATAGATGCTGTGTATTATCGTAGTAATAAGGGTGGCGGCCATTGGGAAAATTTGAAGAATATTCCTAGTAGTTGGAGTGTAGAATATAAAGATTTAACTTTTAATATTAAACAGATGGGCTTTAAACATACGGGGCTATTTCCGGAGCAAGCTGTAAACTGGGATTTTATGATTAGAAAGATAAAGAATGCTAACCGTCCTATAAAGGTGCTTAATTTATTTGCTTATACTGGGGGAGCTAGCGTTGCTTGTTTAAGAGCAGGTGCTAGTGTTACTCACGTTGACAGTTCTAGAGGAATGGTTGATTGGTGTAAGGAAAATGTTAAGAGTAGTGGAATGGAAGAGTTTTCAATTAGATATTTGGTAGATGATGTAGTTAAGTTTGTCCAACGTGAAATCCGTCGTGGTAATAAGTATGATGCAATTATAATGGATCCACCAAGTTATGGTAGAGGGACTAATGGCGAAGTTTGGGATATTGAAAAAAATCTTAATTACTTAATTGAAATTTGCTGCGATATTTTAAGTGATAAACCATTATTCTTTTTAATTAATTCTTATACTACAGGGCTTTCAGCTGCAGTTCTTTCTAATATTTTGAGGATGACAGTTGATAAGAAGTGTGAAGGGGTAGTTACATGTGGCGAGGTTGGAATTCCAATTAAAGAAAATAATTTAGTTTTGCCATGTGGTATTTATGGAAGATGGGAAAGCAATGAGTAAATTAAATGTTTTATATGAAGACAATCAGATAATTGTAGTTGAAAAGCCAATTAATGTCCTTAGTCAAGGTGATGATACAAGAGATATTTCTCTTCTTGATATAGTTAAGCAATATATAAAGGATAAATATAATAAGCCGGGTAATGTATATGTTGGTCTTGTTCATCGATTGGATAGACCGGTTGGTGGAGTTATGGTTTTTGCGAGAACATCAAAAGCTGCAAGCCGGCTTAATAAGCAGATGATGGAAAAATCATTTGTAAAGAAATATTTAGCTTGTGTTCGTGGACGGATGGAAAAGGATCAAGATACTTTTACTGATTTCTTGTTGCGTTTAGATAATGGGAATACCATTATTTCAGAAAAAGGAAAGAAAAGTGTTCTATCTTATTGTGTGCTAGAATATAATGAGAAAAAAAATGCTAGTTTAGTTGACATAACTTTAGAAACAGGAAGACATCATCAAATTAGAGTACAGTTTGCTAGTAGAGGGCATTATTTATTGGGAGATCAACGTTATGGTTGTCAGGATAAGACACAAATAGCCTTATATGCATATTGTCTAGAGTTTGTCCACCCAGTGTCAAAAGAAAAACTTAGTTTTACATTAAAACCACCATACAATGGGCATTGGACAAGTTTTACACTGTAAATAAAAGGTCTGTAAAATAAAATGTTTGCATTTGCAAACGTTTTTTGTTATTATTATATTAGAATTATAAGAATAAAGGGAGTCGATCATATGAAATTTGATTTAGATTTTTTAATGTCTGTTCCTGGAATGTTGATTGTGGGCGGATCGTTGTTATTGCTAATTGCAATTATTATTTTGGTGGTGACATCAAGTAAAGCTAAAAAAGAAAAGAAAAAAGCTGAGGCAGAAGGTTCGGCAGATGCCGCAGTTGCGACTCCTAGTCCAGTAGAAGCTACACCTGTAGTTGCAGAGCCAACACCGGTTGTTGATCCGGCGGCCGTTACTCCAGTTGTTAATCCAGCTCCAGCTCCGGTTGCTGTAGAACCTGTTGCTGCAGTAACACCAGTTCCAGTGGAAGTTGCCCCTGCTCCAGTGGCTGTGGAACCAACTCCTGTGGTTGCTCCAACGCCAGTTGTTGCACCAACACCAGTTGTTGAGCCAGCTCCTGTTGTAGTTGAGCCAACTCCTGTAGCTACTACATCTGAAATGGTAGCTCCAACACCAGTGACCCCAACTCCTATGACTCAGACATTTGAACCAACGCCGATAGCACCAGCTCCAGCAGTAGTTGAGCCAACTCCTGTAGCTGTAGAGCCTGTTCAGGCTGCTCCAGCAGAAGTTGCTCCTGTAGTATCGGTAGAGACACCACCAGTTGTTGCAACACCAACTGATGTGATGCCAAATGTGGCGGGTCCAACACCAGTTATGGAAAGTGTTCCGGCAACACCAGTAGCACCGGTAGCAGAGCAACCAGTAATTTATGGCGGAGCTAGTCCTGTTGTTCCGGCTGATATAAATTTAAATCAACAACCAACTCAAATATATGGTGGGGCAAATCCTCTTGAAAATACACAACCAATTCCAACAGAAGCGGTAGCAGCACAAGTCGCAACGGCTCCTGTTGTTGAAGCTACACCAGTTGCTGAGGCAACAATGGTTGCTCCAGCTGTTGAGGCAGTACCTGCTTCACAACCAGTAATGACAGCGCCTACAGCTGTAGCAGAACAACCAACAGTGGTAACACCTGTACAGTAAGTCGAAGAAAACTTCGGCTTTTTTTTTACTGTAAAGTGGCTAGTTTATTATAAATAATAATGGTATAATTAAATTAGGTGATAAAAATGAAGAAGGTGTCTATATTATCTTTACACTTGGGATATGGAGGAATTGAAAAGTCAGTGGCTGCCTTAGCTAATATGCTGGTTGATGATTATGAGGTAGAGATTGCATGTACTTATAAATTGTTTGAAAAATCAGTTTTTCCAGTTGATGATAGAGTTAAGATTGTCTATTTAACTTCCGTTAAACCTAATCGTGATAAAATAAAGAAGGCTTTAAGAAAGAAGCAGTTATTTAAGCTGGTTAAAGAAACTTTTTATGCTTTAAAGGTTTTAAGATTACGTGAAAAGACAATGATTAGTTATATTAAAAATTGTGATAGTGATGTGGTAATTGCAACCAGGGATATATTTGATGAATGGTTAGGAAAATACGGACAAGATAAAGTTTTAAAAATTGGTTGGGAGCATAATCATTATCATGGTGATTTTAAATATGCTGCGAATATTACTAGATCAAATAAACAATTAGATTATTTAGTTTTAGTCTCTAATTCATTGCGGGCTTTTTATGAAAAAGAATTAATTAAATCCAAATGTCAGGTTGTTTATATACCTAATGTAATTGAAGGAATACCGGAAAAGATTGCTCCTTTAGATGAAAAAAGATTAGTTTCAGTTGGAAGGCTTAGTCCAGAAAAGGGATTTATCGATTTACTTAAAATGTTTAATATTTTGCATAAAGATTATCCGGATTGGAGATTAGACATAATTGGTGATGGAGTTGAAAAGGATAAACTGGAAAAATATATAAAAGATCATGATTTAGAAAAGGTTGTGTTACTACATGGCTTTAGGGATAAGGAGTATATTGATGAAATTCTACAGAAATCGGCTATTTATTTATTAACTTCTTATACGGAATCTTTTGGAATTGTTTTGATTGAAGCTATGTCGCATGGAGTTCCTTGTATTGCTTTTGATTCAGCAGAGGGAGCAAGAGAATTAATTCAAAGTGGAAAAAATGGTTATTTAATAAAAAATAGAAGTTATTCGGCATTTTTAAAGAAAGTAGAAGATTTGATTAATAAGAAGAGTGAGCGAAGAAAAATTGGTCGGGTTTCACGAGAAGGGGTAAAAAAATATACTTGTGAAGTTGTTAAAGAACAATGGATTGATTTAATAGAAAAGAAGTGATATTGTGAAGAAAAAAGTATTATTTATTTCCTCAACAGGAGGACATTTAGTAGAAATGATGCAGTTAAAAGATATGTTTGATAATTATGATTATCATATTATAACTGAGAAGACAAAATCAAATTTGAAGATGAAAGAAACGTACAAGGATAAAATTGATTTTTTGGTATATGGAACGAAAGATCATATGTTAACGTATCCTTTTAAACTGCTTTATAATTGTTTTAAGAGTCTATATTTATATTTAAAGATACATCCTGATTATATTATTACAACCGGGGCACATACTGCTGGACCGATGTGTTGTTTAGGAAAAATATTTGGAAGTAGAATTATTTATATTGAAACTTTTGCAAATATGACAACAAAAACTATTACTGGTCGATGTGTTTATCTTTTTGCTGATAAGTTTATTGTTCAGTGGGAGAGTATGAAAAAACTATATCCAAAAGCTGATTTTGGGGGGTGGATTTTTTAATGATATTTGTCGCATTGGGAACACAAGATAAGGATTTTTCAAGACTATTAAAAGCAATTGATAGGGAAATTGAAAAAGGAACAATAAAAGAGAGAGTAATTGTTCAAGCTGGTTATACAAAATATGAATCAGAAAATATGGAGATTTTTGATTTAATTCCAACTGATGAATTTAATGAGTTAATTAGAAAAAGTGATTTAGTAATTACTCACGGAGGTGTAGGAAACATTTTGAGTGCAATAAAGTGTGGAAAACCAGTTATTGCAGCCGCAAGATTAAAAAAATTTAAGGAACATACTAATGATCATCAACGTCAAATTATTGATGAATTTAGTAGTCAAGGATATATATTAGAACTTAGGGATTTTAATAAATTAGGTAAGATGATTGAAAAGGCTCGGAATTTTAAGGCCAAGAAATTTAAAAGTAACACTAAGAATATGATTGATTTAATTGATAAGTATATTGAAGAAGATAATCATACTTCTTGGTATAACAAATATAAGGAGGGACTTTGGTATTTATTTTTTGGCGTGCTTACCACTTTAGTTAATATTGTAAGTTTCTTTGTTTTAAGATTATTTAATATTGAAATATATATTAGTAATGTAATAGCTTGGGTTTTAGCAGTAATATTTGCATTTATTACAAATAAATTATTGGTATTTAATAGTAGAGGAAAATCCAAAAAAGAGAACTTTAAGGAGTTGATTAGTTTCTTTTTCTTTAGAGTACTTTCTTTGGGAATAGATATGGGAACAATGTATTTATTGATTGATGTTTTGAGTAGTAGTGAGATTGTTGCTAAAGTGGTAGCGAATATAGTAGTTATTGTTTTGAATTATATATTTAGCAAGCTTTTTATATTTAAGAAGTAGGAGAAAAGTTATGAGTAAAGAAAAAATTTCAGTAATTGTCCCTTGTTATAATGAAGAGGAAGTATTACCTATTTTTTATGAAGAAATAGATCGAGTGTCTAAAGAGATGCATAAGGTTGATTTTGAATTTTTATTTATAAATGATGGTAGTAAAGATAAGACTCTTAATATTTTAAGAGAATTAGCAAAGAAAGATAAAAGGGTAAGATATATTTCTTTTTCAAGAAACTTTGGAAAAGAGGCAGGAATGTATGCTGGTTTAAGTAATGCAACAGGTGATTATGTAGCAATAATGGATGCGGATATGCAAGATCCACCAAGCATGATTATTTCTATGTATGATAGTATTAAAACGGAAAATGTTGATTGTGTGGCACTTTATTCTAGTCGACATGATGATTATTCTTTTATTAGAAAAGTATGTACTAAGATTTGGTATAAATTAATAGGGCTTATTTCATCAGTGCCACAAGTTCCAGGGGCAAGAGATTATCGATTAATGAAGCGGAAGATGGTTGATGCAATTGTTGATATGGGTGAATATAATCGTTATACCAAGGGAATTTTTAGTTTTGTAGGATTTGAAACTAAATGGGTAGATTATGTTACTCCTAATAGAGTAGCTGGAACAACAAAGTGGAGTTTTTTTAAATTATTTAGATATGCTTTGGAAGGAATTTTGGCTTTTTCAACTACGCCATTAGTTATTTCAGCTATTATTGGTTTAATATTTTGCTTAATTGCTTTTATAGCTATTTTGATAGTAGTTATAAAAACACTTGTATTTGGTGATCCGGTGGGTGGTTGGCCATCACTTGCTTGTATAGTAATGTTTATGGGCGGTTTACAACTTTTCTTTTTTGGAATTATGGGAATGTATTTATCAAAAGTATATTTGGAAGTTAAGAAAAGACCAATTTATATTACAAAAGAAACAGAAAAAGATAAATAGTATCTAGAAATAGATGCTTTTTTCTTTGTTGGGGTATACAAATGTCGAATTTTTTGGTAAACTTCTAGTTAAGGTGATGATGAGAATGGAAAAACTAAGAAAAGTTGGATTTGTTTTATTAACAGTTAGTATTATGATGATTATTTCGGGGACGGTTAGTTCTTTTGTAGTATCGTTAAAGGCAGATCAAGAGGAAACTCAAAAACGTATGGTCGTTGTAAAAGATTCTTTTGAGGAGTTTAATGCTAGTGTAACGGCCTTTGAAACTACAAGAGATACTTTGTATACAGAAGCATTGGGTAATCTATTCTTAGATACATTAGCAGCTAATGATGTGGTTTTAAAAGAAAAATTAAGTAATTATGAAAGTATTGTTGATGATGTAATTAAGCATGTAAAAAAAATGGATAGTTTGTGTAAGGATGTTTATTATCCTGATAGTGATGTTAATAGTAAGTGCAGTAATTATAAGTTAATTTATGAGCAAGTAGCAAATTATTTTATGGAAGATATTAAATTATATAATACAACTGTTCAAACATTTAATTCTCAGCAGGCAGCTAGTGGTAGTAATATTGTACTACTTGAGTATAAAACAACAAAAAAGTACGTAGATTATAATAAAGATAAAGTTTTTGAAGGTAGAACAGAAGAAAAGAAGGAAACAGAAAAAAAAGATACTAATAATAGTCTTAATTCAGCGGAGAAAGTAGTGGAATAGAATGAAGATTTTTACTAAAAGAAAAAAAGATACAGTGGTTAAAGTTAAGAAAAAATGGTCCTTAAAGAAGAAAATTGTTGTTACATTTTCCTCTTTCTTTATGTTGGGAGTAGCTTGTTTCTTGTTTTTGTTTTATGGTCCTTGGCCAGGGTTTAGAAATTTTTGGATTACAAGTGCAATGACAACAATGTCTCACCAGTATTTGGCAACTTGGTTTTATAGTGACGAAACTATTCAGAAGGTGCTAGCAAATAATAGTATTATTGAGAATAATGATATTAGTGATCCAAATGCGATTAAGTTCAAAAAGTATACAACAGCAATTTATAGAAATGAATATGAAAAAGCTGTTTTACAGCGTGATCCAGGTAATGATTTGTACAAGGTGATTGAAATAAGTGGATCAAGTTATAAAGGCTTTTTAGTAGCTGTCTATGATCCTTCGAAGATAAGTATTGCTACTACGGCATATTTAGGAAAAAGGGGACAGGATATTTTAACAGTTGCTGAAAGAGAAGGTGCAGTTATTGCGATGAATGCAGGAGGATTTTATGATCCTGATTGGAATTCTAATGGTGCATTGCCTCATGGGACGGTTATTTCTAATGGTAAAGTAGTAAGTGATTATGTTGATGCCGCAATGGGTGGAGGCTTTATTGGTTTTACTACTGATCATAAATTGGTTCTTGGAAAAATGAGCAAGAGTCAAGCCATTGCTACAGGTTATCGAGATGCTATTGAATTCGGTCCATATTTGATTGTTAACGGTAAAAGATCATTTATTAAAGGTAATGGTGGTTGGGGGATTGCTCCACGAACGGCAATAGGTCAAAGACAGGATGGAATTGTTTTAATGTTAGTTATTAATGGTCGTATTCCCTCTAGTATTGGAGCTGATATGGTAGATTTAACGGATATAATGGAAAGGTATGGCGCTTATAATGCGGCTAATCTTGATGGTGGTAGTTCGTCAGAATTAGTTATTAATGGAAAAATAATTAATACACCAGTAGCTGGTGGAAAATATGGGCTTAGAGATATGTCAACTTTTTGGGTAGTAAAAGAGTAGGTAGAAATGGAACTTTATTGTAGACGGGTTAGTATTTTTGATGAACAATTAATGGAAGAGTTTAGTAGGGAACACTTAGACTTTGGACTTAAAATATTAGGTGGTGATGCCTCTTTAATTAGTGGAAAATGCTACCATGATTTTGAAAATTTTTATGAATGGTTTAAAGTTGTTAATAGATTGGATTTAGAGGAAGATTTACAAGTTAACGAAGTTGGTTGTTCAGTTTATTTGGTGTTTAAGAAGACTAATGATAAATTAGTGGGAATATTTGATATAAGACATGGTTTAGGTTTTCCTAATGGATTACTATTGGGACATATTGGAGTCGATATTAGACCAAAACTACGTGGTGAAGGATATTATCATGACATTTTAAAGCTTTGTATTGAGGAATGTAGGAAAAATAAAATTCTCAATATTGTTATTTCCTGTGAATATGATAATATAGCGTCTAAGCGAGGGATTGAACATTTATTTAAGTGTGACAAGGAAATGATACCGATGGATGGAACCTATCTTTATGTATATAAATTAGACTTGGATGAGGAATAATTGTGTAAATAATTATAAAGTTTGATAGAAATTATGTTGTATATTATTTATTAATAGGCAATCACAAGAAAAATTATATGAGTTGTGAAAGGTTCTTTTTAAGTTGAAAGAATCTTTTTTTCTTGTTATAATTTTTGTATGAATTGGTAATACGAAGAGGGTGTTGCAATGTATATATTAGAGGCGATTAGTGGTATGTGTTCTGATCCTGGGTTAGCTAATATACTTACGATAGTAAAAAGGGCTATGAATATTATGTGGGTTGTTGGACCGATATTAGCGATTATTGCAGCTGTAATAAATGGTGTTAAGTTGATGAGCAATCCTGATGAAAAAAAATATAAGAATTTATTTAAGACATCTATAACGGCATTGTTGATATTATTTTTTTTACCAGTGGTAATAAATGTATTAATGGGGTTATTTGATAAAACTTTTGAATTTGCAGCCTGTTGGAATAGTGCCGAGAGAGTTAGTACTAATAATCAAGAGTCAAATTATATTCCGAATAATGATCGTGAACCTAGTGGTAGTATTTTGCCTAATCCTGATGATTATAAGACAGGAGAGAAGAAAGAAAATTCATCAAGTAATTCAACCAGTTCCACTAATTCATCAACAAATTCAACTATTAACAAAGTTATTTTTGTAGGAGATTCTAGAACTGTTGGGATGCAACAGTCTGTTGGTAGTAACGATGATGTGTGGAGTTGTAAAAGCTCAATGGGGTTGAACTGGATGAAATCAACTGGTATGCCAGCTATTGATAGTCAAATTACTAGTGGTAGTGCAGTAGTAGTACTTATGGGAGTAAATGATTTATATCAAGTGAATGGTTATATTCAATATATGAATAGTTTAGTTACGAGTATTAATAATCGAGGAGCGACTTTATATTTTGTTTCAGTAAACCCGACTAGTAACAGTCGAGAAAGTATGAATACAGATATTGATAATTTTAATGCTAAGATGCGCCAAGGAATGTCTAGTCATATAAGATATATTGATACAAATTCTTATTTAAAAGCTAATGGCTTTTCATCAAGCGACGGAGTTCACTATAGTGTAAATACTTATAAAGATATTTATAATTATATAAAGAGAAATTTATAAAAATTGGACCTTTAGGTCTTTTTTTTGACGTTTTGAAGAATTTAGTGTATAATATGCAATTACTGGAAGGGGGAAAAGAAAGATGATATCGGAAAAGGTTTTAGATTTTTTTAAATCGATTGATGATGCAGATTTTTTGACAATGAGGAGAATGCTGGAAAACTTTAAGAGAATGGATAATCGTTTTGATGCAATTAGTAAAAAAGTATTTGATAATATTGATATTTTAGCTAATTATAATATTCACTTAATTGATTCTGGTAGTTTGGATACTTTTGTTTGGACAGCAGACAGTCAAGATGAATGTAATATGTATGTTTCTAGTAAGGCTTCTGAATATAGTGTTTGCCATGAAGTGGGACATATGTTATTAGATTTATTTGCAAATAATGAAGTTCCTGAGGAGTTTGAGACGGTTAATAATTTATGTATAGAGAGACTTAATGCGAAAAAGGAATATCTTAAGGAGATGTTTCAAAAACAAAGTAAGGAGATATTTGAATTGTTTGCGAATGAGGCACCTGAATTGGAAGGGTTTATGGATAGACATCCAGAGGTAGAATATGATTATCTTGCTGAACATCCTGAGGAGGATGCAGAGGATTTTGCTTTGTTAGTATTACAATCATTTTTAGAACTTATTACTAATTATGATCCTAAAATAGAAGGATATAGAAAGATAAGTGGAATAGTTGATTCTATTTATAAAGGAGATAATCCTTTTGCTGAACAGTATGGTTATGGTGATTTTTCACCTTTACTTTCATCACATGGACGTGAATATTTTCTTGATGATGAAATAAGTCCAGAAAAAGCAAGCTTTGAGGAGCAATTTGCTGATTATTTAGTGTTGAGATTATATACAAAGGAATTTGGAGAGGCAATAGGAGAAATTCATTCTTTAATTGGTGATGAGTGGTTTGAAATGATGGATCGTCACTATGAAAAAGTAGCTAATAGAATGAGCTGTCAACGAGGAAAAGTAATGCAAAAGAAAATTGAGGGTGAATAAAAGAATTTCTTATCGTGAAGTTCTTTTTTTTTAGGCTGGTTTGAGATATAATTAATTATAGTGAAAGGATGGTTACTATGAAAAAAATAATGGATGGTAATGAGGCATGTAGTTATGTGTCTTATAACTTTACAGAGGTAGCAGGAATTTATCCAATAACTCCAGCTTCACCGATGGCAGAACTAACAGATAAATGGAGTAATGAAGGGAAGGTTAATTATTTTGATAGACCAGTAAGAGTTGTGGAAATGCAATCTGAAGCTGGGGCAGCTGGGATGGTGCACGGCTCTTTGCTAGCAGGATGTTTAACAACTACTTATACTGCAAGCCAAGGTTTGTTATTAATGCTTCCAAATATGTATAAGATTGCTGGAGAGTTGCTTCCTTGTGTTATTAATGTAGCAGCTAGAAGTTTGGCAACGCATGCATTATCGATCTTTGGTGATCATCAGGATATATATGCAGCAAGGAGCACAGGCTTTGCGATGCTTGCATCTAGTTCAGTACAGCAGGTTATGGATTTAACTGGAGTGGCTCATTTAGCAGCAATAAAAGGAAGAGTTCCTTTTATTAATTTTTTTGATGGATTTAGAACAAGTCACGAGTTGCAGAAGATAGAAGTTATTGATACAGAAAAGTTGAAAATGTTAATTGATGAAAGAAGTTTGAATGAATTTAGAGAAAGGGCTATGAATCCTAATAAACCACAAATTCATGGAACGGCACAGAATGAAGATATTTATTTTCAAGCAACAGAAGTAAGAAATAGTTATTATGATAAAGTTCCAGATATTGTTAATGAATATATGCAGGGGATAAATAAAATAACAGGTGAGTCTTATCAACCATTTAATTATTATGGTAGTAAAAATGCAACTAAAGTTATTGTGGCTATGGGGTCTGTATGTGAAACAATTAAAGAAACAATCGACTATTTAATCTCAGAAAAGCATGAAAATATTGGTTTAATAGAAGTACATTTATATAGACCGTTTAGTACAAAATATTTTCTTAAAGCATTACCTAAAACAGTTAAGAAAATTGCGGTTCTTGATCGAACAAAAGAAGCAGGAGCTTCAGGAGAACCTCTTTATTTAGATGTTGTTAAGACTATTAAAGAGGTAGAGGCTAAAGTTGCTGTTTATGGTGGTAGATATGGTCTTTCAAGTAAAAATACGACGCCGGCTATGATTAAAGCATTATTTGATTTTTTGGATACAAGAGATGTTCATAATAATTTTACTTTGGGAATTAGAGATGATGTGACAAATTTATCTATTTCATATGATAAGAGTTTTAAATTACCTAGTAAGAATGTAGAATTTTTAGTATATGGTTATGGTAGTGATGGAATGGTTTCGGCTTCCAAGGATTTAATGAAAATAACGGGGACGTATACTAATGCATATGTTCAAGGATATTTTCAATATGATTCGAAGAAAAGCGGCGGAGTTACTATATCTAATTTGCGATTTGGTAAAAAGCCAGTTAGAGCAACTTATTATGTTGAGAAAGCTAGTATTGTTGTTTGTACAAAAGATGCATATTTGAAAAAACTTAGGATGCTTGAGAAACTTGATAATAAAGGAGTATTTATTGTTAATACAGCGAAGAGTCCAGATGAAATTCTTAGTATGATGACTAGTCATGATAAGAAAATATTACAAAGCCGAAATATTAAGATGTTTATAATTGATGCAGATAAAATTGCGAGAGATGCTGGTATTCCAGGAAAAATAAGTGCAATTATGGAAGTATTGATTTTCAAGATAGGAAAGATATTTGATTTTAATTTTGCGATTGGTAAAATTAAAGAGAATTTGGCAGTAAAATTTGCCAATAAAGGTGGGGACTTGGTTAATAAAAATATTAGAGCTATTGATGAGAGTTTGGACAGTTTAGTACCTGTAAAACTTCCATATGTTGATTTTGTTGATGACTTAGTTGGCAAGAGAACACCTTTTCAGGTAATAGAGGCTATGGAAGGTGATAGTTTACCAGTAAGTACATTTATAAAAAATCCGGATGGGGCAATGGAGGCAGGAACTGCAAAGTTAGAAAAGCGTGATACAGCTGATATGGGGCCTTGCTATGATGCAAGTAATTGTATTTCATGTAATTTGTGTTCATTAGTGTGTCCTCATGGGGTAATTAGACCGTTTTTATTGAATGAAAAAGAGCAAATTGATGCTCCAGAGGTAGTAAGTAATAATTTGATTCCCGCAAATATTAAAGATAAGGACTATAAATTTAGTATTGGTGCTAGTTTAGAAGATTGTACTGGCTGTGGGTTGTGTAGTGAAGTTTGTCCTGGAAAAGCAGGAGCTAAAGCAATTATTATGAAGGCAAAGAGTGAGTTGAAGCAGTTAAAGAAAGACGAAGAATATAAGTATTTGTTTAATGAAGTTAGTTATAAGGAAAATGTAATGCCAACTAATACAGTTAAAGGTAGTCAATTTAAAAAGCCTAAGTTTGAATTTTCTGGGGCTTGTGCTGGGTGTGGGGAAACTCCTTATTTAAAACTTTTAACACAGTTATTTGGTGATAGAATGATGATTGCCAATGCAACAGGGTGCTCTTCGATTTATGGGGCAAGTATGCCTAGTATGCCTTATACGGTTCCTTGGGCCAACTCATTGTTTGAAGATAATGCTGAATTTGGTTATGGAATGAAGATTGCTGATGAGACTATAAAAGGTCGGATTGCTCAATTGATTTTAAGTAATATGAAACTGGTTAAGAAGAGTGAGAAAGATATTTATAAAAATTATGCCGAGAATATAAATGAAGAGACAGCAACAGCCTTATTGGAAGTCGTTGATGAGACGAAAATTGATGGACTTTTAGCCTTGAAGGATTTCATAATGCCACGTAGTGTATGGATGATTGGTGGCGATGGTTGGGCATATGATATTGGTTATAATGGGATTGATCATGTACTTGCTAATAAAGAAAATGTAAATATTTTGGTCTTAGATACAGAAGTTTATTCTAATACAGGTGGACAGGCATCTAAGTCGACAAGGACTGGGGCAGTTGCGAAGTTTGCTTCGAATGGAAAAACTACGGCAAAGAAAGATTTAGCTAAAATTGCTTTAACATATCCGCATGTTTATGTAGGTACCATTTCGCTTGGAGCTAATCCGACGCAAGCTATTAAGGTATTAAAGGAAGCTGAAGCTTATGATGGTCCAAGTATTGTTATTGCCTATGCACCATGTATTGCTCAGGGTATTATTAAAGGAATGAAAAATAGTATTCAAGAAGAAAAAGAAGCAACTTTATCAGGGTATTTTCCATTGTTCCATTATAATCCGGTATTTGATGAATTTAAATTAGATAGTAAGGCTGATTTTACGAAGTATGAAGAATATTTATTGGGAGAAGATCGATATAGATCATTGAAAAAATTGAATAAGAATGCTGATGAAGTGTTAAAAATTAATAAAGAAAATGCTGAAATGAGATATAACTATTACGCTTCCTTAGCAGAAAAGAAAGATAGATAGAGGGGACTTTGGTCTCTTTTTTCTTGAAAATGTATTATTTTTAATTTATATATGAAAAAAAGACGTTCGGCACGTCTTTTTTAATTTTAATCTAAGAGGTTGCACCCCCTGAGGGCAACCTCCAAAAAGAATAAAAAGGGGTTGGCTAGTGTGATACTAGCGACCAATTCGCCTAATTCCGAATTGGTGATTACTATACTAATCGAAGAAAGCTTATTTGTCAATAAAAAAGTTAAAAAAATAGGAAAAAGTTTAATTTTATTGGAAAAAGAATCAATTTTTTGGTTTTTTTTCTTGTTTTTTGTTTTACATAACTATTAAAACTGTAAGTTTATTAAATTGACAATTAAGTGTCAATTTAGTATGATTATTATAGAATAATAGGGAAGTGGTTTTTGTGATAAGGATGAGAATTCAAGTCGAAGAAATGCATGTTTATTACTTTATTGCGAAACGACTTATCAATAATGCAAAACTGGGTTTTATGGGAATAATGGCTAGCTCTGAGGAACGGTTATTAAATAATATCTATAATTCTTGGGATTTGGATGAAATTGCTGATTTATCTAAAAAATTATTTGATAGGTTGGATAAAGAACAAATAGAAGCAAAAATTAATACTGCTTCTCAAAGTTTTAAGGATATAGAAGAACTAATTAGTGAAGCAATTTCTTATACGGCAAATTTATTGTTTAAACCAGAAGTTTTAGATAATGTTAGAAAAACATTAAAGACTGATTTGAATGTACATGATAAGATTGTTTTATGTGTTGATAAGATAGCTCAAGTAAAGAGATTATTAATGGAATTAAGTCCTGAAGAGAGAAAGAATGTCTTGGATGGTAAGGGACTAGAAATAAAGAAACAAAAACAAGTTAAGGGAGATGTTGTTAAGGCTGTAGATGCTGAAAATGTTGAAAATGTTACTGAAGTAGAAATAAAATCAATTACGGATAGTGAAGTAGTTAGAATAGAAGAAAATGAGGAAACAGTTATTGAGTCTGGTGCTAGTGAAAACAATGTTAGCGAGGCTAGGAAGGTTTTTACGGCAGCTGATGTACCAGAGGTTGATTTTGAACAATTAAGTGGTGGAATTTTGCCAAGTGATGAGCCATCAGAAGAAGTTGAGGTGTTGGATGTTGATGAAAGTATTTCCTATGGTGTTGAAATATTAGATGATGAGGAAAACATTTCAAAAGAAATGATAGCAGGGGTAGAAGAACTTTTAGATGAAGAAGAGATTGAAGATGAAAATGTTACTGTTGATTCGGATTTTTGTGAATCTATACCACGAGAAGTTATAATTGTTGTACCAGAGCGCTATAATAAAAAAGCAGCTGAAAGAGTAAATTTAGTTGAAGATACTACTTTAGAAAGTAAAAGCAATAATGCAATTAGAGAACCAGAAGTTATTTATCCTGAAACGGAAATTAATAATCAAGTTGAAGAAAGTACATATTTTGAGTTACCAACAATTGTAAAAATTATTGAGAGAGATGGTAATGTTGTTGATGAAGATGTAATTGAGTAAATTTAGATATTAGAAATTAAGCTATAAAAAAATAAATTTTTATAGTTTTTTCTTTTGAAAAAATTATCTGAATATGCTATAATAAGCCAAGAAGGAAGTGATGACCCATGACAGAGTTAAAAGATGTAAAAGGTATAGGACCTAAATCCCTTTCTTTATTAAACAAAATAAATATTAATACAATAGAAGATTTAGTAACCCATTATCCTTTTAGATATGACATATTAGAACGAAATAGTCTATCTGAAGTTGAAGATGGTGGAAAGATTATTATAGATGGAAAAGTTGAGAGTATTCCGATTTTGATGCGATTTAAAGCAGGGCTTAATAAAATGAATTTTCGTTTGGTTACCCCAACAGGTGTGGTTGGAGTTTCTATTTTTAATAGAGCATTTTTGAAAAGTCAATTAACTGTGGGGACGGGAATCACTGTTATAGGAAAATTTGATAAAACAAAGAATGTTATTACTGCTTCCGATATTAAGATGGGAGTATTGTCTAATAAGGTAAGAATTGAACCGGTATATCATTGTACTAGTGGACTTACTAATAAAAATATTTCTACATATATAAATATGGCTTTGTTGATGCATGGTAAAGAGATTCCTGATTATATACCAGCAACATATATTGAAAAGTATAATTTTTTAAATAAGAAGACAGCACTTAATGTTATTCATAATCCGTCTACTAGTGAAAAATTAAAAGAAGTAACAATTCGATTAAAGTATGAAGAGTTATTTCAATTTATGTTCAAGATTAATTATTTGAAGGAACAGAACAAAAGAGAGAAAAATGGTTTGGCAAGAAGTATTGATCGTGATAAGTTAGATAAATTTATTAAGAATATTCCGTTTGAACTTACGGGTGATCAGGTGAAAGCTGTAGAGGAAATTATTACTGATTTAGAGGCCCCAAGTAGAATGAATCGCTTGTTGCAAGGGGATGTTGGTAGTGGAAAGACAATTGTTTCATTTATAGGTATGCTTGCTAATTATTTGAGCGGTTATCAGAGTGCATTAATGGCACCGACAGAAATATTAGCTATGCAACACTATTTAAATTTAAAGAAATTTTTAGAAAAAGAAGATGTAAGAATTGAATTACTTACAGGTTCAACGACTAAAAAAGATAAAGCGGAGATTTATAAAGGCTTAAAGGATGGATCTGTTCATATGGTTATTGGAACTCATGCTTTGATTCAAGATGAAGTTGAATATAACAATTTGGGGTTAGTAATTACTGATGAACAACATCGTTTTGGCGTTCATCAAAGAGCAAATTTACAAAATAAAGGTGTAAAACCAGACGTTTTGTATATGAGTGCAACTCCAATTCCTAGAACTTATGCTTTGACAATATTTGGTGATATGGATGTTTCGACAATTAAGGAGAGACCAAAAGGAAGACAGAAAATAGATACATATTTAAAAACTAATGCGGAAATAAAAGAAGTGTTAGAAATGATGTATGGAGAATTAAAAGTTGGACATCAGGTGTATGTTATTGCACCACTTATTGAAGAAAGTGAAAATTCGGATTTAACTAATGTTTGTGAACTTAGAGATAAGATGAAATTAGCATTTGGAGAACATTATAAAATAGATATTGTTCATGGGAAAATGTCTAGTGGCGCAAAAGATTTGATAATGGAGCAATTTAAGAATGGTGAGGTACAAATCCTTATTTCGACAACGGTTGTAGAAGTTGGTGTTGATGTTCCAAATGCAACGACAATGGTAATTTTTGATGCTGATAGATTTGGTTTATCAACGCTTCATCAATTAAGAGGACGTGTTGGTAGAGGTACTTCGAAAAGTCAATGTATTTTGATTAGTGATAGTGATGCAGAAAGATTAAAAATAATGGAAACCGTTGATGATGGGTTTGAAATAAGTGAAGAGGATTTTAAACTTAGAGGACATGGCGATTTGTTTGGAACTAAGCAAAGTGGTGATATGTCTTTTAAGATTGCTAATATTAAATCGGATTATAAAATCTTACTTCAAGCAAAGAAAGATTCTAGGGATTACTTACTTGATAAAGATACAGATGGTGATGAGTTAAAAATTAAATTAATTAACTCGATTACTAAAGGTTAAAAGCTAAGTTGTTAGCTTTTATTACTTTACAGTTTAATTTGTTGCTAGTATTAGTGTTTTAGTGGTAGTATGTGTAAAGAGAAAATTATTTTTAGTTAAGTAATTGACTTTTTATCTATTATAATTTATTATTAAGGTGCGTGATACATGTCACGCCGATATCTCTCACGGTTTAATGTGAGAGTATATTCAACCGAACCCCCTGAAGACGGACGAGAGTCCGTCATTTTTGTTTTATTTAAAGGCTTTTCATTGGTTTTAAAATTTATCTAGATACCATACTAGATACCAAATATTAGTTTTTAGATACTAAATATTTTTTTATTTAAGTTTATTTAAATACTTAGATTTAAATTATCCATAGTATTTTTTACATCAGTTAG
>URZY01000011.1 GCA_900552495.1 uncultured Mycoplasmatota bacterium | reverse complement strand
TCCAGGTGTTGAACCAGATCCAAATCAAGGCAAAAAACCAGGACAAACTCCAGGTGTTGAACCAGATCCAAATCAAGGTAAAAAACCAGGACAAACTCCAGGTGTTGAACCAGATCCAAATCAAGGCAAAAAGCCAAATCCAACAATACCTGGTGCAAGAAAACCTAGTGCTAACAAACGAGGCTTATTAACAATTATGGACGAAATTACAGATGGCTTAGATTTAGGAAAGAAAGATGGTAAGAGATATAGAGCTTCGAATATTAAAGTTGCCAAAAACTTTGCTGAGGAATTACAATCAGGAAATTACTTATATAACATTGTTCATTTAGTACCTGCAATTGTTAAACTTCCTATTAATTTACTAAGAAAAGTATCAGGAAAAATAATGCTTGGCAGTGAAGCAAAAGAAAATATTGCAAAACTACAAGAAAGAATTAATGGTTTAAATGAAGACGATTTAATGACAATCTATGAAGAATATAGAGGCAATCGCGTAATTCAAGAAAGATTCCCAACTATATTAAATACATTGTTAGAAGATAGAATTCAGAGATTTGCTTTAGGAAAAGTTACTGAAATAAATTCTGAACTTGAATTAAGATATCAAAGTGCATTTAGTGCAATCAGACAATTAGAAGCAATTGATGCACAATTAGCAAACCCTCAGTTGGATGCTAAAACAAGAACTAGTTTGCAAAGTGCGCGTGCACTAGTGTTTGACGGTCAAGCTAACAATATTGCTGCAATTAGAACAGGATATGTTGAAGCAAACGGTTGGTTATCAGGTGGTTCACATGGATTTAGTGAAGACATGAAAGCTGCTACAACTAAATTATCATGTATAGGTAAAAGATTTGCTAAGGATCATGACTTAGATGGTGATTTATTGCATCGTCAAGCTCAATTAGAACAATTAGAGATGAAAGCACTTGCTGCGGGTGACAACGAGACTGCTTTAAGAGCCTTTGTTGAATCAGAAAGATTATTAAGTGATAATACCGAAATAAATAACAGTCTTTTTGGAAAGAGATCAACCGGCAAGAAATATTATTCACCACTAGTTGAACAATTAGATTATCGTGATGATCCATTCTTAAGAGACTTATTTACAACCATCGCTGTAACATCAGCGGCAGTTTCTGCCACTAGAGCTTTCCAACAAGCCCAAAATGGTGGATTGACACCAGAACAAGCCGCTGCCATTCAAAGAAATGAAGCCATGATGAAACAAGTTAATGACTACGGAAAACAAATTGCTGATAGTCGTGGTACAATGATGGAAGGAATGAAAGCTCAAAATGTTCAAGATACATTAACCGCTTCAAATGAAATTGAAAGAGCAACCCTTGATTCAACTGATTGGGGCTTAGGAACAAGTGCATATCGTGCAGCCGATAATGCAGGCCATACATTCTACAATGATTTATATGATTCAACAGAAGGAGCAATTAATGCAATCACAAGCAGATATGCTCAAGGAGCAATTACTCAATCTGAAGCAATGGAAATGATGGCTGAACTAAGTGCTAACACTCAAGCAACACTTCAAAATGTTACAAAAGAGTGCTTAGATATTTTACAACCATACGCTGCAACCCATCCACAATTTGATTTAACTGGTGTTGAATCAGCAATGCAATATATGGTTCAAAATCCAACTGCAATAGCAGAAATGAATCAAGCAATGGTCGATGCAGCAGCTATTGGTGATACATTATCAAAAATGCAATTAGAACATATTGCAGCTCTACAGACAATGCCTAGCAATGTTCAAAGTTACTTCTTAACATGTGCCTCATCAGCAGCTTTAGCTGCCAATGTTGCTAATACTGCTCAAGGAGCAAGAAAGCATAACTATGGCAATAGTGTTACCGATATGGTTGAGGAATATTCGGAGACACAACAAACTACGCAAAGCACTGGTAGAAGCAAATAGGATACATAAAAGAGGTTATTACTTAATAACCTCTTTTTACTATTTAATATTTTAAAACAGTGGTTTAATAAAAAATTCTTTGCTTTTTCCAATATTATATGGAAACCATAAGAATATTTTGTTATAATACTAAAGAAAAAGTTAGGAGGAATTTTATGTTAAAAGCAAAACCTTTTGTTAAATGGGCCGGAGGGAAAAGACAAATTATTGATAAATTATTAAAACTAGTTCCTATAGATTTTAATACTTATTATGAACCATTTGTTGGAGGTGGAGCCTTATTATTTGAACTATCTCCTAAAACTGCTGTTATTAATGACTCAAATAAAGAATTAATGAATGTTTATAAATTAATATCCACAGATAGTGGTTATGAAGAAGTTGTAAAAATTTTGAATAATTATGAAAAAAAGCATAATGAAAAGTTTTACTACCAAATAAGAAATCTTGATAAAGACAAAAAAAAGTTTGCCAAATTAACGCCTGCTGAGCGAGCAGCTCGAACAATTTACTTAAACAAAGCTTGTTTTAATGGCTTATATCGTGTAAATAGTAAAGGAGAGTTTAATGTTCCTTTTAATAAGAAACTTCATATTAACACTTATGACGCTCAAAATATGATTTTAGCTTATGTTTATTTTCAAACCAATAATATTACTATGCTAAGCACTGATTTTGAGGAAGCCGTAAAAGCTGCTCAAAAAGGAGATTTTATATACCTTGATCCACCATATGATTCAGAAAACGAAACTACTTTCAATGATTACACTGAAAATGGCTTTGGTAAAGATGAACAGATAAGATTAGCTAAAGTTTATAAAGACTTATCAGACAGAGGTTGCTATGTTATGCTATCAAATCACAATACAACCTTAATTAATGAACTATACAAAGACTTTAATATTCATATCATAACAGCCAAGCGAAATATCAATTCTAAAGGAGAAAAACGTGGCAAAGTAGAGGAAGTAATTATTACTAATTATAAGAACGATTTAACCTTTGAAGACTAGGATTAGTCTTTTTTTTTATAAGAATACATAAATAATACTAAGAGGTGAACTATGTTTTTTAAGAAGATTGATGAACGAATTAAAGTTATTTTTATAATTATCTTATTATTATTCATATTAATAATAGGTCGAGTATTTTATATCCAAATATTCGACTATGAAAAACTGAATGATTATGCTAAAGACTTATGGAGTCGAGATTTACCAATAGAGGGGGATCGCGGCTTAATATTAGATAGAAATGGTGTTGTTTTAGCTGATAATCTAACAACAACTTCTTTAGTATTAGTTCCTAATCAAATAAAAGATAAAGACTTAACTACAAAAAAATTAGCCGACATATTAAGTGTTAGCTATGATGATATGAAAGAGCATGTCTATAAAAAAACATCTATTGAAAGAGTTCATCCTGAGGGACGAAGACTTTCTTATGATATAGCAGAAAAAATATCTGATTTAAATATGGACGGTGTCTATTTAGTTAAAGAATCTAAACGCTATTATCCATATGGTAATCTATTATCTCACTCCTTAGGTTACGTTGGAATTGATAATCAAGGACTATCTGGTTTGGAATTACAATATGATGACTACCTAAAGGGTGAAAGTGGAGCCATTAAATACTTTTCCGACGCTAAAGGTAATAAATTAAATTTATCGGATATCTATGTTGAACCTCAAAGTGGTATGAATATTAATCTAACTATTGATATCAACATCCAGCAATCCATTGAACGAGAACTTGACAATATTGTTGATATGTTTTCCCCAGATAATGCCCTAGCTATTGTAATGAACCCTAAAACTGGTGAAATTCTCGGGATGGGTTCCCGTCCGGATTATGATCCAAATAATTACCAAAACTATTCTCAATCAGTTTTAAGTCGTAACTTACCAATTTGGTCATCTTATGAACCCGGATCAACATTCAAGATTGTTACTCCCAAAACAGACACTTAGTAAAGTAAACTTTACGTAAAATTAACAACTATTTTAATGTATTTCACGGAATATACACAAAATTTATTAATAATAAAACGTGAAAAATGAAAAAAGGAGAATAGTATGAAAACAAGATTTGCTTCACTAAAAGAATGGATTCTAAAAAGAAAGACAAAATTAAAAGAAATCGGGCTTTTCTTAATAATAATTTTAGTAATTTCTTTAGCTACTTTTGTAAGTGCTAAAATTTACGAAAAAGTTCATCAACAAAATATCGTTGATTATGATTGGTTAAGTAAAAATGTTTCTTTGACTGCGTCTTCTCCCTTAGGAGAAAATGTTTATCGTGTTTTAAAAAGTGATGATATTGATCCTTACAATGAAAATTATCGCCGAGTTATTGATGAAAAATATGATAGCCAAAAACAAGGCATCTACGACATATCTGGCCCTTTAATTATTCATAACTTATATGGTACTAATCCTTTAAGTTTAAATATTTATTTACAAACCGAAGAAGAACTATCATTAAATTATATTATTTATATTCGAGATGAGGATGATATCCCAGAGTTTGCAAGAACTATGAAGAATAGTTCGGATGACAACTTAACTACAATTCACGAATATCAAATAATTGGTTTCGTTCCAGGCTATGTTAACACTCTTAGAATTGAATTAAGAGATGAAAATGGCGAATTAGTTGAAACTACGGAACGTGACTATGATTTCACTAATGTTGAGACCTTGTCCCAAACCTTCGCAACCGTAACAACGGGAACAAGTAAAGCAGAATTAGCTGATGGTTTATACACTATTTTAGGTAACGATTCTGATGATCAAGATTATGTTGCTATGTATGATAATGCCGGTGTTCTTCGAGCAGAGATTCCAATTATTGGTTATCGCGCCCATAGAATTCTTTTTGATGATAACTCAATGTATTTTTCAATTTCTCAATCTAAAATTGTAAAAATGTCTAATCAAGGTCGAGTAGAGGAAGTTTACCAAACTGGTAAGTATCAGCTTCATCACGATTATACTTTTGCTGATGATGGAAATTTAATAGTTTTAGCCAACAATACAAAAAAAGATACTGAAGAAGACTGTATTATCAAAATAGATTTAGAAACTAAAAAAGTCACTGAATTAGTCGATTTTGAGCCAATGTTTCAAGAATATGTTGACACCTGTACTTTAGATACAAAATCTACTCGAGATGAAGGAGAGGATGGTTTAGATTGGCTTCATCTAAATTCCATTGAATATGTTGATGGCGATGTTTTCCTAAGTTCTAGAGAAACTTCATCTATTTTAAAAGTAAAAAATATTGAAACTGATCCCGAACTAGAATATATTCTATCAGCCGAGGAAATTTGGGAAAATACACCTTTTGCCAATTACGTTTATGAGCAAATTGGAGACTTTAAAATTCATGCCGGACAACATAGTGTCCGCTATACCGCAACCGATGACCCAGATATTTACTACTTGACCTTCTTTGATAATAATTATGGTGTATCAAATTCTCAGCCAGACTTTAATTATGAAAAAATAGGTATCACCAATAATAATCCATTCACTGGTGATCACTCATATTACTATGTATACAAAGTAAGCGAAAAAAATAAAATCTTCGAATTGGTAGATAGTATCGAACTCGTATATTCAGGAATCGTAAGTAGTATTCAAAATCTTGACAATGGTAACATATTAACTGACTCTGGAACCGCTGCTGTTTATGCTGAATATGATGAAAATCATAAACTAATAAAAAGTTTTAAATTAAAAATGAATAAATATATGGTATACCGTGTTTTAAAATACGATTTCAATGACTTTTGGTTTGAAGACTAATTTTTAGTCTTCTTTTTTATTTTAAGCATAAAATTCTTTTAGGAGGAATTTTATGCCTAAAAAAGCAGAAACACTAATTAAAATTTTTTTAAATAAAAAGTTATTTGAAGAAGAATTGCTACCAGAAAACATTTATCTACAAGTAGAAAAAAGTTTATTAAAGGAAGCCAAAACAAATGAATTTTTATCAAGTTAGACAAGAACTAGGACTTGGCAAATCTCTTCTTAATCTTCCTCTAAAAGTAACCTTTTATGCGCGAGTCTCAACAGATAAAGATGTCCAATTAAACTCTCTTGACAATCAAGTATATTATTATAAGAATTATATAACTTCTAATCCCAACTGGACTTATATTGAAGGATACATTGATGAAGGCTTGAGTGGAACCTCCACTCATAAACGCAAAAGTTTTCTTAAAATGATTGCTGATTCAAAAAATCATTTTTTTGATTTAGTAATTACTAAAGAAATATCTCGATTTTCAAGAAATCTCCTTGATAGTATTAAATATACAGAAATATTAAAGCAAAATGATGTCGGTGTATTGTTTCAAACTAATAATATTAACACTTATGATCCTAATTCAGAATTTATCCTCAATATGATGTCTAGTCTTGCCCAAGAAGAGGTAAAACGTCTTTCAACCAGAGTAAAATGGGGTCATTTTAATGCTATCAAAAGAGGCAGAGTTCTTGGAAATAATTCTATAACAGGCTACGTAAAAGATAATGCCAAACTAATAATTCATCCTGAAGAAGCCAAAAAAATAAAACAAATATTTTCCCTCTATGCTACTGGTAAGTATGGTTTAAATAAATTAGGACTTGAATTATATAAGCGTGGCATAAAGAATAGAAACAATCATCCCTATACTAAAGATACTTTAAAAAGAATCATTGAAAACCCTAAATACAAAGGATATTATCGAGGGCACACCACAGAAGTTCTTGATTATAAAACAAAGAAAAGACAAATTATTGCCAAAGAGCAACAAATAATCTTCAAGGATAAAACTATTCCTGCCATTGTAGAAGAGCCCCTTTGGGATAAAGCAAATCAGCTTTTAATAGCAAGAAGTACTTCAGTTAAACAAAGAAGGCCCATTCCCAAAAAATATCCCTATACTTCAAAAATAACTTGTTCAAAACACCATACCTTTTACCAGCGTCTATCAAATAAATATGGCCAATGGGCTTGTAGTAAATATGTAACTTATGGCAATAAAGTTTGCCCCAGTCCGCGCTTAAAAGAAACTGATCTAAATAATATTATTATTTCAATAATAAATAAGCTTCCTATCAATAAAGAAGAAATACTAAATGAACTTCTAGCCTTATATAAAACATTTTTCACGTCCTCTCTAGAAACTAAGACATCCTTTGAAGTAACTAAATTAAAACAACAAAATCTCCTAGATTTATATCTTGAATCTCTTATAACAAAAGAGGAGTATATTTTAAAAAATAAATCTCTCCAAGAAAAACTTGCAAAAGATAAAACAGAACATAATCATTATAATTTAGAACGCCTAAAAGATAAGCTATCTAATTATCTAGAATTAAACACTTATATTACTCTTTATATAGAATTATTCATAAAAGAGATTGTTGTTGATTTTACTTCCAAAACTAATATTAATCTAAAAATTTATCTTACAATTCCAGTAATTAGTTATTCAGCTAATTATCAAAATAAAAAACTAAATATAACATATACGGTTTATTAATTATAAATAATTTGGTACAATTAAATAGTAAGAAGGTGTCCGAAGTGCGATTAGAAACATTTATTTTAATTTACAGTATGATTAATAATTTTATTATTGCAAGTATGAAGATAATGGGTGGCTTTGTTTTGGGTATTAATTTAGTTCTAGCCGATGGTATTCAAACATTTGCCAATTTTATAACTGATGGGATATCTTTAGCTGGAGCAAAACTTTCACGGAAAAGAGCAACTAAGCATCATCCGTTTGGTTTTGGAAAAGTCGAATACTTAGCTAATCTTTTTGTTGGAATATTACTATTTTTTCTGGGAATTTTCATTATTATTTATAGTCTCTTTACCAAATCAAAGATTCCTACTTTAGATGTTTTGTGGTTATTACTAGTAGCAGTTGCCTTAAAAGCAATCGCCGTCTATATTATGAATAAAGTAGGGGATAAAAAACATAGCCAATTACTATTAACAACTACTGAAGATGGCAAGGCTGACTTATTATCTAATCTCGGAGTAATCATCATAACTATCATTTTACAATTTTCTAATACTTTTCCGTTATTAAGACATACGGAATTGATAGGCTCCATAATAATTTCTTTATTAGTAATTAAATCTGCTGTGACAACGATTCTTGAAAACTCCTTATCTCTCATAGGCGAAGTTGAAGAATCAAGTGAAGAAGTAGAAAAAATAAAAGAGATACTTCATGAATTTAAAGAAATTGAAAAAGAAGAAATAACATTAATAAAGTATGGAGCGTATTATAAACTACAGTTAGTATTGGAACTTGATAATCGTTTGACCTTAAGAAAAATTTCTAATCTTGAAAATAAATTACGGACTAAAATTAAAAAAACTAGATCCTTAAAAGTCAGACACATTACTATTTATGTTACTAATAAGATTGACTAAGCAACTTATGTTGCTTTTTTTAGTGTCTTTTTTGGTGGTTACATTCAAGGTTGTCACTATGGCCAGTGCTGTTGAAGAAAAAGTTGTCGATTTAGAAAATGATACTTTCTATGATACTGGAAGTGTTAATGTTGATGGTTCTGTTTTAAGATGCTGGAAGGCTGGTGGTCATGGTCACCAAACATTTATGCAGGTCTTACAAAACTCCTGTAACCCAGTGTGTAACTAAGAGAGAAATAAGTAAACTTAACAACCATAAATTTCAAAACTACTTTGATTACCAAAAAAGTTATGATAATATGATAATGTAAATTATAATAAAGCTGGTGATAATATGGATTTTAGAGATATAAAAGAGTTTACAATAGATATGTTAAAGTATATTTTTACAATCTTTGTCGTAATATTTATTATTGTATATGTAGCAACGGTCCAACAAGTAGTGGGGCCTTCAATGCAGCCAACTTTTGCCAATCAAGATATTGTAATATTAAATAAACTTCATTATAGATTCTTTGATATAAAAAGATTTGACGTAGTTTCATTAAACTATAGTAGTACAAAATATTTAATTAAAAGAGTAATAGGATTACCGGGAGATAAAATTGAATATAGAAATAACCAACTGTATATAAATGAAAAGAAAGTAGCCGAAGACTTTTTAAAGGCTGATGTAACAACAGAAGATTTCAGTTTAAAATCTTTAGGATATGAAGAAATTCCAGATGACATGTATTTAGTTTTAGGTGATAATAGGGAAAATTCATTAGACAGTCGTGAAATTGGTTTGGTGAAAAAAAAGGACATTTTAGGAAAAGTTAACCTAAGAATTTGGCCAATTAATAAAATTAGATACGTAAAATAATTAAAAATAACAAAACCTCCAATTATCGTCATTAAAAACTTTTTTTCTATTGAAAACTGCATATTGCTGATATATAATAAAATTGAATTCCAATACTTCGGTTGGAATTATGAGTGTAGTTTGTTTTTGGTAAAAATTATTGACCAAATAGGAGGGTTAAAATGGAAGGTAAGAAAAAATATATTGCCATAGTACTATTTTTATTAATAGGCTTGACAATCTTTACTTTCGCAAATCCGGTAGAAGAGAAGGATTTGAAAAAGGAAGGAAAAGACGGCAATAGTAAAACAGAAGTCGTAGAAAAAGAAGACAAAGACAAAACTGATGATACATCAAATTCTAGCACTGACAGCACTGATACTACTACGAATAATACTATCCCAGTAGCTAATACCAACAACGGTGGAACAGGTCTAACTGGCAATAGTGGTAGTAATCAAGAAGACAATGGTTACGCTAAAGCCTTAGCGGCTGTACAAGTAGCTGAGAGCAGTCTAAAAGCTAATGATGTAGCAACAGCTAAAGATCTAGTTAGCAAAGTAACTGATCAAAATCAAAAGACTGAATTAACAGAAAGAATTAATGTTGTAGAAGAAGCAATCAAAGCGATTGAACTAGTTGATCAACTTGAAAAACTAGTTAACGAATCAACTTCATTAAGCGAAATGAATATTGCAAGAGATTATCGCGATAATGAAGAAATCGTTGCCATTGTTTCTGCTTTAAAAAATACAGCAGTAAAAGAAACATTAACAAATCGCCTAAATACTCTAGCAAAAGTATTAGATGATAATAATCAGCCTGTAATAACAGGTGTTGAAAATAATGAAATTACAAAGGAGGACGTAACTCTTACAGTTGAAGATGACAATGAGGTAACTATAACAGTAACTTTGAATGGTTCTGAAATAGCTTATCAAGACATTTTCAAGGAAGAGGGCGTTTATACTGTAACAGCAGTAGATGCTGCATTTAATAGCCAAACAATTACATTCACAATTGATAAAACAGCTCCAACAGCAACTTTATCAATGCGAACAACAGAACCAACAAACAAAAATTTAATTGTAACTTTAAAAACAAGTGAAGCAATTAAGACACCAAAAGGTTGGACAAAAGTTAGTGATACAATATACACTAAAAAATACACAAGAAACACTACCGAAGAAGTGGAAATAGAAGATTTAGCTGGCAACAAGTCAACTGTAAAAATAGAAATTACAAATATTGATAAGACAGCTCCAACAGCTGAAGTTATCTATAGTACAACAGAACCAACAAATAAAAATATTACAGTAACTTTAAAAACAAGTGAAGCAGTAACATTATCAAATGAAGGTTCATGGCGCAAAGTAAGTGATACAGAATTTAGAAAAGTATTCCCAGCTAACACAACTCAAGAAGTAGAAATGACTGATAAAGCTGGCAACAAGTCAACTGTAAAAATAGAAATTACAAATATTGATAAGATTGCTCCAGTAGCAACTATTACAAAGTCAAATAATGATAAAGCAACAAACGAAGATGTCATTGTTACACTAACCACAAATGAAACAATTCTTACTCCAGCAGGTTGGACAGAAGTTGCTAATAGTAATGGAACTGAATTTACAAAAGTTTATTCTGAAAATGGAAAATATGAAGTAACAGTAGTAGATAAAGCTGGCAACGAAACACTAGTTAAGTTTGAAGTAAAAAGAATTGACAAAGTAGCTCCAGTAGTAGAAGTTACAAAGTCAAATAATGACAAATCAACAAACGAAGATGTCGTTGTAACAATTAAGGCAAACGAAGCAGTATACAAGCCAGCAGGTTGGACAGAAGTAACAACCAACAAAGAACATGAATTTACAAAAGTTTATTCTGAAAATGGAAAATACGAAGTAACAGTAGTAGACAAAGCTGGCAACGAAACACTAGTTAAGTTTGAAGTAAAAAGAATTGACAAAGTAGCTCCAGTAGTAGAAGTTACAAAGTCAAATAATGACAAATCAACAAACGAAGATGTCGTTGTAACAATTAAGGCAAACGAAGCAGTATACAAGCCAGCAGGTTGGACAGAAGTAACAACCAACAAAGAACATGAATTTACAAAAGTTTATTCTGAAAATGGAAAATACGAAGTAACAGTAGTAGATAAAGCTGGTAACGAAACACTAGTTAAGTTTGAAGTAAAAAGAATTGATAAGGAAGCACCAATCTTAACAGTTATTAGTCCAAATAAATATCAATTAGAAGTAGGTAGTGAGTATGTTGATAAAGGTTACTCTGCTTACGATACAGTTGATAAAGATGTAACTAATCTAATTAAAATAACATATCAATTCCAAGCAAAAGGCACATCAACTTGGCCATTTGTACCTACACTTGATACAAATAAACTTGGAACCTACAAAGTTATTTATACCGCATATGACAAAGCCGGAAATATGACTAAAGGAACTAGAGTTGTTCAAATCGTTGATACGACATCACCATTACTAACTTTAAATGGAGATAAAAATATTACTCTAGAAGCCGGTGTAGATACCTATGAAGAAAAAGGAGCAACAGCTGTTGATAATTATGATGGTCTAATTGAGAATATTCAACCAGCCTTCATTAATTATACAGATGCAAACAAGAATTTATCAAAAGTAACAACAGTTGATACTACCAAAGTAGGAACATATAAAATAGTTTATAAATATACTGATTCAAGTGATAATGAAGGTGTTGATGCAAACAGAAACGATCACAACTATGTAATGCGAATTGTTGTCGTTCAAGATACAATTAATCCAACAATAACTGTAAAAGCTGAATCTATTGGAACAGATCCATATTATAGTTCTATCAGTTTTTCATTAAGCGACAGCAATAAAATTGATTATTTTGAAGTTAATGGGACAAAGTTTGATAGAACAGATACTAAATATAGTGATGCCAATTATCAAAATATTAAATCTGTTTTAAATGCCGGAGAAAATACCATTACATTATATGATACTGTGGGAAATAAAACAGAAAAGAAATTTTATATGGATTGGACTGCTCCAACCATTACTGCTCACAGTTTTATTGGAACAGAGCCAAACTATAGTGGAATGAGTTTTCAACTATCAGATAATTATTTAATCGATTATTTTGAAGTTAATGGAACAAAATATGATAGAACAAATTCTAAATATAGTGATGCCAATTATCAAAATATTAAGTCATCATTAGTAAACGGAGAAAATACATTAGTACTATATGATGTTGCTGGAAATTCTTCTTCATATAAGTTTACACTAGAGAGAATTGCTCCAACAATTACAGTTGCTGACGGAACCGTTGGTACAGAGCCATATAGCAAATTAAACTTGAAATTATATGATGCCAGTGGAATTGCCTCAGTAGTAATTAATGGAACTAAATTATCTCACACTGGAATATATGTAGATATTAATGATGGTCATGCATATACATTCCAACAAGGAACAAATACAGTAACAGTTACAGATAATTCAGGAAATGTAACTACACAAACATTTGAAATAGATCGAAATTTAGACTCTACAACTACTATAGAAAATTAATATACCCAGTAATATGTAATCTAAATAAAATAATTAAAGAAGAGAAATCTCTCTTCTTTTCATTTATAAAAATATATGCTATTATAAAAGTATAATAGTAAGGAGTTGGTTATATGGCTTATGCAAAATTTAAGGAGCTAACAAAGTATTTTGATTTCCGTCAAGAAGTCGATGTAAGAGAGTTGCCTTATTACGCTACTGAATATGTAAATCAAGGAGAAAAAATTCTCTTAGCCTACAAAACCGCAAGAGATCATGCTGTATTTACTGATAAAACAATGATTCTATTTGATCGTGATTTAGTTGGAACCTACAAGAAAATTCATATTATTCCATATGCATCCATCTCAACCAGCGCAATATGTTTTAGACCAGGTAAAACAGAGATCCTTATGTCTTTAGATAGTGGATATCAAATGCGAATTATTTTTGTAAATATGAATCATGAAAAAAAAGAGCATATTAAAGCAGTCTATAAAACAATGATGAAAAACTCCACAAAGGCTTAATTATTTAAGTCTTTTTTTCTTCCTTTAATAATAGATTATAAAGAGGAGGATTTATGAATAATACCTATAATAATTTACTACTAAAAACAAAGATATTTTTGAATAAAAAGTTGTATGAAGAAAAAGTTATTTCTTATGAACTATTTTCTAAAGCTGAAGAAAAATTAATAGAAAGAGAAAAGCATAATTGAATATTTTAAAAGTAAGGGAAGAATTACTTTCTGGTAAAACAATCTATGACATTCCTTTAAGAGTTGCCGATTACTCGCGGGTATCAACTGATAAGGATATTCAATTAAATTCTTTGGAGAATCAAAAAAATTATTTTACAGAACTAATCGAGTCAAATCCTACCTGGATTCACACTGATAGTTATATTGATGAGGGCATAAGCGGTACAACTTTTAAAAGAGAAAATTTTCTTCGAATGATTGACGATGCTAGAAATGGAAAGTTAGATTTGATTTTGACAAAGGAAATCTCAAGATTTTCTAGAAATACAATTGATAGCATTAAATATACGGAATTACTTTTGAGTTATGGTGTAGCCGTTTTATTTATTTCTGATAACATCAACACCATTTATCCAGATAGTGAATTCCGTTTAACATTAATGGCTAGTCTTGCCCAAGATGAAGTAAGAAAACTATCAGAGCGAGTAAAATTTGGTATAAAAAGAAGTATTAAAGAAGGAAGAGTCGGTGGTAGCTGCTTAACAGGATATACTAAACAAAATGGGAAACTTAAAATCAACCCTAAAGAAGCTCATCTAGTTAAACTGATTTTCAACTTATATGCCACCGGACAATATAGTTTTAAAGAAATATCTACTAAATTAGCTGAACAAAATTATTATACTAAGAAGGGGAAGAATTTTAGTGATACAACATTAAAAAAGATATTAACTAACCCTCGCTATAAAGGGTTTTATACCGCTAACTTATCCAAAGTAGTTGACTATAAAACCCATAAAAAAGAATCTATTCCTAAAGAATTCCAAATAATTTACAAAGACGAAACTGGTGCAGTTCCAGCAATTATCAGTGAATCTCTTTGGAACCAAGCAAATCAAATATACTTAGAACGAAAAAAGCATTGGAATAGCATTAACTTAAATAAAAAACAATATCTAAATAATCAAACCTATACTTCAAAATTATTTTGCCAAGAACACCACAAGCCTTTTATTAGAGCCGCCTCTTCTAAACGAAAATTAAATCCAACGTGGCAGTGCAATGAATATTTAAGGCATGGAAAAGACTTTTGTGAAAGCCCGATAATAAAAGAGAGTAAATTAAACGAATTATTTTTAAAAGATTTATCCAAAATAATAAACTTTAAAGAATTAAAAGACTCCTTATTATCATTGTATACAACAATTATTAATAATAACCAAATATTAAAAAATGATAATCTAACTAATCAGAAAAGCAATTTATTAAGTCTTCTCTTAAAGGGGATTATTACAGAAGAAGAATATTTAGCGAAAAAGCAAGAACTAAATCTTTTAAGTACTAAAGTAAATTTATCAGATGATTTAAACAAAATAGCCAATTATTTACAGCAAGAAGAACTGGTAAATTCTTTAGGTGTCTATTTTAATATATTTGTTAATAAAGTAATTGTTTCTAAGATAGACAACAACCGCAAAAAAGTTCTTTTAGACATAGATTATAATTATCCGCAAGATAACATGGTTTATGTCTTGGATTTGACAGTTTAAAGATAAGGATCAACTTTACAAATAAGCCGCAATATTGTATATTTTTATCATAAGAGAGATGATAATAATGAAAAGCAAACCAACTAAAAAAAATAACCTTTTAAAAGCATTATTAGTCTTTGCTATAGTTTTTCTAATAGTATTTGGTGGTATAGCTTTATATAATGAATATATAGAAAGAAAAAATTTAATTCCTAGTGTCGAGGAATTGAAAGAAGAAAAGAAAAATCTTAATTATCAAGATAAAGACAATAATCTTGATGAGACCCCCTATGTCAATCAATTACCGAATTATCGTCAGCAATATAATAACCAAGATATTAAGGGAAAATTAGAGATTCCTGGTTTAAAAATTGATACCTTAGTTGTTAGAACTACAAATAATGAATATTACTTGAATTATAGTTTAACTCGTAAGTATGACACTCTTGGAGTCCCTTTTTTTGACTATCGTAACACAGATCTAAATAATAATAGACAAATAAATATTTATGGACATAATACTCAGGAAAAGAGTATAGTTCAATATTTACCAATGATAAACTTAGAAGCTTATTTAGATAAAAATATCTTCGATAATTATAAAGATATTTATTTGAGCATTGATGAACAAAGACTAAAATATGAAACTGTTGCTATAAAAATAGTTACTAACAAAGATAATGAACATATGAAATTATTATTTTATGGTGATCAAGACTATTTAACTCACACTACTAAATTACTAAGTAATACTCTTTATAAAGAGGAGAACTTAAAGATTACTGCTCAAGATAAACTAATTGTTTTACAAATCTGTCATTATAATCCTGCCAACTCTTATTTGTTAGTTATTGGAAAAAAAGTGTAAAATGCAAGTAAAAACTTGTATTTTTTTTATCTTTATGATTACATATAAGTATATAATAAGATTAGGGTGATAAGAATGGCGTTCAATATAACAAGTGAATCACAATTAATTGATATCCAAACGATTAAAAGTGGTTGTAGTGAATTAAAAAGTGCAACAGAGGATTTTGCTACTAGTGGAAAAACTGTAATAAAAGCTGGTGAGACTTGCTCGGAAAAGGCCTTATCTGTAGATAAGGATACATTTGAATATAAAATTTCTGATATTGGTCAAGAAATGGTTAGATGCAAAGAAATAATAGACAGTTATGCTGATTACACTTTGTCAGAAGCTGTAAAGATTTATAATCAGCAGGTTGCGGAATTAAATGAATACTACAGATGGGTAGAAGAGCAAAGGCGACTACAAAGTCAACAAAATAATAATGGATAGGGTGTGATTTGATGGCAAAATTAGAATATGATGAGGTCTTAGTAGATAGTGCCTTAACATTACTAGCAGAAGGTAAAGAACAGCTTTCTGGAACAGAAGAAAGTGTTAGTGCAGCAATTTCAAAAATTACTAGTGCTAGAGGAGTTGAATTAATTGATACTTCTGATCTTCAAAGTGCCGTTGGTTTGGCAGAAGCATATCAAGAAATCCTAGATGGCACTATTTTAACAATTAAAGACCGTGTCGAAATGATTAAAGAGTATAATGAAGATGTTGACAGCAAAGGTTTCTTCGAAAGACTTTTCTCAACTGCAGGAATGGCTATTGCCAAGACACTAGAAGGTATTGGAACAGCAGGAGAGCAATTGGTAGATGGTTTTGCATCAGCAGTTGGTTTTGTTGTAGGTTTTGTTGACAAAGATGCTCAAGATAAAATTGGAAAATTTATTGAAAAAGATCATGTAGGAGATGCTTTTCAAAGCCTATATAAAAATCAACTAAGTGAAATGGTTAAAGCGAGTTATATGAAGGAAAATGGTACCGCTGCCAAAATCTTTAAATTTGCCGGAACAGCTATAGGATACAGCGCGGCTATGGCTGCAGGTGGAGCTATAGTTGGTGGAGCAACAGGCGGAAGTATGGCTGCTGCTAAAGCCGGAGCACAATTTGCAACCCAATCACTTAAAGTTGGAGTAGGATCAGCTATGCTAGGATCATTAGGTGGAACTCAACAGGTTTGTTTACAAAGTGGTATGAGTTATAATGATTCCTTTAAGCAAGGCTTAAAAGCTGCTGCTATTTCTGGAGTTACCGTTGTTGGAGTAAATTATGGACTAAAAGCGCTAGGTAAAGCTTGGAGTACCTTTAAAAGTAATCGCGCCGCTAAAGGATTAGGCGCTGTTGATGATATCGCCGATGATATCATCGACGATGGACTTGCAGGACAAGGTGGTCCATCAGGATCTGGTGGTCCATCAGGTGGTTCTGGTGGTTCTGGTGGCTCTGGTGGTTCCAGTAGTCAATTTGGTTCTAACGGAAAAACTGGCGGAAGTTCAACTTCAACAAGTGGTTCGACAAGTGGTTCTGGAACTTCAGCAGGTAGTTCGAGTGGTTCATCAAGCATTCCAGCAAACAGAGCAGAGGAAATTTTAAGTGCCGCCGGAAAAACAACTGATGAATTAGCTGATGATTTAGCGAGTGCCATAAAAAAAGGCGACATTTCTTTAGACGATGCAATGAATGCACTTCATAATAAAGCTGCTTCTGCAACATCTAAGGCAGATAAAATAAAATTCCATCCAGACCAATTTCAATCAAAACTTGATGCCGCCGCAAAGGCTGCCAAAGGCGAGAGTGCTGCTCAAGCCGCTAGCAGTGTAAGTCAAAAAACAACGAGTGATACTGTTATGAGTTCGGTTAAACAAAGAGTAGCTAACGAAAGCGTTGAATCCGTAGCCTCAAAAGCCGCAAGTTCGTCCGACGAAGTAATTGGAAATGTTCTAAATAAAACTGGAAATGCTGTTGCCAATGCCTCTGATGATGTATCACGCCAACTACCAGCTGTAATTGAACAAGGAACGGATGATATAATATCAAGCGCTAGCAAACAGTTACCAGCTACAACTAGTCATGGGGCTACAACATCCCTTGCAAATATTTCCGATGATGCAATCAGTAGTTCAACAAGTAAACTTGGTACCTCTCTAGCCAACGCTTCTGATGACATGTCACGACAATTACCAGCAGTAGTTGATAAGTCTTCTTCTTTATCATCAACTACAGTTCGTGGAGCAACAAGCTCAATTGATGATGGGCTAAGTGCTATAAGTAAATCAGCTAGTAATTCTGTAGATGATTTAGCTAATACAGCTGCTACTTCTAGCGATGATTTAGCTAGAGCCCAACAAAAAGCACTGGATAACTATCAAGGGTTACTAGATCAACGTGACCAAGCGCTACGTCGTTTAACTGATTTAGGCGAGCAACAAGGTAACGCACCGAAAACCAAATTTGATACTATTAAAGCTGAAATAAGTGCCCTTGACGATCAAATTGAAGCAGCTGGTCAAAAAATAGCGGACTTACATTCACCAACATCGTCTGGTCAACAACTACCAGCAACCCAAAGTATGAAAGGTACGGAACTTGCTGTTCGAGAGGGAGCAGAAAATGCCGTCAGCAATAGTGGAAGCAGTGTTTCAGGCATGAGTGAACAAGAAATATTAGCTGCTCGACAAAAGATTGGTGATTATGTTCCTCCAGCAGAAAACAGTTCACCAACATTTAAAATAGCAAATGAGAATATAGATATGGTTAATCCTAAATCAAGTTCTCCATTAAATTCTACAAATCATGTTGATTTAGCATCTCCTAGTGAAACTGCAACAATAATGGATGATCTTGCAGCTCAAGGCAAGACATTAACTAAGGTTGATGCTAAAGAAATATCTACACTTCAAGATAAATTATATAGATTAAAAGCCGATCCAAATGCTAGTCCTTCAAGTATTAAAGCAGTAGAAGATGAACTATCAAGATATGTTACAACCGTAGACGATCAAGTTATTAAATCTTACACACCATCATTTGGCAAGAATGCTGGCGTAGAGTTTGATGGAGGAGGAGCTTATGTTAATGGTTTATATAAATCTGGAAATAGTAGCTATGGAGCATGGAAACAAAGTGGAGGTGGCTTACAAGCTAAAGTAAACATGCAAAGTGCTGGAGATGCTCTAAGTCATACAACTGTTTATAAAATTACAGATTCACCACAGTTACCGGCCGTTATAGATACAACGCCTCAACTACCAGCTGTTATAGACACAACTCCACAATTACCATCAGTGGTTAATACAACACCACAGTTACCATCGGTAGTTAATACAAATCAACAATTACCAGCAGTAGTTGATCCGGTTCCAACAGGAATAGTCCCAGTAAATACAACATCGACAGCCATTGTTCCAGTTGAACCAACACCAACGGGAATAGTTCCGGTAAATACAACATCAACGGCGATTGTCCCAGTTGAACCAACACCAACGGGAATAGTTCCAGTAAGCGGAGTATCTAACCCACCAGCTGTAGTTCCAACAGGACCAACTGGAGTCGTGCCAACAACGCCAACTCCAACCGGTGTTGTCCCAGTCAGTACAACACCAACGACGCCAACACCAGTTGTACCTACTACTAAATCACCAGTAATTGCTTTCCCAATCATTGGTGAGCCTGAAACTCCAACTCCGGATCCAATAACTCAATATAAAATAGATGACCTAGATCCAATTATTCCACCTCAAACGGATCCAACACCAACTCCAGATCCAACGCCAACACCGACGCCGGATCCAACTCCAACGCCAACTCCAACCCCAAGTCCAACGCCAGATCCAACTCCGACGCCAACACCAACACCGAGTCCGACACCGGATCCAACTCCAACCCCAGATCCAACACCAACGCCGGATCCAACGCCAACACCAACTCCAGATCCAACACCAGATGTTACACCGCCAACAGAGTATGCGCCAATACCAAACACTGGTATATCAAGAGATGGCAGTTCACTATCAAAATACGCAATGCCAGCTGCTATTGGAGTAGCTGCAGGAGCAATTGGAGCAATTGCTTCATTAAGCCAAAATAAGGCTAAAGACAACACCAGCGATGAAGACGAAGAAGAAAACAAAGAAAATGATTAAGGAGAATGTATATGAAAGATAAATTTTTACCAATAGGAACAGTAGTCCTTCTTGAAGGGGGAGAAAAAAAACTGATGATTACCAGCTATCTAATCTTTGGACCTGGTGAAGGAAAAGGAAAAAAAGTTTTTGATTACGGAGCTTGCACTTACCCAGAAGGTGTCATTGACAGTTCACATGCTGTAGGATTTAATCACAGTGATATAAAAGAGATTGTATTTGTAGGTCATCAAGACCAAGACCAAGTTAATTTAAATAACTTATTAAAACAATCAGCTGACGAAATCAAAGCAAAAATTAGTAACGGTGAAGTATAAATATTAAACTTAAGAATTTCTATTCTTAAGTTTTTCTTTAACAAAAAGTCTCTCCTGTCACCATCCCAGTAACCCAGGGTTTGTTAAAATTGGTCAACTTCTTGGTAAAGAAAGATTATTTTCTTACCTAGATAAATTTGGTTTTGGTACAAAAACAGGAATTGATCTTAATGGTGAGGCACAAGGAATAGTTTTTGATTTAAACCGTGTAGGAAATGTCGAATTGGCCACCACCGCCTTTGGTCAAGGTGTGAGTGTTACTCCAATCCAACAAGCAGTCGCCGTATCAGCTGTTGTTAATGGTGGTTACTTGAATAAACCTTACATTGTTAAAAGTATTTCAGAAAGTGGAACTAATACGATTATTGAAGAGAAAAATACCACTGTTGTAAGACAGGTTATAAGTTCTGAAACTTCAGCGACAATGCGCAAAGCCTTAGAAAGTGTAGTTGCTTTAGGTGGAGGAAAATCTGCTTATATTGAAGGCTACAGAATAGGTGGTAAAACCGGAACAGCTCAAAAAGTTCAAGATGGAAAATATTTAGTAGGCAATTATATTATGTCGTTTATGGCGGTTGTTCCTTCCAACGATCCGGAAGCAGTTTTATATCTTGCCATTGATAACCCTAAGAACACAGCCTTATTATCTAGCTATACAACAACACCAATTGCTAGACGAATACTACTAGATATAATTGATGCTTTAGATATTGAGAAACAATCTGGAGGTATGGCCAAAGACTTAGAATGGACAGATAAAATAACATACAAAGTACCGAATGTAAAAGGGAAAACAGTTAAAGAAGCAAAAAAACTCCTTCCACATTTTACCATCGAATACTCAGGTACCGGTGATACAGTTGTCGAGCAAACTCCAGCAGCCGGTGAAAAACTTGAAGAGAATGGCACTATACGTCTACTTCTAAAATAATTATTTAATAATTCAAAACATGGTGCTAAAAATAAAACTTTATGATAAACTTAAATAAGGTGATACTAATGAATGAAACAATTGGTGTTAAAGGTGGCAAAAATGACCGTAGAAGAAGCCTTCAAATTACAAAGGCGCATAAGAAAAAACTGACCATCTACCAGCAAGAGCAACAAGAAAAAGACTTCGAGAAATTAGAAAAAAGCGTTAGCATAAATCAAGGAATAACTTTAATAAAAATTTTACCAATTGTTCTAATTGGACAAATATATCAGTCATTAACTGAAGATAGTGAAAAAACTAAAAGACAGACCTTAAACGAAGTAATTACCAGAATTGAAAACGAAGATAGCCTTTCTGCTCAAGAAAAGAAAGAGGTCATAGTAGCTTTATCAAATTATGATATATTTTCACTAGATGATGATCTTTTAGGAAAATTGGGTCTTAATCGAGAAACGTCTAAACAAGTATCAGAATTTGACTTAACAGACTTCACAGGTGGTAAAGAATTAAATTCTACAGATAATTATTCCAAAATTGATGAAATAGATTCTGATAAACAACTAATTTCTTCTAGTACTAAAAAATACCTTCTAGAGGCTATAGAAACAAATCCACTAACAAATCAAAACAAAGAAATAATTGTCACAGAAGATAATGACATTGTATTTCAAGAGTCCCCATCACTAACTGAAAATACGCCAAATTCTTTTACCGACCAATTAGATAAAGTAAAGAATCATAAAATCGTTAGTGAATATGAACATAAATTAAAAGACGTTCGTAAAGAACTTCGCCAACTAATTTTTGAATACAATATTATTGCCGATACCTCTGAGAAACTATATGATTCCCATGAAGCCGAAGAGTTACTCGATAGATTGAATTCTATTATCAAAAAGGTTGAAGAACTAAAAATGGCACTTACTGATCCAAACATTGATAAGTATGATGATAATTACATATATACTTTAATAGCTGATTATATGGAATCATTTAATAATCAAAATTTTGTTTCTGAAATAAAAGATTCTAGTCTCTACATCATGATTTCTAATAAACTTAATGAATTGGATTCCAAAAAAGATAAATTACAAGATAAAATTGAAACAAGGAAAAAAACTTTGGAACTCGATGAAGAGCACCTTGATATGTTAAGAGAAAAGTACTATGATTTTGCAAAGTTTAATAAGGAACTTTTAAATTTTCAATTAACTCAAGATAAAGTTTTAGACGATATAAATAGAAAAATGGCTGAAGCGACAACTATTAAGGATCGCGTTGAAGTACAAGTTCAAGGCATGTCACGTCAAAGTAGACGTCTAATGACCTTACTTGCTGCATCAATGATCTTGCCTGGGGCACGAAGTGCAAGAAGTGTAGCGACAATGACAGCAACCTACCTATACTTTATGAGAAATGTTATGCGACCTCACACAGTAACTAGACGTTACAAAGTTGTCAATACTACCAACTATCATAAAGAAATTGAACACAGTCTAGAGCAACTTGATGACGTTAGCACTTTACTAACCAAAACGTCACGCCAACTTGCTAGAACAATTAAAGAAGTAGAGTCTGAATTTTCTGAATATATGCTCATTATTCCTGAATGTAAAGAACTATTACAAAACCTTGAAAAGGTTCGCGATGAAATAAAAGAAAAGGAATATGAACTAGACCGTATAAAAGATGAACAGGTAAAAAATCTAGAGAAAAACAATGCCAAAGTTAAAGAATTAAACTACGAAATGGCAATGTAAACTTTTGTCTAAATTAATATATTTATACATATTGTTTTTCTATTTATGATATAATGTTCCAAGGAAATGGAGTGAAAACTTATGCTATTATTAACAAAAGCTGTCTTTGCAATTATGATCGGCTTTTTATCATCAGTAATTCTTGGCTTATTCTTAATACCAGTATTAAAAAAGTTACATATTGGACAAAAGATTAGCATTTTTGTGGGAGAATCACATCGTAAAAAAGAAGGAACACCAACCTTTGGAGGGTTAATATTTATTGTTCCTGCTATCGCTACTACAATTTATTTACTATTAAGTGATAGGATACCATATACTTCTAATTTAGGAATTGTTCTACTTGTCTTTCTTGGATATGCCTGTATTGGTTTTCTCGATGACTTTTTATCAATTCGAAAAGGTAATAATGAAGGTTTAACGACTTATCAAAAATTGTTTATGCAAGTCTTGATAGCAATAGGTTTCTTTTATATTTATATGAGAAATGGTGGGCAAACATCCTGGGTAGTTGGAACCCTTGGTATTGATATTGAATTAGGCTGGCTATATGGCTTACTAATATTATTTGTTTTAGTTGGTGCATCAAATGCTGTAAATCTAACAGATGGTTTAGATGGCTTAGCCGGAGGATTATCTGCTATTGCTTTTATTGCATTTAGTTTAATATCTCTAATGGTAGGCTTTGAGGATATTGGAATATTCAGTCTAATTCTAGTTGGGTGCTTAATAGGCTTTTTAACTTACAATACACATCCTGCTAAAGTTTTTATGGGGGATACTGGTTCCTTAGCTTTAGGCGCTGCTATGGGAGCAATTGCTATTTTAACTCATAGAGAATTAACCCTATTAGTTGTTGCTGGAATCTTCGTTTTAGAAACCTTAAGCGTTATTATTCAAACCTTTTGGGTTCAAGTATTTCACAAAAAATTATTTTTAATGACACCTGTTCATCACCATTTTGAAAAATTGGGCTGGCAAGAGCAAGATATTGTTAAACTATTTTGGGTAGCAGGGTTAATATTAGCTATGGCCGGAATAATCTTCGGTGTCTGGCTATAATAAAAATAACAAACAATAAAGTGATAAATAGAATGTAGATAGTGTAAAAAGCACAGTCTACATTTTTTATTACAATAGTTTTGAAAGGCTAATAAATTTTTAATTGGCAATTGACAAACGAACAAACGTACTATATAGTGAGTTTATATGGTTATTTTACTGTATAAATTTTATCTACTTAGACTTTAAGATAACTATCAAGAAGAAACTAATAATTTGAGACGTTAAAAGATATAAGAGTCTATATCTAGAATGTCCATTTTTAAAAGAGAAGGGTTGAACCCATTACATAGGTGAGTTTGTTTGAAAGATAATTAAAAATTCACTACAGTAGCAGTTTTGCATGACTTTAAGTCTCTTGAAAAATAATTGCTAGAGATTTATTGAAATAAAAAATCCAAGAAACAGCAACTAAGACAAATAAATCTAATTTTCTTCTTTTAGCCATAAAATAATAAAGGATGTGTCACATGGAAATAGATAAATTTATAAATGAAAATTATAGAGTACCGCAAGATCAATACTTAGACGACCATTTATTAGAAATATTAAGTGCGATTAGTTCCTCACCAGATAAAGTAGTCATTGACTGTCGAGATATCGATATAGAAGAGGTTACCAAAATTAAAACAGATCCTACTTATCTTCAAAGTGAGTATTTAAAATTTGTTGACGGAGGAGTAAAGATTCTCGTTGCTTCTCAGAGTTTTTTTGAAAAGATTAAAAATTATATTCCAAGGACAATCCGGGAATTAACCATTCCTAAGGATTGTTTAAGTAATTTAGATTTTTTGAGAGATTTCCCTAATCTAGAAACCATAACTTTTTCTGACTATAGTTCTCTAACAACTGAAGAGTTAGATCAAATTCGTACTATGACCAATATTAAAAAAATTAATTTCCGTTCTAGCAATACTTTTTATAAAAATAAGAACACTCCAAATTATAATATTATTTTTGCTGGCGACATTATAGCTAATTATAAAGGATTAACTCTAGCTACGTTTCCTTCGTCAACTAATCATTCAAAAGTTAATACAATTTATATTGACTCTTTTACTGACTTAGCCACAATAAAAGAATTATATAAAGAAATTGGTCAACCAACTGCCAACCTTTCATCCGTTTATATATACGAAAGAGAAACACCAGAAAGTGAGATTCATCTTGACTTTTCTAATAGACATGCAGGCTCAGTAATTTCTTTAAAAAATGTTTCCTGTAAGGATGCAGCCTCTTTATATCATACTATTAAAAGAGATTGCCCTGTTAGTAAAGTGACGTATTATACTTCTAATAAAACTCTAAATGATGCTTATTATTTAAATAGTATTGCCAAAAGTACAGATTTATTTATCAATTATCAAGACAGTGCCAATCTAGCTTCTAGTACTAGTTTTCAAGCTATGCGAGCAACTATTGATTACTATAAAGAATTAATTGGTCAAGCTGATCTATCCCCAGTTGAACAACTTACGTATGTTTATGATATTTTAAAAACTTGGCGCTACCAAGAAAGTAATATTAGTAAAAATCATTCTCGTAGTTTACACTCGATTATTAGTGAAGGGAATATTGTCTGTGTTGGCTATGCTTTATTAGCTAAGACACTATTAAATGAATTAGGAATTAAAGCCATAAGTATTTCTCCAACGATTCCAACTAAAGATAATCCTTTTGCTGGCCACCAACGAAATTTAGTTCGACTAGATGATGATAAGTATAATATTCATGGCATATATGCTTTTGATGTTACTTGGGACAGTGATCGTGATGTTTCTATAGTTGAAAATGACACCGGCGAGCAAACCATTATTGCTAGGCCAAGTGCTGAAATGAAAAGTAAGGTAATTAAAACTTATGATAACTTAGCCTTGTATAGGTATTTCCTAATTCCAATGTCAGAATATGATTCTCGTTTCCCTGACGAGATAAATCCAACCCTAGTGGATATTTATAATAATAACCAAATAAAAGAGTTACTTTCAAAACAGCCGCAAGATATAAAAGAGCACGCCAATTTATTTGAACCAGATGAAGGTTTATTGACAATAGGCTATTATTTAACCGCTCCAAACCCTTCGCTAGAAATGTTTAAAGAAATATTAGTTAACGTTCGCAGAGCCGAAGGATACTCACCACCTTTAGCTGAACAGGATGTTTCTCAAGTTATCGAACTCCACCAAATGCTAAATAATCAAAATAAAGATCAAACCAATCACTTTTTTAAACCCAAAACAAAATAAGAACGCAAGTTCTTTTTTTTATATGAAAAAATATACTTATATTAGGTGATGCTATGAATAAAAAGTTAGATAAAATACTTTTATTTACAGTAATACTATTAGCTTTATTTGGACTTGTAATGATATATTCAGCATCTAGCATTTGGGCTGAATATAAGTTTAATGATAGTTTTCATTATGTTAAATATCAAGGCATTTTTCTAATAGCCTCTATATTAATAATGCTTATTATCTCCAAGATTGACTATGAAATATATTATAAACGCTCTAATCAAATAATAATAATTTGCTTTATTTTATTAATATTAGTTTTAATTCCCGGTATTGGTAGTATTCGTAATGGAAGTCGTTCTTGGTTTGGAATCGCTTCGCTTGGTATTCAACCCAGTGAATTTGCTAAATTAGGTTTAATTATTTTTACTTCAAAGTATTTAGCAAATAGTAATAATGAAATAAAGGATTTTAAGAGAGGTGTCTTCCCAATTTTAGGAATCACTTTATTATTTTTCTTATTAATTATGCTTCAGCCAGACTTAGGAACAGGAACAATCTTAGTTATGTCGATTATTTCCTTATTATTTATTGCCGGCGTTAATATGAAGTTTTTTCTTTTTGGTGGTTTACTTGGTATAGCTGGCATCGTAGTGCTTATTTTAATTGCACCTTATCGAATGGATAGAATAACTTCGTTTATAAATCCTTGGAAGGATCCCCTTGGAACTGGTTTTCAAATTATTCAGAGTCTGTATGCTATAGGACCAGGTGGTCTCCTAGGTAATGGTTATCTTAATTCAATCCAAAAACACTTCTATTTACCAGAGCCCCAAACAGATTTTATTTTTTCTATTATTTCTGAAGAATTTGGTGTTGCTGGGGCCTTTATTGTTGTCGGGTTATTTACTACTATTCTAATAAGAGGAATTAAAATTTCTACTCATACAAAAGATTCTTTTTCCAAGTATTTATCTTTTGGTATTCTATTTCAAATGATGTTCCAAACACTTATGAACTTAATGGTTGTCATTGGCATGATTCCGGTTACAGGAGTCACACTGCCATTTCTATCTTATGGTGGAAGTTCTTTGCTAATTAGTATGGCCTCAATTGGAATAATTCTCAATATCTCTAGAAATACAAATATTTAAATTTTAAAAGTTAATTTTCCTCAAATATACCTAAAGACCCAATGAAATCTTTATGTCTAGTCTCGTCCATGCTATAATGGTAGTGGGTGATAGTATGGATATAGAATTAAAATCATTACTTTTAACAAGATATTGCGAAGATCGTCATAAAAAATTAAAAGAAGACTTTGATGCAGGAGCATCCCATTCAAACTACATTCATCAAATTGGCGAAAGACTCGAAACTTCAAAAAACAATAATCGCAGTATTTATCAAAGTGCTTTCGTTGTAGAGGATTTAGGAACTCCAGTGGGATATGTATTTATTTCAAGTATGATTCAAGATGAAGTCTTTTTAGAATATGCAGTTTTAAAAGATCAAAGAGGTAAAGGTTATGGAAGAGACATTATAAGTGAAACTACTGATTATCTTTTTCAAAATCACAATATTAAATCGATTAGATTAGATATTGATCCTAGTAATAAACAAAGTATTAACTCCGCCGAAGCCTGCGGTTATACAGCTGATGAAGAAGAATTTGCTTCTCGCAATTATCTAGGTAGAATACAGTTTGTTAAAGACAGTGAATACTATGTTTCTAAGCGTCGAAACAAAAAATGAAAAATTTTAAATCTCACAATTCTGTCAGTTTTATGATATAATAACAACATAATAGTGGTAATCAAAAAGGGGAGTATCATATGTTTGAAAAAATCTTTAAATTAAAAGAAAATAATACAAAAGTTTCGACTGAAATTTTTGCCGGAATTACAACCTTTATGGCTATGTCTTACATAATTTTTATTAATCCAACCATTCTCTCCCAAACAGGAATGGATTATAATTCTGTCTATATGGCCACAATATTAGCTTCCATGCTTGGAACTTTAATTACAGGTTTCTTTGCTAATGTTCCGTATGTTCAAGGCGCCGGCCTAGGCTTAAACGCCCTCTTTACTTATACGTTATGTGGAACCTTAGGTTTTACTTGGCAACAAGCCTTAGCTATGGTATTTATTTGTGGTGTAATTAATGTTTTAATTACTGTAACTAATATTCGTAAAAAAGTTATTACCGCCATTCCTAGTTTTATGCAAGATGCAATAACCGTTGGAATTGGCTTATTTATAACCTACATTGGTTTAAAAAACTCTGGGATAATTGAGTTTTCGGTATCGCTTGTAAATAATGGTATTGCCAATGCTGCTGATGTTGTCCCTCAACTCGCTACCTTTAATAGTGCAAGTGTTATTTTGGCTCTCATTGGTCTAGTAATAACAGCTATTTTGGTTTCTAAAAAAGTAAAAAATGCTTATCTAATTTCCATTATTGCAACAACCATGATTGGTCTCTTTATCGGAGTCACCAAATTACCAAATTTTTCTAATAATACCATTTTACCTTCTTTAGAACCAACCTTTCTAAAATTAGATTTTTCAGGCTTGTTTACTGCAAAAGCCGGTTTAGTAACTGTAGTTATGACTATTTTTACATTAGTAATTTCTGATTTATTTGATACTATTGGAACCTTTATTGGAACTGGTAAGAAATCAGGTATTTTTAAAATTGACGACAATGGTAATATGCCAAAAAACTTAGAGCGTGCCCTAGTTTGTGATTCCACTGCTACGATAATCGGTTCTTTATTTGGAACAAGTAATTTAACAACTTATGTCGAAAGTAGTGTTGGTATTGATGCGGGTGGTAGAACTGGCTTAACGGCCGTTTCTTCCGCTTGTTGCTTTGGCTTATCTATTTTCTTTGCTCCAATCGTTGCTTGTGTACCAATGGCAGCCATTTCTCCAATCCTGATATTCGTAGGTCTTTCGATGATTCAAAATGTTTTACGAATTGATTGGAATAACTTACTAATAGCCATCCCAGCATTTTTTATAATCATCATGATGCCTCTATCATATTCAATTACAGCAGGTATTCAGTTTGGCTTTATCATGTATGTTTTAGTTAATCTTGTCAATAAAAAAGGCAAGGAGATATCTCCAATGATCTATATTTTTAGTGCTTTATTTATTATTGATTTTATTTATAAAGCACTTGGTTAAAGACTTACTTGTAAGTCTTTTTTTATCTCTAAATTAAAAGAACCTGCTTCTTAAGACTAGTCATTTTTTTAAAATATGATATAATATACAATGCAAAGAAATGTTAGTCAAAATAGGGATGTGAAAAAATGTACGAAAATATCTTCAAAAGAGTTGAAAAAAAGTTTCTTTTGACTGAAGAAGAATATCAAGAACTCTTTAAAAGAATAAATAAGTATATAAAGAAAGATAAATATTTTGCTTCAACTATTTGTAATATCTACTATGATAATAATCGAAGTGATATTCTTTTAAATTCTATCGAAAGACCAGTCTATAAACATAAAATACGTTTACGTAGTTATGGAATTCCATCCTTAGAAGATGACGTTTTCTTAGAAATTAAATCAAAATACAAAAAAGTAGTTGGTAAGAGGAGAATCAAGATGAAGTTAAAAGATTTTAAAAAGTACCAACGGACTAAAAAATATACTGGTAATAATCAAATCATGAAGGAATTGGATTATTTATTTCACTACTATGATTTAAAGCCAGCCTATTATGTTGCCTATGATCGCAAATGTTATGTTGGTAAAGCTGAAGAGCATTTACGCATTACTGTTGACGAAAATCTTCGTAGTCGCAAACATCATCTTACTCTTGAATATGGTGATCAAGGTAAGAAACACTTTAAAGATAAAAGATACATTGTTGAAATCAAGACGCTAGGAGCTATGCCGTTATGGCTAGTTCGTAATTTATCAGAACTAAAAATCTATACTACATCATTTTCCAAAATAGGGGATATATTCATCAAAGACAAGGAGGAAGAATTATGTTAAAAAGCTTATTTTCAAATACTACAAGTTCCATTGAACTATCATCAATCTTAATATGTACCTTAGTAGCCTTATTACTAGGTCTAATAATAGCTCATACCCATAAAAGAACCACTAGATATAGTAAAGACTTTCTAATTACTTTAGCTATACTACCTGTATTAATTCAAACAATAATGATTATGGTCAATGGTAATTTAGGAACATCGGTAGCTATTTTAGGTGCCTTCAGTTTAGTAAGATTTAGAAGCATTCCGGGAACCTCTAAAGAAATATTGAGTGTTATTTTTTCGATGACTATTGGACTTGCAACTGGAATGGGCCATGTACTATTTGCAACAATTATGACACTAATTATTTCTCTAGCAATTATAATATTTAGTAAAATAGATATTTTTTCTTTAAATAGAGAAGAGAAACTATTAAAAATTGTCATTCCTGAAAACATGGATTACACTACCATGTTTGATGAAATATTCGCCAAATATACGAAAGAAACTCATCTTGATCATGTTAAAACCACCAATATGGGTAGCCTTTTTGAATTAACTTATCGAATTATTTTAAATAAAGGCATAAATGAAAAAGAGTTTATTGATGACCTTCGTATTCGAAATGGAAATTTAAAAGTAATGCTAAGTCATGAAATAAAAGGAACTGATATATAATTATGAAAATAACTGAAAAATTGAATCAAAAGCAAACTATTCTAGCCATACTAGTAATAATAATGGCACTTATTTTATTAATAATTCTCCTTCTTGATTTATCAAAGAAAGATCAAACTGGTGCGTCATCTAAGATAACTACTGCCAAGATAAATGTTTCTACTTCGATCAATAATAGTGACGAAAAAATTGTTTGGTCAGAACTACCCATCACGACTATCTCACTTGAAAATAAACACGAAATAACAGAGCCAGGAACTTATATTTTAACCGGTAGTCTAACAGATAATTATTTAAAAGTAAACACTTTGGGTGATGTAAAATTAATATTTTCAGGAATCAATATTTCCAATAACTCCGGACCAGCCATTTATATTGAAAATGCCAACCACACAGTCATTGAACTATCTGCCGAAACCATCTCTCGATTATCAGACGGCAAAATATATCAAGATCTTCCTAGCAATATTAACGCCACCATTTATAGTGAAGATGACTTAGTAATTCAAGGCACCGGAACCCTAGAAATAACCGCTAACAAAGAAGACGCCATAGTTAGTAAAAACAATCTAAAAATAATCAGTGGGACTTATAATATTACTTCAATTGATGATGGTCTACGCGGTAAAGATTCTACCTATATCAAGAGCGGGTCTTTCAATATAGATTCTGGTGGTGATTCAATAAAATCTAGTCGAGGCTTTATTGCTATTGATAATGGAACCTTTAATTTAACTACTTCTAAAGACGGTATTCAATCATCAAAAGATTTACTAATCAAAAATGGTACCTTTAATATCACAAGTAAGAACGATTCTCTACTTGACTATTCCATGGAACAACCTAGTACTAAAGGAATAAAAGCCACCGGTAATATTTTAATAAGAAATGCTCTTATGAATATTAAGACATTAGATGATGCTCTTCATTCTGATAAAAGCATAGCTATTACAAAAGGTACTTATAGTTTTCTATCGTTAGATGATGCTATTAATGCTAAAGACAAATTAATTATTGATGGCGGTAATATTGATATTCCTAAAAGCGTCAAAGGCTTAAAAGCTAATTATATAATTATTAATAATGGTACCTTAAATATAACAGCGACAGATCAAGAAATCTCTAAAAAAGCTAAACTATATATTTATGGAGGAACGACCTCACTTTCAACTTTAGAGACTAAGACTACACTTGCCGACTATAAAGGTTTCTTTAATATTAATAAAGGGACTCTTATAATTTTCAGTAATGAAGAATTGATATCTTCATTAAGGACTACCTCTAATATTAAAGTTTTAGCAATATCGTTTGATAAAGAATACCAAGAAGGGGCGACTATTACTTTACTTAAAGGAGAAGAAGTAATCTTGACTTACCATTCTAGAAAAAACTTTAGAAATCTTCTTATTGCTAGCTCAACTTTAACAGAAAAAGATAACTACCAATTAAAAATTAACAACAAACTATATAAAAACATTAAACTTTCTTCCCATGTAACTACCATTAAGTAAAATCATACTTTTTTTATCTATGGTTTTTATTATTAAAAATATTTGTTATAATAAAGATGGTAATCAATATTGTCGACTAGAAGGAGAGTTATATGTTAATAGATAAAATAAATAATTATGATATTTCAGAACCAGTCATCAAGGAAATTATTGAAAAAATAAAAGCAAAGTCTTTGATGTTAATTAATGCCTCAGCAAGCAATCAAATTATTATATTTGAAGAAATAAATAATCTTAGAAATCATTATTTAACCATTTATTGGATAAGCTATATAGGCTATTTAAAAGATATCACTAATACTAAGTACTTAGAAAGTGAAGCAATAATAGGAAAACTAGACGGTTACTATAATAATGCAATTTATAAATTGTACGAAATTTTAACCTCACTTCCCAAAAAAGACGAACTTCTAAATATATACGGTGAACGCTTCTTTCAAATAGCTAATAATACCAAAAGGCTTCAATCAAATCAACCAGAACTTTTTTTTGAGGAAAAAAGGCTCCGTCAAGAGTACCGAAGCATTATTAATAAGCCAAAAATAAATTTCCAAGGTGAATTGATGTCTCTGATTAAACTTTCAAAATATCTTCAAGATGAAGATGAAAGCATAAGAAAAAATGCCTTTGATAAAAGATATGCCGTACTCACAGAACTAAATAGCAATCTAGTTCCCGTTTTTAACAAATTATTAAATGTTCGAAAAAAGATAGCTATTTCTGCTAACTTTAATAATTATTTTGATTATAGTTTTATTAAGATGAATAGAATAGGTTATACTAAAGCTGATTTAAAAGCCTTTAAAGCAGCAGTTTTAAAGCATTTTGTTCCAATTAACGAAAAATTAAAAAAAGCCCAAGCCATTCGGCTAGGAGAACGAGAATTATCATATTATAATTCTACAATTTTATTTAAAGATGGTAATGCTAAGACTTCACTAGAATTAAATGATATTTTAGATGTTTTTTCTGACATCTTAGAAAGCTTATCACCGGACTTTTCAACACTTTTTATAAAAATGCGCACTAATAATTTAATAGATTTAGAAGATCGGGAAAATAAAAGTGGAGGGGGTATTACTACTTTATTACCTGATTTTAAGTGCCCAATCTTTATTAAGCGTTATGCAGCTGACCCCAAAAGTTTTATAACGCTTGCTCATGAGTTTGGACATTCTTTTCAACTTTTTGCTAACAAAGATAAAATACTTCACGAAAATAGATGGCCAACATTTGATATTGCTGAAATCCACTCTACTACAATGGAATTATTAGTAAGCACCAAAATAGAAAAAATATACAAGAATGATACTAAGAAATTCTTAATTAACCATTATACAAATCTTTTAAACTTAATAATAAAAATGTCCTTAATTGATGACTTTCAAACAAAAATATATAGTGCAGAAAATATAGATATAAATCTAGAATACAAGAAATTATATCAACAATACTATCCTAGTAATAACTATAATCTTGATTATTATAAAAAGGGGGTTATGTGGCAAGAAGATATTAATCGCATAGATGATCCTTTCTATGGTATAGATTATGCCCTAGCAATTATATATGCCTTTTCTTATTTTAAAAACTATTTACAAAATCCTAAAAAAACGATTAGAGAATTTATTGATCTTTGCAAATTAGGTGGTGAAATTTCTTTTAAGGAAATAGGTATCAAATATCATTTGGCCAATCCCTTTGATGAAAATTCCCTAAAAGAATTAGCTGATTTTTTAAATAAAAAAATAGAAGAAATATTAAAGTAATATTTCTTTTTCCTTGTCGCGAAGTAAAACCCATGATAAAATAGAACTATAATAGAGGGGTGTATATCTATGAAAGAAGAGTATTTATTTGAATTAGAAGTCCAAACAGCTGTAAAAACATTTTTAACTTATGGTGATAGTGACGAGAGTTTTGAATATCAAAATTTGAGACAGAATACACTTATGACATCTTATGCAAATCTCTGCACCGAAGCTAAAGAAATAATTACTTCTACAAAAACTCATATGTTAGAAACAGAACGTTTTGCCTTTAAAGAATTTGGTGCTGCTTACTTCGACGAACCAATAGAAAAACCAGAGATTAAGTTATCAGAAGAAGAAAGATTAGCAACAGAAATAGAAGTTCAAGCCGCCGTAAAAGCATTTTTTAAAAATGGCGATACTCGCTTATATCGTTTTTTGGGCAAAGAAGATTTCTTTAAATCTTATGCTATGATTTGTGATAATGCTCGCCGAATTCTTATCAAAGAACGTAAACAGTCAATTCTTCGCGAACAAAAGTCTGAACAAGTTTTAGGTAATAAGGATTCTATTGCTTCAACTCTTCAAAATCCAACTTCTCCAGCAATTGAAACTGAAGTTGCCGAATCAGTAGACTTTTATATGGAACATAATGATACTAACTATAAAATATTGTCAGAAGATGAATTTTTTAAAGAGTATGGAAAAAATAGTTATGATGCTCGAAGACTAGCTGTTTCAGCGCGAATTGCCTCCTCATCACAAGATCAAACTATTAATATTGTAATAAATACGAACTAAATTTTTAAAAAATAAAAACTGCCTAATCGGCAGTTTCTTTTGTTTCTGGAATAGTAATTTTTGTCGCAACCTTTTCTTCTAATAAATCGGGATGTTCTAAAATATACTTTAATAGTTTTACAGATTTAGCAAAGTATATTCCATCAGCAATTCTCTCATCTAACGTTAAACCTAAATTTACTAATTGTCGTTTCTTTCCATCTCGAACTTCCTCATGTATAACCCCAACCGTTACAACAATTGAATTAGTCCCATAATTATTCAAATGGTGATAGCAACAGTTAGCCTTGACACTTCCTAAATTTGATAATAATACAGTAGAGTAATTAGGATCTCCATCACTAACAGCGGCTGGAACTAAACCATAAAAATCTAATTTTCTAAAGCACCACATAATTAAACTTGTAACAAAGCGTGGCCAAATAGTAACTAAATTTAAAATATCATTCATATCATTAGAATTTTCTTTTCGCGTTTTTGAAACAACCGTTAATATTTTTTTTGAAATATCACGTCCAGTCATTTCCTCAGTTGGTGTTAAAGTAATTAATCTCTCTTCAGCATTGTCTTCCAATTTATTTTTAGCAACAAAACTAAAACTTATTTCACTACGATCATAAAATCTCTTCCCAGAGACAAACCTATTTAATAAAGGTCTATTATAAATAGTTTGGGCTGTTGCTGTGATGATAGCGTGAAACAAAGTCATTTTTTCTTGCTTTTCCTTACCCACATTAATCTTATCTAAATATTTTAGAACTTCAGTAACATCGATTTCCTCAACATAATAAACTTCAGCCTCACATCTATTCGGCATTAGATATGGCATTATTTTATGGATGGCATCTAAATCTTTTGCTCGAATTCTATTTTTCTTCTTTTTCATAAAAATACCTCACTATCAAATTATACTATGAAAAAAATAAATAGTCAAAATAGAAAACTATTGAGCCAATTTGTTGTCTAAAGATAATAACTATAGTATAATAAAGCCGCTAATAACAGTGTTACTTTTCCAAAAGGATAAAGTAATGCTATAATAAAATAGAGGTGATACTATGAAGCATATTGTAGTTATTGGAGGTGGGGCTGCTGGCTTAACTTCTGCCATTCATGCTAAAAGGAAAAATAATACAGTTACAGTCTTAGAAAAAAATCCAATTTGTGGTAAAAAAATTCTTGCAACTGGCAATGGTAGGTGCAATTATTGGAATACAGACCAAGATTTAGTTCACTATCATAGTACGAATGAAGACATTTTAAAGGAGATAATAAACCCTGTTTCTCAATCTAAGGTCTTAAATTTTTTTGATCAACTTGGTATTTATCCTAAAATAAAAAATGGTTATTATTATCCATCTTCAAATCAAGCTTCAACAATAAAAGAATCCTTAATCACTGAAGCCCATCGCTTAGGCATAAATATAAAGACATCCTTTCCGGTCTTAAAAATTGAAAAAATTAATAACTATTTTAAAATATATTCTGACCAAGAAGTAATTAAAGCAGATAAAGTCATTATGGCTATGGGATCTATTGCTGCTCCTAAAACCGGGTCTACAGGAGATGGCTATAATCTCTTAAAAAACTTTGGTCATACTATAATTCCTCCACATCCCTCATTAGTTCAACTAAGAACTAAAGGTGACTACTTGAAAGACTGGAGTGGAGTAAGAACTGATGCTAAAGTCTCATTATATATTGATAATAAATTAATTAAAGAAGAGGCTGGTGAAATTCAACTAACGGATTATGGAATAAGTGGTATATGTGTCTTTAATATTAGCAGATATGTCTCCAAAGCCCTGAACCAGACAACCAATATTAAAGTAAAAATAAATTTTCTACCTTTTATTAAAAACGACGTTGAAGCTTTTTTTGATAACTATTTTATGAATAAGCCTCATCGTTCCCTTGAACGAGAACTTTCTGGTTTCCTTAATCAAAAACTTATCCCTGTTATCTTAAACGATCTTTCAATACCAAATTCAACATCTTATAGTAATTTAACCAGCCAGGCTAAAACTATTTTATTGGATAGATTGACCAATTTCACTACCGAGGTTATTGCAACAAATGACTTTAATCATGCTCAGGTCGCATCAGGAGGACTTTCTTTAACAGAAATAAATCCCCAAACCATGGAATCAACCCTTATAAAAGGCTTATATGTTGTTGGAGAACTACTTGATGTTGATGGCGACTGTGGTGGTTATAATTTAGGCTTTGCTTGGCTTAGTGCCATTAAAGCAGGAGAAGGATGTGAAGAAGATGATTAGGCTTCGTCAATTAAAATTAGAATTTCCAACAAATGAAAACTTATTAAGAAAAAAAGTAGCTCAACGCCTTAAAGTATCAGAAAATGAAATTCAAGAGCTAAAGATTATTAAAGTATCACTTGACGCTAGAAAAAAGGATCAATTATTTTACGTTTATGAAGTAGATGTTAAAATAACTTCTGAAAATAAAATACTAAAAAGAGTAACCTCTAAGGACATTATTAAAGCCCCAATAGAAGAATACCAATTTTCCCCATCGGGAACCCAACCTTTAAAGGAACGTCCAATCATTGTTGGTAGTGGACCAGCTGGCTTGTTTTGTGCTTATCTTTTAGCAGAACATAATTACCAACCAATTATTATTGAACGTGGTGAAAGGGTCGAAGAACGAGTTAAAACTATTGAGGAGTTTTGGCGAACGGGGAACTTAAATAAAGATTCAAATGTTCAATTTGGAGAAGGTGGTGCCGGAACCTTTTCAGATGGCAAACTAAATACTTTAGTGAAAGATAAAGCTTTTCGCGGGAAGAAAGTCTTTGAAATCTTCGTCGAAAATGGAGCACCAGCTAACATAATGTATGAAAGCAAACCACATATTGGTACGGACATTTTACGAACCGTTGTTAAAAATATCCGTGAAAAGATAATTGCCATGGGTGGCGAATTTCGCTATAATACAAAGTTAACAAAAATAAATACGAAAGATAATAAACTAATAAGTATTGAAGTCAACAATCATGAAATAATTCCTTGTGAAGCACTAGTCCTTGCTATTGGACATAGTGCTAGAGATACCTTTGAAATGTTACATTTAAAAGGTTTAGTGATGACGAGTAAAGCTTTTGCCGTTGGTATTCGGATAGAACACCCACAAACCTTAATCAATATCAATCAATATGGCAAAAAATATGCCAATCTTTTACCACCAGCCAGTTATAAACTAACTTATCAAACAAAAGAACAAAGAGGAGTCTATTCTTTTTGCATGTGTCCCGGTGGTTATGTGGTTAATGCTTCCTCTGAAGAAAAAAGATTGGCTATAAATGGAATGAGTAATCATCAGCGAGATACAGAAAATGCTAATAGTGCCTTAGTTGTAACAGTCACACCAGATGACTTTGGACACGATCCATTAGCTGGCATCGCTTTTCAACGTCACCTCGAAGAATTAGCTTATTTATCAGGCCAAACAAACATTCCACTACAATTATATAAAGACTATAAAAATAATGTTCCAACAACCGCACTTGGAAAAATAACTCCAATTGTCAAAGGAAAATATACGCTTACTAACTTAAATACTATTTTTCCTGATTACATTAATAGTGCTTTAAAAGAAGCTATTGAACACTTTGATCAAAAAATAGCTGGGTTTGCTTCCGACGACGCTCTCTTGCTTGGTGTCGAAAGTAGGACCTCGTCACCTGTCAAAATTATACGTGATACTTCCGGTATGGCTAATATTAAAGGTCTCTATCCTTGTGGTGAAGGAGCCGGTTATGCCGGTGGAATAACCACCTCTGCTATGGACGGAATAAAAGTAGCTGAGTTTCTTGCAAGCACCTACCAACCTTATTAATATAGACCACTTTAGGTCTTTTTCTTTACAAAAACAGAAAAATATGGTATAATGTGAACGCACATTCGGCAATAGGGGGAATGGTAGAATGAGTAAATTAAAATTAAATAAAAAGGCAATTGCCTTACTATTAACAGGAACACTAGCGTTAGGTGGGTCAGCCGTAGCTTATAAGAATTATAAATCAGCCCAAGAGACAAAGCCAACCATCGAGAATCAAATTGGACATTCAGATATTAATCCAATTATAAACTTCGGCTTAGACGAAGAAGATTTTGTTATTTTAGATATGGGTGATCACGATTCTGTTCGAACACATTTTGATAATGTAAAAGCAAAATACTGTAATGATCACGACATTACGCTAGGTGTTATTATTTCTTCTGATTCGGCTGATGAGTCATCAATCTACGATGATGTTGAATATGTCAAAAATTTAATCCGGAAATATGACATTAATTTTCCTGTCTACTTAGATATTAATCGGATTATTGAAAATGATGATTTAAATAATGAAATGAAAACTAAGCTCATCAAAGATTTCGTTGAAAAATGCTCTGCGAATAATATTTATGTTGGTCTCTATGGAACGGATACGAATTTAACACGTGTGAAAAAGTATTGTAAAATTACAGAATATGATGCTTATTTAGTTATGGATGATGAGCAAATTAAGTATGATGGATCGTACAACATCTATCAGGATCTATCTGGAAATATAAGATCTAGCCAAGATTTAAGTACTGTCATTAATAGAAATAACTTAAATGATAAAACCCGACTTCTAAATGATGGTACTTATGAGGTCGGATTTGAAGAGGATATAACTGATATTGCCTTAAAATATGGCATGAGTGTTAACGAATTATTGCAATTTAATGATTTAACTAGAAAAGATATCGTTCCAGGGACATATATAAGAATTCCTTCAATTGTTGATAACGTGGTTGCTTCAAATCTAGATGTCACTTATCAAGCATTAACTGAACCATTAAGAGGTTGTGACTTATCGTATGCACAAGGTAGTGATATTGATTGGGATAAACTCCAAGAAAATTTTGAGTTTGTTATTATTCGTTCTTCTCAAGGTTTAAGCGAAGATGCAACCTTCGAGTCTAATGCTTTAAATGCTAGTCAACACAATATACCATTAGGAGTATATTGCTATAATAACTTTACACTAAAAAATTGCACTGATATGGAAGAATTTGCCGAAAACCAACGAAAACAGGCTAATTATACGCTTGAATTATTAAAGAATAAGAGAATTGATTACCCAGTCTACTTAGATATTGAAGGATCTTTAAGTACTAGTCTAGATAAAGATTCTGTAACAACAATGCTAGACACTTGGTCTAAAACCATTTCTTCAGCTGGATATGAAGCGGGAATTTATTGTAATCAATCTGGCTATCGTTTCTTACAAAGTCAAGTTGACTATGATATATCAGAAAAGATGCATGTATGGATAGCTGGAGGAGATCAATATACTGGTGAAACAAGAAGTTTGCCATTAGACACCATCGTTCCTTCTACCTCAGTGAAAGAAAATATTCCTAACGCAACGATCATTCAAGCTACTGATAGTGCGACTGGGGCCGGAGCAGGTAATGGCCAGGGACACCTAGATATAAATTACAGTTATTATGATTATACAGCCAAAGAAATAGTTGGAGAACAAACTATTGCTGACCAAAGCAAGGAGTTTACACGAATTGATCAAACTTTAGTCGGAGGAGCTGCAACAGCTGTTGGAGTTGCTGCTGCCGGAGCTGGAATCTTTGGCGCTTTAAGAAAGAAAAAGAAAAATAAAGTTCACGAAAAAAAACAAACTAAAACCAAAAGATAAAACTATTCATAATGAATAGTTTTTGTTATAATAGGAGAGAAGAGGTGGAGTATGGAATTAGTAAAAAACATAGAAGAGGCCAAATTTATAACACATAGTGGAACAATGCATGCTGATGAAATATTTTCGACAGCTTTCTTTGATTTACTATATGGAAATATAAAAGTTTATAGAACACCATCCATTCCAACAGAATTAGATAAAGACGTTTTAGTTTACGATATTGGGCGAAAAGAATTTGATCACCATCAAGAAGACGCTGCCATAAGGGAAAATGGAATCAAATATTGTTCATTTGGATTAATTTGGAAGCACTTTGGAAGAGAATTTCTAAAAAAGAGAAATGTTGAAAACATAGAAGATGTATTTACTTACTTTGATAAAGATTTTATTGAAGCTATTGATGCAGATGATAATGGTGTTTTTCCTAAAATAGAAGCCCCATATAAAGTAAAGACTTTAAGTGATATATTTAAATTATTTAATCCGGGATATAAAAGTAATCAAGATGTTTCTATTCAATTTCAAAAAGCTGTTTCTTTTGCTAAGGTTCTTATTGAAGAAGAACTATTATCCGTAATTGGTAAAGTTACAGCTAAAGCAGAAGTATTATTGGCTTTAGAAAAAAAAGAAAATCATACTTTGTTTTTAGATGAATATATGCCATATGAACAAACCCTTTTATCAGAAGAGAGTGCTAATGATATATATTTTGTTGTTTATCCCTCAAATCGTGGCGGCTATGGTATAAAAACAGTTCCATTAACCCAAGAAGATCATACAAAAAGGTGGGATTTTCCAGAAGAATGGGCAGGTCTTGAAAATAAACAACTTGAAGAAATATCTGGTATTAAAGGCTTAACTTTTTGTCATGCCACAAGATTCCTTGCTTGCTGTGACACTTTAGAAACTGCCAAAATTATTATTAGTAAAGCCTTAGAAACTTCTAAGCCGGAAGAAACACTTGCGAAAACAGAGTAAAGCATTTATAATTAAGTAGGTATTAATAAAGTCCTAACAAAAAGTAAGAACAAAACAAAAGAGGTGTACTATGTATTACAATAAAATAAATCGTAAAAAAGAATTAATTAAAAATACGGTAATCATTACCTTTATTTTAATACTAGCTATTTTTTCAACTAGATATATTTACTATGCATTTAATGATTCCACAAACATTGATTATAGTTCTGAATCACTTGATATAACTTTTCATGAAGATGAAGGAGAAGAGTTAAATATTACTAAAGTAACACCACTTACTGACGCTGTAGGATTAGCATCAATGGGCCATACTTTGACGATTACTAATAACTTAACCGAACCCGTTAAATATAAAATAATTCTAGTAGATAATGCTGATAAAACCCTAGAAGACGACTGCTCAGAAATTGCTATCCCACGTGAGGAAATAAGAATCTCTATCAAAAAAGCCGGTGAAGAAACCGTCGTTTATAAATTATCTGATTTAAAAGATGGAGTATTGATAAAAGAAACATCTAAAGCTTTAGCCGAAAACAAATATACTATCAGAATTTGGGTTAATAATGAGAGCAGTCTCCCAAGTGGTAGTAATCATCACTATCATGGGTTAATCCAAGTAGTTGAAAATGATACCATGGTAGCAGTTAAATAGAAAGAGGTCATAATATGGAAATAGATTTAAGTTTATTACATAGTGGAACAGTATCAGAAATAGATATTTCTAATGAATATACTATTCCCTCTGAATATTATCAAGGTACGGACGTCTTAGCCTTAAATAACATTAAAACAACAGGTAAAGTATATAGAGGAGCATCAGAAGATGATGTAGAAGAATACAGTGATTATATCGCCTGTACTATCACAGGTAGTATGACTTTAGCAGATTCAATTTCTCTAGAGCCAATAGAATATCCATTTTCTATAGAGTATGATGACATTCTTGAAGAAAATTGCAAAAAAAGTGAAAATACACTTGATATATTTCAGTTTTTGTGGGAAAATATTGTACTAGAGATCCCCTTACAGTTTACTAAGGTTAAAGATCTCAGTAAATTTCATGGGGATGGATGGAAACTAATAAGTGAAGATGAACTATCATCATCGAATAATCCATTCAGTGAGTTATTAAAAGATTTCAAAGAGGAGTGATAATATGATGAAATTAGACATTCAAATGTTCGCTGTTCCTTTCCGTAAAGTTTCAAAAACAAGAAAGAGAATGAGAAGAAGTCATAATGCTATGGAAGTTCCTGGTATGACAAAATGTCCAAGTTGTGGTGAAATGATTAAACCACATAGAGTTTGCGCTAAGTGTGGAAACTACAAAGGAAACAAAGTAGTAGAAGTAAAAGAAGCTGAATAATAGCTTTTTTTGTTTACAAAAAAACAAAAAAGAATTACCACCTCAAAAAGGGACAATTCTTTTTTTTTATTGCCTAGACAAAATAAAATATAGATGCTAAAATTGTTATTGTAAAAGTATAGAAGGTGAGTCATGAAAACTAACAAAAAAAAGAAGAAAGAAAAAAAGGGGTTCACTTTAGTAGAACTATTGGTTGCCATAACAATACTTGGAATTATATTAGCTATCGCTATTCCCCAAGTGTTGAATCTTCAAAATGATAATAAGACAACCAAGTATGATAAGTATGCTGAGTCACTAATATCAAGTGGAAAATTGTATACTGATTCATATGCTAAAGATATGTTTGGAAACAATACTAGTGGATGTTATGACATTCCATATTCTGAACTAAAGAGTAAAAATCTTGCTAAAGACATAAAGATAGATGGTGCAAATTGTAATACCTATGCCGCCGATGGAAAAACACCACTAACATATGTTAAAGTTTTAAAATCAAATGAAAATTACTCATATCAAGTAGCCATTAAATGTGTTGACAAAAATGGTAAAACTTTATATGAAAAAACAATTCCCGGTGAAGGAATTTGTGATGGAACCAAAATGGATGAAGAAGGACCAGGGGTAACTATTACTCCAGATAGTCACGATTGGTATAACGGAAAAAAATCTGGTAATCCAGATAAAGTTACTGTTAAAGTAAGTGATTTATATGGTCTAGCTGAAAATACTAAAATCCAGTATGCTTGGCAAAAAGCCGGGACAGCCGAAAGTTCATTAGCCTTTAAAACAAAGGATTTTAAAAATAAACGTGGTGAAGGAACTACTACTAATCCATTAACTACAACTATTGAAGTACCACAAAGTGTAACAGGTGAATATACATTAATTATTAAGACTAACGAGGTCCGCGATGCTAATGGTATTTATATGACCCAAACAACAGTAAAATCAAATATATTTAAATTAGACAATACCAAACCAGTTATTACTAGCAAATCAAATAGTAAAGATGGTGTATGGACTAACTCTTCAGTTGAAATAACAGCCTCAGCAACCGACTCACATTCAGGGGTAACAAAAATTTATTACACATATTCAAATTCTAATGCTCAATCAGGATTACTAGAGGATTGGAATAAAAAAACGCCTTCAGGGAATAATTTATCTGTTGCTGGAACTTGGACAGCCGAAAGAGAAAATAACGTGTACTTAATTGCCGTTGATAAAGCCGGAAATCAATCCGACATAACACCAGTTGGGAAAATAATGATTGATAAAACAAAACCTACTATTGACTCTACAACCAATAGTAGTGGTAGTAAATGGACTAATAGTAACGTTACAATTACTGCTAAAGCAAGTGATAATAAATCGGGTATTAAAAAAATTTATTATACCTATACAGCTAGTTCAACAGCCACTAAGTATAGCGATTGGAATACAGATAATAAAACATCCGTAAGTGGTATTTGGTCAGCAGCAAGAAATAATGAAGTATTTATTGTTGCAGAAGATAATGCTGGAAATGTTTCGGCATTTAAGAGCGCCGGTTCTGTAAAAATTGATAAGACAGCCCCAACTATTAGTAACATTTCCAATCCGAGTGGTGGAAATGCAACTGCCAGTCCATTTGCTTTGACATTATCTGGTAGTGATAGTGGAGGCTCAGGCTTAGCCAAATGGCGCTATTCATATGATAATAGTTCTTGGACAGATTATGCTAATTCTAATAAATCTCCATTCACGACAACCAACTTCTCTGCTATTAGGAATCAAGATGTGTATATAAGTTTATGTGATGTTGCTGGGAACTGTTCTACTAGCAAAACAACTAGAATTAATATAGTAGATCAATGTAGTAGCACTAGAGAAGAATGTGGTAATTATGGCAGTTGTCAAGGTAGCTGCGGTACTGGTACTAAATATCGTACTTGTCAGAAAAAGAGTAATTACACAGGCGCTAATTGTGGTTCATCATATCAAACATCTGCAAGTTGTGAGACTGGAAAGAGTTGTGGCCCACCTTCTCATACTCATAGTGTAGGTGTATTGGGGACAACCCTAAAACCATGCAATTGGACACTGTCATGTGGAACATATCACCCAACTGCATATTATGGCTATTGTGGAGTTTGTTGGAACTATGGAAAAATAGTTAGAGTAGGGACTTCTAAATATTGTCCAGGGAAAAATAGAAATGGCTGTAAAAATTGGGCAACACTATATCCCACTGTTGTTCCTGATTAAAAGAGGTGAAAGATGAAAAATAAAATAATTGGGGCTACACTTATAATTGTCGCAGCCTTATGTTTAATTGTAGGTGGAGCGGTTCTGAGTTACAATAAAAATACAAAAGTCAAAAAACCAACCGAAGAAGAAGGCTATATTAGTGAAGCGGAGGGGTATCATGATTTAGGAGCCGCTTCACTAAAAGACGATCAGACTTTCAATGGTGTAAAGTATACCCAAAATCATTTATCTACTACTAATCCAAGTGAGCATGCTAGTTTTACATCCGTTGTTTTTAATGAAACCGGTGCAACGATTACTGATAAGCATATAGAAATAGACTTTTATGATACAAACGGTAGCTTAGTTGGAACTATGGAAAGCGAAATCGAATCTTTAAAGCCAGGAGAATCAACTGTTATTTTTGGAATTGTTATGCAAGATCTTTCAACAGCAAGCAGTTTTAAAGTTCGAGACGTAAACGAATAAAAAGATGTCGTAAATTATTATGACATCTTTTTTAATTTTCCAATCTATTTTCTAGACAAAAAATAATTATAATGATAAAATTCTAATCATAGGAGAGTGTGATTATGAAGATTCAGAAAGTAGTGGGGATAATACTCTTATCAATTGGAATATGTTTAATAGCCTTTGGTGGATATAAATTATTTCTAGAACCAAAACCTGAAAAAGACAGTAAGAATGAAAATCAAATAACAGAGGATAACAAACAAGATGAGATTGATAAAATACTGAATATTAAGAGGAATCCTTCTGAAAATTTAGCTAAAACAAAATGTCTAGATAGCCTGTGCATTGAAAACCTTACTGTATTCCAACAAGATGGTATATATTACATAACTGCTGATATAAAAAACACTTCAAACCAAATTATTGAAGACAAATATATTACCTTAGTATTTACAGATAAAAACAGTAATCAAACAAAAAGTATTTACTACATTAAAAGAATAAATCAACAATCAACCATTCCATATGAAGCTCAATTTGCGGAAAATAAAGACATTTTACTGACTGTTACCGACTACTATGTAGAAGAATCAACAGAAGCAGATAAAAACACTATAACAATAAGTGATTAAAAGGAGAGAGGTAATTATGAAAAAGTTAAATAGCAAAGGTTTTACTTTAGTTGAATTACTAGTAGCAATCACTATATTAGGAATAGTTTTAGTAATTGCTTTACCACAGGTAAGTAATCTTCAAACTGAAAATGCTAAAACCAAATATAAAAAATACGCTGAATCCGTCGTATCTAGTGCCAAGTTATATACGGATTCATATTCTAAAGACATGTTTGGTAATAACTCGAGTGGATGTTATGATATTCCATACTCAGCTCTATCAGCTAAAAGTCTTGTGAAAGACATTAAGATTGATAATTCAACCTGCGATACTTATGCAGCTGATAAAAAGACATCTCTTACATTTGTTAGAGTATATAAATCCAATGAAAATTATTTATATGATATATCAATCAAGTGTAATGATAAAAATGGCAAAGAAATATATAACGAAAGTTTAGAAAAAGACATTTGTGATGGAACGAGAACCGATACAGAAGGACCAACAATTTCTATATCCGTAAATTCTAATTGGACAACAGGTAAAGACGCATCAGGAAATGCGTTAAATGCAACTGTAAAAATAAGAGATCCTTATGGCTTAAAAGAAAATGTTCAAGTTGAGTATGCTTGGACAAAGACACCATCAAATATATCAGGTTTAACTTTTAAAACTAAGAAATTTACTAATAGTAGAACAGAGCTAGTGCAAGAACTATCATTTAAAGTTCAATATCCGCAAAATGAGAATGGAGAATGGTATCTAGTAGTAAGACCAGCCGGAACTGAAGGTCTAAGAGATGCCAATGGAAACTATTATAGTGGCGGATATGAAAAGTCAGCAGTAGTTAGATTAGATAACACTAAACCAACAATTGATAAGACAACAAATAGTCATAACGGTAAATGGACGGCAGATCAAGTTACGATATCAGCAACAGCAAGTGATGCCTTATCAGGAGTTAAGAAGATTTATTATACATATAAAAGTGATGGAAGCTCTTTAAAATCAGATTGGGCAAAATCATTCACTGCTGGTTCGAGAGGCCCAGTTGAAGTAAATAAAATATGGACAACAGAAATAAATGAAACAGTTTATGTTGTGGCAGAAGATATGGTAGGAAATAAATCAACAATAAAATCAGCCGGAACTGTTCAAATTGATAATACCCCTCCAAAATGTACATCAAGTGGTGGAAGCGCCACATGGACTAATGGTAATAGAACTATAAAAGGAACCTGTAGTGATAATGGAAGTGGTTGTAAAGGTGATGTTAGTAAAACATATTCAACCAATACCAACTCTACAAAAGAAAGTCCTGGAACAGTTTATGATAATGTAGGAAATTCGGTTGTTTGTCCAGCAAACCAGACTGTTAAAATAGACAAAACTGCTCCAACCTGTTCTTCAAGTGGTGGAAATGCAACTTGGACTAATGGTAATAGAACTATAAAAGGAACTTGTAGTGATACAGGAGGAAGTGGCTGTAAAGAAGATGTTAGTAAAACATATTCTAGCAATACCAACACCACAACAGCTAGTCCTGGAACAGTTTATGACAATGCCGGAAACTCAGCAACTTGTCCAGCAAACCAAACTGTTAAAATAGATAAAACAGCTCCAACATGCTCTTCAAGTGGTGGAAATGCAACATGGACAAATGGTAATAGGACCATAACCGGAACTTGTAGCGACACAGGAGGAAGTGGCTGTAAAGGAAATGCTAGTAAAACGTATTCTAGCAATACCAACACCACAACGGCTAGTCCGGGAACAGTTTATGATAACGCTGGTAATTCAGTAACATGTCCAGGAAATCAAACCGTAAAGATTGATAAAACTGCTCCAACATGTACTTCAAGCGGAGGTAACACAACTTGGACAAATGGTAATAGAACCATAACTGGAACATGTAGCGATACTGGTGGAAGTGGTTGTAAAGGAAATGCAAGCAAAACATATTCAAGCAATACCAACACCACAACAGCTAGTCCAGGAACAGTAAAAGATAAGGCTGGAAACTCAGCAACTTGTCCAGCAAATCAGACTGTTAAAATAGATAAAACTGCTCCAACTATTAGTAGTATTTCTAATCCTAGTGGCGGAAAGGCAACATCAAGTCCATTTGCCTTGACATTATCTGGTAGTGATACAGGAGGGTCTGGTTTAGCCAAATGGCGCTATTCATATGATAATAGTTCTTGGACAGATTATGCTAATTCTAATAAATCACCATTCACGACAACCAACTTCTCTGCTATTAGAAACCAAGATGTTTATATTAGAGTATGCGATAATGTCGGAAACTGTTCAGCAAGTAGCAGTACTAGAATCCATATAGTAAATCCATGCAGTACATCTAATCCAACCGCATGTCCACAATACCATACATGCCGTTCTGGAATTACAACAGTTTTCGACCAATCAAGTGGAGGCTTTCAAGGCTATATAAATGATTCCCAAACAATTTATAAAATAGGAGAAGCAAATGGAAGATGGTATGTATATGTATCTGGAACTATTAAGGGATATTATGCTTGGAATCAGCCAGCTGGATTTGGCTATATATATTCAAATTGCATAGAACCTATTGGTACGACGTGTTCATATGCACAATGCCAAGGTTAAAAGGAGGCAATATATGAAAAAGAAAATATTCCCTATAGTACTAATGGTTATAGGCATTGGCCTAATAGCACTCGGTTTAATAAGTACTAATAAAATACTTGATAAGACCAAGAACCCTAAAAAATTAGAAGGCTATGATATAAAGGAAACGTCTACCTTAACAACTTGTATCGATGAGAATTGTGAATATAAAATGGAAGATTTATATGCCGATATATCATATGATTATGATTCCGACACTCTTCAAAAAGCCATCAAAGAATTAAATGAAAATACTCAAAAATACTATAAAATAGCTAAAGAATCAACTATAGATGCAAGTTGTCAAGCAACAAATCCATCTGCTAATCAAAATAGTCTTCGAATAAAAAGTGATTACAACACTTATTCCGATGGCAAAGTAATAACTCTAAACATAAAAAGAACAAAAATAAATATTTGTACTAACGAAAAAGAGTCATTTCAGTCTGAAAACTATGTTTACGATATAGAAGATGATAAAATGCTAAGCTTGGAAGAGACAAAAACTAAACTAAATATAACCAATCAAGATATACATACAGCAATAAAAAGTGCCAATGAAAATTTTGCACTAGAGTATAATATTACAATAACAACAAAGGAAGAATACACAGATATTAAAATATATTATAATACAGCAGGTGACTTATATGTGTCATACTATGTTGATGAATTAAAAGAATATATGCAAGCGTTGCTCCGAGAAAGACAATCGTAAAAATATAGAATTTAAAAAATTAAAACCACTGGTGTAAACTGGTGGTTTCTTTATTTTCTTCACTTTTACACAAAATTCAATTTTTCATCAAAAAGTAATTGTTTTAGTTCGAAAATAGTAGTACGATTATAATCAGAGGTGAGTGTATGAGAAAAAACAATCGAGGGTTTACATTAATTGAAATACTAGCTGCTGTGACCATTTTGGGAATATTATCAGTTACAGCAGTTGTTAGTGTTAATCACATTATTCAAAAAGCCAAAGCGGAACACTATATTGCGGCTGAAGACCAATTGAAAATGGCAGGTCAAAGTTTTACTCAGCAAACCAGAAGTGCACTTCCAAAAGCTATTGGTCAAAAAACTAAAGTTCAAATGAAAACATTAGTTGATAAGAATTACATAAAAGAAATTAAAGATTACAGTGATAATCCATGTGACTCTAATAAATCTTATGTGCAAGTTTTTAAATATTCACAAAATGACTATTCATATGTTTCATATCTTGAGTGTCCAACATACACAAGTAAAGAAACGCTTGAGAAGGGATCTCCTAAAATTGAACTTGAGACAACAGATCCTGAAGAGTCAAAAAAAGCAGCTGTAGAGATAAAAATATCAGATAATGAAAAACTACTAAGTTGGAGTTATATAATTTATAAAGATGGTAAAGAGGTAAAAAATAGTGGAAGTACTCAATTACCTAATTATGATAAGAGTATTCAAAAAACTATAAGCCTCGCCAAGTATACGCCAGGAAAAGTAAAAGTAGTTGTAACTGCGACAAATATTTATGGTCTAACAACTACTAAATCAACTGGTACAATTGATTATAAAGATACTCAAGGACCGACTTGTATTATTAAAACTGTAGATAATAAAAGCAATCCAAAAGCATGGACTAAGGGTCCAGTTACAATAACAGTAGGCTGTGATGATGGTGATGGAGTAGGTTGTACTAAAGCCGAATTTACTAAAACGTTTAAAACAACAACAGATGTAGGAACAATAACTATCGAAGATAAAGAAGGAAATAAAACAGCGTGTAAAGTTTCTGTAAATGTGGATGTTACTCCACCAAGTGTTCCAAGTATAAAAACATACAAGTGGCAAAATAATAGTACTAGACCAAGTACGATATCAGGTCTATCAAGTTATACAGCCAATACTTGGTCAGCATTAAACGTTTTTGCTAAAGCAAGTGGTTCAACAGACAGTGGATCAGGGCTTGATAAATATCAATATACAATTGATGGCGCTGCTGGAAATATCCAAAATAGAGACGGTGACAGTGCTTCAATTGAAACAACAGGAACAAGTACTATAAAATATCGTGCTTGTGATAAATTAGGAAATTGCTCTGCATATTCAAGTGCTGTGACAATCAAAGTAGATAAAGTAGCCCCAACACTTCCAACTTCCGGAGCAATTGGGAATGTAAGTGGAACTAATAAAAACGCTTCAATTAAGACACTTGCCGGTGGTTCTGCCGATAAAGAATCCGGTTTTAAACGTTACTTATATTTAATAAAAACAACCTCTGGAACACCAGCAAAAACTGATTCTGGATTTACAACTTCAACTAGTTTTACAAGAGCATGTGGTACAACATATTATGCCTATGTAGTAGCTGAGGATAAAGTTGGTAATAGATCAGATGTTAAGAGTTTAGGAACTACATCTGACGGTGCAGATTCATATACTGCTTGGTCTACTTGTAGTAAAACTTGTGGTGGTGGAACTCAAACAAGAACAAATAGTTGTGCTTTAGTTACAACTGGTTTATCTCAAGACTGTAATAAACAAGATTGTTGTAGTGAAGTTACTTACAAAGATGGTACTACTTGTAGTGCTAAATGTAATGGTGGAACTTACAATCGTTTAGCCTATTCAAAATGGGATTCTTCAAAAAGATGTTCTTCTAAGGATTTAGCCAGTGGAGGTTCAGCTTGTAATACACAAAACTGCTGTTCTTCAACTACAACAACATGGGGAAGTTATGGAGCTTGTAGTGTAAAATGCGGTGGCGGAACGCAAACAAGAACCGGAACAAAATATAGTACATATGATGGCAGAAATTGTGGAGCTGATAGTTCGTCACAATCATGTAATACCCAAGCTTGCTGTTCATCTACTGTAATAAGTAGTTATAGTGCTTGGTCATCATGTAGCAAAACTTGTGGTGGCGGTAAAAAATATAAAACAGCTAATTTAGTATCAGCCTATGATAGTAGCATAAGTTGTGGAACTAAAGCTAAAGCAAAATCAGCTGATTGTAATACACAAGCATGCTGTAGTGTTAGTAATACAAGTGGTTGCAAAAAAGTAAAAGATTGTCGCCAGGGAACATATATTCATAAAACAGCTGATGTAAAAAATAGTAGTGTAGTTGGGGTTCTGAAAACAGCTGAAACATTCTATGTTGTTAAGACAAGTGGAAATTTCTACTATGGTGTCAGCGCTAGCGGTATAAAAGGATATGTATATAAAACCTGTACTAACTCTAGTGGAAGTTACTGTGCTAACGTTAGTTGCAAGGGATAAGGAGGCACTATGAAAAAAGGAAAAATAATTAATATTATAATTATAATAATTGCACTTGTATTAATATCATCAGGAGTTGTAATGCTTACTATCCCAAGTGGGGATAACAAATCTGCTTCCAATACGGATTTACGACTTCAACCATCTAAGACAAAAAGCGGTGTTGAAGAGAATGATAAAAAAGTTATTAAGATATGTCAAAATGTAAATGAAGACTGCATGGTATTAGATCTGATCTATTCCCATGCGTCTTTAGACACAGACATTAAAGAAATGCAAGATTTTGTAACTCAGCTTAATCAACAGATTGATACCTACTACCAAGAAACTGAAAAAGCTGATATAAATAGTTCGATATGCAAAGATCAATTAATTGATAAGGGGTATTTAAAAGATAGCTATGTGTCTACTAAGTTAATAAGCTATATAAGTGATAAATATATTTCGTTATCAATGCTTTCCAGTAAAGTTAATTTATGTAATAATACAGTAACAGAAAATCCTTATGTCATCGGCTTCTACGATAAAGAGGCTAAGAAGATGTTAACGCAAGAAGAAATAGCTACTAAGTTAAATATAACTAAAGATAAGGTTTATGCTAAATTACAAGAAGCTTCTTATGATAAAAATATCAACGAGCAGGTTTTTCAAATGCCAACCATTGAAAACCTAAGTTACCAATTATATCTTAATGAAAATGGAAAAGTTGAAGCTAATTGTACAATTAGTACACCCCCAACTGGCAACACATATTATGTTGTAACATTGGATTAAAAGCCTAAAAGAACCCATATACCTGTAGTATAAGGGCTCTTTTTTCTTAATTAATTTAAGCAATAAAAGAATTGGAATCATGTAACTATTCTTTGACAAAAGACATTGTACTAGATATAATTATATATGAAATAATAAGTTAGCCTATATATGATAAATATGCGGTTATGTGCAATGGGAGGAAACTACATATGAAAAAAAAGAAGAATAGAGAGGGCTTCACTTTAGTTGAAGTATTGGCCGCTGTCACCATCCTAGGGATTTTATCCGTAGTAGCTATGGTAAGTATTAATAAAGTTATTCAGGACGCTAAAGAAGAACACTATGTAACCGCCGAAGATCAATTGAAAATAGCCGGACAAAGTTATGTTCAACAAAACAGAAGTTCACTTCCTAAGGCAATTGG
>URZY01000010.1 GCA_900552495.1 uncultured Mycoplasmatota bacterium | reverse complement strand
GTAGATATTGATGATCTACGTAAAATTGCTGAAACTTTAGATATGTCATTACAAAGGCTATTAAAAGTTGCAGGTTATGATGAAATGCTTTTCTATTTTTCTAAAGATAAATATGCAAATAAATCTAGTAAGGATTTAAAAGAATTAATTGAACAATATAAAAAATCAGAATTAGAATTATTAGATTTTGATGCACAAAAAAGAAGAAAAGTAAGTGATGCAAGACAAAAACTTTTTTATACAATGGAACATTTACAAATAATGCAAAATAATAAAGATAGTTTATATACAATAGATAAAGCCATTGAAGATATTAAATATGCATTTGACGAATTAGAGGATGCAGAACATAAATACGATTATAGTAAATTACCAAAGAAAAACTAAAGGAGATGATATAATGGATATAATTGAATTCAATTTAGATGATCTTAAAAATCAAAATACTGGTTTTTCTTACTACATATTAGGAAGAAGTTATGATTTAGAAGAAAATGGTGCTATTCAAGATTATACTAAAGCATTAGAATATTATTTAAAAGGTTTAAATGTTGATTATCCATTATGTATTTATTCTTTAGGTATTTCTTACGAACTAGGATTAGGAGAAATATTATCAATAGATAAAAATAAATCAAAAGAACTTCTAGATAATGCATATCCTAAAATTATTGAATTAATAAAGAATCCTGATATTTCTGATACAGAAAGAATTTATGCTAAATTTGTAATAGGTGCTTATTATTATTTTGGACTTGGTAATATAGAAAAAGATTATAATAAAGCTTTTGAAATTATTAAAGAATGCGCTGTTAAAGGTCATATTGGTGCAATTTATGATTTAGGTGCTAATTTTTATTTTAATGGTAATGGAACGGATATTAATTATGACTTGGCAGATTATTATTTGAATCTTGCAAAAGAAAGTGGTTTAAAAAGAGCTATAGATTTATATGATGTGCGAAGTAAAAATAAATAAGGTAAAATAATACTTAAAATAGATTTAAGTGAACTTGTAATAAGAGAAAGAGTTAAAAAAATATATAGAAGATAAATGTAAATATAAAGGAGAACTATAGTATGAATTATAGCTATTTAATGGGAATAAAGGATATAACAAAACTAAAAGATGAAGGTTTCATCATCGATGAAATAGATGGTGATTATGGAATAAAGTTTGAAAAAAACAAAGAAAAGATTTATGAAGATTTTGTGATTGAAAATTTAGAACCTGGATATTGGAATGAATATTTAGGAGAAAAATTTGTATTTATATTTAAATTTATAGATGGTTCAGTAAAAAAATATGTTTATGATAAAACAAATGAAGAAGAAATATTTAATCTTTGTTGTGAATTTGCAGAGTATACTTTCCCATCTTTCCAGCAGATGTTGGAAGATAATTCTTTTTATGCAAAAAATTATTTTAAGAATTAAAAATTACAATTTTGTAGGCTATAAGTGTAATATGAATGTGAGATGATTCCTTTGAACGTAGATTATGTAAAATGTAAAGAAGTAGTTGAAAAACTTAATAATCACTTTGAGAATAAAGTTGAACTTGCAAATGTAGATTATCCTTCAAATATAAATTATGGAACTAATGAATATTATTTGTATATGTTTTATTCCTGTCTATTAGATTATGGTATGCGTTCTAAAATTTACCACAAAAATTTAATTGATACTTATATTAAATATCCTAATATATTTAATCCTAATTATGTTATTGAAGCCTCAGAAGAAAAATTGAAAGATATTATAGTTAACAATATTCATCCTAGATATCCTAATATAGCTACAAAAAAATGGATAACATTATCTAATGAATTAAATAAATATTATAGTATTTTAGATTATTTAAAAAGTATTAATAGTTTTGAAGAATTATCCAAATTTATAAAAAATACTAAAAGTTATGGGCAAAAGACAGGTGGATTATTAATGAGAATAATCTGCGATTCTAAAATTTGTAATTTTAAGGAAAATATAAAATCTATACCAATAGATAGACATGATATTGAAATAAGTTATTTAACTGGTATAGTTAATACAACTAATATTTCTAATAAAGAGATTATTGAATTATCTGATACTTATGTTAATGTGGGAAAAGAGTTAAATATTAATCCAAGTAATGTAGATAAATATTTATGGGAAGTAGGCAATTCATATTGTAATAAAAAAAGTTGTGAAGAATGTCCATTAAATAATATATGTGGCAAAATTTAGGAGGCTAGTATATGAAACCAATACGAAAAGCAGTAAGAACATTTTTAATTAATGATAATAAAGTTATTGTTATTAAATACAAGACAAATAAAAATATGAATTTTTATGATATTCCAGGAGGAAAAATTGAAGAAAATGAAAGTGCTATCGATGCATCAATTAGAGAATTTAAAGAAGAAACTGGAATAGAAGTTATGAATCAAAAGTATAAAGGCCATGTTATTATAGAATATCCAAATATGATATTTGATTTTGATATATATTTAGTAAATGATTATAAAGGTAATCCAAAAGAATTTGAAGAAAATTGTTCTATGTGGATTAATATAGAAGATTTATTAAATGAGAATAAGAAATTTCCTAGTGTGGAAATAATCAAATATTTAGAAAGCAATAATATTAATTTAAAAATTTATTCTGATGATAATCACAATATATTGAATATAGAATATTAATTAAATTTAATAATTTATTGAAAGGAGTTAAAATATGAATAAGAAAGTTTTAATAACAGGTGGTGGAACAGGTATCGGCGAAGCAATTGCTAAATTATTTTGTCAAGAAGGCAATGAGATATATATCGTAGGTAGAAGAAGGGAAAAACTAGAGAAAGTTCATAATGATACAAATCATTTAATTAATTATTTTGTATGTGATATAAATAATGAGAATGATATAAAAGAAATAATTAATAAATTAGATAATATTGATACTTTAATAAATTGTGCTGGAATAATTAGTAGTGGTGAAGAATCAGAAAAATATGATTGTTTAGAATTAAATGATATTATTAATACTAATTTAAAAAGCACTTTAAGAATTTGCTTACAAATAATTGATAAATGGAAGAAAAATAATGCAAAAGGAAATATAATAAATATCGGCTCTATAGCAGCAAAAAATGGATCAAAATATTTTCCTATATATTCATCATCAAAAGCTGGAATAGTTGCCTTTTCAAAGTCTATTGCTTCTAGATATGGCGGAGATGGTATTAGATGCAATGTTATTTCTCCTGGAGTTATTAAAACTCCTATGTCTTATGTTGAAACACCAAATTTTGATGATTACATTGAGGAAATAGAAAATAAAACACCATTAAAACGATTAGGCAATCCTGATGATATAGCAAAAGTTGCATTATTTTTAGACAGTGATAATTCGGAATTTATAACAGGGCAAGAAATAATTGTTGATGGTGGCTATACACTTAGTCAAGAATAAGAAAGTAATTAACATAAATATTTGAAAGGAATAAAAAAATATGGAAAAAATTATAATGTTAGGGACAGGTCATGGGTTTGTTTTAAATTTATATAATACTTGTTTCATATTAGAAAATGGTAATGAAAATTTATTGGTAGATACAGGTGGAGGAATAGATATAGTAAAAAACTTAGAAAAAAAGGGATACAAACTAACAGATATTCATAATATATTTATTTCTCATTGTCATACAGACCATATTTTAGGCTTGATGTGGATTATTAAAGGAGTTGCAAAAAAACTTATAAGTGGTGATATAAAACCTTTAAATATTTATTGTAATGAAGAAGTATCAATTTCGATAAAAAATATGTGTAAATCAGTTTTTCCAGATAAAATAATTAAAGCAGTAGAAGAAAATATTAATATATACATTTTGCATGACGAAGAAACTTTAGAAATAGCAGGAGAAAAAATAACATTTTTTGATGTACATCCTAAAGGAAATCAATTGTATGGATTTGAGACTAATTTAAATAACGGAAAAAAATTAATATTTTTAGGAGATGAAACTTGTAATCCTATTTTATATGATAGATTGAAAGAAGCAGATTATGTTATGCATGAAGCATTTTGTTTAGATAAAGAAGAACAAATATTTAAAGCTTATGAAAAACATCATTCAACGGTGAAATCTGTTTGTGAATCTATGCAACCGTTAAATATTAAAAACTTAATACTATTTCATACTGAAGATACTCATGAAGATAAAAAGGAACTATATACAGCAGAAGCTAGAGAATATTTTGATGGTAATGTAATCGTTCCAAATGATTTAGATGAAATAGAATTATAGATAAGGAGAACAATATGAATAATATAGAATTTATTAACGATGCTTATACTAAAGATGGATTACGACTTCCTATGGTTCATTTTAAAAGCAATGAAAAAAATATATGTGTTATTTTCATTCATGGAATGTGTCAAACAATAGTTGATAACTATTTCGCTACCGTATGGGGAAATATTCTTTCAGAAAATAATATTGGATTTCTTTATGAGCATAATAGGGGATATTCCATAGAAAATGATATATTAATGAAAGATGGCTCGTATAAAAGATTTGGATGTATGTATGAAATATTTGAAGATTGTGTTATAGATATTGATTTAGCTATTGATAAAGCAAAAGAATTTGGTTATAAAAAAATTATTTTAATTGGGCATAGCTATGGATGCAACAAATTGATTTACTATTATTATAAAAGAAGACCAGAAATTATAGGAATGATACTTGCAAGTGCACCTGATATGGTAGGACTTCAATTATTACGTCAAAAAGATTATCAACAACTTATTGAAGAAGCAAAAGAAAATATTGATAATAATAATCCAACTAAGCTTCTTAGTAATTTAATTGAAGACTATATGTATATGAGTTCACAAACGTATTATAATTGGTTTAATAAAGAATCTAATTTAGATAATTTACCTGTTATGAAAAACTCAAATAATTGGTATCAATTTGAAACAATAAGTGTTCCAATATTAACTTTTTCAGGTTCAGAAGAAACTGATAATTATTTGCATTTAGATTTATTAAAAGAAAAAGCAAAAAATTGTAGTGATTTTGAATATAAAATTATAGGCAATACAAATCACTTCTATTTTGGTAAAGAAACTGATATTGGGAATTTAATACTTAATTGGATTAAAAATAAATTTTGATTAAGAAAATGAAAAAAGAAGTATTTGAAGAATTATTAAAGTTAATGTCTAAATGTGATAAATGTACAAATTTTAAACATAAAGAGAAATCGTTAATAAATATTTACAATGATTATAATTTTGGATCCAATATACCGTCTATATGGACTGACTGGTTTAATAGATTGGATTCTAAAATTATGATTATAGGACAAGATTGGGGGCCTTATAATGATATGGAAAAATTAAATAGTTTATTAAATGAAGATAAAAGTAATTGGAAGGAATTAATCGAATCAGAAAAAAGTAATACCAAAAAGTTATTAGAAAATTATATTAAAGATTCTTCTAATAATAAATATTCATTAAATGATATATTTGTAACTAATGCTATAATGTGTGCAAGACAAGGGGATAATTATAGAGGTAATAATATTGATTTAAAAAAATCTACTTTAAATTGTAGTGATTTTTTACTAAGATAAATCGAGATAGTAAAACCAAAAGTAATACTAACTTTAGGATATTATCCTTTAATGTCGTTATCTAATCTAATGGATTTTAAAATAGAAAAGACATTAAAAGAAACTATAAAGAATATCCTGAAATATGCAAAGAAGATTATATTATTATTCCACTATATCATCCTGTTGCACAAATAAAAAAGATTGAACAATTAGAACAATATAAAAGAATATGGAAATATATTGATTAAAAATTAGAGGAGTGTGTTATAAATGAAAATTATAACTGTTTGTGGTAGTTTAAAATTTTATAAGGAAATGATGGATATTACAGAAAAAATGGAATTACAAGGTAATTGTATGTTAGTGCCTATATATAATCCATCAAAGTCAAGTAAAGATGATTTTGCTGAAGAAGAAGCATTAATGCTAGATAAAATGCATAAGGAAAGAATAAAATTATCAGATGCTATTTTAGTTGTAAATGTTAATGATTATATAGGAAGCAGTACTAAAAGTGAAATTGAATTTGCTAAGTCATTAAATAAAGAAATTATTTATTATACTGATATAGTGGATAAAGAAATATAAGGTAGGTTTATTATGAAAGTATTAAGCTTAACTGAACCTTATGCAACATTAATTGCAAAAGGCATTAAAACTATTGAAACTAGAAGTTGGAAAACAAATTATAGAGGTAAATTATATATTCACACAAGTTCAACAAAAATCCCAAAAGAATATAAAAATAATGAAAAATTAATGTCATTAATTAATTTAAATGAATTAAACTATGGTAATATAATTTGTTCTTGTGAATTAGTAGATTGTATTGAAATGACAGATAAATTTATAGCGGATATAAAGAAAAATAAAAATGAGTATATAACAGGTGTTTATGCTGTCGGAAGATATGCATGGATATTAAAAGATATAAAAGTATTAGATAAACCTATTAAAACTAAAGGACATTTAGGTATTTGGAATTTTGAATAATTTTTAGATGGAATATTAAATTATTTTATTATAATTAATCATAATTAAAGTTTTAAAAGTTTATAATATTGAATTGAAGTAGGAGAATTGTATGAGAATAGGAATAGATATAGATGGTGTATTAACCGATATAGAACAATGGCAATTAGATTATGGTAGTAAATTTTATTTTGAAAAATATGGAAAAGAAATATTAAATAATGAGGGATATGAAACAACTGATATATTTAAAGTTGATAGTAAATTAGATGATGAATTTTGGACTGAATATTTCAAAGATTATTCGATAAATATTGATGTTAGAAAATTGGCTAGTGAAGTAATAAAAAAACTAAAACAAGATGGTAATGAAATATATATTATTACTGCAAGAGGTAGTTTTTTATCACATTCTGCTAATGTAATGCTTTTTGAAGAAAATAAAAATATTGTTCTAGAATGGCTTAAAAAAATGAAATTGAGTATGACAAAATAATATTTAGCCCAGAAGATAAACTTAGTATATGTATAGAAAATAATATTGATGTAATGATAGAAGATAAAGTTGATAACATAAATAAAATATCATCTAGAATTCCAGTTATATGTTTTCATGCGGGATATAACAAAAATTGTATGGGTGATAATATTATTAGATGTTATAGTTGGTATGACATATATAGTAAAATAAATAAAATGGTTCAAAAATGAAAAGATTATTAAGAATTAGTTTTGATTTATCACTATTATCATTTATACCAATAATATCTTGGTTTTTACTTGGGATAATAGTTGATAAGAATTTAATTAATATATTTACTTTAACTTATCCGTTACAATTTATATATTATATAATTAAATCTATATTTTCTACTGGGGCTAATATAAGCAAAGAAAAAGATAAAAATAAAGATGCAGTAATGTCAGGCTTAATGTTAGGAACTATTGTGTCTATAATTATTTTTACTGTAATTCTATTAAACGTTGATAATTATATTAGTTTTATGAATATGGATATAAGTACATATAAAAATTTTACTATATATTCAATATTACAATTATTTATTTGTTTAGAATTTGCGATGATGCAAGATAAACTATATTATGAAGAAAAAAATAAATTAGCAAATAAACATTCATTAGTATTTAATTTATTAAATTTTATATTATTAATTGGAACAGCTTTAATAACAAAAAATCAAATTATTATAATTTCAACAACATTAATTCCATTAGCGATATATACTTTGTATATTTATATTAAAAATAGTAATAAGTTTAAATTTAATATTAATTTATTAATATGTATAAAATATGATTCAGTTGAATTATTTAATAATATTGCATTCTTTTTAATATTCTTATTTGGATTATCTAATGCCTTAGAATATGGAGAAATGTATGCAACTGCTTTGACTTTTATAGCATTAATAACTGATACACAATGGGATACATTTGATGCTATAAAAGAGGCAGCAACAATAGATATTAGTAAAAGAAAGTTTAATTATATAGAACATAGAAACAATGCTTATAAATTATTAGGAATATTATTTGGAACAAGTTTAATGATGTTTGCATTCTTATTTGGATTTTATGATTTAGATTTTAAAATTACAATGATATATTTTTCTTTTGAAATAGTAAATTTCTTAATATATCCAATATATAGAATTAAAACTTGTTATTTACAATTAGAATATTCAGCTTTTAAAATTACATCAAATAAGATAATAGCATCAATATTTAGAATGTTTATGTCGTTATTAAAAACACCATTCTGTACAGGAATAGGACAAGTGTGTTCATCAGTTTATCAATTTATAACAGTTAGTATAATGTTTGGTCATAATTTTAAAATTGATAAAACAGGTTGTGTTATTCAAAAGAAATCAATACTGAATAATGACACTATGACATTATAAATGAGAGTAGTGTACTTACAAACAATGTGTCACAGTGTCATTTAATAATAAAAATAATGAAATATGTGATATAATAGTATATATAAAAAGAAGCGCTAGTACAGGCTTATGATTATAAGTTTTTGTATTGGCGTTTTTTCGTAGTAAGGAAGTGAAATAATGGAATATCGCATTGAGGAAAATTTGATTAATTGTCAGTATAATTATGATGGTAATGAAGTATTAAAAAAAGATATTATAAAGTCATGGGAGAATAATTTAAATTATGATTTATTGGAAAAAAAACTAAGGAAACCACAATTGGGGGCATTATATGCATTAAAATCTCACTTTACTGTTTCTAATAATGAAGCAACCGTTGTAATGCCGACTGGTACAGGTAAAACAGAAACTATGTTATCATATATAGTTAGTGAAAAATTAGAACAGGTATTAATTATATTACCTAGTGTTTTGCTAAGAGATCAAACTTATAATAAATGTAAAACCTTAGGTCTTATTTCACAATTTAAAATATTAAATGAAAACGCCTTATTACCAAATGTATGCTTATTAAAAAAAACACCTAGTGATAAAGAAGTTCTTGAAAATATTACATGGAATGTTAATATTATTGTTTCGACAATAGGTATTATATCTAGACTTAATGATGAACAAATAAACGTTCTGAAAAAAACTTGTAATACAGTAATAATTGACGAAGCTCATCATATTGCAGCTAAAACTTGGAACAATGTCAAATCTAAGTTTAAATCTTTGAAAATAATACAATTTACTGCTACTCCTTTTAGAAATGATAATAAAAAAATAGACGGCAAGATTATTTATAATTACCCATTAAGTAATGCACAAAAAGAAGGTTATTTTACAAAAATAAATTTTAATCCTGTAATTGAATATGATATTTCAAAATCAGATTTAGCAGTAGCTAAGAAGTCAATTGCAATTTTGAAAAATGATATTGAAAATGGTTATGATCACTTATTGTTGGTAAGAGCTGGTTCAAAGAATAGGGCTTTAGATTTGTATGAAAATATATATAAAAAATTATATAACAATTATAATCCAGTATTGATAACAAGTGACCAAACAAAAAATGCGAATAAAGATAATTTATCTAAATTAAGAAGTTTGGAATCAAGAATAGTTGTTTGTGTAGATATGTTTGGAGAAGGAATAGATTTACCAAATTTAAAAATAGCAGCAATTCATGATAAATATAAAAGTTTACCAATTACTCTTCAATTTATAGGACGTTTTGCCAGGGTTAGTAATGAGAAAATAGGTAATGCTTCATTAGTTGCTAATATTATGATTGAGGAAGTTAATGAAGAAATAAAACAATTGTATTCACTTGATTCTAATTGGGATTACATAATTAGTGATTTATCAAAAACAGCAATAGGAAAAGAGATATCTTTTCAACAATTTATGAGCGGTTTTGATATAGAACAATTACGAGAGATATCGGTAAAGCAGTTAGTTCCAAAAGTGAGCATGGTTGCATATAAAACTGATATAAATGAATGGCAATTAGAAAATTGGAAAAAAATATTTAATGATGAATTATCTGTAATTTCAGTAAATGAAGAAAACAATACGTTCGTAATTATTGAAGCTATTGAATCTCCAATTTCTTGGACATCAAATAAAATTATAACTAATAAAATATTGGAGTTGCATGTTGTTTATTGGAATAAAGAAAAAAATACAGTATTTATAAATTCTTCTAATAAAACAATCTCAAATATGATAGCAGAAAAAATTTTCAATACAACAAATAAAATTAATGGAGATGTAGTATTTAGGGCATTATCCGGTATTAATAGATTAATGATGGCTTCAGTAGGATTGAGAACAGCTATTAATGGCCCAATTAGATATAAAATGTATGCAGGGATTGATATTGCATCAGGAATAAGTGATTCTGCCGCAGGAACCTCTATTAAATCCAACATATTTGGTACTGGATACAATGGTGATGGTAAGATATCGATTGGTTGTTCATATAAGGGAACAATATGGTCTAAATGGGTAGAAACAATAGATTATTGGAAGGATTGGTGTGACAATATACTTGATAAATTATTGGATGACTCAATCAATACACAAGATATTTTAAATTCAGCATTAGTCCCAAAAGTTATCAATAAAAGACCTAATCGTGTACCAATTTCTATAGAGTGGCCAGATGAGTTAGCAATTGAAGATTATAATAAATATTTTATTAAAAGTGGAATAAATGAATATAGTCTAGATGAGGTAGATTTAAAAATAAAGGATGCAGAATTATTGGATAAAAATATAACATTCTTAATAAATGATTTACAATTCCAACTAGAAATTACAAATAAAGGTTATAAATTTATAAATGATTCTGGTAAAAAAGTAGAATTGTTAAAAAATAATAACAGTATGGGAAATATAAGTGATTACTTTAAAGAAAATCCACCAAGAATTTTCTTTGATAATCAGTCTTCACTTGAAGGTAATCTTTATGTAGAGATTAATAAAGATCTTTCCAACTATTTTAACAAAGATAGAATAATTAGAGAAAATTGGAAAAGTGTTGATATTTCGGTAGAATCACAAACGAAGAATAAAATTAAAAATTCTATTCAATATCATATGATTGATAAATTAAAAACTAGTAATAAATATCAAGTTATTTTTGATGATGATGGTTCTGGTGAAATTGCAGATATAGTAACTTTGAGAGAAGAAGAAAATTGTATTTATATTGAATTATATCATTGTAAGTTTAGTGGCAATACTATTCCAGGAAAAAGAATAAGTGATTTATATGAAGTCTGTGGACAATGTCAAAAATCTATTAAATGGAGAGCGAATATTGATACAATAATTGACCATATATTACACAGAGAAAATTTGGCACAAGAAAAAAATTATTCAAGAATTGAATTAGGAGATTTAGAAACTATTTATAAGTTTAAAAATTTATTACGATGTAAAAAAATAGATATGAAAATATTTATCGTTCAGCCTGGAGTGGATTCAAAAAGCATTACTTCAGATATGATGTATTTATTGAGTTGTACACAATCGTATTTAATAGATACATATAATATTCCTTTAACTATTATTTGTTCATAGTAATAATTAAAGATAAATACAATAAATTTTCTAGATACCAAAACTAGATACTAAACGTTAAAAATAAAGTTATTTTTATAAACTTTGATAAATTTTAATAAAAGAAAAAGCCTTATTTTGTAAGACTTTAACTAATTATTAAATTGTTACGAACTGATAATAATATTTCCCCCTGAAGGAGCCGAAAGGCTCCATTTTTGTTTATATTAAATGGTTTTAGCCCTATTAAGTAATTTTAGGTACACTTTTAGGTGCGCAACCCAATAAATTATATTAAATTCAAGTAAATTTTAATAAACTTTAAAACACAGAAGCCCTTATTTTATAAGGGTTTTAATGTTTTATAAAATTAGACAATTAGAACTAGGTCGTTCCCTGAAGAGTCAATAAAATCTGGCTTATTTTTGTTTTGAAATTGTGTATTTAAAAATAGTTTAAATTACTAATTAATTATTTTCTAATAGTAAAGTTCTTATTGTTTAAGTCTTTTTTTGTAAAGTAAGTTTTTTGGTATTTATATTATTACCTAGTCTGTGGTAAAATAAGTATAGTATATGATACGGAGGTGTGTGTATGGCGGTTGGAATATTTAGAGGGATGTATGTTACGGCGGAATCTGCAACTAATTATATAGATGTTGAAGGGATAAAAGCGGGTTGTCTTGCTCTTAAAGAGGCGGGAGAATTATTTACTAATGTCGGTGATAATTTAAAGGAGATTTCTTCTGATTTAGGCCCCGACACATTATCTGTTCAAGGTGCAACAATGCAGTTACCTCTTGAGGAATGTGGTGAAGGTGTTTCTTCGGTTAATACGGAACTTGAAAGTGTTGCTGATCAAATTATGGTGGCTTTGGAAATAGCATTGGATAAGAAACAGCAAGAATTAAATGAAGCAGCGGTATTGCAAGATGCAGCAATGCATGCAGAGCATGGTGTATAGCGAGGAGGTGTTTTAATGGGCTTATTTTCAACAGGTGTAACTTTTAATAAAGATAAGGTGCAGATTGTAATTGATAATATAAATACAGCTAAGGGAAAACTAGCTGATGCGGAAGAGACACTTCGTAGTGCGATAGAGACTATCAGGGGTGCTAATGGTTACAATTTATTAGAAACTGAAGGAGTTGATTTAGATAGTTCTTTGGCTGAAACAGTTGGGACAACTTGTAGTGAAAGTATTGATAATATCGTTAGTACTATAAATCAAAAAGAAGAATTGATAATGGCTTATAATGAAGCTGATGGTTTGGATAAGGTAAAAATGTTCTTTAGTATTAAGTCAGGAAATATTAAGGAAGATTTTGAGACTGGTGCAACTATTTGGGATAAGGGGAAGAGCGCTTTGGCTAACATTGTTTCAATGGCGGAAAGTACAGGTGCAGCGGTTTTTGCAGCTGGTTCTAAGCTGTTAGATGTTATTGGTGGAGGAGCATCATCAGTTAAAGAGTTTTTGTTTGGTAGGGAAAAAACTAATAGTGAAGATGTATTAGAAACTGATGGTAATATTAGTGATGGAGAAATGCCAGTTGCAACGCCTAAAAGTGATAAGAATAATAATGATACAACAGCGGAGACAACTTTTGAGAATAGTTCAAATAGGAGTATTGATACAACTAATTTAAATGCTAATTCGAGAGTGGGTCGAGCAGTTTCAAAATATGCTTCTGAAATTGATACAGCTGATTATGTAACAATAAATGAAAATTTATTTACGACGACTACAACTGATTATGTTAATGGACAACCGGTACAAGTTACACATGTTGTTATTAATGATCCATCGCAAATAAATGGTGCCCCGGCTAATGGAGCTTATGCAAGTGGGTTAGAGACGGCATCAAGTGCTGCTAATAGATTAGGGTCTAAAATTTTAATTAATGGTAGTCATTTTAATTATAGTGATGGTTCTGAGGACTTAAAAGGTGCTAATAATATTTCAATTGTCAATGGACAAATTAAGAAAGATGGATATTCTGGTGGGAATGAATTGTTAGTTGATAGTAGTGGTAGAATATATAATGCTTATGGTAAGAGTGCACAGGAGTTGGTTAATTCGGGTGTTAAGTATTCTTATTCTTGTCATAGCACACAAGTTATTGAAAATGGAGATATTAGTCCAAGTTACCGAGAAGGTAATTATTATAAGAGAACGATTATTGGTATGACGGAGCCTTGTGAGTATTATATTACTACTGATACTACATATAATAATAAATTGTCGGATACGGCTACCTATTTAAAGAACAAAGGTTGTACTAATGCTTATAGTTTGGATCAAGGTGGCAGTGTTACTCTAGTTAGAAATAATGATGTTATTAATAATACTACTGATGGTGAAAGAGCGATTGGGGATTTCCTTTATTTTACATAAGAGAAGAAGAAATTCTTCTTTTTTGGTAGATGGCTTCATTTTGATATTAAGAAGCTCACTAAAAAAAGTTATTATGTAATCGTGACTAATACTTTAAAGTTATGGTATAATAAAAAATAATAATAGGAGTTGATTAGATGGATCAAAATGCGAATATGATAAAATGGGAACTTAATAATCCAGTTAAATTTATGGATAAAGAATGTGGACAAGTGGAAGTTATTGCTAGTGGAAGTTTTGCATATGAAATAATTAATCAAGAGACATTTTCAGCGGCTGCAACACAAGCCAATATGGATTTAGAAACTTATGCTAAAGGGTTACTTTTAAGTATGGTTATTGAAGAAATAAATAAGTTTTCTGGGAAAATGGCACTTAGCTTAAGTGGAATTGTTAAGGGAGATGCTATTTTAACTAATGGCAATAATAAAGTTGCGGCAGTAGGGCTTAAGTTTACTAGTGTTGTTATTGAAAAAATTGATTTAACAGAAATGTCAAAGAATAAAATGAAAGATATTGAAACGTCGAAAATAAAGGCAGCTATTACTGGGAGAGAAATAGTTAATAATCAGGCTCCAACAGAGACCTCAACTGCGGAAGTGCCTGTTGATAATAATGAAGTTGGAACAGTAACTGAGGTTGGTACTTTAGATGGTGAGAAAATATCGGGGAAAAGTAATGGAGTATTTGGTATTTTGGTTTTAGCGATAATTGGGGCTATTATAATGATGTTTTTCTTTAAGTAAAGAATTTCTTTTGGTGTTTGATAGTAGAGGTGATAATGATGTATACAGTATTGGATTATATAAAGTATTATAAAGATATTCCGTTACAAAAGACAAAGTGGAATGTGATTGATAATTTGATTTGTAGTATACTTTGTTATCTGCCACTTAGAGAATTTTCTGAGAAGATTAGTATTAGACAATTACATACAAAATTGTTACGTTCTTCTAAAGAGTATGAGGCGCATTTTATTAAGAAAACGTTAGAGGTGTTCGAACTTGTAGAAAGCAGTATTCGTTATAAGGATATGTATGTGATGAATTCAGTAAATAAAAAGAGTAAAACTGTGCAGTTTGGGGCTTTAACTTTTAAGATTAATGGTGTAAAAGTTATTAGTTTTAAAGGTACTGATTCATCTCATATTGGATGGCTAGAAAATTTTAGATTAATTTATGAATATCCAACTAATACACATTTAGCAGCTATTGAATATTTAAATAATGCAATCGGAATGTTTGATGTTGGTGAAATTTATGTAGTTGGGCATTCTAAAGGTGGAAATTTAGCTATGGTTAGTGCTATGGAAACGTCAAATTTTAAATTTAGGAAAATTACAAAAGTTTATAATTTTGACGGGCCAGGCTTTAGAAAAAAAGATTTTGAGTCAGCTAGATTTGAAAGACTTAGTCCAAAATTGGTAAATGTTTTACCATCTGGATCTGTTATTGGTGTTTTAATGTATAATAAAGAATATGAGGTTGTTAAGTCTAATACTGTTGTTGGACTAGATCATTTTCCAACGGCCTGGAATATATTTGGTGAGTTTTTTGTTGAAGATAAGTTATTGTCAGTAGGTAAAAAGTTAAACCATAGAACAACTGTAGAATTAGAAAAACTTGATCCAAAGTTATTTAAAGATTTTATTGAGGAACTATTTAATCAGTTGACGAAAGAAAAAACTTCAGATATAAAATTTTCATTCCGAATGATAAAGAAAGTTTATGATGGTATGCGAGATGTAGATCCAAAAATGAAAAAATATCTAGATGATATATTATATTTCTTAATTATGCCAACCGGGCGAGCAGCTTTGACACGTAAAAAATAATCCGGACTATTGCTTGGATTATTTTTTTGTTTTTAATAATTTTTTACTAAATTTGGAAAGTAACCCAAAAGAAACCCAAAAGAAACATCTTAAATATCACTAATTTACTAAAAGTAATTGTCATGTTATAATAGGGTAAGGAGAGTGAAAGAATGTCCTTTAAAATTAAAGATTTTAAAAGCAAAATTGAAGCAATAGATAAGTATTATAAAAATGATATACTGTTCTTAAGCACTTATTTTGAGGATTATAATACTTTTAATCTATATATTCGATTAGATTATGAAAAGAGTAGCGAATCCTATAAATTAAGATGGTTTGATTTGGATAGAGTTAAATCGAGTAAAATAAAAAAATATGAGAGTAGTGAGTATCTTGAAGAGGCAACTGTTGATTATATAAAAGAAGTTGTTGCGAAGATTGATGTAGAAAATAGTAATATTGGTCCTGATAATAATGTAAGTTTATTTATTAATAGCGAGTGTAAAAATAAAAAATATTTAGATGTTAAATTTTATAGATATATACCAGAGAGTATGAATGAGCTTTGGAAAGTATTTGAAATTTTATTTTTTGCTTTACCTAAAAAAATTAATTCTTTTTATGAAGAAGTGATCGGTAAAAATATATTAGAATGTTGCTATGATAAAACATTTAGATTTAATTTGTTAGAAGATGATTTATCATTACTTTATGATGCTGATTCTATGGAAATAGGCGAAAGATTCTATCGTGAAGATAAAGTACTATTTTTAGAGAAAGTTGGTAATAGGTTTTTTGCGGCAGTTCAGGGGCAAGAATTATGTATTATAGCGCTTAAGTATGATGAGAATAGCCATGATATGCGAGTAACTTGTACTTGTCCAATGCGAGATTTTTGTAAACATATTTATGCGGTTGTAAAAGCAATTAGAGAAAATAAATTTAATAGTTTTTATAAGGTAGTAGCAATTGATATGAAGAAAATGGATTTAAAAACTTATAGTTTTAATTATATTTTAAGTGTGGGTATTTTAAAAGAAGATGGTTTACTTGGTATTATTACTGATGATGGTGAATTGTTGCATTGTAATATATTAGATGAAAAAGGTAATTTGTTATGGGATGTTATTGAAGATGATACGGATAATGGACTTACGGAGACCTTTAATAAGATGAAATAGTTGTGATTAAATAATAGAATAGTGGTGAGATTATGATACTTTATGATATTAATAAGACTTGTACTGATGGTGCATTAGCTAATTTACTTAATATTATAAAAAGAGTAATTAAAGTAATTCAGATTGTAGCTCCGATTTTGTTAATTATTTGTTTAGCAATTATTTTAATAAAATTACTTACTAATCCAGAAGAAAAAAAATATTTTAAAAATTTAAAGAATAGTGTTATGGCTTTGGCTTTTGTTTTTTTAGTACCCGTTTTAGTTAATGTATTAATGATTACTTTAGATGATAGCACTAATTTTTCGAAGTGTTGGAATTATGATGAGAAGGTTATGAATCCGACGGAGGCTACTTATATTGATAATAATAAAAGAAAGCCGCAAAGTATTTTGATTGATCCGGATGACTATAAGACTGGGGAGGCTAATAATAGTAGTAATTCCAGTAGTATTGTTAGTGCTGGTGGAAAGGGGCGGGCTACAAAGATTACAATTCAATATAATCAAAAGGATAGTGCCGGAAGATGTGGAACTGGTAAAAGTGATAGATGTATTGAAGTGGCGACAGTTGAGTATCCGAAAGGGACAGTTAAATATTATATGGGATATCAGAATAATTCTGGGTTGTTAGGAGGATCTTGTAGAAGTCATGCTTTTATTAGTGGAGTAAATGCTACTAAAAATACTAATTATAGTACGCTTGATTTGCAAAATTATTTATATTCTACAGGGGACAATGGTGTGTTAAAAGGTAAGGCTCGGTTTGATAAGGCTATTAATCGTTTTAATGCTAAAGCTGTAGCTTATTTTGAAGAGACAAGTATTGCTAGTTCTATTGAATTGGCTAGAAAAGCATTAGATAATGGACAACCAGTAATAATATTTGTTGCAAATAGTAAATGTAGTGATTTAGCTAGTTCACATCATGCTTTGTTATTACTTGGGTATGATAAAGATGAGAATGTTATTTTTCTTGATAGTTGCGGTAGATATCCTTCGGCAAAGAAAAGAACTTTGGATGAATTAGGAAAATGTATGTCACCTGATTCTATTGCTAAAAATTGGATGAGAATGGTGATATTTTCGTTTTAGAGCAGATGTCTTGGACATCTTTTTTCTTGAAAATAAGTAATAAATATGTTATAATTACCAGCACGGAGGTTAGAGTATTATATGGCAGATTTTGAAGAGACAGAGCGAATAGATGAAAATACTTTGCTTTCGAGGGCTAGAAGATTATCATTAAAATTTAGGAATGATATAAGTCATTTTGCTCTTGATTATGGAGAATTAGTAAATGAATTTCATGATTGTGTTGGACAACTTGTTAAAATAAGTCCAATTAATTTGTATACCAATCCATTATCAAAGCTAATTATTGATTGCTTGGGAGAAGAAATTCCATTACAAATTCTGGAAGAATTTAAGTATTATGAGAATGATTTGGATTATAGTAAAAGATATGAGAAAATTGTTGATTATTACCAAACTTGTATAGATGATGGATATGGAATTGATGATAGTGAGTTCTTGGAATTATATAATTTATCTTTGCTTGATAAAGCTAATGAGGAAAAATATATTAAGTATCTGTTGGGACAAATAATTGAAGGGAGTAATGTAGTTGATAAGGAGACTTATCAAGCAATTATTGAAAGATTTATTAATGGTATTATTACTAAGAATAAATTGCGAGTTGCGTTTAAGATTGGAGAACTAGGAGAAATATTTGGTGATGAAATTGCTTCTACAACCTATAAATATGGGACTTATTATATAACGTATAGTAATAAGGTATTGAGTCCGGGTAATGCTTTGGAGGATTTAGAATGTATTTTTCATGAAATATGGCATACTGTTCAGGATAGTTGTGATTATAGTGATGTGACTCTTGTTGATTTGTTTAAAAAAGATGATTTTATAAGAGGAATATTTGGTGAGAGTTATTATGATGATAATTATTGGCGTATGAGTTATGAAGTTGATGCTGATTTACATGCTGCTTTGTTATTAGAGGGGTTATTGAAAGAAATCAGTCCCGAAACGTATAATATTAATAGAAAGTTGTTGGAAGAGCAAAGCAGCAATTGCCAAGAACTACGTTATAATAGAATGAGAATATATGGGGGAAATGAATATGATATCGATGTATTATTTGCTAGAGCAAGGAATAAATCTAATCGGGTTTATGAGGAGAAAGTGGCTACTTCAGAAGGCCAAAAGAAGTTGTTAAAAGTAATAAAAATATGAAAGTGCTAATTTAGAAGCACTTTTTTTTAGTAATTAGATATGTTATAATATGGAAGAAAAAGGGACGTGGTTTTATGAATATAAGCAAGATTTGTGAAGTATTAGAAAATGGTGGTTTAGTTGTTACACCTACGGATACTGTTTATGGAATTATGGGTGATGCTTTGAACTTAGAGGCGGTAAAAAAAGTTTATGAAGCTAAACATCGGGCTTATAATAAACCATTAATATTATTAATGGATAGTTATGAAATGATAAAAGAATATACGTTAGATATTAGTGAAGAAGAAGATAGAATTATGAGAGAATTTTTTCCAGGTCTTTTAACAATTATTTTAAAGAAAAATAATAAAATTGATGATTTAATTTCTGGAGGTATGGACACAGTTGGAATTAGGATACCAGGCAATGAAGATTTAATTAGAATTATAAAAAAATTGGGAAGACCGATATTTTCTACTAGTGCTAATATTAGTGATGAAGAGGTTATTACTAGTATAGATAAGTTGGATCGAAGGTTACTAAAGTATATTGATTATGTAGAAGATGGAGGAGAGATAGTTGCAGCTTCTTCGACAATTGTAAAGGTTGATAATAAAGAAATGAAGATTTTACGAAGTGGAATATTGGCTGATAAAGTGATAAATATTAGGTAGGAGGATTTATGTGGTTTTTATATGCAGTAGGCACATTAATGGCTTGGGCTACTAGTGATTTATTTTATAAGATGGGAGCAAACAAAGATGACCAATATAGCCATTTAAAGACAGGTATAATGGTTGGTTTGGTAATGGGTATTCATGCTACTTTTTATTTGCTAACTGGTAATATTGAGTTTAATATTTCCTATTTAGTTAAATATCTACCGGTATCATTTTTTTATATTGCGTCTATGGTTATTGGGTATAAAGGTCTACGCTATATTGAGTTATCGATTGCTTCACCTATACAAAATTGTTCGGGAATAATTACGGCATTATTATTACTAGTGATATTTAAAGAAAGTATGGCGGGACTTGATATTGTGGGTATGATCTTGATGAGTATTGGTGTTGTCTATTTGTCATATTTAGAGCGATGCAAAGAGAGAAAAGCAACTAATAATTTAATTAAAGTTGCTGGTCTTACAGCAATTGTTTTTCCTTTGATCTATTGTGTATTAGACGGAATGGGGACTTTTTTAGACGCAATATATTTAGATAAGTTGAGTTTATTAAGTGAAGATGCAGCATTACTAGCTTATGAATATACGTTTTTCTTATATGGGGTAGGATTATTTATCTATTTATCTTTTTTTAAGAAAGAAAAAATTAAGTTAGGGCAAGAAAAAGAAAAGTTAGTGGCAGCAATATTTGAAACAATAGGACAATTTTTTTATGTTTTTGCGCTTAGTGGTAATTCAACACTTGCTTGTCCTATTGTTGCCGCCTATAGTATGGGTTCAGTTTTATTATCGCGAATATTTTTAAAAGAAAAACTAACCTTAAGAGAGTATTTTGCGTTGATGCTAGTGATAATAGGAATAATTATTTTGGGAATTAGCGAGGGTCTAGCAAACTAATTTATAGAAAAAAACAGAAAATAATTATCTTCTATTTTTTTGACTAATGCGTTATAATTATGTATTATAAGGAGTGGTTTAGATGAAGAATAGAATTGTTGGAATGCTGATTGGAATTATTTTATTGATTAGTGTAACAGGCTGTGTTAAGGGAAATGTAAAAACTGTTACGTGTGTTAGTGGCAAGGTTGGGAAAAAACCAGAAGTTGTTTATCACGAAATATATACTATTGAAAATAATGAGATTGTGAAGGTAGAAAAATATAACATAAGAACGTTTGATAACGAATATTTAAAATTAGTTTCTCTTGATGATGTAATGGAAGTTTATAAAAAAGAAAAAGACACAAAGGTAGAAAAGATTGGGGATAATCAATTAAAGGTTATTGATACTAACCCAACTAATGTTTTTAAAGATTCTAAATCTGATGATATAGCAAAGTTTATTATTGATTCAATGCAGAAGAAAGATTTTAGTCCATATAATTATACTTGTACTAGTGAATAAAAAAATAGCGACTTCGGTCGTATTTTTTTTGGTATTAAATTGAACAGTAAGAACTAGAATTAATCAGAGGTGATAACTAGTATGTATACTGTTATGAATTATTTTTGAATATTTGTTGTGGGATGTTTCTTTGGTTCTATATTGGAGAGTATTTGGTGTTTCATTTTAAGTGGGAGAATGATTAAGCGAAGAGATTTAGTTTATGGGTATTTCACATCGATGTATGGAATTGCGGGAGTTTTTATTACAACTATGTTAGATTTTAATGATGATTTAAATATAGGGGTTATTTTCTTAGGAGCAATGGTTATAAGTGGAGTGATTGAGTATTTGACTAGTCTTTTCTTAGAAAAAAGTTTTGGATTAAGGTTTTGGGATTATACAAGAATTAAACCTAATATACAGGGTAGAGTTAATCTTTGGTATTTAATTGTATTTGGAGTTTTGGGAAGTATTTGGGGAAAATATTATTCACTATTATTGGCTTTTATTTCTAAATTGCATGGAAATTTATTTATAATAATAACTTGCTTGATGATAGCTTTTTTCATTTTAAATTTTATTATGACGGGAGTAATATTTTATCGTTATAAGAAAAGGAGAGAAGGAGAAGTTGCTAGATGTCATTTTGAGAAATGGCTTGATTTAAAGTATAGTAATAGGAATATAAAAGGTATTTTTCCGGCAGCAGAAGTAGTAGGTGGAATAATAGAATAAAAATAAAAAAGGCAAGGTTGCCTTTTAAAAATGTGGATAGAATTCATCTTCACTAAGTAATTCGTCACTATCGTCGTCGTCCTCATCATCATCATCGTCATCATCTGGAATAATTTGGGATAATCCAGCTCCACCAACTAAACCAATACCTAATCCATAAAGCCAATCTTTATCATTTTCTTCGGATTCATCAGTATCATCGTCGTTCATATACCTTTCTTCTGTTAAAAGTTCAATGTCTTCTTCCTCTTCTTCGTTTTCGCTTTTCTTTTTCTTAGCTAAAGCAGTTCCACCAGCAGCGGCAGCGATAGCTGAACCAATACCAGTCATAGCAGCAACAGCACCCATACCACCTTTTTTTACTTTTGTATTGCCGGTAGGTAATATTTCACCATGTTCAATAGAAGTTGTTAAACTACTTGCAGTATCGTCAAGAGAAAGCCCGTTTTCGTCAGTTGAAACAACACCATCAACTGAAGTATTAGTAATGTCATTTGTTCCATGAGTATTTGATATTGTATTTCCGGTACTACCAGTTCCATTATTTTCATCATTTGAAGTATTTGGAATAGTTCCACCAATAATGTTAGGAGTATTGGTGTTATCGCTATTGTTATCTCCTTCGTTTCCAGTGGTTGGAGTAGGTGATGGTTTATTTCCTGTAGATTCATTTTGTTGATATTTTTTCAAAAATTCTTTCAAATCATATTTATCATTAGGATCTTTACCATCCATAATCATTGCTAAAGCAAGACGATCTTTATTAATAGTTCCGTCTTCATTGAAGATGTCAAATCCATATAATTCTACAAGTTTAGCACGTATATCAGGATTTGCTTTTAATACTTTTTCTAATTCACCAGATAAAGTATCTAGTTCAAGTTTGCTTACTGGTACTTTTCCGTCTAAAATATCTTTTATTTCATCTTCTGTAAATCCTAATTCTTCTAATTTTGCTTTAATGACTTCTTGTACTTCTGAAGGTAATTCTTCAAATGCTTTTGGATCAAAAGTATATTCAAAAGCGTCGGAACTTCCTAGACCACCAATTGTTTCTTGAATTGAAGAATCAAGTGCGGAAATTGAAAGACCAGCAGTAGCTCCAGCACCTACAGAATTGTTGTTAAGACTACCATCTATACCAGAACCATTTCCTGCTTGATTGGCTATTCCTTCAGTTTTTGAAATTGTATTTACAAGTTCATCGCGAGTATTAGATAGCCAACCATAGAATGTATTACAATTTTCTGAGTCTTTTTCTAATTCTTTTTGGTTACTTCTTATTTGCTTTGTAAAATCATTATAGAAGTGCATTTTAACTCTATGATCTATTCCGACAATAAAATTATCTATCTCACTAGTGGAATTATCAATATCGCCTTTGGTTTTTTCTACATTTAATATTGCGTCATCAATATCAGCTATATTATACTCGCTTTTGCTCATTACAAAACACCATCCTTTTTATTGCCATTTTATATTAATAAGGCATTCTATTTCTTTCTTTTAATTTTTTTTCTAGTGCGTCAACGTCGTCATCTAATATTGTAGCAGGCCACCAATTACCTTTTATAATTCCCCAATAGTTTATGTAATCGTAGTATACGTATTTATATGTTGCAATCCCTTCTTCATTTATGTCTGATATTTTAATAATAGATTGAGTTCTAACACCATGGTCTGTATAGTCTTGTCTTTCACCAAGATAATCAAATCTTTGTTGACTTGTGCTTGTATTTTTTATATGAGCAGTGGAATCATTGCTATTTTCTGCGTTATATTCATCTGCTGCTATTCTTAATAATTTTAGTTTTGCACCTTTTTTTAGATTTTTCAATTCTTCATTATATTTTTTTATTGTAGAACTGATTTCTTCTTCGTTAATTAAAGAATTATTTTCTTCCATATTTGCTAGGTTATCTTTGGCTAAGTTTAAATCGCTAATTCTTGTTGCTGCTTCATCTCCATTATAAAATCTATTTGAGTTTGTTGCTTCTAATGTTGCTCTTATACTATCAATGTAGCCGCTTCCATTTTTAACATAATTTGAAATATTTTTTTTGTATGTGGCAATGGCGTCTAAGACAGCTGCTTCATCAATTTCTGATGCATCAATTATTTCTTTACAGGGTTCTACTTTTCGATCAATGACTGCTTGTATACTTAATTTTTCGTCAAGATCGGCTCCTCTATATTCTGCCATGTATATTCACTCCTTTTTTTCTTAATTCGTAAGAACTATAAAGTTTACAGTCCTTACGAATTAAGAAACTACATATGTAATTTCTTAAATATATTGTACTATTGAACATTAACAGATTCTTGCATTTTTGCATCTTGAGCAGTATAGTCTGCTTGTTTTTGTTCTGTATTTGTACGTAATTCACTAATCATTGTGTCTAGTGTTTCAGAAATTTCAGTAATAACTTTACCTAATGTTTGTTTGTATGTATCAGCAGCTTGTCCAGAATAGTGCATTGCTATTTTAGATGGAGCTTCGTTGCTTAATTCAGTTAAATTATTGATAATTTCATTTCTTAAATTTGTAAGGCTACTAATTAAAGTGTTAACCTTATCATAATTCATTCCTGATTTTGTTGCCATATATTACACCTCCTATATAATAATTAAGCATTTTCAAATGAATCCCAAGCTTGTGCTTGTTCTTCAAGATTACGTGCCATGTTTACAATGTTTTTATAAGCACTTTCAAATTCATCTCTTTTTTGGTTGAAGTTTTGTAAGAACAAACCTGCTTGAGGTCCCCACCAAGCAATTGCTTCATTAGCTTCAGCAGATAAATTATTATCCATTTCTTCAAATAGATTATTATATTGAGTTTGGAAATTTCCTGCCATTTGTTCGATATAACTTGCATCCTCTCTTAGAGCTTGACTATCTTGACTTACACCGTTCATTATATAAACACCACCTTTCAATAAATCAAAATCGTTATAACACACGCAAGATTTTCTTACCTTGTTACAATTTAATATTAACATCTTGAAAATAAAATGTAAACGAAAAAAATAAATTTTACGTTAAGTTCAAGGACTTTTTTTCTTCTTTAATAAGTAAAGAATGCTATTTTTAGTTTTTAGTATGCTATAATATGATTAAATGGATGTGGTGGTATGAAAAAAGATAAGGCTTTTTTTATTATTGGAATTATAATTTTTGTAGCATCTGTGGCAAGCTTAATAATTTTTAAATCATATAATAAAGTTGATAGACTAGATGGAAAAGCTCTTTCTAATGATTGTGGTGAAGAAATTTATTATGATAATAATGGTCAAAGGATATATAGTTATTGTCTTGAAAACATTGAGTTTGATGGTAAAGAGTTGAATGATTTATTAGATGGGGGATTAAATATTGACGATTTATTTAAAGATTTAGAGAAAGAAGAAATTTATAAAGATGGTGGTTCAATACTTTATAGGGGAGAAAAACTTAGTATTTTGCAATGTAATACAATTGAGGGAAATAATGATATTTATATTGGAACAAGAAATATGAAGTATGAGAATCAATTTTGTAAGCGTAAGAAAATATTTGTAAGGACATATAAAATTTTAGATGTATTTGAAAGTAATGATTATGATTATTTGTATGTGACGCTTAGACAGTTTCAAGCAGAAGAAGTAGAAACAGTGAAAGTTGAAAGAAAACTATTTGATGAGGTAGAAGTTTTGAATGATTATGAGATTACCTTTAAAAATAAAAATATAAAGGAAGATAGTATTAAGGAAATCTTTTTGGGAAGTGAAATTATATCTGTTTCGAAGACTGAAAAGATAGGTTTAGAGCAAGTAAACGAAGATATTTAATAATTATTAATATAATTAGTGATAATTTTTTGATATTATAAGGGTTATTAGAGGTGAAGAGCGTGGCAAAGGTATTAATTGTTGATGATGATAAAGATATTGCTGAGGTAATTTCTTTGGTTTTAAAAAAAGAACAAATAGATTCTAGTATTATTAATGATTCAAGCAAAGCGTTGGAAGTAATAAGTAGTAAGAATTTTGATTATGATTTGATTTTACTTGATATAATGATGCCGGGACTTAGTGGTACAGAAGTTTGTTCTAGAGTAAGGGATATTGTTAATATTCCAATTATTTTTGTGTCTGCGAAAAGTGAAATGGTCGATAAAATAGTTGGTTATGAAATTGGTGGCGATGATTACATTACAAAGCCATTTGATAATACAGAATTAGTATTAAAGGTTAAGTCACATTTGAGATTAAATAAAAGAAGTAATTTAAGAAATGTTGGGAATATTATTAAAATAGGTGAAATTTCCCTTAATACGGAAAGTTTTGAAGTGAAGAAGAATGATAAAAGAGTTGATTTATCAACAAGGGAGTTTGAACTACTTAGATATTTAATGGAAAATGCAGGGATCGCTTTGTCTAAAGAACAAATATTTGAAAATGTCTGGGGAAGTGAATACGGAGATATTGGAACAGTAGCAGTTAATATTAAGAGCGTAAGAGATAAATTAGAAGATAATGATAAATATATTTTGACTATTTGGGGATATGGCTATAAATTTGTTAGGGTAATAGATGATGAAACGAATATTTGAAGATAGTGTAATAAAAAGAAAATTTTTAATATTAATTAGTATTATTGTTTTAATTAATGCTTGTTCTTTAGCGTTATGGTATAACGTTAGAATAAAGCCGACGTTTATTCATAATGATTATATTAGAAGGGAAATTGAAACTAAAGAAATAAAAAAAGAATATGAGAGCATTGAAAAACTAGAACTAGAATTAAAGCGTATTTCGAAGAAATATGAAACTAGATTTAGTGTCTTAGATGATAACCAAAAAACAGTTGTAGAGGTTTATGTAAAGAATACAGACTTTTTCTTATTTAGTGATGTTGTAAAAGTTGATGATGAGATGTTTATTATTACAGCTTATTTACATAGAGATTTTAGTGTTGCTAGTATGGTTCTAAGTATGATTTTCTTTCAGATATTTGTAATATTTGTATTGATGACGTCAACTTTTTATGCAACTGGTAAAACTATTATAAATCCTATTCAGAGAATTGTTAATGATATTAGAGCTTATAAATTTGGAAAGAAACCGGTAAGAAATGAAGTTAGTACAGAGTTAGACATTATTCAAAATGAATTTGTTAATTTAGTTGATTCTTTAGAGGAAGAAAAGAGGGAACAAAATAGAATTATTGCTAGTATTTCGCATGATATTAAGACACCATTGACATCTATAATTAGTTATTCTTATTTACTAGATGATGATAGTTTAAGTCGAGAAGAAATAGTAAAGTATAGTGTTAAAATTAATGAAAAGGCACATCATATTAAAAATATATTAGGAACTTTTGATGAATATTTAACGAGTTATGATAATAAAAAGTTAAAGTTGGATGATATTTTAGTTAAAGATATTGTTAGTGATTTAATTACAGATTATAAAGTTGAGTTAGAAAGTAAGAATATTAAATTTACGGTTGATAGTAAATGTAATGTGGAAGTTGTTAAAGTTGATGTCTTAAAATTAAAAAGAGTTTTCTCTAATATTATCTCTAATAGTATTAGGTATGTACCAAGGGATAAGGGGCATATTAGTGTTAATATTTTTAGTGATGATGGGTACGTTTATTTTCAAGTTAGTGATAATGGTCCAGGTATTGATGAAAAAATTATTAATAAAGTTTTTGATCCTTTTTTTACAACGGATCAGTCTAGAAAAATTTCTGGATTAGGTCTTTCTATTTGTAAGGAGTTTGTGGAAATGCTCGGTGGAAATATTAATCTTTATAATCAGGATGGTTTAGTTGTTTCTTTTAGTATTCCTATTAGTTATTTGATAAATGTAAAGAAGAAAAAGACAAGAGTTTAATAAATTTTAATAAAATAATTATTAAATGCTAATAATTTTAGTATAGAATGAAAGTATGGAGGATGATTTATGGATTATTTTATTGTGTATGGATTGACAATTATTTCGTTGATTATTACGCTTGGAGCACAGATCTTTGTTAATTCATCATATAGTAAGTATAAAAAAGTAAAAAATGAAAGGGGACTCACTGGGAGAGAAGCAGCAAGATATTTATTAGATAAACATGGCCTTAGCGATGTTAAAGTTGAAAAGACAAGTGGTTATTTAAGTGATCATTATGATCCTCGCAGTAAGACAGTAAGACTTTCTGAGGATAATTATAATTATGCATCAATTTCAGCAGTAAGTGTTGCCTGTCATGAGTGTGGTCATGCAATTCAAGATAAAGAGGGCTATATTTTTATGCGAATGCGTGCTAGTTTGTTGCCAATTACTAATTTTGCTTCAATGGCAGGATATTTTGCTATCTTATTAGGATGTATATTTGGGGCATTTAATTTAATATGGTTGGGTATTTTATGTGAAGTTGTAATTTTATTATTTCAATTAATTACATTGCCTGTTGAATTTGATGCTAGTAGAAGAGCGTTAAGAGAATTAGATTATGCACATTTCTTTAATAGCCGTGAACTTTCTTCTGGAAAAAGGGTACTTACAGCTGCAGCTTTAACATATGTTGCTAGTGTGGCCACGACTTTAATACAAATATTGAGATTAGTTTTGATGTTTGGTGGCAGAAGTGATGACTAATGTATAAAGGTATTTTTTCAATGATTTATAAGAAATTACTCGGTGAAAGATATGGACTTGATGAATTGGGTAAGTTTTCGCTTTTTGTCTTGGCAGGTTTAATAATATTAGATATTTTTGTTGATAGTTATATTGTTGGTTTATTGCAAGTTATTGTTATAGCATTAATAATCTTTAGATTTATGTCCAAAAATATATTTAAACGTTTGAAGGAAAATGAAGTATTTTGTGATATTAGATATGCGATTTTTAAACCATTTAAAAATATTAAGAGAAATCTGACTGATAGGGGGCATATTTATAAGCGATGTAGTTGTGGAACTACTATAAAAGTAGGTCTTCCTAAAAAAAGAGGGATTAAACATACAACTTGTCCTAACTGTAAAAAAAGAGTTAGAATAGTGGCTTTAAGAAAGCAAAATTGAGACATTTCATGTCTTTTTTTTTACTATAAAAATACTTGAATAAATTTTTAAATATGATATGATGATTTTAGGAGGACTATATGAAGAGTATAAAGAAGATTAGTTTATTAATTATTATTTTTATAGGGTTGTTTTTGTTGACTGGATGTACTAAGAATGTACAGGGTTCTTTAGAAGATATTATGGCACAAGTATATGCCGATATTCCAGAAGACGAAAGGCCAATGATGTTGACAAATACAGCTATTAATGAAGAGAATATAGAATATTTTTTAGGAACTAAGGACATCGAGTATAGTGAAGCTCTTGCTAGTGAGTCAGGGGTTGGATCTATTGCTCACTCAGTAGTTTTACTTAGAACAAAAGAAAATGCCGATGTTGATAAAATAAAGGAACAAATTGAGAAAAATGTAAATCCAAGAAAATGGGTTTGTGTTGGTGTAGAAGAAGATGAAGTAATTGTTGAAAACAAAGGAGATTTAATTATTCTAATTATGGTTCAAGATGAAGAGAATAGAGAAAAATTAGAAGATGCCTTTGAAAATTTAAGGTAAGGTCAGATATGACCTTTTTTCTTTGAGGAGAGAGATATGATATTTTCTAGTGTAAGTTTTATATATTATTTTTTACCAATATTATTGTTTACTTATTTTATAGTGCCAAGAAAGTATAAAAATATGATTTTACTAGTTTTTAGTTTAGTGTTTTATTTTTTAGGAGAACCTAAGTATATTTGGGTCCTTTTATTATCTTGTATAGTTAATTATTATTGTGGAAATAAAATCTATGAAAAGAAACATAGTAAATTGGTTTTGATAATGGGTCTTAGTTACAATATTTTACAATTACTGTATTTTAAATATGTTGATTTTTTTATAGATAATATTAATAAAGTCTTTAATGGCAATATTAATTTTTTATATATTGTGATGCCGATTGGGATAAGTTTTTTTACTTTTCAAGCTATTTCTTATTTAGTTGATATTTATAGGGAAAAACAGAAACCTGCAAGTAATTTGTTGGATTTTATGATGTATATTTCTTTTTTTGCCCAATTGGTTGCAGGACCAATTGTTAGATATAGTGATATTGATGCTAGTTTAAAGAAAAGAGAGAGTAGTTTTGATAATGTTGCTGTAGGTATTAGAAGATTTGTGATTGGTCTTGCAAAAAAAGTTTTAATGGCTAATGTTTTAGGAGAATTGTGTGAACAACTTAGTGGTGATTGTATCGTGGCTAGTTGGGTGAGACCGATATTATTTACTTTACAGATTTATTATGATTTTAGTGGTTATAGTGATATGGCAATTGGTCTTGGAAGAATGTTTGGCTTTAAATTTTTGGAAAATTTTAATTACCCTCTAATTGCTAGTAGTATTACAGATTTTTGGCGAAGATGGCATATATCGCTTTCTAGTTGGTTTAGGGATTATGTTTATATTCCGTTAGGTGGTAATAAAGTTAGTTTTTTACTTTGGATAAGAAATAATTTTATAGTTTGGTTTTTAACGGGCTTTTGGCACGGTGCAAGCTGGAATTTTATTATATGGGGACTTTATTTTGGAGTAGTATTGGTAATTGAAAAGGTCTTTTTAAAAAAGTTTCTAGATAAGACAAAAATTGTGAAATATATTTACACATTATTATTGATTGTTATTAGCTTTTTGATTTTTAGTACAGATAGTATAAGTAATATTGCAGATAGTCTAGGGGTAATGTTCTTTTTTAAAAAAGAGGCATTTATTAATTATGAAACTATGTATATTTTAAAGAGTAATTTAATTTTCTTATTTATTTCGGTTGTTGGTGTTACGCCAATAGTAAAGGTAATTAGCGAAAAAGTAAGTAAGCAAAAAGTAATTGGTGATTGTCTAGAAGTAGTAACAATTATGGTGCTTTTGATACTTTGTACAGCCTTTTTAATAGATGAGTCATTTAATCCATTTTTATATTTTAGATTTTAGATGAGGTGAAACTTATGAAAAATAAAATATTAGTAATTATATTTGTGGTGTTTGTTAGTGGATTTGGAATAATAAATATTTTAGTGCCAGACAAAGAAATAAGTTATAGTGAACGACGAAAGTTGATGACCTTTCCAAAGTTTGAGTTTCAAAGTGACTGGATAGAAGATGTAGAGCAATACTTTCTCTCACATTTTGTCTTAAGAGATGAATTTAGAAGTTTAAAAGCTAGGTATAATTATGGAATTTTACGAAAATTGGATAATAATGGAGTTCAAATAAAAGATGATTTTATATTTAAAAATAATTATCCGACAGATAGAGAATCGATAAATAATTTTTGTCAGAAAATTACAAAGGTGAGTAGTTCTTTTACTGAAAATAATAATGTATATATGATGATTATTCCGGATAAAAATTATTATTTTGGTGAGGGTGATTTTCTGCAATTGGATTATGATTATATTTATGATAAAATAAAATTTAAAAATATTAAGATGCTTGATGTAAGAGAAATCTTAGAACTTAATGACTATTATAAGTCTGACACACATTGGCGTCAGGAAAGACTTTTAAAAGTTGTTGATTATATGGGTGAAGAAATGGGACTTGTTCCTGGTGATGAAAGATATAAGAAAAATGAGTATTCTAGTTTTTATGGGGTTTATGCAAAAGATAATCCTAATAAAATAAAAGGAGAAAAGTTATTTTATTTGACTAGTGATACTTTAAATAGGGCACGAGTTGAATACTTGGAAAATGCGACATTAACTAGTGTTTATAACACGTCAAAATTAAAGGGAATGGATAGTTATGAAGTATATTTAGACGGAGCTAGTTCTTATATTACAATTTATAATGATTTAGCAGAAACAGAAAGAGAATTAGTGGTATTTAGGGACTCTTTTGGGAGTAGTCTAGTACCATTATTGGTTGATAAATATAAGAAAATTACAGTTATTGACAATAGATATATAAGTAGTGATTTATATCATAAATATTTGAATTTTGATAATCAAGATATACTTTTTATGTATAGTACATTGGTTGTTAATGATAGTAGAAGTTTAAAAGGGTGAGGTGTGACTTTATAAGAGAAGTACTATTTAATTAGTTCGATTTGTGATATAATTTATAGACGTTTAATAAAATTAAGTGTGGGATGATGTTTATGGATAATGAGAAAAAATATAAAGATATTAAAATGGCCAGTATTTTAGGGATAGTTGGTAATTTATTTTTGCTAATTATAAAAGGAATTATTGGTTTTATTAGCAATAGTCAAGCAATGATTGCGGATAGTCTTAATAGTGCTGGGGATATTTTTTCTTCTGTTATGACTTATATTGGTAATAAAATTGCATCTAAACCAAGCGATTATGATCATAATTTGGGTCATGGAAAAGCAGAATATATTTATTCTTTAATTATTGGTTTAGTAATGTTTTTTACTGCGTGTATTATTTTAAAAGATTCTATTATGGTATTAATTAAGGGAGACAAATTTAATTTTTCGATATGGTTAATTGTTGTCTGTTTGATAACTATTATAGTAAAGATAGGTTTGTTTATTTATACGCATTTTCTTTCTAAAGTTTATGATAATTTACTTATAAGGGCTAATTCGAAAGATCATTTGTGTGATTCTTTTATAACATTTATGAATTTAATATCTTGTTTGTTTACTTTGATAGGTGTATATATATTTGATGGAATTGTAGGAATTGGTATATCGATTTGGATGATGTATACTTCTTATCATATTTTGCATGAAAGTTATAATGTGTTGATGGATAAGGCTATGGATAATGATACAAAGAAAAGGGTCTATGAGATAATAGAAAAGCATAAGGAAATAAAACGGGTTAATCATTTTAATTCAACTCCAGTTGGATATAAGTATCAAATAACTGTAACAATATTTGTTGACGGAAAGATGTCAACTTTTAAAAGTCATGAAATTGCGAATAGATTAGAAAAAGAAATAATAGAAAAGATAGATAGTATTTATTTAGCTGTTATTCATGTAAATCCAATTTAAAAGACTATTGGTCTTTTTCTTTAATTTTATGGTATTATTAGTAGTAGAGTTTTTTAGCAAGAGGAGTAGAAAAGATGAAAGGTATTGAAAGATTTAATAAAGAATTATGTGCAATGAGTTATGGTTGGTATGACCGTAAAGGAAAATTACATTTAGGATTAAAAGATGGAGATTTTGTTAAAGAGTATAGAATGCAATATCCTGATGAAGTAAAGAAACATAAGAACGGAGTTTGCTGGGATTTATGTGAATTGGAAAGAGAATATTTTAAAAAAAGAGACATTCCTTTTATGACAGTATTTGCCGTTAATAAGTATATGAAGAATAAACCTAATCATACATTTACAATTTTTAAAAAGAATGGAAAAGTTTATTGGTTTGAGGCTTCTTGGGACTTAATGAAAGGTGTTAGGGAGTATAATACTATTGAAGAGTTGTTTGCAGATTTTAGAAAGAATTTTACATATTTTGTTAAAGGAAAGCCTTATGTTTTAGAAGATGTAGTTTTTTATCGTTATAAAAAACCTGTTTCTAGAATTTGTTGTAATGCCTTTTATATTTATTGTATGTTTTTTGGTAAAAAAATAAGAAAAGATAAGAAGCGATTATATAGTTAATAGGAAGTGATATTTTGTTAGAAGAATTAGAGAAAAAGTATGCAAAATTACAAAAAAAATATGGTGATCCAGAACTTGATTCAATTACTTTTGGGGGGTGCTTGGACAATCCGGATATTTGTTTTGTTTTTATGAATCCAACCGCAAGAAATATTACAGCTAGTAAAGATTGGAAGGGGATTAAATCGCCTTGGGTAGGAACAAAAAATGTATGGCATTTATTTTTCTCTTTGGGAATGATAGATAAAGAGATGTATGAAAAAATAAAGAGCATTAAAGGAAATGAATGGACTTATGAATTTGCTGAAGAAGTGTATGAACAAGTAAGAAAAAATAAATTTTATATTACTAATTTAGCAAAATGTACTCAAGCAGACGCTAGAGAATTACCAGATAGTGTATTTAGAGATTATTTGGATTTGTTTTTAGAAGAGATGAGAATTGTTAATCCTAAGGTAATAATTTTATTTGGTAATCAAGTTTCATCAATAGTTTTGGGTGAAAAGATTTCTGTATCTCAGGTAAGAAAAAAATCATTTATTTTGAAGGATAAATTTAAGTGTTATGCAGTTTACTATCCGGTTGGGAATGGTGCTTTTAATGCGCCTAAAGCGATAGAAGATATTTTGTATATTCGGAAAGAAAATGGCTTAGGGGATTTTATTCAAATATAATAATTTTTATTTAATTTAGGAGAAAAGAAATAGGCAGGCTAAGATAATTATGTTATAATAAAAAAGATAAAAGGAGCGGTAATGATGAACGAACAATTAACTCATGAGAATATAAAAGAAAAGCGCTTAAGTGTTTTAAAGACTTATGGAGAAAATTATCAAGAAAAAAATTATATTACGAATCCGGCTATTGGTAGAGATGAGCAAATTAAGGAATTGATTTTGATTTTACTTACGCCTGATAAGTCAGCTGTATTAGTTGGTAAACCTGGTGTTGGTAAAACGGCTACTGTTGAGGGGTTAGCTTATCGTATTCAAATTGGAGATATTCCTGATGTGTTAAAGGATTATCGGGTAATTAAAGTTAGTACATCAGCAATGCTTGGCTTAGATCCTGTTACAGGAGAAGCAAAGATTCAAACGTTACTTGAAGAATTAAAAGCAGAGTCTAAATTGATATTGTTTATTGATGAAATCCATACGTTGATTGGTCAAGGTGAAGCTTTGGATTTTGCTAATGCCTTTAAACCGGCTCTTGATCGTGGAGATATTAAAGTTATTGGAGCAACGACAACAGAAGAGTATGAAAGATATATTTTAAGAGATAAAGCCTTTGTTAGACGTTTCCAAAAGGTAGAAATATTTGAACCTACACGTGATGAAAATGTTGAAATTTTGGTAGGAACTTTACCAAAGATTGAAAAAAGAACCGGAGCGAAGATGATGTATACTTCATTTATTAAAAGAAGAGTAATGGAGTTTATTACAGATATCACTAGTGAATATAAAAGAATTTATGAAATAGGGTCAAGATATCCAGATGTTTCTCTTACGATTGTGCAACAGGCTTTTTCTAATGCTTTATTTAATAATAGAAGAGATGTTAATATTCTGGATTTTAGAACGGCAATTATTAGTAGTAAGAATATTTATCCAGACGTAATTAAGAAGGCTATGCCAGAATTTGATAAAATGTTTGCAGATCAAATTGGAGAAATTGAAGCAGCAACAGCTGTAACATTTGAAAAATTAGGCCAATAAAATGTCTAAAAGTGTGAAGAATTTGATGAGTTAATTGTCAGATTTTTTTTTTTTTAATATAATGATAGTATGTTGACAATAGAAAGGATAGGTTAATTGCAACAGAGCGCCAGGACTCATGGAGTTGACGAGGATAGTGGTTTTCGAAAGTTTCGGCGGGTGCCACTACGGATTTTATGTGATTCGTTAGATATATTTATAAAAAATAAAATCAAGATTATAACAAAGAAATATATCATCACAGTATTTTTGTGATGGAGGAATTTATAAATGTGTGGAATTGTAGGATATAAAGGAAAAAATAATCCGAAAGAATTTCTATTAGAGGGGTTAAAAAACTTAGAATATCGAGGTTATGATTCAGCAGGATTAGCTTTAAAAAAGAAGAATGATATTCAAATTATTAGAAGTATTGGGAAAATTGCTTGTTTGGAAGAGAAACTTAATAAGGAAAAGTTAATTGATGCCAATATGGGGATTGCTCATACAAGATGGGCAACCCATGGAGAGCCTAGTGTATCTAATGCACATCCACATTGTGTTGGACGTGTTACATTAGTGCATAATGGAATTATTGAGAATGCGAGTGAATTAAAGGTAGAACTTAAAAAAGATGGTTACTTATTTAATAGTGAAACGGATACAGAAGTTGCGGCAGCATTAATTGATAGATATTATGATAAAGATCCTATTTTAGCTATTGAGATGGCGATAAAGAAAATTAAAGGTTCTTATGCTTTTGGAATCTTATTTAAGGATAGCGATAAATTATATGCTGTTAGAAAAGATTCACCATTAATTATTGGCTATGGTGATGATGAAGTGTATATTGCTAGTGATATTGCGGCTATTATTAATTATACAAAACAGTATAGTTTATTGGATGAAAATGAGATTGTTGAAATTGGTGATGATGTTAAAGTTACTAAAGATGGTAAAGAAATTGAAAAGGAGATTTTTGTTTCAACAATTGAAGCCGGTTCTAATGATAAAGGCGGTTTTGAGCATTATATGTTGAAAGAAATAATGGAAGAGCCGGTAGTTTTAGAAAAGACTTTAAGACCTTATTTGGCTGATTTAGATAAATTACCTGATTTGTCAGAATATGAAGAGATTCATATTGTAGCTTGTGGATCGGCCATGTATGCAGGAATGATTGGAAAGACTTTATTAGAAGAAAAAGCAATGCTTAGAGTTACTTGTGAGGTAGCAAGTGAATATCGCTATAAGAAAGTATTATATGATCGAAAAACATTAGTTATTTTAATTAGTCAATCTGGGGAGACAGCCGATACAATAGCTGCAATGAGAAAGGCAAAGTTAGCAGGAATAGAAACATTAGCCATAGTAAATGTTGTCGGATCGACAATTGCTAGAGAAAGCGGTAGACAGATTTTTATTGAAGCGGGTGCTGAGATTGCGGTTGCAACGACTAAAGCTTATATGTTACAAGTCGCAATTTTATCATTACTAGCTTACAAGGCAGCCCTTGCGAAGGGATATAAAAATGGTGAAATTGTTGATGATGCAAAAAAACTTCCTGGTATGATTAGAGAAATACTTGATAGAATAGATGATTATAAAAAAGTGGCTCAGGAAATTTATGAGCATAGTAGTCTTTTCTTTATTGGAAGAAAGATTGATTATGCAGTTTCTTTGGAAGGAAGTCTTAAATTGAAAGAGGTTTCTTATATTCATAGTGAAGCTTATCAAGCCGGAGAGTTAAAACATGGAACGATTTCTTTAATTGATGAGAATGTTCCTGTTATTGCGATTATTACAGATAAAGATATTAAAGAAAAGAGCCTTTCTAATGTTCAGGAAGTAAAAGCCCGTGGAGCAAAATGTATAATCATTAGTAATGAAGAAATATTAGGTTACGATTATTTGATTAAAGTTCGAAAAGTTAGTGACTTTTTTCAACCTCTGTTAGTGGTTCCTTGCTTACAACTTATTGCTTACGAAGTAGCTCGTCTTCGTGGCTGTGATATTGATAAGCCAAAGAATTTGGCAAAGAGTGTAACTGTAGAATAAAGGTGTAAAGAGATATCAATTATGATATCTTTTTTTGACTTATAAAAAGTGAAATTGTATAATGATAGTAGGATAGTGGGTGATCAAATGAGTAGTAAGAAGAGTAGTGGGCAAAGAGGTCGTAGTGGAACTAAAACACGCTATAAGCAAGGGACAATTAATGGTGTTAGAACAGGTTCTAATTTTAGGGCTTATGAGCGCAAAAAAAAGCAGCAGGATGAATATAAAAGTTTAGTAAAAATGCTTTGTGGAGCAGTTTGTGTATTGATTGCTGTATTTATAATCAATGCAATTGTTCAAGCTAATTTTACATTTAATGGAATTTATTATGAGGAACCGGAGGAAAATGAAGTAATTGAAATCGTTAGTAGTACTAATGAAAATGAACCGGCTGAGCGGGTTAATTTAAATTTACAAGGGGATTTGGTTGTTAATTTAAAAGTTGGGCAAAAGTATAAAGAACCAGGCTATAGTGCAACTAGTGATTTAAAAGGTGATATTACTGGATATGTAAAAGTTACAGGTAATGTTGATACTAGTAAAGTAGGAACGTATAAATTAACTTATACATTGGATTATCGTGGTATTAGTCCAAAATTAACAAGACTTGTTAATGTTACGGAAAAGGGTGATACAAGTTCAAATAAGCCAAATAATAGTGAGACAAATAAACCGAGTAATTCACCTAGTGTGGAACCAAGCAGTTCACCACAACCAAGTAATAATCCAAGCCCTTCAGTTTCACCATCCCCAAGTCCAACGCCTACATCAACACCAGAAACTGGTAATATTACATTATCGTTAAACGGGGAAGCGACAGTGTATATTGTAGAGGGTGGTACATTTAAAGATCCTGGCGCAAAGGCAGTAGATAATAAAGGCAAGGATGTTTCGAGTCAAATTAAGAAGAGCGGAACAGTTAACACTAATGTAGCAGGTACTTATAAGATAACTTATAGTATTACAAATTATAATGGACAAGTACTGAGTGTTGTTAGAAATGTTGTTGTACAACAAATGGGAATTAAGATTACTACTAATCCAACGGATTATACTAATAAATCGGTGACAATTACAATTGTGGCTAGTGTTGATCAATTTAGTAGTATGGTTTTACCTAGTGGTGAAAGGGTAACGGAGCAAATTTATAATTATAAGGTTACCAAAAATGGTACTTATGAATTCATAGTTTATAATAAAAATGGTGATTCTCGTAAGGCAACAATGGTTGTTGATAATATTGATAAAGAAAAACCAAGAGGAACTTGTGTTATTAAACATGAAGGTAATGGTAGCATTGTAACAGTAAATGCTAAAGATAACACTGGCATTAAGAGTTATACATATAGTGGAACAACTTATACAACGAATGTAATTAAATTTGATAGGAGAATTCAGTCTGGATTACAAATTAATATTGGTTTTTATGATTTAGCAGGAAACTTTAGTACGTGTAATTGTTTAGCTCCTTAATTAAAAAAAGTAAACGATTTGTTTACTTTTTTTAATTAAGGTAAACTTGAGTGTAAGAGATGAGGTGATGTTATCAAAAAAATAAGTAGTATTGTAATTATGATTATTTTTTGTGGATTAATAAGTTTTCCAGTTGCGGTTAACGCTTGGTATACATATACTATACAACTATCTCAATATTGGGCTGCCGATTCTGGCAAACATTTGGATTGGTCTGGTAGTTCAAAATATGTTTCGCAATTTAGAATGGCGGTTAATAAGTGGAATTCATATAAAAGTGGAGTTATTAGAGAAGATTTTTGGAATACAGTTAATGATTTGAAGATTTATGATGTTGAGTATATTTCAAGTGGTGTAGTAGCTAGAACATCTGCTAATACAGGAAAGATGGAATTTGCTACTAGGTATATGGATGGTTATAATTCTGCTCAAAAACAGAATGTGTGTATTTATGAACTTGGTTATGCCTTGGGATTGGCACATAGAAATGAATCTGATTCAGTAATGCAGGAAATAGTAACAAGTATTATTATTTTATCTGAAGGGGATAAACGCAATTATGATGAGGCATATAAGCGATATTAGGAGGAAAATATGAAAAGGTATTGATTGGTGTAGTAGTATTTTTATTATTAGTTGGATTTACTTTTATTTGTTATCAAAAAACTGAAAAGGTTGATTATTATAATGGTAAAAGAGTTGAATATATTTCAGCAATTTATGCGCATGATACAACTTCTCCTGAAAAAGCGATTGGAGTTAGTGATTATGTTTTTGTTGGTATAGTTAAACAAATCTTAAGAACTGAGTATAGAAATGAAGTTATTATTGATAATGCTGATAATCAAGAAGTTTTTTATGATCCCTATACAGTTTATGAAATTGAAGTTATCAAAAATATTAAAGGTAATTTAGGAGAAGAAAAGATTGTAGAATTAATGCGATTTGGTGGACTTGACAAAGATGGTAACTCATAGAGGGAAGTGGATTTTTAGAAAATGGTAAAAGTTATATTTTTATGCCTAGTGTAATAAATAAAAATGGGAAATAGAAGTTGCTGATCCTAATAGAATCATTTTACTTGATAGTAAGAAAAAGATAAGTAATGACATAATTATGAAATACGAAGATGCATATAAAAATCAGATTGTTCCTGAAGATGATACGACAATTGGAAAATATAAATCTAAATATGATGTTGATTACTAAAAAATAATAGATATCTTAATTGGTATCTATTTTTTATTTTGTTTAATACTAGTAGTAGGTGATGTTATGAAAAATAGTAGTATATGGTTAGATTTCAAAAGAGATTTTGAGTATCCTAAATTAGAAAAGGATATTTTTGTGGACGTTGTGATTATTGGTGGTGGAATTACGGGGATTTCAACACTTTATCAGCTAAGAAATAGTAATTTAAAGGTATGTTTAGTTGAAAAAAATAGAATTTGTGAGGGTGTAACTAGCCGTACGACAGGGAAACTTACTTATCTTCAAGATAATATCTATTCGAAACTTTGTGACTTTCATAGTAGGGAAGTAGCTAAGAAATATTTAAATTCTCAAAGATATGCTATAAAATTGGCTCGAGATATTATAAATCAGAATAATATAGAATGTAATTTAGAGACTGCTGATTCATATGTTTTTTCTAACTCTAATGATGGAAAAATCGAGAAGGAAGTGGCCTTACTTAATGAGTTAGATATTGATGTTAAACTAAGTAATGTTTTGCCTAATGGGGTTGATGTTTCTAGTAGTTATTATGTTCAGGATACATATGTTTTTCACCCGATTAAATATCTATATGTTTTAGCTAATATATGTACTAATAGTGGGAAGAAAATATATGAAAATACTTGTGTTATTGATATAAATAAAGAGAATGATTTTTATGTTGTTAGAGGAGAAAAGTTTAATATTAAAGCACGCTATGTAGTAATGGCTGTTCATTATCCTTATTTTTTATTTCCTTTTTTGATGCCATTTAAGGCATATTTGGAAAAATCTTATATTGAGGCATTTAAAGTAATTAAAAATTATAAATTTAGTGCAATAAATTTGGATAAAGAAACAATTTCAACAAGATTTCATCAGGGAGATGGGGCTATTTATCAATTATATTTAACTAATTCTCATAATTATTGTGTTAAGAATAATGAGGAGGAGAACTTTAGATCATTATTAGAAGAAAAGGATATTACACCAGAGTATATTTGGTCTAATAAAGATATTATAACAAACGATTTTTTGCCTTTTATTGGAAGAATAAATAATGATAATTTACTACTTGCTACTGGTTATAATACTTGGGGAATGACTAACGGAATATTAGCAGGGAAAATTTTATCTGATATAATTGAAGGAAGAGATAATGAATATTTTGAACTTTTTAAACCAAATAGGGGTCTTAATTTGGGTGGTTTTGTTAATTTTCCTATTTCGTTATGGAGTAGTATTAGTGCTTTTTTGAAAAGTAAAGTAATTAAGAATAAGAATTGGTATTCTGATCGAGTGCGGTTTGAAGAGCGAAATGGAAAAAGTGTGGGAATTTATATTGATGAGGAAAATAAGGAACATATAGTGTATAATTTGTGTCCACATATGAAGTGTAGTTTGATATTTAATGAAATAGAAAAAACATGGGATTGCCCATGTCATGGATCTAGGTTTTCAATAGATGGGAAGTCGATTGAGGGACCAAGTAATTATGATATAACTTATAGAGATGATTAATCTGTCATATAATTGATTAAATTATCAATTAATTCTTTTCTTAATATTAAATGTTGGGTTTTGGCTTCGTTGTTTATAAATGACAAATTATAGGCTTTTTCTAAGAGCGAAGTTGTTTTTTCGTCGACAGTTAGTAAAATATTGAAGCCATCTAGGATATCGACACAGTTAATAAAGATATAGTCCAATTGTTTTTCTATTTTAATAGTTTCTAAAATTTGATTGATTTTATATTTGTTTAATTTAAGAAAATCTTCTAGATTAGCAATTTCTAATTGTGCAACTGTAATTTTAGAATTAGCAATATTAAAAATTAGTTCAGCTTCCATTTCATGACGGAGATTTGTTTCTTCGATCTTAGATTTTTGAATGAAAATTTCTTCGATTCGATTATAAGATATTTCGTCATAAAGAGAGGCTAACCAATCAAGCATATCTTTATCTTTTTGAGTAGTAGTTTTGGAGTGTAGATTAATGGTATTAGATATGATGGCATAGAAAAGAAGAATTGCGGCTTCCTTTGAGGGCGTTATATCATGATTTTTAAATTTTTCGGCTATAATAGTTGCGACTGCACCAAGAAGTTCAATATGAATTTTGGCGTTGGGAAACAGTTCTTGAGTAGCTGTTTTTTTGTGGTGATCAATTATTTCAATAATATTATCTTTATGGATGTATTTGAATTCATCATAGTTATTAGTGTCAAGAATAATGATATCTTGGTTTATCTTAATATTATTTGCACCACGTAGAGTAATTCCAAACATATTGGTTACAATTTGGACTTCTTTTTTGGGAAGACCATAAATGAAATAATCACTTTTTTGATTGCGTTTATTTAAGTATTCAGCATAGGCATAGGAACTAGCAACGGCATCTAGATCTGGTTCATAGTAAGAAGTCACAATACGAGTATTGGGAATAAATTTTGTGATCCAGTTTTTAACTATATCTTCTGTAATATTTAAATTATTATTACCTGTTCCTAAGAAATGGTTTTGTTTTCTTGTTCCATGGAAATCACTTCCGCCAGAAATATACATATTTCTTTCTTCACAAAGTTTTAATAAATAATTAGTTTCATCTTTACTGAAGGTGGTGTAATAGCATTCTAATCCGTCAAAATTGTAATTTTTGATTAAATCTGTTAATGATTCAGGAATATTTTTGGAATAAGCAAAGGGGTGTGCTAAGAAAGCGATACCTTCGGCGCTATGAATCATTTCGAGTGTTTTTTCTAGAGTGGGAAATAAAGACGACTCATCGACGTATAGGGCACTTTTTGGATTGTAAATTTCATTTCTAGTAAAACTAGCAAGATTATCAAAAGAAGTTGTTTCTAGAAAAAATTTATTATTGTCAGGGTATTGTTTAATCTCGTTAAGAAAGGCTGCTCGGCAAGATTCGATAGATGGATTAAATTTAATTTGATTGGGATTAAATTTAACCCCAATTTTTTGAAATTTATTTTTTATTAAATCAAATTCTTTTAGTTGCTTTTTCTCAAAGGTTAAAACATTTTCTTTTAGAGAAGCATACATTTTATTAAAGTCAAAACCATAGCCTAAAACTTCAATAGTCTCTCCTTTATAAGTAGTAGTAATTTCAATGCCGGGGATAATTTTACCTTTGAAAATATTTCTAATTGTTGGATTTGCTAGCTCACGATAAGCTTCAATTGTATTGTGATCAGTAATTGAAAGTAGGGTTAAACCTAATTTTTCAGCTGTTTCTAATAATTCTTTTACAGATGAAGAACCGTCTGAATAATTTGTGTGGGTATGAATATCAATCATTAAAGTCACTCCTTATAGTATATAGATATTTATATATATAAGTTTATATTACTACAACAAAAAAGGCAACTCTTTGGTTGCCTTAAAGTTGGTTATTATTTTAAAAATTAAAGTTCAATTCATCAGGAATTAGAAGTGAAAAATATTTTAAAATTTCTTCTTTAGTATATTTTTTGTCATTTTTTAGCCATTCAATGCCAACGTTGACTACTGCACCTAAATAAAATTTAGTAATAATGGTTCGCGGAATTTGAGTTTTATTTAGATTTTTTTCTTTTTGGAGATTAATAGTAATATCTTGTTCTAGAACATCATAGATAATATTCATTGTAATACTGTTTTGATTATGAATTATGATAGATAAGTATTTTTCTTTATTTAATTCAATATGATCTAAAAAGAGTTTAATCATTTCCAGGTAATATTCTTTTGTATTCGAGATATTATTATTTTTCTTTAGTTCTTGGGTTAGAGATTTTTTTAATTCTTGAATACAGTCTGCTAATAGTTCATATTTGTCATTATAGTGGGCATAAAAGGTAGAACGGTTAATTAAGGCTTTGTTACAAATATCTGATACTTTAATTTCTTCAAAGGTTTTTTCTCTCATTAAATTTAATAGTGTATTATAGAGTATATTTTGTGTTTTTATGACACGTAAATCTTTCTTATTCATTTTTATCACCTAGAGTTATTATACTTGTTTTTAAACATTTGTAAAGATAACAAACAAATTGTTGCTTATTTAACAATACGTTTCTTTAAAAGTGTTGTTTATCTTTGATTATTGTTTTTTTTGTTGGTGTTTTTTTGTGTAAAACAGAATAAAATAGTATGTCGAATGGAGGAAGATTTATGAGAAAAATGAGTTATAGTATTTGTAAACACAAGTGGTTAATTATCATTATAACAATTATTATGATGATACCAGCTTTGATTGGTTATATTTTTACAGATATTAATTATGATATTTTAGTATATTTACCAAGTGATATAGAAACGTTAAAAGGTGAAAAGATTTTAACGGATGATTTTAATATGGGATCTTTTTCTATTGTTGTAGCTGATGAAATGTCTAGTAAAGAAATATTGGAATTAGAAGATAAATTTAGGAATATTGATGCAGTTGGAAAAGTGGTAAGTCTTAGAGATGTGATCGGAACGACGATTCCAAGAGAAATGTTACCTCAAGAGATAGTTTCTAAGGTATCAGGTAAAGGGAAACTTATTCTTGTTACGTTTGAGAATTCTACTAGTGATGAAAAAACACTTGAGGCGGTTGAGCAAATGCGAAATATGGTTGATGGTAGGGTTAAAATTGGTGGAATGAGTGCTATGGTATTGGATACTAAAGACTTATTTAATAGTGAGATGTTATTCTATGTAATAATAGCAGCGGTATTATGTATTGTTGTTTTAGAGTTGTCATTAGATTCATATTTAGTTCCATTATTATTAATGGCAAATATTGGAATTGCAATTTTGTTTAATATGGGAAGCAATATTATTTTTGGAGAAATTTCTTATATTACTAAGGCAATCGCGGCAGTATTGCAGTTGGGTGTTACGACAGATTTTTCGATTTTTTTATATCATAAATACGAAAGTAGTAAATCAATTTATTCAGATAAAGAACAGGCAATGGAACATGCAATATGTGATACGTTAGTATCTGTTTTTGGAAGTAGTTTAACTACAATTGCTGGTTTTTTGGCTCTTTGTACAATGAATTTAACTCTTGGAGTTGATATTGGATTAGTTATGGCTAAGGGAGTGTTTATCGGGGTTGTTTGTGTAATTACGGTATTTCCAGCTTTGTTATTAGTTTTTGATAAGCAAATTGAACGGACAAAGCATAGAGGCTTATTACCAAAATTTGAAAGGGTAAAGAGTTTTGTTTTAAAGCATTATGTTTTGATTTTTATAGTCTTCTTAGTTTTGTTAATACCTAGTTATTTGGCCCAAAGTAAGACACAAGTTTATTATAAGTTAGATGAATCAATCCCTGAGGACTATGGTTATTCAATGGCAACACAAGCCTTAAAGGAAGAATATGGAATGGTTTCACAAGAGATTATTTTAGTAAGCAATGATTTGGAAGATTATAAGATTATGGAAATGGAGAATAAAATAAAATCTTTAGAGGGGGTTGATTTGGTTATTAATCCGGCAAGATTATCTGAATATGGAATTACTGATAATATAGTTCCAGAAGAGGTTCGATCTATTTATGAGACAGATAATTATAAATTAATGATTGTTGATTCAAAATATGATATTGCAACGACAGAATTGAATGAACAGTTGGAAAAAGTTGAAAAGATTGTAAAAAGTTATGATAAAAATAGCATTTTGGCTGGGGAAGGTGCACTTATGAAAGACTTGGTAGTTACGACTGATGAGGATTTTCATAATGTTAATTATACATCTATTGGAATTATTTTTATACTAATGATGATAGTTTTGAAATCTATTTCTCTTCCGGTATTGCTTGTTACCGCAATTGAATTTGCTATATTTATTAATATGGGTATACCTTATTTTACGGGAACCGAAATTCCATTTATTGCATCAGTTGTTATTGGAACTATTCAGTTAGGTGCAACTATTGATTATGCAATATTAATGACAACAAAATATTTGGAGGAAAGAAAGAATGGTCAGGATAAAAGATCTGCTGTTAGGTTAGCTTTAGATAGTTCTATTAGTTCGATTTTTGTTAGTGCACTTTGCTTTTTCGGTGCCACTATTGGAGTTGGTTGTGTTTCAAAGATTGATATGATTGGATCTTTATGTACCCTTATTGCTAGAGGAGCTGTTATTAGTATGATAGTTGTTGTTATGGTGATCCCTGCAATTTTAATTATTATGGATTCTATTATTATGAAAACAACTTTGGGAATGAAAAATAAAAGTAAGAAAGGAAGTAAGACAATGAAAAGAAAAAAAATGATGAAAGCTATTTCAATGATATTAATAGTTTCTATTATTTTGAGTCCAATAGGCACTTGGGCCTTAACAAAGGAGGAAACGGTGTATGTTAAGTTAAATAACAATGGTGAGGTTAATAAGGTTTTAGTAAATGAACATTTAATTAATCATGATAAGTTAAATGAAATTGAGGATTATACGGATTTGGAAGATATTTTAAATATTAATAGTAATCATACATTTACAAGAAATAATCAATTATTAATATGGAATAGTAAGGGAAATGATATATTTTATCAAGGTACTTCTAAAAAAGAAATTCCAGTTACTGAAAGTATAAGTTATACATTGGATGGTAAAGGGATAGAATTAGAAAATTTGATTGGAAAAAGTGGGAAAGTAACTATTGATATTGCTTATCAAAATAAGGATAGACATGTAGTTAGTATTAATGGTAAAAATGAAAATTTATATACACCATTTGTTGTAATGATGGGAACTATTATTCCTGGAAAGAATAATTCAAATATATCTATCACAAATGGTAAAGTGATTAATAATGGTAGTAATTATATAATAGTAGGCTTATCGACACCAGGATTATATGAAAGCTTAAATTTTTCTGAGCTTGAAGGACTTAATAATGTAAAAATAACTTTTGATACTGAAAAATTTGAACTTCCTAGTATTTACTCTGTTGTTACACCCAAGATTCTTGAGAGTAGTGATTTAGATGTGTTTAATAAGCTGGATTCACTTTATGGCGATGTTTCAAAACTAGAAAGCTCTATGAACCAAATACAAAAAGGAAGCCAAACGATTTTAGAAAACTTGACAGTTGTTAGTTCTGGTAGTAGTCAAATCTCAGAAAACTTAAATATAGTATTTCAAAAGTTAGAGGAAATAAAAACTGGTGCTGTTAGCATTGATATGGGACTTAAACAAATTCTTGAGCAATTATCTATATTACAAAAAAACTTAAATAATTTGGAAAACGAAGAAAAACTTAATCAAGTCAAGGGATTGATTCAACAAAATAATGCGACTATTTTAAATATAAAGACAAGTAATAGTGAATTACAGAGTGCTTATAATAATTATCAACTTGCTAGTATTAGTTATGAGGATTTGTTAGCTTCTAATTTAGAAAATAGGATTAGTTTGTATCAAATTAAATATAATTATGAAAATAGTTATAGTGTAAATGAGCAATTGATGAAATTATTGGAAGCAAATAACTTAGCTTTACAATCATCATTGAATTCAATTAGTCAAGTTTCAACAGAAGTTAATAATTTAATAAAGACATTGAATATTTATCTTGGGCAATTAGAGCAGGGGGCTAGTGAATTGTCTAATGGAACGGCAACTTTAAAAGAGGCAATTGGTTTAATTAATTCAAAGATGAGTGAATTATCTAATGGAACAGCAGTTTTAAAAGATGGAATGGCAACCTTAAATACGGGGATAGAAACATTTAATCGTGATGGAGTTGGGACGATAACCGCAATGGCTAAATCATCTAAGGCTATGAAAGATAGAGTTCAAGCTTTGGTAGAATTAGGTAGTAATTATCAAAGCTTTTCATTAAATAATAAAAATGTTGAAGCCAGTACTAAATTTATTATGATGGTTGAAGGAGTGGAGGCACCGAAGCAAACGACAAAAAAAGTAAAAGAGGTAAAAAAAGAGGGCTTTTTAGAACGATTAATAAATCTATTTGATTAGTTTTTGGTTAAGACGAATCTAGCTTAGATTCGTTTTCTTTTACTAATTTAGCATATAAAAAAGTGAAACCATTTCTTAGTTTCACTTTAATTCATAATGGGGCGGTATATGGGAATCGAACCCATGCATACTAGTGCCACAAACTAGCGTGTTAACCACTTCACCAATGCCGCCATTTCTTAATTGACTTCTTTATTTTATTATAGACAAGAAAAAAAATCAAGTGTTTTTTGAGATTTGTTTTAATTTGGTACGTTTTTTTAGAACTTGAATATTTTATCCTTGAAGGGAGAATTTATGTATAATTATAATTTATTAAATGAAAATTGGCCACTTGGCTATCGAAATAATATGAGTGGTATGAATAATGGTATGAATATGGGAATTAGTAATCCATCTTTAACAACACCAAGTGTTGGATATGATAGGGGAAATTTATTCGCAGATTTATATGATCAATATAGAGATTATAGACCAGATACTTTAAAAGCGAGAACAGAACAAGAAAGATTATTTTTGGATTTATCAAGAAATTGTTTTGCCGCGCATGAGTTAAATCTTTATTTAGATTTAAAACCTAATGATATAGGGATGCTTAGACTTTTTAATGATTATAGGCAAAAGTCTAATGAATTAATTAGAGAATATGAAAGTAAGTATGGACCATTAAATATTAATAGTGATGTTTTAGAAAAAGCACCATTTATGTGGGAAAAGAGTCCATGGCCATGGGAGGTTTAAAAAATGTTCAAGTATGATAAAAGATTACAGTATCCAATTAATATTAAAAAGAAAGATTTAAGAATGGCTAAATATTTGGTAACTCAATATGGTGGTTCAAATGGTGAGTTAGCAGCAGCACTTAGATATTTGAATCAAAGATATACTATGCCAGATAGTCGAGGAAAGGCGTTACTTACTGATATTGGTACTGAGGAATTAGCGCATGTTGAGATGATTTCAACAATGGTTTATCAATTGATGAAGGATGCGACAATGGAAGAATTAAGGGAAGCAGGACTTGATAGTCATTATGCAGAGCATAGTAAAGCATTGTTTCCAACTGATGCCAATGGAGTACCATTTAGTGCGACGTATTTTGCGACAACCGGTGATCCACTAGCCGATATTTCAGAAAATATGGCGGCAGAACAAAAAGCTAGAGCGGTTTATGAAAATCTAATAGATTTAACAAACGATCCAGATGTTAGAGGCCCACTGCTTTGGTTGAGACAAAGAGAAATAGTTCATTATGCTAGATTTAAGGAATTATTTGAATATTATCAAGAAATGATGAAAAATGGTCAGTTGATTAAGAATAAGATGATAGGGCAAAGCAGTGAAAATAAGATGGGAAATTTAGAGTTTCTTTTTAATAATAATGAATTAGATAGTTCAATGTTTATAAGAGATTGAGTGTAAAGAAGTATTTAGTTACTTCTTTTTTTAGTGTATAATGTTATTAGGGTGATAGTAAATGAGTAAAGATAGAGAATATAAAATAACAGTGGTTAAGTTTTTTAAACATTTACATGTAGTTAACAAACATCGCTTTAAAGTTTTTTGTTTGTGTTGTAAGGCGGGACAATTTTGGAGAGGTTTAGTTCATGATTTATCAAAATATTCACCGGAAGAATTTTTTGAAGGGGTAAAATATTTTAATGGTGGTTATAGTCCAATTAGAAATTGTAAAATAGAAAATGGTTACTCGAGGGCCTGGTTGCATCATTTTGGTCGGAATAAACATCATTATGAATATTGGTATGATTATGCTGCAGATATTTCAACGCCAATTATTCCTTATAAATATTTTGTGGAAATGGTTTGTGATAGTTTGGCTGCGGGAATTACATATCAGGGTAAGAACTGGACTGATGATTATCAATTGAGTTATTGGTTAAGAACGAGGGAAAAAGCTAAAATTCATCCTAAAATGGATAAATTATTAACGAAGGTTTATTCTGATGTTGCTAAAAAAGGGCTTAATGCAGTAGTTAATAAAGAATATTTTAGAGAAGTATATGAGCGTTATACTAAGTAGTTTTAAGGTTAGAGGAGGATAATTTAATGAAGGTATTATTAGTCAATGGTAGTCCTAATAAAAGTGGTTGTACAAATGAGGCTTTAATTGAGGTTGCGAAGGCATTGCAAGAAAATGGAATAGATACGGAGATTTATTGGATTGGTAATAGACCTATTTCGGGATGTTTAGGTTGTGGGGCTTGTTTTGAAAGTAAGCGCTGTGTGATTAAAGATAAAGTAAATGAATTTTTAGATAAATGTTGTGAAGCAGATGGCTTTATTTTCGGAAGCCCGGTTCATTTTGCAGGTCCAAGTGGCTTTATTCAGCCTTTTATGGATCGTGTTTTTTATGGAAAAGCCAGTCTATTTAAAGGTAAGCCGGCTGCTTGTATTACAAGTTGCCGTAGAGCTGGTGGATTATCCACTTTTGATAGGTTGAATAAATATTTTATGTATTCATGTATGCCAGTTGTTTCCAGTAATTATTGGAACGGGGTCTATGGGGCTTTGCCGGAACAAGTAAAAGATGATAAAGAGGGTCTTCAAACAATGCGAGTACTTGGTAATAATATGGCTTGGTTATTAAAGTGTATTGAATTAGGTAAAAATAATGGGGTATGTTTTCCAAAGATTGAAAAAAAGATTATGACAAGTTTTTATAAAGAAAAATAGGTTATTTAATTAATAACTAGATGATTAACAGATATATTAGTTCCAAATTAAATAGGAACTTTTTTCTTTTTCATTTTATTAGCACTCTATATTGACAAGTGCTAAAAACAGAGTATAATAACAAATGAAGGGGATGATAAAATGTATGGTTATCCAAATGAAGAAAACAATGAAAATGTATTAGAAAAATATGGAAGAAACATTATAGAAGATGCGAAAAAGGGAAAAATTGATCCTGTAATTGGGAGAGATGAAGAAATTCGTAGTATTACAAGAGTCTTGTCTAGAAAGACTAAGAATAATCCGGTGCTTATAGGCGAAGCCGGAGTCGGTAAAACAGCTATTGTTGAAGGTTTAGCCCTTAGAATTGTTAAGGGAGATGTACCGAGTAGTTTGAAAAATAAAGTTATTTGGGAATTGGATATGGCCTCTTTAGTAGCTGGAGCAAAGTATCGTGGTGAATTTGAAGAGAGATTAAAAAATGTTTTAAATGAAGTGAAGAAGAGCAATGGTGAAATCATTATGTTTATTGATGAAATTCATATGATTGTTGGTACCGGCAGAACTGATGGAGCAATGGATACTTCAAATATATTGAAACCTATGCTTGCTCGTGGAGAGATTCATGTTATTGGGGCTACTACTTTAAATGAGTATCGTCAGTATATTGAAAAAGATGGAGCATTAGAGAGACGTTTTCAAAAAGTTAGGGTTGAAGAACCCAATGTTGAAGATACAATTACAATACTTCGTGGGTTAAAAGAAAGATTTGAAATTCATCATGGTGTGTCAATTCAGGATAAGGCTTTAATTAGTGCGGCAACTTTATCAAATAGATATATTACAGATAGATATTTACCAGATAAGGCTATTGATTTAGTAGATGAAGCTTGTGCTACGATTCGTGTACAAATGGATTCCGTACCATTTGAGTTAGATACTTTAACACACAGGATTATGCGATTAGAAATTGAAAAACAAGCAATAAAAAAAGAAAAAGACGAATTATCTAAGAAGAGAAGAGAGAAGATAGAAGAGGAACTTAGCTCTTTAAAAGAAAAAGAAAAGAAATTGACAGAGGCTTGGAATAAAGAAAAATCATTAAATGATGATATTAAGAAGAAAAAGAAAGACATTGAAAAAGCAAAGTTTGAACTTGAAAAAGCAGAAAATGAATATGATTTGGAAAAGGCCGCTATTTTAAAACATGGTGAAATACCAAAATTGGAAAAAGAATTAGAGGCTTTAAATAATGTTGAAAAGAATAAAATATTGAGTGATGTTGTAACAGGAGATGATATTGCACAAATTATTGCTAAATGGACTAATATTCCAGTTACTAAATTAATTAGCAGTGAAAAGGAAAAATTACTTGGTTTAGAAGAAAATATGAAGAGAAGAGTAATGGGTCAAGATGAGGCTTTAAAATTAGTTAGCGATGCTGTTATTAAATCTCGCAGTGGAATAAAGGATCCTAATAAGCCAATTGCTTCATTTATGTTTTTAGGTCCAACTGGGGTTGGTAAAACAGAGGTAGCAAGAACATTAGCTTATGAATTGTTTGATAATGAATCCCATATGATTAGAATTGATATGAGTGAATATATGGAGAAGTTTAGCGTATCAAGATTAATTGGTTCGCCTCCTGGTTATGTTGGTTATGAAGAGGGAGGCCAGTTAACAGAAGCTGTTAGACGAAATCCTTATAGTATAGTATTGTTTGATGAAGTAGAGAAAGCTCATCCAGAGGTTTTGAATTTGTTGTTACAAATACTTGATGATGGTAGAGTGACTGATTCTAATGGTCGAACAGTTGATTTTAAAAATACAATTATTATTATGACTTCTAACTTAGGTAGTGAATATGTTTTAGATGGTAAAACGGAGAAAGTATTAGATGAAGTTAGAGCACACTTTAGACCAGAATTTATTAATAGAATTGATGAAGTTATTGTCTTTAATGCCTTAAATAAAGATGCTATTAGTTGCATTTTAACAAAAATTATTAATGATATTGAAAAAAGACTTGGTGATATTAAATTACATATTAAATTAACAGATGCTGCTAGAGAGCAATTTATTGAAGAAGGATATGATATTAACTATGGAGCACGTCCTTTGAAACGTTTAGTTTCAAGAACGTTGGAGACAGATTTAGCAAAGATGATAATTAATGGTGAAATAAAATTTAATGAGACTGTAATGGTTGATTATAGGGATAATTTTGTAATTGAGAAGGTTTTAAAAGATTAAGAAATTTAATAAAAGTTTTGTTTAAGCACTTAATATATGAAGCAATTAAGTGCTTTTATTTTTATTTAGTGATGGTTGGTAAGTGGCTACTTTCTTGCTAAATAATTTTATGTTATAATTAATAGTAGGAGGAGACTTATGGAAAAATTACGAATGATAGTTTCGGGGCTATTTAAGGTTGTTTTATTGGTCTGTGTTTTTTTCTTGCTAATTAGTTTTTCAGCATCAGGCATATTAAAAGATGGGCTTAGTTCAGTAGTTGGTAGTAAAATGTTTTTAATACCTGGTTTTGAAGAAGTTAGTGTTAATAATGATAAGGTTATGGAATTTATTCAAGAACCAGAGACGAAAGAATTTATTATGGAATATATTGATCCTATAATTGGTGGAGAAGTTGATGTTGATGATATTAATTTAGGCGAAGATATTTATTCATTTGTTTTGAATAATAGAGATAAAATTGAGGAAATTGTAGGAGAACCTATTGATATGGAGCAATTAAAAGAATTTACTGATAGTGAGGAAATGCAAGCGATTAATGAGCAGTATATCGATGTGGTTGTTAATACGAAGGAAATAGTACCTACTGAAGTTAAAACAATGGTTCATACATATAGTTTCTTTTTAACTGGAAAGTTTAGGCTATTAATGGGAATAATTAGCGGAACTGCTATTTTATTAATTGCTTTATTGGAAAAATCTTATCATAGTTGGATGAAGACAGTTGGAAAAACTTTGATTGGCTGTGGTTTTGTTATAGTTTTATTTACTTTAGTTGGTTCTAGTATTTTAAATAGTATATTGGAAGCTTTTGACTTTTTTGTATTTAACTTAGAGTATAAAAATGCATTAAGAGTGGCTATTATTTCAATCATAATAGGAGTTGTTTTAGCAGTTATTTATAGTAGAGTTGAGCGCCATATAAAAGAGAGGAGTATTTTAAATGATATATCCAAAAGCACTGCAACATAATTCTTTAATTGGAGTAACGGCGATGGCAGCGGTAGAGAATCGTTTTGAAAATGAATTTGACTTATCACTTGAAAATATAAGAAAAGAAGGATTTAGAATAGTAGAAACAGCAGATGTTAGAAAAAATAGTTATTTGTATTCACCAGGAGATGTTAGAGCTGCTGAAGTAAATTCTTTGGTGGAAAATGAGAATGTTGCCGCAATAATGTGTGCATCTGGAGGAGATTTTTGTTTAGAAATATTGCCATATATAGATTTAGAGAAGATAAAAGAAAATGTTAAATGGTTTAGTGGTTCATCAGATCCAACTTCACTTTTATTTTATATAACAACGAAAGCCGATATTGCAACGTTGTATGGTTATAATGCTGGCAGCTTTGAACAGAGAATGCTTCATAAGTCTAATAAATTATTTTTTGAGTTCTTAAAAGGAAATATTGTTCGACAGGAAAGTTATTCTTTGTATGAGAAGAATCGAGAGTTGAGATCTTTAGATCGGTATAACTTGGATACAAAAGTTTTTTATGAAAACTTTAATGGTGATATGGATATAACCGGTAGATTAATAGGTGGTTGTATTGATGTTTTAAAAGATATAATTGGAACTAAATATGATGGCACTTTAGAGTTTGTTTCTAAATACAAGGATGATGGAATCATTTGGTATTTTGATAATTTTGCTTTGAGTAGTGAAACGTTATATTTGACATTAATTCAATTTAGAGAAGCAGGATGGTTTAAGTATGCTAAAGGAATTATTATTGGTCGAGTTTTATATTCTTCGTCTAATTTCTCAGATTTTTCATATCAAGAGGCAATTAAACGTGCCATTTCGGATATACCGGTAGTTTTTAATGCTGATATTGGACATGTAGTACCAAAGATGACTTTGATTAATGGAGCAATTGCCCATGTCGTGGTGAGAGATGGCAAAGGGTATATTGATCAGGAATTAAAATAAATTTTTAAAGGAGTAAGAAAAATGAATGAAGATTTAGAAAAAACAGGAATGTTTAGTGTAGTTGAGAAAGATCATGATGATTATATATCGGTAATAGAGAGAGTAGAGCAGGTAGAAGATCGAATGGATTATGTAGTTTTTTCCGATGAAAAAAGAAAAAAACTTGATGATTTAATTAAACAAATTAGATCTTGTGATGATGAAGATATACAAGAAAAAACATTTGAAACATTGGTTAATTTAATGGAAGAAGAATAAAAGTATCTTAGAGATACTTTTTTGCGCGCTAGTTTTGTGTAAATAATTTGTCAACTTATTAATAAAATAGATGAAAGACAAATAAAAAAGAAATAATTGTAGTATAATTAGTACTCACGAGGAGAGGATAGTATGGGTTTATTTGATAAATTTTGTAAATATTTAAGTAGCATAACAACAATTGATGCTTTATATTTGTATTTAGCTTTGTCCACGATGATAGTAATTTTTGTTTTTTGGGGATTAAGAAGATTGGGAACTGTTATTTTTAGAAAGAGATTAAGTGGTAGAAAAGAGTATTGGGTTAATCAAATATATAAAATTTTACTTAATATTTTGGAAGTATTATTATTGGTTTTTATTTGGGATGATTATATTAAAGATTTAATGACTTTAATTAGTGTTTTATCAGCTGCCATGACAATTGCTTTAAGAGAATTGATTTTGAATTTCTTTTGTGGAATATATATTCAAGTAAAGAAACCATTTAAGGTAGAAGATCGAATTGAAATTGATGGTATTAAGGGAGACGTAATGAGTATTTCGACTTTAGATTTTGAAGTGTTAGAAATATCTAATAAAGATGAAAGAGGTCAATCTACAGGGGTAGTTATTACTTTTCCAAATTCAGTAGTTTTTTCAAAGCCGGTTAAAAATATAACTAAAGGATTTAAGTATGTTTGGGATGAATTGACGGTTAGAGTTGATTTAACTTGTGATTTAAGTAAAAATAAGCAAACTTTGTATAAGATTGTAAATGAATTAGAGGTTGTTAAAAGTATACCTAAAAAAATGAAAGAGCAAGTAAATAATATTAATAATAGTAATAGGATATATTTTAATCAATATGATCCCATTATATATACAAAATTAGTTAAGGGGTATGTGGAACTTACGATTCGTTATTTAATGCATCCAAAAAAATCACGCTTTGTGGAAAGCGTAATTTGGAATAAAATTTATTTAGCTTATAAAGAGGGAAAAATAGATTTGTATACTGGAGAACTCTAGAAGGGTTCTTTTTCTTTGTAGAACTTTTGATTATTTAAAAGACGGATATTAGTTGGATCTTTTTCTAAGGCAAGGGTATTAAAATAAATGGCGTAGCCGTATTTCTTTTGGTTGTAGCAAGCAATCGCTAAAAGATCATAGATTGTTGAGTCCCAACTAAAAATTTCATTTATATATGTTTTTTCATGATTTGTTATGCACAGTGCCTTTATACATAATTTTTCAACTTCTTTGAAATTGTTTTGTTCGTATTCTAAAATGGCTTTTTCAACTAAACCATCTCTTAAATGGGGAGCCTCTTTAATGGCTTTGTTATAATAAGTTCTTGCTTCTTTGATTTTTCCTAGATTTTTATAGGAACGACCTATAAATCGATATGATGCGGCTCTTTCGTCTTTCCAAGTGGCAGTTTTTAAAGAAAGGTGCTTTTTTAGTGTTTTGATAGCATCTGTCCATCTATTATAATACATATATTCTCGTCCAAGATAGTGAACATTTCGATCGTCCTCAGGAGATTCTTGAACTGATAATTCTAAAAGTTGAAGGTAGGAACCTCTTGGCTTTTTAGAATCAGGATAATGGTTTAAAACGATGTCTTCGATAGTGATAGTTTGGGGACTTGTCCCAGAATATGCTAATACTTCATGGACGGGATGGGTCCAGGAGTATCCGTTTCTTGCATGGATTTTTTCGTATAGAAAACTTATTTTGGGGTTATTATTTTCATCAAGGGACCAATTGTAAGTATATTTGGCTTGGGTGGTTTCTTTTGTCCAAGCCTTTTCAAGTTTTTTTCTCCAACCAGGATTGAATACTTCATCTAAATCAGTACAAACGCAAATATCGGTGTCCTCAGGGACAAGTTTTAGAGATTCATTTCTGGCTGTGTCAAATCGCCATGGCTTGATTATTTTGCTAGAAACTTTGACACCAAGCGATTCTAATAATTCTCTAGTTTTATCTGTGGAGCCAGTATCTAAGACATATATTTCGTCGGCTTCTTTCATAGATTCAAACCAACGTTTGACATGTTTTTCTTCATTTTTAGAGATGGCATAGACACATATTTTCATTTTTTCACGTCCTTTTATTTTGTTAAAGATAATTGTTTTTAAAAAAATTATTTTTAATTGACATAAAATTTATATCAATCGTAATAATTTTATGTATAATTTTTTTAATTATGATATAATGATAAAAAATAGTGAGGTGTTTTTATGAGAAAGAGAATGGATAAGGAAATGTTGAAATCAGCTTTGACTATGAGTGGTTTATTTACGCTATTGGTTTGTATTGTTTTATTCTTGATTTCTAATGAGCCATATCTTATTTATGATGTGGGAAAAACTATTAAAACTGGAGATTTGCCACCAATAATGTTTACTATTGGAATGGGATTAGTAGTTTTATTTGTAATTTTAAGTGCCACATTGTTTAGTATTGCCCATTATAAAAGGGGAGATGTGACTAGAGATGAAGAAAAAATTAAAAAACGTGTTAGAAAAAGAAGAAAAATTAAGAAAAATATAAAAGCTGAAGAAGTAAAAAAAGAAAAGAGAGACTAGACTTGAAACTAGTTTCTCTTTTTTTGTTGAATGGAACTATGGTCCGGTAGGACCGGTCGGTCCAGTAGCTCCAGTTGGTCCAGTAGGTCCGGTAGCACCTTCAGCTCCAGTAGCTCCGGTTGGTCCAG
>URZY01000009.1 GCA_900552495.1 uncultured Mycoplasmatota bacterium | reverse complement strand
GGATTTTTTTTGTGTAAAAAAATAATACAGTCGAAAAACTGTATTATTTTTGTTATAATAGATTTGGTGATAAAAATGAATAAAGAACAATTTGAAAACGTATTATCTATAGCAATGTCAACTGGCGCAGATTTTGCAGAAATATATTATGAAGAACATCAAGCAAAAAATTATTGTTTTAATGATTCGAAATTAGATACTATTAAAACCTCTAATACTAAAGGGCTTGGCATAAGGATTATTAAAGGAGATGAATACTTTTATTCTTCTACTAATAATTTAAACTATGATAATTTATGTGAAACAGCAAAGAAATTAGCAGAAAATATATCTAATTCAACAAAGAAAATAAATATTAAACTAAAAGATTTAAAGATATCAAAACCAGTCATTAGAATTCCTCACAATCAATTTCCTGTTTCAAAGAAAAAAGAAATTTTAAATAATGCTGATACCTTAATTAGAGAAAGATATAAAGAAATAACTCAAGCAACATTATCATTTAAAGAAGAGGAGAAAGAGTTTATAATAGCTAATACAGAAGGTACATACATTAAAAGTGGCAATACCTATACTAGATTTTCAGGTATAGTCTATACTCAAAAAGATGATGTTAAAGAAGATGATTTCATTGCTTATGGTGAGGGAAAAGGTTATGAGTTTTTAGAAAACTTCAATGTTGAAGAGAAAATGTTAGAAACTGCTGCCTCAGCAGTAGAGAAACTTTCAGCCGAAGACTTTAAAGGTGGTGAGTTACCTGTAATTATTGCTCCGGGATTTGGTGCTGTAATATTTCATGAAGCTTGCGGACATGGTTTAGAAGCAACATCAGTTGCCCCAAAATTATCCATTTTTTCTGAATTAAAAGATCAAAAAATTGGTTCTAAAAAAGTGACATTAATTGATGATGGAACCATAGAAAATATGTGGGGCAGCAGCATAATTGATGACGAAGGGAATATACCACAAAAAAATATTCTAATTGAGAACGGTATATTAAAAAACTATCTAGTAGATAAAATTGGTAGTATAAAAATGGGTGTACCAGCTACCGGTTGTGGCAGAAGAGAAAGTTATGAGTATGCCCCAACATCAAGGATGAGTAATACATATTTAGCTCCAGGAACTGATAAGATTGAAGATATGATTTCATCTATTAAATTAGGTGTTTATTGTAAAAAGTTTAGTGGTGGAACGGTAAATCCCGCTACAGGGGACTTTAATTTTGCAGTTGACAAAGCTTACCTAATAGAAAAGGGAAAAATTACCAAGCATTTAAAAGGAGTAACATTAATTGGAAATGGAAAAGATATTTTAAATAACGTTGAAATGGTTAGCGACGACCTAATTTTATCAGACGGATATTGTGGAAGTAAAAGTGGACTAATTCCAGTTACAATAGGTCAGCCAACTATAAAAATATCTAAAATTTTAGTAGGAGGTAAAGAATAATGACTTATCAGAATTTTATAAATCTAGCTCTAGAAAAGGGGTTTACAAATATCCAAATAGCAATAGAAACCATAATCAGTACAGAAGCAAGTTATATAAATAAAAAGTTAGATGACTATAGCGATATAAATAAGACAATTTACCAAGTTAAAGCAGAATTAAATAATAAAGTCGAAACACTTTACACAGAATATCTAGATGAAAACATTTTAAATATTTTAATTGAGAAAATTAATTTAACAGATACAAATTATCAAGATGATTTTATAGAACCAAGAAAAGTAACTAGTATCAATCATAATAAGATTGTTTCTATAAGAGAAGAAATAAAAAAAGTTAATGAATTAGATAATTTAAGAAAAGATTATCCCTTAATAAAATCACTAGAACTCTTTTATTCGGATGATTATCAAGAAACTAGAATCATAAATAGTAAGGGTTTAGACATTCAAACATCAGAACATACTTATCATTTTATTGCTGAGGCTACAGCCGAAAAAAATGACAGTTCATCTAGCTTTGATAGAAGAATTATAGTAACAGATAAAGAAAAAATTGATTTTGTAGCAATAGTTAAAGAAGTTTTAGAAAAAGCAACACTTTTGGTGACAAAAGAAAAACTTGAAACAAAAAAGTATAATGTTATACTAGATAGTAAAGTTGCAACTACTATCATATCCAATTTAAAAAATATGTTATCTGCTCAATCTATAAGAAAAAAGACTTCTTGCTTAGATGGAAAACTAAATAAAAAAATCTTTTCTCCTAAGCTTAGTATTGTTGAAGAACCACTTAACAACAATTACCCAGGCTACACAATTTTTGATAAGGAAGCTTCTTTCACAATCAATAAAACAATTATCGAAAATGGCAAATTAAAAACTTATTTATACGATTCTAAAGAAGCAAAACTAGAGAATATTGCTTCAACTGGTAATGGTTACGGCCAAATAAGTACCAGAAATATGTATGTCACTCCATCATCAGCTTCAATGGAAGAATTATTAAGCAAATTAGATTCAGGACTATACATAACAGATCAAATGGGTTCATCAGGTTCATCAATTAATGAGGCAACCGGAAATATTTCCATTCAAGTATTTGGTTATATAGTAAAAAATGGCAAAATAGTCTCTGGCTTTGTTCCCGCAGTTATGAGTACAACAATCTTTGAATTATTATCAAATATAGAAGAAGTTGGAAATGATTTAGCTTTTCAAAGGAAAGACGTTGGGACTCCTTCTTTATACATAAAGAATATTTCTATAGCTTCTGAATAGACAAGTTGACATAAATGTGACATAGAAGAGTTGTATAACTCTTTTTTTTTGGTATAATAAATTGTAGGTGATAAGAAATGGAATATAAATTAACAACATACTCAGAAGAAGAAACAATTGAATTAGCGCAAAATATTGAATCAGAAAAGTTTCCTAATATGGTAATTTGCTTACGTGGTGATCTTGGCAGTGGTAAAACCGTATTTACTAAAGGCTTTGCTCAAGCAATGGAAATTACAGAAGAAGTGACTTCTCCAACCTTTAATATTATAAAAGAATATTTATCTGGAGAAATGCCACTTTATCATATGGATGTATATCGTCTAGATGGAAAAGTAGGGGATCTTGGTATTGAAGAGTATTACACCAAAAAAGGTGTAACTATTATTGAATGGGCCGATATGATTCCAGATTATCTTCCAGAAAAAAGGCTAGATATTAAAATAAAAAATTCTTCAGAAGATGAAAATAAACGTATCATAACGATCACTCCATATGGTAAAAAATATGAAGATCTTTGTGAGGCTATATTATGAGAATATTATATATAGATACTTCATCTAGTTTTTTATATTCAGGTATTATTGAAGAGGGAAAACTCCTATGTGAAGTGAAGAAGGAGTTCGGTCACAGCCTATCAGAAGAAGCATTACCAGAAATAGTAAATATGTTTAATCAAAATAATTTAACAGCTAAAGAAATAGACAAGATCATAGTCGTTAATGGCCCCGGTTCATTTACTGGTATAAGAATAGGTATTACTATTGCTAAAGTTTATGCTTGGAGTTTAAACATCCCAATAACAACTATAACCTCATTAGAAGCAATGATGATTTCAAACAACGAAAAAATTATTCGCGTTCCAATGTTAGATGCTAGAAGGCGCTATGTTTTTGCTGCCATTTATGATGAAAATAACAACAATATTTTAAAACCACAGCATATTAAGATAGATGATTTAATGTTAGAATTAAATAAACTACCAAATTATCTTGTTATAACAAATGATGAATTAGATGAGTTCCCTGATTCTAGATCATATAATCCTGATATTTTAAAAATAGTTAATTACTTCCAAGATAAAGAAGCAATTAATCCACATGCGATTAATCCCGATTATCTAAAATTGACGGAAGCTGAAGAAAGCAAACTGAATTAAATTAATGTTTATTGAAATAACAAGAAATAATCTAGATGAATTAACTGGAACACTGTTAACTAGAAATGAAGTGGAACACGAATTAAATATAAATCCATTTGGTAAATATTTAATATTTAAAGAAGATAATCAAGTTATAGGTTATATTTATTACAGTGATATTTACGAAAGATCAGAAATAAACCAATTTGAAATTGAAAATTCCCACAGAAACTGTGGAAAAGGGAAAATTCTACTTCAAGAATTTTTAAAACTTGTGGAAAAAGATGTTACTTTAGAAGTAAAAAAAGATAACTATCCAGCCATTCATCTCTACAAATCAAACGGCTTTGTTGAAAAAGCTATCCGCCCAGGATATTATCAGGGAATCGATGGAATTTTAATGGAAAAACAAAATAATAAATAAGACTCTTTCTAGTAAAAAAGAGTCTTTTATGTTATAATACGAAAAAAACAGGAGTGATACTATGAAACTAGAGGCCAAAATAAAAAATCCTATAGATTTAAAACTAAGCTCACAAGAGAATATACTATTGTCCGGAAGTGAAAAACTACTATTAGAATCAGGTGCCATTTTTGCGGGTGAACACTTTGGCTTTAATTTGACTGTTAATAAAAACGGTCATATAACGACCACGACCTATCCAACTCAGTGTAGAATTTATGGCGTACAAATGCACGCTGGTATATTACATATATTTGAGGATCATAAATACTTACCATGGAAGTTTTCGTCTGATGGAACATTTCTAAGCGATGCTGTTTTCTCCAATCTAAAAAAAGACGAACTAGCATATATTTTTGAAACATATGGTTTACAAACAGACGAAGAAATAAAAGAATTAAATAATTATAGGAAAACAATAATTAGATGAGTTCCTACATCTAGTCAAAAAAAATATAATATGTTAAAATTATAAGGAAAACGAGAAGGTGTTGTAAATGAAAGATATGTATATATTAGGAATTGAAAGTAGCTGTGATGAAACTAGTGCTTCAATTGTCAAAAACGGAACAAAGGAAATAGCTACCGTAATTTCCTCACAAATTGATGTTCATAAAGACTTTGGTGGTGTAGTTCCGGAAATTGCTAGTCGCCATCACGTAAAAAATATTACAATGGTTTTGGAAGAATGTTTAGAAAAGGCTAATATGACTATGGATGACATTGACGCGATAGCCATCACGTATGGACCAGGCTTGATTGGTTCACTACTAATCGGATTGGAAGCTGCCAAAACTTTAGCTTTTGTACATAAAAAACCATTAATTCCTGTTCACCACATTGTAGGTCATATTTATGCAAATAGCCTCGTTAAAGAATTAAATTTTCCTCTTTTAGCAATAGTTGTAAGTGGGGGCCACACAGAAATAATTGAAATGCCAAAACATTATAGTTTTAATAAATTAGGTGGAACTTTGGATGATGCCATTGGTGAATGTTATGATAAAGTAGCTAGAGTAGTAGGTTTGGAATACCCTGGCGGACCAAAAATTGATAAACTTGCTGCAGTTGGGAATCCAACTACTTATAAATTACCAATTCCACTACAAGATGATAGTTATAACTTTTCTTTTAGCGGTTTAAAAAGTGCTGTAATAAATTTAGCTCACAATGAGGAACAGCGCGGAAAACAACTTATACAAGAAGACCTTGCTGCTTCATTTCAAAAAGTAGCTATAGAGTCAATCGTTAGTAAAGTAAAAAAAGCAATTATTGATAAAAAAGTCAAAACTGTTATAGTAGCTGGTGGTGTTGCTGCCAATCAAGGACTAAGGGCAGCCATTACTAAAGTTGCAGAAGAGCTAAATGTCGATTTATCAATTCCACCAATGAAATATTGTACTGATAATGCAACAATGATTGCCGCTGCTGGCTATTATGCTTATTTAGATGGGCGACGTGCAGATTTAACCTTAAATTCAAAATCACAAGATAAACTAATGTAAAGCACCAGTGTGCTTTTTTTCTTTTATTTAAAACCTCTATTCTAATATCAAAAAGTATGGTATAATTAAAAAAAATAGGGAGGCTAGAATATGACAAATAGAATAATTTTAAATGAAACATCTTATTTTGGACGCGGCTCAAGAGAGAAGGTCGTTGACGAAATAAAAGCTAGAGGTTACAAAAAGGTATTATTAGTTACTGATCATGCCTTAATTGAAGCTAAAGTAACGGAAATGGTAACAAAGAAACTAGATGAAGCTGATATTCCATACTTTGTATTTGATGGTGTAAAAGCTAATCCAAATGTTAAAAATGTTCAAGATGGACTAACAATGGCAAAAATTAATAATATCAATGCAATTATTGCCGTAGGTGGGGGAAGTGTAATTGATACTGCTAAGGCAATTGGTATTATTATGACAAATCCTGAATTTGAAGATGTAGTTAGTCTTGATGGTGTTGCTGATACAAAAAACAAAGCATTACCAATCATTGCATTACCAACAACAGCTGGCACCGCTGCAGAAGTTACAATTAATTATGTAATTACGGATGACAAGCGAACTAAGAAGATGGTTTGCGTTGATCCCCATGATATCCCAGAAGTGGCAATTATTGATCCGGATTTAATGCAAAAGATGCCAAAAAGCTTAGCAGCTTCGACTGGTATGGATGCATTAACTCATGCAATGGAAGGATATATTACTAAAGCAGCTTGGTTAATTCCAGATATGTTCCACATCAATGCAATGTCACTTATTTATAAAAACTTAGCCGCCGCTGCTAATGACAAAGATCCGATTGCAGTTGAAAAATTAGGTTATGCACAATATATTGCTGGAATGGGCTTTTCAAATGTTGGTTTAGGAATAGTTCATTCAATGGCTCACTCACTTGGAGCTTATTTTGATACTCCACATGGAATTGCTAATGCCCTACTTTTACCACATGTTTTGAAATTTAATGGTGAAGTATGTCCGGATTTATATAGAAATATGGGAGCTGCCTTTGGCTTAGATATGTCTAATACAACAGATGAAGAAGCTGTCGACAAAGTAGTTGAAGCTGTAAGAGAACTTTCACTAAGTCTTGGAATTCCTCAAACTCTAAAAGAAATAGGTGTATCTAAGGAAATGATTCCAACTCTTGCTAAACAAGCCATTAATGATGCTTGTACACCTGGAAACCCTAGAGAAGTTACAGTTGACGATATTATCAATATTTATAATGCAGCATTCTAATTAAGAGAAGAGGTGTAACATGTTAAAATCAAATGTCGGCTACAGTACAGAAACTGAAAGTTATCTTGCCGGCCAAGAAACAGCTACCAAAGCTCAAGAAAATTTAGTTAATCCTAAATTGGGCTTTCTTTTTACATCCGTAAAAAATGATCTCAAAGAAGTTATCAAAGGTGTTCAATCTGCAACGAAAGCACCTATAATTGGATGTACAAGTAGTGGAGCAATTATAGTTCCTGATGGTATTATCACATCAGATAATGGCTTTGCCGGTATGCTTATGCTAGATGATGAAAATTTAAATATTGGTCTTGCCTGCCACGAAGCCGGAAAGGATGCTCGAGCTATCGGTAGAAAGGTTGCTATCCAAGCAGTCCAAAATGCTAAGTCAACTAGGGCACCAGCATACTTCTATATGGTCGCTAGTCCTAGACAAGAAGAAGAGTATTTAATGGGAATCCAAGATGTAATTGGAAGAGTTCCAATGTTTGGCGGTAGTGCCGCTGACGATACAGTAGAAGGTAAATGGAAAATAATTTGTAATGATAAAGTTTTTACTGATGGTGTTGCCGTTGCCTTTTTCTATACCGACAGTGAAATTGTAACATCATTTACCGGTGCTTATCGCGAGACAAATAATATTGGTTTAATTACCGAAGTAGAAGATGATCGAACTTTAGTTTCTATAGATGGCATTTCGGCCTTAAAAAAATATGCTACTTGGTTAAATGTTCCACAACAGTCACTACAAAAAAGCAATCTTTTAGCTGCTTCTATCACTAGACCTCTAGGTGTAAAAGATCCGCTAGGAAATTTAACTGTAGTTCGCCATCCTATGTTTGGAAATGATATGGGAACAAGAACTACCGCTGATGACACAATTACTTTAGGAAATAAAGTCGTCCCTAAAACAGCTATTATACAATTAGAAGCAACAGTCGATGAACTAATTAATTCCACTGGCACAACGCTAAAGGACGTTAAAAAACAATTGTATGCCGATCCTGCTGCCTATGTTTTAATTCACTGTGGTGGACGAAAATTAGGAATTGGTAATCGACTAGCTGAGGTTCATAGTCAATTAGTCAAAGAGGCAAAAGGAGTACCTTTTATTACAGTATTTACCTTTGGTGAATATGGCTATGATGAACATTCTTCAAATATTTGTGGTGGTCTAATGCTATCATTTACCGCTTTTGGTAAAAACTAATAAATAATAAAGGAGAATTGACTCCTTTTCTTTTTTTTCAAAACACTCTTAAAAGTGGTATAATTAAATAAGGTGATAATATGAAAAAAATTGGACATTATATAATTAATTTATTAATTTGGACTTTATTCTTTGCCGCATTTTGGGCTAGAAATACTTATGGAAATTTTACTGGAGATGAACTATTCTTTCATTTACTAGTACCACTAGGGGGGATAAGCACCCAAAGCTTTTCCTCACTTGCTATTGAAGTTTTTTTACCCGGTGTCATTTTAGGTTTTATCAGTGCATTTATTATTGACCACTATTTTTCTAAGCAGAAAAAGTTCATAAATATTATTTTACTAATAATAGTTTTACTCATTGACTTCTACAAAATAAATCTTTTTACTTATCTTGCCAATCAAATCCAACAATCAGATTTTATAGAAAATAATTATGTCGAAACAAAAGATGTCAAACTAACCTTTCCTGAAAATAAAAAAAATCTAATATATATATATTTAGAATCAATGGAGAATACTTATACCAATAAGAAAAATGGTGGAAGTAACAACCAAAGTTTAACCCCAACATTAACCAAGTTAACCAAAGAACACACTAGTTTTTCTAATACCACTCACCAAGGCGGAGCTTTATCCTTAAACGGAACTGCGTGGACAGCAGCTGCTATGGTAGGGCAAACAAGTGGTCTTCCTCTAAAAATTAATCTCAGCAGTAATGGTATTATTGACTTAAATAACTTTTTTCCTAATACTAAGACACTTGGTGATATATTACAAGAAAATGGCTATAGCAACTATTTGTTATTAGGATCGGATTCTAATTATGGATGTCGTAAACAATATTTTGAAAAACATGGAAATTATAAAATATACGATTTAAATACTGCCCTTGAAGAAAAAGCAATGACAGAAAATGATATTGTTTGGTGGGGATTTGATGATGATGATTTATTTACTAAGGCAAAAGAGCAATTGACAGAAATAGCTAAATCTAAAGAGCCATTTAATTATACTATGCTAACAGTTGATACTCACTTTGAGGATGGCTATTTAGCCAAAACCTGTGAAAAAAAATATGCTGATCAATACTCAAATGTTATCAGCTGTGCCGACTCTAAAATAGCCGCCTTTCTCACTTGGCTACAAACACAAGACTTTTATGAGGATACAGTAGTAATTTTAGTTGGTGATCACCTAAGTATGGATACCGATTATTTTAAAGATCTTCCTAAAGACTATACAAGAACAATCTACAATGTTATTATTAATTCATCAGCAACTACTAAATACACGACCAACAGGAAATTTTCTACCCTAGATATGTTTCCAACCACTCTAGCTGCTCTTGGGGTGAACATTGAGAATGACCGTCTAGCTTTAGGAACGAACCTTTATTCAAAAGAAAAAACATTAATTGAGCAGAAAGGATACAAGTACGTATTAAATGAATTAGACAAAAGATCAACTTTCTACAATAATAACGTTCTTGCATATAAATAAATATGGAATCAATACTATTAATAATTATCTCGATATTAGTAATTATCATCGGTATATTACTAATTATTAAAACTAAGCATCAATATCAGACTATAACCAAAACAGGAACGGTTAATGAGCCGTCATACCAACGCTATGCCAAATTTTATGATAATGTTGTTCCGGTTGACAGTAATTTTGAAATAAAAATAAATAAAATTTACAACTTAATAGAAGTAGACAAACTAAGAGATATAAGAAAAATTGCTGAAAAAGCCAATTGCTCATACGAAGAATGTATTTTAAAAATAAAATATTTAAAAAACAAACGTCAATTAGGAACTTATAGTCTAGATCATAAAAATGGAATGCTTTATGCTTGCAATGAAGAAGAATTTAAACTAATTGAAAAGTACAAACCATATATTTATTATAATCATTTATCTCTTTCAGAAATAGCTTGTCGCATGCCTGGTGTAACAAATGAAAATTTAGCGGAAACCAAAGAAAAGATATATCAAGAAATTAATGCTTTATATAATAGTAACTTACTAAATGGTATCAAACTTAATGAAATTGATAAGGAAATAATTTATTACACAATTGAAAAAAGAAAGAAAGAAAAAGATTTTATTACTATTAGTTGTCCAAATTGTGGAGCTTTAAATGATTTAAATCGAGGCAGTAAAACTAGGTGTGCTTATTGCAATACAATAATAGAAGATATTGTTCCTGCAGAAATAAAAATAATTGAATAGGAGATGTGAATATGGAATATATTGTAGATTTTAAACCGTATAAAGCCACAAATATTGATTTAGATTACTACAGTAATATAGAAAATAGGATTTCCAGAGGCGAAGCAATAACTGAGAATGAAGCTGAAGAATTTTTGCGTACTATTATTTTTCTTACTAGAGAAAAGATAAATCCATCATTAGATAATTATGATTTTAAATGTGATTTAGCACAAAGTATTTTAGGTGATTACTTAGAAAGAATAAATTGCCCCACCAAGCATTGTTCCACATTAAAAGCCGTTCTTCCAACTGTAGTAGGTCATAATTTTTCTGTCGCAACATTGAATGTAGAGGGAGAAGAGAAATCTTATTTATTAGATGCTACGTATATTCAATTTTTTAAACAAGACCAATGTCGTAAAGATAAATACCTTTTGAATCCAGCCAATCAACAGCAAATAATATTAACACCAGATCCAGGGTATTTTATAAAGGAAGAGGATCAAGATGCTGCCGACTTCCTATTACGATATGGTTACATTGAACTTACATCGGAATATGCGAAAATGTATGGTGATAGTTTTTATAACACCAAAACAGGTTTTGATCCCCATCCACTTAACTACAAAGAACTCCCAGGTTCTATGTATTTAAAAATGTTTTCTAAAGGTGAAGAACAACTATCTCAAAGTCATGAAAAACTAGCTATTGCTAATAAAAATCTCATCCCTTTTTCAGAACAAAAAAGAACTAATTCCAGATTAGCATAGACCGTCGTTTGACAAAAGACTAAAAGTATGTTATAATATGCTTGCATTGATGAGGAAAAGTAACTTTAATGTTTATAACAGTGAGTTGGGTATAGTGTGAACCAATTATAAACTTATTGTGAAAGAACACCTCGGAGCAAACTACCGAAAAGATAAATTCTTAGTAGACTAGTTCGGAAAAAAAGCAATCCGTTATCATATTGCTATGCTTGTTAGAGCAGAAAAAGAGATTACTAAAAAAGTTTAAAATAACTTTAGTAATAAATTAAGGTGGCACCGCGGATACCCGTATTCGTCCTTATTGTAGGATGATACGGGTATTTTTATTTATAATAAAGGAGGTGACACAATGAGTAAATTTTTTAAAGAAGAATTGAAAAAAGAATATCCATTAAGTGAGTTTTTAGTAAAAGAACCAGAAGAATTTAAAGGTTGTATCTTTACTGAGGAAGCAAGACAATGTAGAACAAAATATATAAAAGAAATACTAGGTGATATTTCTTTAGATGCAGATACCTATAAATTATTTATAACTCAATTTCAAGGTTTTGGTGGAAGATATGACGTAAGAACTAGTAAAGAAACGATTAAAGGAATATATGATATTTCTAAAAGATATCCCCAGTTAACAGCCGCCGCACTTGACGAAATTTGGTTTACCTATATAAAAGATTTATTTGAGGAATATGCTTTAGTAGACATGTTAGAAAAATATATTAGCATTCATGGACAAACAGATGATGTCATAGTAGCTTACCTAGACTTTGTTGCAAGAAAAGCTAAGGAATTTGATGCACCATTTAAAGAAACTGCTAAAGAATTAGACAAATATAAGGAAGAATATGGAGAGCGGTTTATTACACATCTACAACATCTAATGCAAAGTCGTCATATACCTTTAGAACAAGTAGTAGACTCGCTTCCAAGTCCTGAACTAATAAAAAAAGAGCAAGAACAATTAGGTGAAATTTCTAGAGCAACTAGAATTTATATGGATGTATGTCCACCTATAAGTCAACAGATGACAGACACATTAGCTGCTGGTGAATCATTAGATTGTTATCTTGAACAACCGTTATATATCATTAATGGAATAAGAAATATTACAGCTAGCTTTACTAAGCAAGAATTTCTAGATAGTGTTGAAAAACAAAGAGAAATTCGTAAAGTAACTAAACCAAAACAAATAAAGAAAATATAAGGAAGTGATGAGTATGACAGATGGTAATAACAACAATAACAAATTATCATAAAATAGATTCTAAATATTTCATTTTAAATCTATTTTATGAAAGTAATAAAATAGATATTTCCTACAAATATCTTAATTAAATAATATTGAATATCAAAAAAAATTAAGAAAGAAGGAATAGAAAATGAAAAAAGAATTAACTTATTTAGAAACAATAACAATGATTGCTGAAACAAAAAAATATTTTGAAAGTCAAATTGAAACAAGACTAAGTCTAACCAAGGTTCCTAGTCCACTGTTTGTAAAAACATCATCCGGTTTACAAGATAGTTTAACTGGCGTAGAAAAAGCCGTTGGCTTTAGTAAAGGAAAAGAACGTTTTGAGATAGTGCACTCTTTAGCTAAATGGAAGCGGGAGGCCTTAGGAAAATATCAGTTTCCTCTTCATACTGGTTTATATACTGATATGAAAGCTATTAGAAAAGATGAATATGTTGACGAAATACATTCACTATATGTAGAACAATGGGACTGGGAAAAAGTAATTTCTAAAGAAGACCGAACTATCGAATATTTAAAAGAAACTGTTAAATCCATATATAAAGCCATTAGGCAAACAGCGGTTTATTTAAAACAGAAATATCGTTTTTTATCGTTAGATCTACCTAAAACAATTTATTTTATAACATCTCAAGAACTAGAAGACTTATATCCGGATAAGACTCCTAAAGAAAGAGAAGATTTAATTACAAAAGATAAGAAGGCTGTTTTCATTATTGGTATAGGAGATAAACTTAAATCAGGAATAGTTCATGATTTACGCAGTCCTGATTATGACGATTGGTCCCTAGATGGAGATTTACTTGTTTATGATAAAACTATAGAAAAAGCTATTGAATTATCATCAATGGGTATAAGAGTAGATAAAGAAGCACTCTTAAAACAATTAGAAAAAACATCTTCTCTTGAAAAGCTATCACTTCCATATCATCAAAAAATTATTGAAGAGCAGCTTCCTTATACCATTGGTGGAGGGATAGGACAGTCACGAATATTAATGCTTTTATTAGAAAAAAAACATATTGCCGAAGTTCAGGCGTCTAGTTGGGAAGAAAAAACCTACCGAGATTTAGAAGATTTAAAGCTTTTATAATATTAATAACAATTAAAGAAAGTAGAAATAGAAAACTTATAGTTTACAAATTTCCTTTCTTTTATTTTGGCAAAAATAGACAAAATTCGACAAAATTAATAGATTTTTTAAAGAAAATAATTTATAATAAACTATGTAGAATATAAGATAGCCAAAATATATGAGTCCCTCTCATATGGTAGTAAGTTCTGCAGTAGTGTATTGATTACACAGTGAAATTTAAAATGGAGGAGGTGAAAACATGAAAAAGAAAAATACTTTTTTAGGAGTAGCACTATTAATAGCTGTTTTAGCAGTCGGTATAGCTTTTGCTGCTACTACACAAACATTAAAAATATCAGGTACGGCAAGTGGGGTAGAATCTCCTGAAAACTTCAATGTTGTTTTTGCAACTGCTACACCAGGTGATTCATTTGGTGATGGAGCAGATGGAGTTACTGTAGAGATTGATACAGTTAATGACTCTACTTCTAGAAGCGCTAAGATGACAGTTACAGGTTTAAAAACAGTTGGTGATCAAAAAATGGCAACATTTACTGTTAGAAATGACAGTGCTGAAGGTGTAGCTGCCAAATTTAATAGTGCCAATTTTGTAATTGAAACAGCAGATGGTCAAGAATTCACATCTGATTATTTCACAATTACAACTGACCTAGTTGAAGGTGAGCAAACTTTAAATCCTGGAGAAACTTTAGAATTCACAGTTTATGTTGAATTATCTAAAGCTATAGTTGGCGAAGATACTCATACTGAACAATTCTTCATTAGTTTAAAGGATTTCACTTCAGCAGCAGTTGAATAATTATTTGATAGAATTAGGTAATGAAAAGTAGGGGAATGATAAGATGAAAAAAGATAAACTAAAACTTTATTTTACCGAAATATTATTATTTTCTTGCTTCCTCATTACCATTATTGTGTCAAATAAAATGAATTATATTACATCGGCAATTATTTTAACAATTACCATGTTTATAGTAAAAATACTATTAAAAAAGAAAATCACAAAATCTTTATATCAAAAACAAGTTTTCTATTTAATGTTTGGCTTTGCTATAATCTATTTAGCCCTTTTCTTTTTTATAGGAATTTTAAAAAATGATTTTCTACGCCAACCAGTGACATTTGAATTTAAGACACTATATCGCTTTATTATTCCAATTTCTATTTCAATTATTACTTCGGAAATAATGCGTAGCATTTTACTTTCTCAAGAAGGAACCATTAGAATTAAGAATTTTCAAGGCGATATTTCCAAGGTTTTAACATTTGTTAACATGGTTTTAATAGATGTTCTAATTTATATTGGGGTTTATGATTTAACTAGTTATGAACAATTTTCTGCCGCCTTAGGTATTGTCATTTTTGCTTCTATATCATGTAATTTGTTTTATAATTACACGTCCAAAAGATATGGCATGTTTGGTATAATTGTTTATCGTATGATTACCATTCTCTATACGTACATTATTCCAATTACTCCTAATATTCACATATATTTAAAGTCATTCTTTAGAATGGTTTATCCATATTTTTTATATTTGATTTTAGAGAAAACTTTTTCTAAGACAGATTTTGTTGTATCTTACACAACTCGTAGACGTAATTTTATAGAAATAACAGCTATAGTTATTACCATGACATTTATAACTATGTTAGTATCATGTGAATTTAAATATGGACTGTTAGTAGTTGGATCGAAAAGTATGACTGGAACTATCAATATGGGAGATGCCATAATTTTTGAACAATACAAAAAACAGCCAATAAGAAATGGACAGATAATAATATTTAAAAGTGATGGTTTACAATACGTTCACCGTGTAATTGATATCAAGGATATTAATGGTGAAATAAGATATTACACCAAAGGTGATGCCAATGAAAAAGAAGATAAAGGCTATATCACAAAAAAAGATATTGTTGGACTAACAAAACTAAGAATTGTTGGCATCGGTTGGCCAAGCTTATGGTTTAGAGATTTATTCAAGAAATAATAGAGAGGTAAAGGTATGAAGAAGAGTCAGGTTAATGCAATTTTAATTAATCAAGCTAAAAAAAGACAAGTCATCTTAGCATTATTAGGTACAATAATTCTATGTTTTCTTTTTGCAACCATCTTTTTCTTTACCTATCTAAACCGAAATCAAAATTATTATATTAAATATAATGAAAGTAGTTATATAAACTACCAAGTCCTTCTAAAAGAAAATGAGTTTTTTGATACTAAATATTTAACTGAAAATAAGCAATACATAGCTAGTTTAATAAATTATATAACAGCTAATTTTAAATACAATTTGTCACTAGATGAGGGAAATGTTTTATATCAATATACTTATCGTATTGAAGCAGAGGTCGATGTTAAGCAAACCAATACCGGAAATTCCCTATATAATACTAAAACTATTTTAAAGAAAGAAACTAAGAAAACAACAAAAAAAGCTGTAGAAATAAACGAAAAAATAGATATAGATTATAATAAATATAATGAATTAATTAAAAGATTTGTTAATATTTATTCGCTTGATGATACAACTAGCACCTTAAATATTAATATGTATGTTAATGTTCAAGGAAAGCATAATGATTTTGAGACCGACGATAAAAAAACATCTGTAATAACTTTATCAATCCCTTTAACTACCAAAACAGTTGCCATTGATTTAAGTAATAATTTAGTAAATTCAGATGATAATCTTCTAAAATATAAGCCAACGTTTGATATTAGTTGGATTTACTTAGTTTTTACCATCTTACTTGCCTTAACAGGAACAATCACTAGTATTTATACTATTCATTATGAAATAAAGACAAGAACTGCCGAAAATATTTATGAAAAAGAATTAAAGAAAATTTTAAATAATTATAGTTCCTATATTCAAACATTAAATAGTGATTTTGATTTTAGCGACTACCAGCCATTAAGACTAGATAGTTTTAATGATATGTTAGAAATAAGAGATACTATTCATCAGCCAATTCTAATGCGTGAGAAGTATGATAAATCGGGAGCCTATTTCTTAATACCTAGTAGTACTAAAATATTATATGTGTATAGACTAAAAGTAAGTGATATTGAAAAAGAGCTTCAAAAGAAATCTGGACTAGAAGAGTTATAGAATTTCTTCCAAGCTCTTTTTTTAGAGAGGAGAATTCCATGAAACAGCAATTAAAAAAGAAATTACCAGCTATGTATAATAAAGCATACCCACTGTTATTAATAATTGCCACCTTTATGATGAGTATAGCATATGCCTCTGTTAATGGTACCGATCTTAATATAGCCACTAATATTACTGGTATAAAAGAAGAAGCTGTAGTCATAAGCGAAATAACTGAAATTTCCTCAACTAATGCTAAACTAGAAGTAAAAAGTACCAATGGAACAATTATCAATACTCACGTTTTACTTTCCACTAAAAATATTGCTACAGAGGTAACATATTCTTTCACAATTTATAATAATACTGACCACGATTATTATTTTGAAGATATTCTCTGTGATACGGAAACCACGGAATTTTATAGTAATCCCAATATTATTTACCAAGCTACCGCTCCCGCCCCAGGAACAGTTTTACCATCTAATAGGAGTACAACTATTACTTTAACCTTTTCCTATAAAGATGGTGCAACTCCAAATGATACTATTAATGAATTAGATGCTATTATTAATTTTAAATTTGAACCACTTAGTACTTTAATTAAAAACATAGAAACGACCCTTGTTGCTTCTAGTCAAACATTAGTGGAACTAGATAGCTCACTTAATTATCAAGTTACTGTAAAGAATAATAATCAAGTTCCTATTTATTATGACATCGTAAATCCAGCAATAGAAGAGTTAACGGCTAATAGCAATCAATATAATCTTTTACTTGAAGCAGGCGCTACCAAAACAACTTCAATAACAGTTTCAACTATTCCAGACTATTTCTATAAAGGCCAAGTAATACCATACACAGTAAATATTAATATGGGTGGTGGATCAACAACAAACATAGCTATGCATACATTAAATATCACAACTCCTGGTAGTCCAATGGCTAGATATCTAGCCGAATATGAATTAGATAAAACGGTTCCTCAATTTACTGAAAATATAACAACAACTGATAAATCAGGTTTATTTACAACTACTATTTCCTCAGCTAGTGCTAAATATTTTCGCGGTCTAGTCTCAAACAATTATGTTACTTTTGCTAACCAAACATGGCGTATTATAAGACTAAATGCTGATGGTACAACAAGAATTGTTTTAGATTCACCATTAACCAATATAACCTTTTCAAGTAAGGCAAAACTAGATTACAATAGCAGTATTTTAAAGCAGAAACTTGATAACTGGTACACATCAAATTTAAATAATTACACTAAGTATATAAATCCTAACATTTTATTTATTCATGATAATGTTAAGGCAAGTAAAGGTAATACTTACCAACCGTGGACCAGATTAACTGATTCGAGTCCTAATATTGATACGTCTAGTTTTAGTAATACCTATTTATATAGTATTAGTACGAATTCTTCAGGAAATGGCAATCTAACTTATCCAATAGGAACTTTATCTGTTGATGAATTAATGTTAGCTGGAGCGACGAATTCTGAAACAATAGGGAATACAATGTTCTTTCTAGCTGATAATCTTGAAACAACAACTAATTTTTGGACGCTTTCACCCGCCAGCAATAATGAAGTAATAGTTTTCCAAACTAGCTCCGGTTTTGCCAAAGTCCCACATAAAACAGCTGGTCAATTAAAACCAGTCATTGAGTTAACTGCTGACACATTATTTAAAGGTACCGGTACTAAAGACAATCCTTATGTAATTACAAACTAAAATATTTTTAAATGTAAACTAATATCAGGCTAATAAAGTAAAAAAAACTATGCTAAAATTAAAATAGGTGATAATATGACAAAAGAAGAATTTTCCTATAAATCAGCGGATCAATTAACTAATATTCATGCTATCAAATGGATTCCAGACCAAGAAATAAATGCTATTCTTCAGATATCTCATGGTGTTACAGAACATATAGATCGTTATAATGAATTAGCAGAATTTCTAACCTCCAAAGGGATATTAGTTGTTGGAAATGACCACCTAGGGCATGGAAAGAGCCTAGGCAAAGAAATGTACTTTGGTGGACCAGGTAGTTGGAATTATATTGTCCAAGATATCGAGCGTTGTAGGCAATTAATTATAAATGACTATCCAGATGTTCCATATTTCATGTTAGGCTTTTCTCTTGGTTCGTTTGCTTTAAGGACACATCTAATTGATTATCCAAAAGATTTATCTGGCGCTATAATTGTTGGGACTGGCTATACCTCGACACTAGAAATATTTCTTGCTAAATTGGTTGTTAAAAGTGAGGAAAGAAAATATGGTGCCGAAAATACCACTCCCAAAATAAAGGAACTTACTTTTGGCACCTATAACAAACTATTTCCAAATCCAAAAACTGATTACGATTGGCTATCACTTAGTGAAGAAAACTTAGCCGATTATACTGCTGATCCATTAAGAGGAGAAGCCATGACAGTTGGTTTATTTAGAGAACTTTTAGATGGGATGAATTATACAGGAAAATTTAAAAATATAAAGAAAATGAATCAAAATATTCCAATACTATTATTATCCGGCACTAAGGATCCTGTTGGTAACCAAACTAAGGGCGTAAAAAAAGTAGCTCAGCTCTTTAGAAAAAATTTCCAAAGTGACGTTACCGTAAAGTTTTATGAAGATCTTCGTCATGACGTTCTGCACGAAAATTCAAAGTTAGAAATATATAATTACCTCTTGGACTGGATTAATAATCATATTATTGAAACAATTTAAAAAGACTTGAATGCTTAAAAGAAATGTGATACCATTAATATGGTGATACGGATGATAAAGCAAAAGAAAAAAATTAATCTATGTATCGATTCATTTATTTTTCTAGGTGCTTTGTCTTCTTTAAATATTATAAGAAAACATCAATAGCTAATGCTATTGGTGTTTTTTTATAATTATCATCATAAGTATTGAAGGAGGAGTATTATGAAAGAAAATACAACTTTGTTATATGACACAAATGAAAAACCAACCCCAGGCAAGTGGTTTATATTAGCTATACAACACGTTTTTGCTATGTTTGGGGCAACAATTTTAGTTCCACTTTTAGTTAATGAAGCTGCCGGAACGACTGTACTTACAATTCCCATGGCATTAGTTGCTAGTGGAATTGGTACACTAATTTATATTTTATGTACGAAAGGAAAATCACCAGTTTATTTAGGAAGTTCATTTGCTTATATTACCCCAATTGCAGTTGCTTTTGCTAAAGATGGAGTAAGTGGTTTTACTACCGGCATAATTGCAGTTGGACTAATTTATGTATTATTTGCTTTTCTAATTAAACTATTTGGAAAAAACTGGGTTGATAAATTATTACCACCAATTGTTATTGGTCCAATGATTATGATAATTGGTCTTTCTTTAGCCCCAAGTGCGGTTGAGCAATTAGGCTTAACTTCAGGAAGTATTGAATGGAAAAGTCTTGTTGTTGGACTTGTGGCTTTCTTAGTAACCGCCATTACAGCTGTAGGGGCCAAGGGTTTCTTTAAAGTAATCCCATTCTTAATTGGTATTGTTTCTGGTTATTTAGTAGCTATCTGCCTAGGAATGGTTGATTTTACTGCGGTAGCTGAAGCTTCGTTTTTTGAATTACCTAAATTTCTATTACCAGGAAGAGATTATACTTTTAGCCTAGTAGGATTGTTAACAATTGCTCCAATTGCCGTAGTAACAATTGCCGAACATATTGGAGATCATATGGCTTTAAGCGCAATAATTAATAAAGATTTAATCAAAGACCCTGGCCTAGAAAGAACACTTTTAGGCGATGGTTTAGCAACTAGTGTAGCTGGTCTTCTTGGTGCCCCTGCTAATACAACTTATGGAGAAAACACTAGTGTTGTTGGAATGACAAAAGTAGCTTCAGTTTGGGTTATTGGTCTTGCCGCTATTATTGCTATCTGCATCGGCTTCCTTGGTAAATTATCGGCAATATTTACAACGATCCCTAATGCTGTTTTGGGTGGAGTATCCTTACTATTATATGGCTTTATTGCTGTTAATGGATTAAAAGTCTTAGTCAAAAATCAAATTAACTTTGAAAACACTCGTAATGTAATTGTTGCTTCCACAATGTTAGTTCTAGGTTTAGGAGGTGCGATTCTTACTTTCCAAAGTGGAGATATTTCCGTATCATTTACTGGAATGAGTCTAGCTGCCATAGTAGGAATTATCTTAAATCTTACTTTACCAAAAGGCGAAGAAGAAAGATGTGAAGAATCCGCTTTAGCCGAACCAATAGTTGCTGTCGTAACCAAAGAAAAGAGTCAACAGAAAAACAAATCAACCTCTAAGAAAAAAACTTCCCCAAAAAAGAAAAACTAAAATCACTAAAACTAAATCATTATGATTTAGTTTTTTTATCAAAAAAACATCTAATTAATGGAAAGTATGATACAATAAAATATATTAAAAACCAATTACTTTAAAGACCACTTTTCAATTAAGAATGGTGATAAAGACAAGGTTATAAAAATTATCAGAATAGAGGTTAAAAAATGACGAAGAAAAAGATTGTAGTACTAATTCCCGCATTAAATCCCAATGCGGATTTAATAGATTACATAAAAGAACTAGCAACTGCTAAGAAAAATATTGATGTTATTGTAGTTAACGATGGTAGTAAAAAAGAACTTGATTATATATTTGAGGAACTTGCTAAAATAAAATCATGTATAGTTCTAAAGCATGCCATCAATCTTGGTAAAGGAAGAGCTCTTAAGACCGGTTTTAATTATTTTTTAAATAACTACACTGAAAAAGAAACTCTAGGTATAATAACAGCTGATTCAGATGGACAGCATGCTATTAAAGATATTATTGAAATAGGTGAACAACTAAATACAGCTAATCAAGAATGCTTAATATTAGGCACTAGAGATTTCAATGAAGAACATGTTCCTTTCAAAAGTCGAAAAGGTAATAAAATCACAACCCTTATCTTTAAATTATTATATGGTAAAAAGATAAATGATACTCAAACCGGTCTAAGAGGACTTACTTATTCCTTTGTTAAAGATTGTTTATCCTTAGATGGTGAAAGGTTTGAATATGAAATTAACATGTTAATAGAAGCTGTTAGAAAAAATATAAGTATTGTTGAACATACTATAGAAACTATATATTTTGATAATAATAGTGAAACCCATTTTAATCCTATAAAAGATTCAATTAAAATATATAAGGTGATGTTTGGTAAGTTTTTTAAATATATTTTATCAAGTCTAGCCTCAGCCATAATTGACATTCTACTATTCACATTAATTTTTACCTTATCATATCATAATATAAATAAAGAAATTTCCATTGTATTAAGTACTATTCTAGCAAGAATATTCTCATCACTATTTAATTATACAGTCAATAAAAATGTTGTATTTAATGATGCTAAAGGGAAAATAACCATTATAAAATATTATATACTTTGTTTCTTTCAAACAATTATGTCTTGGGCATTAGTTAATTCAATCTTTTTAATTGCCCACGAACATATTCATCCTAGTATTATCAAAATTGTCGTTGATACCATTTTATTTCTAATTAGTTTCCAAATCCAACAACATTGGGTATTTAGAAAGGAAAAGAAATAATATGCTTAATATTTTATTTCCACTCCTTGTTATATCAAGTGGAAGTCTCCTAGGAAGTATTAAAGATAGAAAGTATGAAGAAGTGTTACCTATCACAATAATGGCAATTATATTAATAGAATATATTTTCTATATCTTTAACATTTTAAAGGTAGGATTATATCTAATTTGGCTCATAGCATTTATAATTTATATCTATTTTATATACCATATCATAAAATATAAAAGTAAACGACAAAGTATTAGAAAAAATCTCTTAACTCCAGGTTCTTTAGTTTTTATCTTATCTTATTTTATAATTTTCTTTCTTACTAATAATTCCGAGGTACTGTTATGGGATGAATTAAGACTTTGGGGTGCTTACCCTAAAATTTTATATTATAGTGATACGCTACAATTAGGTGCTAATTCCCAAGTTATGGACATAATGCAATCATATAATCCGGGAATGCCTTTATTTCAATATTTCTTCTTAAAGACGGCTGGCATTTTCAAAGAATCTTATTTATATTTAGCTTACTCCTTACTTGGATTGTCGCTATTGTTACCTATAACCAAAAAATTAACCTGGAAGAAATTAGCCATAGTTCCTATAATTATTTTCTGTTTAATATTTATTCCATTAATATGTGCCAATAGTTATCATGACTCTATGATTTATTATTTAACTTTATTCATTGAGCCTATTTTAGGAATTACCTTTGGTGTAGCTCTATATTTTACAACACAAAATATTCTTTCAAAAAAATCCGACTATCTATTATTTCTATTAACTTTAGGGACATTAACATTATTAAAAGATACTGGTATTTTATTTGCTAGTACTGCTTATATTTCCTTTTTCTTAAATGAAATGCTAATTCACAAAGAGTATAAGAAAAATAAACAAAGAACTCTTTTAAAATTATTATTGCCAATCTTATTAATGATATCGATCTTTATTAGTTGGAAACTAGTTCAAAATATTTATAATACTGATAATATGTATACTGACGCTATGGACAAAACAAGTATTATTTCTGTATTAACTAATCCTACTGAGAATGAAAAAAATATAATTAATACTTTTAAAGAAGAAACATTTAACAGACCATTGCTTAACTCTAATTTTACTGATATTGGTAATTATACAAACTTTATTAATTTAATTATTCTAAGCATAATAATCCTAAGTATTTACATTATTATAAATAAAAACAGAAAGCCACTAATCATTTCTGCTATAGTCTTTTATTCTGGTAGCTTAATATATTACCTTGGAACATTTGTTGTTTATTTGATAAGTATTAAAACGGTTGCCTCTTTTCCTCGATACATGTCAGTCATCTTTACGGCTTACACAATTTTTATGTTTTTACTAATAGTAAATGAATTATTATCGAATCAAAAAGACCACAAAATAATATCATTCACTATGATAAGTATAGTTCTTGTAATAATGTTATTTCCATTCCAGTTTTCTAAAACATTAAAAAATAATTATTTATACCAAGTAAACGAAATCTCGGAACAGTATTCTAATAATATAAAAGAACACCTTCAAGCTAAAGAAAAAATAGCCTTAGTTTTTACAAAAGATTATAAAGATAATTTTGCTTATATAATTTATCAGCACCAAATATATATGGACTTAATTGATGAAGGATTTACATTTCTAGATTGTCTATTTTTAGATGAAGATATTTATGAAAAATTAGAAGACTATAATTATGCTTATGTCATTAAGATTAATGATAGTGATTCCAAAGTATTTAATTCTATTCTAAACGAGTCCATAACTGACTCATCATTATTTAGAATAGTTGATAAAGCCGAAATTAAATTAGATAAGATTTAATAATTAAATCTTATTTTTTTTATTAAAAAACATAATTCTTTACATATACATCATTTTATGTTATAATATGAACCAAAAAAAGGGGAGAGGAAATAAAAATGGAAAATAGAAAGAAAACAGAGGAAAAGATTGATAGTTTTTTTAAAGCAGCCATTGCTTACTATGGTAAGGAAATAGCTTTGGATTCTAATCAATACTTTGAAATTGATCAAATAGTAGATCGAGAATACACTAAGCCAAGATTTCAAATTCAATATGGCTATCCACAATCAGGAAGCGTGTTTTTAAAATTTGAACTTGATTCTCCAAATAACTCAGTAGCATTAACAGATATTTCTATTAATGCACCAAGAAAAGGAGAACCAATCTATATGGCAACCTTTGCACCAGAATATCAACCACTAGAAGAATTGAGCATTCGATTTGATTTTGGAATGGATATGAACACAGAGGAACATAATACAATTACTTCAATCATGGATAATCCTAATGCTTTAAGAATTTTAACTGCTGCTACAACGGACTTAGAAAGAGCCGAGGTGTTAGGAGAATGTCGTTTAGCCGTGCCAATGGATAGTGTTCTTATTCCTTGTACATCAGCTACTAAAAAAAGAAGAATTAATTCTAGCGAAAGTACTAAATAAAAAACTAAATCATATGATTTAGTTTTTTTAACATCTTTAATGATCAAAATTATTTTGCAACCATCTTTTCTAACTTTTCTATTACAAAGTACATCAAATAAGAAATAATTCCTAGGATAAATACCCCTGTAATAACTAAATCAATGTTAAATACTTGTGAGCCATACATAATTAAATAGCCAATTCCTTCCTTAGAAACAAGCAATTCTCCCATAATAACCCCAATTAAATTCATTGAAATATTTATCTTTAATGCACTAACAATATTTACTAAATTGCTAGGAAAAACTACCTTTGTAAAGATTTGATACTTCGTTGCTTTAAAACTTTTCATTAGCGTAAGATAAGTCTCATCTGTACTATTAAATCCATTATATATATTAATAATTGTAATAAAGGTACTAATTAACAAGGACATAAAAATAATTGAATTAATACTAGCACCTACCCAAATAATTATTAAAGGACCAAGCGCTACTTTAGGTAATGAATTGAGAACTGTCAAATAAGGATCCATAATCTTTGATAAAATTTTACTATTCCAAAGTATTATAGCAACAATTAGTCCAATAACACTAGCTAATATAAAACTAATTAATACTTCATATAAACTAACCCAAAGATGACTAAATAAACTACCATCATTCATTAAATTAATAAGTGTTTTACAAATTCTTATTGGGGAAGAGAATGTAAAAGTATTTATTAATTTAAATCTAGCCAATAATTCCCATATTACTAGAAAGAAAACCAATAATAAAATCCTACTACTAATAACAATTATCTTTTCTCGTTGGAGTTTATTTAAATATTTTCTTTTCTCCTCAGATATGGACATCTAAATCCCTCCAAATCATTTCATAATAAGAAGCAAAGTTTTTTGCACTACGATTTTTAATTGGAGTAGATTTATTTATTAATTCAATATTATATATTTTCTTTACAATACTTGGACGTTTTGACAATACTATAACCGTATCCGACATAGAAATTGCTTCTGAAATGTCATGACTAACCATAATTGCTGTTTTACCTTCTTGTTTAATTATATTATATATATCTTCCCCAATTGCTAATCTCGATTGAGCATCCAGCGCACTCAATGGTTCATCTAAAAGTAATATATCAGGTTTTGTTGCTAAAGTTCTAATTAAAGCTACTCTTTGTCTCATTCCGCCAGATAGTGAGCTAGGATACATATCTTTAAATTCATATAACCCATAAGTTTTTAATAACTCATTAACATATTCAATATTTTCGGTCGTTAGTTTATTAGCTACCTCTAGACCAATTAAACAATTATCTAAAATACTTCTCCAACTAAATAAACTATCATCCTGTAACATATAACCAATTGTTAAATCTTTATGAAAATAAACATTTCCACTCGACTTATTAGTTAATCCAGCTAAGATAGATAAAATAGTTGATTTACCACACCCACTAGGACCGACAATTGTAATAAATTCATTCTCATAAACATCAAAGCTAATATCGTTTAAAGCAACAACATCACTATCCTTACCAAAGTAAGTTTTTCCTAAATTAGAAATAGTTAATAATTTATTCTTCATTATAGATTAAATCACTATATTTAACTTTTTCATCTATTGCACCATAATCCAACATAATATCTTGTAAATGATCAAATGACTTTTTACTAAATTTAGTTGTCTTAGGCCAAGCTTCAATACTTCTATAACGTGCTACTACTTTTTCTAAATCATTTAAAGATGTATCTGGAAACTGTGGAAGAATTACTTCTGCCACTTCTTTATCTGTATGTGTATGAACAAAATCAATTCCTTTTTGAATAGCTTTTGTAAAATCACGTATTACGTCCTTATTTTCTTTGATGTAACTATCTCTAGCTGAATATGAAGTGTAAGGAACAACACCGCCTAATTCCCCAATTGAAGCCACTACATAACCATAGCCGTTATTCTCTAAGTCTAGGGCATTAGGTTCACATAGTGTCTAAATAATCACTATCAACTAACAAAATAAAAGCAATAATAATAAAAGAATATATATTTCTATGATAGTAAAAATAGAGCATAGGCGTATAAATTAGAAGACTTTTCGCTTAACTCAATTATAATTAAGAACACATTTAAATAACTATCATATGATATTAAAGCAAGACCTATTCTTAAACTGTTAAAATACTAAAATAACACTCTAAGAAAGGGGTGATGCTTATGGAAATAACATATATGATTGTTGTCAGTGTTGTTACTTATATCTTAGGGGCCATAATTCAAATCTTTGTTAATAATGTTCCAAGTAAATATATCCCTATCAAAAATGTTATCATTGGCCTAATTAGTGCCTGTATATGTTACTGGTTCAAGATAGAAACAAACTTTCTTCAAGCAGTAGTTCTTTGTCTCATCTCAGCATCAGCCGCCGACAGCATCATAATTCATTTAAAAAATAATAAGAAAGATCAAAATAAAAAAGATAAAGAATAATTCATTAACAATTCAACTATCTCATTCCACTAATAAACCAGTTACTATATCTAACTGGTTTTTATATATTATAAATAGGCCTCGTTCCCCTCCACACTATAGAACTTTAAATTATAAAAGATTGGAGGGTTATCATGTTACATATGCCAAAGCGAAGAAAACAAAAAGACAATCCTTATACAATAAGCCATAATGATGGAACTAATACCTATACCATCACTTTTGTTGATAATAAAAAGAATCATCATACCATAACTATTTCTAAAGAAATATATGATACAATGGATAAATTTGAATTAGAAGATATTTCACAAATGCATGAATATGAACGCCACATTGAACATTCAGAAATATATGAAAATAAAATTAACTCTAGAGCAAAAAGTAAAGCACTATCCTTAGAAGAAGAATTTATTCGGAATATAACAAAAAAAGAAGTAAGAAAAGCCGTAAATAGCTTACCTAAACTACAACGTCAACGAATAAAGAAATACTATTTTGGGGATAAAAGTGAAAGAGAAATTGCTAAAGAAGAGCATGTTAGTCAACAAGCAATTCATAAATCATTACAGTTAGCTAAAATAAACTTAAAAAAGGTTTTAACAAAATAGGCAATAGGCTTGCTTTTACATAAATTAATTATAAAGTGAGAAGACACATAGTTTTCTCACTTTACTTAGTTTTCTAAAAATAACATACTGTGCATATTATTATATTATGAAGGGACTGATTTTTATTAATACAAAAATTTTTTCTAATTTAGAAACAATTTATACTGAACTAGCACTAATTATTAATAATAAATTATATCTCGAAAATCTTATTACGTATCAAACATTTAAGCAAGTAGAGGAAAAATTACTTGACTAGTAGATAGAGGTGACAGAAATAGATTTATATACTATAAGACAAAAACTAAATGCAGGTATTCCTCTAACTAAAATTCCTCTACGTGTAACAGATTATTCTAGAGTATCAACTACTAATAAACTTCAACAATCATCCCTAAAAAACCAAGTCGAGCATTTTGATAAAATGATTAAAGAAAATAAAGAATGGACTTATATACCTGGTTATATTGACAGTGGCATAACAGGAACTAGTGATATTAAAAGAGATAATTTTATGAAAATGATTGATGATGCTAAGAAAGATAAATTTGATCTTATAATAACTAAAGAAATATCGCGTTTTTCTCGAAATACTCTTGATAGCATTAAATACACCAGAAAACTTTTAGAATATGGAGTAGCCGTTCTATTTGTTAACGACAATATTAATACGGCTCTACCAGATTCAGAACTTCGTTTAACTATTATGGCCTCCATGGCACAAGACGAAATAAGACGACTTTCGGAACGTGTAAAGTTTGGCATGCAGTCGGCTATTAATAGAGGAACCATTCTTGGCAATAACATGCTTTATGGTTATAAGAAAGATAAACAAACCGGAAATTTAATTTTAATTACTGACGAAGCTAATCTTGTCAAAAGAATTTTCACTATGTATGGAATAGAATCTCTTTCAATAAGTAAAATAGCTAAAATATTAAATGAGGAAGGCAAAAAGACGGCTCAAAACAAAGCTTGGACAACAACTACAATTCGTCGTATGTTAAAGAATCCCAAATACAAAGGTTATTATTGTGGAAAAAAAACAGAAATAACTAATTATATGACTAAAAAGGTCAAGTATCTTCCCGAAGAAGTTTGGATTACTTATGAAGCCCCGACAAAAATTCCACCAATTGTTTCTAAAAAACTTTGGGATCGAGTTAACGAGAGACTAAAAACAAGAAATATCAAATTTACAGCCTTAAAAAGTTCTAAACAACTTTATCAAAATAGATACCCTCTAAGCGCTAAAATATACTGTAAAGATCATAAAACTCTCTTTCGTCGACGTCATCAAAAAGAAACAACTTGGGTTTGCGCTACCTATCTCACCAAAGGTCTCAAGGCTTGCGCTTCGCCTCATTTAAAAGAAAGCGATCTTTACAATATATTAGGTTTGATTTTTAATAAATTATTACTAAATAAACAAGAAATAACTAAAAACTTAGTATCTTTATATAAAGATAGTTATTCCAAAGAAAAAGAATTAAAAAACTATCAATCCGAAAAACAAAAATTACTCTCAAAAAAGACCAAACTTTTAGACCTAGCCTTAAACAATATTTTATCTACACAAGAGTTTCAGAAGGAATTAACAATCTTTAATTATAAACTTCAACAATTAGAGGAGAAAATTATCAATCTCAAGCATGCCTCTTCAACAATCAATATATCTAATTTAGAAAAACATATAAATTTATATTTTACATCTGAGCAGGTCACTACTAAATTAATAGAACTCTTACTCAGTAAAATTGTTGTTTCCAAAGTAAACGGCAATCGTCAGCATCTGCACCTAGACATCTATTTAAATATAACAGCTAATCTTATTCCTTTAAAAAGTATTAAAAATTATTCTATCTCTAAAACCACCTATCAAGTAAATATTTATTCTAGTAAGTAATAATTAATAATTGCTGAAATTATTTCTTTCATGATAAAATAATATTTAAAGAATATCTAAAAAAGGAAGTAGTATATGTTAAGAGAATTCTTTGTTAATGAAACCCCAAAATTCATTTTTAAACAATTTGGTTTAATTCATAATTTATTTATTTTAATACCTATAATTGGTTTAATTATTGTCTATATAAATCGAAGTAAAATTGCTAAAATCCCTATATCTAAATCTAGAAAAATTCTAAAAATTTGTGCTATTATTTTATTATTAAATATGCTTATTTACACAGTGGGATTTTTATATTATGGTTGTTTTGATTACAAAAGAAATTTACCATTTCATCTGTGCTTTATTGCCAATTATATGTTTATGTATGGTATTTTATTTGAAAAGGATTGGATTTTAAAGTTTACTATTTTTCTTTGCTTTATTGGTCCAATTCCGGCTATTCTATGGCCTGATTTTATATCGACAATTGATAATTTTGAGTGGTGGCAATATGTAATATCTCACCATTTCTTTATTATTGTTAGTTTCTTTTCTTATTATGCCTTGGGCTATAAAGTGGAGAAGAAAGACTATCTAAAAACATTTCTTTTAACTAATATTTTGATGCTTATAATGTATCCATTTAATTTAATTTTTAAAACTAATTATATTTTCTCAACTGAAATACCTGAAAATGTAATGGTTTTATATCCCTGGTTAAAGTATTTTCCACCTATGTTAACGTTAGAAGTAGTAGGACTTTTAATATCGGGTCTTATTTATTTCTTTATAATAAAAAAAAGGAATATTGAATTAGCAAATTCATCGCAAAATTAGTCTTTAAATAATAGAATAATTATAGACTTTATACTAGTGGTTTGCTAAAATATAATTGGTGATAATATGATAAGGTGTCCAAATTGTACGGCTCAATTAGAGTTTGACGCAAGTATGCAACAAGTTCATTGTGAATATTGTGGCTCAACTTTTAATCCTAAAGAATTAGAGGTTGAAGTAAAGAAATCAAAAGAAGTACCAGGTACTGAAACATACGAAGGAAAAAGTTACAGTTGTTCTCAATGCGGTGCAACCCTTTTGACATTTGACGAAACAGCCATTACTTTTTGCAGTTATTGTGGATCACAGGCTATGATCGAATCTAAACTAATTAAAAAGACCAATCCACAATTTATAATTCCTTTTAAAAAGACCCAAGCAGAGTGTATAGAGGCGTACAAAAAGAAAATAGCAAAATCACTTTTTACACCTAATTATATGAAATCTGACGTTGTAGTAAGTAAATTTAGAGGAATTTATATTCCATATTGTATATATAATTTGTCATTTCATGACTACAGCATTAATCGAGGTGAAAAATATTCTCATCGCAGTGGGGACTTTGTTTATTATAATGAATATGATATAAAAGCTAAAATTGATGCCAATTATGATGGAATATCTTATGATATGGTTTCGAATCTTTATGATAATTTTACCCATGCTATTCCCCATAATTATAAAGAAGTAGAACCTTTCAACGTTAACTACTTAGCAGGTTATTATGCTGATACCTCTGACGTAGAAAATAATATCTATGAAGACAACGCTATTACAATAGCTAATGTTGATGCTAAAGAAAGATTATTAAAACAAAAAGAATTTATACGTTACAATTGTCATAATCCAAAAGTTAACTTCCAAGTAGCAGACAAGAAAACCGGTTTATTCCCACTATATTTTTTAGCTATAAGAGATAAAAAAGAACAATATGTCAACTACGCTATAGTAAATGGTCACACCGGAAAAATAGTTGTAGATTTGCCTGTAGATTTTAAAAAATATATTTTATTTTCTTTATTACTTACTATTCCCATCTTTTTCATACTTGATTTAAGTATTGTAATAGTACCAACAACTGTAACAATTTTTTCTATAATATGTGCTATTATTAGTCTAATAATCTCAATAGTTCAAATGAAACAAGTATATAATAGACAAACTCATGCTGATGATGAAGGCTACTTATTCGTAAATAAGGAAGGTCAGACTAAGCAATCAAAAATAAAATTTAAATATATTATTAAACAAATAATAGGTATCATAATTGGATTTTCTGTTCTCGTGTCTGAAGCAGCTGCGGATATCTATTATTATGGGGCAGCAATCTTTATTCTTTGTCTAGTAATATGGTCTTTTTATGACTTAGTAAAAGAGCATAACTTGTTAGTTTCAACTAAACTACCTCAACTAGAAAAAAGGGGAGGTAGTGAAAATGAATAAGAAAATATTTAAAATATTATGTCTTTTATTATTAATAATTATAAGTACTAAAAATGTAGCAGCCTTATCGCTACCAGTTGAAAAGAACGAAACAACAGGTTATAGTCTTGTAATAGAAGACGATGCTAATTTAATGAGTGAAGATGAATTAGATAAACTTCGTGCTGATATGCAACCCTTAACAGAATATGGAAATATTATCTTTAAAAGTATTTCTGAAAATTATACGAGTACTTCAGCCTATGCCTCTAACTTCTATCACGAGAGATTTTCAACAGCTAGTGGAACATTATTTCTAATTGACATGGATAATCGCTATATTTATATTTTTTCAGATGGCTCAAACTATAAATCTCTAACAACAGATAAGGCTAACATTATTACAGACAATGCTTATAAATATGCTTCTGATGCGAGATATTATGAGTGCGCTAGTCTAGCTTTTTCTCAAATAAATACCATTCTAAATGGTGGAAAAATAGCTGAGCCTATGCGACATGCTAGTAATATTTTTATTGCCCTAACACTTGCTTTCTTTATCAACTTCTTTATTGTATTAGCAAGTACAACTATAAAGAAAGCTAGCGCAAAGGAAGTATTAAACACAGCTTTAATTGATTTTACCGTTGGCGACATAATTATAAATCAAACCGGTCAACGTCGAGAGTTTTCACCACTATCCGATTCTTCCGGAGGCTCATCCGGCGGTGGCGGCGGCGGAGGAGGGGGTCATTCCTCTGGCGGCGGAGGTGGCCATCGTTTCTAAAAAAACATGTTTAAATAACATGTTTTTTCTTTAGAATTATTATGAAATTATATTAATAAATCTCTCCATCGTAATATCACTATGAATTGGATATCGAGGTATTAAAAATTTATTATCATCTCTTGTTGCTTTTCTATTTCCCCCTATAAAGGCAATCTTAAATCCTGCATCTTTTACTGCTTGAAGTGACTTGTCGCTATATGAATAAAAAGGAAAACAGAAAGATTCGGAATTTCCCAAAATACTAATTGATTTTTTTAAGTCAGCCAAAGCATCATCGTATGAATAACAATTTATTTGTCCCTTGCCACATGTACCATATTGGTGCATATCATTAGTATGTGATTGTACATCTAAATTTGGTGAAATATAATTATTTAAATTCCACCAGCCAGTAATTAAAAACAAAGTTGCATGAAGATCATATTTTTCAAGTAAAGGAATTAACTTATTCCCATTATGTTTCCCTGTTCCCATAGCTCCATCATCAATTGTAATTAACACTGACTTCTCAGGTAAATCCAATTCATTAAACATCCATTCCCTAAATTCAGACATAGTTAATGTCTTATAGCCATTATTTTTTAAATATAATAGATGTTCTTCAAATTTTTGTACTGTTAAACATATTCCTTCATTACAAGTTTCATTTTGATTTGGATCATAAAAGAAATGATAATTTAAAACAGGAATACCTTGTCCAGCACCATTTTTAATAATTGGAGCATTTTCCACCACTGATTCACCTTGGGCCATCTTTAAAATGTTTTCTAGGGTAGAATATTTTTTTATCTGATAACGATCAATTACCTCTTTACTATTATTTTTCTTTGACATTTGATTGGTAGAATTAAATTTTAAACCAGTCGTCTCATTTACTATTTCTATACATACACCAAGTTCTGTATTTATTTTATCAATAAAATCACTTTGATTTGCCGTCGTATATAATATTGCTTTATTTTTTAAATTAAGATCACCATTTAAAAAACTTTTATATTCATCTAAAGTAATAGAATAATAGCCATTACTATTCAACATATTTATTTGTTCTTTTACATTATTTGGTTTTATACAATCATACTCATTACAATTATTACTAATATTCTCATAATGAATAACGCTTATGTTAGAGTTTTCTATTTTTCCTTTAGTTTTAATCTCTTTTACAGCTTTGTTTTTCTCTACTTGAAAAACTTTCCCCATATAATAAACTATATAATTATTATCTTTAATGTAGTAAACAGGAAGTGAAATATCTTCGTTTAATTCTACGATTGTTTCCCCATTTTTTAATAATACTTTTTTTTCGATTTCGATATTTTTATTTAATGGCAAATAATGATTATTTATTTGCTCTTTTTTATAACTATTAATTTTTTTAATATCCTTATAAAAAATATAGTATGGTGTGTCCTTAATTTTAAAATATTTTTTATGGGGATTTTTGTCTTTTTCTAATTCCAAATCAAATCCCTTAGATATTGTTCCTATATTCTTCTTGTTTTTATCATAAATATTAACTTTATCTATTGTAGTTGCAAATTTACTATAATGTTTTTTTATATCAGTAACCAATTTATTACTAAAATATTGATATGTAAATATTCCTAAACCAATAATAATTAGAATGCCAATCACAAGAATAAGTTTTTTCTTCTTCTTTCTTTTTCTCACCAAAATTTTCCTCTTCTCTTACTAATACATCTTATTATATTATATTATATTTATATTTTAGTTACAAGAAGATACAAAAAATATCTAAAAATAGGCATTTTCCTAGTAAATTTATAAAAAAATTGCTTATTTTGATAATTTTTTTAAAAAATTTCAAAATTAGGGTTGTTTTTTTGGACTTAAGTGGGGAAACAAGTGAATAGGTATTTTTCTGACCTATTCAAAAAAATAAAGAAAGAAGGAATTTTAATGGAAGAGTATATTATTGACTCTTTTACAAGAACTGAAGATAATACTAATTTAGAAGTTAATAATCTTAATGTTACTTGTATTACATCAAGAAATAACAAATTTAATCTAGATAGTGAAGGTAATTTGACTGTTAAAAGTATAATTACCGCAGATAGTAATTCTCCACTAGAAGAGTTAGTTGATTTAATCTATCCCATTGGTTCTGTTTACTTATCAGTAAATGACTTATCACCTAATACTTTATTTGGTGGAACTTGGGAACAGATTAAAGATAAGTTTTTATTAGCAAGTGGTGATACTTATCAAAATACAACAACAGGTGGTGAAGCAACACATACTTTGACTGTGAATGAATTACCACAACATACTCATATACAGAAACCTCATACTCATAAACAAGATTCTGACACTTGGTATAACAAAGCTAGTGATTATGATGTTAGATTAGCTGCAAGTAGTAATGGATATTATAGTTGTGCTGGAAGAAGTAATTATCAAACTATCTCTGCGACTGCTATAAATGAAACAACAGGAGAGGATGAACCTCATAACAATATGCCACCCTATTTAGTTGTAAATGTCTGGAAAAGGATAGCATAAGAGAGGTGTTATATGAAAGAAGTAGAATTAATAAATAAAAGAAAGCCAAGAGAAAAGCATTTCTTAAGGGAAGATGGTACAATCGTGGCTAAAATTTATGATTCGAACATTCATTACTTAAAGAATGGAAAGTATGAAGAAATAGATAACACTTTAATAAAGAAAAATAGCTGTTATACAAACAAAAGTAATGAATATAAAGTTAAATTTCCAGGAGAGGTATCCTCGTCAATCATGAAAATGGAAAAAGATAACTATTATTTGGATATTAAATTAGTAAATGCAAAAAGAACAAAAGCTCAAAATAAGAAAAAAGTTTCAAAGTATATAAGTGAATTAGCTTATAAAGATATACTGGATAATATTGATATCAAATATCAAAATCTACCAACTAAAGTCAAAGAAACAATTATTTTAAACTCTAAAAAATACAAAAGACTAATTTTTGACATATTCACTAATCTTCAATTAATTGAAAGAGATAATAGCATTATTGCTCTAGAACAAGACCAAGCAATATTTACAATTGAAAAACCATATATGCAAGATTCAAATGGTAATAAAAATACAAATATTTACTATAATTTATCTAAAAAAAATGGCTACTATAATCTAGAACTAATTCTCGATAAAAAATGGTTAACATCAAAAGATACTAAATTCCCAGTATATATTGATCCAACAATTACAAATGAAAGTCAATCAACAGGTCTATGCGACACATATATTTATCAAGGTGATACTGGTATTGATAAAAGCAGTCAAGATGTACTGAAAGCTGGAATAGAACAAATTAATGGAAGCACCATTGAAAATAAAACTTTAATAAAATTCGATTTACCAGAAATTGGTACTGGAAGTCAAGTTGTTGGTGCAAGTATTATATTAACAGGATATTTGCCTTCAAACAATCATGATATAGCAGAGCCAAAACTTGCGTCCATTCATAGAATAACTGGTTCTTGGAATGAAAATGAAGCAACATGGGACTCAATGAATACTCAATTTGATAGCAAAGCAGAATCATTATTAGAATGTGAAAGAAGTTCAGTGGAAGGCACAAATTTATTACCAACTACAATGTATGGTGACATTACTAATTTAGCGAAAAAATGGTATAACAAAGAAGAAAATAATGGTGTAATGATACAATCAGTATCAAAGGAATATATTGATGAAGATTATCCAGCTTTTTTCTCAAAAAGCAATACAATAAGTGGGGACAATCCCAAACCATTTATTGCAGTAACATATAGAAATCAAAATGGTATCGAAAGTTATTTGGATTATAGGTCACAAGCATTTAGTGATGGTACAGCATATGTAAACACATACAATGGAAATTTAACTACAATATTTAATATCGGTCACACAATAGGTGGGCAATTGCCTGCTAAGCTTAAACTTGTATATAATACAAACGACGTAATACTTGAAAATGAAACATTTTTTGGTAAAGGATATAAACTAAATTTAGAGCAAATAATTAGAAATCCAGTTGCAGAAATAGGAAGTCAATATCTTGAATATATTGATGCGGACGGAACAATTCATTACTTATATAAAGAAACAGAGAATAGTAGTATATACAATGATGAGGATGGACTAGGCTTGACACTTGAAAAAGGTGATAACCAATGCATCATGAAAGACAAAAGTAATGGACAAATGATATTTAATTTAATTGACGATACATATTATTTAGTAAAAATAAATGATTCGGATGGAAATTGTATTAATATAGAAAGGGACTCTAATAACAGAATTAATAAAATAAAAGATAAGTATAATTCAGAAATTTTAATTTCATATGATACAAATATTATTACTATAACAAGTCAGGATAGTGTTACAAAAATAAATATATTAGAAGAAAAAATAACATCTATAGAATCAATTACTGGCACAACTAGTTTTACATATAATGAGAATAATTTAATATCATCAATTACAGACATCACTGGTATTAAAATAAATTATGAATATTATTCAAAAACTCCCCACAGGATTAAAAAAGTTACACAATATGGATTGAATAATACTTTAGGCCAATTTTTTAGTTTAGAATATGGTTTTGATACAACAAGAATTATAGATAGTCAAGAAAGAGCAGAAACAATAATTTATAATTCTTCAGGAAATATAATTTCCAGAAATAGTTTAAAATCAAATGAAAATATTGATGGCGCATACTCATTAGTACAAGATTTTAGTACTTCTGGAAGTACAAATAATAAGCTACTAGCAAACCATATACCAACTGCACATGTAAAAAATTATCTAAAAAATACAAGTTTTGAATTAGATGAACAATATTTTTCTAATGAAGATGAGGAAAATTTAATTTTATCATATTCTACAGAAGAATCTTATTCTGGGAATAGATCATTACGAATAGATTGCTTAAAATCAGGAAGATCAATAGAACAATATGTATCGGTACCAAAAGGCTATTATTATACATTAAGCGGCTACTTCAAAGCAGATGAGCCGACAGACCTAATCCTAATGTATGGAGACAAAGACGGAAAAACTGTAGGAGTAACTTATGAAATAGATTGGTCAAATGTGTTTGAAAGGTGCAATCTTAGTATTTATTACCCAGAAGATGCTACAACGGATTTAAAAATAATTATTGCATTCCAAACACAAGGTCAACTATATATAGATGCACTTCAGTTGGAAAAAGGAGAAGTTGCAAATCTATATAACATGATTGAAAATTCTGACTTTTCTGAAAGTTTAAGTGGCTGGACAATAAATGCATATGACGAAAGCGGAACAGAAATTGACGCAAATCAATTTTTTAGTATAGTTGAAGTGAATGACAATAAGAATACAGCATTAAAGATTTCAATGAATCCATTATATGCAACAAGTTTCCGAAAAAAATTTAAAGTTAATGGAAAACAAGATGAATTATACACAGTATCATTCTGGTACAAAAATGAAGGAGTACCAGCGTGTAGACAGCATGCATGTAATTCAGTTATGATTAATTTCCATCCCTCAGATGGTGAAGCAGAGTATTGTGCTATTTCTAGTCCAACATTTAATAATAATGATACAATTTGGCAATATTTCAGCTATAGTGCATATGCATTAGAAGATTTTGATGAAATTGAATTGATCTTTAATCAAAATACACAAATCAATAATCTATATATCACAAACGTTTCGTTATTTCACAATATCACAAGCAATTTTTATGAATATGATGACAAAGGTAATTTAATCTCAATTAAAAATCAAAATCAAGAAAAAAACGAGTTAAAATATGATGATAATAATCAATTGATAAATGCAGTTACTTCTGAAGGAAAGAAATACTATTTAGAATATGATAATGAAAAGCCAGACAAATTATTAAATGTAATGTTATCAAATGGAATATCAAACGAAATTAAATATGACAGTTTAGGAAATCCAAAAGCAACAATTATCTCAAAAAAATATTCAGGTGAATTGGGTAATGGACAATATAGAATAAGAAATAAAGGAACTCGTAAATATTTAAAAGCAGAATTAAATATGGTATTATTAGAAGAAAATTCTTGTAGTAATACAATATGGAACCTAGAAAAGAATGAAGATAAATTTAGATTTATTTATTCTGTACAACCAACTTATTCTATATCACATTCGGAATTAGCTGTCACATTAATAAAAGGCGGAAATACATGGTTTAATCTTGAACAGAAAGATAATGGAAGTTATTTAATATATATTCAAGAACAAGACAAAAAAATGTACTTAAAAGGAGAAGGGGCTAAAGTTGAATTGGCAGACCTTATTATTGAAGATCCAACATTTGAATTTTATATTGAAACTATTAATGAACTATTTATTGAAACTAATGCCACGTATGATGAAGAAGGAAAATTCAATACAGGATCAATAGATAGTAATTTTAATTCAACAGAATATATAATTAACCCAGTAACTAATCAAGTTACATCAGTGACAGATGCAAATGGAAATGTTATTAACTATACCTATAATGAGCAAAAATTACTTAGTTCAGTTAATGCCAGTAATCGCAATGTTACGTATAGTTATAATGAACAAAATTTATTGAGTGAAGTCACTCAAGGAACAAGAAAATATAAGTTTAACTATGACAATTTCTTAAATCCTAAGAACATTATAATAGGAAATAATATTATTTTTACCTCTCATGAATATATGGACTATAATGGTAAATTGAAAAAAATCACTTATGGAAATAATGATGTTATCTCATATTCGTATGATGGATTTGGTAGAGTTGAAAATATCATAAAAGAAGACAATACATATAATTGCAAATATGATAACAATGGTAATATTTCTAAAATAGTATCTTCTGATGGAACAGAAAGTAGTTATAAGTATGATGAAAGCAATAGATTATTTGAATATAGATATAATGAGTATAAAATTAATTATACGTATAATACATATGACGAAGTAACAAATCAAAAATATAAATTAGGTCATCGCTTAACGCATAACATAGAAAATCAATATGACAAAGATCAAACGCCAGTAAAAACTATTATTGATGGTCAGGAGTTTGTATATGAATATGATGCGATAAATAGACTGAAAAAACAAACCCTTCCCAACGATTATAGTATTCAATATGACTATATAGAAAATGGTCATAGAGTAACAGAAATAATTAAAAATATTGTACACGGAAATAATACATATAGTTATGATTATGATAAATTATATAATATTACTCATATATATTATAATAATCAACTAGTTAATCAATACTTCTATGATGAACATAGTCAGCTAATAAAAGAAGAAAACTATATTTTAAATGAGCAAATTGATTATTCATATGATAGTTATGGAAATATATTAAGTAAAACAAAAAGAAATTTAACAGACAATAAAATAGTAAAAAACGACACGTATCAATACAACAATAGTAATTGGGAAGATTTATTAACAAATTACAATGGAACAGATATAACATATGACAATATTGGTAACCCACTGACAATAGGAGATAATATAGCAATGACTTGGGTTAATGGAAACTTATTAAATAGTTATACGGACAGTTCAAGCAATTTGCATGTTACATATAATTACAACGTCAATGGTTTAAGAACATCAAGAAATGTAAATGGTGTTATAACAGACTATTATTATGACGGAAACGATATAATTTATGAACATGAAAGAAATACTACTAATACTATATATTATTTATATGATGTTTCAGGACTTATTGGATTAGAATATAACGGTCAAAAATATTATTACATCAAAAACTTACAAAATGATATTATCGGGATATTAAATAATTTAAGTGAGCAAATAGTTACTTATGAATATGATAGTTGGGGAAATATATTAAGTATAAAAGATAGTGATGGGAACTTAATTACAGATCAAAGTAATATTGGTTTAATAAATCCATATAGATATAGAAGTTATTATTATGATAGTAAAACTAAATTATACTACTTAATTTTTAGGTATTATAATCCAGAATGGTCTAGATTCATCAATGCTGATACTATTATAGGTGCAAATAAAGATTTTATTTCTTTTAATTTATTTACATATGCAAGTAATAATCCCATTTCACTAACTGATGCAAGTGGACATGGGCTTTGGGACAAAATATGCAAAGGTGCAAAAAAAGCTAAGAAAAAAATTGAAAAAGGCCTTAAAACAGCTAAAAAGACATTGCAGAAAGGATGGTCCAAAGCAAAAGAGACATTTAACAATGTAGTTAATTATGTCTTCGGATTTAGTGTTATTTATCCTGTTGATGAAAGAGAAACAACAGTTGCATCAATTCCTGGTTCTAGTGTAACAATGGGTTCTAACACTTCTATTTCATCTCCGGTTGTTGGAAGTGGTGATAGTGCAATTCATATTAGTAGTGATGGATTTGGTTCGGAAATAGAGGTAAATGGAAAATATAGTAATGTTAAACTAAGTTGTAATAATGGCGAAATAGTAGAAATATCTGCAGGTATAAATGTGAAAGATAAAAAATACAATGTAATTGCTGGTGTCGAGGACTTCGACTTATATGTTGGATATCAAACAGAAACAACAGTAGAAGAAGTATCCGTTGCTACATATACAAAGTTTAGAGCTAACATAATTTTTCCAATTTTAGCAGTTGTAGCAATTGCTATACCTGGACCTACTCCTGTTCCAATACCTGTTGGACCAGTATGGGTATGGGGATTATTATAAAATTGATGTAAAAAATAAATTGTGATATAATAAAAATAAATAATAAAAACTACATGGAGGTTTTGGTTATGGATAATAAAAAAATATTTTCTACAGATTTTAATATGACATGGGATGAGTATAGGAAAATGATGATACTTACGCCTGAATTTTACTGGTGGAATGTTTTTAAAACCTCCATTGTAGAAATTATAATAATTTTATTTATATCAGTTATATATAAGTTAAATATCACAACAGCTGTTATCATTGGTGTTATTACAATATGTTTTGTTATGATTTTATATAAAGTAAAAATAGAATGGTTAATAAAAAAACATTATAATTACTATAAAAAAAATAGAATGATTAGTGATAAAGTTACGATAACTTTCTTTGATAATTATTTAATAAAAAAAAGTGATAATATTGAAATAAAATTAAACTATGATCAAGTAAAAAAGATAATCGAAACAGAAAATAATTTTTATATATATGGTAATAACGCCGCAGTTATAATAAATAAAGAAGAATGTAAAGAAAAAGAAGAAGAATTTCTAAGAAATATTAATAGTAAAATTTATTATAAAAAAAACAAATTAAAGAAAAACAAAGAAGAAGTTAATGCTAAAGATAATACTTTCTTATTAAATTTATTATTTTATATAACCATATTTAGTTTTTTTGGTGCAGTTCTTACAATAAGAGCAATAGCAAAAGATATTCCCAGTTCTTTAATTACTGAAAAAATGTGGGTGTTTTGGTTATGGCTACCTGTACCTATTTTATCAATTATCATTGGATATAAATTAAAAAATCAAAATAAAAAAGCAAAGAGTAATATCATTTTTGGATGTGTAATTTGTGTGTTATTGATAGTGTTTGGTAGTTTTTGTGTGGTTATGCCAATAGGAAGGATTCCTTATAATAAAATAAAACCGTATGAAGAAATTTTAAAGGTTAATATACCTAGAGACGGAGATTATATCCAACAAAAATATAGAACATACTTTGATTTAGATAAAAAAAATGTGACTGTTACAGAGGCTTTTTTTCAAAATTCACTGAAATTGAAGAAATTTGAACAAAATATTGTAAACGGACAAAATTGGATAAATTTTAAAACAATCTCAAATGAATTAGAACCTTTGATTCCATATCAAATGATTCATAGAGAATGTAAAAAATGTTATATAACAATATATAATGAGAAAACACAAGAATATAATACGGTGACAAGAATTAAAGAAAATTATAAAATGCATGTTGCTTTATACGATTTAGAACAACATCAGTTAGAAATAAACACATATGAGTTTGAATAAAAACTTCGCATTGCAAAGGTAATTCGAAGTTTTTTTGTCTAAAAAGGAGGAAAGAATGGAAATTACGTATGCATTAATAGTAAGTATTGTCACTTATGTATTAGGAGCAATAACTAAAAAATTTATTAATAAAATTTCTGATAAGTATATCTTAATTCAAATCGTTATTATAAAAATAATAAATGATTGGATAAATTGTTATCCTAAAATATATACCTTTTTTGTATATTATCATTTATTTAATAATTTTTTATTAACCTGACAGAATAGTGAAATTATTAGTCAAAACAGATAAAACTAAAAGGGCAAATTAATATTTGTACAATTATAAGTGACCGCTATAATTGGGATAAAATCCCCAAAACGATATCATTGGTATCGTTGACGCCAACGAATATTTAGTAGTAAAATATACATATGATAGTTGGGGAAATCTACTAAGCATAAAAGATCAATTTGGAAATGAAATTTCCGATTCGAATCATATAGGGGTATTAAATCCATATAGATATAGATTATATTACTATGATACAGAAACAAAACTATACTATATTAATAGTAGATACTATAATCCTTCTTGGGGAAGATTTGTAAGTGTTGATAGTATATTAGGTGCAAACGATGATATAATTTCATATAATCTATATACATATGTAAGCAACAATCCAATAAATAATTTTGATATAGATGGGCACTGGAAGATGTCAAACTGGTTAAAAGTTACTGTAGGAGTTGCCGTCATCGGAGGATTAGCAGTAGCAGCAGTTTGTTTACCAGGAGTTGGTGGTGCTATAGCTGGAGCAGCACTAACTGGAGCACTTGCTGGTGGAACTGTAGGTGCGCTAGGTGGTGCAGTTGCTGGTGGAATATCAGGTGGAAAAAAAGGAGCTGCTGGTGGTGCCGCAACAGGATTTTTAGGTGGTACATTAGTTGGAGCAGTAGGTGGAGCGACTCTTGGATATGCTAGTGTAGCTACTGGAACTGTGGTAAGCGGAGGTACTCATGCATCTTCAATACATAGACTCGCAACCAATGTAGAAGCTGGAAAAATGTTAATCAGCAATAAATATTCCAGTTTGTATATGAATAAAGCTCTTAATTCATCAGGCATGGTTGGAACTAGTAGACCTGATATTATAGGAATTGCAAAGAATGGTGCAAATAAAATAGTTGAAGTAGTTAGTCCAAAACAAAGTACAACATATATATTTAATAAAGTATCTAAAATGACATCAAGCAATCCAAATTCTATCGGAAAGGTGATTGTTTGGGTTAGAAAAATATTCGAAATAATAGGATAAGGAGGATAAAATGCAAATCCCAAAAAGAATACAGAATCATTTTAATTGTGAATCAAGAAAAGTTAGTGGTGACAATACTTTAGTAGGTGGAAAAATTACATGCTGTAATAAATCAGATTTTGAATTGGAAATAAGTGGAGAAGTTATAAATAAGTTTTTACTTGGTACATATTTATATTCAGAAACAGGAGATATAAGAACTACATTAATATGTAAAGAATGTAGAGAAAAACTAATTCTATTTGATAGTACTATAGACGGATATAGATGCTGTACTGAAAATTTAGACCACAAAAATATACAATCTGAAAAAAAGTGGAATTGTCCAAAATGTAAGGGTAATAATTTCTCTGTATATGCAAAATATGAATATCCAAATATGGAAGAGTTAAAAGAATTAGGAATTAAAGAAAAAGATAATGCATTTACTTGGATTGTTATAACAGTAAAATGTAATGGTTGTGGAAAAGTATATAAAGGATTTGTAGATTTCGATGCCACTTAAATAATAAAAATAAATTACAAAAACTTCAAGATAATAGACTGAAGTTGTCAATAAAAAGTGAGTATAAAAAACTCACTTAGAACCTTAATTCAGTTCTATATTGAATTGGGGTTTTATTTATTTAACTATTTTTTTGAATCTTTATATTTGGATTTTTTTTAACTAATATATTAATAAAATTATTTTTTAATAAAGCAGAGTTAGTTTCAAAACATAAATATGTATGCTCGTTTAAATGTAATTTTATTCTAAAATAAATCATAGATAATAAATTTGAATTTGGACGAAGTCTAATTGAAGTTGAAACTGTAATTTTATCAATATCTGAATAATCAATAAAATTACAATTGGCTAATAAAAAAACATATTTATTAGTTAAATAGCAAGTTTCGCATGAGAATATAGAATTGGACAACTCTTTCTCTAATTCATCTTTTTTGTCTTGAGATAAGTTGTTAAAAAAAGAATATACGGATACTAATAAAGATATAGTGTTAAAAAGAGTAATACTGAATTGAATAAATAAGATAGTTCCAACTAAAAATTTTCCTACACCATTTTTAAAATAAAATGTAAGAAAAAAGAATAATAAAATTAAAATTAATAAAAAAAAAATTTTTTTTATTAACAAAATAGAAAGATTTCTTTTAAAAGTGAATTTCATCGTTCTACCTCGCTTACTTTTCTTCTATTATATCATAATAATTAAGTGTTGACAAAAAAGACCAAAATCATAAATAAATTATAAAGGTGGTGAAATAATTTGGGAATAACATATACGATCATAGTAAGTATAGTACTTATATATTAGGAACTATTACAAAAATATTCATAAATAAAATCACCAAAACGATATCATTGGTATCGTTGACGACAACGGATATTTAGTAGTAAAATATACATATGATAGTTGGGGAAAGATAATAAGTATAACAGACAATGATAATAATACAATAATGGATGAAGAAAATATTGGAATAATCAATCCATTTAGATATAGATCATACTATTATGATAATGAAACAAAACTTTATTATTTAAACAGTAGATATTATAATCCAGAATGGGGAAGATTTATAAGTGCCGATACGATATTTGGCGCCAATCAAGATTTCTATTCGAACAATTTATATTTATATGTAAGTAACAATCCAATTAATAATGTTGATGAAACAGGGACAATAATTCAAGGTATAATAACTCTTGGGAAAACATTAATTAAAGGAGCAGGGACAATATTTAAAAAAACAATTGGAATTAGTGCTAGTATAACTAAGGTAGCTAATATAGATACAAGTAAAATAATTAAAAAGGCAATATATATAGACTATTCAGAAGATTATGGGATAACCAAAAACATAATATCTTCGAAAAGTAACAAGCCCATTGAAATAGAATTTAATATTGAAAACTTATTTGAAAAAACATTATCTATACAGCTAAATACCAATATTGGGAGTATAGGATATTCCACAAATGGCCTCGGCGATATCGCAATAAAATATAACAATGTCAATGGTGATGTTATTGAGTCGGGAGGGAATAATTATAGTTATTATATTTTAATTGGAAAAGAAATTGAAACAGGAAATGGAACACAATTTGTGTATAATAAGGTAACAATAAGCAAATTGTATGTTGCTTTACTTGTTTTAACAAATGAAGCAAGAAACCCAATAAATGATATTGTTAAAAACATAGTTCAACAAATACCATTTCCAACGACAATATAATAATTACTATAAAAAAGGAGAAAGACATGAGCAATATAATATATGAAGAAATGTTATTGAAAGAACGTATTACATGTTTAATAGTAATTATTTTAATTATAATAATACTAATTACATACAAAAAGACTAAAATGTTTAAAGCAAAGAGAACGCTATTTATAATTGGAACAATTGTAATAATATCAATTTTATATATTTTTATAAATACACTTAATATTGGAAATGTTTTTAGACATTCATCTCCAGAAAAGGCTTTTCTATTTGAATATCCATCAGGAAAAATTTTAGGAAGTAAGAAATATAAGGATACAGTGTTTGCTTATGGTACAACTAACTATAATTCAAAAAACGATTTTAGCAGTCCTAACATCTTTACTAGCTATATAAGAGATGGTAAAAAATGGAAATGCATAGGTCTAAACAGTATTAATACAAATAAAAGAAGAGTGATATGTGACGAAAACAAGCAAAAATATTATGTATATAAATATAGTAATGAAAAAGATAATGTAACGGGAATATTTATTTATGAACAGGTACCAGTAAATGAGAAAACGCTAACCAAAGAAACAATTATAACAGATTCAATAAATACTGATTTTAAATATCTCGATACAGTTACATCTCCAATTGACAAAAAAGTAACGGTAATATTCTTAGGCGTAGTAGAAGAAAAAATAAAAAAAGATTACTATATATCTATCGATAAAACGAAATATAAATTAAAAGATATTGAAGAAAATTGGATTTGCTAAGAAGAAATAATTATAAGAAAAGATGTGGTCAAATGAAAAACATATATTTTACAGACGTAGCAATAAAAATAACAATATATAGTATACTTTTTATTATAATTTTAATTACATATATTAATGCTATAAAAAAAGAGAAAAATAAAGACAAAAAAAAGAATATAACTATAAAATTTATAATTATTCAATTAATTCTATTAGTGACCATAAATTATCTTGAATTAAGCAAATATTTATCATTCCAGAGCATTGATGATGCCTACCACTTTCAATACCCTAATGGAAAAATTTTAAAAAGAGTGAAATATAATAACACAACATTTGTTTATGGAACAGAAAATTATACTTCCGAAGAAAAATATATAACCCCATCCATCTTCACTTATTATGTAAAAGATAGTAAATGGAAAATAGGAGAAACAGAATCATACGAGATTTCGAAAACTAAAACTATAACAATAGACAACCATAAAATTTATATTGATATATGTACTGACAATAAAAACAATACAACGGGTATATTTATTTATGATCAAGAATTACCAGATAATATAATTTTTAATAAGAATATAAATATAACGGACAAATACAAATCAAAAATATCTTTTTTTGATGCTACACCACCAGCTACATTAGCTACTGGTGTGGTTGTATATTTTGGAATTGTAGAAGGAAAATTAGACAAAGACTATTACCTAACAATAGAAGGAGAAAAGTTTTACTTATTTAAATAGAAGTAATCTGTATTAAGGAGGGAAAAATGGGAACATGGGGAGTAGGTCTATATCAAGATGATATAACCTGTGATATACAAGATGAATATCTTGACTGGCTAAGAATAGGAAAAACAAATGAAGAAGCAACAAGCATAATTCTTGCAGATGGAGAAGAATATGGCGATGATGAAGAATATGCAGCAATAATAATTGCTTTAGCTGACACGCAATGGAAAAAAGGAAGACTGCTTCCAGAAATAAAAGAAAAGGCACTAGAATATATAAAGAATGGTACAGAGTTAAAAAGATGGCAAGAGGAACCAAAATTATTTGAAAAAAGAAAAAAAGTTTTAGAGAAAGTAGCGGAAAGATTAAATTTACCCCAACCACCAGAGAAAAAACTTGCTCCACTTAGATTAAAAAAAAGATTATACCCAGGTGGAAATATTATATTATATAAGTTACAAGCCCCAGAATTTAAAAATACTAAGTGGTATGGTAGTTATGTAAGTCTAAAGGTAATAGGATTTTATAAATTATATATTGGTAGCTTACCGAGGGATAAATATTACCATATAGAAGATGTTGTAAAAATACATAATTTCCATGGTAAAAACAAACCCAGTGCAGAAAAGATAAACAATAACAAGATGCATAATTATGAGTTTACAGAATTTGTATTATCATTGAATAAAAGAGAGGTGAAAAAATTAAATTTAGAATTAGTAAAAAAAGCTACCTCTACCGATAAGGATGAAGATTTTACCAATTCCCCAAAAAGTTTTATACATGTAAATAATATAGAATATGCACTAATAGGCGATTTAATGCAGTATGAAAAGGACAAAAGCATAGAATTATAAGAGAGACAAACGAGAGTAGGTGACATAGTGAAAACAAAATCATTAAAAAAGAAAATTGCTATTGCCACAGCAGCAATTCTGATAATTATATCTTTATTAATATTGTTAGTTATATGGGAAGTAATCAATAGCTATAGATTTAATATGTATGTCAATTGGAATATTCTTCTCCCAAAACCAAATAATATTGACGTTGTTTTCAAATTTGATTATCGTGAGGGTGAAGATTTTGCAGTGTGGCACTATAAAGATACAAAAAAAGTTGTAGAAGAAAAAAAATTCAATAAGATTGATGATAAAAATCAGATTAAAGTTAATTCTATTATAGAAAAATACTATAATAAACTTGATAACAAAGAAAAAGAAAAATTTAACAAAAATACTTCAATTGAATGTTTAAGCAATTTAGAAAACCATTATATTTATATGGGAAATGATGAACGCTATCTTTTAATGATAGAATATGACAATAAAATATATTCATTATTTTCTAGTTATTAAAAAATAAAATAATAAAAACTTCAAGACAAAACTTGAAGTTTTTTGTATATGAATAGAACAAAAGATATTGAAATAACAATTTTCTTAATATTAATCATTTCATATGCATTATGTAAGGCTGTCAAAACACTTATTAATAAAATTAAACACATGCAATATCATTTAAAATGTTATTATCCTTCGTTTAATGGTTTTATTACTTCCTTATCTAGACCCTATGTTCAAATAGTGACACGAAATCGCCATTTCCTCCAATAAATGATCCACTCATTGCAGCAAATGCCACTGATGTATCTAATTCGACTTCATTTTTTGGATCAATCCCATTTTGTTTTAATGCATATTGAAGTGTCATTTCTGGCATTCCAAAAGCTCTTCCTGCAATAATCTTTTTTCCTTTTAAATCTTCTAATTTAAAGTTATCTATTTTTTTCCTAGACACTAAAAATGAACCATCCTTTTGTGTTAACTGTGCAAATGTTTTTAAATAATCCTTTTCTCCACCATTATAGACATAAATTGTTGCCTCACTTCCAGAAAAACCGATATCAGCATCCCCTGATAATACAGCTGCAGTAACTTTATCAGCTCCACTAGCTAAAAATATTTCTACATCAAGTCCAACTTCTTCAAAATACCCTTTTTCTAAAGCCACATATTGTGGAGCATAAAAAATTGTATGTGCTACCTCCGCCATTTTGATTTTCTTTAAGGCGTTATCCTCTTTATTAAAATCAAACAATACTGAACATGCTACTAATAATATAAGTAAACACCCCAAAACATAAATAATAATTCTTTTTTTCATAAATCTCCTTTCTAACTAAAGTATTATATGTAAACTAAAAACTTGTGTTATTAGAAAAAAGCCCTAACTAAATCCCCAAAAACATGTTATAATTAATCTAGGAGTGATGATTATGAATAGAATCATTTCAAAAAAATTAAGATAAGATATTAAGAAAAGAGGGGGACTTCTTTTCTTTTTTTAGGAGGAATTATGAAAGCAATTGAATTAAAGCATCCTTTAGTATTACACAAATTAAGTATCCTTAGGGATAAAAAAACAGGAACAAAAGAGTTTCGTGAAATCATTAGTGAATTATCTACTATGCTTTGTTATGAGGCTTTAAAAGATGCCAAGTTGCAAGAAGTTGAGATAGAAACGCCCCTTTGTAAAATGCAAGGTAAAGCTCTAAATGAAGACGACTATGCTTTTGTTCCCATTCTTCGAGCTGGAACCGGCATGCTCGATGGTCTTATTAAGGTTATGCCAAATGCCAAGATTGGTCACATTGGTCTATATCGCAACGAAGAAACTCTAAAACCCGTAAAATATTATTACAAAATGCCTGCCAATATTGACAAGCGCGAAGTAATTGTTCTAGATCCTATGCTTGCAACTGGTGGTTCAGGAATTGATGCCATTACAATGCTAAAAGAAAGTGGTGCCAAAAAGATTAAATTCTTGTGTATCATTGCTGCTCCCGAGGGAATAAAAAAACTAGAAGAAGTTCATCCTGATGTTCAAATATATTGCACTGCTATTGACGACAAATTAAATGAAAAAGGTTATATTGTTCCTGGATTAGGCGATGCTGGAGACAGAATATTTGGCACCAAATAAGTTCTTGAAAAAGGGAAGGGGCTTATTTATAATAAAATTATCAAGAAAGGAGTTCATTATATGAAAATACTATTTATCTCTGATATCCACGGCATAAAAACAAATCTACCTAAAATAAAAGAACGATTCATAGAATTAAATTGTGATAAGTTAGTTGTATTAGGAGATTTATACTATATAGGACCACGAAACACTATGATAGAAGGCTATGATATAAAGGCTGTACAGGAATTTTTAGAGTCCTTTGGTGATAAGTTAATATGTATTAAGGGAAATTGTGACTCTGAAGTTGATAAATTAGTCTCAAACTTTCCAATTATTAATGAATTAGGATTAATTTCTACTATAAATGAAGATTTATATTTAACTCATGGTCATATATACAATGAATCTAATTGGAATCACCAAAACTCAATACTAATCTATGGTCATCTCCATATTCCATTTATTAAGGAGATAGAAACCAATATTTATATTAATCCAGGCTCTATTTCACTGCCGAAGTCACCTTCTGGTCCAAGCTATCTATTTTATAATGAAAAAGAATTCATAATTTATGATTTGAATGATCAAGAAATTGCTAGAAAAACTTTAAATAACTAAAAAAATGCTAAAAAATGTTCTAAAAATAAAGTTTTAGGCTTATAATAGTAAGCCGAAGACGTAAAATACTTGCAAAATTTAAACATATGTGTTATAATATAGCCACATTAAGTGAAGGGGGAAAAAATATGAAAAGATTAACACAAATCACAAAAAAGTTACTATTAGTATTAATTAGTACTGTAATATTAGTAACAGCACTTAATACTAATGCCGTTGCATCATCTATTCAATTAGGTGGTTCAGAAATCGTTCCAGGGTATGTTTCAGGAGTAAAATTTACTACTAAAACAAAAACCGATGGATCCTTATTATATTGTTTAAATATGAACAAAAGAACTGCTAAGAACATCACTGCAAACCTTGTTGGTGAACAAGATGCGGGTGTTGCTTATATTTTAGTAAATGGTTATCCAAATAAAACATTTACTGGAGAGAAAATGAAAGACTACTATATCACTCAAACAGCACTTTGGTGGTATTTAGACAACACAACAGGTAGCTCAAATTTAAGTCAAAAATTTAAAACAACTGGTTCTGATCCAAATAACTTAAGACCTACAATTAAGTCTTTAGTTGCTAAAGCTGAAGAAGCTAAGAAAAAAGGTTATGCAAAAACTTCTTTAGTAATTACTACAAATGATTTATCAATGAGTCTTCAAGGAAACTATTATGTTTCAAATGAAATTTACGCAAAAACTTATAGTAATATATCTAGCTATAATGTTTCAGTAAGCGGCGCAACTGGTGCTCAAGTAATTGACACAAATGGAAACGTTAAAACTAAAATAGGAGTTAACGAAAAATTTAAAGTTAGAGTACCATCAAGCTCAGTGACTGGTACAGAATTATCAATAAAAGTAACAGCCTCAGCAACAGGTGTAATTTATAAAGCATATAAATATCAACCAACTGATTCTAATATGCAACCAGTTACACCATCAATTCCAGAAAAGATTACACAAAATGTTGAATCAAGCTTATCGCTAACAATAGACTCATCAAGAGTTAGAATTGTTAAGATTGATGAACTTACTGGTAATGCACTAGCTGGAGCAACCTTAGTATTAAAAGATGCTAATGGAAACATCAAAGCTCAATGGACATCAAGTTCTAACTATCGTACAATTAGAAATTTACCAAATGGTACTTATACAGTAACTGAAACTAAGGCACCACAAGGTTATATTTTAAACAGTACACCAGTTAAATTTACTATCACTGATACAAATAGAGATATTGAAATTAAAGTAAAAAATACACCAAGAGAGAGTGTCGTAAATATTTTAAAAGTAGATGCATCAACAGGTAATCCACTAGCCGGAGCAGTATTAGTATTAAAGAATTCACAAGGGGAAGAAATTAAAAGATTTACAACAACTACTGAACCAGAAGTATTCACAGATTTAGAAAATGGTACTTATACAGTAGAAGAAATTTCAGCACCAGCTGGATACATGCATAGTTCAAAAGTTGTAACTTTTACATTAACAGATGAAAACTTATCACATCAAATAGTATTCGAAAACTATCCAGAAGTAAGAGTACCAGATACTGCTGCTTCATCAGTAATTATCACATTAGTAGGTATTGTAATAATCGCATCAGGTATTAGATTCGTTTACAAAAATGGTAAGAAAGCAAGATAATAAACAGGAAAAAAGAATCTCTTCTAGTACGATAGCTGTAATCGGATCAGTTATAATTTTAATAGGAGGATTCTTTCTTTCTTATAATTATATTCAGTCAAAAAGAATCGTCGCCTATGACTATATGGCCAATGTTTTCTATGAACAAGAAAATGTTGAATTATTAGAATATGACGGCGAACTAAAAGAAGAAGAAAAGGAAGACGACTTAGGAGAAGTCACTAATAACTATATCGGTTATTTAACAATACCTAAAATAAATTTAAAAAAAGGTTTCTTAGATATACGTTCTGAATTAAATAATGTTGAGCAGAATGTTACAGTAATTGAAGGATCATCATATCCAGACAAAGATAAAGGAAACCTAATATTAGCGGCCCACTCTGGCTCAGGTTGGAAAGCCTTCTTCAATGACTTATACAAGCTATCCACTGGAGATGTCGCTACGGTTTCATACAAAGGTAAAGTCTATACTTACAAAATAGTCAATATATATAAACAGGAAAAAATAGGTAAGGTAGCGATTTACCGAAACTACAACAAAACAACCTTGACATTAATTACATGTACTAACTTTGATAAAGCAACTCAGACAATCTATGTTGCTGAGTTACAAAATGTAGAAGAAGAATAAAATATAACTTCATGGGGGTGAGGTTTATGACAAAGACAACGATACTAGAAAAATTCCAAATAATTTTTGAAACAACAATGTCTTCTAAAATGTTTATAGCCGTTATTGCATTCATAATCTTACTAGCTGTTATAGCCTTAACTACTAATAATAAGAATGCAAAACGTGGTAAAAGTATTTATGCATTAGTCTATGTAGCTATTATTCTTGGAATGTTGATTATGTACCACGAATCTCTTGGCAAAATGTTTGATTATATGATGGACAATTTCTTCATTGTTTTATACTTTCCAAACATTGCTGTCTACATGGCGGCTATATTAATTACTAATATTATTATTTGGACCAGTGTTTTTAATCTAAAAACACCAACACTACTACGTAATATCAACGTCATTATATATAGCATAATTCATTATCTATTAGCCTTAGTATTAAGCATTGTTTCCAAAAATAACCTAGATATTTTTTCCCAAACTTCAATTTATGGAAACAAAGAGGCTCAAGCAATAATTGAATTATCGAGTGGAATCTTTATCTTATGGATTATCTTCTTAATCTTTTATAAAGTTATAAGACATTTCCAACAAAAAGATGAAGTGCCAGTAAAACAAAAAGTCGTAGTAAAAAAAGTCAGAACCTTGCCAGATGGAGTTGTTGCAACTGAAGCTCCATTATATGTAAAAGGTCAACCTAAAAAGGAAAAACCTTATCTTGAAACCCATGATGAAACACTTGCTAACGAATTAGTAGAACAAGTAAATCAAGAAAAACAACTTCTTATTCAACAATTAGAAGATACAAAAAATCGTCTTTTCCAAGCTGAAGAGCAATTAACATACCAACAAGGACAAATTAAGTCAACAGCTTTAGAACAAGAGAAATTTTATCAAGAAAGACTTAACTTTGAAGAAAGTTTTTCTAAATTATATGATAGTAAACAACAACTTATTGCTAATGAACAAGCAAAATTAAGACAAGAGCAACTTTTATTACAACAAGAAAAAGAAGCCCTATTACAAACTAAAGCTAGATTACAACAAGAAAAAGCTTATCTTGCCCAAGCCAAAGATACACTACAAACAGAAAAAAATACTTTAGCTCGTGAAAAAGAACAATTACAAGTTGCTAAAGAGCAAACTAAGAAAGTTGACACAACAACAGCTATTATGCAAAATCTTGATGGCATGTTAACACTAGAAGATTACAAAGTTTTAGCAACCATTCTTAAAGAAAAACAAAAACGAAAAAATGCTACTAAAACTGTAACCGACGATCAAATGAAATTTAATCGCTTAAGAGAAGCATATAAAAGTGCAAAATAACTTGCACTTTTTTCTTTTGCTTATATACCTAAATTAAGTTATAATATAGTTAGGAAGTAGGTAGACAAAATGGATTTAGAAAACTTAAATGATAAACAAAAAGAAGCCATACTATATAATGATGGTCCATTATTAATAATTGCTGGAGCTGGAGCTGGTAAGACTAAAACTCTTACTACCAAAATAGCATATTTAATTGAAGAAAAAAATGTCAATCCCCACAATATTTTAGCTATTACTTTTACCAATAAAGCAGCTAAAGAAATGAAAGATCGATTATATTTATTAATTGGAGATCTTGCAAAGAAATTACAGGTTTCAACCTTTCACAGTTTTGGTTTAAAGTTATTAAGAGAAAACTATAATGAACTAGGTTATGATAAAAATTTTGTCATTATGGATAGTGACGACTCTCTTACGGTTGTAAAAAAAATAATTAAAGATATGGGTTACGATCCAAAAATTTATAATCCGCGAGCAATTAGAAATAAAATAAGTAGTTGTAAGAATGAAATGATGAGTCCTGAAGCATATGAGAAATATGCCGTTAGTGATTATGAAAAAGTAATCCAGCAAGTTTATTCAAAATATGAAATTAAACTCCAAAGAAATAACTCTGTAGATTTTGATGATTTATTACTTTTACCAATTGAGTTATTCAAAAAATCACCTGAAACTTTAGAAAGATATCAAGATTTATACCAATACTTATTAATTGATGAGTATCAAGATACTAATGAAGCCCAATATATTTTAACTAAATTATTATGTGCTAAAAACAAGAAAATAACTTGTGTAGGTGATGACTCGCAAAGTATTTACAGTTTCCGTGGTGCTAATTATAAAAATATCTTAAATTTTGAAAAGGATTATCCTGATGCCAAAACCATTCTTTTAGAGCAAAATTATCGTTCGACTAGTAATATATTAGATGCTGCTAATCAAGTAATTAAAAACAATAAAATGCGTAAGGACAAAAACTTATGGACAGCCCGTGGTGAAGGCGAGAAGATAAAGTATTATCGAGCCTATAATGAGCGGGATGAAGCTCAATATGTCATAAGAAAAATTAAAGAACTTGTAAATAAAGGTATTGAGTATAAAGACATGGCCGTTCTTTATAGAACAAATGCTCAGTCTCGCGTTTTAGAAGAAGAAATGTTAAAAGAGAACATGCCATACCGTGTTATTGGTAGTTTTTATTTCTATTCTCGCAAAGAAATAAAAGATTTAATTGCATACTTAAGATTAATTCATAACTCAAAAGATAATATCAGTTTATTACGAGTAATTAATACTCCCAAAAGAGGAATTGGTTTAAAAACAATTGAAAATCTAACCGAAAAAGCCGACCTTGAAGGCACTAGCATTTATGAAGCTATCTCAACTGGTAAGGAATTAGGTTTTAAGGAAACGATCGAAAAGCTGAAAGCTTTGTCTGAAGAATTAACATTGACTGAATTAATTGATAAAGTTTTAGATGCCTCAGGTCTAAGAGCGGAACTTGAAAGTGAAAAATCTTTAGAAGCCGAAGTTCGGCTAGAAAACTTAGAAGAATTCAAGTCAATTACTAAATCTTTTGAAGAAAGAGAAGGTTTAATTTCCTTAGAAGATTTCTTACTAGAGATTAGTCTAATAAGTGATGTTGAAGAGTATAAAGATGATCCAAATAGAATTAGTTTAATGACTGTTCACTCCGTAAAAGGACTAGAATTTGATCATGTTTTTGTTGTTGGCATGGAAGAAGGTATTTTCCCTCATATGAATTCTCTTATGGAAAATTCAGAATTAGAAGAAGAAAGACGTCTTTGCTATGTCGCAATTACAAGAGCCAAAGATGATCTCCATCTAATAAATGCTAGACGTAGAACTCTTTTTGGTAAAGAACAAATTAATCCAGTTAGTCGATTTATGGGAGAAATCAGTAAAGATTTACTTGAATCAAATAATAAAGAAGAAATACCACAAAAAGAAGAAAAAATTCAAGTTGGTGAAATGTTTAGAGAAGAAACCATCGATTATCAAGTGGGTGATTATGTTTATCATGAAACCTTTGGCACAGGACGTGTGGTAGAAGTAACCAATACACTTGTAAGTGTTGCTTTTAAATTACCACACGGTGTTAAAAAGTTAATGAAAAATCATAAAAAATTATCAAAAGTATAGGAGGACTAAATGTTAGAATTTTCAAATCAAATTCTAAAAAGGGGTTATACAATCTATATTAGTAAAAACAAAATAAAAAGTAGCTTACAAGGAACATATTTAAAATCTTTCTATGATGGAATTCATCCTCATGAATTACCACAGACAGAATTACAAAATATAACGTATTTACCATGTATTATGGAAGAGTTAGATCAAGGCAGTATGCTTCAAGTATCACAATCTGGGTATTTAGTAAATGGAATAATTGGTCAGGAGAAGACGGAAGGTCCTTATTGTGAAACTACATATTTAGAAGTGCACGGTCAACAATCAAGTTTTGATTATCATGAAATGTTAGTTGATCTAGAAGTCAAACTAGCTTCATCAAAAAGAAATAAACCAGATAGTGTGATTCAATATACCAAACTATATAAAGGAGTTGATAGATATGAATAAAGATATCACATTAGTAATATTAGCCGCCGGTATGGGAAGTCGTTTTGGCGGTTTAAAGCAAATAGCCCCACTTGGACCATCGGGAGAATTTATTATTGATTATTCCGTATATGATGCCATTAAAGCTGGCTTTACTAAGATTGTTTTCTTAATTAAAGAAGAAAATTATGAAATATTTAAAGAAACAATTGGAAGCAGAGTAGAGCCACACATTAAAGTTGAATACTGTTTTCAAAAAAATGATAACCTTCCAACCGGTTACGAAATACCCAAAGATAGAACAAAGCCATTAGGAACAGCACATGCTGTCTTATGCTGCCAAGATAAAGTAAATGAGCCATTTATGATGATAAATGCTGATGACTTCTACGGTCGCGATGCCTACATGAAAGCGGCTGACTTTCTAAGAAATATAACTGACGAGCAGCCTTATCAACATGGAATGGTAGCTTACCTAGTTAAAAATACTATTACAGAAAACGGCTCTGTAAAGCGAGGCGTTTGCAAAGTCAAAGATGATTATCTAACAGAAATTACAGAAAGTTCGGTAGAAAGAATTGCTACCAATAAAATTATGGCTCAACCATTAAATGGTAAAGAACCATTTGAAGTACAAGAAGATGATACTGTATCAATGAATATGTTATTGTTTACACCACATATTTTTAAATATATTGCTGATAACTTTGCTCACTTTCTAGATAGTAATAAAGACAATCTTGATAAGTGTGAATATTTAATCCCAGATGTTGTTTTCCAAGCTATAGAAGATAATTTTGCTACGACTAAGGTCTTAAAAACGACTGCTACTTGGTATGGGGTAACATATAAAGAAGATGCTGCTAGTGTAAAGCAAGCTCTTGCTAAAATGGTTGAAGATGGGATATATCCAAATAATCTATGGGAAAAATAATTTATAAGAAGAGCTAACTCTTCTTTTTTTTGTAATAAAGAAATGATATACTTAACTATAGGTGATAAAAAATGTATGAAAGAATGTTAGAATTAATTGATATAATAAATGAAGCCGATTATAATTATCATACACTTGATAATCCAACTATTTCTGACCAAGAATATGATAAATATTTAAGAGAATTATTTGAAATAGAAGCTGAACATCCAGATTGGCTCCAAGATAATTCCCCAACACAACACGCTGGCGGCCAAATAATAGATGGTTTTACTAAAGCAACGCATAAAATTCCTATGATGTCCCTAAGTAACGTTTTCAATGAAAGTGAAATTCTTGCCTTTGACGAACGCATAAGAAAAGAAGGCGTTATTCCTAAATATGTAGCCGAATTAAAAATTGATGGTTTATCAGTATCTTTATTGTATGAAAAAGGTCGTCTTGTAAGGGCTGCCACCCGAGGAGATGGAACAGTTGGGGAGGATATTACTCATAATGCTAAAACCATAAAAACCATTCCTCTTACTTTAAAAGAAGCAGTTGATATCGAAGTTCGCGGTGAAATTTTTATGAACAAAAAAACTCTTGCAGAGTTAAACCGTGTCCGAAAAGAAAATAATCAGCCTCTTCTTCAAAACTGTCGTAATGCCGCCGCCGGCTCAATACGTCAATTGGATTCTAAAATCGCTGCCCAAAGAAAATTAGATACTTTTATTTACCATTTACCAAATCCTGAAGATTATGGTCTAAAAACTCATAGTGAAGCATTAGAATACATGCATAAACTAGGTTTTAAGACAAACCCTAATAATAGACTAGTCAATAATGTTAAAGAACTTTTAGAATTTATTGAGGAAAAAGGTCAATTACGCTCTTCACTTCCTTATGATATTGATGGTATAGTCATCAAAGTTGATAATATTGCCGATCAGAAAAAATTAGGCTATACAGCCAAATATCCAAAATGGGCCACTGCTTATAAGTTTCCAGCGGAAGAAGTAGTCACAAAATTAACCGATATTATTTTTACGGTTGGTAGAACTGGTCAAATTACACCAAATGCAGTTTTAGAGCCTGCTATTGTTGCCGGCTCAACTATATCTAGAGCCACACTTCATAATGAAGACTTTGTTAATGAAAAGGGTTTAAAAATTGGCGATATTGTATCAATTCGAAAAGCTGGTGATGTTATCCCAGAAGTGGTTGAGGCAAAAATTGATCGAAGAACCGGTCAGGAAAAAGATTTTATAATGATTACAGAATGTCCAATGTGCGGTTCTAAATTAATCAAAAAAGAGGGGCAAGTCGATTATTATTGTCCAAATAACAAATGTCCGGCCAGAAGCATTGAAGGCCTAATTCATTTCGCATCTCGTGATGCAATGAATATTGATGGACTTGGTGAACGGATTATGGAAGACTTTTATAATTTTGGTTATATTGCTACGATTGCAGATATATATTGCCTAAATCAACATGAAAAAGATTTAACTAGATTAGAAGGTTATGGCGAAAAGTCGGTAGCAAATCTCTTTGCCGCAATTGAAAATAGCAAAAATAATTCCCTAGAACGCCTAATATTTGGTTTAGGCATTCCCCATGTCGGAGCCAAAACAGCTAAAGTATTAGCTATAGAGTTTGAAACAATGGATAATTTTATGAATGCTAAGGAAGAAGATTTAGTAAAAATTGCTGATATTGGTGAAATAATTGCCAAAAGTGTTACGGATTATTTTAATGATAGCCACAACAAAGCTATTGTTGAAGAACTAAAAGATTTAGGCCTAAATATGCGTTATCTAGGCTCAAAAGTAGAAGAAAATATAGAATTTGCTGGAAAAACCTTTGTTTTAACCGGTTCCTTAACGTTATTTACTAGAGACGAGGCCTCCGAAAAAATAGAATTACTTGGTGGTAAGACATCAGGTTCTGTTTCCAAAAAAACATCTGCTGTAATAGTTGGCGATAATCCAGGTAGTAAATATGACAAAGCTAAAGAATTAGGTATTCCTATTTGGACCGAACAAGAATTTCAAGAGAAGTTAGGTGAATAACCTAGCTTTTTATTGCAGAAAATACCTATTTATGATATAATATGCTCCAATCATCTGCATAAATGTATGATGAAGTAGAAAAAATAATTTACATTCTTACTACTAAGCGTTATATGAAAAAGTAGTAGTCATTTTCTTTACTATAATAAAATAGTAATGATATAATAAAAATAATTGAGGTGATAATATGGCAAAAAAATCAAAAGAAATTAAAGCTGACTTTTATGAAGAACCAAAAGAAGTAGAAAATGAAATAGAAGATATTGAAGAGGAAGTAGCTTACGATATAGATATTGAAGAACCCATTGAGGAGATAAAACCTAAAAAAGCCAAGGCCAAGAAAAAGTCCGCATCTAAAAATACCACTTCACTAGATGTAGAAGAATATGAAGAGACTAGTGAAAGTATTTCTCACGAAAAGACGAATAGATTTATGAAAATCTTTAATATTGTTTTTGTACTGGCCTTAGTTATTATGGTAATTATAAGTATTGATGTTATTTGTGTTGCTAAATATAATGTTGGACCATTCTTTGCAATTAAAACAAGCACATATAAAGATGGCGGAACAAAAGTTTATTATGGCCTTGGCTATAAAGTAATTAAATATAATCAACTTGAAGGAAGACGTGATACCCAAATTGGTTTTTGGTCACTACCATACATAACAACTCCTACAGAAATTCAAGATATTGATTTAGCAATTGAATTTCAAAACAAACCGGAGGCCACTGGAAAAAAATATTATAAGCAATATCTTAAAATCTCTTCAACAATAAAATCAATTGATAAAGAAAACAATGAACTTACTTTAGAATATACTGATCCAGATGGTAAATACACCCTTCAAATTATTTGTCCTCTTGCCTCAGAAAAGGATGCTATTATTGATTATACTGAACAAGAAGAAGTAATAGTAAAAGGAACAGTTTATAAATTTTCTTTAAAAGATGATAATCAACCAAACACTGTTTATTTATCTAACTGCTTTGTTGAAAAATCAGAAGCTTCAGCTGAATAACAAATTTCAGAAAATTGTACCTTGGTACAATTTTTTTTCCTAAAAAGAAGGATTTATTACTAAAAGATCAATAAATGTATGATATAATAACTAAAGTTAAAGGAGGAATTCCCATGAAAGATAAATTAACAAGAGAAGAAGTATTACATGTTGCTCATCTAGCAAGAATCAAAGTAGATGAAAAAGAAATAGAGAAATATCAAGTTGAATTAAAACAACTTTTAAATGATGTTGACAAAATAAAAGAAGTAAAAGGCTATGATGAGGAAAGAATGATAGCACCATGGGTGAAAGATACAATAACTAGAGAAGATAAACCTGGTGAAATGTTAAATCCTAAAGAAGTCTTAAAAAATGCACCAAAACATAGTGGAAATTATATTGAAGTACCAATTGTAATTAGTGAGAGTGAGGGGGCTTAAGATGAACTATTTAGATAAAACGATTAAAGAGATTCACAGTGCCTTAAAAAACAAAGAAATCAAACCAATTGATTTAGTAAATGAGGCTTTTAAACGAATCGAAGAAAATGCCGAATTAAATGCTTACATTACTTTGAACAAAGAAGAAGCGATTGAAAGAGCAAAAGAATTAGAAGAAAAGGAAGTTGGAGACAACTTGTTATTTGGACTACCTATTGCTGTTAAAGATAATATTGTAACAAAAGATCTAAGAACAACTTGTGCTTCACATATATTAGAAAATTTTATTCCAATCTATAATGCAACAGTCGTAGAAAAAATAAATAATAATGACATGATCATTATTGGAAAAACCAATATGGATGAATTTGCAATGGGCTCAAGTAGTAGAACTAGTTATTTTGGTGCTCCTAAAAACCCATGGAATCCCAAAAAGATTTCTGGTGGTTCTTCTGGTGGAAGTGCTACAACAATAGCCGCAAGAGATGTGTTATTTGCACTAGGGACAGACACTGGCGGTTCAATCCGTCAACCAGCCAGTTATACAGGTATAGTGGGAATGAAACCAACTTATGGAAGAGTATCACGTTATGGATTAGTAGCATTTGCCTCAAGCCTCGATCAAATTGGTCCTATGACCAAAAACGTTTATGAAAACGCTCTACTTTTAAATATAATAGTTGGTTCAGATGATAAAGATTTAACTTCTGCCGATAAAGAAGCGGAAGATTTTACGAGAAAAATTGGAAAAGATATAAATAATATGAAAATAGCATTACCAACGTACTTTATGAGTGACATTGTAACAGAAGAAATAAGAAGTGAAGTCGAAAAAACAAAGAAATTATTAGAAGAAAATGGAGCGACTGTAGATTATGTAGATATGAAATATTTAGATAAAGCAGTTACACTATATCAAATTATCGCTATGGGAGAAGCCTCTTCTAATTTAGCTAGATTTGATGGAATAAGATATGGCTATTCTGTAGAAAATCCACAAGATATTGAAGATTTGTATTTAGAAACGAGAAAAGAAGGTTTCGGTAAAGAAGTAAAAAGAAGAATTATGGTAGGCTCATACTTATTGAGTGGTGAAAATGCCAAAATATATTACAATAAGGCCTTATCAATTAGAGATGATATGAAAAAAGAGTTTGATAAAATATTTAAAGACTATGATTTAATCATTGGACCAACAACCACTACCACAGCTTATGATTTAACTGATTCAATGGACGATCCATCAAAAAGTTTTATGGACGATGTACTTGTAATTCCTGTTAATATGGCTGGTCTTCCTGGACTATCTCTTCCAATTGGTTTTGGCAAAGGAAATATGCCTATTGGTTTACATATTATTGGAAATAGTTTTGATGAGGCAACAGTTTATCAGTTAGCAAGTTTTATCGAAAAAAAATTAAATTTAAAGTTAAATCCAAGAAAGGATGATGAAAATGTCTAATTATATTCCGACAATTGGTGTAGAAGTGCACTGTGAACTAAAAACCAATACAAAGATATTTTCAAATAGCATTAATGGTTATGGACAAATGGCCAACTCATTGACTAATGTAGTAGACTTAGGCTATCCAGGAACCCTACCAACCTTAAACAAAGAAGTCTTAAATTTAGCAATCAAAGCCGCTTTGATTCTAAACTGCAAAATACGTCCAAAGATGCACTTTGATAGAAAAAATTACTTTTATCCAGATAATCCTAAAAATTATCAAATTACACAGGCCCAAACTCCAATTGGCTATGATGGCTATGTAGAAATAGAAGTAAATGGACAAAAGAAGAAAATTGAAATTGAAGAAATGCACATTGAAGAAGATACCTGTAAAAGTACTCATAGAGGAACAAAGACTCTTTTAGATTTTAATCGCGCTGGTGTTCCATTAATTGAAATCGTAACGAAACCTTGTATGGAAAGTGGCGAAGAAGCAAAATTATATTTAGAGAAATTAAAAGAATTATTATTCTATAGTGATGTTTCTGATTGTAAAATGGAAGAAGGTTCTATGCGAGCTGACGCTAATGTTTCAATCCGAAAGAATGAAGCAGATCCTTATGGAACCAAAGCTGAAATTAAGAATATTGGCTCTATTTCCAATGTAAAACTAAGTATTGAAAAGGAAATAAAGCGCCAAACACAGTTATATGATAATGGTGAAACATTTTTACCACAAACACGTCGTTTTGACGACAAATTACAAGACACAGTTTTAATGCGTGTCAAAGAAACCGGTAACGACTATCGTTACTTCCCAGAACCTGATATTCCATTTGTATATATAACTAATGCCATGATAGAAGCAGTGCGAAAAACAATTCCAATGCTTCCTGATGAAAGAAAACAAATCTATCTTTCTAAAGGTGTAACAGAAATTAATGCTACTAAATTAATTCAAAATAGACCCTTAAGCGATTATTTTAACAGTCTTTTGAATGACAACACTAATTTTAAAATAGCAAGTAACTTACTTTTAGGTGACATTTCAGCCTATCTAAATAAAGAAGAGAAGTTAATTACTGAGACAACTCTTACAAAAGAAAGATTTATTGATCTAATTAAAAATATGGAAGATGGAACCTTAACAAGTAAAAACTTAAAAGACATTTTAACAAGAGTTTTAGAAGAAACTACAACCATTGCAGACATCATAAAATCATCAGGTATCGAAAATATAACCGACGATAATGCCCTTAGGGAAATTATTAAAAAAATTATTGAAGCTAATAAAGAATCCGTAGCCGACTATAAAGCGGGACATGACCGTGCCATTAAATATTTAATGGGACAAGTAATGAAGGAAACTAAAGGATCAGCTAATCCTAAAATAGCTATGGAAATCTTACAAAAAGAACTTAAATAAGTTTCCTAACAAATATAAATTGAAAAAGACTATTACTTAGTGTATAATTAAAATACTAGGAAGTGATCATATGAATTTTATAAAAAGAAATAAAAATATTATTATAGCCTTAGTAATATTCTTTGTAGCAATATTACTATGTGTACAATTAAAAAATATATTAATACCTAACGAAGGGGCTGCTGTATATGGCAATCGCTTAGATGGAAAAATGGAACTAGATAAAGATATTGAGGATCAAGTATCTAAAAAAATTGATGGGGCAGCTGATGTTAAAGTAAGAGTTTCAGGTCGTATTATTAATATAACCTTAACTGTAGCTACGGATGTTTCTAAAACTGCTGCTAAAGAATATGCCGAAAAGACTTTAAGCGCTTTCTCAGCAGAAGAGAAAAATTATTATGATATCCAATTTTTCTTAGACAAGGACAGTGATGCAGCTGATTTTCCAATTATGGGTTACAAAATTCAAAATGCTGAAAAAATCACTTGGACAAAAGATAGATAGGAGTAATTATCATGAAGAAAAAAATACTATATATAATAATTCCCATTATTATTGCCATAGTTGCCTTTGTTGGAGTAAATCGATATTATAACAAAGAGGATAGAACAACCACCCTAACAGTAAGTGAAAAAAGATGGGTAGAAGAAAATAAAGATCAAACCTTTGATTTTGAAGTAGTCAATGACTATCCATTATATGGAATGAATGGTTCAGGGGTAATATTCAATTTCATTGACGATTTTGAAAAAAATGTCGGTCTAGAGTTTAATAAAATTCCATATTTAAAAAGTTCCAAAGATCAAACTGACGGTTTGAGAGTCAGAATATTGGATGATAATAAAAAATTGACTGATAAAGATTTACCACTATTTACAGACAATTATATTGCTGTAGGTAAAAAATATGAAAGAATTAATCATATTAAAGATATGAAGGACATGACTATTGGTGTCTTTAAAGCTGATAGTGAAGATATTAGTTATTATTTAAAGAGTGGTTCTAATCTTTCTTATGAAACATTTGAAAAAATAGAAGACTTATATAAAGCCCTAGATGACGACAAAGTAAATATGATAATTGTTCCCAATATCATGTATCTAGATTATATTATTGAAAAAGATAAGTATTCTATTAACTATTTCTTTACGGAATATGAGAAACAAATTGTTCTAACACTTAGCGATAATAATGAGACATTAAATAATATTGTAAAAAAATATTATAATAAATGGCGTTTAACTAAGTATATTGAAGAATATAATGCGGCTTATTTGGATTATTACTTAACTAAAAATAAATTAAGTGCTAAAGACAAGTCATCATTGGTATCAAAAACTTATGTCTACGGTTATGTTGAAAACGAACCTTATGAGTTGAAAGTTCATAGCAAATTAGCTGGAATAGCCGGAGAATATGTTAATAGAATGTCACGTCTAGGTAACATGGATTTTAAATATAAAAAATTTGCTAACAAAAAAGACTTAGAGAAAGCCATTGATAAAGGTGAGATTGATATTTATTTTGATTACTATAATTTAAATAGTGAAGACTATCTACCAACTGTCTCAACCTTTGTTGAAGACTATGTTGTTTTAGGCAAACAAGAAGATAATCATATAGTAAATTCATTCGAAAGTTTAAAAGATGAGAAAATTCTTATGTTAAAAGGAGATTCTCTATATACGTACTTCCAAAGTAATTCTAAGGCTAAAATAAAGACTTATGATGATTTGGATAGTATGATTAAAGAAGTCGGCTCTAATGTCTTAGTCGTTGATTATGAAATATATTCATATTATCAAAATAGTAAATTTGAAGACTTTAAATTACTATATAAAGACTCTATGATGAATGATTATAAGTTCATGGTTAAAAAGAACAATAAAGAATTCTATGATTTATTTAACTACATAATCAATACAAATTCATATTATAATTACCGTAATACCGGTATTGAAAACTTACATGCATCTATTTTAGAGGACTCAACATTTGAACAAGTATATACTATCATTCTATCCCTTATTTTTATTCCATTAATTATCTTTGGAATTGTCATCTTCATTATCCGAAAGAAAAATGAGGTTAAGAAGATTAAAGCTACGGATAGACACAAATATACCGATATGTTAACATCTCTAAAAAATAGAAATTACTTAAACGCTAAGATGGCTGAATGGGAAGATTGTAAAATATTTCCTCAATCAATTGTCATGGTTGATTTAAACAATGTCAAATATGTAAATGATAATTATGGTCATGAAGAAGGCGATCAATTAATTATTAAAGCAGCTGGTATTTTGGTAAATACACAGTTAGAAAATAGTGAAGTAATTAGAACTGATGGTAATGAATTCTTGATTTATCTAGTAGGTTACAGTGATAGACAGATATCAACTTATACGAAAAAACTAGAGAAAGAAATGAAATCACTACCTCATGAATTTGGTGCTGCTATTGGTTATAGTATGATTACAGATGAAATAAAAACTTTAGATGACGCGATAAATGAAGCAACCCTAGAAATGATTACAAATAAAGAAGAGTATAAGTAGAAGGAAGAATAAAGATGGAGCAAGCAAGAGGTTTTTTTAAAAAAATTTTAGAGTTAATAAAAAAGCCTGAACTAAGGATTTTACCTGGTCAGCTTGCTTTTTTTCTTGTTTTATCATTAGTCCCATTAGTTGCCCTAGTCGGTACCTTGGCTTCATTCTTATCAATTCCTAATGGTGCCATCAGAGAAGTCCTAGTAGACGTTGCCCCTAAAGAAGTAACAGAGATTATCATTAATGTAATTAGTGGTCAAGGAATGGAAATAAGCTTTAATATGATTGTTTTCTTAACTATTGCCTTTATCTTGGCTTCAAATGGTACTCACTCAATGATCATTACTTCTAATGAAATTTATAAAATAGAGCCAAATAGTATTTTAAAAAGACGACTTAAAGCTATTCTTATGGGATTTATTTTAGTAATGCTTTTCTTCTTTTTATTATTAATCCCAATCTGGGGAGATATTATCCTGCAAATAATATCTACGGCTGTTAATAATACAACTATGGACATAATTTATAGTTTATTTAAATTAGTACAATATCCCATTATTTTAACAATTCTCTATTTTGGTATCAAGACTATTTATATTATTGCTCCAGATAAGAAAATAGAGAGTATAACTGCTACTAAAGGAGCGATTTTTACCACAATTGGTTGGATTCTTTCCTCAGAAATATATTCAATATACATAGAAAGATTTTCTAATTATGATCTTTTCTATGGAAGTATTTCCAATGTAGTAATACTATTATTATGGGTTTATATATTATCATATATCTTCGTATTAGGAATGATTCTAAATGCAGGAAACTATAAAGAATCAGAAGAAAAGAAAATTCAGCTAAAGAAAGAAAAAGAGGAAAGAGAACGCCTTTTAGCCGAAACAAAGGCTCTAACAAAAGTAAAGAATGATGAAAACTAAAGAAAAGATCATTCTTTTTATTTTTACCATGTATAATTGTAAATGATGTGATACCAAAAAATCAGAAAAAATATTAATTCTAAA
>URZY01000008.1 GCA_900552495.1 uncultured Mycoplasmatota bacterium | reverse complement strand
CCGTTGATTCGGCACTAGCCAATACACCAGATGCTGAATTTGAAGCTTATCAAAAGCGCAACGGAATAAATGATACTTTACCAACTGGACCAAATGACTCAGCTTTAGCGCAAACACCGGATGCCGAATTCGAAGCATATCAAAAACGAAATGGAGTAGACACCGACGATTCTCAAAATTCAGCAACTGAAAAGAAAAAACCATTTTATAAGCGCCATCCATTTGTTACCACTGCCGGAGCAGGAGCGGGTATTTTAGCATTAAATGGTTTAAATGGTGGTAATGGTTCTATACCAGTTACACCAATACCAGACACTGTTCCAGGCGGAGATAGCAGTGGCGGAACAGGAATGACTGATTCTAGCAATTATCCTAGTGATACAGGGTCTCCAGCCTCATATCCAGGAGGAAATTCGAACTCTAGCAGTGGCTCAAGTAGTAATTCACCATATATAGGAACAAATGGAAACACTGGATCATCAGATCAAGGAAACAATCAAAATCAATCTTCACAGATACCAACATCAACAGAACAAGATAACAATACACAAAAATCAGATAAGCCATCGGATACAAAAACTGATGATTCAAAAGACCAAGCTGATGAAAATACAAATAATAAGCTAAATCCTGATGAAGATTCAACTACTGGAGAGAATGATGGAAATGATGGAAATTCTGAAAATGGTGGAAGCAATGAAAATGGAGGAAACACTGGAACCAACGGAAACAACGGAAATAGTGGCGGTGGCGGTTACGGAAAAAATGGCTATACAGGTGAAGCCAATAACCCACAAGATCCAAATGCTAATTCTTCAGAATTATCAGAAGAAACTGTTTCAGACTCGTTATCAGAACTATTCGGAAATAGTGATTACGTAGAAATCCCAACATTATCAACACCAATTACATCAGAAATTACGACAACTAATAAGAAAAGTACTATACCAATAATGGCTGGATTAGGGGCAGCAGCAGTCGCTGGAATCGGAACAAAAGCTTATCTTGATAAAAAAGAAAATAGCGAGCAAGAAAATGAAGATGAACTTGAAATTGAGTCTTGGGAAGATACTGATGATTATGATATAGAATATTTAGGAGAAGACTCAGATGAAAGAGACTATCTAAATCCAACCGATGAATATGCATATCAAGAAGAGCCAATTGAACCTTATGAAGCTACAAACAGCAGTTCAAATCCAAACATGGTATAAAAGTTATAAAAGGAGTTAATTAACATTAACTTCTTTTCTTTTCAAAAAAAGTATTATATAATTAATATGGTGATAATTTATGGAATATGTAATTTTAGCAGTAATCTTACTAATTGTATTACTAGCCATTCTAAAGGCAACAAAGAAGGATGCCGATTTAGATTTCAATAAATTAGTTGAATTACTTGGCGGAAAGGACAATATTATTAGTACAGAATCAAATCTATCCAGATTTAAGGTAACATTAAAAGATGTTTCCAAAGCCAATAAAGAAGGAATTCAAAAATTAGGAGCTAAAGGTATTGTTGAGATAGATAATCAATTAAAAATTATCTTAGGCTCTGAATCAAAACAACTAAAAAAATACATCGATGAAATTAAATAATGACAGTAAATGTCATTATTTTTCTTTTTTCGACAAAAAGCGACTCTTAAAAGAACTATACTTATGATGGTGATTATATGTTAACGATAAATAACATTCTACTTATAAGTATTTGTCTTTTTTTTCCTATAAGTTTATATCAAAATTACCTTACTTATGTAAAAACTCTAGAAATAAAAGAAAAAACACTTCTTTTAGAATTTTCTTTATATGCCTCTTTACTTTTATTATTTCGTTTTACTAATGATTATCTCTATACAAGTATTTTTTACAGTATACCATTAATTATTTCTTTAAGACGAAAAAATTATAAGACAGCCCTAGTTATCAGTATCATTTCCATTTTATTATTAGATATCCCAACTTCAATTATAGGAATAAAATATTTAATATATATATTTATTTATACGACACTAAAAAGGGAACGTTATAAATTATTATCAGTATCAATCCTTGAATTACTTTTTATGGCTTATCTTAGCCATACGTTAAATATAGACATTGTTTTAGCTGAATTTATTTTTATTTTATTTTCTTATCTAGAAATTATTTTTATCACTAATGGTTCAAGAATAGTTGACTTAAATTCTGTTCTACAAGAATTAAATCGCGAAAAATTACTTCGCTCGTCGATATCTAAGTTAACACATGAATTAAAAAATCCTATAGCCGTTTGTAATGGCTATTTAGAAATGTTTGATCTAAAAAATACTACCAAAGCTACCAAGTATATTTCCATTTTAAAAAGTGAAATTACCCGTTCTAAAAATATAATCGATGAATTCTCCAATTATGGCAAATTAAAAAAAGTTGACAAGGAAGAAATGGATTTAGCTTACTTATTTGAAGATATTAAAGAACTACTTGAACCTTTATTCAAACTTAATAAAGCAACCCTTTCTGTTACTTGTAAAGAAGAAATATACATATTAGGAGATTACAATAAACTAAAACAAGTTTTTATTAATCTTTTAAAAAATACTGTTGAAGCTAAACAAGAATTACTCCCATTAAAAACCATTGTCACTATCAAAGATAAAAAACATAAAGTAGATATTGATATTAAAGATAATGGTATTGGGATGAATGCTGAAACCCTAAATCGTGTTTCTGAACTCTTTTTCACTACTAAAGCCAATGGTACTGGTCTTGGTCTAGCGTACTCAAAAGAGGTAATTGAACTTCATTCTGGTACTTTTAAAATTACTTCAGAAGAAAATATTGGCACTACCATTAAAATATCTTTACCTAAATAAAAAAAGTCCGAAGACTTTAATAATAAAAACTATTAGTACTATTAAAACTAGAATATTGTTGTGGGTAATAAGGCATTGGCATTGGTTGCATACAGCAAGGTGGTCTATTTATTTGATTGTTATTAGCAATTCCAAAGCCAAGTGCTGTTCCTGCTAATCCACCAACAACAAAAGGTGCCCAAAAGAAACGCTCATCTTCAGCGCCTTGGCCATTTACTGCATATGGATAGCCACTTTGTTGTAAACTATTTGTATTTCTATACATAGTACTGGAATTATTTGGTATAATATAATTGTAAGGATACATAAACTCAACTCCTTTATAATAATTTATGAAAAAAGAAAGAACAGGTGAAAATATGAATACAAAAAAATTAAATACCTTAGCTTCAACAATTGTTAATTATTCCTTAACTTTACAAGAAAATGATAAAGTTATTGTTAACTTTACAAAAGAAGCTACACCACTAGTTGAAGAATTAATCAAAGAAGCACAAAAAGTAGGGGCTATTATGTCCTTGAATTTATATGATCCAAGATTAAATGCTCGCTTGGCTGAAAAAAATACTGATGCTAGATTAGAACATTTAAAGAATATTAAACAATTTGAAGTTGACAACTATGATGCCTTTATTTCTATTTGTTCTTCGATAAACGATTATGAAAGTAAAAATGTCCCAGTTGAAATGAAAAGAAAACTAGGCGCAATGACACAAGATTTAGATGATATTAGAATTAATGAAAGACGCTGGACTTTACTAAATTATCCAACTGATTTAGACGCTTATAAAGCCCATATGACAACAGCAGAATTTAATGAATTTGCCCTAGACGTTATGACCGTCGATTATCGTCAAATGAGTAAAGATATAGCACCACTAAAGAAATTAATGGAAAAAACAGATAAAGTAAGGATCGTTTCTCCAGGAACAGATATTACTTTCTCAATAAAAGATATGCCCGCCATTCCTTGTACAGGTGAAAAAAATATTCCAGACGGAGAATTATATTCTGCACCAATTAAAGACAGTGTTAATGGAGTTATAACATATAATACTCCAAGTCCATATCAAGGTCGTGTCTACAATCACGTATCCTTAACCTTCGAAAATGGCAAGATTATTAAAGCTACCTGTGATGAAGACGATAAGACTTTAAACGAAATCTTTGACACTGATGAAGGCGCAAGATATGTTGGTGAATTTTCCTTAGGTTTCAATCCTAAAATACTATATCCGATGGGAGATATTTTATATGATGAAAAAATATTAGGTAGTCTTCATTTTACACCTGGAAGATGTTATGCCGATTGTGATAATGGAAATATTTCAAGTATTCATTGGGATATGGTTTTAATTCAACGTGAAGAATTCGGTGGTGGCGAAATCTATTTTGATGATGTTTTAATTAGAAAAAATGGAAAATTTGTTCTTGAAGAATTAAAAGTTTTAAATTATGAAAACTAAGACCAAACTCGTTGGTCTTTTTTTATTGAAAAAACAATCACTTATTGTTATAATAAGAAACTGCAAATCCCTAAACTACAAGGAGTTTCTATGAAAAGATTACCAAATAAAAAATTATCTACTGCCACTCTTGATTTATTGATTGAAGATAATTTATTTGATTATGGTGGCGAAGCCATAATTTGTAGACCAACCAATGCCAAGTCTTTATATAAAATTTTTGTTTTTCCTGGTACTGATATTCCAGACCAAATGTCTGATAATAAATTCAAAAAGATTTTATATTACTACCAACATGATATTGCTAACATGGTCAAGCCATTAAGTACTTTAGAATATAATGGCATTTTAATCGGTTATGAAGAAAGTTATGATCCGGATGATCTTTCTCTTCTTGACAGTCTTTTAACCAAAGAGGAACTCATAACTTGCTTATCTAGGACCAAAGAGCAACTTGATTATTTTGCGAGTCTTGATATAACTTATGGTGACGTAACAGCTGATAATATCTTAATTAACCAAAAAACAATGCAACCTAAATTTTGTGACATTGATAATACTAATGTGGCCGGTTATCCTATTGATGTAATGGGTTTTGGCTTAACTGACTACTATGATACAGTTCAAGAAATTGATTCTAAAGCGGATATTTTTATGCATAATCTTTTAGTTTTAGAGCGCCTTTATCACCGGAACAGCTCGTATCAACAAGTTCTTAATGAAATAAAAAGGGGCAACATTCCAACTGATTTAGACGAAATAGCTCAACAGATAATTACTAGTATGGCTAATCCCCAAGAATTTATTGCTGAACCAATTATTCCTTTCGTTAAAAAAATATCTAAATAAAAAATTTTGCATAACTCAGTAACACGGTTAAATGACTTTATCTAATGTATAAATACTTAATAAAAATATTTTTTAATGTAAAATGTCTAAAACTATGTTAAAATAAAAACGGTTTATACCCATGTAAAAAGAAAAAAGAGGTGACTTATATGGAGAGATTACAAAAAGTTATAGCTCAAGCAGGTATTGCTTCTAGGCGAAAAGCCGAAGAATTAATAACTACTGGAAAAGTTAAAGTAAATGGTCAAATTACAACAGAACTAGGTACTAAAGTATCAGAAAAAGACCGCATAGAAGTTAATAATGAGTTAATAGAAAAGGAAGTAAAAGAATATTATTTACTAAATAAACCTCGAGGTGTTGTAACAACAACCTCTGATGATAAAAATCGAAAAACTGTTGTCGAATTAATTCCAACTACCGCAAGAATTTATCCTGTTGGGCGTTTGGATTATGATACTACAGGAGTCCTATTACTTACAAATGATGGTGATTTTGCTAACATCTTAATGCACCCAACTAGTGAGATAGACAAGGTTTATATGGCCAAATTAGAGGGGATTATTAAAGGTGAACAAATTAATAAATTAAAAGATGGTATTGAAATAGAGGGCGAAATAGTAAAAGCCTCACGTGTTAAACTAAAAAAAGTTGATTCAAAAACTAATACATGTATGGTTCAAATAACTATTCACGAAGGAAAAAATCATCAAGTGAAGAAAATGTTTAAAACTATAGGACATGAAGTAATAAAACTAAAGCGTGAAAGAGAAGCTTTCTTTGATGTTAAAGATTTACAATCAGGACAATTTAGAAAACTTACTCCTAAAGAAGTAACTAAAGTATATAGTTTAAGACAAAAATAAATAACAGATAGGAGATGGTATTATGCCAAAAGTAAGTGTCATTGTACCCGTATATAATACTGAAAAATACTTGGGTCGATGTCTTGATTCATTACTAAACCAAACATTAGAAGATATCGAAATTATTTTAGTTGATGATCATTCGGCAGACAATAGCTTGGACATAATGCAAGCCTATCAAGAAAAAGAGCCTAGAAAAATAAAAATTGCTCAAACAAAACAAAATAGTGGGGCAGGAGCAGCTAGAAATGTTGGTTTAGAACTAGCTGACTGTAATTACATCGGTTTCGTTGATAGTGATGATTATATTACCCCTGATTACTATGAAAAACTTTGTGCCGCCTGTGATTTAACAAACTCTGACATTTCAAGAACCAATCGAAAAATAGTTCTTGGTAATTTAGATGTTTCTTTTCTTGGCAGGAGAACTGCCTATGATGAAGTAACAATAATCGATCCTAAAAAAGATTACCATTATTTAATAAAGGAACAACCTTGCGTTACTAATAAAGTTTTTAAAAGAGAATTAATAGGTGAAACTAGGTTTCCTGAAGATTTAAAATGGGAAGATTATCCATTTACAATTCCATTATTATTAAAGGCCAATTCAATTGCGACCGTTCCCGGGCAAAATTACTTCTATAATATGCATTTAAGTAGTACAACAGTAAGTGACGCTAGAAAATTAAGTGATCGGGTCTTAGATATTTTTACTTGTGCTGACATAATAGGAGAAAATTGCTTAACAGAAGAGTTAGATCCTAAGATGATTGCTCAAATAAATTATCTTCAAATTCAAAATTGTTTAGGTCGTTTAAAAGAAATTGTTAATGCTAATATTCCTATATCAGAAAAAAGGCAATTGTTAACCTTAATTTCAGAGTTAATAAAAACAAAATATGGACCATGGCAAGATCACCCATCATATCAAGAAGAGAAGTTGGCAAATCCAGTTCATCGTCTCCGTATGGGGTTGGTTGAAAAAGCCCTTTTACCAGCCGATGATATTCCTAATGATGAAACGACTTTAAAAACACTGATTAAGGCAAAACTACAAAAGTGCACTAAACAACAATAGTTTCTATATTTGGAACTTTATGACGAATCTAGGTATTTATACTGGTGTGATTTTAATAATACGAGATTTATTAATCAAACTCCAATCTCAAACTAAAAAAACTATAAAGTCTGTACTTTATAGTTTTTCTATTCTTCGACCTCAATGGCTCCAGTTGGACAAGAATCAGCAGCGTCTCTAACAGCTTGCTTTTCATCATCCTTAACTTCTTCTTTTTTTGCCACTGATAAGCCTTCATCATCTAATTCAAATACTGTATCACAAATGGCAGCACAAGCACCGCAACCAATACAAGCATCTTTATTAACTTTAACTTTCATTTGTTATTCCTCCTCATCAACAATTATAACTGTTTTTATCTTTTACGTAAAGTAAAAATTAACTCCTTTTGTTTTACAATTTTCTATGATAAACTTATACTAAAAGAAGGTGAATGGTATGAAGAGAATGGATCGTTATAAAGATGCATCCGATGAGGTTCGTATAAGTCGTTCTAATAATAATAAAGAATTATATGAATCTATTGGTTCTAATACTAGATATACAAGTTTTACAGATGTAACCAATGCTAATGCCATTGATTTGAGTAGTAAAAAAAACTATAATCGTCGCGAGGGCTATCATCAAATGAAAGAGTATCAAGATGTCAAGCCTACAACGAGAACAAGAAAAGATTTAGATGAATTTAAATCCCTTTACCATACTCATGAGAATAGAGTATATGATATAAATAATGTTTTAGAAGAAGCCCGAAAAAATCGATTAGAAAAGGATGCTTTAGAAGAAAAACGTAAGTTAAAAAATACTAGTTATAATATTTTAGCTAGTTTAAATCCTGAAGAATTGGAAAAGTACCGTGCTGAAAAGAAAGATAAACCAATTCGTGCTGATGATGAAGACTTGCGAGAGCTAATTGATACAATTACCTCAGCCACTCTAGCTGGTGACATCAAAGCCGCCTCAGAACTACTAGGCGATTTAATGGCAACTAGTATAATGGACAAGGTTGACCCTGCCACTGCCAATGAAGCTCCTACTACCAACCAAGCGGAGTCATCTGAGAAACTTTCTCGAGCTACGGAGGAGACAGCAGAAATAGAATATGCTGAAGAAAAACCAGTTTCTGATTATAAAGCAGCTTTAGACAAAGAGATTCTCGAACTTCAAGAACTAAAAAAACTAACAGCCAAAGAAACTCCTAATTCCGAAACGCCAGAAAATAACAATAATTTAATGGCTCAGGCTGACAATGATTTTTATACTAGAAGCATGGACTTATCAGCTAACGATTTTGAACTGGATGATGAGTTTCGCGAAAAGAAGTTGCCTTTTGCAGTTAAATTATTAATATTCTTAATTATTCTAATCGTCTTAGCAGCAGTATTTTATTTCATTTGGAAATTAGTTTAATTATTTCGACAAAAGTTGGTTATTTTCTACCAACTTTTTTTTTTTTATGATATTATATTATACAGAGAAGTAAGGTGTTAATATGAATGTAAAATTTTTTGTAAATGATCATATTTTAATCTGGAATTTATTATTTCAAGCTTCAATTTCAGAACAGATTTATAATTTAAAACAGAAGCTTTGGGCAAATTTTAAAGCCGAATACAACAATACTTATCGTGACAAAAGTTTAATTCTAAGCGATCCCAAGAATTTTATTCCCAATGATGATACAATTTATAATATTATGATTGAAACAAGAGAATATGAAAAACTAAAACGTAGTACAGAGAAATATCGTATGGAATTAATGAAATTATGGGATTCTAATAAGCGACTTATTACAGCTTTTGTTAAAACAATTATAAAAAAAGATCTACGTCATTATCGAATTTATGTAGTAAATGAAGACTTGGACGTTATTGATACTGATTTTCATAATACGGATACTGCTACTATTATTGTTGGTAAGAAGATTGACAAAAAAGAGCCAATGCGTATTATATTAGATATTGTTATGGCCATCATCAAAGAAGAAATCAAATTTTCTAGTGATCGCCAAGATTTAGGAGAAGCAATTGTTGAGTTGGCAGTTTTAAATGAACTTGCCACAATGCTTACTAAGAAGAGTTGTTATATTAGTGGGCAACCATCTCTTGAAAGTACTAAGAGATGCCTATATCCATATTGGTTAATGTATCTTGCTGTACCAAAAGGAGAATTCCAAACCTATATGGCTAGAGATAAAATTGACTTTGATGCTAATAATTTAGCCTATGAAAAAGAGTTAAAGAAAATGAATCTTGATGAATTTATTGATTTCTGTCATCGCAATCGCCGTTACATGATTAGAAAAGAGAAAATAGAATTAGAAGTAATTTAAAATATAATGCAGTGGGGGTAAAAATATGGATAGTAAAATAGAAATATTACTGAATAAAATAAATATTGATAAAGACCATTATCAATATTTTTCTGATGCTAAAATAACTAGGATAGTTGTTAACAAAACTGCCACCATTTGGAATATTTTTATTGATAAAAAAGAATTACTGCCAGTAGAAATACTAGAAGAATTAGAAACAAAGAAATACCTTTTAGACGAAAAGGCTAAAGAGATAAAGATAATTTATAATATTGAAAATCCTGATATAGAGACTTATTTAAGTTACTATCCTTTCTTACTTAAAACTTTAAAGGATAAACTTAAGGTTTTAGCTATCTATGAAGATTGTCTCCGCATAGAAGAAGATTTCTTGGTTTTAGTAACCGCTAATGAAGTTGAAAAAGACCGACTATTATCTTGCCATGAGGAAATAACAGATTTCTACTCCCAACTTGGCTATAATTTTAATATCGATATAGTTGTTCGCCATGAAGAAAATATTTTGGCCGAAATTAAACAAGAATTAGAAGAATCCACACTTAATTTATCAAAAAACAAAGAAAGAAAAGAAACTGCCAGTGTTGAGGCCCCTAAGGAAAAACAATTCAAAAGAGAAGCCAAAGATCCAAATAATGTTATTGGACGAGGTATCAAGGAAGAGCCTATTAAGATTAAAACACTAATTGGTGAAGATAATAATGTTGTTATTGAAGCCCAAGTTTTTGGAACCGACTATTTTGAATCTTCTAAAACTGACTTTAAAATTATCACTTTAAAAGTAACTGATTTTTCTGATAGTATTTATTGTAAAGTTTTTGTTCGTGACAGTGATGAATATGCGCGTCTTTGTAAAGAGTTTAAAGTTGGTAATTGGTATAAAATAAGAGGGTATACCAAGAATGATCAGTTTGCTAAAGAATTAGTTTTAAATGCTCGTGACATGATTAAGGTTGAGCGTAGCGAAGAAAGTGTTAAAGATTTGGCTGACGAAAAACGAGTAGAACTTCATTGCCATACTGTTATGAGTCAAATGGATGGCGTTGCCAATGAAGAAGCCCTTGTTAAGCAAGCTATGAAATGGGGGCATAAGGCCATTGCTATTACTGATCATAATGGAGTACAAGGCTTCCCACACGTTTTTAATTTAGTTACCAACTACAACAAAAATCTAAAAGACGGTGAAGAACCATTTAAGGTAATTTATGGTGCCGAACTAACTATGATTGATGACAGTGTTAATATTGTTATTCGCCCCAATAAAGAAGTTATGTTGGATCAGACTTACGTTGTCTTCGATTTTGAAACTACTGGTTTTAATGCCGGAGGTGCAGACTCAATTATAGAAGTTGGAGCTGTCAAACTACGCAATGGTGAGATTATTGAGAAATATGATGAACTAATAAATCCTGGACGACCATTGCCACAAAAGATAGTTGATGTTACTAATATTACGGATGCTATGTTGGCAGGAAAAGATAACGAAGAAAATGCTATTAAGCGTTTTATTGATTGGTTTGGTGACTGTCCAATGGTAGCTCACAATGCTAAGTTTGATGTTTCTTTCCTTGAAATGGCATATAAAAAATATAATTTAGGAACATTTACCAATCCAGTAATAGATACCCTAGAATTGTCACGTACTATGGATAATACATATGCCAGACATTCATTATCTGCCCTTGTAAAAAGATATGAAGTACCATGGGATGAATCAGCCCATCACCGTGGAGATTATGATGCTGAAGGAACTGCATTAGTTTTCCATAAAATGTTAAAGAAATTATCTAATCGTAATATTGAGACGATGGACCAACTAGATAGTCTAGTCTCTAAGGATGAAATTCATAAATACGGTCGTGCTCATCATGTTAACTTACTTGTCCAGAATAAAAAAGGATTAAAGAATCTTTTCAAATTAGTATCCCTTGCCAATACAACGTATTTATACAAGACCCCTCGTATTTTACGTAGTGTCATTGAGGCGCATCGCGAAGGTTTATTAGTTGGAAGTGGCTGCTATGAAAGTGAAGTTTTTACAGAGGGAAAGTCAAAGAGTGAAGACGAATTATCAAACATTATTAGATTTTACGATTACGTTGAAGTTCAGCCTTTGGAGTGTTATAACCATATGATTCAATCCGGGGATTTTTCTACTGAAGTTGAGTTAGCTGCTTTATTACAAAAAATAATTCGTGTAACTGAAGAAGCGGGCAAGATAATTGTAGCAACCGGTGATGTTCACCATATCAAGCGAGAAGATAAAATATTTAGAGAAATCATTGTTAATCAAAAGGTTCCTGGTGGCGGTCGTCACCCACTTGCAAGAAACGGCATCAAATCGATTCCATCAAATCATCTCCGTACTACTGATGAGATGCTTAATGACTTTAAATTTCTAGAAAATGACGACCTAGCTTATCATATTGTTGTCGAAAATACCAATAAAATTGCTGATATGATTGAAATCGTAGAGGTCATTCCCGATACTGGTGGAATTCCATTCTCGCCACGAATAAAAAGCGATGACGGCTCTTCTTATTTAGATTGTCCTCGTGTTGTAACAGACTTAGTATACACAAAGGCAGCTGACTGGTATGGTGACCCATTACCATATTCGATTGAAGAACGTATTGCAACCGAACTGTATGGTGATATTGTCTTAAAAGCCGTCAAAGAGAACTTAAAAGATCAAAGTCTTTCAGAAGAAGAGTTTGAAAAAGAGGCTTTTAAGCAAACTCATGATATTATTTGGGCAGGCTTTGATAAAGTAAAAGAACTTGTTAGTGAATATGTTATTAAAACAAGCGAAGAAGAGTTGGATGAACAAGCTCTATCTAAAGCCGTAAAAAAAGCTTTAGGTGGAATTATTGGAGGAGGATTTGATCCGATTTACTTAATTTCACAGCGTTTAGTTAAACATTCCAATGATGAAGGCTACTTAGTTGGTTCCCGTGGTTCCGTTGGTTCTAGTTTCGTTGCCACAATGATGGGAATTACAGAAGTAAATCCGTTATCGGCCCATTATCGTTGCCCGCAATGTAAAATTAGCATTTTTGAAGATGAAAATGGTAAATCATATGGAGCTGATTATTCATCAGGTTTTGATCTTCCTGATAAAATGTGTCCACATTGTAATATTCCATTAATTAAAGATGGTCAGGATATGCCGTTTGCTACTTTCTTAGGCTTTAATGCTGATAAAGTTCCTGATATAGATCTTAATTTTTCAGATTTAAATCAAGCTAGTGCCCATGCCTATACTAAAGTTTTATTTGGAGAAGATAATGTCTTTCGAGCTGGAACTATTGGTACTGTTGCTGACAAAACAGCCTTTGGTTTTGTCAAAGGCTATTGTGAAGATAAAGAACTGGGGGATATGCGTACCGCTGAAATTGAGCGTTTAGCTATTGGTTGTACGGGCGTAAAGAGAACTACAGGACAACATCCAGGTGGAATTGTTGTTATTCCTGACTACAAAGAGGTTTCAGACTTTACCCCTTATCAATTTCCTGCAGAAGATGCCAGTGCAGAGTGGCGAACGACCCACTTTGATTACCATTCAATTGATCAATGTTTGTTAAAACTAGATATTTTAGGACACTCTGATCCTACCCAATTACGCTTAATTCAAAATCAATCTGGAACAGATATTATGAAAGTTCCTCTAGACGATAAAGCCACAATGAGTATCTTTACGTCTACAGAAGCCTTAGGAGTAACGACAGAACAAATCATGTGTAATACTGGAACTTTAGGAATTCCAGAGTTCGGAACCCCATTCACAATAAAATTAGTTGAGGATACTAAACCAACTACGTTTGGTGAGTTAGTTAAAATCTCAGGTTTATCTCATGGTACCGATGTTTGGTTAGGAAATGCCCAAGAATTGATAAAAAATAATATTGTCCCATTTAAAGAAACTATTGGTTGTCGTGACGATATTATGGTTTACTTAATGTATCGAGGCGTTGCTCCAATTAAGGCCTTTAAAATAATGGAGTTTGTTCGTAAAGGACGAGCATCAAAAGATCCAGAAACCTGGAAAACTCATGTAGAAACAATGAAGGCGGCATCTATTCCTGAGTGGTTTATTGATTCCTGTGCCAAAATTAAATACATGTTCCCAAAAGCTCATGCTGCAGCCTACGTTACCAGTGCGTTCCGCATTGCTTGGTATAAAGTTCACATGCCAGTTTATTTCTACGCTTCTTGGTATTCGTCAAAAGCAACTGATGTTGATGTTATTAGTATGATAAAAGGATATGATGCTATAAAGCAAAGATTAGAAGATATCTTAGTTAAAGGCTTTGAAGCTACTAATAAAGAAAATGGGCAAGCTGAAAGTTTAAAAGTTGCCCTAGAAGCAACGGCTCGTGGTATTAAGTTTTTACCAATTGACTTATATAAAAGTGATGCTACTGTCTGGGTAGCTGCCTCTGATACCGAAATTTATCCACCATTTAATGCTATTGAAGGACTTGGTGATACCGTAGCCCAAAATATTGTTCGCGAAAGAGAAAAAGGAACCTTCTTAAGTATTGAGGATGTTCAAAAACGTGGCAAGGTCTCACAAACATTAATTGATAAAATGAAAGAAATGGGAATACTAGAAGGCTTACCTGATTCCAACCAATTATCATTATTCTAAGAGTGTCTAAAAAGGCACTCTTTTATTTGCCAAACACTATCTAAAAATAGTATAATTAGTAATGCCAAAGAAGGTGAAGTTATGATCAAAACAATATTAGTAAATAAAGAGCATAAAATAAAAGACACTTATTTAAAAAAAGTAAATCTAATTCCTTTTTTTGATGTAAATGGAGAAGAAAAACTTATAGAAGCAGAAACTTATCAAAATTATCTTGCTTTAAAAGAATACTTGAGTACTAAAAACATTGATATAGCAATAGATTCAGCCTATAGAAGTTTAGATCGTCAACAAGAACTATATCAAGAATTCTGTACCAAGTACGGCAAAGAATATGCCTCGTCAATAGTTGCTCCCGTGGGAGCTAGTGAGCATCATACTGGACTTGCCATCGATTTGACCATCAAAACTAAAACGGGCTTTTTAACTGAAAATGTCGATCATGAGAAATATCATCAAACGTATCAAACAATTCATAAGATACTTCCTAAATTTGGGTTTATTCTTCGTTACCCTAAAGGAAAAGAAGAAATTACTGGTTATCCGTATGAGCCGTGGCATATTCGTTATGTTGGCGATTTTGTTGCGCCAATTATTGCAGAAAATAATTATACTTTAGAAGAATATTTAACTAATTATAGTGCTCTTTTACTTGTCAATAAAGAAAAAGCCATGACATCGTTTGATGTTGTTAATGAAATAAGTCATTTATTTGGAATTAAAAGAGTTGGTCATACGGGAACTTTAGATCCTTTAGCTGAGGGTGTATTAATTGTTGCGATTGGAAAAGCTACTAAAGTAGTTGAACTGCTAACAGCCACTTACAAAGAATATATTGCCACTGTAAAACTAGGAATAAAAACCGATACGGCAGATATTACTGGTCAAATTTTAGAGACAGCACCCATTCCAGATTTATCAAATTTATCATTGACTCTTCAAAAATTTCAAAAAACATATCTTCAAGAAGTACCAATATACTCAGCTGTAAAAGTTGGTGGAAAAAAACTATATGAATATGCTAGAAATGGTGAAAATGTTGTCTTACCTAAAAAGGAAGTAACAATTAAAGAAATTGAACTTTTACATTCCCAACAAGATAGTTTTACTTTTAGAACCGTTGTCTCCAAAGGTTGCTATATTCGTAGTTTAATTACCGACATAGCCACTGCTCTACACACAGTTGCAACCATGAGTTCTTTATTAAGAACAAAACAAGGACTTATTGATATTAAAAGTACCGCCACTCTTGAGATGATTAAAAATAAGAAATTTAAGACCTATCAAATCGATGAAGTTCTTGAATTACCAGTTGTAAAATTAGAACCCAAATTAGAGAAAAAAGTAATGACTGGTCAAAAACTAAAAAACACTTTTAATATCAAAGATAAGGTAATATTTAAAAATCAAAATAATCAAATATTAGGAATTTATGAATGTCAAAATGATCAATTAATTGTTTGGAAAAACTTTGTCTAAGCACGAAAGAACTTTACAAAATAGGAAATATGTGGTATAATATGTCCACATATGAAAAAGGGGGATTTTGAATATGGAGAAATTTAAGGATTATTACAAAATATTAGGTATAGATAGAAGTGCTAGTGATGAAGAACTAAAGAAAGCCTATCGAGAACTTGTAAAAAAGTATCACCCAGACAAGAACCCACCAGAAATGCAAGAAGCTGCCAGTGAGAAATTTAAAGAAGTTCAAGAAGCTTTTGAGGCTTTAGGTGGAAAAAGAAAAGAGCGTCGTGCTGAATATGATGCTCGATATGACGCATATCAACAAAGAAAAAGACAATCTAGAACAGCCGGTGCAACAAGTGGTAGTGGATTTGGAACTCATAGTTCAGACTTTGGTAATCAAAGATCTAGAAACCGTAGTACAGGAACTCACCAATCAAATAATACCAACCGTAATTATCAATCAGCTGAATCAAAAAAAGAAGATACCCGAGGATCATTTAGACGTGCTTGGGATGAAGTTCGCGAAGATGAAAGAGAATATCCATTTACCGAACGTCATGCTAGGATAGATAGAAGACAATTAAAGAAAGATAGAGAAAGACGTACAGCAAGCCGTATCTATGAAGACAAATATGGTAATGTATATTCTCGTAATTATGTCAGAAAAAGAACAGTACCAGAGACAATAGCTTTTCAATTTAAACGCGGAACTGTTCATGTTGCTAGTGAATTAGTATATCAGTTAGCAAAACTAGCTTATATTACAGAAGATACAGTTCCTAAATTTGTTCTAAGAAACCGTAATTTAGTAGCTGGCGCATTAGCGGCAACACTAATATTTGGTTCTATTGGCGCAAATCAAAGCCAACCAGTAGTCGATAACCAATCTGTTTCTGCCCAAACTACAATTTCAGAGGATGATATGGCTTACGGTGAAGAAGTTATTATCGATGCCGCTGAAAGAGAAGAAGCTGCTAAGGTTAATCAAGCATATACGGTTTATCGTACATATGAAATTGGTTATGGAGATACATTGTCAGTCCTAGCCGAAAAAGCTAATTGTTCAGTTTCTGAAATTACAAGAGAAAATAACATTTCTAATAGTTCAATGATACAAGCTGGAACAGAAATTGTTATTCCATATCATATTGAAAGCGGAGATTTACGTTATGCTACATATTCTGCATATTATACACCAGGAACATCTTTATCAGAATTTGCTGCCCAATATGATACCACCGTTGAATCTATTAAAAGATTAAATTCTGAAGCGATAGAAGATGGTGAGGTAATAAGCGATACCTTGTTAGTGCCAAACTTTGCAACACCTAAAGAGATTAAAGAAAAAAAAGAAGCCGCTTCTACTAAAACCTATACTTATAGTAATAACGAATAACAAAAAAGATTGTTAAATGGATTAAATAAATACATAGTTTAATTCCATAAGACAATCTTTTTTTGTGTCAAATTTTTGTTTTTTGAATTAACCATCTTCAATCAGTGAAAAATATATAGTATAATTATTTTAAAAGAATAGGAAAGTGATGACATGTTAGAACTAGTGTTTTTAATAATTGGTTTTTTTATGATTATTAAAGCCAGTGACGTCTTAGTTGACGCGGCATCATCTATAGCAAGTAAGTTCCACGTACCCAAGATGTTGATTGCTCTAACAATTGTATCTTTTGGGACTTGTGCACCAGAAGTTGCCATCTCTTTTAATAGTGTTATAGCCAAAAATGGGGCAATGGCTTTTGCCAACGTTATTGGAAGCTGTATTGTCAATGTCTTTTTTATAATTGGTCTTGCAGCTTTAGTAAAACCCATTAAAGTAAAACATAATACTGTAAAAAAAGAATTACCAATTCTTCTTCTAGTAACTACTTCGTTTTCTGTTTTGATGTTGGATAGTCTTTTTAACAGCAAAAATCCTAATGTTTTCTCTCGTGCTGATGGAATTGTATTAATACTATTATTTTTTATGTTCGTATCTTACCTGATTCAACTATTCCGTGGACGAGCAATCGAAGAAGCAGAAGAAAGTGTTGAAATTAAATATGATAATATTTTTATAGCAATAATTTTGTTAGTACTATCTATTATTATGATTTGTATGAGTAGTGATGTTATTGTTGATAATGCCACCAAATTAGCTACTGCTATTGGTATTAGTGAAAAAGTTATTACCATGACGGCGATTGTTATTGGAACATCTCTTCCTGAACTTATGCTTACGGTGTCTTCGGCTAAAAAAGGTGAGTTTGATATGACTATCGGTAACATCATCGGTACAAATATTTTTAATGTCTGTATTGTTTTAGGACTGCCAATCGCAATATATGGCGATATTATGCTCGAAAGTTTTTCGATTGTCGATATTCTTGTAGTTTTTTTAACTTCCTTTAATTTGTTCTTTTTCGCCCGAAGCGAAAGAACGATTTCTAAAAAAGAAGGCATTATCATGCTTTTAATATTTGCTACATATTACACATATTTATTTATATAGAAAAGAGGCTAATTTATGAAAGATTTAATTACAATAACTGATAAGTTTGGCGTTGCAAGACAAGTTGAATTGATTGCCAAATTTAATTTAAATGGCTACGATTATAATTATATAATTTATCGTGAACTAGATAAGTCCCATAATTATATTGCTAGATACAAAGGAGAAGCAATTGCTACTCTCGATACCAATCTCTCAGAAGAAGAGTTAAAATTAGCTCAAGTTGTTTTCCAAGGGGTGAAAGAATAATGAATGTTAATGAAAATAGACAAATGCTTGAAATAAACCCTAATGATTCATCAATAGATACTCGTCAAATACCAATTGGTAGAAGTGCTATAAGAAGAACCTTAGCTGGGCTTTTATTAGGGTTCACTTTGTTTTCTGGTAGTGCCTTAGGACCACAACAAGTAAATGCCGCCGATTTAGAGACACCGATAGTTAAAACCGACACTGTATCTGATGATACTATTATTGATATCCCTTCAGATTATCAATATGAAGTTGCTTACATATGTGGGAAAGAAAAAGGCGAAAACATTACAGTAGGTGATCTTAAAAACGCATCTAATGTTTTATTGTCATTTTCCATATATGATGACCAATCTCTTGACTGGATGAATTATCTTCGCAACGTCGAAAATATAGTAATAGTTCTTCATGATAAAAATACTAAAGCTTTTCAAGATATAGAAAAACTTTCTGGTACTAAAAGTCTGACTATTACTACCTTAGAACAAGCTGAATTAACGCAAGAAGATTTTAAATTTTTAGCTAATTCCCCTGATATCCAAGACCTAAATTTATATGGCTTAAATATTGAACCTGGCATTTTAGAAGGCTTAAGTAATTTAAAAACATTAAGCCTTGCCAACGCTGAGGGACTAGGTTTTGATTATGTCGATTTACAGAAATTAACTTTTTTGGATGGGCTTGATTTTCCACTTAATGGTGTCTATGATTTAGCTATGATTCTTTCTAATAGCACGTATAAACAACTTACTGACTCTGGAGTTAAAATAACGATAGAGAATCAAGAAGATTTATCTAAGTTGGTAGAAATAAATAATCGTCTTGATGACATCGTCTCTAGCCTAAATGTGCAAGCTGATGCCACTGATCAAGAAAAATTGGATGCTGTCTTAGTTTATGTTTTAGAAAACTTAGAATATGATAAAGCGGTTAGTGATATGTTTAATAATGGTACAGTTGACAACGAAAAAGTAGCCTCATTCTATGAGGGTGGTAGATTATATGGTGCCTTAGAGACAGAAACATCCATTTGTGGTAATTATGCTGCTTTAACAAAAGCTTTATTAGAACGCATGGGTGTAGAAAATTATTATCTATCAAGTAGCAACCATGCCTGGAACTTAGTAGAGGTAGAAGGCAAATACTATTATGTAGATTCCACCTGGTTAGATGGAAAATCCATTCAAACCTCAACGACTAGAAAAGAAATTGATGAAGAAGGAAGAGAGTGGGAAGTAACTTCATTCGATGCAATCAAAGCAGAAGACGCTATAAAAAATGGTCAAGCCGATCAATTAGAATGGTATATGGTTGATCCATTAAATTATACTGATCCAACTGATAGAGAAGAGTCTCACGATGCTAATAACCTTCCAAGTTTTATTTCTATCAAGCCAGTTACAAATAATGCGTCTACATTAGAAACTGAAGACGAAAATAGTGCTATCACTGAACAAGAACCAATAAAAATAACTGAAAATGATAAGTTCGAAATAACTGTTGGTGACAAGAAATGGCTTGTTGGAGGCGCTGTTGCCATTGGAATTATGGTCGGGCTTGGTACAGCAGTAGCAGCCAACCATCATAAAAAGAAAAAAGATAGAGAAAGACGTCGTCGTATGAATGAAATGCATAACCATTATGGTTACCAATCACAAGACTTCGATGCTTTCTTTACAGACACACCAACTAGCGATAGTCATAATAGTTTTAATTCTAATCGGCGAAGATAAAACATAAAAATAAAATAAACTGCATATATTTTCTTGTAAAATAGGAAAAGTATGATATAATATAACCAGAAAGGAGTGGGAAACGAACAATTTCCCACTCTTATTATTTAGGAGGTGAAATAATGAAACAACAAGTTGCAGAACTTGTAAATGAATCTATTAAAGAACTAGGTGTATTTGTATCGGATGCCTATATTTCTGATGAGGAAGGGAAGAAGATATTTAATATTGAGCTAGATAGTGAGGAAATAATTGATTTAAATAAAGTAACTGACGCCTCAAGAATAATAAATAAAATTATGGACAAAAATGTCAGTTTACTAGAAGATGCCGACGAACTAGACATTTTTTCAAAAGAGAAGGGAGAGACCGAATAATGAACGGTAAGGAGTTCAAAAAAGCATTAGACAATATCGTAAAGGAAAAAGATATTGATCCAGAAGTAGTATATAATGCTATGGAATTAGCACTAACTTCTGCTTACAAAAAGAATTTTAATTCAAAAACAAATGTCAAAGTATTATTTGATCGTGCCACAGGGGATATTAAAGTATATTCTTATCTTACTGTTGTTGAAGATGACAAAATGACAAAGGAAGAATATGAAGATTATCTATTTGAACAATATTCTGATGATGACGATGAGGAAGAAGTAGAAGATTCAACTGAGGAAACTGAAGAACAGGAGACAATTTCCTTCTTTAATCCTGAAACTGAAATTAAGTTATCGGAGGCTAAAAAATTAGATAAGACACTAGAGTTAGGTGATACAATTGATACTGAAGTAACACCAAAAGACTTTGGTCGTGTAGCTGCATCTACTGCTAAACAAGTTGTAGTTCAGAAAATTAGAGAAGCTGAAAGAAATAGTATTATGGAAGAATTTGGCGACAAGCAAGATGAATTGTTAATTGGAACCGTTGCTTTAGAAGACACTGATAACTACTTTATCGACTTAGGTCGTACTAATGGAATTTTGCCTAAGAAAGATATTATTCCTGGCGAAAAAATTGAGATGGGTTCTCAAATAAAGGTTTATGTATCTAAAGTTGATAATAATGGTAAAAATTTGCTTATTCTATTAAGTCGTTCACATTATGGTTTTGTAAAAAGATTATTTGAACTTGAAATTCCAGAAATTAATGATGGAACTGTAATGCTTTATAGTGTTGCTAGAGACGCAGGAAATAGAAGTAAAGTAGCAGTCTATTCCGAAAATCCACAAGTAGATCCAATTGGTGCTTGTATTGGTGAAAAAGGTTCAAGAATTGCGCGCATTATTGAAGAATTACATGGTGAAAAACTAGATGTAGTTCGCTATGATAAAGATCCAGCCATCTTTATCGAGAATGCTTTATCACCAGCTAAAGAATTAACAGTAGCCATTACTGACCCAAAGAAACAAGAAGCTATGGTTATTGCTGATGGTGATAATTTCTCTTTAGCAATTGGTAAAAAGGGTCAAAATGCTCGTCTAGCTTCAAAATTAACACATTACAAAATTGATATCAAAACAACAGAACAAGCCAGAGAAGCAGGTATCAACTTTAGATAACGGGAGGTCTTTATGAAAGTAAGAAAAGTACCTTTAAGAACATGTGTTATTACAAAAGAACAATTACCAAAGCAAGAACTTTTAAGAGTTGTTAGAACTCCTGAAGGTGAAGTTAAAGTTGATTTAACAGGTAAAATGAATGGAAGAGGAGCATATATAAAAAAAGATATTGCAGTTTTAGAAAAAGCTCAAAAGACAGGTATTCTTGCCAAAAAGTTAGAGTGTAGCATTGCTGAAACTGTATATGAAGAAATAAAAAATATTATAGAAGAGTGAGGTGAGTCTTTATGATGACTTTAGAAGATTATGCATTAGATGTCGATAAATCAGTAGAAGAAATAATGGCTATTTGTGATAAATTAGACATTAAATACGATGATGGAAACTCATTATTGAATGAAACAGATATTATCTTATTAGATAACGATTTACAAGATTCAGAAGACTATATTGCAACAGGAGATGAAGATGTTCTAGAAGAACAACGCATAAAAGAAGAAGTAGAAGATATAGCTGAAGAATTAGCATTAAATACCAAATTTGATTTAGATAATTCTCAAAGTTTTGTAAAAGTTAAACCTAAAGCAGTAAAGAAAAATGATAATAATAAAAAAGACTTCTTAAAAGAAAGAAAGAAAATGTATAAGCATCGTGAAAAACTACAAAGCAACGAAGCATCTCAAGATGAAAATGTAATTTTATACAAAGATGGTATGACTGTAACAGAATTAGCTACTGCTTTAGAAGTTGCTCCAATAGATCTAGTAAAAAAATTAATGTTATTAGGAGTAATGGCCAACGTTAATCAATCTGTTGACTATGATACTGCTGAAATTATTACGTCTGAATACAATAAGACATTAAAGAAAGAAGAAACTGCTGATATTTCAAATTTTGAAAATTTTGAAATAGAAGACCGTGAAGAAGATCTTGTAGAGCGACCACCAGTCGTAACGATAATGGGGCACGTTGATCACGGTAAAACAACCCTTCTTGATGCTATTAGAAAAACTAATGTAGCAGGTGGAGAGGCCGGTGGAATTACTCAGGCTATTGGTGCATATTCAGTAAAATGCAATGGTAAGAAACTAACTTTTATCGATACCCCTGGACACGCTGCTTTCACAGAAATGCGAGCTAGAGGAGCATCAATTACGGATATTGTAGTAATCATTGTCGCAGCTGATGATGGTATTATGCCTCAAACAAAAGAAGCAATCGATCATGCCAAGGCAGCTGGATGTCCAATTATTGTTGCCATTAATAAAATTGATAAACCAGAAGCTAATTTTGAGCGTGTAATGACTGGTTTAGTAGAAAATGGTTTAACCCCAGAAGAATGGGGTGGAGATATCATTGTAAATAAAATCTCTGCCAAGACTGGTCAAGGAATCAATGAATTATTAGAGAATATTTTATTAGTTTCTGAAATGGAAAATTATAAAGCCAATCCAGCCCGTTATGCTTCAGGTGCCGTAATTGAATCCAAAAAGGATAGCAAGGTTGGTTCAACCGCAACTTTACTTATTCAAAATGGTACTCTTCGTTTAGGAGATCCAATTGTTATTGGTAACTATTTTGGTAAGGTAAGAACTCTAAAAGACGATAAAGGTCAAAACATTGTTGAAGCCGGTCCATCAACACCAGTTGAAGTAACTGGTATTTCAGAAGTGCCAAGTGCCGGTGACAAATTTATGGCTTTTGAGTCTGAAAAACAAGCTAAACAAATAGCTGAAGAAAGATCTCTTCGTGCTAAAGGAACAGATATGAACTTTAGTGGTATGAGTCTTGATGATCTATTTGGCCAGATTCAAGAAGGAATCAAAGAGATTAACGTTGTATTAAAAGCAGATGTTAATGGCAGCCTTGAAGCAGTAAGAAATGCCCTTGAAAAGATTGATGTAGAAGGTGTAAAAATTAAGGTTATTCGTTCTGCTGTTGGTGCTATTACTGAAAGCGATATAGTTTTAGCTTCTGCTTCAAAAGCCTTAATAATTGGGTTTAATGTTCGGGCTTCTGGAAAAACCTTAGATACAGCCAAAGAATATGGTATAAAGATTAAGACATATGATATTATTTATAAAGTAGTAGAAGAAATGGAAGCTGCGATGAAAGGTATGTTAGATCCAGAATATGAAGAAAAGGTAACAGGAACCTTAGAAATTAGACAAATCTTTAAATTCTCTAAAGTTGGTTTAATTGCCGGTTGTCACGTAACAAACGGAATTGTTAAGAATAACCAAAAAGCCCGTATTATTAGGGATGATGTAGTAGTATACAATGGCTCAATCAAAACACTACAACATGAAAAAGATCAAGTAAAAGAAGTAAAAAAAGATATGGATTGTGGTCTTACATTAGAAAATTGTCAAGATTATAAAGAAAATGATATTATCGAAGTATATGAACTAGTAGAAATAAAAAGATAGGAAACTACTATTTTAAACTAAAATAGTAAAAGGAGGTCTTCTAATATGCCAAACAACGTAAAGATAGAAAGACTAAATCATGCATTTCAAGAAGAAATAAGTATGATTTTAATGACAGAAATAAAAGACGAAGATATTAAGTTTGTCACTATTACCGGTGTAGATACAACAGCAGATTTAAGTTTCGCTAAAGTATATTTTACCGTCTTAGATGATACTAAAAAGGAATCAACATTAGAGGCATTAAATGGTGCTGCATCATTTATTCGTGGTGAACTATCTAAGAGAGTTGAAATTCGTCATACTCCAGAATTGAAATTTATCTATGATACTTCAATTGAATATGGAGAACACATTGAAAAAATAATAGAAAAAATAAATGAAGAAAAATAAGTTCAACCCATACATAAAAGTATGGGTTTTATTTATCTTTATCTTTGATAAAATCAATATCTGTGATAGAATAAAAATATAGAAAAGATAATGTAATAATAAAAGTATTTTCTATAAGAGATATTAATCAAAGGAGTGAACATGCCAAAAGTCAGTGTAATAATCCCCGTTTATAATTCTAAACAAGAACTTAGTGCCTGCCTAGATTCAGTTGTTGCTCAAACTGAGCAAGACATTGAAATTATTGCTATCGATGGACGCATCGACCGATGGTAGCCTCGAGCTATTAACTGAATACCGAGCAAAATATCCTAATATAGCGGTTTATAGAAACGAGCACAATCTTGGTCAAAGTAAAACAAGAAATATTGGAATAGACCTTGCTAGCGGAGACTATATTGCCTTCTTAGATAGTGATGATTATATTAATCCAGGAATGTATGAAGAACTATATCAAACTGCTCTAGATAACAATATGCCCGAACTAATAGTTACAGGCCTAAATTTTGTTAAGGGTAATGAATATCGAAAAGATAATTTGAGTTTTATTAGTAAACAACCATCTAATATAATCCATCCAGAAGTAAATCCTGATGCCGTGTTTTTCGAAAGCCCATCTTTATGCAACAAACTTTTCCGTAAAGATACTATTAAAGACTATCGTTTTTTAGATGTTAGTGCGTGGGAAGATATAGCTTTTAGTTTTTCTAAATTTTTAGAAGCCACTACCGTGGTAAATAAACCGACAATAAACTATTTTTATAGAAGAGATATTCAATCGGGCGTTTCTGCTAAAAATTTTCAAGAAAATGATCAAATTACAGATATTTTTATTGTTGCTGATGAGTTAGAAACTGAATTGAAACGAGCTAATAAATATGACTTATTTGCAGACCAAATTCGTAGTTTACAAATTGCAGTTTGTCTTCAAAGAGTTGATGAAGTAAATAGTTGGACCGATGAAGAGGTAAAAGCAAAAGTTAAAAAAATGATGTTTTCCACAATAAATGCCAAGTATGGTACACTGGAAGGCTTAGACAATGCTTTAATATCATGTAAAACTGGTTTCCAAATAATGGATGAATACAATGACTTTACAAGTAGCAAGAAAGGAAAAGGAAAATAATTATGACAAAAACATACCACAAAACAAGATACAATGATAGTTGGATGTATATTTTACTACTATCGACATTAGTGATTTTAGTTGAGTCTTTAAAGACTTATTACTTTACATTATTTGACGTAAATATTACGTACAGTATTTTTTTACTTCCAGTGATTTATGGAGTAACTAATTATATAACTACTAAGTATGGATTTCGAAGGACATTACTAGGAATCGGAATATCTTTAGTCTCGGTTTTAGCCTTTATTTTACTAATGAACTTTGCCATTGGCAAAGAGTTAGACATAGCTAGCCTCTCTGGCGGGTTAGTAGGTTATACCATAAGTCAATTAGTAAATACTTTAATTTATAAGTTTTTAACTGTTAATACTGATAGACCATATTTATTGATTTTATTAAATTATATTTTTGCCTATATTGTTTTTTATATGTTATATACTGTTGTACATATGAACTTAATAGTAGCAGCAACTTTCTGGATTGGTTATTTTACTTCAATAGCAATCCAATCTCTAATGTCTATTGTTATAGCTCTCTTTATAAAAAAAGTTAAACTTGGTATGAGTAAGGATGATTAATCCTTACTTTTATAATATCTTCACCTATAGGAAGTGATCTTTATGCAATGTATTAATTGTGGTAAAAAGTTAACCAATAATACTAAATATTGTAATAGTTGTGGCAAATATCAACCTCTTGCTGAGCCACTAAAAGAGACAACAAGACCAGTGCTTGCCAATTTAAGCGTCATTTTTTTAGTGGTTGGCTTAATACCTATACCAATTTTACTAATCGGAATTATGTCGTTACTATTTGCTGGAACTATATCACAAACAAGTATAATAGAGATACTTCTATCTTGCTTAAAATTAAGTTTTTTTACATGTGGTATTCCCTTTATATTAGCTCTTATTTGTCGATTATTCAGTGAAAAAAACAACTAATTCTTCGCCAGTAAATTAGTTCTTTTTCTTAAAGATCTATGATATACTATTTTAGTACATAATTGAGGAGTGATAAACAATATGAAAATTGGATTAGTTTTAGAAGGCGGTGCTATGCGTGGCTTGTATACTAGTGGTGTCTTAGATGTCTTTTTAAAAGAAAATATAATAGTAGATTGTATAATTGGCGTTTCCGCAGGAGCTTTATTTGGTATAAACTACTGTTCTAATCAGCCGGGGCGTGTTCTTAGATATCAAAAAAAGTATGTTAAAGAAAAAGACTATATTGGTTTACGCACCTTTTTAAAAACTGGTAATATTATCAATAAAGAACTAGCATATTATGATATTCCTAGAAAATATGATATTTTTGATGAAGAAACTTTTCAAAAATCAAAAACCAAGTTTTACGCCGTAGTTACTAATATAAAAACAGGACAAGCAGAATATATCCAAATAACTGATACCAAAAAACAAATAAAAGTCTTCGAAGCCACCGGGGCAATGCCCTTTGTCTCAAAAATTGTTGAAATTGGCAATGAGAAGTATCTCGATGGAGCTTTAGCTGATAGTATTCCCGTCGAGAAAATGCGAGAACTAGGCTATGATAAAATCATAGTTGTTTTAACTAAGCCTGCTGGCTATCGAAAAAAGAAAAGTCCTTCATTTATGGCTGAAAAAAGATACAAGGATTACCCGAAACTAGTTGAAGCAATTAATAGTCGTTATCTTCACTATAATGCGACCCTCGATAAAATAAAACAACTAGAAGAAAGTAAAGAGATTTTTGTTATCCGACCATCAAAAAAGATTAAAATGAGCAGAATGGAAAAAGATCCTGCCAAAATAGAAGAAATGTATAATTTAGGTGTTACAGATACAAACAATATTATAAATAATTTAAAAGCTTATTTAGAAGAAAATACTCAAATAGTCAACGCTAAAGAGGCTAGTTTAACAGACGATAAAGTCAAGATTTAAAAATTCGTAAAACGAGCATCATTAGAACTAAAAAAATAACAAAATAGACAAAAAAGTAGATGTTAATCTGCTTTTTATATGCTACAATAGTATCGAAACGAAAAAATTGTAAGGAGGAAGCAAAGGTTATGGCATTTATTGAATTTAAAAACGTTAAAAAAGAATATACTGGGGATGTTAATGTTTTAGCAGTTGATAACTGCTCATTCGATATAAAAAAAGGTGATTTTGTTGTTATTCTTGGTCCGAGTGGTGCTGGAAAAACAACTATTTTAAATATGCTAGGTGGCATGGACAATCCTACTTCCGGTGAGATTATCGTCGATGAAAAACATATTGAACAATTAAGCTATAATGAATTGATAAACTACCGCCGTCATGACATTGGTTTTGTTTTTCAATTTTATAATTTGATAGCTAATCTTACTGTATTGGAAAATATTGAATTAGCTTGTCAACTATCAGAAGATGCTTTAGATCCTCGGGTGATTTTAAAACTAGTTGGGTTAGAAGACCGTCTTCATAATTTTCCATCACAACTTTCAGGAGGCGAACAGCAAAGAGTTGCAATTGCAAGAGCCATTGCTAAAAATCCTAAAATTTTATTATGTGATGAACCAACTGGTGCCTTAGATTCTAAAACCGGACAAATGATAATAGACCTATTAATTAAAAATTGTAAAACTATGAATATGACAACTGTTGTTATTACCCATAATGCCGAGATAGCAAATTACGCTGATAAAGTAATAACTATTAAAAACGGTACTGTTGAAAGTACTAAACTAAAAGGTAAAGAAAACTTAGATTCTAAAAAAGGACCTTCTAAGAAAGCAAAGAAAACAGAGACCAAAAGAGCAAAGAGAAAATCAAAGAAAAGTAAAGAGAATGAGTGGTGATAAGTATGCTTTGGAAAAACACTACTAGAAAGATCAAAAAATCTTTAGGAAGATACTTATCCCTAGGCTTAATTATTCTTTTAGGTGTAGGCTTTTATACCGGTATCAAAGAAAGTATTCCTAATATTCAACAGACACAAAATTTATATTATGAGGAAACCGCTTTAGCTGATATTAAAATATTAAGCCCTATCGGTTTTGACGATGAAGATATTGCCGCAATGAAATTAACTGGTGTAAAAAAATCAGTTGGTAGTTATTCAAAAGATGTTATAGTTGACGAAAACGTTATTAGGCTTCATTCGCTCGAGGAAGACATCAATGGATATCAACTAGTTGCTGGAACAACACCGAAAAAAAGTAATGAGTGCTTAGCTGATGCCAACCATTACAAAGTAGGGGACCTTATTAAAGTTAATGAAGATTATCAAGGCGATTTAGCTGTTACTACTTACAAAGTAGTAGGGACAATTCATTCGCCAATATATTCTACAAATGAATTTGGAAGTTCCGATATTGGGAATGGAAAACTATATTCATTTGCATTTATTCCTAAAACAAATTTTAAAAATAGATTTTATACGGAAGCTTACCTTGTTTTAGATAAAAAAGAAATAGATGTTTCTTATTCTGAAGGGTATAAATTAAAAACAGATAAGATAGAAGATCAATTGAAAGTTGTAAAAAATGAGCGAACTACCGAACGAGTAGATGAATTAATCAAAGAAAGTAATGGTAAATTAAGTGATAAAGATTTCTGGGGAATTACGTGGCACTTTCAAACAAGAGACGATTTTGTAACGGCCTATACAATTCTAGATAGTCAATATGACCAAGTTAATATCATTGCCGATGTTATTCCTTTTTTCTTCATTTTAATAGTAATTCTTATGACTTCCAATACAATGACACGTATGATAACTGAAGAACGTGGAGAAATGGGAACACTCCTATCACTAGGTTTTGATAAAGAGACAATTACGAAAACATATCTTGCTTATGTTTTATCAGCAACAATAATTGGGGCTATAGTTGGTTATTTTTTAGGAACAATCTTTTTGCCACAGTTAGTATACAACTGTTTCCCATTAAATTTTCCAGATATGCCATACCATTTTGGTTTAACGACTTTTGTACTTTCATTACTAATATCATGTGGTCTTATGATTTACGTAACTGTTACAGCCTGCAGTAAGGAATTAAAAACTGCTCCAGCTAACTTATTACGACCTGAGCCTCCTAAAAAAGGTAAGAAAGTCCTACTAGAAAAAGTTCACTTTATTTGGGATCGCCTATCATTCTCTTCCAAGATTACAGTTAGAAATATTTCACGTTATCGTAAGAGAGGATTCATTACCTTCCTAGGAGCAATGGGTTGTACATTTATGATTATGCTAGGTTTTGCATTGAAAGATAGTATAAATACTGTTGGCGATAAACAATATAATGATTTATTTAAATATGACAATATGCTGATTTTAAATAGTAACATTACAGAATTATCTAGCCAACAAAAAGAACTATTTTCTGGATTAATAAAAGACGAATTTCTTTTAAACCAGACTGCATATAAAGTTGAAGATAAAGATAATACTCTAGATGTATTTGTTGTTGTTCCTGAAAATACAACAAAACAGTTTAATAAATATTTTACTTTAAGAAATAAAAAAACTAATCAAAAATTGACGTTAGAAGATAATGGAGTAATTATTACTCCAAAAATCCAAGAAAGATTTGATTTAAAAGTAGGTGACAAATTCACCATTAAATCTTTAAATCAAGAAACCTTTAAAGTTAAAGTAGCTGGTATTGCTGAAAACTATGTCTCAAATTATATTTATATGTCTAAAGAATATTACAAGAAAATATTTGAACAAGACATAAAGTATAATGTTATTGTAAGTAATAATGTTAAAAATAAGAATAAAATTGCTACTAAACTTTTAGAATCAGAAGACATAATGAGCATTAGTTTTAAGGAAGATTTATTAACTTCTGCTAATGAAGCTGTTGAAGGTTTGAACAGTGTTATTGTTTTACTAGTCTTTATTTCGTCTGCCTTAGCACTAACTGTTTTATATAATCTCACGAGCATCAACATTAGCGAACGAACTAGAGAAATTGCTACTTTAAAAGTATTAGGATTCACTGACAATGAGTCTAACGCCTATATTTATAGAGAAACATTAATACTAGTCATTGTAGGAATTATAGCAGGTCTTATAATAACACCACCACTTCATAGTGTTATTATGTCCTTGTTAGAAGTCGATCACATGATTTTCTTAAAAGAAATAAAAATTCAAAGTTATATTTATTCTGCTTGTTTAACTCTATTTTTTGCACTTATTATGTTAGTTGTTACTTACTATAAGTTAAAGAAGATAAATATGATTGAATCACTAAAATCAGTTGAATAATAGAAGCAGCCCATATTGAGGCTGCTTTTATTTCCTAAAATTATTTTTCATAATTACTAATCTATAAAAACTTTAAATAATATCACATATTTATGTTATAATTTACTTAAGGAAATAAAGTGGAGGCTCTATGAAAAAAAAGCAATTTGCCATTATTGAAATTGGCAGTAACAATACAAAAACTCACATTTATGAAGACAATACTCTAATTTATGAAAATAATACAACTATAGAATTTAAAAAGAACTATTCTTTAGGTCAATGTCTAGATTCTAATGACTTAGAAAAGTTATATAAAATAATCACTAAAGCAAAAGAATATACTAATGAAGTTAATGTTTATGGCTGCAGTATCTTTAGAAATATTAGTCCAATTGAATTACAAGAAATAAACAATTACCTTAGTAAGAATTATCAAGTAATGATTGAAGTTGTATCTCAAAAAGATGAGGCTTTATACACGGCCTTAGGTTGCTACAAAGATATCGACTACAATAAGAGCTTATGTGTTTTTATTGGTGGCGGCGGCTCAATAGAATTGATTCATATTGAAGATAAAAAAGTAAAGCATCAACAATTTTATAATTTTGGAGTTGTAGATATTACCAAAAAATTTGAAAGCTTAAAAGACGACTTTCCAACCTGCTCTTTTGATGAAGTCTATAATTATATTTCTAGTTTGGTAGGCGATATTCCTTTTAAAGCAGATATTTTAATACTAGCTGGTGGAGACCATCTATATTGGTATAATAATGCCAACTACGAATTGTTTAAAAACACTATATATGACAGTTCCAATCAACTTTACATGATCCCAATTACTAAAAGTGATTTTTACGATCATAATGCCTTACAAACTTCTTTAAACAAAATCCGTCAAAATAGTGATAATCCTAAATGGTTTGATGGTTCACGAGCTATGAAAGTAATAACTAATTTAATTTCTCATAAAATTGAGGCAAAGTACATAATACCTACCAAAATTAATATGGAAGATGGCTTAAAAGAAAAGTTAAGCAATCAGTAGAAGAAAGGAGTACCTATGATTACTAATCGATTAGAAGCACTTATTAATAAATACAATATAACCAACCCAAATAATATTATTTATGGAACAAATATTCCTATGCCTAATAGAGTTATTCCTACACCATGGAGAACTTATATTCGTTTTGATAAATCAGAATTTTATTTTTTCTTGTTCGATGAAACTGGCATTACGATTTATCCCCTTGATGGTAACCAATATGCTATAATTCCTTGGGAGGAAGTGGTTGATTTTAAAATGCAACATTTTCTCATTTTAGGCAAAATGACTATTAAAACAACCACTAATATATATAAATTTCAAATAAATAGAATGGTTATTGGCTGTCCTTGGATTAAACAAAATACTAAATTTCTAGAAGAACATAATTATTTTTATAAAAATCGACAACAGTAGGAGAAAACTATGGAAAGATTAGATAAAATAATTTCTTCCTTAACAGAGTACTCTCGTAAAGAAGTAAGGAATTTAGTGCGGCAAAAAAGGGTCTCTGTCAATAGTATTACAGTTGAAAAAGCGGACTTAAAAATCAATCCTATTAAAGATAAAATAATGCTTGATAACAAAGCCTTAACCTTTCAAGAACATGTTTACTTAATATTAAATAAACCCAAAGACTATATTTCGGCTACTACTGATCCTACACAAGCTACAGTTTTAGATCTAGTTCCCTCGAAATATCTTCACCGTGACTTGTTTCCAGCTGGTCGTTTAGATAAGGATACAACCGGATTGATGATTATCACTGACGATGGTCAATTTGCCCACGATATTTTGTCTCCTAAAAAACATGTTCCAAAAACTTACAAGGTAACTGTCGATATTCCACTAACTAAGGAAATGATAGAAGCTTTTAAAGCTGGGATTATCTTAAATGATGGAAAGTGCAAAAGTGCATCTTTGGAAATAAAGAATACTTTTGAAGCGATAGTAACTATAACTGAAGGACGTTACCATCAAATTAAAAGAATGTTTGCTGCCTGTAAAGCAACTGTCATCGAATTAGAGCGCTTAGGAATGGGAAATTTATTTCTTCCAACTGATCTAGCAAGAGGTACATGTCGTGAATTAACGAAAGAAGAACTAGCCAAGGTAACAAACTCATCTAAAGACAAATCTAACTGATTTGTCTTTTTTATGCTATAATAAACTTATCTCATAAAAAAAGGAGGCCATCCATGGAATATAAAATAATAAATGGTGCCATAACTTTTGGTGCCAATACAATTCTAGAAGAAATAAACTTTTGTATTGAAAATAACGATAAAATCGCCATAGTTGGTCGCAATGGTAGTGGGAAAACTTCTCTTTTAAAAGCTCTAATAGATAATGAATTATTAGAAACCGGCATCGGCGAAGAGGAACTACAAATAATAAAAATTGGTAAACCAACAATCGGCTATCAAGAACAACATGCCTTTGCCGATTTATCGGTAACGTTAATTGATGAAATCTTAAAAAACTACGCTCCAATAATTAAGTTAGAGCAAAAGATAAAAAGTTTAGAGCAAGAACTAGAAACTAATGCCACCACCAAAAGCATAGAAGCTTATACTAATACACTAGAAAAATATAAGTATGCCGGTGGCTATGAATATAAAAAAGAATATGAATTAGCACTTCAAAAATTTGGCTTTACCAAAGAAGATAAGCAAAAAAAATTATCTGAATTTTCCGGTGGTGAACGTACAAAGATTTCCTTTTTGAAATTATTGTTAAGTAAGCCTGATATATTGCTACTTGATGAACCAACAAATCATCTAGACATTGTAACTGTTGAATGGTTGGAAACCTATTTAAGTAACTATCCTAAAGCTTTAGTAGTCGTTTCTCACGACCGAATGTTTTTAGATAAAGTAGTTAATAAAGTTTATGAAATAGAGTATGCTTCTCTTACCAAATATAAAGGCAATTATACTGCTTTTGAACATCAAAAGAAGTTAAACTATGAGCGCCAATTAGAGGACTATGAATATCAACAAAAAGAAATAAAACGCCTTCAAGCCATTGCTGATCGTTTTCGTTATAAACCAAGTAAAGCTTCAATGGCTATGTCAAAATTAAAAAAAATAGAACAAATGCAATTAGTAGAAAAACCTCAAAAGTACGATTTAAAAACATTTAATACAACACTCAAAATAACAAATGAAAGTAGTAACATCGTTTTAACTGTCCGAGACCTAATTTTTGGCTATGAGGGGATTTCACTTGGGAAAGCTACTTTTGAATTATACAAAGGCCAAAAATTAGCTATAATTGGAGAAAATGGTAAAGGCAAATCCACTTTAATAAAAACCTTAATCGGTGCTATTCCTAAAATAAGTGGAAAATACACCTACGGTTTTAATGTTCATCTAGCATATTTTGATCAGCAAATTGAATTTATAACTGAGGAGAATACGGTCTATGATGAATATCAACAAACGTTTCCTAACGAAGAGCCACTACAAATAAGAAAAACCCTTGGTGCTTTTCAGTTTAGTGGAGATGATGTTTTTAAACAAATAAAATTGCTTTCAGGAGGTGAGAAAGTTCGCCTTCGTTTGTGTAAAATTCTTAAAACTTCGCCCAATTTATTATTACTTGATGAACCGACCAATCACTTAGATATTATCGGTAAAGAAAATCTTGAGGATTTATTATGTGCTTATGAGGGTACCATTTTATTTGTTTCACATGATCGTTACTTCATTAATAAAGTGGCAGACTCGCTTTTAATATTTGAGAATAATGAAATAAAATATTTCCGTGGTAGCTATCAGGAATACCTTTCATCAAAGCCGTCTATGTCCCAGTTAAATTTGGTAAAAAATAACTCCAAAGCCGAAACAAAATTGCCAAAAGAAAAAATTAAGAATAATAATTCACTCGTTAAAAAAGTTGAACGTGAAATAGAAAAACTTGAAGTAAGGCAAAAAGAGATTGAAACAACAATGTTAGATGCCAACATTTATAATGATTATCTTAAGATGAATAGTCTTCAAAAAGAACTTAGAGAAATTGAGACATCCCTCCAAGAAAAATTACTGGAGTGGGAAGAATTACTCAGTTAGGAGGAGTATATGAAAAAAGAAAAAACAAATGTAATGCGCATATTAGATCAAAAGAAAATCCCTTACCAGCAATACAACTATCTTGAAACAGGTGCTATATCCGGAATTGAAGTGGCTACTGTTTTAAAGCAAGATCCAAATCAAGTCTTTAAAACCCTAGTTACCAAAAGTAACAAAAATATAAATTATGTTTTTGTAATTCCTGTTTCTAAAGAGTTAGACTTAAAAAAAGCCGCCCATGCCGTTCAAGAAAAAAATATTGAAATGGTGAAATCTAGAGATTTACTTTCATTAACTGGTTACATCCATGGCGGTTGTTCCCCAATTGGTATGAAAAAAAACTTTAAAACAGTAATTGATGAATCAGCTTCTAATTATTTGACTATAATATTTAGTGGAGGAAAGATCGGCTATCAAGTTGAATTAAGTTTAACCGACTTATCAAAAGTTATTGACTATGAACTTGCTGATCTAATCATATAACATAAAAGGAGCAATCTATGATTATTTCACTAAAAAAACCCCTAATTTTTAAAAATAGTATTCCTTTTGAATTGAAATTATCCTCTAAAAATAATAAAGATATTTCTATGCATTGGCAAAAAGTACTTCAAGAAAAAAACGACATTTTCAATGGCGATGTATATGTAATTGTTTCCTTAAATAAACACTCTAATCAACTAGTTTTAGAAATAGCAAAAACTACCTATGCAACTATTTTATATTCCAGACAAACAGAGAAAATTAAGATTCATTCATTATTTTCGGCACTTCTTTTAAAAACGTCTGACAATTTTTATGTAACAATTATTGATAAGGACAATCAAGTCAATCTCTTGGGAGGAATGGCTTCATCGCAAGATTTTAATAATAAAATCTATAACCCACTTAGTTGTATAAAAAGAGAACTTGAAGAAGAATTAGGATTAAATATTTTTGATCAAAATACCTTTAAAACTTTTTCGTTAAAATATCTTAAATGTCCTAGCGTTCTTAATAAGAATTCCGATTCAATTGGAACTATTTATTTCGCTGAGTTACACCTTACTAGGCAAGAATTAGAAGAATACTATGATACTAATAAAGCCTTTTGTGATCAAGAAATAAAATTTTTAAACTTTAATACCAAGGATGATTATATGACTTTAAAGGCAAAAATCTTACCTAGTAGAACTTATATTTTAGATGTAATAAAAGCTTTAACTAAGGCATAAATTAATCATAAAAAGGACTTAACTTAAGTCCTTTTTATTTGTCAGCAAAGGAGACTTTATGCACTTAGTAGATATTTTATTTACAGCTCTAGGAGTATCAATGGATGCATTTGCTGTTGCTATATGTAAAGGTTTGTCAATGAAAAAATATAACATCAAGCAAGGATTAATAATTGCATTGTATTTTGGCTTTTTTCAGGGGCTGATGCCTATACTAGGATACTTACTCGGTATTTCATTTCAAGATATAATTATAAAAGTTGATCACTGGATAGCCTTTATTCTATTAAGTGTTATAGGTGGAAATATGATCAAAGAAGCTCTTATCAAAGAAACCATTGAATATAAAGAAGATACTAACTTTAAAACTATGATTTCACTTTCTCTTGCTACTAGCATTGATGCTCTAGCAGTTGGAATTACATTAGCCTTTTTACAAGTTAATATTTTTCTTGCTTCAGCTTTAATCTGTTTAATTACCTTCATAATGTCTTTCTTAGGTACTAGATTGGGATACAGTATTGGAGCTAAGTATTCTAGAAAGTCTGAATTTATTGGTGGTCTAATTCTAATTCTTATTGCTTTAAAAATACTTTTATCTCACTTGACACAATTAAAGTAAATAAAACTTTTGTCTTATTATTTTTATGCTATAATAGTATAAAAAAGTGTGGTGATTATATGATAAATCATGAGTTATGGTGTAAATCATTACAAGAATATTGGCAAGAAAAAAATATCGCTAAAATATTATCACTATTTTCTGAGAAAGTAACTTATTATGAAACACCTCGCGATTTATTGAATAGCAAAACTGATATAGCTGCAGCTTGGGAAGAAATAAAAAACCAGAGTCCAGTTATTATTACGTATAAAATACTTTGCGTAGAAGGAAATAAATGTATTGCTAATTTTTATTTAGATGGAAGTCCAGCCTATGATATGATTTATGAAATTCTTTTAGATGAGACTAATAAATGTACTTATTTCAAACAGTGGTTCATGTGCTTAGGAGAAGTATAAAATGGACAAAATCTATAAAATATCAGTCATATTTTTATCTACACTCTGCATATTAATTTTATGTCTCATACTAATGTTACTAGGGGTATATTTCTTCGATTTCATTCACAATCCACAAACTGATGAAGAACTTTTCTTCACCACTATTGCTGAAAAAACGGCTATTGCTTTTAATGATTGTAACCTCGTCAAAGAAGAAAATACTCATGGTGGCTTTTTAGGTGACGGAATAACTCTAAAAATATACAATTGCTATTCTAAAAACATTAGAGATAAAGATCTTAAAAAAGGCTTGAAAAAACTACCCTTAAGCAAGAATCTAGTTAAAGAAGTAATGAATAATTTTTCGGATGATGATATAAAACCGGGAGATATAATTAAAGAGATTGATAATGGTTATTATTTCTTTATTGATAATTACGCCGTCAGCTATGAAAACAGACAGAATATTTATAGTGATAAAAAGCTTCTTACCAGACCTGCAAAAAATTATACTTTAGGAGTTTATGATTCTGACACTAAATATTTTTATTATTTTGAAGTTGATACCTAAAAGATATTGAAAAAATATTATAAAAGTGCTATAATTTAATAGCTGCAAGGGAGTAGTTTACACAAACCATGTGTTTATATGGCGTCAATCGATATTTAAATATCCGCTATATAAGAATACCTTTAGTATTTTAACGAGACTTGGACAAAAGCGTCCAGAGTCTCTTTTTTTAACATAGGAGGAGAAAATGATAAGTATTATATTTTTAGTTATAGGATTTATTCTACTAATAAAAGGAGCGGATTTTTTTGTTGATGGAAGTTCTAACGTTGCCAAATCCCTTGGAATTCCTTCTTTAATAGTAGGCTTAACAATTGTTGCTTTTGGAACATCTGCCCCAGAAGCAGCAGTTTCAATAACCGCCTCTTTAAAAGGAATGAATGATATTTCTTTAGGAAATGTAGTAGGATCAAATATCTGTAATTTATTACTTGTATTAGGTATAAGTGGACTAGGCGGTTGCTTAACTGCCAAAAAGAAAATTATTACTAGGGATTTTGTTTACGCTATCTTTTCTAGTCTAGTTATGCTAATTTTAAGTTATGGTTTCTTCTTTGGAAAAGTAACTTCTAAAATAGCTGTAATTGACCGTGAAGATGGTTTAATATTATTATGTTTCTTAGGAATTTATTTATATGCTCTAATCACTGATGCTATAAGGTCTGCTAAGAAGAATGAAGAAAAAACAAAGTTTAAAATAATCGATGTTATTTTTATTTTACTAGGCATGACTGGAATTATAGTGGGTGGACAACTAGTCGTTGATAACGCTACTAAAATAGCGGAGATGTTCAATGTTAGTCAAAATGTAATTGCTTTAACAGTTGTTGCTATTGGAACATCTCTTCCTGAACTTGTAACATCAGCAATCGCTGCTAGAAAAGGTGAATCAGATATTGCCATTGGGAACGTAGTTGGTTCAAATATTTTCAACATTTTCTTTATTTTAGGTTTATCAGCTACAATTAGCCCAATTACTTATGGTTTTAACTCTTTTATAGATATTGTTATTATGTTTATATCGAGCATTATGGTATATTTACTAACATTAAAAAATAATCGTATTGGAAATAAAAAGGGTTTAATTCTACTAGCTAGTTATGCATTATATATGATTTACATATTAATAAGATAAAATGTCAAGAGACCGATAAAAAGGTCTTTTTTTTACTACCTGAAATATTCTTATGTTATAATAAAAAACACTAGGAGGACCATATGAAAATAACAGATATAAAAGATCCTAAGTTCTTAAAAAAATATAGTATTAGAGAACTTAATGATTTATGCCAAGATATACGTACCTTTATGTTAGAAAATGTTTCAAAGACAGGTGGACACATTGCTTCTAATTTAGGAATAGTGGAATTGACAGTTGCTCTTCACTATGTATTTAATTCCCCGAAAGATAAGTTTATTTTTGATGTGGGACATCAATCTTATGTTCATAAAATTTTAACTGGTCGTGCTTCTTCATTCGCTACGCTTCGTCAGCATCACGGACTTTCGGGTTACCAGAAAAGATATGAAAGTCCCCATGATCCATTTGAAGCCGGACATACATCTACATCTATAGCCGCCGCATTAGGATTTGCCTATGCCAGAGACTTAGATAAACAAAAAAATGAAGTTATTGCCGTTATTGGAGACGGTTCTATGACTGGAGGCTTAGCTTTTGAAGCTCTAAATAATATTGAAACTCTAAATTCCAAAATCATAATCATTTTGAACGATAATACAATGTCTATTTCTGAAAACGTCGGTGGTTTAAGCAAATTCTTAAAACATATCCGCCTAAGTAGCTCTTATGAAATAGCGCGAAATAAATATCGTCATTTTTTAACAAAAACAAATTTTGGACAGAAACTATTTAATTTAACATATAATCTCAAAGAAAAGTTCAAACATCATATTAATGATAATATTTTTACAAATCTAAATATTGATTACTTGGGACCTGTTGATGGTCATAACTTAGAAGAATTATTGAAAGCTTTAAAAAAGGCTAAAAACTCGAAAAAATCAATTCTTATTCATGTTGTAACCAAAAAAGGGAAAGGGTATCTTCCTGCTGAAGAGAACGCTAGTGCTTGGCACGGTGTTTCAGCATTTGATCTTCAAACCGGCACCTTAAAAAAATCAGCCATAACTAGTTTAAGTGAAGTGGTTAGTAACACTATTCATGAATTTATGGAAACCGACAAGAATCTAATAACTATAACCCCAGCCATGATTAATGGCAGCAAGCTAGAGCAAATATTTAAAGATTTTCCAGAAAGAAGTATAGATACTGGTATTACAGAATCTTTTGCCACAACTTTAGCCTGTGCTATTTCGCTTAACAATAAGAGAGTCTTTCTTCCAATTTATTCTTCTTTCCTTCAACGTGCCTATGATAATATCAATCATGATATTGCACGAATGAACGCTCATGTCGTTATTGGAATAGATCGTGCTGGCTTAGTGGGGGAGGATGGTGATACACATCATGGTATCTTTGATATTAGCTTTTTAAATTCTATTCCCAATATTGTTATTTGTATGGGGCGTAATAATGAGGAAATAAGGAATTTATTGTATACTGGATTTTATAAACAAACCAATCCTTTTTGTATTCGTTATGAACGTGCTAATTTACCATATAAAAAAACTGTTTTTAAAGAGATTCCAGTTGGAACGTGGGAATATCTTCAAAAAATAAAAAACTGTAAAAATACAGTTATTAGTTATGCCATGGACGTTTCTAATCTCTACGAAAAATTAAAAGATCAAAATGTAAATATTATTAATGCCAGATTCATTAAACCTATTGATAAGAAAATTTTAAAAGAGCTCATCCGTACCCACCAGAAAATTTACGTTTACGAAACAAACATAAAAACTAATTCTCTAGGAACAAACATCTTAGAATATTTTAATCATAAGGAAGCCAAAAACAAAATAAAGTTAACGGGTATTGATAATAAGTACGTGAATCATGGCAAAGTAATAGATTTAAAAAAAGACATTAATTTAGATCTTGATTCTGTAATTTTAGATATTTATAAATATTTTAACCTAAAAAAATAAAGAGTTACTTAAGTAACTCCTTTTCATTTCTATAAGAATATTGCTACTAGCACAAGCAGAATATTATGTATCATATGAAACATAATCGGCGTAAAAATCGTTTCCGTATCGTAATAGCTTGCTGCAAATGCTACTCCTAAGCTTCCATATGGTAGAACAAACAACCAATCTGTCATTGTTGTTGCACTACCGACAACATGAGCCATACCGAATAATAGTCCACTAACTAATATATAAGGAAGTTTTTTCTTAAAAATTTTTCTTATAGATTTTCTAAATACAATTTCTTCAGTCCAGGGAGCAAAAAGCCCAGACATAATCAGCATCATTAGAGGAAAAACACTAATCATGCTTTTCACAGACTCTTCATTATTTGCCGTTCCAGCCTTAAAAACCACACTTAATATTGTATTAAAAACAACCATCAATAATAACCCGATAAACCAATTGGAAATACCAACATCAAAATTATGCCAAAAGGAATTTTTAAATTTTTTCCACTCGCTAATTAATTCCTTTCTATAAATTACAAATAGTATTATTGCCAACACCAGTGAAGCAAAGGCACTTAAAAAAACATTTGTTTTTGGACCAATTTTTTCAGCATCCCAGTTAAATAATAAAATTGGAATTACTTGAAATATCCAACTATAGAAAAACAATCCAAATAATAAACATGCTTGCAATATATATTTTAATCTACTTCTATTCATAACATCACCCCATTAAATATATCAAAAAAAGTATCAAAATAAAAGACTAAACCCTCTTAAAGCATCTAGCTAATGCTGTAAAGTAGAAATTAATCTACTTTTACTTGCCAAAAAAACAAATTTATAATATAATACTATTGCTTACCGGTACTTGGTTTGAAGAATTTCCGACTTTTTACTAAGTAGTGGTGGATAATAGAGAAAGGAAGTGTTAATAATGGCTTTAACAAAAGAAGAAAAAGCAACAATTATTAAAGAATTCGCTAAGAATGAAAAAGATACTGGTTCAGCTGAGGTACAAATCGCTATTCTTACAAAAGAAATCAACGATTTGACAGAACATTTAAAAGTACATACACATGATTATCATTCTAATAGAGGTCTTTTAAAGAAAGTAGGACAACGTAGAAATATGTTACAATACTTAGCAAAAAAAGATATTCAAAGTTATCGCGAAGTAATTAAAAAATTAGGATTAAGAAAATAGTTAAAGTAGACACACAATTTTTGGTGTCTATTTTTTTGCTAAATAATTTATTATTTCATTTAACTATTGCAAGACACTATAAATAAATTGTAAACTAGAAGTGATGAGACAAGTAGACAAACATTATATAGATTGGAGAAGTAAAATGAAGAAAACTTTCGAATTAAATTTTCATGGACGAAAATTAATCGTTGAACATGGTGAATTAGCTAAGCAAGCTGACGGTTCAGTACTAGTAAGATATAACGACACAGTTATATTAACTGCGGCTGTTGTAAGTAAAACAGTAAATTTATTATCTGACTTTTTCCCATTAACAGTAAATTACCAAGAGAAACTTTACTCTGTAGGAAAAATACCAGGTGGCTTTATAAAAAGGGAAGGGCGACCTAGCGAAGCAGCAACTTTAGCTGCTCGTATGATTGATCGTCCAATGCGACCATTATTCCCAGAAGGATTCAAAAATGAGGTGCAGATAATCTCAACGGTTTTATCGGTTGATCAAGATTGTTCGCCAGAGTTAACAGCCATGTTGGCGTCATCACTAGCTGTCTCAATTTCAAAAATACCATTTAATGGTCCTATTGCTGGTGTCAAAGTTGGACGCGTAAATGGAGAATTAGTAATCAACCCAACTCCTGAACAATTAGAGCAATCAGAGTTAGAATTGACAGTAGCCGGAACTAAAGATGCCATCAATATGGTTGAATCAAGTGCTAAACAAGTTCCAGAAGACATTATGCTAGAAGCATTAATGTTTGGTCATAATGCTATCAAAGAATTAATAAAATTCCAAGAGGAAATTATTGCCGAAATCGGTGTTGAAAAAATGGAATATGAAACTTTAGTTCCAGAAGAAGCAATGGTTAATCGTATTAAAGATTTAGCTACTGAGAAAATGGATAAAGCCCTTCGTATTAAAGACAAGCTTGAAAAATATGCGGCCATTGATGCGGTAAGAGAAGAAATAGTAGAATTATACACTAAAGAAAACGAAGATTCTCTAAAGGAACAAGAACTAAAAGAATTATTAGTAAAAGTAAATATGGTTGTTTCAGATATTGAATATGAACTATTTAGAAGCATAGTTGTCAAAGAAAAGCAAAGAGCTGATGGACGTATGATGGATGAAATTAGACCATTGTCAACTGATATAGATTTACTTCCAAGAACTCATGGCTCTGCACTTTTCACTCGTGGGGAAACTCAAGCTTTATCAGTTACGACCTTAGGTGCCTTAAATGAACATCAAATTATTGATGGATTATCCATGGAAGATCAAAAACGTTTTATGTTACATTATAACTTTCCTCAATTCTCAGTAGGAGAAACTGGTCGATATGGCGCCCCAGGCCGTCGCGAAATTGGTCATGGAGCTTTAGGCGAAAAAGCTCTAGCCCAAGTAATTCCATCAGAAGAAGAATTTCCATACACCATCCGTGTTGTATCAGAAATTCTAGAATCAAATGGTTCATCATCTCAAGCAAGTATCTGTGCCGGCTGTATGTCTTTAATGGCCGCTGGAGTTCCTATTAAAGCTCCCGTTGCTGGTATCGCAATGGGCTTAATTACTCACGGAGATGATTATATTATCTTAACTGACATTCAAGGTATGGAAGATCATTTGGGTGATATGGACTTCAAAGTAGCTGGAACAAAAGATGGTATTACAGCCTTACAAATGGATATTAAAATTTCTGGAATTACGGAAGATATTTTAAGAGAAGCCCTTGCTCAAGCAAAAAAAGCTCGTCTTCAAATATTGGATACAATAACTAATCAAATTGCCCAACCACGTGCTGAAGTATCTAAATATGCACCAAAGATGGTAACATTTACTATTAATCCAGCCAAGATTAAAGACGTTATAGGTCGTGGTGGCGAAACAATTACAAAGATTATTTGTGAAGCATCAAATGTTACTGAAGTTACTAATGTTAATGCTGTAAAAGTTGACTTAGAAGATGATGGCCGTGTAATTATTTACCATACTGATAAAGAAATTATCGAAAGAACAAGAACTATGATTGAAGAAATTGTTCGCGAGGTTGAAGTAGGAAAAATTTATGATGCCAAAGTAGTAAAAATAGAGGACTTTGGTTGCTTTGTTCAATTATGGCCTGGTTGTGAGGGGTTAGTACATGTTTCTCAATTGGCCCACGATCGTGTCGAAAAGGTAGAAGATGTTGTTAAAGTTGGTGACGAGATAATTGTTAAAGCTTTAGGACCAGATAAAAAGGGAAGACAAAATTTCTCTAGAAAAGACGCTCTCCCAAAACCAAAGAAAAAAGAAATAAAAGAAGATAAAGTTTCTGAAAAATAACCAAACTTCATAAAAATTAAAATATTATTCAATAACGAGTACTAAAAAGTACTCGTTTTTAATACTTTTAAATAGGTGAATATGATGTTAAAAAAAACTATTCAAATAGTAGTTGTTCTCTTACTGACCATTTTTAGTTTCTATTATACTAATAAGTCGATTGAACTAATTCGCATGCAAGATCCAATTATGAAGACTATTAAAAATAAAGAATCCAAATATGAAACAAAAGCCATTAATGCCATAATAAAAGAAAATACAATTATTCCTGGTATTTCTGGTAAGGTAATTGATTATGATGAAACATACAATAAAATGAAGCAATATGGTGCCTATAATGAAGTTTTAACAACACTCAAAGAAGAAAAACCTGCTGTTTCAGTAGAAGACTATTACGATAAATATATAATTAGTGGCAATCCCGCCAAAAAAAGCGTTGCTTTAATTTTTAAAGTTGAAAAACGTTCACCTAAACAAACAATAGAAATTTTAGATTCTAAACAAATAAAGGCAACCTTTTTTATTGATGGTTATTATTTGGAAAATAACTATAATGAAATCGCAACTATGACTAACCACCAACTTGAACTCTTATCTTATAATTCTACTTACGATAAAATATACTTTTCAGCCAGTAAAGATTATCTTGAAACAATAACCAAGAAACCTCTAAAATACTGTTACTGTGATTATGATAACAAAGAAATAATTAATTTATGTCAAAGTCTTAATATGCATACAGTTTTACCAACTATAAAGGTTACATCAAATCCCTTCCAAGAAGTAAAAAGTAAGCTTTCAAACGCCTCAATTATTGTTTTTTCTATCACTGATCAAACAAATTCAGAATTACCAACTATTCTTGATTACATTAAAAGTAGAGGTTATACTTTAACAACCTTAACAGACCTACTCAATGAAAACATTGACAAATAAGCCAATTTATGGTATAATCTAGGCACCAATTGAGGGGGAGGTTAAAATTATGAAAAAGAGGTTTTTATCATTAATACTAGCGTTATCAATGATGTCTAGCTTATCAGCCTGTGGCAGTGAGAACGAAACAATACCATACACGTTTGATGAAGTTGTTACAATGTTTTCTGATACAACTAATTTAGATGAACTTATGACTATTTCTGATCCAATTACTATCTATTCTGAAGATGAAAGTGAAGAATTGGCTTTTTCTACAGCCATTAAAGAATTGGAAGAGCGTATTAAGTTAAGCCAAGAATTATCTTCCGCTGGCGTTAAAGCATCAGAAGAAACCACTGATACATTAAAAGAAAAATATTCTAATCTAACTTTTGATGATATAAAGTTATTATTAGATAGTCTTGCAACTGATGATTTAAAAGATGTTGAGGAAGCCAGAATTAAGGCCGGCTTATCATTAATAGCTGCTCAAAATCAAAATTGGCTTCAAACTAATGGTTTAAATATTTCTGAAAAATTATTAAAATCAGTAATTAAAGCTGCTGCTTGTGAAGCAAGTGGTTTAGAAATAGAGTATTATGATGCATGTTCTATTTCTGCCGAGCCTAATGCCAAAAATGAAAATCAAAGAAAATATGTTCAACTAACTGATCCAATAAGTGAAGAAAAAATTGAGTATGAAATAGTATCACCATTATTTGGAGATAATATTCTAGCAACAGCCCTAAACACGCTATACAATATTCAAAGCCTAGACAAACCATCATATGATTCAGCTTTGACATATTGTCAGGATGCTTTAGAATGTAGTAAGTTGATGGCCGCTTCTAAAGTTGAATTGAATAGTAAAGATGAAATTTCTTCAGAGAAATCATCAAAGGACGCCAAAACTTTAATATTAGAAAAAGCTGCTCCATCAGCAACTAAAAAAGAAGACTAAAATCTTCTTTTTTCTTTGCCATATAAAGAAATTATTTGTCTAAATAAGTATTTTATTGTATACTTATTATTAGGGTGAGTAGTATGTACTTAAAAGAGATAGTGACAAGTGGTTTTAAATCATTTGCTGACAAATTAGATATTAAATTAGATGGGAAGATTACCTGTATTGTTGGTCCAAATGGTTCAGGCAAAAGTAATGTTGTCGACGCTGTAAGATGGGTTCTTGGAGAACAATCAGTAAAATCTCTTCGTGGTGAGGGTTCAATGAGCGACGTTATTTTTTCAGGAAGTAAGAGCCGTAATCCATTAAATGTAGCTAGTGTTGAATTGATTTTTGATAACCAAGACCACTATCTAAACGTTCCTTATACTGAAATATCAATTAAAAGAAGAGTTTACCGTAGTGGTGAGAATGAATATTATTTAAATAATGATAAATGCCGTTTAAAAGATATTACCAATTTATTGATAGATTCAGGCATGGGGAAAGAATCATTCAATATTATTTCTCAGGGTGAAGTAGAGAGAATATTAAGCAATTCTCCAACTGATAGAAGAGTAATTTTTGAAGAAGCGGCCGGCATATTAAAATATAAGAAAAGAAAAGAAGAGGCTTTAAGAAAATTAGATAGAACCCACAATAATATTGATCGTGTTAATGATATTATTAGTGAATTGGAGACTCAAGTAGCCCCTTTAAAAGAACAATCAGAAAAAGCTAAAGAATATTTAGAAAATAAAAAAGGCTTAGACGAATATGAAGTAGCATTACTTGCTTACGATATTGAAAACTTTAATCAACGTTTAATATCAGAAAAAGCCAAAAAAGAAAAACTCGATAAAGAAATTTTAGAATTATCATCATCTGCTTCAAAATTTGATGCCAAGTATATTGAAAAGTCAAATCATCTTGAAAAATTAGAACAGACCCAACAAGATTTAAATAGAGATCTACTCCATATAACAGAAGAGGTTGAACGGCTTAATGGTGAAAAGAATCTTCTAAAAGAGCGTAGTAAAACAACCAAAGAAGAAAATGAACTAAAGGAAGAAATAAGAGCGACTTTAGAAAAAAAAGCTAAATTAGAAGCTCTTATTCCAACTACACAAGAAGATTTAAATTTAATAATTTCTTCATCTAATAAAAAGGAGCAAGAACAATTAGAAATAGATAAAAATATTCAAACAGCTAAGGCAAAAAAGAATATGTTAACCAGCGATTATTCAAAGCACGAGCAAGAACTTATTTCAATAAAACATAAAATAACAGCCTTACAAACGGAGATAGAGCAAGGCGGTGATATGCCAAATAGTGTTCGTAGTATTTTAAAATCTAACTCCCTAACCGGCATTCACAATACAATTGGTAATATTCTCTCCATCGAAGATAAATATACCAAAGCTTTAAATATTGCTATTGCCGCTAATAAAAACTTTATTATAACTGCCGATGAGGCCTCTGCCAAGAAAGCCATTAATTACTTAAAAGATTACCATTTAGGTAGAGCTACTTTTTTTCCACTAACAGTCATTAAAGAACGCTATATAGACTATGATTCACTAAATAAATTGAAAGCTAGTAATGACTTTATTGGTATTTTAAGTGACTTGGTTACCTATAATAAAAAATATAAAACAATTGTTGAAAATCAATTGGGACAGACAATAATTACTGAAAATTTAGATTCTGCTAATCGTCTAGCTAGATTAATAAATAATCGCTATAAGATAGTTACCTTAGATGGTGATGTTGTAAATGTTGGTGGTTCAATGTCTGGTGGTTCACTTAACCAAGCAAAGTCAATCATCACTATTAAACAGGAACTACGTCATACCGAGGAAAAAGAACATCTATTAACAGAAGAATTAAAAGAAATTCAATTAGAATTAAGTGACCTTAATAAAGAAATATCTTTACTAGAAGAGACATCCTTTGAAATTTCCAAAGCCAAGGTAGCATTAAAAGAAAGATATGACACTAAAAATCTAGAATTACATTCAATCGAACAGGATTTGGAAACAATCACTAAAGAATGGGAAGCCTTAGAGTCGATTAACAATAATTCTCTGGATAAAAAAGAGCAAGAACTAATTAGTCTATTTCATGAAAAATCCGGCGAAAAAGAGCAAGTTCAAATGCGCCTATCATCATTGACAAAGGAAATAGAAAATCTAAAAGTAGTGCTAGAAGAGGACCAAGCTAAAGATAAACTTCAAAATCAAAATTTACGAAATCTTGAAAAGGAATCTCGCGAATTAGAAATTAGTATGAACCGTATTGATGTTAAGCTTGATCATATGCTAGAAACTTTAAACGAGGAATATGAGCTTACTTTTGAAAAGGCTGCCGCTGAATATCACTTGGATGTTGAACCAGAAGAAGCAAGGGAAAAAGTTAACCATTTTCGTGCTAATATTAAACGCATTGGTATGGTTAATTTAGCTGCCATCGAAGAGTACGAACGAGTTAACAGTAGATATGTATTTCTAACCAACCAGCGAGAAGATTTATTGAAAGCAGAAGATACCTTGTTAGAGATAATGAATGAGATGGATGATGTAATGAAAGAAGAATTTGCCAAAACTTTTGAACTAATTAGAATAGAGTTTCAACAAGTTTTTAAAGAATTATTCTCTGGTGGCACTGCTGATTTAAAATTAACCGATCCAACTAATATGCTAACTACAGGAATTGAGATTGTCGCTTCACCACCAGGTAAAAAGCTAACTACAATTTCCCTTTTATCAGGTGGTGAAAAAACTCTCACAGCTATTTCTTTATTATTTGCAATCTTAAATGTTAGAACCGTTCCATTTTGTTTATTTGATGAAGTTGAAGCTGCTCTAGATGAAGCTAATGTTGCGCAATTTGGTAAATATTTAGATCACTATAAAAACAAAACCCAGTTCTTAATAATTACCCACAAGAAAAAAACTATGGAATATGCTAACACCTTATACGGAATAACTATGCAAGAATCAGGTGTTTCTAAATTGGTTAGTGTTAAACTAACTGACCACGATGAGGTCTTATAGAAGGAGTAATTCCTTCTTTTTATTTGACAAGTAAAACTAAAATAATTATAATAAACACTACTTAAAAGAGAGGTTTCTTATGATAAAAACCATCACCATAACATTTCCGATCAATCAAGATATAAATAAAAATCTAATTATTGAATATCCAACTACTAAGAAAAAAGAAGCAGTATTCTTAAGCAACTGTCTTCTAGATCATCTGAATATTTTCTGTGATTTATTGGCCAGTATTGATAAGATAAGTTTTATAACTTCAACTAATCCTAAGACTTTATATATTGAAAATATTTTAGGATTAAAAGACTATTTAGAAGATAAAATCCCAGCATTCAAAGAAATTGTTATCGAAGATGTGCCTCTAACCGATAGAGAAACAGCTTTATTTTTATTAAAGATTTTATTAATCGATTCTCTTCTCCAACAAGGAGAAGAAGTAGAACGTCCAGAAGATGTTGCTACTTTGGCTGGTCAAACGTCAATGGTTTTAGATATTATTGCAGCTAACTACTATGAGACGCCAACTGATTATTTAGACTATTTATTAACTGCTTCTTCAAAAAATCAATCACTTCTTTTTGACTGGTTTAATAATAGAGAACGCTTTCATCTTTTGAATACCTTAATGGAAGAACAAAAGGAACTTATCCTTAGAGACGCTTATCTTCTCAATCATCTTGAAGAACTAATTCCATCTCTTGAACAAGAACTTTTTAAGATATCACCGTCCACAACTGATTACGAAATTTTTTTGCAACAGCCTTTATCAAAGGAAGAACTTCACTCTTTAATGCAAGAGTTCTTAAAAACTATTGATTCAAGCGGTGACTGGTTAAATAGATATTTAGAATATCATAATACGAGAATAATTTATAAAGAAAAAGACCTTAGTGATGATTGGTCTACGGATTTATATGAAGGTCAATATATGATTTTTGCTCCATTAACTGGTACAATTACTGATTTCCGTGATTTAGTTCACGAACTAACACATTTACCGGCCTTGGCCAATTTGCGTGAGGATGAATATCTTCCTCAAAACTTAGTCGAATTCCCGTCAATCTACCTCGAATATCAAGCAATTGAATTTCTTCGCACCAAAGGTTATTCAGAAACTGTAATTTATGCTTTATACCAAGAGCGCAATACCTGGACATTTGCTAATCTACTAGAAGTAATTCCTGTATTCAAACTATTAAAAAATTATAACCAAGCCCCAATTACTAAAGAGACCATTGCTAAAGAGTCCTTATCCGCATTAGAGAATATTACTACCTATCAAGAGGACGATTTATTACTTATTGCCTATTTATATCCCTTTGAAGATCAAGATATCACCCGTTTTTGTGATCAAGAAAATGCCTTTTTATTACAAGCTCCAGATAATATTCTTAAAATGTATCCTTATATTCTAGGAAGAAGACTTGCCTTAGAATGTATGCAAAAACAAGAGACAGATCCAGCCATAACCTCCAAAATACTTTCGATTATTCCCGCCTTAAAAGAAGAAACTTATGACCAAATTATTACAAAATTAAATTTAACAAATCCAAACAATAAAGTTTTGGTAAAGAAAACCTCTCCAAAAACTAGTGACTACGACTAGTTTTTAACTTTAAAAAAATAAATTCATAAAAAGCCTTTAAAATGTTGACAATAAATAGTGTGGAAAAAGAAACTCCATCAAAAATGCGTCGAGCCAGTTAAAAACGAGTAGGGTATCCACTCGTTTTTTTGTGTTAATATATTATTAAATAGCTCGCATATTATCTTTATCTTTAAACGGATTCTTTGGATCAATGTGATCAGTAAAAAGAATTCCATTTAGATGATCTAATTCATGTTGAAAAGCAATGGCTAATTCTTCACGAGCCCTAACATTAATTTTTCTTCCCTCTATATCATAAGCTTCCATTGTTACCCTAGCATATCTTGGGATAATCCCGTCAACAGGACGATTAACACTTAAACAACCTTCACCCATATCAACATATATTTTTTCAACAGAGTTACTTATCATTCTTGGATTTATTAATACATAAGTTTCAAATTGTCCTTCTTCGTATTCATGAACCACTACAAAATATCTCTTTGGAATTCCTAGTTGGATTGCCGCAAGCCCCATACCTGGTCTTAAATCATATTTTTTCGCCAACTCATCAATTTGACTATTACGCAAAAATTCAACCATTTCTTCAATAGTTTCTTTATCTTTTTTAGATAGAGGAAATTGTACATCTTTACTTATTTGTCTTAACCGTCTGTCCTTCTCATCTAATATATCTTTCATTTTAATCACTATAACCACCTCGTTACGCATATAATTTTACCAAAAATCTCAATAAATTAAAAGAAAAAACTATTTTTTATGTTTAGCGATAGATTTTATTATGTAAAGTCTATTCATTCTTCTATACCAATCACTCATTTGTTCCATTAGTTTACTGTCCGTATAATTACCATCAATATAATCTAAATAAGTCGAGTATAAGTGAAAAGTACCTTTTCCTAAAATACTATCAAAATCATCCCTGATTTTGTTTAGTTTACCTATTACAATATTATCTTCGATACTATTCTTAAATTCAGAAACATTCCATAACTCTCGCACTAAATTAGATAACTCTGTATAACCATAACCATACATATTATCTAGTTCTTCTAAATTTAAACCTCTAAAAAAATTTGCCTCTGGACCATCTAGTTCTACTTCTGAAAGTTCGCTTATTTTTTGTATCATATCAGCTGTTTGTAAAACATTAATAACCTCATCAAACATCGAATTATCACTTCTACAGTGAAGTTCCCCATCTGCGAGGTAATAACCAAAGATATTAAGACCACTTCGTAATAAAAAACCATCCACTTTATTTTGGGAGACACAATTTACTGTTGATTTTACCAAATGACTAGCTTCGTGAACAAAAGCATTTAAAATAGTGTTATTGTTGCTACCTTTAGTAGAACAATAAATTGCGGGTTTAGAATGTTTTAATAAAATGGATCCTGTATCACTTAAATCAATTCTATATCCGGGCATTGAAACTGCTGTAACTACTAAATCATCCTCATCAAGTTCTTCCTCACTAAATCCCATTTCTAGATCAACATCAGTCCCTATTAGCATATCTTTTAAACTACTATTACTAATATGAAAGTCAGTTTCAAGCATAACTTTTTCTACAATTGGTTTATAATTTTCTCCAAACTTACTAAGTAAAGAATAACACCCTAAAACTAACAATCCATAATTTGGATCATTTTCCTCATACTTCTTACTAATAATTGCTTTGGCATCTTTTAAAATTTTTTTCATACTAAAAATAGTCCCTAAGTGCGACTTATAATAACATAACTTTCCCTAAAAGTCAAAAATAAAACGTATAAGTTTCCTCATACGTTATATTTAGACTTATTAATTACCGAAGCGGCAACCAAGTACAATTACTAAAAGAATAAATAAAACTAAAACAATAGCATAAGCTGAGTTTCCATTACCACTGCATCCACAATAGTAAGGAGTTTGATAAGTTTGTTGACTGCATCCACAGCTAGAACCTCCACCATAATAATACATAATAAATCCTCCTTTACATTATCTACTATAAAATATGTAAAATGAAAAAAATTGTTCGTCTTATCCAAAACTAAAAAAATTTTTTTATAAAAATTGTGATATATTTATAGTAGAAGGGAGAATAGCTATGAAAAAAATAATGAAATATATAGATAAGCCACTATTGATTGTTACAGTTTTATTATTTGCTTTAGGTTTAATTATGGTTTTTTCGGCATCAAACGTTACTGCTTATATGGCTCATGTTGTTAGTCCCTATCATTATTTTATTAAACAAGGTATTTTCCTAATTGGTGGAACCATTATGGCTCTCATCATAATCTGTTTTTCCGAAAAAAGTTATGGTAAATTATCCAAAGTCCTTTTACTAGGGGTTATTCTCGCACTCATAGGTTTGCCATTCTTTGGAAAAGAAGTAAATCAAGCAAAAAGTTGGTATGACTTAAAGTTTATGACTCTTCAGCCTAGCGAATTTGCTAAGGTCATAATGATTGTATGGATGGCCACATTTTATGAGAATAATAAGAAAAAACTCGATAAGGTTGGTCTTTGCTTCTTCCCGATTGGTATAGCAATAGCTATTGCCATTTTAATATTTTTTCAACCGGATTTAGGAACTACAATTATTTTTGCTTGTATTGTTGGTGGCGTTTTTGTCGTAGCACCAATAAAAAAGGAAATCAAAAGTAAAATAATTTTAAGTATTGTTGGTCTAGCTGTTTTAGGCGCATTTGTCCTGTTTGGGACTAATAAAACTCTTTTATTAGATCGCCAATTAGAACGTATTACTGATTTTCGTAATCCTTGTGATAAACTACTATCCTCAGGAAACCAAGTTTGTAATACTTACATAGCCATTAACAACGGTGGCTTAACAGGCGAGGGGTTAGGCAATTCAACTCAAAAATATTTATATTTACCAGAGCCATATACAGACTTCATTTTTGCTATAATTGTTGAAGAACTAGGTCTTATTTGTGGACTCGGCATAATTTTTGCTTATATCTTTGTTTTGTATCGTATTTTAAGTATCGGTCGCAAGAGTTTTACTGACAAAGGTGCAATGATTTGTTTTGGAATAGCTTTCTATATTTTTCTTCACATAGCCGTAAATCTACTCGGACTATTTGGACTAATGCCAATGACTGGAGTACCACTACCATTCATGAGCTACGGTGGAAGTTATACAATCTGTCTTATTGCAGCTCTAACAATTGTTCAACGAATCAGTGTTGAAAATGGTCTGAATCAAGAAAATAGAGAACAGAAAATTCGTTCTAAGAAATAAAAAAGACAATTAAATTTGTCTTTTTCTTTACCTTGTGCTATTATATACCTATTTAAATGAAAAGAGGTAATTGTCATGACTGAAGAGTTGAAAAACATAAAAGATTTACTAAGAGTTATCACTTCAACTTCTAATAAAGTGTTTATTATTGGTCACAACAGTCCAGATTTGGATTCTTTAGCTTCGGCGATTGGCTTAGAGACATTATGCAAATCCCTAGGTAAAGAGGCCTATATAATTATTGATGAAGCAGAGGAAACAATAGAGCCTGTTGTAAAAAGAGTCCGTGATGATAATTCAACTGCCCATAATATTATTACAATGCAGGAATTTCTTAAATTAAAAGATAATGATTCTTCTTTGATTGTTACGGATACTAATAAAGAGGAATTAGTAGCAGTTGGAAACCATTTAAATAGTTTTAAAGAAATTATAGTTATTGATCATCATACTCCTGGTGCAACAACGATTAAAAGTACTTATTCATATATTCCTCTCTCTAAAGATCAAGAGGGAACTCCTAAGGTTAAAGTTTCCTCAGCTTCTGAAATTGTTGCTCAACTATTATTACTTGCTAAAGTTGATTGTCCGAGAGATGTTTATACTTATTTATATGGAGGAATTTATTTGGACACCAACCGCTTCGATAAGAATGTAGGTGAGAAGACTCATGAGGTAACTCACAAATTGTGTACTAAAGGAGCCGATACCCTCGCAGTTAGAGAGTTGCTATTATCAGACTATGATGAAGATAAGAAGGTTCATGATTTGGTTTTTTATGGGACAATTTTTAAAGCCTATAAGTTTGATACGTTTAGTAACTGTACTGTCGCTTATAGTTTAAATCGTGACAAGCCAACCACAATTTATCGCCGTGAATCCTTAGCTAAGGCTGCCGATCATCTTTTAAAATATAAGGTTGATGCCGTTTTTGTTATGGGACATATTGACGAAAAAACAGTTTCTGTAAGTGCTAGAAGTAAAGGTATGATTGATGTTGGCAAAACTATGGAATATATTGGCGGTGGTGGTAACTCCCAAAATGCCGCCGCCCAACTCCAAGGACTACCTGTGACAACCCTTGAAGACACGATTTCCATTGCCTTAGATAGAGGAATGAAGGTTGATGGAGAGGTTCAACCGCCTAAGGACAGTACTATTATTTCCAAACCTCCTCAATATACAAAAAAATTAACATAAAATTATTAGAAAAGTGCCGAACTTTTCTTTTTTTTATCGAATAATAATAGTGAGGAGGTGATCAAATAACATTTAAATATCGTTATAAAAAGCAAATAATTATAGTTTCTCTAAGTTTACTTATTTTAGTTGGTCTTTGCTTACCATTTATAATAAGTTATCAGCCTAATAAGAAAAAAACTGAAGAAATCTTAATAGGAGATAATACTACAGCTTTAACTAAATCAAAAACTACTAAGAAAGAAAAACAAACCAAGGTCTTATTAAAAGTTGACATTAAAGGAGAGGTACTTAACCCAGGTATCTATTCTTTAGAAAAAGAATCTCGTGTAATTGACGTTATTAACCTTGCTGGTGGTTTAACTAAAAATGCTAATACCTCAGTAATTAATTTAAGTAAAAAATTAACTGATGAAATGGTTATTATTGTTTACAGTAACGAAGAAGTCGCTAACTTCAAGAAAACTAAAGAAATAGAAAAACAAGTCCAGTCACAATGCCTTCAAAAAGATGAGAATTCTCTAAAAAACGATGCCTGTTTTAATGATAATGTTACCTCATCAACTAAAGTTTCTATTAATACGGCCACTAAAGAACAACTTGATTCCCTGCCAGGAATAGGTGCTTCAAAAGCTGAAGACATTATCAATTATCGCAATCAAAATGGTCCTTTTAAAACTATCGATGAACTAAAAAATGTTTCGGGAATAGGGGAAAGTTTATTTGCTAAAATTAAGGAAAATATTACTGTGTAGTTATCTATATTATTTTTTCTTAATAATCGTCATCTTAATTTCCCTGCTAAGATTAGCCTATCCAAAAACAAGTCTTTATAATGAAAACTCAACATCTTTAATTGGTAGGGTAATTGCTGTCTCAATAAATAATCAAACCTTGAAATTAACCATAAAAAACAAAGAAAAAATACTTGTATATTATTATTTGAAAGAATCATCCAACTATCAACAAATTCAATTATGGGATACTGTTAAAGTAATTGGAACATTTCAAAAGCCTCCCTCAAATACAACTAGAAATTTATTTAATTACCAGAAATATTTGTATAATAAAGATATTCATTATACAGTTCAGGCAACTAGTCTAATTATTACTAATAAAAATAATAATATTTACTATTTTTTAAAACAAAAAATAAAAGAAAGAGCCAGAATATCCCCTTATTTAGAAGCTTTTATTTTAGGTGACAAATCTTCAATACTAAAAGAAGCTAAAACAAGTTATCAAGAAAATGGTATAAGTCATCTTCTCGCAATTAGCGGAATGCACATTTCTTTATTCTCACAAATAATATTAAAAATTTTAAAAAGGTTAAATATTTCAGAAAGAAAACGCTATTTTTTTACTTCTCTATTTTTAATATTATATCTATCAATCCTAGACTTATCGCCATCAGCCCTACGAGGAGTTTTGTTTTTTATCCTCTTTACCATAAATAAAGTTTATTATTTTTATATTAAACCGCAATATATATTTTTAGTAGTTTTATCACTCACAATACTAATAAACCCATATTTTATCTATGATGTGGGGTTTCAATATTCTTTTATAATTAGTATTACATTGATATTAACCTCGCCATTAATAGCAGGATCGTACCTCCTAAAACTACTAAAGACTTCCACAATTTCTTTTTTTGTAAGTATTCCTATCTCCTTATACAATTACCACCAAATAAATATACTGAGTATTATTTATAATTTATTTTACGTTCCGTTAGTAAGTCTTATTATTTTTCCACTATCATTAATAACAATTTTCTTTCCTTTTCTTCTTCCAATTTATAATTTTTTTGTTCAAATATTAGAGAAATCTTCGCTATTTTTAACAGACATAAATTTTGGAAAGTTAATATTTCCTAGATTGAACATTTTTCTATATTTAATTTATTATTTATTAATAATAATAGTCTTTCTAAAAATCAAAAAGTCCAAAAAACCACTTATTATTTTTCTTATAATTATTCTAATTCATTACAATTATCCAGCCATCAACAGAGCAACTCTCGTTACAATGATCGATGTAGGGCAAGGAGATTCCCTATTATTACACACTAAGGAAAGTACTATCTTAATTGATACTGGAGGAAAAGAATCTTTTGTTAGAAATGATAATTCATCAAATATCGTACTGCCAACTATCATTCCATATTTAAAAAGTTTAGGCATTAGGTCACTTGATTATCTGATATTAACTCATGGAGATTATGACCATATGGGGGAAGCGATTAACTTAGTTAATAGTTTTAAAGTGGACAAAGTGATATTCAATTGTGGAGAATATAATCACCTGGAAAAAGAATTGATTAAAGTACTAGATAAGAAACATATCCAGCATTATTCCTGTATTAAAGAATTAAACATTTCTGAGAACAAACTATATTTTTTACAGACAAAAGAATATGATAATGAAAATGATAATAGTAATGTTATTTACACCGAGCTAAATGGTTATAAGTTTATGTTTATGGGAGATGCAGGGGTAAAGAAAGAAAAAGATATATTAGAAAATTATAATTTAAATAAAACAGCTATTAATAGCGGAGTAAAAAACTTAGTTAGATTTCCTAATGTAGGATATAAAAAACTTTATAATGGTGAAACAGCAGATGATATTTTTAAAAGGAAGAAACTTAGATATAGAGAAGGTATATTGGATAATATGGGTAGTAAAGAACTTGCAGATAATATATTTAGAATCTCTCAAACAGATGCTAAACTAAAAAGAAATAATGTAGAGAATGGATACACTGCAAGTTCTGTTCATTATGAAGTAGGTAGGGAAGTAAGAAATAGCATTAAAAGATTAGGCGGAACAACGCCTAAATTTATCTGATAAAGAAATAGTAGAAGTTGAAAATATAATTGATGAAATAATTGAGCATAGAATTCAGGATGAAAAATTATAAATCAACTTTTTGATAGAATACTAAGTCTTGTTTTTATTAAGGATGATAAAAAGAGGAATGTTTTATAAATTATTAAATTATATAAGAAAGTTTAATAAAGAGTTAGCAGATAATTATGATGAAATTCTTGAAGAAGAATTAAATGACGAATTTGATTATGAAGATTATTGAAATAATATAAGCTATGTTGATATATTAAGAATAACTGAATTTAAAAAGAACAAACTTGGTGAATTATAACTTATATGAATTATATTAATGAGAATATCAGAACAATTGAAGAGAATGATACCGCGCAGGTATTATTCTTTGTAAACAAGATAATAAGCATGTAATTAAGTATTGTTTTGACGATAGAATAATTGCGGAAGTTTATGAATTAGTATAAAAGAAAAAAACTATAAGTAATCTTATAAGTTCTTTTTATTAATCAGGTAAATAGAAACTAGATATTAACCAATTATCATTTTGCTTCACAATAACAAAATCTTTTTCAACTTCTTTTACAGTTTCGTTAGATTCGTGACAGAAACTTGAACCACAGTATTCAGATTTTGCAGTAAATACTATTTTATTATCTTGAATACTTTTTACAGTAAGACTAGTGTCTTTATAATCTTGAATTCCGCCTCTTCCTGCTCCTTGACATGCAACTTCAGAAACAAAATTATCAATAGTATAGTCTGTACATGTAGTACCATCACTATAACATGATTGTGCTTTAAAATCAGATGCGTATTTACTTTTAACTTGTTCTATTGTAGTATCACAAATGTTCTCGATCCCACCGTATTGATTTGGGGTATCACTAGGATGATTTGTCCAAGCTGGTTCTGTTCCCCAAAATGTTGAGTAAGCATATTTCCATAATTCATTTCCTATTGTCAGAGCTTCACTTTCACTTATAGATTTTTGTTCTTCTCTGTCTTTATTCTCACTATTATTAGATGTAGTTGTTTCTTTGCTGTCATTTGTTAATAATTTATCATATATTACATAACCACCTAATCCTAATACCATAATGAATAGTATTATTATCAAAATTATTAATCCTTTATTACTATTTTTTTTAATTTCAATATTTTCCATACATTCCTCCTTATTTTTAATAAGTATATCACGGCGACAACAATAATAATAGTACTTATTTTTTGATTTACGTAAAATTCATATGCATAAACGTATGTCACCACGTGGAAATTATGACCATATGGGGGAAGCGATTAACTTAGTTAATAATTTCAAAGTAGAGAAGGCAATTTTTAATCGTGGAGAGTTTAATAATTTAGAAAAAAATTAATTAAGGTATTAGATAAAAAGAAAATTAAGTATTATTCATGTATCAAAGAATTAAATATTGATAACAATAAATTGTATTTTTTAAATACAAAAGAATATGATAATGAGAATGATAATTCAACTGTTATCTATACAGAATTAAATGGATATAAATTTATGCTTATGGGAGATGCAGGAGTAGAGAAAGAAAAAGATATATTAGAAAAATATAATTTAAATAATATTGATGTATTAAAAGTAGGTCATCACGGAAGCAAAACAAGCAGTAGTAAAACCTTTATTGATGAAACAAATCCTAAATATGGGGTTATTAGTGTAGGAAAGAACAACAGGCACGGACATCCAAATAAAGAAGTACTAAATAATTTAAACAATTCTAAAATATACAGAACAGATCAAGATGGTAGTATTATGTTTAAGGTTAAAAATAATAAATTAAAAATTGAGACATGTAATCCGTAAGAAGGAAGAAGATATGAATTATTATAACGAGATAAAGAATAAATTAATAGATAATGAAATATATACAAAAGTAAAACACTATTCAAAAGAAAGGCATAAAGTTATTACATATTTTGAAATAGGTAGATTATTAAATGAAGCCGGTGGTAAATATGGAGATAATATTATAGAAGAATACTCACAAAAGTTAGTTATAGAAGTAGGTAAAAAATATAAAAGAACAATTTAATAATAATACAATGGGAATATTAATATGTAAGAGAGAAAACAAGTTTGTAATAGAATATTTTTCAGATGAAAGAATTACTGTTAGAGAATATGAACTTGTGTGATATAATGGAAATGGAGTTGATAAGATGAAACGAGTAATATTTATTGAACCACAAATTGAAGAATCAGAAGTAATAATTGATATATTTAAAAAATACAATCCAGACAGTAGTTTTGTAAATCCACATATATGTCTTGTATTTCCATTTGAAAGTAATATAGAAACAGGTGTATTAGAAACAATCATTAATAATACTTTTAGTAAATATTGCAGTTTTGATATTAAATTAAGTGGCTTATCTATTAGTTATGAAGAAAAAAATAATTTCTTGCTTTTAAATGTAATAGATGAATCAAATATATTAGGACAAATGAGTAGTGAATTATATAACAGTTTAGGTGATAATGCAAAACTAAGAGGAAATTATACCCCACATATTACAATAGCAAAAAGCAAATCAGTAAAAGATATAAATCAAATAAATAAATATTTACAGTCTTTATTACAAACAAATTATAACGCAAATATTTCTACTATATATTGTAAAAGGATTATTAATGACTTAGATGGTAATACAAAACTTGAAGATGAAATCAAATTTAAATTACCACAAGGATTCAACAAAACATTATAATTGTTAAAATGATCTAATTTAGATCATTTTTTCTTAAACAAATCCGTATACATAAACGTATGTCACCATATGGAGATTATGACCATATGGGGGAAGCGATTAACTTAGTTAATAGTTTTAAAGTGGACAAAGTGATATTCAATTGTGGAGAATATAATCACCTGGAAAAAGAATTGATTAAAGTACTAGATAAGAAACATATCCAGCATTATTCCTGTATTAAAGAATTAAACATTTCTGAGAACAAACTATATTTTTTACAGACAAAAGAATATGATAATGAAAATGATAATAGTAATGTTATTTACACCGAGCTAAATGGTTATAAGTTTATGTTTATGGGAGATGCAGGGGTAAAGAAAGAAAAAGATATATTAGAAAATTATAATTTAAATAAAACAGCTATTAATAGCGGAGTAAAAAACTTAGTTAGATTTCCTAATGTAGGATATAAAAAACTTTATAATGGTGAAACAGCAGATGATATTTTTAAAAGGAAGAAACTTAGATATAGAGAAGGTATATTGGATAATATGGGTAGTAAAGAACTTGCAGATAATATATTTAGAATCTCTCAAACAGATGCTAAACTAAAAAGAAATAATGTAGAGAATGGATACACTGCAAGTTCTGTTCATTATGAAGTAGGTAGGGAAGTAAGAAATAGCATTAAAAGATTAGGCGGAACAACGCCTAAATTTATCTGATAAAGAAATAGTAGAAGTTGAAAATATAATTGATGAAATAATTGAGCATAGAATTCAGGATGAAAAATTATAAATCAACTTTTTGATAGAATACTAAGTCTTGTTTTTATTAAGGATGATAAAAAGAGGAATGTTTTATAAATTATTAAATTATATAAGAAAGTTTAATAAAGAGTTAGCAGATAATTATGATGAAATTCTTGAAGAAGAATTAAATGACGAATTTGATTATGAAGATTATTGAAATAATATAAGCTATGTTGATATATTAAGAATAACTGAATTTAAAAAGAACAAACTTGGTGAATTATAACTTATATGAATTATATTAATGAGAATATCAGAACAATTGAAGAGAATGATACCGCGCAGGTATTATTCTTTGTAAACAAGATAATAAGCATGTAATTAAGTATTGTTTTGACGATAGAATAATTGCGGAAGTTTATGAATTAGTATAAAAGAAAAAAACTATAAGTAATCTTATAAGTTCTTTTTATTAATCAGGTAAATAGAAACTAGATATTAACCAATTATCATTTTGCTTCACAATAACAAAATCTTTTTCAACTTCTTTTACAGTTTCGTTAGATTCGTGACAGAAACTTGAACCACAGTATTCAGATTTTGCAGTAAATACTATTTTATTATCTTGAATACTTTTTACAGTAAGACTAGTGTCTTTATAATCTTGAATTCCGCCTCTTCCTGCTCCTTGACATGCAACTTCAGAAACAAAATTATCAATAGTATAGTCTGTACATGTAGTACCATCACTATAACATGATTGTGCTTTAAAATCAGATGCGTATTTACTTTTAACTTGTTCTATTGTAGTATCACAAATGTTCTCGATCCCACCGTATTGATTTGGGGTATCACTAGGATGATTTGTCCAAGCTGGTTCTGTTCCCCAAAATGTTGAGTAAGCATATTTCCATAATTCATTTCCTATTGTCAGAGCTTCACTTTCACTTATAGATTTTTGTTCTTCTCTGTCTTTATTCTCACTATTATTAGATGTAGTTGTTTCTTTGCTGTCATTTGTTAATAATTTATCATATATTACATAACCACCTAATCCTAATACCATAATGAATAGTATTATTATCAAAATTATTAATCCTTTATTACTATTTTTTTTAATTTCAATATTTTCCATACATTCCTCCTTATTTTTAATAAGTATATCACGGCGACAACAATAATAATAGTACTTATTTTTTGATTTACGTAAAATTCATATGCATAAACGTATGTCACCACGTGGAAATTATGACCATATGGGGGAAGCGATTAACTTAGTTAATAATTTCAAAGTAGAGAAGGCAATTTTTAATCGTGGAGAGTTTAATAATTTAGAAAAAAATTAATTAAGGTATTAGATAAAAAGAAAATTAAGTATTATTCATGTATCAAAGAATTAAATATTGATAACAATAAATTGTATTTTTTAAATACAAAAGAATATGATAATGAGAATGATAATTCAACTGTTATCTATACAGAATTAAATGGATATAAATTTATGCTTATGGGAGATGCAGGAGTAGAGAAAGAAAAAGATATATTAGAAAAATATAATTTAAATAATATTGATGTATTAAAAGTAGGCCATCATGGTTCGAAAACAAGTAGTTCTCCAAATTTTATCAATAGTATTAATCCTAAATATGCCCTTATATCAGTAGGAAAAGATAACAAATTTAACCATCCAAATACTACGGTTTTAAATACACTATCTTTATCAAAAATACTTAGAACCGATATAGATGGTAGTGTTGAAATTATATTAACTAAAAATAATTATGTAATTAACACTTGCCCACCATAGGATAAAAGTAATTGTATACAAAACAGAGAAAATAATATATAACTAATATAAAGATAGAGGAGTAGTATATGTTTTGTAGAAATTGTGGGAAAGGCTTAGATCAGAAAGACGTATTTTGTCCTAACTGTGGTAGCAGGGTAGAAAAGGAAAATAATATTAACATAAATGGTGGAGTAGTTAATAATCAATTGTCTCTTCCAGAAAGTAAAAAGGTCAAAAATACCAAATTATTAATAGTTTTCGCTGTTATTGGTAGTCTCGTTTTTGCAGCTGTAATATTTTTTATTATTGTAATTTTGCCAACGTTTAATTCTGAAAAATTAGTTTGCTCAGCTCCAGAGGGGAGCATTACACTTATATACAATAAAAACGGCCTAACTGGATATATTTCCAAAGGCATAGATTTTGATATGCATACACAGAATAAATATGTAAAGGAAATGGGCATTGATGCTTATTTAACAACGTTTAATGATTGGTTTACTAAAACAACTTCTGGAACCTGTACAATCAACGGCCAAGAGGTTCAAAAAGATAATCGTATACCAAAAGACAGCAGCACTAGCACTACTGCTATTGGAGATACTAAATATGGTTATATAGATGTACCTACGTCTTGGACAAGATTCTATGATATTTCTGGAACGACTGCTCTTCAATATTCTTATGGTGGTGTATATATTATTTCAATTGATTATTTTGAGAATAGTAAATTAACAGCCCAGGAATATGCGTCTAACTTTATGTATAATAAACAAATGGCCAGTGATGTAATCGGCGTGACTGGTGCAACTGTTACCATTGGCAAGAATAAGGAATATACAGCGTATCAAGTATATATGTATTATCCGGCTGATTCTGTTTATTTAGTTACTTATTGGTTTGAAGCCGAAGATGGCAAAGTCCACTATATCGCTCTAGAGGGACCAAATGAATTGAATAATATAAAAATAACGGACTATTTGTTCATTCCTGAAAGTTTTAACCTAGATAAATCTTAAAAAATGAGTTTTTCCTTGTAATCTTCCCTATATTTCTACTAAAATAGAAATAGTGGTGGTGAAATGTATGAAAAAAGTAAATGAAGTAATTAATAAAGTTGATAATTTGTCCTTAATTCATTCTTTTCAAGATGCATGCAGTAATAGTGATTTTAAATCCTATGCATACAACTTAAATATTGATGAAAAGATTATGATGAAATATACCTCGCGTTTAGAAGAGGCTTTTGAGGAGTGTCAAAATTGTGCTAATTGTCACAGCTTAGATTCCTGCAAAAATAAAGTTCGAGGTTATCGATACACACCAATTCCCGCAAAAAATATGATTGATTTCTCTTATGTTATCTGTAAAAAACAACAAGATGAAGACATGCAAACTGCTTATCAAAATAATTTGTCTTTATACGATATGCCTAAGGACATAAAAAAGGCTACTTTAAAAGATATGTATAAAGATGATAAAGCTCGAGTTCCGATTGTTAAGTATTTCAAAGAGTTTATTGATAATTACAATAACGAGGAAAAGCCCAAAGGAATATATTTGAATGGATCTTTTGGTTCTGGAAAAACATATTTAATTGCAGCGCTATTCAATGAGCTGGCCAAAAAAGGAATTAGGAGTGCTTTAATATATTATCCAGAGTTTCTACGTAGTTTAAAAGCCTCTTTTCAAACTAATTATGAAGAACAATTTTCCTATATTAAGAAAGTTCCACTCTTACTATTTGATGATATTGGCGCCGAAAATTGTAGTAATTGGTCTCGTGATGAAGTGTTAGGACCAATACTTCAATATCGAATGGAAAATCATTTACCAACCTTTTTTACATCCAACCTAACGCTCGAAGAATTAGAAAAGTCTTTAGCAATAACGTCATCTGGTGTTGACAAAGTAAAAGCAAGGCGAATAATTGAAAGAATTAAGCAATTAACAATTAATCTTGAATTGATAAGTAAAAATCGAAGAAACTAAGAAAACATCTATAGCCATTATAGGTGTTTTTTATTATGCTTTAATTGACAAATCAGCAAAATATGTTATAATAACTAGCTACTTGGGGAGTGATACCGATGGATCAGTACAACTCATACATTTTAAGAGGTAAAATGATATTGTCACTATCCGCCATATGTTTAATTGCTGCCATATGTTTAGTCGGTTTAAAGGATATAAATTTTCAAAGAGAAGAGCCTACTTTTGATTTTGAAACGTATGATACACAAAAAATGGCAACGGCTAAGGTAGCCGTTAAAAAAGCAAAATCCGATAATGTTTTTACCTCTTTAGTCTCAAATTCTACTAGTACTAGTAAATTTGAAGCTGTTACTTTAGAAAATAGAACTGGTTCGGCTGCAACAGTAGAGCAATTGTCAGCCACTCCAGTTGGACCAACTTGGCGCTTGCCAACTGAACAAGGTTATATTACACAATATGAGCATTGGGGCCACGTAGCTTTAGACATCACTAGTGCTCGCGGAACCAATGAAAGAATCTATCCAGTAGCTGATGGTGTAATAACTGGTATATTTCAAGACAATTATGGAGCCAAAATAGTTACTGTTAATCATAACATAAATGGTAAACACTATACGTCGCAATATGTTCACTTATCGTGGTATGCTCCGGGAATTTACGTTGGTCAAACAGTTACCACCAATACTTGTCTTGGGGGAATGGGTGCCACTGGAATTGCCACAGGAATTCATCTTCATATAACTGTACTTGATTGTAACCTTTATGACGTAACAGATCCAAACTGTTCAACAATAGGTGGATTTTACAATTATAGTAAAGTTCGACTTAATCAAGGGTTCAAAGGCTTAAGAAGCGTAATGACCGTGCCACAACGTTGGTATTCCCGTTAAAGAAAAAAACATTTGCAAAAAAACATTTATAGTGGTATATTAGTTGATATATGAGATAAATACATTGACAAAGGACACGATAAATTATCTAAGCTTTAAGAGAGTTCGTGGTTGGTGCAAACGAATAACATTTAATTTATTACTACCTTTCGAGTAGAATTATGAAAAGTAATTCCGGCTATGAAAGTCGTTAATCAAATAAGTTAAACAAAGGATGGTACCGTGCAAATTGCACTCCTGTACTGTCCTTTTTTATTTATAAAAAAGAGGTGAGTTATGAAGATAGAAATAAATACTCAGGCGTCAATAAAAATAATCGATAGCAAAGTCATCTACTTTGATCCCTTCAAAGTAGAGGAAAATAAAAATGATGCCACCTACATTTTTATAACCCATGATCATTACGATCATTATGATGAAGCGTCGATAAAAAAGGTTATATCCAATGACACAATCGTTGTAGGGCCAAAATGCTTAGAATCAGCAATCAAAAAAATAACCAATAAGTTCTTAATTGTAGAGCCAAATCAAGAATATGAACTTAATGACATAACTTTTAAAACTATTCCCGCATATAACATCAATAAACCATATCATCCCAAGGAAAAAGGTTATGTTGGTTATCTACTAACCTCAGACAATATTGTTTATTATGTAATGGGAGATACTGATGTTACAAGTGAAATAGAAAATTTACAAGCTGATATCTGTTTCGTACCGATTGGTGGAACATACACAATGGATAAAGATGAAGCGGTTGTCTATATAAACAAACTGCAACCTAAGAGAACAATTCCTATTCACTATGGAAGTATAGTAGGAGACATATCTTTAGGCCAAAATTTTAAAAAAGAAATAAATAAAGAAATAGAAGTAAATTTACTTCTTAAATAGGAGGAAAATAAAATGATAAATATTAAAGAAAATGAAAAATTAAGTATAATGAATCACTCTTGTGCTCACCTTTTAGCCCAAGCAGTAAAACACATCTATCCAAATGCATTATTTTGGGTAGGACCAGTTATTGAAGAAGGATTCTATTACGATATTGATTTAGGCGATGAAACATTAAGCGAAGATAGCCTAGCCAAGATTGAAAAAGAAATGAAAAAAATAGCGAAAGATGGAAAAAGAATTATTCGTGAAGAAATTTCTAAAGCAGAAGCTTTAGAGAAGTTTAAAAATGATCCTTATAAATTAGATTTAATTAGTAGAATGGATGAAAGTGAACAAGTTATTAGTTGCTATACACAAGGAGATTTTACTGATCTTTGTCGTGGTCCACACCTAGAAACTGTAAAAGAGTTAAAATACTTTAAACTAATAAAATTCAGTGGAGCCTATTGGAAAGGTGATGCTAAGAATAAAATGCTTCAACGTATTTACGGTGTATGCTTTGAAAAAGAAGAAGATTTAGTTGCTCATTTGGCAGAATTGGAAGAAGCCAAAGAAAGAGACCATCGTCGTATTGGCAAGGAACAAGAACTTTTTATGAATCATGAATTAGTTGGAGCAGGAATGCCTTTATGGCTACCAAATGGAGCAATCATTCGAAAACAATTAGAAAACTATATTTATGAAAAAGAGCAAAAACTAGGCTATGACCATGTGTATACACCATGTGTTGGAACAGTAGACTTATATAAAACATCAGGTCATTGGGATCATTATAAAGAAAATATGTTCCCAATGATGAAGGTGGATGATGAGGAGTTTGTTCTTCGCCCAATGAACTGTCCTCACCATATGTTAATTTTTAAGAATAAAATGCATTCTTATCGCGATTTACCAGTAAGAATTGGTGAATTTGCTACTGATTTTCGTTATGAAGCAAGTGGAGCAGTTAAAGGACTAGAAAGAGTCAGATGCATGTGTCAAAATGATGCTCATTTATTTGTTACTCCAGAACAAATCGGCGAAGAATTTAAAAAGGTAGTTAGTTTAATTTTAGATGTTTACCATGATTTTGGTCTTGAAAACTATAAATTCCGTTTATCTTTAAGAGATCCTGAGGACAAAGAAAAATATTTTGATGACGATCAAATGTGGGACGAGGCTGAGGCAAAATTAAGAGAAGTTCTAAATGATTTAGGTGTTGAATACTTCGAAGCCATCGGAGAAGCTGCATTCTATGGACCAAAGTTAGACGTTGAAGTTAAGCCAGCGGTTGGTCCAGAAGTAACCCTATCAACTTGCCAACTAGACTTCTTATTACCTAGAAGATTTGAATTATCATACATTAATAGTAAAGGTGAAAAAGAAACACCAGTCGTTTTACATCGTGCAATTTTCGGAACTTTTGATAGATTTACCGCTTTCATAGTAGAAGAAACTAAAGGCCGCTTCCCAACTTGGTTATCACCAGTTCAAGTGAAAATAATCCCAGTAAATGCTGAATTTCAAGCTGATTATGGCAAAGAGATAAAAGATTATCTTGCTTCTGAAGGCATTCGAGTTGAATTAGACGATCGCAATGAAAAATTAGGATATCGTCTACGTGAAGCTCAGACAGAAAAAGTTCCTTATACATTAATTTTAGGTGACAACGAAAAAGATAATGGGTTAGTATCATACCGTTTACATGGTCAAAAAGATACTACAACGCTATCAAAAGAAGATTTCTTAAAAATGATTAAAGAAGAGATTAATACCAAAGCTTTAAGAAAGTAATAATACTTTCTTTTTGTTTTCCAAAAAAGATATGCTAAAATAATGATAACAGAGGTGATTTAAGTGCCAAGAAGAAAGCCCAGAAAACGTTCAAGTACTCATCGAATTTACCATCTAATTAACAAGGGAGCATATAAAACTGCTATGTATGAAGTTATGAATTATATCGCTGAAAATCCTCATGATACAACTGGTCATTATTTATATGGAAAATTATTACTTCGAAAATATTACCAGCAGGAGGATAAGGCTAAAACTGCTGTTTATAATAATTACCTTGCGCTAGCTAGAAGAGAATTTGAGTACGTAATAGAACATCAAGATGAAAATGAGCGCAAATCCCTAATGCTCCTAGCAACAATTGCCAGGCTAGAAGGAAAGCCAGAAGAAGCTATAAAGTACTACAAAAAAGTAATTGAAGAAAGTAATTATCAAGACGTTTATGCAATTAATGTTTTAGCTCACCTTGAAAGAAAGGAAAAACAGTACTCTGCTGCCTTAGAAACCTTATCTTTAACAGAAAGTAAAGACTTTTCTTTAGAAATCGAACGAGCCAAGGTACTATCATTATTGGGGAGAACAGCTGAGGCTGAGGCCATTCTTGAATCTATTACCCCACTTACTATTGATGAAGAGCGGGAAAAAATACTAAATAAAGGGCGACTTGCTAAAGAAGATGAAGACTATGATCAAGCTACATTTTGTTATGAATTTACAAAGGAACATGGCTCTAGTGAAGATGATTTATATTATCGAGCTGTATATGAACAAATAAAACTTGCTTTGGCCTTTGAAAAATATGAAGAAGCTAAGACCTATTGTGAAGAACTACTACATAAAAATAAGTTTTTTAAAGGAGAAATACCATTATTTTTAGGGATTGCTCAACAGGCTTTAGGAAATTATGATCAAGCCTATAATAACTATAAAAAAACAACTGAAATTGCTACTGACAAAGATATTAAAGCCCTAGGTTTTTATCATGCTGGGAGTTTGGAATTTGCTGTTGGGGATTTAAAAAGTGCAGAAATATCTTTTAAAAGAAGTGAATCAAACGCAAGAATTCCTTCCCTTGACACTTATACCAAATTAATTGGCGTCTTATTTCGGCAACGAAAATATGAAGAAACTAAAAAATATTTAGATAGAATTAGGAAAATAAATCCTCTTTGGCTAGGCTCTGATACTCACTTAGGCTATATGTATATGCTGGCTAATAAGAGAATGGGTTATAAAATGCCTAAAAGTATGAAAGATGAACTAAATTATGCTGAACGACAAATTGTTGGCTACAATGAAAAAGAAGCGCTAGATCACATAAAGTCACATCATCAAATATCCTCCGCTGGCGATACAAGAGGTAATTTTGGTTCTCATATTAATATTGATACATTATACTATGATATAAGAAGATCTTTAACTAGCGAGAATAGAGTAAATGAGGATGCTATGGAAATCTACGAAATAGATTACCACGGGGTTGGTTACGATTTAGAAGATAAATTAGTTGATCGTGTGAGAGTAGTAGTTTTCCCAAACACAAGAAATATATTAACCATGTATCCAGGCTGCAAAGCCACTGTCCCTAGAGAAGGAGAATTATATCAGACTAAATTGCTCCCAAAAGTAAAGTGTAAAGTCATTTCTCAAAAAAACAGTAAGTAAAATATTTTTTAGAACAAACTAAGCTTAATAAGTCAATATATTTTGACTTATTTTTTTGTAAATGAATGTCAATTGTCGATTTTTTTTCTTTTTGAACCTTTACTTTTTTAACTTATTTATGTAATATTATACTTAAGTAGTGGTTGATAGTGGTGAAAAGTGGGGGATTTTTATGTTTATGGGTGAATATCATCATACTATTGATGAAAAAGGAAGATTAATAATTCCTTCTAAGTTTCGTGATGGACTTGGGGAAAGTTTTATTATCACAAGAGGTATCGAAAAATGCCTTTTTGTCTATTCCCTTGAATCATGGAAAAAAATTACCAATAAATTAGAAAGTTTACCGTTCACTAAAAAAGATGCCAGACAGTTTGTCCGCTTCTTTCTATCTGGGGCTACTACAGCAGAATTTGATAAGCAAGGCCGTGTCAACATTACCTCCCCATTAATATCCTATGCCAATTTAGTAAAAGACTGTGTAGTCATTGGTACAGGAGACCGGTTAGAGATATGGTCAGAAGAAGATTGGAATGCTTTCTTTGATTCTGCAGCAGACAACATGTCAGATATAGCCGAAAATTTATTTAACGAGAGCGTGAGCATATGAAAGAAAAACACATAAGTGTATTATTAAAAGAGTCTATTTCTTCCCTAAATTTAAAAGACGATAGTATCATTGTTGATTGCACTTTAGGCTATGGAGGACACAGTAGTAACATCTTGGCTAGAATAAAAAAGGGGTTTTTATTCGCCTTTGACCAAGATAGTGAAGCAATTCGGCATAGTACCGATCGTTTAAATGCGATTGGTACTAACTTCACTATCATTAAAAGTAATTTTGTTCATTTGAAAGAAAAACTAGCCGAGCAAAATATTGATAAAGTTGATGGGATCCTATTTGATTTAGGCGTATCTTCACCTCAGTTGGATGATGGAACTAGAGGCTTTTCTTACCATGAAGATGCCCGCCTTGACATGCGAATGGATAAAGATAATCCATTATCTGCTTATGAGGTAGTAAATACCTATTCTAAAGAAGACTTATCCCGTATATTTTATAAATATGGTGAAGATAAATTTGCCAATAACATTGCTAAAAAAATTGTTGAATACCGCAACACTAAACCTATAGAGTCAACACTAGAATTAGTTGAAATAATAAAAAGTGCTGTCCCGATGAAATTTCGTAAAGAAAAGCATCCAGCTCGTCAGATATTTCAAGCTATTAGAATTGAAGTAAATAAGGAACTTGAAGTGATTGAACCTGCTCTAGAACAAGCCTTATCACTCCTAAAAGTAGGTGGTCGAGTTGCTGTTATAACATTTCATTCATTGGAAGATAGATTAGTAAAAAATTTCTTTAAAGAAAAATGCGCGATAGATCCTCGTTTAAAAGGACTACCAAATATTCCAACAGAATATTTACCGGACTTTAAATTAGTTGTTAATAAAGCTATAAGTCCAACTGAAGAAGAATTAAATAACAATCCAAGAGCACGAAGCGCCAAACTTCGCGTCATTGAAAGAATAAAATAAAAATAGAAAGTGGGTGACAAAGTGAAAAAAGTAAGAAAACGACTTAAAATGTCAAAATTTGAACGATTATTATACACATTAGCACTTTTTTTACTAGTTATCTCCCCAGTTTCCATTGTTTTTTCTAAAGCAACCTTAGCCAAAGTAAATTTTGAGGTTGAAAAACAAAAAAAAGAGATTGAAAAACAAGAAAAAACCAATGAAAGTTTAGCTATGACAATTGATGAATTAGCTTCCCTTACTAAAATCCAAGAAGTTGCAGAACAACAAGGATTGAGTTATAATAATGATAATATAAAGACTGTAACTGAAGATTAATAGGAAGTGATTAGTTTGAAACGTAAAAAAAAGAGAAATGACATTGAATATTCAAAAATTATAGTGGTTATTTCTCTTTTTCTGTTTGTAGTAATAATATTTCGTGTCTCAGAATTAGCCCTATCAAAAGAAATCGATGGTGTTAACCTTCAAGAATTAGCTAGTAAAAGAACCACAAAAACAGAAACAATTTCAGCAAAAAGAGGAAATATCTATTCAGCTGACGGCGATGTTTTGGCAGAAAATGTTTCTTCATATAAACTTATTGCTTATCTCGATTCTAAAAGAACTACTAATGAAAACAAACCTCAGCATGTTGTAGATAAGGAAAAGACCGCTAAACTTTTAGCGCCAATTTTAGGAATGGAAGAGGCTGATGTTTTAAAGTATTTATCTAAAGAAAATGTTTATCAAACAGAATTTGGTAGTAAAGGTAAAGGATTAAGTGAACTAGTAAAAAATAAAATAGAAGATTTAAATTTACCGGGTCTCGATTTTATTGAAAGTTATAAAAGATATTATCCAAAAGGAGATTTTGCCTCTTATATTGTTGGTTATGCAAAAGGCTCACAAGAAGATGAGACCAATATTGTTGGAGAAATGGGAATTGAAAAACAATATGATTCTATTTTAAAAGGAACGGATGGATATATTCAATATCAAAAAGACTTAAGAGGTTACCAAATCGCTGGAACACCGGTTAGAACAGAACCTGCTACTCAAGGGAAAAATATTTATTTAACAATTGATAGTAATATCCAGTTTTTTGTTGAGCAAGCTCTTAACGATGCTGATATTGATTATGATTTTGAGTGGTTTACTTTTACCATCGCCGATGCTAAAACAGGTGCTATTCTAGCAACTGCCACCTCACCATCCTTTGATCCTAATACAAGAAATATTACTAATTACTTAGATTTATTAGTTTCCTCACCATATGAGCCGGGCTCAACTATGAAAACATACACTTATATGGCCGCTTTAGAAAATGGCGTTTATGATGGAACAGAAACTTATTTATCGGGTGTCTTTACTGCAACTGATGGAACTCAAATTGGTGATTGGAATCGTTCTGGTTGGGGAATGCTCACTTTTGATCGTGGTTATGCTATGAGTAGTAACGTTGCATGTATTAATATAATTGATCGCCATATGAACAGTTTGATGCTTCGTCAATATTTCCGAAAACTTGGTTTTGGTAAGCAAACAGGAATTTCTTTACCAAACGAAGCGTCAGGAGCTCTAGATTTCAAATATGAAACAGAAATATTTAATGCTGGTTTCGGCCAAGGTATCACTACCACTCCGATACAGAATATTCAAGCTATGACTTCTCTAACAAACGATGGTATGCTTTTAAAACCATATATTGTTAAAAAGATTGTTGATCCAGAAACTAACGAAGTAATTCTTGAAAATAGTCGTACCGAAAAGGACCGAGTAGCTTCTACAGAAACGGTTCAAAAAATGCTTCAATTAATGGATGATGCTTTAAATGCTGACGGAGTCCCAGCTTCCTCATTTAAAATAGAAAGTGGAGAACTTATTGGCAAAACCGGAACCGCTCAAATAGCTGACACTAATGGCCGTGGATATTTGACTGGCAAATCTGATGTTATAACTTCATTTTCAGGTATTTATCCAAAATCCGACCCCCAGATAATTATTTATGCATCAGTAAAACGACCAAGTGGAGGTAGTCAAAAGCCATTGTCTAATGCCATAAAAGACATTGTTAAAAACATCTCTAAATACTATGGAAATGATGATAGTCAAACCAATTCTATAAAAATCAAAAACTATAAATTACCAAGTTTTGTTAATAAAAAAGTCGAGTCCGTTAAGACAACACTAGAAGCCAAAGAGATGACCTACCAAATTATTGGTACCGGTTCCAAAGTCATCAAGCAAACACCTAGTAAAAATACAACCGTTACAAACAAAGACATTATATATCTAATTACCAATGATGAAAATTTAGCTATTCCCAATGTCATTGGTCTATCATCTAAAGTTGCCAAAGATTTATTAGAACAATTAGGAGTAAAAGTAAACTTAGAGGGTGTAGGATATGTCACAGCACAATCTATTCCTACTGAAACCAAAATAACTGCCGGCTTAGAAATGAATTTAACCCTATCACCTAAGTTTAGTGCTGAGTAAAATGCAAGAAAAAACTAGATATAAATTAGAATTTGTTTTAACGATTGTTATTATAATAGGTTTCTTAATTTTTAAGTTTATTCCAGAATACAAAGAATCATTAGGGAGTAGCGATAAATTTTTAAATACCAAAGAATATGATGGCATCATAGAAATAAAGATAAATGATAAACCAAATTTTATGATTGTAACAGAAAAAAATATTATTAGAGGAATATTATTTTTTGACAATGCAGCTCTCTGCTTATATAATCAAAGTATAGAGAATAAAACAATTGAAGAGGGAATCCCTTCTATTATTAAAATATTAATAGAGAATAATTACTTAACAGCTTCATCAGAAGTGACATTTGTAAAATATACAGAAAATTCTTACCAAACTCTGACGACCGTTTTTAAGAATAAACTTCAAGAGTTAAAAGTGCCTGTTAGATATCAAGATCTTCAATTGACACTAGATGAAAAAGCTATTTCTCTTGACATTGATATATCCAGCAGTAGTAATATTTTAAGAGAAATAGAATTGTATTCAAAAGAAATTATTCGTCATAATAAAAATACTGAATCTGAATATGAAGAACCTCTTATTACTGAATTGTCTGACTCAACAGCCAAGGAATTAACTGATAACATTTATAAAAAGATTGAAGCTTATGTTGAAAAAAATCAAATAATTAATCAATCAACTGCAGAAAATACTTTCCCTATAACTCTCATACCCGCAACCAAGGAAGGAGATTTGTTTCCTGATCCCAGCAGTTGGTATTATATAAAAGATAGTAAAGTATATGCTTATATAAGTATCACAAAAGGCAATAAAAGTTTTAGTTATTGTTATAATGCCTCAATTGATACTTATAAGAAAGGACAATGTTAAATGAAAAAAACCGTCAATATTAGAAATTTAATTATTATAATGTTATGTATTACCATTATATGTATGGGTGTTGGTTTTGCATACCTTTCAGTAGTTTTAGAAAACAAAACCAAAGAGAAACCAACACTTGAGGTTACCTTCACCAAGGTAACCGCTGAGACCCCTATCAAAGGTGGCATGATCCCACCAAGTGGAGAAAAAAAATTATTAAATTCTAACAAAACATTAGATTTTAATTTCACATTGTATACACCTCGAGATGAATTAGCATACACAATTACTGTGAAAAATACAGGAACGCTAACGGCTAAAATAGAAGATGTTATAACCTATCCTAATTACATCGGTGATGAAGAAGAAAAGGCCTTAATCCATCCGATTGCTTTAACTCATAATGATTTAAGTAATAAAATAATTGAACCAGATGAAGAATTACAAATAAAATTAGTAGTATCATATCAAGCAACCGGAAATATTGGACAAGTAACAATTCCATATCAAATGACAATTCTTGCATCATCAATAAATAAGTGATAAACTAAAGACATAATAATAGTAGGAAGGGAAATAAATATGAAAAAGAATAGTAAGAGAAAAAACTTTAATTTAAAAAAACTTGATAAACAAGACAAAGCATTATTATGTACAATGGGAGTATTAATAGTTCTAGTAATCATCCTAGCAATAGTTGCTTTATGCATGAAAAATTCCACTTCAACAACTAAAGCAAATATTACAATCCCTATATTAGAAAAAGGAACTCAAAATGAAATAAGTGTTGATTTAGCCGATATGAAAAAGGGTGAAACAAAAGAATATATTTTTAAAGTTTCTAACTATAAGAAAAGGGAAGTTAATGAAAAAGAATTAGATTATGAAATTGTTATTACTCCATCAAGCAATGCTTCAATCGAATTATACAAGGGTGAATCAACTAAAAATCTAATTGCCAAAGATGACTATGAAATAGAAGGCAATAGTTTACCAAAAGATAAGAAAACAGAAGATGAATATCATATGATAATAAAGGCTACAAGCACCCCTAAGAAAGGCGACAAAATAACCTTAAAAATCAACAGTTAGAAGAGTCAATTTATTTGACTTTTTTTTCTTTAGATGATAATATTTTACTATATGGAATATTAAGGAGTGGAGCGACAATTATGGAACAAGAAAAGATTGTAATAAACAAAAATGGTCAAGACGTAGAATGCGATGTCTTGTTTACATTTGATAGTGAAGATACAGGTAAAGCATATATTGGATATACAGATCAAAGTATCGCCGCCAATGGTCGAAAAAACATATATGTATCAGCCTTCGATCCTATTCTAGGACATGGTTCACTTGAAGATATAACTAGTGAAGAAGAACTTGCGATGGTTAGAGAAGTTCTTGAAGAAATTGATAAACAGTGTTAAGCAGTGAAGAGGTGGAAATAAATGAACGAAAATGAAAGACAGGATAGATTAGATGAATTAGTTAATCTAACTCCTAGAGTTACTAAAGAGAAGGTAGAATATATAAATGGACTTCTTGCCAATGGTACCATTAGAACGCCAAGAGAATTTTTGAGATTTTTTGGTGGAAATGAATCAGAAGCAAAGAATGCTTATACCGCTTTCTTAAATGGTCATGGTGGTAGTAGTAGAGTAAGAGATATTATACGAACCCTTTCTCAGAATACTGATGAAAGAGCAACTATGCACCAACGGGCATTGAGTGAGTACGATACGCTTCAAGAATTAAGATCCGCAACATATAATCGTTTAACCGACCTAGGAGAACAACAAGGAAATGCTCCAACAGAAGAATTTGATGGAATAAAATCTGAAATAGCCAACATAGATGAACGAATTGCCGCAGTAGGGAAAAGAATAGCAGAAACGGCGCCTGTTACATACAGCGAGCCAACCAGCCAACAAGAAGTAGAAGAGACGAATGTAGAAACTAGTGAGACTGAAATGGACAGCCAATTCCCAGCGTCTGCCAACAGAACAGAAGAAACAGTAGTAGAAACAGAAACTTCAAGAACACCAGTTCAACCAGTTGAAGAGACTGTAGAGGAAAGCATAGATGCTAGTGAGTCTGAAAGACAGGCTAGATTGAATGAAGC
>URZY01000007.1 GCA_900552495.1 uncultured Mycoplasmatota bacterium | reverse complement strand
GTTGGTCCAGTAGGTCCGGTAGCACCTTCAGCTCCAGTAGCTCCGGTTGGTCCAGTTGGTCCAGTAGCACCTTCAGCTCCAGTAGCTCCGGTTGGTCCGGTTGGTCCAGTAGCACCTTCAGCTCCAGTAGCTCCGGTTGGTCCAGTAGGTCCGGTAGCACCTTCAGCTCCAGTAGCTCCGGTTGGTCCAGTAGGTCCGGTGGCACCTTCAGTTCCAGTAGCTCCGGTTGGTCCTGTCACTCCAGTAGGCCCAGTTGAACCAGTAACTCCGGTTGGCCCTTGTGGTATTGTTAAATTTAGTACAAAGTTTGGTGAGATTCCTGTTATAGTTGCTGTTGCACTTGAACCGGGTGCCCCTGTTGTTACTGTACCAATTGTAATATTTGGTGTTTGCCCAGTAGTTCCAGTCGCTCCAGTAGGTCCAGTAGGTCCGGTTGGCCCGGTTGGCCCTGTAGCTCCGGTAGCTCCTGGAAGTCCTTGAATACCTTGGATTCCTTGGATGCCAGGAATTCCCTGTATTCCTTGAGGTCCGGTTGGTCCAGTAGGTCCGGTTGGCCCAGTTGGACCTGTTATTCCAGTGGGGCCAGTTGGATTGACTATGCAGAATACAGGTCTACATAATGGTTTCTTATGTTCCGGTTGATAGTTTCCTTGATAACAATTGTTGTTCATACCATTTCTCCTTTCCTTATATTTTATGCGTGAAATAGAACTTTGTTCATTAAGATGAATTTTAATTTTTGAATTTGTTTTTCATAGACGAGATTTATTTACATATAATTTTATGAGGTGAAATATGCAAACTTATGTGGTTCAAATGGGAGATACTTTATATGGTATTGGGAAACAATTTGGGATAACAGTTGAAGAGTTAAAATTAGAAAATGATTTAACTAATAATACAATTAGTGTTGGACAAGTACTTAGAATTCCTACAACGGCAACAACTTCTCTTTATATTGTAAAAAGGGGAGATACACTTTATAGTATTGCGAATAAGTATAATGTTAGTGTAAATGAATTGATGCGAATAAATAATCTTAAGAGTACTAATTTAGCAATTGGGCAACAACTAAGAATACCAATTAATGGTGTTCCATCGACAAGTAACTATATTATATATACTGTCAAGGTTGGAGATAGTTTGTATTCAATTGCGAAGAAATATAATGTTTCTGTGGATACGCTTATTAATGAAAATAGCTTAGTTAGTACTACGTTGGCAATTGGACAAAAACTAAAAATATCTGTTGAAGATCAAGGCGATAATGATTATCAATATATGACTTATATTGTACAAAGTGGAGATAGTTTATATAAAATAGCAAAAAATTATGGTATGACTGTTGGACAATTGATGGAAATAAATAATTTAGAAACGACAAATTTAAGTATTGGTCAGGTCTTAAAGGTTTTAAGCACTGGTGGTAGTTCTTCTGGTATTCCGTTGGGTTATTCCTGTTATGGAAGTGGCTATAAAGAGCCTAGTTGGGAAACATATACCGTTAAGAGTGGAGATAATTTATATAATATAGCAAGAAAATATGGCGTTAGTGTTGATTATTTAATGGAGATTAATGACTTAAGTACTAATAGTTTAAGTATTGGTCAAGTTTTAAAAATTAGGGAGGTGGAAGCGTGAATATTATAGGTTATGATGAGTTTAAGAAAACTGATTTATATGCTGATTTTATAAAAGAAAATCCAGATGTTGGACATTTAAAAGTTCAAGTTTTTACAGCTTATGGAGCGATACCTGTTTCGGATACGAAGATTATAATTACAAAAGATATTGAGGAATATAAAGTTATTTTCTTTCAGGGTGAGACTGATTCAAGTGGCATAATTAGTGATATTGCTTTGCCAGCACCGGTAACGGTTACATCTTTAACACCAGAGGTTGTACCAGGTTATACAATTTATGAATTGACTGCAATTCATCAGGGGTATGAGACATTAAAGTCTTATTCGATTGGTGTATTAGGAGGGGTTAATATTATTCAGTATGTAAAGATGTTGCCAGATATTGATATAAAGGGAGTAGATACTAATGTTAGTTAGAATTCCAACTATTCCGACGGATATAATTGTTCATTTAGGGGCACCTGATGAGGATGCGCGTAATATTACCGTTCCCTTTGTTGAATATATAAAGAATGTTGCTTCAGGGGAAATTTATCCAAATTGGCCACTCGATGCTATAAAGGCAAATGTCTTGGCACAAATTTCTTTTGCTCTGAATAGAATTTATAATGAGTGGTATCCATCTAAGGGTTATGATTTTGATATAACAAGCAGCCCTGCATATGATCAGTCTTTTAAAGAAAATAGGCAATTTTTTGAAAATATTGCCACTGTTGTTGATGATTTATTTAATAATTATTTAGTAAAAGATGATCAAGTTCAACCTTTATTTGCAATGTATTGTGATGGAAAAAATGTTACATGTGATGGACTTAGTCAGTGGGGAAGTGTTGCGTTAGCTAATCAGGGAATGGGACCAATTGATATATTGAGACATTATTATGGCGATGTTAATATAATTTATAATGCACCAGTTGATGATAATATTAGAACTTATCCCGGCTTTCCACTTGAGGTTGGAAGCGGAGGAGATTTTGTAAGAATGCTAAAGATTCAATTGAATAGGATTGGACAAAATTATCCAGCCATACCAGTTATTATAAATGATAGTCCTTATTTTACTGTGGAAACAGAACGCGCAGTCAAAAAATTTCAAGAAATCTTTAATTTGCCAGTTACAGGAATTGTAGATAAATCAACTTGGTATAAGATTAAATATATTTATAATGCAGTCAAGAAAATTAGTGATTTATATTCTGAGGGTATTTCAGTGGATGAGGCTAGTCTTTTATATAAGAAGGTCTTACAATTAGGGGATGATGAGCCTTATATTAGGACACTTAAATATTTACTGAATATAATTTCATATTTTGATTCATCAATTCCATTTTTAGATTTAAAGGGTAATTTATTTGATGAAGATACCAAACAGGTAATTGAAGCATTTCAGAAGAAATATGATTTGCCAGTTACGGGGATTGTTGATGCGCCAACATGGAAAGATATAAGGGAAGTGTATAGACAAACAATTAGGAATGTTCCGAGCGAATATTATACAGTTTTAAATGAGTTTTATCCAGGAAAGTTTTTATCTAAAGGTATGACTGGTGATGAGATAATTAATTTGCAACGGTTTTTATATTTAATTTGTAAAAGAACGGGTGATATTCCGGGTGTTATTGTTAATGGGCAGTTTGATAGTTTAACAGAACAGTCGGTTAAAGCTATTCAAACGATGCAGGGTTTAACGGTAGATGGAGTTGTGGGACCAATTACTTGGTATAGTATTGTTGAAATGTCGAAAGGAAATGGAACTTTAAATTAAGAAAGACTAGCAATAGTCTTTTAATTTTGATAAAATAGATGGGTACAATGGAGGTGCTGCTATGAAAAGGATAATAATTATATTGATGCTTAGTTGTTTTCTTATTACAGGTTGTTCTTTAAAGAAATTAGCAGTAGTGGAGAAAATAGAAGTTGCTAAAGTAAAACAAATTATTGATAATAGTGAACGATATCCAAATACGATTATTATAGATGTTAGAACAGAGGAAGAGTATTTATTAAAACATTTGAAAGGGGCTATAAACATACCTCTTGATGAGATTAAGAACATTGATATTGCAAAGGATAAGCAAATAATTTTATATTGTCAGTCTGGTAATAGAAGTAGTCAGGCTGGTGAAATACTAGTAGAACTTGGTTATAAGCATATTTTTGATATGGGTGGAACTAATTCTTGGATTTATGAATTTAGTGAAGGTGAAGAAAAGTGATTAAAATAGATAAAGAAGTTGAAAAGTATTTAAAGAAGAAAAAAGAAGACGTTGTCTTTAGTACTAGAATAAGGAATTATAGTAAAAGTAATTTTTATATAGCAATTGTTTATAATAGAAAAATTAATATGTATAAAGTTTTATTTATTCCACTTGATGTAATTGAGGATGGAAAAATAGATGATTTTGCTTGCTATCAGTTTATTGATACTATGAGTGTTAATTATATTGTTGAAAGTTTTAAGCATGAAAAGGATAAGTTTAATGAGAGTTTTTGTTTTAAAGAAAATAAATTGATTGACACATATAAAGTAGAGATTTTTATTAATTTAGCGGGAGAGATTTATAATTTTACAGCAACTAGGTATATACCGAAATTATGGTTATTTATGTTTGAAAGTATTGTGATGGTATTTCAGTATGTACCACATATTGCTAGTGGATTATGTGAAGATTTATTAACCTTATTTCAGGATGAAGCAGAAAATATTATGTATCAGGAATCGTTTGAATTTGATTTACTACGTGATGATGAGAAAACTTTAAAAGAAAAGTTTGGTGATGAAATATTTTCAGATAGTAAAATCAGTCAGTTAGAAAAGATAAACAATAAATATTTTTCTATAGTTAATAAGAAAGTTGTTATTGTTGATTATGATCATGGGATTACTAATGTTTATTGTGGATGCGAAAATTATTGTAAGTATGTATTGACGGTAATGATGGCAATTAGGAATAATTTTGAAAAGAAATTTAGTAAAATAATGGTTATTGATAAAGATAATGCGGCATTAGTTAGATACTATTTAAGTTATGGAACTAGTAACGAAGGTTTTAAAGTATTACATGGTGGTGCTGAGAAGGTAATCACTTTTGATGAATATAATGATGGATTAGTACGAATAGTAGAAGATTATCATGAATTAGAAAAAAGTAGTGAGGAGTAGGAGGTACTTCTCTTTTTCTTAAAAATTATTAAATTAGCACTCTTTATTGACAACTGCTAAAATAAGTGTTATAAAATAGATATACATTTAATGTTAGGAGATGAAATGATGGAAAAACATGAATTTAAATCTGAGTCAAAGAGATTATTGGATTTAATGATTAATTCTATTTATACAAATAAAGATATTTTTTTGAGAGAGTTGATTTCTAATGCTAGTGATGCGTTAGATAAGCTTTATTATCGTAGTTTAACTGATGAAAAGGTTAAGGTTTCTAAGGAAGAATTAGAAATTCATCTAGAATTTGATAAGGAAAAACGTACTATTACTATTAAAGATAATGGTTGTGGTATGACTAAAGAAGAATTAGAAAATAATTTAGGGACAATTGCTAAGAGTGGCTCACTTGCTTTTAAAGAAAATATGAGTAGTGAAGAAAAGGTAAATATTATTGGGCAGTTTGGTGTTGGTTTTTATTCAGCCTTTATGGTAGCAGATCGAATTAGTGTGACTAGTAAATCGGTTGATGAAGATAAGTCTTATATTTGGGAAAGTGAAGGAATCGATGGTTATACTATTAGTGATGCTAAGAAGAAAAAGAATGGTTGCGAAATAGTTCTACATATTAAAGAAGATAGTGAAGAGGAAAACTATAGTAAATATTTAGATGAGTATGAATTAAAAAAATTAGTTAAAAAGTATTCTGATTATATTAGTTTCCCAATAAAAATGAAAGTTACACATCATGAATTAGTGGATGAGGAAAAACATGAGTATAAGGATAAAAAAGTAGAAGAGACATTGAACAGTATGGTTCCGTTATGGAAGAAAAATAAAAATGATGTTAGTGATGATGAATATGATAATTTTTATATGGATAAGTTTAGTGATTATGACAAACCACTTCGTGTAATTAGTTCTGCAGTAGAGGGAATGTGTTCATATAAAGCACTTTTGTTCATTCCAAGTCATGCCCCATATGATTATTATTCACAAGAATATAAGAAAGGTCTTAGCTTATATTCCAATGGAGTATTAATTATGGAAAAATGCGAAGAATTGCTTCCAGATTATTTTAGTTTTGTTAAGGGAGTTGTTGATACAGAAGATATTTCTCTTAATATTTCAAGAGAAGTATTACAGGAATCTCATAGTTTATCTTTGATTGCTAAAAATATCGAAGGTAAGATTCGCAAAGAGTTAGAATCAATGCTAAAGGATAATCGTAGTGAATATGAAGAATTCTTTAAAACCTTTGGTGTTCAATTAAAATATGGTGTTTATAATAATTTTGGTGCTGATAAGGATAAGTTAAAAGACTTAGTAATGTTTTACTCTTCAAAAAGAGAAAAATTAGTTACTTTGAAAGAATATGTTGAAAAGATGAAAGAGGGTCAAGATAAAATTTATTATGCATCTGGAGCTTCGATTGAAAAAATAGATGCTATGCCACAAGTTGAAGCTGTTAAAGAGCATGATTTTGATATTTTATATTTGACAGATTATGTTGACGAGTTTACAATAACGGCTATTTCCGAATATGAAGGTAAGAATTTCTTGAATGTTGAGAATGGGGATTTAGATTTAGAGAGTGATGAGGAAAAGGAAGTTACTAAAAAAGTTAATAAAGAAAATAAAAACTTGCTTAAGGATATGGCAGAGCTTTTTGATGATATTGAAGAGGTTAGATTTAGTAATAAATTGGGTAAACATCCAGTGTGTTTAACAAGTAAAGGAGATGTATCAATTGAGATGCAGAAAGTCTTTGATGCAATGCCTAACCAAACTGGGATTAAAGCAAAATTAGTGTTAGAAATTAATGAAAAGCATCCAATTGTGGAGAAATTACAAGATCTTTATGAGAAGGATAAAGAGGCCTTTTCAAAGTATGCAAAGATTTTGTATAGTGAGGCGCGAATGATAGCTGGATTACCAATTGAAAATCCAACCGAGATATCAACTTTAATTTGTGAAGTTATTGCTAAATAGTAAAATAAAGCGTACTTGTTTTTTAAGTACGTTTTTTTAGGATTTTTAGGTAGTCTAAAAATGTAAACTTTTTAAGTAAGAAAATTGTATATTTTGTTGCTATTGCTTGAAAAAGTCGGTGGAGGGGGGGAGTTTATAAAAAAATGTAAATAAAAGTCGTGCTTTTTCAATTGACAAAAGGCATATTAACTGGGATAATTAGGTTATACTAAGAAAGGATGATAAGAGTATGAGTAAGAAGAAAATTTTATTTTCAGTTATGGCGTTAGTAGCTGGATTATTCTTCATGCCAGTGGTAAATGCTAAAGAAGCTCCAACTATGGAAGATAATTTATTTTTTGCTAATGGTACCGCAGTTACAATTGAAGCAAGAGATGATGGTGTAGCTGGTGCTAAGATTACTTGGGAAGGTGGAGAAAAAATTGTTGATGCTAACACTGTAGTTTTTGGCGGAAGCCATGAAAGCGAAGAAAGAATAGCTTCTACAAGCGTAACAATGAACGGTGGAGAAGTTCGTGGTGTCTTTGGTGGAGGCTTACATAAAAGTAATGTAGGTTCTGCAAAGGTTACAATTAATGCTGGAAAATTGAACTTTGTCCAAGGTGGAGGTGCTTCTTCATTTTCTGGAACAACTTGTCATAGACCATGGTATAGTGGTGATGCAAAAAACTCTCCAAATAGAGTTGATGAGGCAGAAGTTGTAGTTGTTAATGGTACTGGAACAGGATCTTATCCAATTGTTTACGGTGGTGGAGAAGGAATTAGTTATGTTGGTACAACCGATGTAAAAGTTCAAGGTGGTAACTGGGATTATGTTATTGCTGGTGGTTCTAACGGATATACTGGTGTTTCTAATTTAACAATTACTGGTGGAGTAATTGGCATTGTTCAAAGTGTTAACCGTGGTTCAATGGATGAAGCTAATATAAGTATTTCTGGTGGGACAATTACTAATGCTTATGTAGGTGGAGATGCTAGTGATGCTGGTGTTACAGGTACTATTGCAGCAGCTAATATGGAAATTACTGGTGGAACGGTAACAAATGCTTACGTAGGTACTAATGGTGGACAACGTGTTTCTGCAAAGGATGTAGCAACATTAGTTTACAACAAAGATGCTGTTCAAAACGTTGATGAAACCCAATTTGAAGCTGATTCAGTAGTGGCTACAGTTAAACTTACTATTTCTGCAGAAGGTGAAACTGAGGTTATAGATATCCCTGTTGGTTCGAAATTAACACAGGATGAAATTGATGCTTTAGTTGCCGAACTTAATGCAGAACTTGAAGGAACTGGATTTAGTTTTGATGGTTTCTATAAAGACGAGAAATTTGAAGAAAAATTTGACTGGACTCAAGAGATTAATGACGATGTAGTTGTTTATGTAAAATTAGTTCAGCTTCGCGAAGATCAAGATAACAATGAAAATGAAAATATTACTAATCCTGAAACTTCTGATATTGGATTAGTTGGAATTATTACAACAATTGTTATTGCAGGAGCAGGATTAGGTTATACAATTAAGAAACGTCGATTTAATTAATTGAACATTTTGAGCTGATTGCTAGCCGAAAGTTAGCAATCAGTTTTTTTGTGGAAGAAATTGTGTTTTTTTATGGCATTATTTTTCTTTTTAATATATAATTAAGTAGAATAAGGAGGCTAGTGTATGGCTGTTTTAACAAAAAAGGAATTAGGTAAATTAGATGGTTATTTTAGGGCGTTAAATTATTTATCAGTAGCGCAACTTTATTTGCTTGATAATCCACTTCTTAGAAGGAAATTGGAAATTACAGATATAAAACCTAATGTTGTTGGTCATTGGGGAACCGCGCCAGGACAAAATTTTATTTATATGCACTTAAATCGTATAATAAAGAAATATAAGCTTCGTATGATTTATATTTCTGGACCAGGGCATGGGGGACAGGCAATGATTGCTAATAACTATTTGGAAGGTGTTTATACGAAGTTTTATCCAAATATAACGGAAAATGAAGAGGGATTAAAGAAACTTTGTAAGCAATTTAGTTTTCCTGGTGGTGTTAGTTCACATGTTGCACCTGAGACACCTGGGTCTATTCATGAAGGTGGAGAGCTTGGTTATAGTTTAGCGCACGCTGCTGGGGCTGTTTTGGATAATAAAGACTTGATTGCTGCCTGTGTTGTTGGTGATGGAGAGGCAGAAACAGGTCCACTTGCAACTAGCTGGCATATAAATAAATTTTTGAATAAGAAAACAGATGGGGTTGTGTTACCAATTTTGCATCGTAACGGTTATAAGATTGCTAATCCGACAGTTATGGGAAGAATGAGTGAGGAAGAATTAGAAGACTTTTTCTATGGTTATGGTTGGAAACCATACTTTGTTTCGGGAAGTAATCAACTAAAAATGCACGAAGAAATGGCGGCAACAATGGATAAAGTTGTTCGAGAGATTGTTAAAGTTAGAAGCAGTGGTAAGGGATTATATCCAGTTGTTGTTGTTACTACACCTAAGGGGTGGACGGGTCCAAAAGAGGTGGCTGAGAAAAAAATTGAAGGAAGTTTTAGAGCTCATCAAGTACCAATCTCAATAACGAGGGATAATCCAGAAGGCTTAGCAGCTTTAGAAAAATGGCTTAAAAGTTATAAACCAGAAGAATTGTTTGATGAAACTGGCAAATTAAAAAAAGAATTAAAGGAATTAATACCTTCACCTTCTAAGAGAATGGGAGCTAGTCCTTATGCTAATGGTGGGTTATTATTTAAAGATTTACTTGTTCCTAATTGGATGGATTATGCTCTAGATATTAAAAAGCATGGAGCAATAATTTCGCAGGATACGATGAATTTAGGGCATTACATTCGCGATGTTTTTAAGCTTAATGATAAAAATAAGAATTTTAGAATATTTGGACCTGACGAGGCTTTATCTAATAGATTTAATTATATTTTTCCAACTGAAAATAGGACTTGGAATTATAAAACTTTAAAGTCTGATGAGTTTTTATCTGAAAATGGACGAGTGATGGATTCATATTTATCAGAACATTTATGTGAAGGAATGTTAGAGGGTTATTTATTAACGGGTAGACATGGATTTATTCATAGTTATGAAGCTTTTATTAGAATTGTTGATTCTATGGCTAGTCAACATGCCAAATGGTTAAAAGTTTGCAATCAAATTCCTTGGCGTGCACCAATTGCTTCACTTAATTTTATGTTAGTATCACATGTTTTTCAACAGGATCATAATGGTTATACTCATCAAGATCCAGGATTTTTAAATCATTTAGTAACAAAGAAGGCTGATGTTGTAAGAATGTATTTGCCACCAGATACTAATTGTTTATTATCAACATTTGATCATTGTATTAGAACAAAGAATTATATAAATGTGATTGTTGCATCAAAACATCCACGTCCACAATGGTTAACTAAGGAAGAAGCAAAGATTCATTGCAGTAACGGAGTGGGAATATGGAATTTTGCTAGTAATGATAACGGAGATCCAGATGTAGTTATGGCTTGTTGTGGAGAAACTCCAACGTTAGAGACGTTAGCGGCAGTTGATATTTTAAGAAAATACGTTAGTGGAATAAGAATTAGAGTTGTTAATGTTGTTGATTTGATGAAGTTACAGTCTAATTACACACATCCACATGGGATGACAGATGAAGTATATAATTCAATATTTACGAAAGATAAACCTATTATTTTTAATTTTCATGGTTATCCTTCTTTGATACATCAACTTACATATAAAAGAGAAAATAGAAATATGCATGTTCACGGATATAAAGAAGAAGGAACAATTACGACGACTTTTGATATAAGAGTTCAAAATGAAATTGATAGATTTAATCTTGTTATTGCCGCATTGAAAGAAATTCCACGTTATAGTAAGAATGCTAAATCATTAATTGATTGGTGTTATGATATGTTAAAGAAACATAAAGAATATATTAGTGAGTATGGTGAGGATATGCCATATATAAAAGATTGGAAATGGCCAGAGTAGAATAAGCTTTCTGCTCTTTTTCTTTGTGATAAAGGTAGTTTGTTTTTTAAATTTATGATATACTTAAACTGTGAGGTGAGAAAATGAAACGAGGGAAAACACCTATTTTTCCAGTAGTGCTTACAGTTGTGATGATTGTTATAATAATTTATTTATTCGCGACGGTAAAACAACCATTAGTTGTATGTGAAAAGAGAGTTGTAGATGATTTAGGAATTACAATTAGTGAACAATTAGATGTTACAATTGATGGTAATAAAATTGGAAAAATGGAACTGATTAAAACAATTAAGTTGCCGGATAATTATTTAGAAGATGATAAATATTTAAATAGTTTAATGTTTATCTTAGAGAATTCATATGATTATTTAGACTCAAAAAAGGTAAATGTAACAAAAATGAAAAATAGTGTAAGTGTTAGGGTAGAAATAGATAAAGATGAGACTATTATTTTAAATAATATTGAATTTGTTGATAATGGTGAATTACAAATGAGGATCAATTCTAATACGAAGAGCAGTGAAGTGGTGACTTTAAAGATTAAGGATAATTATACTGAGGGAGAATTAATGACACGTATGAGAAATAATGGTTATTCTTGTAGATAGGTATTTAGGAGTTTAGTAAAATGGATTTTGATATTAATGCATTAGTGGCTGGACTTGATTTTACTTCTGGACATTTTGTCGATTGTGGTAATGGGTTGATGCTTACTAATGGAGAAATAAGTGTTTTGAAAAGATTTGGTATAAATTATATGGTGTGTGGAACTTTAAAAGAAATTTTATATAAAGTAGAGAAGGTTTTAAAAGAAGAAGATGCCGAAGATTTAGAAGAGTTGGAGTTAGTTGCCACCGCAATTGCGGAAAGAGATTATTATCAAAACACTAATAAATAGAAGATAGGTAAGAGCAGTAAATTTATTTAGGACAAGTTTACTGCTTTTTTAGGAGGAAAATATGAATTATATGCTTGATAAAATAAAACTACATAAGAATGGAAAAAAAATTATTGAAGTTGGAGAAAAAATTACAAAAGAATTAGAGGAAAATAATGGATTGGATGCTAGTGAGAAATTGATGGCAATGGAATTAGCGTTAGCATTACTTAATTATGATTTATTTAAAATAAGTGGTGATGATAGAAAGTAGAATTTGAAGTTTAGAAGATATTTGTTATAATTGAGGAAGAAAAGAGTGATAAAATGATTTATTTAGATTATAGTGCAACGACGCCAGTTAATGAAGAAGTTTTAGAGACGTTTGTTAAAGCAACAAAAAATTATATTGGTAATCCTAATTCTTTACATAAGGAAGGTATTAAAGCTAAACAATTAATTGATGCAGCTACTGATCAGGTAGCAGGGATATTGGGCATTAAAACAAATGAGGTTATATATACTAGTGGAGCTAGTGAGGCTAATAATATGGCAATTAAGGGAATCTGTTTAAAGTACCAAAATAGAGGTAGGCATATTATTAGTACGGAACTTGAGCATTCTTCGATTATTGCACCCCTTTCTTATTTACAAGGTTTAGGATTTGAAGTTGATTTTATTAAATTAGATGAAAATGGAAGGGTTGATTTAAAAAATTTAAAGGAGTTAATGCGTGATGATACTATCTTGGTAACTATTGCATCAGTTAATAGTGAGGTTGGAGTAAGACAACCAATTGAGGAAATAGCCAATATTGTTGCTGAATATCCAAAATGCTATTTTCATAGTGATATTACGCAAAGTATGGGAAAGGAAAAACTGGATTTATCAAAGGTTGACCTAGCTTCTTTTTCGGCACAAAAGTTTTTTGGTATGAAAGGAATTGGCTGCTTAATAAAGAAAGAAAAAATTGTGATAGAACCGTTGATACATGGTGGAAAGTCAACTACGGTTTATCGTAGTGGAACACCAGCTACAGCCTTGATTGCTTCACTTGCTAAGGCTTTACGATTAGCATATCAAGATATTTCAAAAAGGGAAGCTTATGTTAGAGAACTTAATACTTATTTACGTGAGAAACTTAGTGATGTAGATATTTATATAAATAGTAATGAATTTTGTGTGCCACATATTTTAAATATTAGTTTAAAGGGTATTAAATCCGAGACGATGCTTCATGCATTAGAAAGGCATGAAATATACATATCTACGCAGACTGCTTGTTCGATAGGAAATTATTCAATGGCTGTGTATGCGGTTGTTCGTAATAAGGAAAGAGCAAGTAGCAGTCTAAGAATTAGTTTGTCTTATTTGACCACGAAAGAGGAATTGGATACTTTCGTTACGGTTTTTAAAAACTGTTTAGAAGATTTACATATAAAGTAGGTGAAAAAATGAAAGTTGTTAAGATTAATGCCGTTTGGTGTAGTGGTTGTTTAATAATGAATAAAACTTGGAAAAAGATTTTAGAAAAGTACGATATTGAAACTGAAAATCTTGATTATGATTTAGACTATGAAAAGGTAGAAAAATATAAGGTTGGGGAGATTTTACCAGTACTTATTTTTTATAAAGGTGATGTAGAGGTTAAGAGAATTGTTGGTGAGGCATCAGTAGATGAGTTGAGTAAAGTTATAGAAGAGGTAGGGATTTAGATGAAAAAATTTAGTAGTTTATTTATTGGAATTATTTTAAGCTTCTTGATAATTTTACCAGTTAATGCTAAAGAAACGGTTAATGTTTATCTTTTTTATGGTAAAGGGTGTCCACATTGTGCAGCTGAGAAGGAGTACTTAGAGGAAGTGGCTAAAGAAAACAAGAATGTTAAAATTATTTATTATGAAGTGTGGTATGATGAGAATAATAAAAAATTATTTGAAGATGTTAGGGAAAAATTAGAGATTACAAGGACTGGAGTACCACTGACAATAATAGGTGAAACTTATATTGTCGGTTATAGCGAAGCTGTTAATGCTAAAATTGATCGAGCTATTGATTTTTACACTGAGGGAGAGCATAAAGATGTAGTTACAGAAATAAAAAATGGAACTTATGTAAAAAGCGAAACAGATAGTGATGAGTTTTTGGAGCAAGAGAAGAAATCTGATGAAGAGGCAACTGTTAAAGTTCCGTTAATTGGAAGTATTAATTTGAAAAATGTATCATTGTCTACAGCAGCTCTTATTTTGGGATTAATTGATGGATTTAATCCGTGTGCGATGTGGGTTTTATTATTTTTAATCAGTATGTTAATTGGAATGAAAGATAAAAAGCGAATGTGGATTATTGGTTTGACTTTTTTAGGTAGTTCAGCATTTATTTATATGTTGATTATGATGTCATGGCTAAATTTAGTAGTATCAATTTCAACTTCTATATTACTTAGAAATATAGTTGCTATTGTGGCAGTTGGGGGTGGCCTTTGGAATTTGTATAGTTTTATAAAACACCAAGATAGCGGATGTAGTGTGGTTGATGCAAAAAAGAGAAAAAGTGTTTTTGAACGAATAAAAAAGTTTACTAAAGAAAAAAGTTTGCTTTTGGCACTTATTGGGACTATTGCTTTAGCTTTTTCAGTTAATATTATTGAATTGGCTTGTTCCGCTGGCTTACCACTTGTATTTACGCAATTGCTTTCTTTAAATAAAATAACAGGATTGGGGGCTTTCTTCTACGTTCTTTTGTATACCTTGTTTTTCTTACTAGATGATTTAATCGTTTTTTTTGGAGCAATGAGAACTATGGAAGTAACAGGTATATCAACTAAGTATAGTAAATATTCACATTTAATTGGAGGAATATTAATGATTATGATTGGCTTACTCTTAATATTTAAGCCAGAATGGTTAATGTTTCAATTTAACTAGTTTACTAATTTAAAAATATTTAGTATAATTATATAAGAGAATAAAGGAGTGGCATTATGGGAAATAATATTGAGATAGTAAAAGCTGATGGAACAGTTGAAAAAGTGGAATTAGTGACATATTTATTAACTGATGATGGACTTAATAAGTATATTGTTTATACTAAGGGTGAAAAGCAAGGTGCTGAAGGCGATCAAGTTATATATATTTCAAAGGTTATATCTGATAATGGAACTTTACAAATTCAAGAAATAACTGATGATAATGAGTGGGTTGTAGTTCAAGGCTTACTTAAGAAAATTGCAAATGCATGAAAGAAAGGTGGTATACCATGGCGAAGAAGAAAAGTTTATTAGGTACGATTCAAGAGGTTAAGGCATCTTTTTTTGATACAATTTATAGAAAACAAGGTTTAGTTGATATTTTTACTGATAAAATAGATACCCTTAGTCCTGAGGATCAAGCAAAAATTAAGGAATATGCAAAAAAGCAAGCTCATCTGGCTGGAGAGTTAGTTGATTCATTAGAAAAAATTAATAGATTGGCAGCAGAGTTAGCTTTAACAGGAGAGGGAATTAAACAAATTCTAGGTGAAGATTCGATAACGCCGGATTTAGAGAATGCTCCAATGGAAAAAGCTGATGTGGTAGCGTCAAACAATACAGGTTCAGTAGTTGATGAAGCAACAATTCAATCTGATACTAAAAGTCCAACTGAGATAGCGGGAAAAGTGGAAGAGGCACCAGTTGTTCAAAATGTTGTTCCTGAAACAAATAGTTTAGAACCTTTAAAAGAAGAAAGTAGTTTAGAGAAAGCGGATGTTGCTCCAGGTCCAGTTGCCGAGGCTACTGCTTTAACTGATAATAGTGCAGTTGAGTCTAAGACTATAGATAATGCTTTATCAACTAATTCATCCACAGTTGTTTCTGAGGAAACTCCATCTACTGAAAAAGTAGAAACATCAAATGCTGTTGTTCCAGAAATTACTGCAGCACCAGCAGTAGAACAGGCAAAAGAAGTAGTTTCAACCCAAGGTGAAAGCACGGCTTTACCTAATGATGTGCCTTCGGCTGCACAAGTTGTTGATACTGCTGTTTCAGAAAGTGCTAGTGCACCTTTTGCTTTATCCCCAATAGATGAGGGAGTAACACCAGTGGCTTCGACTGAAGCAGTTGTAAATTCTACCGGAGAAGAGACTAAAGCAGTTAGTGAAAATACAGCATTAGTAGTCGATTCAAGTAATGGTGATGTTTTAAGATTTAATAAAGGAGATGCTTTAGCTCCTAAGGCTATTTTGGTAACTGGGGTACAATTTGGAAAGTTAAGTGGTTCTAGAGAAACGCAGAAAGCTTTAATGTCTGCAAAAGGTTTCTTTGGAAATAGTGCAGTATCTAATTCAGCCCAGACGGTAGTTGCTGATGAACAAACATTAATGACTAGTGGCTTGTTGGCACCAACCGAAGATAATAAACAAAAACAAATTGAAGGAATGATGGAACAGGCTAGTACTTTGTATAAAGAGGGAAAAACTCAAGAGGCACAAGCCTTGTATAATCAAGTTAGCACGATGAATCAAGCAATGCAAACACCAGCATCGGCAGAACAAGGAAAGGTGTTGGTAAATACGCCAGTTCCACCAACAACAGTGGCAGCATAAAGGTAGGATTATGATTAATAAAGAGAAGTATGATGAATATATTGAAAGTTTACTGAATGCAGCACGATTAACAACAAAAGAGAATTCGGTATTAATTAATTTTAATATTGAAGAGGAAGTTTGCACTAATACGGTAGAGTTCATTCAACAAGATGGTACTAAAGATACATTAAAGAAAGCCTCATTTATATGTGATGATGAATTTTATAAAGAGTTTTTAGAAAAATTTGTTTTAGCATATTATAATAGTATGGTTGTGGCAGTAAGTGATAGTATTGATATGAATGCTGATAATAAGTATACATACAGGATAATTACTGATGATAATGATTTGATGAGTATTGATGGAATTACGTTAGAATATGCCAATTATTTAATGAAATTAGTAAAAACTGATGAAGAACGAACAAAAAAGACGCTAACAACAAATGAGAAAGGAAATGTTACATTTCTTTATACATTGTTTTTAATAAGTGCGATAGGAATGGTAATTATTGCGACGGCTTTACTTTTAGGTTAACAGTATTTGATACTGTTTTCTTTTTTATAGTAGTAATTTATATAGAAAGTTTGATATAATTGTTTATAGTAGAAGGGAGTGTTAATATGACGACAAAAGCAAAAATGTTTTTGGCTAAATTGTTAATCTTCTTTTCGATTGTATTAATTATATTTGGGGTTTATTTACAATTTAACGATAATTATGTTTTAGATCCTAAGAAAGATGTTACGGTTGTGGCAGGAGCAGATGATAATATTTCTGTTACTCCGGTTGATAAGGATGATGTGGAGTCGGTTGATGATAAGCCGGAAGAGGTTGAACAAACTACACCTGTTACACCAACTCCAACCCCTAGTCAAACTCCTAGTGTAGTAAAACCGTCACCAAGTTCAACACCAACTCCACAGCAACCAGTAACACCACCAGTTCAACCGACAACACCAACGATTGATGAGACTAATTATACACTTAGAAATGAAATAGAAACTAAATATGGAATAACGGTAAAGTATGGTAGTGAAGTTTCTGGATATAACGTAGGAGGTATGTCAACGACTATAATTAGTGACGCTACAGAATCAAGAACAGCACTTAATAATTTGAAAAGTACGCTATCTTTATATCCAAATGGTTTTTTTCAGGAAATAGCTAATAATGGTTTTCCATTAACAATATATTTAATTAAAAGATATTCAACAGCTAATGTGACAGGTGTTACAGACTCAACAAATAGGAATATTATTATTTCGATTGCCACTGATTATGATTTTGATGATACGCTTCATCATGAGGTATATCATTATATTGAGAAATATATATTTTCTAAAGGTTTTAGATTTACTTCATGGAATACATTGAATCCAGCGGACTTTACGTATGGAATAATTAATAATAATTATGCTTATTCGAGAGTTTATTCGGCAGATGCACCTTTTGTTAATAGTTATGCACAAACAGATGAATATGAGGATAGAGCTTCAACTTTTGAATATATGATGATGCCTAATAAGGCAAGTTGTTTAAATACAGGAAAGACGGTTTGGCTAAAAGCCAAAACTATGTCTGAACAAATTGATTACTTTCTTGAGACCGTTAAGCCTAATGTAACAGAGTATTGGGAAAGATTTGTATATTAATTTAATAGAAAAGGTGGTTTAAAACGTGAGACGTATATTACTTAATGATGATAATTTGCAGGAAGAAGATTTAGATTTTGAAGTAATTCGTGTAAAAGGATTAATTATAAATAGTACGGGTGATATTTTAATAGCACATAATAATGGAACTTATCAATTTCCAGGTGGTCATAAAGAGGATGATGAAAATTTGGATGATTGCTTAGAGAGGGAGATAAGAGAAGAAACGGGGATTTCAGTTACTTCTAACGGACCTTTTATGCAAATAACAACATATGATTCTAATTATTTTAATCAGAATAAGAAGGTTTGTAATAAAATTTATTATTATGTGTTGCGAACGGATGATAAACCTAATTATGCGGAGACACATTATGATGAATTAGAATGCCAGACTGATTTTAATTTATTTTATATTTCTATTAGAGAATTAAGAAATTTTTTGAAACGAGCAATGGAGGAGAGAAATTTAGATGAAAAAATTGGTCGGGAAATGTTATTGGTTCTTGATGAATATAATAACTTGTATGGAGATGAAGCAAAATAAAGATGTTGCTTCTTTTTTTAATATTATGGTAATATGTAAATAGGATGGTGTTTTGGTATGGATAAAGAGTGTGTAAAACCAGTTTTAAATGTTTTGGCTTCATTTAAAGCAGATGGGTTAATTGTTAATGGAGAAATTTTAGAAATGGTTAATGCTTCTTTTTCACAAAAAGAAAGTGATAATCAGGTATTAGTGAAAAGTAAAGGTAGTGAAAATTATGACAGAAGAAGAGAACACTAGAAGATGGAACGAGTATTTTATTCCTGGTACTGATGTGTTAAAAAATAAGTTGGGAATTACTGATGCTACGGAATTAAAAGAAAAAGAGGTGGCAATAAGTTTTTTTAAGAATGTTGAGTTACAAGAAAATCCAATTGATTTGGGATTTGGAGTAGAGCATTTGCGAGCTATTCATCAGTATTTGTTTTCGGATATCTATCCTTTTGCTGGTCAAAATAGAACTGTTTATATGGAAAAGAATAATTCTTATTTTGCCCCAGTTAATGAGATTGATATGCGACTTCAATATACATTTGATACTATGGAGGAAGAAATAAAAGATGTTTATACAAAGCACGATTTAGCAGTGTTTTTAGCAACTTATTATAGTGAATTATTGCATATTCATCCATTTAGGGAAGGAAATGGACGAAGTATTCGGGAATTTATTAGAGAATATGCCGATGGTAAGAGTAAAGATTTGCCATGTGGGCCAATGGAATTTAATTGGTCTAATGTTGATATTGATCGAGTTCATGAATATATTGGTTTGTCATTGGCTTTTCGTTCCACTATTGAGATGGAGTTTGATAAAGCTCTAGTACCGATTGATAAAAAGCAAAAATAGGATAATTTGACAAAGTTTTTTAAAGAGTGTAGAATTTATGTAGTGGGGGAAGCAATAAGAGGTGACTGCTTTGAAAAAAGAGAAAATTATATGTGGACTACTTATAGTAGTAGGTGTTGCTATGATTTCAATGGCAATAGTATTGCAAACTGATACTTCACTAAGTATAGAAGAAGTTGATATTAAGAGTATGGCTGCTTCTAGTAATATGTATGTTAAAGATAAGGATAACGATAATAAAGAGTTGGTTTTTGAGGCAATAGAAATGGAAGTGGCACCTGTTTCTGTTGATATTCCAGCTAAGCAGGTTGTGTATGATAATTTAACGATAGATGAGTTGGCAGCAAAGATTGATAGAAATCTTGGAGATGGTTATATAGCTGGTAAGGGAGCTTTAGTTGCTAGTTATTGCTTGGAAAAAGGTGTTGATCCATATGTAGCAACAGCTATTATGCTACATGAGACAGGTTGTCGATCAAGATGTTCAAGTTTAGTTAGACAGTGTAATAATGTTGGAGGACAGAAAGGAAGTCCTGGATGTGGTGGAGGATCCTATAAGAGTTTTCCTACTTTAGATGAAGGAATAAAAGGTTTTATTGATAATTTATATAAAAACTATTATTCACGAGGATTAACAACCGTAGAGAAGATTGCTCCTAAATATGCAGAAGGAAGTACTTGGCCAACTAAAATTAACTGGTATGTTAATATAATTAAGAATAGTTAGACTACTTATAGGTAGTCTTTTTTGCTTGAAAAAAAGATAATAGTATGTTATAATATGTAAAATTTAAAAGGGGGGAGAAATAATGAAAATGCATAGTGATAATAAAACTAATGTTGATGAAGAAAGATCTGAAGAAGTTACGCACCAAAATTTTTTGATGACAATTTTTAAGAGTCCGAAGATTGTTTGTTCTCTTGCCTCTACATTTATGGTATCCCTTTTATTTCTTAATTTGTATATTAATTATAGTATGTTCAATCCGAAAGATAGAATGTTAAGTAATGAGAATGTTTATTCTGGTAATGAATTAGTTATTTCTGAAGACGAAGTTTCGAATATGATTTCAAAAATAAATGGGGAATTAGGAACAGATATTAAGTTGGAAGATGAGGATGACTATTGCTTATTTAACGCTATTTTGGAAAATGATAATCTTGATGAGACCAGAAAAGAGGTCTTTGCGAGAGCTATTCAAGTAATTAAAGATAATCCATATGCAAATAAGGAGGCTTGTTATAAGGCGTTACTTAATGCGGAGGTTTTATATAAAGGACGTCCTTTCTTTAGCGATCGAAGAACAGAAGGAGTCTTTGATTATGATCATTGCAGTATTGGTGTGTTTGTTGATGATCCAGAGTTTAGGGTTTTGTTTCATGAAATCATCCATTGTATTTTTACCACTGATAATTCAGTTAATTTACCAACTTATTTTAAGGAAGGCGTTACAGAGTTATTGGCAAATGAGTATTTTTCAGATAATCCTTTTATAGAAAATAAAAATTATCCTTTTGAAGTTGCTGTTGTTAAAATGTTGTGTGAGGTCAGTTCCCCGGAAGCTGTATTAGAGGCTTATTCAACGGGAGATATGTCAGCAATTAGTAAAAGTATTGCTAATGTTACTTTGAATGAAGAAGAAGTTGATAAGAGTTTAGTGATGCTTGATAGAATGATGCGGCAATATAATGGTGAGTTGAAAAAGGATGAGGAAAAATTATCAAAAGAAGAACTTATAAGTGGTTTTATTCCACTTTTTAGAAAGGTTATTGAGACAAGGTATGAAATTGATGATCCAGCAAGAATTTCTTACTTTTATAATGAAATATTAATTGCGAATATTTTTGATGAAAAACCATATGATAGTTATGTAGATGATATTTTAGAGTTTGGCTCTTATCAAAGAGCGTATTTTTCAACGGAGCTTAAAGCTACATTAAAGAAAGATGGTCAAATGATAAAGGTAAAATCTACAACTAACTAAGGCATACGTAGAGGTCGAACCTTGACAAATTGTTAGTAACATGATATAATGTAATGCGTAATTGATGGCACATTATTCTAGTCAATTACTTTACTAGGAAGACGAGATTAAACAATCGTTAAAGGGCATATCTGTGAAACCTTTGGTGTTTGCTTCTTACGCCCAGTTTGGGGTGAATGCTGAAGATGAAAGATATAGGGCGCTCGTAATGGCATACGATCAACGACCCTATGTCTGTGGAGACCTGTTTTTGTAGCAAACCTATACGTACAGACTGATGGATTTGTTACGAGATTGGATAGAACCTGTATTGTGGCGCAAGCTATGTGCAGTGTAGCCTGTCTTGAGTGATAGTATTGGGATAAATGATCTTACTTTGTTTAGGCGGCCACCTAAAGAAAGCATTGCGTTTTGAAATTTCTATTGCAAAAAAGAATTAGAAGTAAAGTGTTGGTGGGGAAATCTCCTAGGGTGTAGTTCATTATAGGATTGCAGTGGGCACTAAGTGGTGATCAAGTTGTATGCACGGAGACGGCATATTGATTTCAGTAAAGGGGAACCGCATTATTGGTAACGATAGTGTTGAAATCAGAGAAATTCTACTTGACCTAAGGCTCAGAGTTTACTACAATGACAGCCATACAATTAATTAGTGTTTAAAGTAGTCTTGAACTACTTTTTTAATTGTTAAGATTAAGAGGTATAAAAGAAATGTTTAAAAAGAAAAAAAATGAGGAATTAGAGAACTTAATAGTACAAACAAGAAGAAAAGAAAAAGTTAAGAAAGAACATGTTGATGTTAAATGGATAGTAAAGATAGTAGTAATGGCTTTTGTGATTTCATTTTCTTTATCATTTGTTTCACAGATGACTATTCCAAATTTAAATATTTGGATTGGAATTTTAATAACTTTATTATTTATTGTGATTGGTATTATTTTTGATATTATTGGAGTTGCTGTTAATAGTGCTGACGAAAAGGTTTTTCATTCTATGAATGCTAGACAAGTTAGAGGAGCAAATGTTGCGGTTAAATTTAAAAAAAATGCTGATAAGGTATCGAGTTTTTGTAATGATGTAATTGGTGATATCTGTGGAATTATTTCTGGTGCGGCTGCGACGACAATTGCAGCTTGTTTGGCAAATGTAATGAAGGTAGATTTACTGTTTGTTAATTTAACAATAGCAGCTATAGTAGCTTCGCTTACTATTGGCGGAAAAGCGATGGGGAAGAGTTTTGCTATGAATAAGAGTGACATTATTTTATATGAATTTGCTAAAATAGTATCTGTGTTTTATAAGGGGTAAAACTCTTTTTTTTTGCTTTTTTTCTCATTTTGTGGTATAATATTTGAACAATTGAGGGAGGGGTTCCTAATGAAATTATTGATTGATAGAGATGAAGTTGAATTTAGTGATGATGAATTAGATTATATGTTTATTGATGAGGGTACAGAAGCGGAAGTGTTTCAATATAGAGATGAGGCCTTGAAATTGTATAAAGATTATTGTATGAAATATAGACTGAGTGAAGAAGAGGTAGTTAAATTAACAACTATTCCAACGAAAAGAGTATTATTACCTAGAAAAATAATAAGAATTCCAGAAAATTCGGAATTTAAAGGTTATACTACAAAGTTTATTAGAAAATGTTCAAGAAATGCAATTTTAAATATGGAAATGGAACATTTTTTAGATGAGTTGGAAATTTTGGAAGATGATATGCGATTACTTGCTGATAATGGGGTGGATGTTGATGATTTTAATTTAGATAATATGTTATATGATGGCTCTTTGTATTTTTGTGATCCAGGAAGTTTTACATTTCGGAGAAATACACATGAGAGGGAGATTTATAGAAATAATATTTCACAATTAAATACATTTGTATTAGATGATTTATTTGGATTAGTTAAGATTAGTAAAGCAAAGAAAAGAAAATATGATAGCAATTATGATGAGTCGGAGTGTTTAAGTTGGCAAATGAGGGAGATGGCGACTGGTTCTGAATCGATTAAACAGCACATTAAAAGAATGACAAAATAGAAGCCTTGTCATTTCTTTTATTTTTTGGTAAAATAAGATGGATTTGATATATGAGGTGATAAAAGTGATACAGGTTAATAATGTTAGTTTAAAATTTGGGAAGAGGACTTTATTTGACGAAGTCAATATAAAATTTACTAATGGTAATTGCTATGGATTAATAGGAGCTAATGGATCAGGGAAATCAACATTTTTAAAAATCTTATCAGGAGAGGTAGAAACAACGACAGGTGAAGTTGTAATTTCGAAAGATGAGAGATTATCTTTTTTGAGACAAGATCATTATCAATATGATGATAAAAGAGTGATTGATGTTGTTATTATGGGTAATGATAAATTGTATAAAATAATGGAAGAAAAAGATAGAATGTATCAACAGACTGAGTTTAGTGATGAAGATGGTATGCGTTTGGCAGAACTTGAGGCAGAGTTTATGGAACTTGATGGTTGGAATGCTGAACCAGATGCCGCTCAATTATTAAGTAATTTAGGTGTTGATGTTGAACATCATTATATGACGATGGGAGAACTTCCTGTTAAAGAACGTGTAAAGGTTTTATTAGCTCAAGCTTTGTTTGGGAATCCTGATATTTTATTGTTAGATGAGCCAACTAACAGTTTGGACTTAGAAGCTATTCGTTGGTTAGAAGAATTTTTAATTAACTTTGATAATACAGTTATTATTGTTTCTCATGACCGTCACTTTTTAAATAAGGTTTGTACTCATATTGCTGATATTGATTATGGGAAGATTAAGTTGTATGTAGGTAATTATGATTTCTGGTATGAGTCAAGTGAATTATTACAGAGACAAATGAAAGAATCTAATAAGAAAAAAGAAGAAAAAATAAAGGAATTACAGTCATTTATTGCGAGATTTTCAGCTAATGCTTCTAAGAGTAAGCAAGCAACATCACGTAAGAAGATGTTAGAGAAGATTCAGTTGGATGAAATTATTCCTTCATCAAGAAAATATCCATATATTGATTTTAAAATTGAGAAGCCGGCAGGGAAAGAAATATTAAAAGTAGAAAATTTGACTAAGATAGTAGATGGAAAAACAATTTTAGATAAAGTATCGTTTACTATTTTAAAAGGTGATAAAATTACTTTTATAGCTCAAGATGATATGGTTAAAACTACTTTATTTAATATTTTAATGGGAAAAGAAAAATATGATAGTGGTAGTATCGAGTGGGGAAAAACTATTAACCCAGCGTATTTACCACAGGATAATAATGAATATTTTAATACTGATAAAAACATTATGGAATGGATTGGACAGTATTATGATATAAAAGATGAAACAATTTTACGTGGCTTCCTAGGGAGAATGTTATTTTCGGGTGAGGATGTTTTTAAGAAAGTAAATGTTTTATCCGGAGGAGAAAAAGCAAGATGTATGTTGTCGAAGATGATGCTTGAAAATCCAAATTTCCTAATATTAGATGAACCAACAAACCATTTAGATCTTGAAAGTATTACATCTTTGAATAAAGGATTAGTTAATTTTCAAGGGGAAGTGTTATTTACTTCTCGTGATTATGAACTTAATAATACAGTTACTAATCGTGTAATTGAAATTTTAGAAGATGGTCATATTGTTGATAGAAGTATTCCATATGAAGAATATTTAGAAAGAGAACAATAGAATATGGAAAAAAAACAGAGAAGAGTCTACAATTATGTAGTTAGTGATGTTTTAATGGTTTCAGATGTTTTTGAGACGATGTTATGCCAAAAAGGAATTAGTTATGTTCATGTTGATAATGAATTTCATTGTTTTGATAAAATATTGCGCTTTTATAGTTTTGAGGAATATAAAAATTTACAGCAGATTATTAAGTTTATGGGTGTTCAAAATGATATTGTTCAATGTTTTGATGAAACGTTATTGTCTTTATCTGATTTAGAAGAATTTAAGAGAAAAACTTTTATTGATGATAGTTTAGTTGCGCCTTTAGAAATGCCAGAGAGTGATCTTACTTATACTAAGAGAATGAAAGAGAAAAGTAGTAAAGAAGTTAATGATAAGCTACGCCAAAATAAAAATAGAAAAGAGAAAATTATAAATCGAAGAAGATGTGATTTATAATTTTTTTTATATTGTTAAGTTGATGTCAATTAGTGTTATTTTTAGTTCTTTTTTGTTATACTTATAGTAGGTGAGGGATGTTGATATGAGTGGAAATGCTATATATGAGATTACACCCATTGAAGAGTTGCCAGATGGTATTAATTATAGAATTAAGATAACAGTGCCCAAAATAGGTTGGTATGATAATGTGTATTTTACAGTTGAGAACGAGAGGGGACGAAGGAGTTATCAAATAAAACATAAAGAAAATGATTTAGAAAATGTTTACTTTGAAAGTGATATTTTTTTGGAAAGAAGAACTAATTATCGGTATTTTTTTTCATATCAGTTAGATGGTAAACAATGTTTTATTAAAAATAAAAAGATAGTAGACAATGATGTTTATCGTGAAGAAATGTTTAAAATGCCAGTTGATTTTAGTGTGCCGGATTGGGCCCAAGGAGCTATTGTTTATCATGTGTTTGTCGATCGTTTTAATAGGGGCAGTAACAAACCTTTAAAGGAGATGCCAAGAAGAGTAATTCATAAGTCTTGGGATGAGAAATTGCCTAAATATCATTCTACTGATAAATTTTGGAATATTGATTTTTATGGGGGAGACTTAAAGGGAATTACAGATAAATTGGATTATATTAAGCAATTTGGAACAGAAATTCTATATTTAAGCCCGGTCTCTTTTTCACAGTCAAATCATGGGTATGACACATCTGATTATGAGAAGATTGATCCATATAAAGGAAGCGAAGATGATTTAAAGGAACTATGTGAAGAGGCTCATAAGAGAGGAATTAAGGTCATCCTTGATGTTGTATTTAATCATACTGGTAGTGACAGTAGATATTTTAATGAATATAATTCGTTTCCAGAGGTGGGAGCTTATCAAAGTGAACAATCAAAATATAGATCTTTTTATAAAATGGTTTATGATAAGGAAAAGGGCGAAAATGTTTTTCTTAATTGGTGGAATATGCCTAACTTAATAGTTTGTGATTGTAGTAGCCCAGAATGGAAAAGATATATTACTGGTCAAGGGGGAATAATTGATCAGTGGTTTAATTTAGGAATAGATGGATTACGGATAGATGTTGCGGATGATCCAAATCTTGATGATGAATTCTTAAGAGCTGTTTACTATGCCGTTATGCGTAATAAGAAGGATGGTTTTATAGTAGGTGAATTTTGGCATAATGCGATGCGTTCAGAGAAAGATTGCTTAGGTAATGGACGTGGACTACATAGTTTTATGAATTATATGTTGATGGATGCTTTAATTAGATATATTAAATGTGGTGATGTACAAAAGTTAGAGTGGACATTGAACGATTTAATGACAGAGTTCGCTGATGAAACATTAAATTCTGCTCTTAATTCAACTTCAACCCATGATATTACAAGACCATTAAATGTTTTTGCACCAAATAAAGAGTTTTCAGAAAGCAGCCCTTGGTATTGGAATCCTGTTAATGAACAAAATCATGACTATTGTATGGATTATCAATTATCAAGTGAAGAGTATGAAAAGGCTAAGGAATTATATAAGACTTATGCTATTGCATTAGCTTTTTTACCTGGAAACTTTACAATTTTTTATGGTGATGAAGCGGGAATAGAAGGATTAGGGAATTTAGCCAATCGAAAACCATTTCCTTGGGGAAAAGAAGATGGAGATTTAATAGAATTTTTTACGGAGATTGGTAAAGTTAAAATGTCAAATCAATTTCTAAAAAAGGCGAAAACTAATATATTAAAATTGAATAAAGATTACTTAATGTTTGAAAGGGTAAATGATGATAAAAAGATGTTAGTTATGGTTAATGCAACAGACGACGATGTTTTAGTTGATATTCCTGAGGAGTATGGTGATGCGGAAGTTGTTTATACTCTGAAGAAAACTAATAGAAATATATTAGCTGGTCGCGGAGCAATGATTATGAAGAAGTAGAAACTAATTATTTATTAATTTCTATTTATTTGTTGTTAAAGTATGATATAATGATTGTGGGAGAGAGGTATGATTATGGATAAGAAAAAGATTAATATTATAATTGCTATAGTTGCATGTGTTGTAGTTATTGGATGTTTTTTTGCAACTAGTAATATTACAAAAGAAGGTACCGGAGTTCAAACTGGTAGTTCTGATGACATAACAGCTCGTGCACAACAAGAAGCAGCTTCAGTAAAGGATGACGAAAGAAAAGAATTTACTAAGGCTGAAGATGTTGATCATTATTTAAATTTATATAATGCGACTGATAAGAAAAGGCTTGTGTTGTTAGCTAGTCCAACTTGTGGGTATTGTCAAATAGCTCAGCCAATTTTGGAGAATATTGCTTTTGAATATGATCTTAAAATTTATTATTTAGATTCATCTGCTTTTGATGGTGAAGATCAATCTAAATTTATTTCATCAAATGAAATATTTGCTGAAGGGTTTGGAACACCAATGCTATTATTAGTAAGTGATGGTAAGATTCATGATTCCGTAGATGGCTTGGTTGACAGAGCCGGATATGTTGAATTCTTTAAAAGAAATGGATTTATTAGTGAATAGGAGATAGAAATATGGGAAAAGTATATGAACAGGTGTTGAAATTCAAAGAAAGACATCCGATGACGATTGCTTGGCGACTTCGTCAAAATGCATCAATAGTTGAGAAACATTTAAATCCCGGAGAAAAACCGTTGTATTCTTTTGCGGCGCAGAAGAATGATAGCCCTTTTAATATTTGGGGAACAGCAGTTATAACCTTGACATCCAAGAGAATATTAATTGGGAGAAAAAGAGTTGTTTTTGGATATTTCTTAAATTCTATCACACCAGATATGTTTAATGATTTAAAAGTATCTAGTGGAATTATCTGGGGAAAAGTATATATTGATACAATAAAAGAGTTCATTACTTTGTCAAATATTTCGAAAGAGGCATTAGTAGAGATTGAATCAGAGGTTTCTTCTTATATGTTAGAAGAAAAGAAAAAGTATGCTAATTATGAATCATATCATGAATAAAAGGACTTCATGGAAGTCTTTTTTTTTGTTATAATATTGCTGGTGAGTAGATGATGAAAAAATTATTAAAATGGGGAGTAGGGTTATTTTTCTTAGTATTAGGAATATGGATAATTTCTGATTTATTATTGACAGAAAGAGTAACGGAATATGAAATTGGTAATTATAGTGTAGTAGAAAAATTAAGGATTAACCAAAAAGAGAAAAGTTATGATTTTATTGTTACAAATAAAGATAAAGATACTTTTATATTTGATATTACAGAGACGTCCTCTAGAAAGAAAAAAATTATAAAGGATATTAAAAGTTATAAAGAAAATAATTTAAAATGTATTTACCCTATTTATAAAAATAAATTTGTAACTGATGTTAGATGTTTATACGATGGTAAGCAGGTTAGCTATTCATATTTGAAACAAATAAATAATAAAGATATTGATAAAATTATTGAAAAGGTTAAAAAAGATGGTTTTAATAATCCAAAGTGGTCGGAAAAGGATGAGAAGGCAGAATGGGTTGGAACTGGATCTAGAAAAATAAAAGTCTATCAAGAAAGTTTGATTGATGATTATAGTTTTTTAGTTTGGCGTTATAAGGGACTTTATGTTTTAAATAGCAAAGAAATGGAAGTTTATGACTTTTTAGATAATGATCAGTATGATAATGTATATTCATATTTAGTTTCTAATTATTATGTTGTGGCAGTTATTGATTCAGATAGTGGTAGAATAGAGAAAATAGTTTGTTTCGATGTTGAGAAGAGGGAAACAAAAACAATAAAGTTTAAAGAAAAAACTAGTATTAAGTATTATTTTAATGGGGTTATTGAAGATAAATTATATGTTACAGATGTCGGTTCTAAAAAACAGTATATTATAGATCCTAAGAAGGGAAAGATAGAGGTTTTAGAGGCAGCGAAAGAGCAATTTATTAGTTATAAAAATGGTCAAAAGATAGCGGTTGAACCAAACATATTATTAGAGGAAGAAGTATATTTTGGTTTGAAGGTAGAACTTGAAGAATTAAATAAAATATATGATGATATTGTAGAAGTAAAAGAAATCTTAGAATATTATTATTTTAGAACAGAAAATGCTATATATCGAGTAAATAAAAACAATTTAGAAAAGGCAGAATTATTATTTAGTTTTGATGATATTTCAGAGTGGGTAGTAGTTGGTAAAGATATGTTGGTAGTTGTTTCAGATAAAGTATATTTTTATAATGATGAAGTTGGATTAAGTTTAATTTTAGAAAATAGTGAATTAAAATATAATTATAAAAATATTTGTACTTTTTGGAAAGCTTAGCTTTCCTTTTTTGATGGTAAGTTATTTTTAATAATTAAAATATTATTGTTAAAATTGGGCGATAAGGTTTTATGTTAGTGGTTTTTTTGTTATAATTATGTAGATTAATGTATTATTTATTAAAGTGGTCTGGAAGTGAGAAAGATGAAACTATTAGGAACAAAGGAATTAGAGACAGAGAGATTAGTTCTTAGAAGATTGAAGAAAGCAGATGCGGAAGAGGCTTTTAATTCTTGGTGTAATAATGATGATGTACCAAGATTTTTGCCTTGGGAGAGGCATAGAAATGTTGATGAAACAAAGGCTTTGTATGAAATGTGGGAAAAAGAGTATGCTGATATGGATACCTTTCGATGGATTGTGGAATTGAAAAGTAGTCATGAACTTATTGGAACAATTGATGTTGTTGATAAGGAAAGTATTAAGTTTGATGTTGCTGAGGTTGGTTATTGTTATGGAAAAAGATTTTGGGGGCATGGTTATGGAACAGAAGCGCTAAAGAGAGTTATTAAGTATTTATTTGAAGAGTGTGAAGCAGAGGTTGTCTGTGCGAAACATTATAGTAATAATACTGCTAGTGGAAAAATAATGCAGAAGAGTGGGATGCACCTAGACGGAATTTTAAGAAATAGAGTAGTAGATAAGGATGGAAAACGTAATAATATTTGCTGCTATTCAATTATTAGAGAGGAATATCAATAAAATAAGTAGATGTTTTGTAAAACAAATGGTAGAGCAGTAAGGAGTTTGGGTATGGTGAATGAAAAATTAGTAAAATATATTGAGGAAAAGGTGTTGCCAAGATATGATAAGAGTGATAAGGGGCATGGAATAGACCACATTAAGTATGTTATAAGAAGGAGCCTAGCGTTTGCTAAAAATGTTCCAGATATAAATTTGGATATGGTTTATGTAATAGCTGCATATCATGATGTTGGACATTCTATTGATGCAGCTAATCATGAAAAAGTATCAGCTGAGATATTATTGGCTGATGAGGAATTAAAAAAGTACTTTACTGCTGATGAGATTTTGGTAATGAGTGAGGCTGTTTATGATCATCGTGCTAGTCTTTCATATGAACCGCGGAGTATTTATGGAAAAATTGTTTCTTCGGCGGATAGAAATACAGAATTAGAAAAGCCCTTTATTAGAACTTATGAATATAGGCTTAAACATGGTAGTGGAGTTAATTTAAAGCAAATAATTGATGAATCTTATGCTCATTTGGTAAAGAAATTTGGTAAAAAAGGTTATGCTAATGAGAAAATGTATTTTGAGGATTTAGAATATAAAAAGTTTTTAGAAGATTTGGGAAGAATATTGGATAATCGTAGTGAATTTAATAGAATGTTTATAAAAATTAATGGAATTAATAGTGCTGATTTGATTAGTGATGAGGAATTGAGGGAAACATTTGAAAAGATTCGTAAAAATAGACCAGAACTTTCTTTGGATGAGGCTTTATATGAAGCTTATAATGAAAAAGTAATTGATATTGATGATTTTGATATTTATAGAAAACGTATTTTAAAGGTTAGTGGAATAGATGAACTTGAATACTATACGCAAGAGGTTGACCCCCAATTAAAAAAATATGTTGAAGAATTTATTTTTCCACAGTATGAGGTTAATGATAAGGCTCATGGGATTGTTCATATAGTTGAGGTTATTAGAAGAGCTTTTGCCTTGAATGATACGTTTAAACTAGGACTTGATCCTAATCTGATTTATGCAATTGCAGCATATCATGATTTAGGTAAGCATGAGAATCACAAGATTCATGAAATAATTGCGGCTAATAGATTTTATAGCGATGAAAATATGAAAACTTTTTTTACTGATGAGGAACGATTAGTTATTAAAGAAGCTATTGAGGATCATCGCTCATCAAAAGAAGATAATCCTAGAAGTATTTATGGAAAACTTATTTCTTCAGCTGATAGGAATACGCGAATTGATATTGTATTTATTAGAAGCTTTTTTGTGGCTAAGGAAAGGATGCCTGAGGAAAATATTGAAAATTATTTAAATTATACAATTGATAGATTGTCTAAAAAATATAGTGAAGAAAATCCAGAAAATATGTTTTTTGAAGATATGACATATAAAGTTTTTCTGCAAGATATGCGAGCGCTTTTAAAGAATGAGGAAGAATTTAAGGAAAGATATTGTAGAGTGAACCATATAACTTCAAGAGATTCTTTTGTTAAAGATGAGGCTGGCGAAGTAGAGTATGCAAATGTTTATCAAAAGAAGTAGGTGGTAATGTTGAAAATTGTTACAATGTGTGGAAGTTTTAAGTTTAGGGATTTAATGATTAAAGAAGCAATTGCTTTAGAATTTAAAGGAAATATTGTTTTGATGCCAATCTTTCCAATTTCTTTAGAGGAGAATGCTTATACAGATGGAGAAAAAAAGATACTTGGTGATATACATAAGGAAAGAATTAAATTGTCTGATGCAATTTATGTAGTAAATGAAGATAATTATATTGGCTCTAGTACAAAAGAAGAAATTGAATTGGCTAAAAGTTTGGGAAAAGAAATTATTTATTATAAAAAATAATATGTTAAGATTGGTAGACATTTTTGGAAAGTTTAGATGGTAGAATTTAGGGATATATTTTAGTAAACTTAGTTTAGAGGTGATGATATGTTGGGAAATAGTTTTTGGCAGGCAAGAAAAAAAGCGGGGTTAACTCAAGAGGTAGTTGCGGAAAAACTAGGTGTAAGTAGACAGACGATTTCTAAATGGGAGACTAATGAAACGGTTCCAGATATTTATCAAGCAAAGGAGTTAGCGGGACTTTATAATTTAAAATTAGATGAGTTGGTTGAATTTGATGATAGTATTTTAAAAATAGAAGAAGGAATAAATAGTGTAGACGAAAGAAAAGTTTCAAAAACGGATTGGACAAAAGTTTGGAGTAAAAAATATCCAATACTAGCTTCATATCAGGGAATGGTTGATAGTGAGGAATATGCTCATAGTATTAGAATAATGCTTAATAAATTGATGAAGGAATATGGCTTTAATGAAGTTGATAGTATGCTAGTATTAAAGGATATTTTGTATCATGAATGGAAAGATAAGCGATAATTGAAATCGTTAGAAATTGATTGAAAGTGTTAATATTTAGGTGATTGTTTATGAATAAAAATTATGTAGTAGTACTGTTATTTAATAAAAAAAGAGATAAGTTACTATTAGTAAAAAGAAATAAAAAACCTTATAAAGGTTGTTGGAATGGGATAGGTGGGAAAATAGAAGAAAATGAAACACCTATTATGGCTGCAAAAAGGGAATGTATGGAAGAAACAAATATAAGTTTAATTGATCCTAAGTTGCTAGTAACACTTGTCTATCCTTTTGAAAATGTATTAAATAGTAATACACATTTAAATGTTATATATGATTTTGTTGATGAGGTGTTAGTAGAAGATGATGAAGAGGGACATTATGAATGGAAAGCAATTGATTTTGTAATGGATATATATAATAAAGAGATAGCGGGATTGTCAAATTTGAATCAATTTGTTAAAGAGATATTTGATTTAGAAAATATTAAGCATTTTTATGAGTAAAATGGGAGTAAATATGAAAAAGGTGAATAAGCAGGATTTAGAAATAAGATTATGTACATCTAGTGATGTTGGTGATATTTATAGAATCCAAAATATAGTTATTGACGCGTTTTTAGAAAATGAAAAGGGGTATTTTTTACCTTTTAAAGAGGAAAGTTATTTGCGTATTGTGAATAATCCAATTGATGATGGGGAAATATATGGAGCATTTTTCGAGGGGCAAATGATTGCTTGGGTATTTCTATCAGTATCAAATCGAATGAGAGAGATAAGCAGCTATATTCCTAATATTACGGGGAAATGTGCTGATATAGATGGAGTCATTGTATTGCCGGAATATCGTGGTAATCACTTGCAACAATTGTTAGTAGAGCATTTAGAGACAAGAGCAAAGAAATTAGGTATTACTAATGTTATTGCGGAAGTAACATTTGGGAATGAGTATAGTTTAAGAAATTTGCAAAGTATGGGTTATGAAATAAAAACATGGTATCAAAAAGATAAAAATATAAAACGACATATTTTATTAAAGAACTTGAAAGAAAATTAAAGATGATTATATTGAAGAATGACTTACAAGTGGTTGGTAAGTTATTTTTTTTAAATAACAGATTTACAATATACCCATAGGGGTATATAATATTGTGTGGTGATATAGATGAATGAAGGCTTTGAGAAGAAGACAATAAGAAAAAATGAAGAAAAGAAATTAATTAGTAATAGAATAAATAGAATAATAGGCCAGCTTACCGGAATAAATAAAATGATTCAAAATGATAGTTATTGTAATGATATTTTAATTCAACTATCAGCAGTTGAAAATTCTGTTAAAAGCTTATCTAATCAAATTTTGGATGAGCATTTGCATTCTTGTGTGACAAAAGATTTAAAAAATGGTAATTTGGAGATAATTGATGAATTAATAAGTTTATTTAAGAGATTTAATAAATAATTTGTAAGATAATTAATAGAATATGAAAGGTGATGAAGATGCAAGAAATTAAAATTTTGGTTTCAGGAATGATGTGCGAAGGGTGTGAGAGAAGAATAGTTAATGCATTAGGTACTATAGATGGTGTTAGGGGCGTTATAGCAAATCATGAAAATGGAACTGTTATTATAAAAGCTCAGAAAATAATTGATAAAAAGACTATCGAAGAAAAAATAGCTGATCTTGGTTTTACAGTAAAGGAAGATTAATTATGAGAAAGATAATTTTATCAATAGAAGGAATGACATGCAGTGCTTGTTCAAATGGCTTAGAAAAATATTTGAATAAACAGAACGGAATTATTAATGCTAGTGTAAATCTTGTGATGGCAAATGCTACGATTGATTATGATGAAAATATTTTGGATCAAGAAAAGATAGAAAGGTATGTTAAACAAGCTGGCTTTGTTAGTTTAGGTGTTTTTAAGGAGTTGAAGTTAGAAAGAAAAGTAAAGAATGAGAAAATTAAATTAGTTATTTTTACTGGACTAGCTTTTATTTTGATATATATATCAATGGGGCATATGTTTGGAATTCCTACTTTTGTTAATCCCAAGGAAAATTCATTTGAATATATATTTATATTATTAGTTTTAACAAGTTTATTTTTAATATATGGTTTTGATATTTTAAAAAATGGCTTTAAAAATTTGATTCATAGAATTCCTAATATGGATACTTTAGTAACAATAGGAGTACTTAGTAGTTTTATATATAGTTTATATGGAGTAGTGATGATATTAAATGGAGATTATGATTATTTAGATAATCTGTATTTTGAGTCAGCGGCGATTGTAATTTATTTTATAAAGTTGGGAAGATTTTTAGAGGGAATTAGTAGTGATAAAACTAAGGAGGCAATAAAGAAGTTAATAGAGATAACGCCTCAGTGTGCGTCTGTTGAGATTGATGGTAAAGAGAAAATTGTTACGTTGGATGAAATAAAAAAGGGTGATATTTTAATTAGTAAACCTGGTGAGAAGATTGCAGTTGATGGTGAAATTATAGAAGGAATGGCTCATTTAGATGAGACTTTTATTACTGGAGAAAGTAAACCTAGCGTTAAAAAAGTAGGAGAAAAAGTTATTGCGGGAAGTTTTAACTATGATGGTTTTGTAAGATATAGAGCAGAAAAAATTGGAAGGGAATCGACAGTGTCAGAAATAGTTAGGTTGGTGCTAGAGGCAAGTAATATAAAAGCGCCGATAGCAAAGATTGCAGATAGGATTTCGGGATATTTTGTACCAGCAGTTATGGCTATCGCAATTATATCATTTGGTGGATATTTGTTGTTAGGTTATGATATTTCTATTGCTGTAAGTTCTTTTGTAACAATTTTGGTGGTAGCTTGTCCCTGTAGTTTGGGTCTTGCCACTCCTTTAGCAATGGTTGTAAGTGAAGGTATTTGTGCTAGTAATGGAATATTAGTAAAGAAAAGTGAAGTATTAGAAATGGCTACTAAAATTGATACTGTTGTTTTCGACAAGACAGGGACTTTAACTTATGGAAAATTAAAAATATCAGAAATACAGAATTATAGTGATTTAGCAGATGAAGAAGTAATAAGGTTAGCTGGAAGTTTGGAAGCAAAATCAACGCATCCAATAGGAAAGGCATTTGTAGATTATATGGTTGAAAAAAAGCAAGGCAAACTTCCTGTTAGAGATGTTGAAAATATAGCTGGTTATGGAATTGTCGGGAAAATTCAAAAACATAAAATAATTCTTGGTAATAGAAAAATTGTTACCAAGTATGGTATTAAAAATGAATATGTAAAAGAAGAGGAAAGATTATCTTTACAAGGAAATAGTATTGTTTATGTTATTAGGGATGCTGAAATCATTGCTTTAATTGGTGTTAATGATATTGTAAGAGAAAATGCTAAAGAAGTGATAGGAAAATTAAATAGTCAGAAAATTCAAACAATTATGTTGACAGGTGATAATAAAGAAATTGCTAAAAAAGTGGCTACAGAATTGAAGATTACAAAAGTTATAGCTGATGTTTCTCCAGTAGGGAAAGCTGAGATAATAAAAAAAATGAAATTAGATTGTAAAAAAGTAATGATGTGCGGGGATGGAATAAATGATAGTCCAGCACTTGCTAAGGCTGATATTGGAGTAAGTGTGCAGAGTGGAACGGATATCGCTCTTGATTCGGCAGATGTTATTTTAACTAAAAATGATTTACATTCTATTTTAAACCTAATTAATATTAGTAAAAAAACGGTGCGTAATATAAAGCAAAACTTATTTTGGGCATTCTTTTATAATGGGTTGATGATACCAGTAGCAATAGGGTTCTTTAAACCAATAGGTATTTTTATAAATCCAATGATTGCAAGTTTGGCAATGGTATTAAGCAGTTTGACAGTTATAGCTAATACATTATTATTAAAGAATATAAAAGATGTGTAAGTTATCTTCTAGTCTAATATGTTGAGTATGTGGTTTTTAATTTTGTTATCATTCAAGTATTTTCTATCTCTTTCATTAAGTTGATTAATAAATTCTTCATCATAATGTATATTTGTTAATACTAATGGTACTTTACCAACATTTCTTAATACAATACATGTAAGATTTGATTTTACTAATTCAAATGATATTTGTAAATATGGTCTATTGTTTTCTTGCTTTTCTTTTAATAAAAAAAATATAGTAATCCATGAACCAATTAAAGCAATCAGACTAATTAAGTCACTCCATGAAAAACCAGATAGATTGTTAATACTTTTAATTAATTCATCCATTTTTTGTTCCATAAACAAACCTCCTTTGCAATTAACTATTATACCATATTTATTTGAATCCTACGATTCATAGGGTGACTTCTTTTTGCAATTATAATAAGATTGTTTTAGAAAGAAGGGCTTTTTATGAGGAAAAACTTCATTGATTATTATGCTTTGGCCATGCTAATGTTGTTTATAATTTATAATTTGTTTTTAGAGAGTTTAAAAATTTATGGATTGTTATATCAAATATTCATGTTTGCTCTAATAATAGTAAATGCAATTATTTTAATTGTTTTTAGGAAGAGAATAAAATATAAAACATTAATAATTACTGTTTATTTATTAATATGGTTATTTTCTAAAAATACACTACAATGCTTTTTTGCTTTTTCTAATATCATATTATTATGTATAACAGGATTTATGGAAAAACATTCTATAAAAATTATTTCAGTCTTGGTAGTAATATTTGGTTATATATTTTTCTTGCCATTATTTTTTGCCTTTCTACTAGCATTTGGTACAGGATTAGACGAAGAAAGTGGTATGAATGACATATATGATGATATGCACTATTATTGTGATAATAATTACGAAGTATATTCATTTTCTGCTGGTGCTATGGATAGTTTTCATTATAGTATAGGTAAGCATTATGAGATTTTAAATATTAGTGGTATAATAAATATATCTTATAACGAACGAAATGAAAAAACACATGATGAATATGAAGCATATTTAGAAACACATAACTGCGAATTGGTAGGTGATAAAAATGGATCTAAATAAAATTTCTAATTTCATAAAACAAAAAAGAAAAGAATTAGGAATTACTCAAGATGAATTAGCAGAAAAGTTATTTGTGACAGAAAAAGCAATTTCAAGATGGGAAACTGGTAGAGGTACTCCCGATATATCTTTACTTCTTCCATTATCAAAAGAATTAAATATTGAAGTATCAGAATTATTGAATGGTGAAGAAAACAAGAAACCCAAAGATAATATTGAACAATTACTTGAATATAATGAGATTACTAAAAAGAATAGATTTAATATTCAATTTAAACTTGTAGTATTCTTTTATGTATTATCAATTTTGTCATTCTTGTTTTATTTAAAATTTGAGTATGATCCAAATGTTGAATTGAATTATTTTGTTAGACTATTTATTATGGTAATTGCTTCTATTTTTGTAATTATTGGTAATAAAATATATGGAAATAATTATGTTGAAAAAATTGAAGATAAAGAGAAAGTTAAAAAACTTTCTCAAATAATAATATTTGTATATTATATAATATTGTTGTTTAATATGGTTATTTTTGCTAGATATAGTAGTATTAATAGTTATAATTTAATACCATTTAAATCAATTATTGATGTAATTAATAAGGGCAATATTTATTCTATAATAATTAATATATTTGGTAACTTGTTAGTGTTTATGCCATTGGAATATTTTATTATAGAACTATTTAAAGTTAAAAAGTTTAAATTTAATTTTGCTTTATCAGTTACTATTATATTATTGATTGAACTATTTCAATTTGTTTTTAAAGTTGGTGTATTAGATATAGATGATTTAATAATATGTACTTTTGGAATGATGATATTTTATTTAATTTATAATAAGATAAAAAGATGATAATGAGTGTTATAACTCAAAATCATCTTTTTCTTTTGTTTTAGTATTATATGCAATTCTAATATCATCCATAGTTTTATCACTAATAATTTGGTGTCTATATAAATCATTAGCAAACTCTGCATATTGTTCTTTTTTGTCACTACGTTTAAACATATTTTTTATTAATTTAATTAACCTATTAAAAAATTCTTCTAGTTGTTGAACTCTATATTTAAGATTGAAATTATCTTTTCTTAGTTCATCAATTCTTTCTTCTTGCTTACTATTTTTAGAAGTTAAATTACTAACACGTAATTCTAATGATTTGTGATTTTCAGTTAGTATTTTGATTGTTTCTTTATCTTCTTTTATTGTTTGACTTAAACTATTTAATGAAGAAGATAGTTCTTTTATATTACGATATTCTTCATTAACTTTATTAATTTTATCAATATAACTTTCAATTTTTTGTTTATCTTCACTGGATATTAAATAACTATCTTTAGTAAGTGGTGCTTTTTTTAATGTGGTTATTTTATCTTTTATATTTAAATTTTCTTTTTCTAATTCTAAAGATTTGTTATTTATTGAATCAATATTTTTTGATTCTTTTCGATTAAATCTTTTGTTTCTTGATAATTATTCATATTTGATATACGAATATCTCGATTTCTTCCTTTTAACTTTTTCTTTAAAGTTGAAGACAAATTATATTCATTATTGTATTCTTCAATACATAGTGTTCTCATTTTATCTTGTATTTTTCTTAATGATTCTCTTGTGAAAACATCTGTTTTTCCTACTTGAATAGACATACCGTTTTTACAGTTATACTTAATAGGTACACCAACAACATGCATATGCGGACTAGTCTCATCGTAATGAATAATAGCACTACAAACTATAAAATTAGGAACAATTAATTCTAAGTCATCAACTTGTTTTTTATAAACTTCGGTCATTTTCTTTTTATAATCTAAATCTTTAAATTCTATTTTATTATTAAATGTATTTATATAAACAACATCGCATTCATCAAACATTAGGTATTTATTATTCTTAATAACTATGATATGTGGCATAACATAGGCAACATTAGTACCAATTATATTTTTAACACATCCATTATTTATAACTGGAGTAGTATTGGTAAATCTACCAATCATATCAATTTGTCTTTTTAGTTTATCACTTATTTTTAATTCTTTTGTTTCTGTCTTTAACACATAAATCAACTCCTTTACATAACAAAAAAACTAACTATTTCTAGTTAGCATTTATTACTCTCAGAAGTTAATTTCCGAGTTTCCTATTAATTTGGAGCAGTTAAACTACAGCTTACGAACTTGCTCTCTTTCTATGAACATTATATATGAATTTCTATATTTTTTCAATGGAAGTATAACAAATTATCTTTTTAAATTAATATTAATTCTTAATTAAGAAAATCATCTATGTATTCTTCTATTTGAGTTCTTTTAATTTCTTTTTTATAAAGTTTTATTCTTTCATTTAAATACTCTATATGTTCCATGTATATCAAATCATTTTTGGCTTTTATCTCACTTAATATTGATTGAATAAATTCAATTTTTCGTTCGATATTTGGAATTCTGCTTCCGCTCCATGATTCCGAATGCGAAAAGAAACTTATTTGTTTAAATATTTCAATATTACTTGTGTTATCTAATAGAAAAAGAATTAATTCTTTTTTTAAACAATTTTCTTTATCACCAATTACATAAAATAAATAATAAATTTTATCTTTATCTTCTTTAATTTCTAATATTTTCTCTTTAAACCATTCTAATTGATTCTTTTTTATATTTTCTTCATTATCAAAATCGAATAACCTATGTAATCGTAAATATCCGAAATTAGACTCAACTATTTTATCATAATTATATGAGATAATGTCTTTATGTTTAGCATGTTTCCATATGCTTTTTACAATATTTCTTATTTTTCCAGTATGATCATATGATTCTGTTTCAAGTATTTTATTTAAAAAATCGTAATTATTTATACATAATAAAAATCCCATATTCCCATTGTAATCACTATGACATTTTATAGATTTTAAATATAATTCTTCAAGTGTTTTTTTATTATCAAAAGCATTGTATATAGTTTCAACAAACTCTTTATCAACAAATGAATTTGTAAAACTAGAATATAATCCAAAATCATTTTCAGTTAATATGTCTTTAGTGTAGTTTTCTAATAAATCTTCATTATATTTAGAGTATTCAAAAATAGCTTCAATTGATAAAGTATATTTATTCATAGTTTTTTGATTTTTTATAAAATCTTTTACTACTAGCATATATTTTTCATCATAATAATTATTTAGTATACAAGATAATAAATAGTGTTTTTTCGATGTACTGCTTTTTATTATATTGTCTAATGTTTTTTCTAGTATATTTTTATCTACAAGATTTCTAATAAAGAATAACCCATTCGTAAAAGGGCAATCTGATTCTAAATATAAAATAAATATTTCTTCAAATAAAGTTGTATCTTTTTCTAATACTTGTTTAAATAATAGGTCTAATGAATTATGTATTTTCCAACTATCAACATTTATATTATATTCTTCAACCTTTTTAAGTATTAGAAATATCGTGTTATAGCAATCTTGACTCTTATTTTCTAAGTAGCACAATAATTCATCGTTTTTTTCATCATAATCATATTTCTCGAACATATTAATTATTAGAAACTCTGGACATTCTTTATATTTTTCTAATGAAGTTGGTGGTTCTATATTAAGCTTTTGACATTTTTCTTTTAATAAAAATAGTATTTTACCTTGTATTATTGATATATTATCCCATGTTACAAAGAACTTTTCGTCTAAATATTTTATATCATTTTCCAATATTGCTTTTTGATCTTCATCGTAGAACCAAATTGACTCATTTAATAATATATTATAATTAGTTTCGTCTTCATTGCACAATTGAAATACTATATCATATAGGTGTTTTCTAAATGAGAAAATTTTATCATTCTCTTGTAATTTTATTGTAATGAAATTAATAGTTCTTGGAGTATTTCCTTGTTTGCTAATATGAAACTCTAATTCTAAACAATATAATAAAGATTGTTCTAATAAAATTTTATATATTTCTCTCATTTTAATTATAGTTGTTGTTTTATACTTTGAAAACAATACGTTAATAATTTCTGTTTCTAACAAAAAATCTGGATATGGATTTGTTATTAGCCAATAATCCTTTATACTTTTACATATTTCATTATATAAACTAGGTCTTTTTTCAAGATATGATAATAATAATTCAAAAGACAATTTTAAATATTCAGTATCTTTGAAATCAGATATTAAACTTAATAGATTATCACTTAAATATACATTGTTTTTATATTTTATTTCCTCAGGCATTTCTTCTTTAGCATAACTTTCAATTTTATTTTTAATTTTTAGTAATGCTTTTGATACATTAACATTATGGAAATAATCTACAAATTTCCAGTCACTATTATATGGTTCTTCATTCCAAACAGTATCTATTTCTTGTGTTATATAATTAAGTGTGTTGGCATCATAAAATTGTTCATTTATCATATTTATAACATTTATAAATTTGTTAATAAAATTAGGGTATACTTGTTTTAATAAATTCGAAATATTAATAGTCTTATCTATTATCAAATACTTATATACTAAATAATTAGAAAAATTTTGATCACATATTTTTAAAGCATCATCATTAAAATAATCAATTAATTCCATATCTCTTAATTTTTTAAATGTTTCTATATTAAATATTTCCAATTCTTTTAGATAATTACTTACAATTTCGTTTGATGTACTAATTGGTGATAACAAAGCTATATAAAACAGAACTTTTATTTCATAATCAGATAGTTTTTTATAATTAATTACATTATCATAATAATTTTTAAAAATATCATAAACACTATTTAGAGAGTCTATTTTTCCGTCTCTAACTGAAATAAAACTCATTATTGCTAATCGTGGATTACCATTAGATATCTTTAGAATTTTTTGTTGCCATTCTTTATTTTTGACATTATATGTATTTTCTAAAATATTAATAATTTCCGAATCATTCATTTTATTTAAGATGCATACACTTGGCTCTATTAGTAAATTAAGTTTTTTTAATACTTCATCTAACAAATAATCTCTAACTGTTGCTAGTATTTTAATATTTTCATTTTTATTAGTTACAATTAAATCAACCACAGACATTAAACCATTAAGATTATTAATATCGTCAAAAAATATAATATAATTTTTATCATTTTTTATGGCCGTCTTGATATCATTGTAGAGCTCTAATCCATTTATTCTAATACATAGTGAAGAATAGTTTTCATTTTTTTCAAGTTTTTTTAGAACTTCTAAAGATATTTTTGTTTTCCCAGTACCTGGTTTTCCAGTAACTATTGTCATTTTTGAATCCAATGCATTTTTGTAAATTGTATCTTTATCTTTTCTATATACAAAATCAATGTTTAATGGGGCGTTTATAGAATTCTTATCATAACGCTCAATAAATGTATTTATATCACTAATTTGATTTGTATCTATAGGAATGTTTAAATAATCATTTGCAATATTATGATAGTTTTCATCTATATCATGTGCTAAAGAGTCAATATCAATTAAAGTAATTTTAATATCTGGGATTAAATTAACCAATTTGTTATATTCTCCTGGCTTTATATTTGTGTTAGTATGAAAACATATGATTTCTTTTATTTGCTTTTTTATTAGTCCTGTCTTTTTGCCGTTTGCAGCATCTATAATATCTGTTGTTAACTTTGAAACTGATTTTTTTTCAACAGTACCATACATTAGTAATATATATTTACCGTTATCATCAACTGAATATGAATCTGGAATTCCTATTGTTGTTTTATTAGTACCTTCTTTACTGCCTATATCATGCATGTTATTAAGATTGTATTTTTGAATGGCATATGTAGAACAAAGACGTTGATATTCTCCAGGTCCTAGACTTAAAATTGAGCTTTGTATTTCTATAAATTTAGACATATTATACCTCCTTATATAATTTATTTATTATTATATAGATTTTTTTAAGTCTATTCAATGAAAATAAAAAAAATAGCGTTAGCTATTTCTATTGTCTATTAAAAAATCATCAAGTTTCTTGTCAAGAATTATTGATATTTTATAAAGTAAGGATAATGAGCAATTCTTTTTTTCATCATTTGGAGATTCTATTCTTTTTAAATATTCAGGAGATATATCTAAAATTTCAGCCAAATCCATTAATCTCATGCCTTTTTCTTTACGAAAGTTTTTAATATTATTACAAATAATTGCTTTGAATTCAGGATTATATTTCTTGTATTTATCAATCATTTGCATCACCTATAATTATTGTCCCACAATGAAAAAAATAAATAAGTAAACTTTTTGTCCTAATTTGTATATTAATTTTTATAAAATATGATATAATTTAAATAATTAAGGAGTGAGTTTATGAAGTGTGTAAAATGTCAAAAAAAGATTGATGATGATGATATTTTTTGCGGTTATTGTGGAATTAATCAAGCCAAGTTTATAAAGTATTTGGAAAAAGTTGATAAAAAAATTCATAAAGACAGAGACAAAGAATATAATACCAAAGTCAAAAATGCTCAAAACAAGTTAGCTCAACTTGAAAAAGCAAAACAAAATGAAATTAATAGAATAGCTACAAGTAGATGGAAATCAATAGGTAATAATTTCACTTATAATTTAACTGAAGGAATTGTTTCAATTAATGGAACAACTTATCCTTTTTCTGATATTAAAGGTGCAGAAATGGTTAAAAATGATGGATTTAGAACAGTGACAAACACAACAGGTACTAATAATCAAAAATCTAAAAAGCATGCATCATTAGGTGGTGCTGTTGCTGGTGGATTAATATTAGGTCCGGTTGGAGCAGTTGTTGGTGGTTCTGCATTAGGAAAAACAACTACAAAAGGAAATAATAATCAAGTTACTACCTCAGATGAAATACCAACCTGTCATCATATAGGTGTTAATGTAAACATTAAAGGCTTTAATACTGAAATAGTGATATTATCAAAAACAGTTGACCAATCAAGTTCGGTTTATAATAACTCTGTTAATACTGCACAAATGATTGTAGATCAATTAAGAGTTTTATCTTCAACTCCGGTTCCAAAATCATTTTTAAAGCCAGAAGAAGAAGAAACAGTTTTAAACTATAATCCAAAAATTGAGGCGGCTGCTAAAGAGTTGCAAGAAACTATAAAAGATAAACCAAATTATGATATTCCAGAAAGTTATTTTAAATAGGAGGTTTCTATGAAGATATGTAGAAAATGTAAAAAAGAATACAAGGATGATTACGTATATTGTCCAAAATGTGGAACACCTTATGATGAAAAAATGAAAGCAGTTAGAACTCCTGGAGATATTGATGGCCTTGCTAGTAAAATATGGAATGGGTTTTTATATGGTGTTGGTGGGTTACTAATATTAGTATATCTATCATCATTTACTGAAGATATCGTATCCGGTATATTCGCTATATTATTTGGATTAAGTTTATTTAAGGTTTTCTATACTTTAATAGAAGATAAGTTTAGTCAAATTGATGAAAAATATATAAAAATTGCTAGAATTGTATTACCAATATTAATACTATTCGTGTGGATAATTTGTACTCCAGTCGAAAATGTAGAAACAGAAGATAATGGTTCCCAATCAAATGTTGTTGATAAAGAAGAGAATGTACCTATTAAAGATGATTCTGTTGATAATGAAACCAGTAGCGACGAAAGTGAAAAAGAAGTAGTTAAAGAAGAACCCAAAGAAATTGTATATACCATAAAATATAATGAACTTGGTGAATATGGTAAATATATGGAATTTGAAAAAAAGAATGTTATTTTTTATTATTTGCCAGATGGAAAATATAAAGTTGAAGCAACTAACATGAATGAAAATATATGCTTTTTATGGATTGATTATAGAGAAGGTTATCAAAACGGAAATTATGGAACAGCATACAATTCAAAAGAAATGCTTAAATTTACAACGACATCAAAGAATAATAATGTATCAATAGATAGTTCTGTACATATTTATAATTCAAACAATTGTGATTACAAATTTACTTTAATAAATTAACTAAAAGAACAGAAAAATCTGTTCTTTTACTTTTGATAGATCTTGTATAGCTCACCGATTATACTATCTAAAAATTCAACCAATTGATAATATCCCAGTCTATACATTGTATCACGAAGTTTATTTAAATCATTAATAGTTGATGAAATAACGTGATTAATATTTTCTATATCAAAATTAGATAAATTGTTATCATCATATTCATTAATTAAATTTCTAATAAAGTCAGATTGTGTCAATCTGGCTTTATTAGATTTTTCTTTTAATAATTTTTGTTCTTCTTCGTTAAGAAAAACATTTAGATTTATATTTCTCACTCTAATATCTATCATCTTCTTTCCATTTTAGGGTTTGGGAGAATTCCCGCAAATAAGCAAGTGGCGGGAGTAAACTTGCAGTGCTGGCTAATACTAAAAATACAAAGTGTACTCACAGACTATACATAAATTAATTCTTTAAAGATTACTTCTTCAGCACAATTTTTATAATTGTTCATGATTTTTACCCATTCTAATTGATTAAACTTTTTATTTTTTTCAGATAGTTTTTCATCATTTTTTACATATTTATTCATTAAAATATTTAATCTTTCTTCACATAATTTACTAATTGAATTAAGATGTTTATCAAGTTCTCCTTTCATAAGAAGTGTTTCATATAATGCTTTCTTATGAGTTTTTAAATAATCTAATCGTAATAATCCATACTTATTTATTTTACTTTTACTATTTTTTGTAACTAAATTCGGTAAAACAAAACTATTAATTTTTAAATATTTTATTGTCATTTTTATCATTTCCTTTCTTATTACTAGCTGAAAAAGAATTGTTTTTAAGTTTTATTTTCAAAAATTTTTCAAAAGCTTCAAGTATTACTTCTTGAACATTCTTTCCTTTTTCATCATAAACACAAATAACTTTATCGTTTTTATCTTTCATTTACATCGTTTCCTTTCTTTTGGGTATTAATAGAAGTTGATCAACAACTAAATTATTTTCAATATAAGGACAATTAATAATACCATCATAATAAAAATGTTCCTTGAATAATTCTAAATAAATGTTTAATTCTTTCTCTGAATATTCATTGTTTTCATATTTTTGTAGTGAAATAATTGTATATTTACTAGATAATTTTTTTAACTCTTTCTTATCAATTTGACCTTTATACTTAATTCCAATTTCGCTATCTTCCAAAATATCATTCAAGTATTCTAGATATTCCTTATTACTTTTAGAAATAAATTCATCAGTAAACTTAATATTTTTAATTTCAATATTGTAATTTCTATCTCTTTCTATTTCTAAATTTGCTATTAATCTTTGAATTAAATCTCTCTTAGTTTTTCTATTTAAACTATCCCAGACAAATGAAAATCCTAAATTGTTAGTAAATATATATTCATCGTTCTCTTTAGAACAATCTAGCTTTTTAGACAGTTCTAGAGTATATTCTTTAAATTCATTATCTGGGTCTAATGCATCTTTCTTATTATTTAATTTTTGAATTTCCTTTTTTATCATCTCGTTTTTATGATTAATCGCATCGACATTCAAATTAGAAGTTAAATATAAATCTACTAATTTTTTCTCTTGTAGTTTTAATTTATCAATAGCTTTATCGATTTCTTTTAATTCTTTAGACCTATTAGAATTACAAACTATGATTTCATTTTTACGTTCATACATATATCTTGTTAATTCATTTAAAATTCTTCCTAATCGTTTTTCAATTTTATCTGAACTATAATGAAGTCCTTTTGACTTACAATTAGGATTTTTACAAGTTAAATGATAGTAAGTTTTTTGTTTAGGTGTTCCACTATGTTTAAAAGAATTAGTAGAAGATAATATATTTCCACAATTAGGACATTTTATTATTCCAGTAAATAAATGTATATGTTCTCCATAATTAGGATGCTTATTTTTTTCTAGATTTTTTCTTGTAATATTCCAAGTTTCAATATCAATAATAGGTTCACAATAATTATTTACTTTTAAAATATCTTGTGATTTTCTTCTGTATTTTCCGTATTCAAATACACCAATATAAATAGAATTAGTAAGTATCTTATAAATTCTATCACTTTTCCATTTACCTTGGCTTAAATAAGCATTATTATCTCTCATAATAGTAGCAATACCTCTAGTAGAATGTCTTTGTTTGCATAATTCAAATATTTCTTTAACAACTTGTGCTTCAATAGGTTCAATTTCCAAATAACCAGTTTCTTTATTTCTAATATAGCCATAAGGTGCTTTACTAGGATGAATATGTTTTAAAGCCATTTCTTCCATAGCTCTTTTAGTCCTAGCACTAATTTCTTTTCGTTCTCTTTGACCAAATACTAAATTCATACCAAATATCATTTCACCATTAGCAGTAGATACATCATAAGGCTCTAGTATAAGTTCAATTTTTACATCATGTTCTTCGCAATAATTTAGTAGCCAAAAACCATCATAATTATTTCTTGTTAGTCTATCGACTTTAATAGCAATCAACTTATCAATCTTTTTAGCTTTAATATCTTTTAATAATCTTTGCATTTCTGGTCTCATTAAATCTTTTCCAGAATGACCAGCATCATTATATACATCCATAATGTCATATTCATTTTTATCACAATATTCTTTAATCATACGAAGTTGTGAATCAATAGAATATCCATTATCTCTTTGATCATCAGTACTAACTCTTACATAAATTCCACATCTCAATAAAATCATCTCCTCACTTGTTTCCCCACTTAGACCAAAAAAGTTAAGTCACAAATTTTAATATATCTTTCATTTGTTTGGCATTTTAAAGATGGTTATAGGGGGATAAAATTAAATTTTTGTAAGAATTTGCTTAATTTCTTTGAGATTATACTTTTCGTTATACGCTTTAATATAAAATGGTTTATTACTAATCTCATTTACTTTATATTCTAGTATTGTAAGATTAATAGGATATTTAATTATGTACTGTGTTGGTTCAATAAACTGTAAATTTGTTTTCGGTAAGTGTTTTATTTTTCCTTTTTTAATTTTATAAGAATAACTTTTAATGATCTCTAGAATTTCAGTATTTGGTTCTAGTATTTCAATAGTTTTAAAATCAAGCATAAAAAAATGTCCTCCTTTCTAGAAAGAGAACATTGTACTTATATATCTTCCAAGCGACTCACGTGGGTTCGATTAAAAGATAAAATAAAAACTTACGCAACCATATAGGTTCGTAAGTTGTTTTCAAATGGAGCGAATGAGGGGAATCGAACCCCCATCACAGCCTTGGCAAGGCCGTATTCTAACCATTGAACCACATTCGCAAAATGGAGGGGCCTACCGGATTTGAACCGGTGATCAGGGTGTTGCAGACCCACGCCTTACCACTTGGCTAAAGCCCCGAATTGCTTTACGTACTTATGATTTTACACTATTCATTTTGATTTGTCAATTGGTCTATATAATAAATTTATGATAATAATTCCATTTTAATTCTTTAAAAAATCAAAATAAAAACTTTAGTTGAATATGCTTTAATAGTGGTGATTATAATGCTGCCAAATATTAATCCTAAAATTTTTTCTTTGAGTGCAGTGGCTGTCGGTTATATTTTGCTTGATGATATGACTGCTAATGAACAAAATGCAGTTGGAAACTGGTTGATGCTTGTTGCCCAAGTTTTGTCTACTAATGCCTTTTATCGAGCCGTAATGCAGGAGAGAGGATTGGAGCCCAATGATTCAACAGAGACAGGTAGAAATAATGCGGACACTTTTCCAAATGGTAATAGTAATAGTAATGGTAATAGTAATCAGTCTGGCGATCGCGAAAGTACTATTTTAATGATGCAAAAGATGATTTATGCTTTACAACGAGAAGTTGATGAGATTAAAAGAAATATGTAATAGGTGTAATATAAAAATGCTTTTTCACAATAATTTCTTATTTTTGTCATAATTTGTTCATATTTAAGAAATATACTGTTTTGTGAAAGAGGGTAGTTTAATGATTAATGAACAAAATAATATTAATAGACCACAGAAAACTAATAAGATTTTAATAATTTTAATTGTGGTCGGATGTGTTTTGACTTTAGTATTTGGGGGATTAGGAGCTTATTTTTTAAGTGATAAGTTAGGTCTTAATTTCGGAAAGAAAAATGTAGAACTTAAGTATACCGATGTTTCTAGTAATACAAGTACTGGTGATGGTGTTTATATGACTGATGTTTCTGATGTTGTTAGTAATGTAATGCCATCAATAGTATCAATCACTAGTAAGACACTTGTTTCTAGTGGTAGATTTGGACCAAGCTTTTTTGGAAGCAGTCAATATGCTGAAGGAGCTGGTTCTGGAATTATAATTGGAAAAAATGATGAAGAACTTTTAATTTTAACTAATAATCATGTTGTTGCTGATACTGATGAATTAAGTGTACAATTCATTAATGAAAAAAGTGTTGATGCTACGATTAAAGGCGGCTCATCTTCACGTGATGTAGCAGTAATTTCTGTTAAATTAGCTGATTTGGATAATGATACTTTAGAAGCTATTAAAATTGCGACTATGGGAGATAGCAGTAAGTTGAAAGTTGGTAATGGTGTTATTGCTATTGGTAATGCCCTTGGATATGGACAATCTGTTACTACAGGAGTTGTTAGTGCTATTAATCGTGAGGTTACAATTGATGGTATAACTAATAAAATGATTCAAATTGATGCAGCTATTAATGGTGGTAATAGTGGTGGAGCTTTGCTTAATAGTAAGGGAGAAGTTGTTGGCATTAATTCGGCTAAGTATTCATCTAGCGGAACTAGCGAAGCTAGTGTTGAAGGAATGGGTTTTGCAATTCCAATTAGTGATGTGGATGAATTAATTACTGATTTGATGAATGGAAAAACAACGGAAGATGCTGAAGATAATGGTGTTTTGTTAGGAATAACGGGAAGTATGATTACAAGCCCAACGACTGGTTTTTATATTTCGGCAGTTGAAGATGATAGTGCAGCTATGAATGCTTCACTTCGGGTAGGAGATATTATTACTAATATTGAAGGCAGCGAAGTTAAGAGTGTTGAAACAATTAGTAATGTGTTAAAAAAATGCAAATCAGGAGATAAAATAAGTTTAACAATAGTTTATGAGAATGGACGAAGTTTTGCAGAGCGAGAAGTAAAAGTTACTTTAAAATAAAAGGAGGTTTAATCCTCTTTTTCGTTTGTAACAGTTGTACCTATCTTTTCACCGGCAATTACTTTTTTTAGATTGTTTTTTTCATTTATATTGAAGACAATAATTGGAATATTATTGTCCATACAAAGGGAAGTAGCGGTAGTATCCATGACGTTAAGTTTTTGATTTAAAACATCAAGATAGGTTATTTTGGATATTTTTTGAGCATCTTGATGTTTTTTGGGATCTTTAGTATAAATTCCATCAACATTTGTAGCTTTTAAAACGGCATCAGCATTGATTTCGGCTGCGCGGAGAGCAGCAGCGGTATCAGTTGAGAAAAAAGGTGAACCGGTTCCACAACCAAAAATAACGACTCTATTATTTGTTAAATGTTTGATAGCCCGGTCTTTAATGTAGTATTCAGCAATTTGGCGCATTTCAACACCGGTTTGGACTCTAACAGGTTGATTTAATTGTTTGAAGGCATCTCCTAAGGCTAAGGCATTCATTGTGGTCGCTAACATTCCAATATAGTCTGATGAACAACGGTCCATTTGTGTATTGCTTCTGCCACGCCAAAAGTTACCACCACCTACGACAATTGCTACTTCAACACCGCATGATGCAACATCAGCTATTTCTTTGCATATACTTAATACTTTATCGAAATCAATACCTGTTTTGTTTTCTCCAGCAAGAGATTCTCCACTTAATTTTAATAAAATTCTTTGATATTTCATTTTACCTCCTATAAAAAAACTTATTGTTATTAAAAACAATAAGTCTTAGTAATGATTTAGAGATAAAAATGAATGGTTGTTTTTGTATCATATTTATCTCCTCCTATATTAATAATACACTAAATTTTAGTTATAAGCAATCTTATTGGATAAAGTGATTTATAAATTTACTAGAATTGCTCCAATAAGTAAGAGTATTGAGATAATTATTTTTTGAGTAAGTTTATTTTTATCTTTATTTATTAATAGTTCTGCTAAAGAATTAAGGATAGGAGTTAGGGAAAAGAGTGAAGCTACGATAATGATACTTCCCAATTGGTAGGATCTAATGGAAGAATTTAACATTAAAGCCCATGCAAAGCAGGCAATTAAAAAAGTTGGTTTGTCATAACAATTAAATTCTGCTTTTAAATCTTTTAGTGAATGTCGGCCTAAGAGTGAAATTAAGATAGCGGGTCCGGTTACTGTAAGCCAGGTATAAAATGCAAGATTGAAATGATTATAAATATCTACGTTGATAATCATTGCTATAGCAAATAAAAATTGTGATATTACGGCCATAAGAAAGTATTTGTTAATTTGAAATTTCCCTTTATCATAGGTGAGAATTATATTTGAAATTATTATCAGAAGAGAGCCAAGAATTTTGTTTAAAATGATAGGTTCTTTTAAAAAGATGAAACCAAAGATAATCATAAAAACCGTTGATAGCCTTTTAACCATACTAAAAGTAGATGTTTCCAAACCATATCGAGCCTCAGTATTCAATCGATCAGTTATTGCATAAATACAAATTACAATTAGAAGGGTAAGTACGGTGTTTAGACTGGGCGTAAATTTTATATCAAATATGGGAATCATCAATAAAGAAAAGAGACCTGTAAAAATTTCTAATAAAATAGTTAGAGAACCGGGATTCTTCATATTGCGATTAGCTTTTTTCAAACTTTGAGAGAATAAGACTGCGGATACTAGATAAATTAAAACCCAAAATATCCAAGAATCTATTATTTTCATATTATCACCATAGTCATTATATCCTAGTATATAATTTATTACTAGATTTATTTTTATTTATATCTTTTTTGAAAAAGTTATGGTATATTTGAAATTGTAGTATGACAAGGAGGTATGTGGGTGTTAGAGGTAAAAAATATTACGAAAGAATTTACTAAAAAGATTAGTAAAAAAGAAGCCATTACATTTAAAGCAGATGATAGTATTTCATTTACTGCAAAAGAGGGTGAAGTTGTTGGTATTTTAGGACCTAATGGAGCTGGAAAAACAACTTTATTAAGAATGATTGCAGGGATTATGGTACCAACAAGTGGAGAAATTATTATTGATGGGATGAATCATAGAGACGACGGGATTAAGGTTAGAAAAATATTAGCATTTTTAACAGGAAATACTAAGCTATATAAAGATATATCACCATATGAGTTACTGATTATGTGTGGTGAATATTATGGTATTTTTGGAGAAGATTTAGAAAGAAGAGTTAATGAGATAATAAAGAAATTTGATATGGAAAGTTTTATGCATCAAAGAATAGATACTTTATCAACAGGACAGTATCAAAGAACAGGTATTTCTAGATGTTTGGTTCATAATCCAAAATACTATATTTTGGATGAACCAACCAGTGGACTTGATGTTATATCTAGTAAAGTAATTTTAGATGTTGTTAAAGAGGCAAAGAAGAATAAGAAAACTGTATTATATTCAACCCATTATATGGAAGAAGCAGAAAATATTTGTGATAAAATTGTAATGATTAATAAAGGAAAAATTATTATTACTGGAACTCCTGAGGAGATTAAGAAAAAAACTAAAACAAGTAATTTAAGAGATAGTTTTTTTGCATTAATAGGAGGAAATGATGAATAAGAAAAATATTTTTATAACAATAAAAAAGGAAATAAGATCGATATTTAGGGATAAGAAAACTTTATTTATGATATTTGGTTTTCCCTTTGTTATAGCGCTATTTATATTTTTGTTTGGTTTAATGGAAGATAGTATGATGGGCGAAAGTTCTAATGTCTATAAGATTGGTGTTAATTATGAAGTTAATGATGTTCATAAGGAACTTTTAAAACAATATGGATTAAAATATAAAAGTTATCAAGATATTAAAGAGGCTAAACAGGATTTTGAAGAGGATTTGATTGATGGTTATGTTCTTTGGAACGAAGAAAAAAACACTTATACGATTTATTCAGATAGTAGTATTAGTGGTATGAATGTAACTAGTTTTGTGGCTAATTATTTAGATGATTACAATAAGTATTTGGGAGATTTACAACTTATTGATAAGGGAATTAATCCAGATGAAGTATTTACTAACTTTAAAGTAGAAATAAAAAATGTTTCTGGTGAGGAATTATCCTCAAGTAGTTTTTTAGTGGAACTTATTATGAATATTTCATTTGTTTATATTATTATGGCCATTACACTAGCAGCTGTTAATATGGCAACATCGGCAATTGCAGTAGAGAAAGAGCATGGAACATTAGAAACAATTTTGACATTGCCAATTACAACAACAGAATTGATTATTGGTAAATATTTAGCAAATGTAATAGTAGGGGCAATTGCTTCCTTAATCGGTTTTGCTTTAACAATTATTAGTTTTAGTATTGCAAAAGAAATGTTTGTAATGTATGAAGATTTTAGTATTAGTTTTGTAGCAATATTATTTGGAATAATTATTTGTATCATAGCTTCTTTCTTAATAAGTGGGTTGGCAACTTTAATTACTTCATCAGCTAAATCTTATAAGGAAGCACAAGCTTCAGGACAAATTTTAAATTATATTTGTATTGTACCGATATTTATGAGTTATTTAGAATTTAGTGTTACTAGTTCAATGTATTTTATACCAATTTTAAATTATACGACAATATTGTTGGAATTATATACAGGTAATTTTGAATATGTTAATTTATTTATTACAATTGCTTCGACTATTTGTTATGTTGTATTTATTTTATGGTTTATGATTAAACGTTTTAAATCAGAAAAGGTATTATTTGGAGTTTAGGGAAGGTTATAATAAGTTATAACTTTTTCTTTTGACTTTAGAGTTAATGTTATCTATAATTAAGATGGTGAGTAAAGAGTGTATGAAAAAATATAGTAAGTATGTAGGTATATTTTTACTTTTTGTGGTTATTTTTTCTCTAGCACCAATATCTGGTGATGATTGGGGAAATTATTTAGTTGGAAAAGAGGGGATTAGACATTCATTAGGGGTTGCTTTGGGAATGTATTTTGATTGGGAAGGAAGATTTATTAGCCGAATTTTTATTAATATTCTGACATATCATAAATGGTTGTGGAATATAGTAAATGCTTTATTAATAGTAGCATTTTTAGTAGGAGTAGTAAAAATTGTTGATAAGAAACGAGGCTATATTTTTCCATTAATTGTTTTATTAATTCTAGGTATGAATCCATATATGTTTTCACAAGTTATGGTTTGGATAGCTGGAAATATTACATATTTTTTTGTTGTTCCGATTATAATTTGGTATTTTTATTATTTAATTAGTAATGATAATTATAATAAGTGGTTTGTGCCGATATTTAGTTTAGTTAATTTATTGGGAGTTATGTTTGTTGAAAATATGGCATTGGTTTTAGTGCTTGGAAATATTTTTGTTTTAATATTTAAATATATTAAGAATAAAAAGGTTGATAAAAGAATTATTCTTTATTTAATTTTATCAGTAATAGGTACTGTAGTGATGTTGTTATCCCCAGGAACAAAGTATAGAAGTAGTATTGAGAATAGTGAGTTTAATGCTTTAGGTTTTTTAGAAAAAATTGTTAGTAATATTCCTAATTTTATTTATTATACATTTATTGGAAATAGTTATTTGTTGGGGCTTTTGAGTTTTAGTAATTATTTTATGATAAGAGAGAATGTTTCCAATAAACTAGTTAAGAGTTTATTAATTATTTATATGCTAGTTGGAGGACTTCTTACTATGTGTATTTATCCTTTAACGTTGATTGGTAATAGTAGTTTTAGTGCCTTAATTAATAGTAATAATATATTTATAGTAGGTTATTGGTTAATTTATTTGTTTATTACGTTAGTTCTTATTTGGTTAGATGATAAAAATGATTTAAGATCTTTTTTATGGTTTTTAATTGGCTTAGTTGGAAATTTAGTAATGCTAATTTCTCCAACGTGGGGATTTAGAACAAGTTTTTTTACATATGTTATTTTTGGAATTGTTGCTATTACGATTATAGGAAAATATTTAGAGGATAATAAAGGTTGGCAGTTTGTTGCGAACGGATTAATGCTTAGTGCTATGTTAGTGTATTTAATTTTTTATATTAATATTAGTAGATGTCAAAATGCTTTAGAAAATAGTATAAGTACTCAGAAAGAGCAGGGAAATACAACTATTTATATAGAGGCTTTTTCTCCTATAGCAGGTTGCAATATAAATCCAGAAAATGCTTATCATCTAGAAAAATTTAAATTATATTATGGTATTGATCAAGATACACACATTGAATTAGTTAGAGATCGTTGGAAGTATATCATTTTTTATATAGGATGATTTACTTCCTTTTTACATTATTTTACAGGTGATTTTAATTAGTTAATTCTAGTATTTCCTTATTATCTAGTGTTTTTCTAGATTAATAGGGTATTTGTTGTTATAATTAAAGTGGAGTGATTTTATGAAAATTACAATTAATGATGTTGCTGTAAATTACATACAATATGGTGAGGGCAAAGATGTTTTGCTTCTACATGGTTGGGGACAAAATATTGAAATGATGAAGCCTATTGGAGATAATTTAAGTTCTAGATTTCGAATAACAATTTTGGATTTTCCCGGATTTGGGGAGAGTGATGAGCCAGGCCATGCTTGGACGATTGATGATTATTCTAATATGTTAGAGATATTTATAAAGAGCGTTGGAATTAAGAAACCGATTATTATGGGACATTCATTTGGTGGAAGAGTAGCAATTAGGTATTCTGCTCATAATACTATTGAAAAATTAGTTTTATTTGGGAGTCCTTGTATTAGGACGCAGAAAGATTTGCCTATGTCAGTTAAAATTCTTAAAGCAGTTAAGAGGTTGCCAGGGTTTAATCAACTTGGGGAGTATATGAAAAAGTACATAGGTTCAAGAGATTATAAGGCGGCTAGTCCGGTAATGCGTCAGACGTTGGTTAATGTTGTTAATGAGGATTTATCGATGTATGCAAAAGATATAGAAGAGCCTACTTTACTTATTTGGGGAGAAAATGATGAAGAAGCTCCGCTTGAGGAAGCAAAATTATTAGAGGCTATAATGGTAGATGCTGGCTTAATTGTTTTACCAGGAACACATTATGCGTATTTAGAAAATTTACCAAGAGTTATTAGCATTTTAGAAAATTTTATCTAGGAGGAAAAGATGATTATAATAATTAAGTATTCAATATTGGCAATAGCTTTGTTATTTGCAACATTCTTTAAAACAAAAAGAAGCTTACATATGTTACAACAGAACTTATATAATGAAAACAATCGTTATGTAAAATGGATTTTTAAAAATTATAAGCAGTTTTTAGACTGGGATTTATTACTTGTTTTAATTACATTTATTGGATCTCTAGTATTTTTTGATTTAGAAAATGTAGTTAATATAGCAATTGCTGGTTTAGTAATTTTAGGTTTTTATGTAGGTTTTAGTTGGCTTAATCGAATTAAAAACGATCAAAATAAAAAGCCGCTTGTTGTAACGGCTAGGATAAAAAGATTGATGTTTACTACTTTTGTCCTTTATTTTATTCCGTTATGTTTAATGAGTTGTTTTATAGCTGATTCATTATTTGTATGGCGAATGTTATTTGTACTTGCTTTTATGATTTATTTTAATATGTTTGTGGTATATTTAGCTAATATAATTAATTTTCCAATAGAAAGAGTGGTCTATTTACATTATAAACTTAAGGCACAATCAAAACTTAAGAATATGAGTAATTTAAAAATTATTGGTATTACTGGTAGTTATGGAAAGACAAGTAGTAAGAACATTTTAAGTGATATTTTAAATATTAAGTATAATGCATTACCGACACCGAGAAATTTAAATACATTTAACGGTTTGATTATGACAGTTAATAATTATATGGATAAGTTTACAGAGGTGTTCATTGCAGAAATGGGGGCTTATGTTAAGGGTGAAATAGCAGGCTTATGTAAGTTAATTAAACCTAAGTATGGTATTTTAACAAGAATTGGAACTGCTCACCTAGAGAGTTTTGGAAGTGAGGAAAATATTGTTAGTGGTAAATTCGAACTTATTGAGTCTCTTCCAGCAGATGGATTTGCAATACTTAATGGGGATGATCCAAAACAAGTTAATTATAAATTGAAAAATAAAGTTAAGACTATTTGGATTGGTATTGAAAACAAGGATGTTGATATTTTAGCAACAAATATCAAGTGTTCATCTAAAGGAACTAGCTTTGAAGTTATTTTTAAAGAAACACAAGAAAAATATAAATTTGAAACAAAACTTTTAGGCGATCATAATGTATATAATATTTTGGCTGGTATTGCTTGTGGGATTGAATTTGGAATTGAAATTGATGATTTAAGACAAGCTGTTCGCGGGGTTAGAGCAGTAGAACATAGATTGGAACTAAAGAGATTGGGAGATTTTTATCAGATAGATGATGCGTATAATTCTAATCCGGTTGGGGCAGCTAGTGCTTGTAAGGTGTTAGGAATGATGCCAGGGATTAAAGTTGTTGTTACCCCGGGGATGATTGAATTAGGTCCTAAAGAGGCAGAATACAATAAGAAATTTGGTGAACAAATAGCGGGAGTTGCAGATTATGCAGTTCTTATTGGTGAAAAGAGAACTAAACCGATTAAAGAAGGTTTATTGGAACAAGGATTTGACAAAGACAAAATAATAGTTTTTAATGATGTTAGAGATGCATATCCTTTTATTAGAACATTAACTGGTGAAAAGGACGTATATGCGTTGTTTGAAAATGATTTGCCAGACACATATAATGAATAGGGAGATGAAGTTATGAAAATTAGAGTAGGAGTTATTTTTGGAGGAGAGTCTGTTGAACATGAAGTTAGTATTATTTCAGCAATGCAGGCTATTAATAAGTTGGATTTAGAAAAATACGAAGTCGTACCAATTTATATTACGAAAGATAGAGAGTGGTATACTGGTGATATGTTAAAAGATATTGAAGTATATCAAGACTTAAATTTGATTAAAAGATATGCTGATAATGTAGTTTTGTATTGTCGCGATGGAAATTTCGTTTTGCAGAAGAAAAAAGGATTATTCAAAAGAGTTGTGAAGGAAATAGATATTGCTTTTCCAATTGTTCATGGAACAAATGTTGAGGATGGCGTATTACAAGGGTATTTACAAAGTATAGGAATACCATTAGTTGGACCAAATGTTTATGGATCTGTTGTTGGCCAAGATAAAGCTTATATGAAAGCAATTTGGAGTGAAGCGGGTTTACCAATGACAAAATATGTGTGGTTTTATGATACAGAATATAAACAGGATAATTCAGAGATTGTTAAGAAAGTATCTAAACTTAAGTATCCAGTTATTGTAAAACCTGCAACTACTGGTTCAAGTGTAGGAATTTCAGTATGTGAAAATGAGACGAAGTTGATTGAAGCAATTGATGATGCTATTCAGTATGATAGTAAAATCATTGTAGAAGAAGTTGTTAAAAACTTACGAGAAGTAAATATTGCTGTTATGGGTAATTATGAACATCAAAAAGTTAGTGAAATTGAAGAAGTATTTTCAGGAAATAAATTTTTAACTTATACTGATAAGTATATTGGCGGTGGAAAAGGTAAATTGAAGGGAGCTAAAGCAACCACTAGTAAAGGAATGGCTTCAACTAGTAGAAAATTACCAGCTGATTTACCTAAAACAATGCGTGAAGAGGTAGAAAACATTGCAATAGAGGCATTTAAAGTTTTAGGAAGTGCTGGAAATTCTAGGATAGATTTCTTGGTCGATGAAGAAAATGAAAAGGTTTATGTTAATGAAATTAATTCAATTCCAGGAAGTTTGGCTTTCTATTTGTGGGAAGAAAAAGGAGTTAACTTTACACACATGTTGGATGATATGATAAGTATTGGTGTTAAAGATTATAAAAAAAGAACTAGTAAAACTCATTCTTTTAATACAAATATTTTACAAGGATTTGCTGCTAATGGGGGAGTTAAGGGCATGAAAGGTGTTAAAGGAAAATTGAAATAATTTTCAAGAAAAACAAAGACAAGTTTAAATAAAACTTGTCTTTTAATTTATTGTTATAGGTTTTTCATATTTTTTATTTTCAAATTGTTCTGTTTGGTTAACTGTATCTTTTAAAATTAAGGGAATTGCTTCTTTATAACGTTCATTATAATCTTTAGTGAATAAATTTAGAAGAAAATAATCATTTTCATTTAAATCGATTACTGGTGGTAGAAGACCCCGGGAAATTAGAAGGGTATTGAATAAGCAAATTGCTATTTCTTTGTTGCCAACAGGATAGATTTGAGCAGTTAAAAAATCTCCTAGTATTTCAAGACACGCTTCAACATATTCTAAATCTGTGGCCTTTTTATAAAGGTATTCATATTTCTTTTGAAAACGGATGAATTTTTTTTCATGTTTTTCTTTTAATAGTGGTTCAACTGGAGTTGAATCTGGTAGGAATAATTTGTGACTTTTAGTGCAGTGTAATTTTTCCTTAAATTCTTGACACTTTTCTGGAATATTGATAGTTTTCTTTGGCGCAGTTAAGGAAGATAAAAGACCTGTTAGGAGATTTAAAATTTCTTTTTTTGTATCTAGTGAAAAAATGATATAAGTATTTAGTGGTAAAAAAGGTTGGTTATTTTTAAAATTTTTCTTTAAAATGTTGTAATCTTTTTTCTTTTTCGAAAAAATTTTTTTGAAGTCAATGATACTTAGCATTTGCCTTTTAATGTAGGCATCTATGTGACTTTTATTTTCTTCGTTTATATATTTAATAATTTCTTTTTCGTTAAAATTTTGTAAGAGTTTATTAACGTTTTTTTCTATTGGAGTTGTATCAAAAATGCATTTTCCAGGAAAAAAGTTGGAAAAGTGTTTGATTATTTCAGGGGTAAAACAGTTAAAAAGTTGAGTTGAGTTATGTGGAAAGTCTTTATTTTCATATATGTTAAATTGTTTGAACTGTTTTCTTATTTCGCGAGCTTCGCGCCAAGTATAGTTGGTCGTTAAAACTTTTTTGAACAAGGCTTTATATTTTGTTAATTCGTCTGGTGATGCCGGAGTTTGTATAGTCTGATTGATGGGACTTTTGTAATATTCTCCATATGCTTTAGGATATAGTTCAAGCTTTGATAAATGATTTTTAATTTCAAAAAGGACAGAGTAGACAATTAAATTTTCTTCACTAATATTACTAAAGGTCCTTTTGTTTTTTCTTCTATCGGCATCCCAAGAAACAAGTAAATCAACATTTACTTTGGGACCAAACCATAATACACCATTTAAACCACAATCGTAGATGCCAATTCGAAAACGCTTTAGGAAGTCTTGTGCATCATTTTTTGAATAACCATAGAGTTTTTCAGAGTAATCATTCCAATTATTTAAGTTTTGCTTTAGCTCATCAATCATCTCTTTTTTTCTACATATATCATATTATCACCTTAGTATAATTATAGTATAGTTTTGGGATTTTAAAAAACTTTATTTTAATAATTAATGGTGTTTGACAGAAAGTTTAGTAATATATGTAAAAAAGGAGGGTTGTTTGAAATTTTTATTTGTGTTATGGTAGTTGTGGTGATTAATTATGAAAAAGGTCGAAAGAAATTATTATATTGATTTTTTGAAGTTTCTTTTTAGTATTGTAATTGTTCTTTATCATAGTTGGGTTTTTGCTGGTTCATATGGTAATGGCTTATTTAATAGAGGCTATTACGCTGTTGACTTTTATTTTATTGTGTCGGGATATTTATTTATCTTATCTATTGAAAAACTTAAGCGATCAGATTTTAAAGGAAAATCTTTGGGATTTATTAATTTAAATTTTCTTTGGAAAAGGATGCGTTCTTTATTGCCAAGTGTTGGATTGGTTTTCATAATAGGATATTTGGTTCTAAGTGAGAATGTATTAGCTGGATTTTTTTCTGATGCTACACAAACTGAGTTATTGCAACTGGGGTTTATTGGAAAAGGAATGCTCGTTAATTTAGGGACGTGGTACTTATCAGTAATGTTTTTATTATTTTTTATTTTGTTCCCACTGGCATATAAGCATAAAAAAAATTTTAATTATTATATTGCACCGCTTATTATTATTTTGACAATTGGGATAGTTAATTATAAAAATATTAATATTTGTGATCCATTAAGTAGAACGTTTATTTTTAGCAATGGTTTTTATAAAGGCTTAATATTTATTAATCTTGGAGTTATAGCTTATGAAATAAGTTGTTATTTTAAAAAGATTGAGTTGAATGCTTTGGGAAAAAGTCTTTTTACTGTTGCTGAAACATTGGCTTATGGCTTTTGTTTGGCAAATATGCATTATGCATTGAGTGAAAGCTATTTTATGGCATTTATGTTTGTGCTTGGGGTAAGCATTTCATTTAGTGGTCAAAGTTATGTAGGGAATTTGTTTAAATCAAAATGGTTTGAAAAAATTGGGAAATTTGGTTTTTTATGTTATTTATGTAATATTCCAGTCCGAACATTTCTGTTAGAGAAATTTAGTTTCGATTACTATGCTATGGTAATAATATTTTTATTGATAACTTTTTCTTTAGCTGGAATTTGTTATTTTATTACAGAGTATTTATTTCATAAAGTGAATTGGCGAAAAATTTTAAAAGTAGTAATAAAAGAAAAGACAACTAGTAATTAGTTGTCTTTAATATTTATAATGGTGGGGCGTTAGGGATTCGAACCCTAGACCCACTGATTAAGAGTCAGTTGCTCTACCAACTGAGCTAACGCCCCATTGCTTAATTGCATAATCTATTTTATATCAAAAAAAAATTTATTTCAATAGTTTTTTTTAAAATATAGGATATTTTATTGAAAATACTATTTTTATTATTGAATATTATTGTTGAAAGTGTTTATAAATTATACTTTTTTGTTAATATTATTAGTAGAATGTATTAATTATGGTAAAAATATGAAAAAAGTTTAAAAAGTGCTTGACTTTGATATTTGGTTTATAGTATTCTATAAATGCAGTTGAGAAATGTTTTGGAAAAAAGTGAAAAAATTCCAATTTCTTATTGCAAAAGTAAAATAAATAGTGTAGAATGAAAAAGTACCAATTATTAATGGACCTGTAGCTCAGTTGGTTAGAGCACACGCTTGATAAGCGTGGGGTCACAGGTTCAAGTCCTGTCAGGTCCACCATTAATAATGCCTCAATAGCTCAGCTGGTTAGAGCACTTGACTGTTAATCAAGGGGTCCTAGGTTCAAGTCCTAGTTGGGGCGCCATTTTTTTGGCCAGTTGGTGAAGCGGCTTAACACACTGCCCTTTCACGGCAGCATTCACGGATTCGAATTCCGTACTGGTCACCATTTGAATTTAAGTTCCAGAAAGGAACTTTTTTTGTTTATTAATGTCAAATTTGGTTTAATGTAATTTGTTTTGTTGAAAAATAGTAAGATATTATATATATTGATAATAGAGAATAGGTTTTAGGAGTGATATAATGAAACGAATTAGATTAATGATTTGCTTGGGAATTATATTTGTTATTTCATTAATTTTTGTTTGTTATTTTTATTTGAGTAAACAATTTATTGCTTGCTTATTGATGGGAATAGTGAGTATTATTATTGGAACAGCATTTTTTGTGTTATATTTCATATTTAAAAGTGACAAAACTTTATATAAGGATCGTCTAAATGTGCTTTTAGAAAAATATAAGGAAATTTTGCAGGAAAGTGTGACAATGCCCAATTTGGAAGGCAAGAAAGTAATAATTGTTGGTTCTATGGATGAATTGCTTACTTTACAAAAACAATTGAAAAAAACAATTTACTATAAGAAAGAGTTAGGTTGTTGTGCGTTTTTTTTAATGGATAGTGATGAGGTAGGTATTTATATTTTGAAAGTTAATGATGGAGTTATTTCTGATTTAGAGATGATTATGAGTGATGTTAATAATAATGGTTTTGGGAAAGTATTTGCAGCAATTAATAAGAACGTGGTAATTAAGTTGGAAAATTCAAGGGTTTTTAAAATTTCTTCAACTACATCAAAGATTGATTTTGATGATGAAAATGAAGAAGACGAAATTATATAATATTTTGTCTTTTTTTAATTTATTTTATTGACATAAAACTTATTATAATGTAATATTGTATATGCGGATGCAACAAGTACGGAGTAGTACTCAAGAGGCTGAAGAGGCGCCCCTGCTAAGGGTGTAGGTCGGGCAACTGGCGCGAAGGTTCAAATCCTTTCTACTCCGCCATATAAGAAATTACCTTGCTTAGGCAAGGTTTTTTTGTGCTTAATTTTTAGTAGTAGGAAATATTTTTTTATGATATACTTATTTTAGGAGAGTGGAGCATGAACAAGATAATTAAAAAATTTTTAAATAATTTTGAGAATATAAATGAATATTATAATTTTTTAGTCGATAGAACAAAGAAAAAGGAATATGTTGGAATTACAAACGAGTGGTTGATTGATAATTTCTATTTATTAGTAGAACATAAGACAAATGTTGTTCATGACAAAAGGGGAATTTCCTCTAGAATGAAAGATATAGAGACAATATATAACTGTGTTAAAAGTATTGTCTTGGAAAATAATTATAATATTAGTTTAGAAGTTTTGACTAGTTCTCTTCGAACATATCAAAAACAGCATAAGATATATTTCTCATACCGCGATATAACTAATATTAAAGAGATTTTGTTATTTATATACGTAGATAGACTTAATGCGTTGTGTAAAGAAGAGTATTCGAAATTAAGAGATAAAGAGATAATTGCTAATATTATAAAGAATCATGATGATAAAGATATTGAATTGAGTGAATTATTAAAAGATGGAATTTCTATTCCAAAAAATCGTTATTATATATTTGAACTTAATAATCAGTTGCGTGATTTAGGAGCTAAAAACAATCGATTATTTAAAGAACTTAATGAATTACTTGAAGAAAAGCAGATTAGTTTTAAAGAATTAATTAATGATGAATACCAAAGAAAAGTAGAAAATGATATTTTGATTGCCAATATATTTGGTGATTTAAAAGAGTTTTTTGAGTTTACTAATGAAGACTTGTTTAAGAAAGTATCAAAGACAGAAAAAATGCTTTTAGAAGATGAAGTTTATGAAAAGATGACAGAGGAATCTAAAACACTTTATCGAGCTAAAGTAGTAAGTATGGCTAAGAAAAAGAAAAAAACAGAAGTTGAATATTTAAAAGAATTATTTGAGCAAACAGACCGAGATGACTATCATATTGGTTTTAAATTGTTTAAAAGGCATAATAATACATTAAGAGTTTTTCTGTATGTTACAACTATTGTTTTAGTTACTGTAGTGATAAGTTTCTTTTTATCTAAATATTTTATTAATATTAGATGGCTTGGCTTTTTAATTTTATTAATTCCAGTTAGTCAATTATTTGTACAGATTTTAAATTATATTTTAACAAGAGTGGTGAAACCACAATCTTTACCTAAACTAGATTATTCTAAAGGTATTCCAGAAGAGGCTAGAACGATGGTGGTTATTCCGACGATCGTTTCAACTGAAACAAAAATAAAAGAAATGTTTGATGTATTAGAAACGTTTTATATTATTAATAAATCAAATAATTTATATTTTACTTTATTGGGTGATACTAAAGCGGCTGATAAAGAGGTTATGCCATTTGATGAGAGTATTTCTAAATATGGTGTAGATTATGCCAAAAGATTAAATAAAAAATATGGAAAAGATTTATTTTATTTTATTTATCGTAAGAGGCATTGGAATGAGAATGAAGGGCAATTTTTAGGATATGAGAGAAAAAGAGGTGCTTTAATTCAATTTAATAGAATATTGCTAGGAAAGATTGATGATAAATATAATAAAGATTATTTCAATGTTAATATGTTATATAATAGCAATTTAGGTATTAAATATGTTATTACATTAGATACAGATACAAGATTAGTTCTAAATTCGGCACTTAATTTGATTGGTTGTATGGCTCATCCAATGAATAAGCCAGTGCTTAACAAAGAGGGAACTAAGGTTATTAAAGGTTATGGGTTGATGCAGCCTAGAGTTAGTGTTGATATAGAGGCTACTAATAAAAGTTTATATAGTCAAATATTTGCAGGAATTGGTGGCTTTGATACATATAGTGCGATTGTACCTAATGTTTATCAGGATTCGTTTGCCGAGGGAAGTTTTATTGGTAAAGGAATTTATGATGTTGAGGTATTTGATAAAGTTCTTGATGGAACCTTCCCAGATAATTTGATTTTGTCTCATGATTTATTAGAAGGAAATTACTTAAGATGTGGATATGTTTCTGATATTGAATTGATTGATGATTTTCCTTCAAAATTTTTGATTGATACTTCAAGACAGCATCGTTGGGCACGAGGGGATGTCCAAATTGTTTCTTGGCTTTTTAATAGAGTAAAGAATAATAAAGGTGAAAAAGTAAAGAATCCAGTTAACATGCTTGGAAAATGGAAAATATTTGATAATATTGTGAGAATGTTTTTACATCCGATGTTATTAATTATATTACTTTGTGCAGTTTTGCTTAAAAATGTATCACCAATCATTTGGATTGGCTTTGTATTACTAGAAATAGCAATACCAATTATTTTCTTTTTACAAAGTATTATGCATAGAGAGGGAAAAGATAAAACGACGGTTTATTATAAAAATTTATTCTTTGGTGGTAAAAGTTTATTACTTAGGTCTTATATTGTTTTAGCGACCCTTCCTTTTTATACTAAGCTTTATATGGATGCATTTTTTAGAACAATGTATCGATTATTGATTAGTCATAAGAATTTACTTAATTGGATTACAGCGGAAGACGCTGAAAAATTAGTTAGTAATGATTTTAAAGGGTATATTAGAAACTTTACTTTTAATATTATTCTAGGATTAATTTTATGTTTAACAACAATTGTTACAGGTAACTACGGTGCTTTAGTGATTGGATTAGTCTTTTTGTCAGCTCCAGTTGTTGTATATTTAGTTAGTAAGGATATTGAGCATGATAGAGTTGAGTTGAAAGATAAGAAAGTTGAAGAAATAAAAGAGCTTGCTTATAATACGTGGATGTATTTTAAGGACAATTTGAAGGCAGAATATTACTATTTAATCCCAGATAATTATCAAGAGAATAGAGAACAAAAGTTGGATTTAAGAGCTTCACCTACAGCAATAGGATTTTCGATGGTTAGTGTTGTTGGGGCTTTTGAACTTGAATTTATTGAAGAAGAGGAAGCGATTAAATTACTTAGAGGGATAATTGAAACGGTTGATTCTTTAGAAAAATGGTATGGTCATCTATATAATTGGTATGATATTAATACTAAGAAAGTAATGCATCCAGGTTTTGTGTCGACCGTTGATTCTGGTAATTTTGTATCAAGTTTGATTGTAGTGCGAGAATTTTTGGAAAAACACGAAGCTGATGATTTAGTAAAACTTTGCGATAAGTTAATTAAAAATACTAATTTTAAGAAACTTTATACTAAAAAAGAAGTTTTCAGTATTGGATATGATTCTTCTGAAGGAAGACAATCGATTTATAATTATAATAAGTTCGCAAGTGAATCAAGACTTTCTAGTTATTTAGCGATTTGTTTGGGAGATGCACCAAGTAAGCATTGGTTTTGTTTGGATAAATCACTTACGACACATAAAGGGCGTAAAGGATTGATATCATGGTCTGGTACTTCATTTGAATACTATATGCCATTATTATTTATGAAAAATTATCCTAATACTTTATTAGATGAAAGTTACCATTTTGCTCATTTTTGTCAAAAAGATTATATCGATAGTGTATCTCATAAGTTACCTTGGGGTATTAGTGAATCAGCTTATAATGAGTTGGATAATTCACTTAATTATAAGTATAAAGCTTTTTCAACTCCATATTTGAAAGCTAAGGAAGATAAGGAAAATCGAATTGTTATTTCCCCTTATGCATCACTTATGGCTATGGAGTTGTTTCCTGAAGACGTCTATGAAAATATTAGTAAATTTAAAGCCTTGGATATGTTTGGAAAGTATGGGATGTATGAAGCTTATGATTATGATAATAAGGGTGTAGTTCAAGCATACTTTGCACACCACCAAGGAATGACTTTAGCAGGAATAGTTAATTATTTGAAACCAGATGCAATTAAAAACTATTTCCATGAAAATGTTAATATTAAAACATTTGAAGTTTTATTAAAAGAAAAGGTACAGGTTAAGACTAGTATTGATCTTAAGATGGCAAGATATAAAAAATATAATTATGAAAAAGAGAAAATTGAAAATGATATTAGGTATTTTAATTATATTTCTTATATGCCAGAGGTTTCAGTACTATCAAATAAAAAGTATTGTTTGTTGATGAATGATCGAGGTAATAGTTTTTCTCGTTATAGGACGTTGCAATTAAATAGATATCGTAAAGTTACGGAACAAGATTATGGTATTTTTATGTTTGCAAAAGATTTAGATACAAATTATGTTTGGAGTAATACTTATGCGCCGATTAATAAGAATCCTGATAAATATGAAGTTGTTTTTGCGTCGGATAGAATTAAGTATTATCGAACTGATGGTGATATTACAACAAAGACAGAGATTATAGTTGCGAAGGATCATCATGCTGAAATTAGAAAGGTAACTTTTAAGAATGAGAGTGATGAAGTTAAGAGGCTACAATTAACTACTTATACAGAGCCAATTCTTGCGGAGAATATGGCAGACGTTTCACATAAAGCCTTTAGTAATATGTTTATTCATTCAGTTTATGATAAAAGAAGCAATTCTTTAATTGTTAGAAGAAAGAGTCGTGGAGAGGCTAATATTAGTAGTTATATGGTTAATAGATTAGTAATTGCTAATCCAAAAGATGAATTTAGTTTTGAGACTGAACGAAGTAATTTTATTGGCAGAAATAAGGTTATTGGAGAAGCAGAGGCTTTGAATAAAACATTAAGTAATTATGCAGGTGATAATTTAGATCCAGTAATGAGTCTTAGAAATAGTATAGAAATTGCTCCAAATAGTAGTGAGACTGTTTACTTAGTTGTGGGGTTTGGTCGTAGTAAGGAACAAATTCAAGATATTATAAAAGCTTACAATACAGAAAAGCAAATGGATAAGGCATTTAAGTTTGCAACACTTATGAATGTTATTAATACGAAAAACTTAAATATTACTGGTGAAGATATGCGAATGTATAACATTATGCTGAATTACTTATATCAAACAACAAAGTTATCAGTTACGGAAGAGAGAATGGATTATTTAAGAAAGAATGCTTTAGGACAATCCGGGCTTTGGAAGTTTGGTGTTAGTGGTGATCGACCAATTATTTCAGTAGAAATTTCTGATATTAGTGATATGGGATTTGTTTTGGATATTTTAAAAGCATTTGAATATTATAAAAATAATTCAATATTTGTAGATATTGTTATTATAAATAATGAATCTAGTCAGTATGCTAAAATTATTAAAAAAGAAATTGACGAAGAAATGTATCGTATGTATACACTTAATAGTTTTTATCATACGCCGGGATCTATTACGGTAATTGATAGTAGTGATATTTCGCGCGAAGAGAGAAGTCTTTTAAATATTGTACCAAGACTTAAATTTGTTATTAATAATCATATGACTTTAAAGGATGCAGTTTTAGAATTACAAGCAAAAAATAAAATTAGTGATTATAGTTCAGCACCAATTGAGGATTCGCAAGTCATCAGTACTATGGAAAAGTTAAAATTTGATAATGGTTTTGGTGGGTTTAAAAACAATGGTCGAGAATATGTGATTTATAATAAAAATACACCGGCTCCTTGGGTTAATGTTATTGCGAATAAGAGGTTTGGAACAATTGTAACAAATAATGGTTGTGGATTTACTTATGCATATAATTCAGGAGAATTTAAGATTACTTCTTGGACTAACGAAATGGTTGTTAACGATAAATCTGAAGGTTTTAAATTTAATGGTAAAGTTTTTGATCCAACTAAATGTAGTCATGGCTTTGGTTATAGTATTTTAGAGAGTGAAACAGATGATTTAAAAAAGGAAGTTACAGAATTCGTAGCTTTAGAAGATACAGTTAAGATTTATCTAGTTAAGTTAACTAATAAATTAAAGAATCAAAATAATATTAAAACAACTTTTTGGATAAATCCAACGTTTGGTAATTTTGAAGAAAAAACAGCACGTCATATATTAAGTGAGTTCATGGGAAATGACAATTATGTTAAAATGCGAAATGTTTACAGTATTAATTTTAGTGATGTTAATGTGTTTATGTCTTCTTCAGAAAAGATAACAGCAGCTGTTTGTGATAAAATTTTAACAAAAAGTTTTGATATTGATGTGACACTTGCACCTTTAGAAGAGAAAACGATGGTTTTTGTTTTGGGTTCTGGTATGAGCGATAATGAGAACTTAGAATTAATAAAAAAATATACTAATGTTGAAAATGCTAGTAGAGAATTACGAAAAGTAAAAGAAGATTGGCGCAAAACGTTAGGAACTATTGAGATTAAAACAGAAGATAAAAGTTTTGATTATATGGTTAATGGTTGGTATTTGTATCAGACTCTTTCGTCAAGAATTATGGCAAAAGCTGGCTTTTATCAAGTAAGTGGCGCCTTTGGTTATCGTGATCAATTACAAGACTCAATGAATATTGCAATGATTAAACCTGATATTGCAAGAAATCAAATTTTAATTAACGCTGCTCATCAATTTCCGGAAGGAGATGTTCTTCATTGGTGGCATGAAAAAAATAAATTTGGTTTACGTAGTCGTTATAAAGATGATTATTTATGGTTAGTTTATGCAACTATTTATTACGTTAATGTTACTGGTGATACTTCTATTTTGGGAGAAAAGGTACCATATTTAGTGGGAGATAAATTAAGTGATTATGAACATGAAAAAGGTATTACATTTAGTTATGCTGAAGAAAAAGGGACTTTAGTTGAGCATTTGGTTAAATCTCTTCAATTATCAATGCATTCATTAGGTAGACATAAATTACCACTTATGGGTGGTGGTGATTGGAATGACGGAATGAATAAGGTTGGTATAAAAGGAAAAGGTGAAAGTGTATGGCTTGGATTTTTCCTATATCAAGTGATAGATGATTTTGTTAAAATGATGAGAAAATATGATAAAAAATTTACAACAGAGGAGTATACACATTTTAATGAAAAGCTTAATGAGGCTTTGAATAAAAAAGCTTGGGATGGGGAATATTATTTAAGAGCTTACTTTGATAATGGAGATAAACTTGGTAGTCACGAAAATAGTGAATGTAAAATTGATCTTATTTCACAAAGTTTTTCTATTTTGAGCGGAGTAGCTCCAAAAAATAGAATTCAAAAAGTAATTAATGCAGTTGAAGAAAAACTGGTTGACGACAAGAGTAGAATTATTAAATTGTTAACACCACCGTTCGAAAAATCCTTAAATAATCCAGGGTATATTATGAATTATCCAAAGGGTATTCGTGAAAATGGTGGACAATATACACATTCGGTTGCATGGTATTTAATGGCATTAATAAAATCTGGGTATGGTGATCGTGCTTACCGTTACTATCAAATGATTAATCCAATTAACCGTAGTATGACAAGTGAGTTAGTTAATTCTTATAAAGTAGAGCCATATGTTATAGCAGCAGATATTTATTCGGCAGATAATCATCCAGGTATGGGTGGTTGGACTTGGTATACTGGATCTGCGGGTTGGTTTTATAGAGTAGGAATTACGGAAATTATTGGTTTAAAAAAACAGGGTGAAGTACTTTATATTGAGCCGGCAATGCCAGTTGCTTGGGAAAGATTTGAAGTCGTTTACCATTATATGGATACGATTTATGAGATTGAAGTGAAAAAAGCTAAAAAGGATACAATTATAGTTGATGGTAAGAGTAGTGATGGGAATTGCTTTAAACTTGTCAATGATGGTCAAAATCATAAAGTAGTAGTACATGTAAGATAGGAAATATTTCCTATCTTTTTGTATAAATAGACTTATTTAGGATAGACTAGGATTGAGGAGGAAAAATATGAATTATGAAAGTGTACCTACCAATATTTTAACTGGTAAGGATTTAGATTATTTAACCGATATGTTTGAGTGGAATTATGAGGCTTTGAAGAAAACAGATTTTGCTTTGGATATGGTTGATGATCAGGATATTATAACTGTCTTGGATAAAGGATGCAGTTTATTTGATGAAAATTTGGAAGCAACTTTAAATATTTTAGAAAGTAGAGGTGGAGCAAATGAATAATCAAATAGCAAATCCTAAAGTTGAAGTTAAGACAGGAATTGGGTTAAATGAGAAAGATTATATTACTTGTTTAAATACAACTTTAAAAGAAATGACGAAAAATTATGCCATTGCGATGACTGAAGCTAGTAATCAAAGTTTATATGAGGTTTATAGTAATATTTTCACAAAACTCAGTAATTTACAAAGAGAAGTCTATGAAGTAATGTTTAGAAAAGGTTGGTATGTTTTAGAAAGTAGCGAAGTAACAAAGATTGATACTAAATACCAGACTTTACAGAAAGAATATAGTGATTTAAATAATTAAGAAGCAGCGATGCTTCTTTTCTTTGTGATAAAATAGTGATATAATGAGAGATATAATGGAGGGCTTATGATAAAATTTGATTTTAAAACTATGACAGATAAGTTTGTTGATAAAGATAGATATAAAGAATTAATGCAGAGAAAGGAGAAAATATATTCAAAGTTTAATCAAGAGTATATGACAGGCTGGACTAGAAGAATTAGTGAACAAGAAGTGCAGAAAATAAAAAAAGTAGCGGCTTCAGTTTCTAAGCATTCGAATTGTTTGGTAGTTATTGGAATTGGCGGTTCTTTCCTAGGCAGTTATGCTGTAAGGGAAATGCTGGGTAGTTATTTTAAAAAAGATAAAATGGAGATAATTTACGCTGGAACAACTTTGTCTAGTAAATATATGAAAGAATTATTAGAATATTTGGAGGATCGTGATTTTTCTATTAATGTTATCAGTAAAAGTGGAACTACAATGGAGACAACTATTACTTATAAAATGATTTTTAAGTTAATGGAAAGTAAGTATAGTGGTGAAGAACTTCGTAAAAGAATTATAATTACAACTGATAAAAAAAACGGTAGCTTAAGAAAGGAAGTTGAAGAGTGTGGCTATGAGTCATTTGAAATACCTGACGACATTGGTGGAAGATACTCAATAATGACAGCTGCTCATTTATTTCCGTTAGCGTTTTCTATTGATTTAGATGATTTTATTGCGGGATATTATGAAGGAGAAAAATATCGAGAAGAGGCATTTGAATATGCAGTCAATAGACTTTGCTTAAATGCTGCTGGTAAAGTGGTGGAAAACTATGTTACTTATGAGCCCAGTATGTATTATTTTACTGAATGGTTGAAACAATTGTATGGAGAAAGTGAAGGAAAAGCAGGAAAAGGTATTTTTCCAGTTTCTACTGTTCATACAAGGGATTTACATTCTTTAGGACAGTTTGTTCAAGAAGGAAATAAGATTATGTTTGAAACATTTATGAAAGTAGCAGAAGCTGAGAAATTTATTTATGATAATAAGGATTTGCATGATATTAATAATGTTGTTTTAGATTCCGTTAGAAAAGCTCATTTTAGTGGTGATGTTCCATCAATTTTAATTGAAATTAGTAAGATTAGTGAAAAAAACATCGGAAGTCTTATGTATTTCTTTATGTTGGGAGCGGCTTTTAGTGGTTATTTATTCTCAATTAATCCATTTGATCAACCAGGAGTGGAGGTTTATAAAAAGGAAGTTAGAGAGAACTTAGAGGTATTATAATGAAGAAGAAAGCAGTAATTATTTCTTTAATTTTACTTATTTTATTTGGCGTTTGGACGATTTTGATGTATTTTGGATTATTATCGGGGTTTGATACTTTTATTTATAATTTTATTAGAAGTTTAAAAAGTGATTTTTTTGATACTTATTTTGTGTTTATTACAAAATTTGGTAATGAGAGTACAATTATATTATTTGTAGTTGTCGCCGTGTTACTTCTTAAGAACAAGTGGCGGATGATGATGTTGGAAATTCCTATAATTTCAGTTGTTTCTAATCAGGTAATTAAGTATATTATTAGGAGAGATCGACCTAGTGTTTTGAAATTAATTAAGCAAGGGGGCTATTCTTATCCGAGTGGTCACTCGATGATTGCGGTAGTAGTTTATGGTTTGCTTATATATTTTGTACTAAAAAAAGTGAGAAATAAGAGTTGGAAGTATGGACTTAGTTTTTTACTTGTGGTATTAATAGTATCAATAGGGGTTAGTAGAATATATGTTGGAGTACATTATGCTAGTGATGTTCTAGGAGGGTTCATTTTAGCAACGGCAGAATTGTTGTTACTTATAAATTTTACAAAACAGGCATAGGGGGAATTAATATGTATAAGATGGTTGTTTGTGATTTTTTTGGAACGTTAATTAATTCAGAAGAAGCAATCCCTTTATCAACAATGATTGAATTAGATAGAATTAGAAAAGAAGGGATAATATTTTGTATTGTAACTAGCAAAAGCTTAAAGGTAGTTGCAGAATATAATAGAGATTTTCCTTTTATTGATTATATAGTAGCTTTTAATGGTAGTTATGTTTATGATATGAATAAGCATAAGGTAATTTATGATAAAGGATTAAATGCAACAAAATTTAAAAAAATTTGTAAATTGTTTGAAAAAAGAGATATGTGTTTTTATACATTGGATGCTTGTAATTATACAGGGAAGTATAGAGATAATGATTATAGTGAAATGGTATTTGATGTTGATGAATTTATTGAAGAAAAGAAAAATGATATTTATAAGGTAAAAGTTTTTTTTGAGGAAAGGCAAGCCTTGAATGAAGCTGTTAAATTATTGGAAAATGACGATAAGCTTAGTTATTATATAAAGAAGCAAGGACATGTTTGGGTATTAGAAATTTATAATGGTTTAAATAGTAAATTTACTGGTATTAAAAAAATACTTGATCGAAGAAAATTAAAATTAGAAGATGTTTTAACAATTTGTTCTTCTGAATCTAGTTATTTGCTAGCTAAAAAGAGTGGGAATTGTTATGTAATGGAGAATGGTGATGTAAGATTAAAAAAAATAGTGAAAAATTTAACCAGCTCTAATGAAGAAAAAGGGGTAGAAAAGGTTATAAAGAAAAATTTTAAATCTGCTTAAGGCGGATTTTTTCTTTTCTAAATTGATTTTTATTTAGGCTTGGTATATACTTTTTATAGAATATGAAAGTGGGTGGAGTGATGAACTGTAAGAAATGTGGTCATCCATTGAATGGTGAGACTGTTTGTCCTAAATGTGGAACATCAATTGGCTATGTAGTTACTAATCCAATTAGTGAACGTTCAAATGCTACAACTAATACTTCTAATGGTTATGTTCAAAGCAACACCACAAGTGGTTATGTTGAAATAGGTGGTGAAAGCGGTATACCTTTTGGAGTGTCTGAACCAACCGGTGGAGCTTTTAATAAGAACTATAATGAGGGTTATAATAATTATAATAATTCATTAGTTGATTTGCCACAGAATATAGAGGCTGCGCCTCCTATTAAGACTAAGAAAAAGAAAAAACATAATATTAAAGAATTTAAGCCAATTCATAGAATTTCTGAAGAAGACTTGATGGAAACAGGAACGCCAATGTTAGTTAACTTTTCGACGGTGAATCCAGCCGAAAATGATTTATTGGCAAGGGCTGGAACTAAATCAAAAGAAGAACTTTTGGCACAAATGAATGGTGATGTACAAGCAGATAATAATTTAGTTGAAACGGAAACCAAGAACAAAGGGATGCAGATGGAGTTGCCAGATAGTAAAAAAAGTATGCTTGTTTGGTTGATTGCTGGAGCAGTAGTTATATTCTTAATTGTCTTTGGTGTTTATATTTTACCATTATTTACAGATATTAATTATTCAAAATATGAAGATGAGAAGTTTGTTATAAAATATAAGAAAGATTGGATATCACAGGTAGATGAATCATCTAAAAAAGTGACTTTCATGTATAAGAATACGGGTTATAAAGTAATTATTAATGGTATTTCTACTTTTTCAGGAATGAATTTTAAGATTGAATCTTCAGAGGACAGAAAGGTTTTATATCAAGCATTTTATAATACATGGAAGAATGTTAGTGGTGGTAGATTAACTGGTGGGACAGAGACGTTTTTGGATTTAACTGAAGATAATGCGATGTATGCAAAAATAGATTATACATTAAATAACAATCAAGGGGTAGGATCTTTCTATGTAGTTGTTTGTGAAAAATATGATTTGGTAGTGTCATTTATGACATACTGTTTAGAAAAAGATCGTGTTAATTTTGAAGAAGCAGTGAAAGAATTTATTGATGGGATAGATTATGTTGGACTTAGTGTTGAAGAAAAAGAACAGCAAGAGTATGCTAGTTTTGAAGCAGGCGATGTAAAATCATATAAAGCGGGAAATCTTATTAATTATGTTATTCCGGAGTCATGGACATTTGATAGTACAAGAACAGCTTCTGTTAATAATCAATATAATATTTTTCAATTTAAAGATAAGATGAGTTTACTAGAAATTAAAGCATACGCAGGAAAATATACATATCAAAGTATGAAAACGTCGGCTATATCTAATTTTGGGGCGATAAAAAGCGAAAGACAAATGACTATTAAAGGAAAAGTTTGGTATGTTATTGACACACCAGATTATTCTAGCGGTGGGTCTTCTTATCATAATGAACTTTATTTTACGATGTCAGCTAATAATAATTATATTTATTATGTTCAAGCGTATGTTTATAATGAAACTAGTAATAGTAGTTATAAAAGAAAGTATTTTGATGATAGTATAAAATATATTTTAGAAATGATGACTTTGAATAATGTTAATCAGTAAAAGGCCTTTGGGTCTTTTTATTTAAGAATTGTTTAATTTTTAAAATTATACTATAATATGAGATGTGTGAGGAGAATAGTGAGATGAAATTAATAGTAAAAAAGGATAGCGAGTTATTGGAGTATTTGTATGAAAATTTAGATATGCCAAAGAAACGAGTGAAACAATATTTAACGCATGGATCTATTTATGTTAATAATAATAGGGTTAAACAATATAACTATCATTTGGTTCCAGGAATGAATATTATGATTGATACAGATAGTAAGGGAAAGAAAACTTTGCCGTTTGAAATTTTGTTTGAGGATGATCATATTATTGTTGTTAATAAACCAAGTGGATTACTTACAATAGCTACAGCTAAAGAGAAAGAGAGAACTTTATATCATATTGTAAGGGAATATTTAGTTAGTAAAGATAAGTATGCTAAGGTTTTTATTGTTCATCGACTTGATAAAGATACAAGTGGGATAGTTGTTTTTGCTAAAGACGAGAAAATAAAAAATCAGTTGCAAGAAAATTGGAATGAGTATGTTGTGTTACGGGAATATGTAGCTGTTTTGCATGGACACTTAAAGGAAAGTAGGGGACGAATTGTTCAAAAATTGATGGAGACAAAAACTAATTTAGTTTATGTATCTAGAAATAATGAAGGAAAAGAGGCTATTACTAATTATAAGGTAATTAAAGAAAATAAAGATTATACATTAGTTAGTATAGCGATAGAAACTGGTCGTAAAAATCAAATTAGAGTAGCATTTCAGTCGTTGAAACATCCGATTGTTGGAGATAAAAAGTATGGAGAAAAGATGGATCAAGAAAATAGGTTATATTTACATGCTAACAGGTTGAAATTGTATTATCCAGTGTTAAAAAAAGAAATATTGTTTGAAACCGCTAATCCACAAGAATTTAAGAAAATTATGAATTAGTAAGAGGAATATATGAAAAAAATTATTTTGATAGTTACGGTTATAGTATTGCTAGGTGGAATTGGAAGTTATTTTTATGTTAATAGCAGAGTGGAAGAGAAAGATTTGAAGGTTCCTGAAGAGATTAGTAGTGATGATTTGTTTGGAAAATATTATCCGCAAGCTGAAAGAAAATTAAAGCAAATGTCTTTAGAAGAGAAAGTTGGTCAATTATTTTTAGTACGTTACGATGCTTCGGCTTCAATAAAGCAGATTACTGATTATTATGCTGGAGGTTTTGTTTTGTTTGCGAAAGATTTTCAAAACCATACGAAAGAGTCGATTAAAAAGGAATTGGAAGCAAGACAAGAACTTAGTAAAATTCCTCTTGCTTTAGCAGTAGATGAAGAAGGTGGCTATGTTACAAGAGTTAGTCGCTTTCCACAATTTAGGAGTGAAAAGTTTAAATCAAATAAAGAATTATTTGAAACTGGTGGTTATGAACTTGTTAAAGCTAGTGAAAAAGAAAAGGCAGAATTATTACTTGGTTTGGGGATTAATTTGAATTTGGCACCGGTGGCGGATGTTTCAACTGATAGTAATGACTATATGTATATTAGAACTTTTGGTAGAGATGCTAAAGAGACTGCTACTTTTATTGCAAATATCGTTAGATATAATGAAGAGGCTGGTTTGTCCTCTTGCTTAAAACATTTCCCAGGTTATGGTAACAATTTGGATACTCATGGGGGAATTGCTATTGATAATAGAAGTTATGAAAATTTTGTTAATAATGATTTTTTACCTTTTAAGAGTGGAATAGAAGCATCAGTTCCTGCTGTACTTGTTTCGCATAATAAAGCAATGGCCATCGATAGTAAGTATCCAGCATCATTAAGTAAAAAAGTGATAGCTGAGCTTAGAGAAACACTTGATTTTAGTGGAATTATTATCACAGATGATTTAGCAATGGGAGCTGTTTTGGAATATGTTAATGAAAATGTATCTGCTACGTTAGCGATTAATGCTGGAAATGATATGATTATTACTTCAGATTATGAGAAAATGTATAACGAAGTATTAAATGGCGTTTCAAGTGGAACAATAAAAGTAGAAACAATTGATATAGCAGTTAGAAGAATAATTGCTTGGAAATATGCATATGGTATTTGTAAGTAGTGTATTTGTAAGTAGTGTATTTGTAAGTAGTGTATTTGTAAGTAGTGTATAATTGTAAATGATGTGATACCAAAAAATCAGAAAAAATATTAATTCTAAA
>URZY01000006.1 GCA_900552495.1 uncultured Mycoplasmatota bacterium | reverse complement strand
ATTCATACCGGCATAGCCGGTAGTTTTTTGTTTGACCTTAATGGTCAAACATAATAAAAAGTAGACAGTAAAAACACTGTCTACTTTTCTTTATTGTAACTTCAAACCAAATAATGTTTTATAATAAAATATTATTTAGATGCCTCTTCTATAGCTACTGCTACGGCAACACTAGCTCCAACCATAGGATTATTACCCATACCAATTAAGCCCATCATCTCAACATGTGCAGGCACAGAAGAACTACCAGCAAACTGCGCATCAGAGTGCATTCTTCCCATCGTATCCGTCATACCATATGAAGCAGGACCAGCAGCCATATTATCAGGATGCAAGGTACGTCCCGTTCCACCGCCAGAAGCTACAGAAAAATATTTTTTACCTTTTTCCCAACATTCTTTTTTATAAGTTCCCGCAACTGGATGTTGAAAACGAGTTGGATTTGTAGAATTACCAGTAATAGAAACATCTACATTTTCAAGTTGCATAATTGCAACTCCTTCTCGAACATCATTAGCCCCATAACAACGAACTTTACTACGCTCACCATCAGAATAACTAATTTCCTTAACTACCTTTACCTCGTTTTTAAAGAAATCAAATTCAGTCTGTACATAAGTAAATCCATTAATACGTGAAATTACTTGAGCTGCATCCTTACCTAATCCATTCAAAATTACCTTCAAAGGCGTTTTACGAACCTTATTAGCTGATTTAGCAATACCAATCGCTCCCTCCGCAGCTGCAAAAGATTCATGACCGGCAAGGAAGGCAAAACATTTAGTTTCTTCACTCAAAAGCATACTAGCAAGATTGCCATGTCCCAAACCAACTTTACGAACATCAGCAACAGAACCAGGAATACAAAATGCCTGTAAAGCTTCTCCTAAAGATTTAGCAGCATCCACTGCCTTTGTTTCTCCTTTTTTTAAAGCAATTGCTGCTCCCAAAGTATAAGCCCATGCCGCATTTTCAAAACAAATAGGTTGAATAGACTTAACTATCTCATAAGGATCAAAGCCTTTATCCTGACATAACTTTCTAGCATCAGCAAAATCTTTAATACCATATTTATCTAAAACAGGTTGAATTTGTCCAATTCTTCTTTCATAACTTTCAAATAATGCCATAATTTACTCCTCTCTTGGATCAATAACTTTTACAGCCTCATTAAAACGACCATACGTACCACTTGCTTTTTCAATAGCCTCTATTGGATCCATCTTTGCTTTTATATTATCCATCATTTTTCCTAAATTTACATATTTATAACCAATAATTTCATTGTTTTTATCAAGACCAATTTCAACAATATAACCTTCCGCTAATTCTAAATATCTTGGCCCTTTTTCACGCGTTGAATAAATAGTTCCAACTTGTGATCTATGACCTTTACCTAAATCTTCAAGACCTGCTCCAATAGCTAAACCGCCTTCAGAAAAAGCAGATTGACTTCTACCATAAACAATTTGTAAAAACAATTCTCTCATTGCTGTATTAATTGCATCACATACTAAATCAGTATTTAATGCCTCAAGTATAGTTTTACCTACCAATATTTCACCAGCCATAGCAGCAGAGTGGGTCATACCACTACAACCAAGAGTTTCAATTAATGCTTCTTGAATTATTCCTTCTTTTATATTTAATGTTAACTTACATGCACCTTGTTGTGGAGCACACCATCCAATACCATGCGTAAATCCTGAAATATCTTTGATTTCCTTTGCCTGAACCCATTTTCCTTCTTCTGGAATGGGTGCTGGACCATGATTAACGCCCTTAGCAACTGGACACATTTGTTCAACTTCTTTTGTGTTCATATTCTTACCTCCTACTTAATTATATCATAATCATTATAAAAGAAACAAAAAAACTAAGGAAAAATCCTTAGTTTTAAAACCATTATTATTCAACGATTTCTGTAACGTTACCAGCACCAACTGTACGTCCACCCTCACGAATAGAGAATTTAGTACCTTGTTCAAGTGCGATTGAATGAATTAATTCAACTTCAATATCAACGTTATCTCCTGGCATTACCATTTCAGTTCCAGCTGGTAGATTAATTACACCAGTTACGTCTGTAGTTCTGAAATAGAATTGAGGACGATAGTTGTTGAAGAATGGAGTATGACGTCCACCTTCTTCTTTACTTAGAACGTATACTGTAGCTTTGAATTTTCTATGAGGTGTAACTGTTCCTGGTTTAGCAAGAACTTGTCCTCTTTCAACTTCTTCACGAGAAATACCACGTAATAATACTCCGGCATTATCTCCTGCTTCAGCATAATCTAATTGTTTACGGAACATTTCAATTCCAGTAACAACTGTCTTCTTAGTATCCTTAATACCAACGATTTCAACTTCATCGTTAAGTTTTAATTGTCCACGTTCAACACGTCCAGTAACAACTGTACCACGACCAGTGATTGTGAATACATCTTCGATACTCATTAAGAATGGTTTGTCATTATCTCTTTCTGGAGTTGGAATCCATTCATCAACAGCCTTCATTAATTCTTCAATAGAAGCTGTCCACTTTGGATCTCCTTCAAGAGCCTTAAGAGCAGAACCACGAATAATTGGTGTATTGTCTCCATCAAAACCGTATTCGTTTAATAAGTCACGAACTTCCATTTCTACTAAATCTAATAATTCTTCATCGTCAACCATATCACATTTATTTAAGAATACAACCATTTTAGGTACTCCAACTTGACGAGCAAGTAAGATATGTTCACGAGTTTGTGCCATTGGACCATCTGGAGCAGCAATAACTAAGATAGCTCCATCCATTTGAGCAGCACCAGTAATCATGTTTTTAACATAATCAGCATGTCCTGGGCAGTCAACGTGAGCGTAGTGACGAGCATCAGTACTGTACTCAACGTGAGCAGTATTGATAGTGATACCACGTTCTCTTTCTTCTGGTGCTTTATCGATATTAGCGAAGTCAACAGCTTCATTACCATTCTTACCAGCTAATACTTTAGTGATAGCAGCAGTAGTAGTAGTTTTACCATGATCTACGTGTCCAATTGTACCAACGTTAACGTGTGGTTTTGAACGATCAAATTTTTCTTTTGCCATATTAATTTTCCTCCTTATTAATTTACAACATTTATTTTATCTAATAATTGAAACTTTTTCAACTATTTTGATACTAATTTATTAATTAATTTCCACTCTTTTTAATTATTTCATCAGCAATATTCTTTGGTACCTCTTCATAATGATCTGGGAACATTACGAATGTTGCTCTACCTTGCGTATTAGAACGTAAATTAGTAGCATAACCAAACATTTCTGAAAGTGGAACCATAGCGCTAAGTTTAATAGCGTTACCTTGTGCTTCTTGTCCAAGTGGTTTACCACGACGAGAAGTTAAATCACCCATTACATTACCAAAATATTCTTCTGGTGTAGTAACATCAACTTTCATAATTGGTTCAAGTAAAACTGGTTTACATTTATTCTTAGCTTCCTTTAATGCAAAACTAGCTGCAATCTTGAAAGCCATTTCGTTAGAGTCTACATCATGATAAGAACCATCAAATAATGTAGCTTTAACATCTATCATAGGATATCCTGCAAGTACACCTGATTGTAAAGCTTCTTGTAATCCCTTATCTACTACTGGAATATATTCACGAGGAACAACTCCACCAACGATTTGGTCAACAAATTCATATCCTTTATCTGGATTTGGTTCAAATTTAACCCATACATGACCATATTGTCCACGTCCACCAGATTGTTTAATATACTTACCTTCACAATCAGCAGCTGCTTTAATTGTTTCACGATAAGCAACTTGTGGAGCTCCGACATTAGCTTCAACGCTAAATTCACGCTTCATACGATCTACTAATACATCCAAATGTAATTCACCCATACCAGCAATAACTGTTTGACCAGTTTCAGCATCGGTATGAACCTTGAACGTAGGATCTTCTTCAGCTAATTTTTGAAGAGCTACTGACATTTTTTCTTGATCTGCTTTTGATTTTGGTTCAACAGCCAATTGAATAACTGGTTCTGGAACGACTAAACTCTCAAGAATAATTGCCTTCTTTTCATCACATAAAGTATCACCAGTAGTTGTATTCTTTAATCCAACAGCAGCAGCAATATCTCCTGTATATACATCTGTAATTTCCTTACGATTATTAGCATGCATTTGTAAAATACGTCCAACTCTTTCTTTTGTATCTTTTGTAGAATTTAAAACGTAACTACCACTTGATAAATGACCAGAATAAACTCTAAAGAAAGTTAAACGTCCAACAAATGGATCTGTCATAACTTTAAAAGCTAAAGCAGAGAATGGTTCACTATCACTTGGTTTACGACTTGCTTCTTTACCATCCAAATCTGTACCCTTAACATCTTCAATGTCTAAAGGACATGGTAAATAGTCAATTACCGCATCAAGTAGTAACTTAATTCCTTTATTACCTAGCGCTGTTCCACACATAACAGGGAAGAATTCAGCAGCTAAGCATCCAGAACGAATTGCCTTCTTGATCATCTCAACAGTTACTTCTCCACCATCAAGATAAGTCATCATCATTTCTTCATCATATTCAGCAACAGCATCAATTAACTCAGCTCTTCTTTCTTCTGCTATATCTTTTAAATCAGCTGGAATTTCGATTTCTTCTGGATTTTCTGCTTGTTGTCCGTCATATTTATAAGCTTTCATAGTAACTAAATCTATAACTCCATTGAATTCTGATTCAGCACCAATTGGCCATTCGATTGGTTTAGCATTAACTCCTAAACGATCTTTAATAGTTTTTAAACTATATTCAAAATTAGCACCCATTTTATCCATCTTATTAGCAAAAATAATTCTTGGAACTTTAAATTCAGATGCTTGTCTCCAAACTGTTTCAGTTTGAGGTTCTACTCCAGCTTGTGCATCAATTAAAGCAACTGCTCCATCTAATACACGAAGTGAACGAGAAACTTCAATTGTGAAGTCTACGTGACCAGGAGTATCAATAATATTTAAACGATGTCCCTTCCAATATGCAGTTGTTGCTGCGGAAGTAATTGTAATACCACGCTCTTTTTCCTGTTCCATCCAGTCCATAGTAGCGGCACCCTCATGAGTTTCACCAATTTTATGGTTTACTCCTGTATGGAATAAAATTCTCTCACTACAAGTAGTTTTACCTGCATCAATATGAGCCATGATACCAAAGTTTCTTGTCTTATCTAAAGACGTATCTCTTGCCATGTTATTGCTCCCTTCCTACCATCTATAATGTGCAAAAGCTTTATTAGCCTCAGCCATTCTATGAGTATCTTCACGTTTCTTAACTGCTGCACCAGTACCATTTGATGCATCAACGATTTCATTAGCTAAATTATCAGCCATACCTTTTCCACCACGTTCACGTGAATATTTTGTTAGCCATCTTAAAGCCAAAGCCTGACTTCTAGCTGGTGTAACTTCAACTGGAACTTGGTAGTTAGATCCACCTACACGACGACTTTTAACTTCAAGTTGTGGTCTAATATTTTCCATTGCTTCAGTAAATACTTCAAGCGGTTCTCTACCAGTCTTAGTTTTTACTTGTTCAAATGCTTCATAAACTATTGTTTGAGCTGTTCCCTTTTTACCATCTAACATAATAGTATTAATTAGTTTTGCAACTATTTTTGACTTATATATCGGATCAGCAAGAACATCTCTCTTAACTGCACGTCTCTTACGCATTTTTTATTCCTCCCTTCACTATATTTCTATCAAAATTAATTTTTAGGTCTTTTAGCACCGTATTTACTACGTCCTTGCTTACGATCTTTAACTCCAGCAGTATCTAGTGTACCACGAATGATGTGATAACGAACTCCGATTAAGTCCTTAACACGTCCACCACGAATTAATACAACACTGTGTTCTTGTAAGTTATGTCCAATTCCTGGGATGTAAGTATCAACTTCCTTACCATTTGATAAACGTACACGAGCGTACTTACGCAAAGCTGAGTTTGGCTTCTTAGGTGTTTTAGTACCAACACGAGTACAAACTCCACGTTTTTGAGGAGCATTTGTATCAGTAGTTTTTTTCTTAATAGTATTTAAACCAACACCTAACACTGGTGCCTTACTCTTTCTCACTTTGTCTTTACGACTTTTGCGAACTAATTGGTTAATTGTAGGCATAAAATATATCTCCTTTCTTTACACATATCCAGGTGTATCATTTTACCCTTTAAATAAAACTTTGCACAAGCAAAGCTATTTAATCAGCAGTTATAATATATCACTAAAGTATGTTAAAGTCAACAAAAGTATTAAAATATTTTTAAAAAAAAGTAGATTCATTGATTTAAATGTTTTTAGATTTTTTAGCCACTTTAAATAACAAAAAATGTATTATAAAAACAAAAAAAGAGTAGATTTCTCTACTCCATAAATTGATCTTCTAATTTTTCTAGTGGCTCTTCATCCATAAACTCAGTTTGCAATTCATAATCAACATCACGATATGCTTTACTACCTGTACCAGCAGGAATAAGTTTACCAATAAGGACATTTTCCTTCAACCCAAATAATGGATCAACTTTACCCTTAATAGCAGCATCAGTTAAAATACGTGTTGTTTCTTGGAATGACGCAGCTGATAAGAATGAATCTGTTTCTAGCGCAGCTTTTGTAATACCTAATAAGATTGGTTTTCCAAGTGCTGGCTTTTTACCCATAATTACAGCTTCTTTATTACCTTCTGTAAATTCACGGAAGTTAACAAGTGCTCCTGGTAAGAAACGTGTATCTCCACCTTCAACAATTCTAATCTTACTAATCATTCTACGTGCAATAATTTCAATATGTTTATCTGAAATATCAACACCTTGAGAACGATATGTATGTTGTACTTCTTTTAATACATACTCTTGCGTTGTAATTGGATCTGTAACAGCCAATAATTCTTTAGGGCTAATAGCACCTTCTGTAAGTCTATCTCCACAATGAACTTCGGTTCCTTTATCAACGCAAAGTTTTGAACCATAGTTAGTAACATGTTCTTTTGTTTCTAACTTATTTGTAATACTAATTTTATACTTACCATGATCTTCTTTAATTTTAGTAACCGTTCCATCAATCTCAGCAATCGTTGCTTTACCTTTTGGATTACGTGCTTCAAATAACTCTTGAACACGAGGAAGACCTTGAGTAATATCTTCAACACCAGCAACTCCACCAGTATGGAATGTACGCATAGTAAGTTGTGTACCAGGTTCACCTATAGATTGTGCTGCCATAACTCCAACAGCCTCACCAATTTCAACTAAATTTCCAGTTGCTAAGTTACGACCATAACATTTTTGACATACCCCACCAACGGTATTACATGTCAAGATTGTACGTATTTCAACTTCTTCAATTCCGGCAGCAATAATCTTATCTGCTAATGATTCTGTAATCATTTGTAACTTATCAACAATCATTTCTTTTGTTTCAGGATGAACAATCTTCTTATTAGCATAACGACCAACAATACGATCACGTAAGCTTTCAATTACTGTTCCTGTCTTTTCATTAACAAAAGCTCGAACAACAACACCTTGATCGGTTCCACAGTCTTCTTCTCTTACAATCATATCCTGAGAAACATCAACCAAACGGCGAGTCAAGTATCCTGAATCTGCTGTCTTAAGTGCTGTATCAGCAGAACCCTTACGAGCACCATGCGTAGATAAGAAGAATTCAGAAACTGAAAGGCCTTCAATAAAGTTTGATAAAACCGGAATTTCAACTGATGAACCATCTGGTTTAGCCATGATACCACGCATACCAGCAACTTGAGTAAAGTTAGAAATATTACCACGCGCTTTAGAATGCATCATCATAAAGATTGGATTATCTAAATCACTATTTGCAATTTCTTGTAACTCAGCTTGTACTTCATCTTTTGCATTATTCCATGTCTCAATTACTTTATTATAACGTTCATCTTCTGTAATTAAACCACGTTTATACTGTTTATTGATCTTGTCAACCATCTTTTGTGCTTCATCAACAATTTGAGGTTTATTTTGACTTAATTTAACATCACCCATACTAACTGTAATACCCGCAATAGTTGAATAATAGAATCCTAAGTCTTTCATCTTATCAAGCATTGTAGAAGTCTCAGTTGTTTTATAACGTTTAAATACCTGTGCAATAACTTTTTCTAAAGTGCCTTTAGCAAATGGTTTAACTAATGGCATTTCAGCTATTGCCTCAGGAATATTAGTACCTTTTTCTAAGAAATACTTATTTGGTGTAATGTTTGAAATATTATCATCAGTTGGTTCATTAATATATGCAAATGAATCTGGTAAAATCTCATTAAATTTAATTTTACCAACAGTTGTAACCAAATATTTTCCTTTTTGATTCTCTGTAAACAATTTATATTTAAAAGAATCCACTGGAATAGCAATACGTGTATGTAAAGTAATCTCACGTCTTTCATAAGCCATTAACGCTTCATTAGAGTTTCTAAACACACGTCCTTCTCCTTCTAAACCAGCTTTTTCCATAGTAATATAATAATTACCTAAAACCATATCTTGTGAAGGAGTAACAATTGGATCTCCAGATTTTGGATGTAAAATGTTATTTGAACCTAACATTAACATTCTTGCCTCTGCTTGAGCCTCTTCTGATAATGGTACATGCACAGCCATCTGATCTCCATCAAAGTCAGCATTAAACGCTGGACAAACTAATGGATGAAGACGAATTGCTTTTCCACCAACTAAGATCGGTTCAAAAGCTTGAATACCAAGTCTATGTAAAGTTGGAGCACGGTTTAACATAACTGGATGTTCTTTAATTACTTCTTCAACTATATCCCAAACAACAGGATCTTGATTATCAATAAGTCTCTTAGCAGCTTTAATATTATGGGCTATATCTTTACTTACTAAACCATTAATAACATGTGGCTTAAATAATTCCAAAGCCATTTCTTTTGGAATACCGCATTGATACATCTTTAAAGATGGTCCAACTACAATAACTGAACGTCCTGAATAATCAACACGTTTACCTAATAAATTTTGACGGAAACGTCCCTGCTTACCTTTTAACATACTAGATAAAGACTTAAGTGGTCTATTTCCAGCTCCAGTTACAGATCTACCACGACGACCATTATCAAACAATGCATCAACAGCTTCTTGTAACATACGCTTTTCATTTTGAATAATAATTCCAGGTGCACCCAAATCAATTAACTTCTTTAAACGATTATTACGATTAATAACTCGTCTATACAAATCATTCAAATCAGAAGTAGCAAATCTACCACCATCTAATTGAATCATCGGTCTTAATTCTGGTGGAATAACAGGAATGCAATCCATAATCATCCATTCAGGCTTATTTCCTGATTGATAGAAGGCATCTAAAACATCAAGTCTCTTTAGCAAGCGTGTTCTTTTTTGGCCTTGAGCAGTCTCCAATTCTTTTGAAATCTCTTCTATCTCTTTAGCCAAATCAACCTTACTTAAAAGTTCCTTAATTGCCTCTGCACCCATTCCAACTCTAAAACCTGTTCCATATTTTTCATAGTAGGCACGGTATTCTTTTTCTGACAAAGTCTGTTTATTTTCTAAAGGTGCATTTCCTTTATCAATTACTACATAGCTAACAAAGTATAAAACTTCTTCTAGATCTCTTGGACTCATATCAAGAACTAATCCCATTCGAGATGGAACACCTTTAAAGAACCAAATATGAGATACTGGAGTAGCTAACTCAATATGTCCCATACGTTCACGACGCACTTTAGCACGAGTAACTTCTACTCCACATCTATCACATACAATATTTTTATAACGAACACGCTTATATTTACCACAAGCACATTCGAAATCTTTAGTAGGTCCAAAAATCTTTTCACAGAATAGTCCATCACGTTCTGGACGAAGTGTACGATAATTAATAGTCTCTGGTTTTTTTACTTCACCATAAGACCACTCACGAATTTTTTCAGGAGAAGCAATTCCAATTTTTAATGCTTCAAATTTATTAACTTCTATCATTAAAGATCAGCTCCTTCCTCATCTACTTCTTCGTTTTCTTCAAAATCATCATCTTCAAATTCATCATCGAATTCTTCATCTTCAACATCTTCATCTGTTTCTTCGTCGTTTTCTAAATTTGTAATTTCAACTGCCGGACTTTCTACTTCCTCAATAGAAGTATTCATATCCTCTTTATCTTCAGCCTCTTCTATTTCTTTTAATTGTAAGGTTTCTCCTTCATCATTAATAATTGAAATATCTAGACCCAAAGCTTGGAATTCTTTCATCAATACTCTAAATGATTCTGGAACACCAGCTCTATTTATTTCTTGACCTTTAATAATTGACTCATATACTTTTACACGACCAACTACATCGTCTGACTTAACAGTTAAAATTTCTTGTAATGTATGTGCTGCACCATATGCATACAACGCCCAAACTTCCATTTCACCAAATCTTTGTCCACCAAATTGTGCTTTACCACCAAGTGGTTGTTGTGTAACTAATGAATATGGTCCTGTTGAACGAGCATGTAACTTATCATCAACCATGTGATGTAATTTAATCATATACATTACTCCAACTGCTATACGATGATCAAAAGGCTCACCAGTTCGACCATCATATAAAATTGTCTTTCCATCTTCATCCATACCGGCTTCTTTCATCATATCTTGAATGTCACTAATTTGTGCACCGTCAAATACTGGAGTAGCAATATGAACACCCAACTTTTTACAAGCCATACCCATATGAATTTCTAGAATTTGTCCAAAGTTCATACGAGATGGAACACCTTGAGGATTTAACATAATATCAACAGGCGTACCATCTGGTAAATAAGGCATATCTTCTTGTGGAAGTACTAAAGAAATAACACCTTTATTACCATGACGTCCAGACATCTTATCTCCAACTTGGATCTTACGTTTTTGAATTATATAAACTCGAATTACTTTGCTAACTCCAGCTGGTAATTCGTCATTATCTTTACGAGAATAAATCTTAATATCATGAACAATACCATCACCACCATGTGGAACACGAAGTGATGTATCACGAACTTCCCTAGTCTTTTCTCCAAAAATTGCATGTAACAATTTTTCTTCTGAAGTAAGTTCAGCCATTCCCTTAGGAGTAACTTTACCAACTAAAATATCACCCTCATGTACCTCAGTACCAATTGTAACAATACCATTTTCATCTAAATTACGACGGGCTTCTTCACTAACATTAGGAATATCTCTCGTAATTTCTTCAGGACCTAACTTAGTTTCACGGCATTGCATCTCATAATCTTCTAGATGCAAAGACGTATATTTATCATCTTTTACTAAATTCTCATTCAAAATAATTGCATCTTCATAGTTATAACCATTAAATGTCATAAATGCAACTGTCATATTCTTACCTAAGGCTAATTCACCTTTATCAGTAGAATTACCATCGGCAAGAATTGTTTTACCAGCAACAACCTTATCACCAACATGGACAATAGGTCGTTGATGTGAACAAATACTTGAGTTTGCCAACTCAAAATTAGCTAATTTATAAGTATCTTTTCCTTCTTTAGTTTTTACTACTATTTTCTTAGCATCAACATATTCAACAATACCATCAGCCTTAGCAACAATTTCAACACCTGAATCTTTTGCAGCTATAAACTCAACACCAGTTCCAACATATGGAGCTTCTGTCTTTATTAAAGGCATTGCTTGACGTTGCATGTTTGCTCCCATCAATGCACGAGTCGCATCATCATGCTCTAGGAACGGAATACAACTTGTAGTCACAGAAACTACTTGTTGCGGACTAACATCAATATAATCAACTTGTTCTGGTTTAGCTAAAATATTTTCCCCACGGAAACGAGCATTTACTTGTTCTTCAATAATAACATTTTCTTCACTTGTTTCAACTGTTGATTGAGAAATAATATAATCTAATTCTTCATCAGCTGTTAAATAGACAACCTCATCCGTAATCTTTTTGTCAACAACTTTTCGATAAGGAGTCATAATAAATCCATATTCATCAATTTTTGCATAACTTGCAAGTGAAGTAATAAGTCCGATATTTGGTCCTTCTGGAGACTCAATTGGACAGATACGACCATAATGTGATGAGTTAACGTCACGTACTTCTACTCCCGCACGATCACGAGAAAGCCCTCCTGGACCTAACGCAGATAAACGACGTTTATTTGTAAGTTCTGCAATTGGATTGGTTTGATCCATAAATTGAGAAAGTTGTGAACTACCAAAAAACTCTTTCATTGCCGCCGTTACTGGGCGAATATTAATTAATGTCTTTGGTGTAACATCTTCCATTTCCTGAGTAGTCATTCTTTCACGAATAACCCTTTCCATACGTGAAACACCAATTCTAAATTGATTTTGTAGTAATTCACCAACTTGACGAATACGTCTATTTCCTAAATGGTCAATTTCATCAAAATTTCCAACACCTTGTAAAAGATTTAGATAATAAGATACTGAAGCATAAACGTCAGAAATAGTCAATCTCTTAACATCTATACTTTGATCATTACCAATAACAGCAATTTTCTTTTTCTTATCATTTGGATCATAAATCTTAACAATTTGAACTTTGTTATAATCATCTAGTTCTTCATTAACAGTAACCTCTGTTAAACCAAACCCATTTGCTAAAGCTTTCTTTAATTCTTCTAAATTTGCCTTAGTAATCTTAGTACCTTTTTCAAATACTACTGTATCACCATCAGTAATATCTTCTGCTAAAGTTTGATCTAATAAACGATCTGCTACATTTAATTTACGATTAAACTTATAACGACCAACTCGAGCTAAATCATATCTAAATTCATCAAAGAATCTAGTAATGATTTGGTTTTTAGAAGAATCTAATGTTGCTGGTTCTCCTGGTCTTAGTTTCTCATAAATTTCAATTAGAGCTTCATCTGTATTCTTAGTAGAGTCCTTAGCAATAGTATTTTTTAGATAATCATCTTCTCCGAACATAGCTAAGATTTCATCATCTGAAGATAAACCAAATGCTCGTAATAAAGTTGTCAAAGTAACTTTTCTTGTACGATCAATTCGAACATATAATACATCTCTTGCATCAGTTTCAAACTCTAACCAAGTACCACGTGTTGGTATAATTTGGGAAGTAATTAACTCACGTCCATTCTTATCAATTTCACGATTAAAATAAACGCTTGGAGAACGAACTAATTGTGAAACTATAACACGTTCAGCACCATTAATAACAAACGTACCACTATCTGTCATAATTGGCATATCACCCATAAAGATTTCTTGTTCTTTTACCTCGCCAGTTTCACGATTAAATAAACGAACTTCTACTCGTAAAGGTGCAGAATATGTTGTTTCACGATCTTTGCTCTCTTTAATTGAGTATCTTGGCTCATCAAAATGGTAATCTCCAAATTCAAGCGATAAAGTTCCAGAGAAATTTTCTACTGGAAATAAGTCTTGGAATACTTCTTTGATACCTGTTTCAATAAACCATTGGTATGATTTTTTTTGAATTTCTAATAAGTCTTTCAACTCATAAGCATTTCTAATTTTAGAGAAATTACGTCTTTCTCTGTGATCTCCACTTTTTGTAATTTTAAATGCCACTAATATTCACCCCACACTTAATGATTTTTTTGAAAAAACATACTTCATTTAAAATACGTTGCAACTTCTATTAATAACACAAGTATACTAATTAGTCAATTGCAAATACTGCATTCTAAAATGAAAAAACCTTTTTTCTTTCCTAATACTTTTACATTATAAATTTTTTGTAAGTCGACAATTAGCGATTTAGCACCTTGTTCCTTTCGAATAACTAAGAAAAGCTTCCCATTCTCTTCTAAGTAATCTTTTGCATTCATCACTATATCATAGACTACTTTTTTACCAGCCCTTATCGGAGGATTAGTAATAATACTAGAGTATTTCCCTGAAATTTTCTCATAAACATTACTTTCAAACACATTAATATCTTTAACATGATTCTCCTTAATATTTCTTTGTGCTAAATGAAGAGCACGCAAATTAACATCAACCATATCAACATGTGCTTGTGTAAGTTTACTAATAACTATACCAAATACTCCATAACCGCAACCCATATCAAGAATTTTGCCTCCAACTTCTTCAAGCGGGATTGTCTCAAGAAGAAGTCTACTGCCAAAATCCAAACCGTCTTTTGAAAAAACTCCATTATCTGTCAGGAAGACAAACTTTCTACCAGATACTACACACTCAGTTTTCCGAACATTACTAGGTAAGTTCTCATTAGTAAAATACTGACCCATTTTAATCTCCTTTTTATTTGAAAAAAAAAGAAGAAGAAAACTGCATAAAAATCCTTAGTTTTCTTCCTTTCGAAACATATAATACACTAAAAGAAAAGAAAAGTCAAACATTTTTTGACTTTTTTACATATTTTTACTAATTGTTATAAAAACAAAAATATCCACAAGATTGTGGATATTTTATTAACTAAAACTATTTTGATTATTTAACTTCAACAGTAGCTCCAGCTTCTTCAAGCTTAGCTTTAATTTCATCAGCTTCTGCAACTGCAATATTTTCTTTAACAACACCATTATTATCAACAATATCTTTAGATTCTTTTAAACCTAAACCAGTAATTTCTTTAATTACTTTAATAACTGCAACTTTAGCAGCTCCAGCATCAGCGATTGATACTGTAACTGTGCTTGGAGCAGCATCAGCAGCAGCTCCAGCAGCTGGTGCAGCTACTGCTACAGCACTTGGATCAACACCAAATTCTTCTTTCATTGCATCTACTAATTCTTTGATTTCTAATAATGTCATTTCTTTTAAACTACTGATAAATTCATCTCTTGTTAATTTAGCCATTTTCTTTTCCTCCTACAATTTTTATTAATTTTCTTCTTTTTGTTGACTATATAAGTCTAAGCAAATTGAAAGGTCTCTTGCGATACCAATCATACCACCAGCAAGCATAGTAAGTAGACCATCTCTAGATGGAATAGTAGCATATTCAGCCAATTTAGCTGCATCAGCTTTCTCACCATCAACAATCCCTACTTTTAAAACTAATGCTGGGTGTTCTTTAGCGAATTCAGATAATGTTTTAATTGGAGCAATTTGATCTTCACCAAATGCAAATGCACTTGGCCCAGTCAATCCCTCATTAAGTTCAATACCTAACTCATTGAAAGCACGAGCCATTAAAGTATTCTTATATACTTTATAATCAGAATTACTTTCTCTTAATTTAATACGTAATTCTTTAGCCTCACTATCAGTAATACCACGATAATCGAATAAAACGATAGTCTTTGCAGCATTAACACGTTCTTTAATCTCATCAATTATAACTTGTTTTTGCTTTAAGATTGCTTCACTTGCCATAATACACCTCCTTAATCTATTTAGGGATGCCATAAAAAAGTTCTCTAACCATAACAGCCAAAGAACTTCTTGAATACTTTTTAAAGTCCTCGGTAGGATTTATTTGTATACCTACTGTCTATGGCACCAACAAATTGTCTTTATTATAACTCAACAAATATTATTTGTCAAAGTCATTTTCAATTTTAATTCCAGGACCCATAGTAGAAGATACTGAAATATTCTTAACATAATCACCCTTTACTGTTGCAGGCTTAATTCTCAATATTTGTGCAACAAAGGCATTTAAGTTAGTAAGTAAATCTTCCTCTGAGAAAGAAACTTTACCAATCACACCATGAATATTTCCAAAACTATCTGTTCTATATTCAACGCGTCCTGCTTTTACTTCTTCAACTGCCTTAGCAACATCCATAGTAACTGTTCCAGTCTTAGGATTTGGCATTAAACCCTTTGGTCCTAAAACTTTACCTAATTTACCTAACAAAGGCATCATATCTGGAGTAGCAATCATTGTATCAAAGTCAAACCAATTTTCTTTTTCAATTTTTTCTAACATATCAACATCACCAACATAGTCAGCACCTGCTTCTTTTGCTAGATTTGCTTTTTCTCCTTTTGCAATAACTAAAACCTTTTTAGTCTTACCTGTTCCCTTTGGAAGTACAATAGCACCTCTTAATTGTTGATCAGCTTTTTTAGTATCAAGATTTAATCTCATTGCTACTTCAACAGAACCATCAAATGAACTAATTGAAGTTTCTTTAACTAACTTAATAGCTTCTTCTTTAGAATATACCTTACCTTTTTCTACTTTAGAAAGAGCTTCAGTATATTTTTTACTTCTTTTTCCCATTTTCTTTTTCCTCCTTATGTGGTTTAAGCGGATTTAAACAAAATTCCTTCCACATAGGTTAAACCTATATGTGAATAATCTATAAATTAATTACTCTTAACTTTTTGAATTACTCTTGTCCTTCAACAGCAATTCCCATGTTTTTAGCTGTACCAGCTACAATTTTCATAGCAGCCTCTACATCATATGCATTTAAGTCTTGTAACTTAGTTTCAGCGATTTCTCTTAATTGAGCTTCTGAAATAGTTGCAACACTTTCCTTAGATCCCTTAGTAGAACCTTTTTGAATTTTAGCATATTTCTTTAATAAGAAAGCTGTTGGTGGAGTTTTAATTACAAAATCGAAACTTCTGTCTTCATAAATTGAAATTTCAACAGGTAATACGTCTCCCATTTTATCTCTAGTTGCATCATTGTACTTAGTACAGAATTCTTGTAGATTAATTCCCGCAGGTCCTAATACAGTTCCAACTGGTGGAGCTGGTGTAGCTTTTCCTGCTTGGATTTGTAATTTAATTTTCTTAATTGCTTCCTTTGCCACGAAAAACACCTCCTAATAAAATCTTTAGTTTTCGCGAGTGGTCCAAATAGCTTGATTACCGCTTTTCAATGCAAACCATGCTTCCCACTAAATCTATATTAAACTAAATATAGCACCAAAATAATAACATAAAGTTTTGCTTTTGGCAAGTACTTTCTTATGCTTTTTCGATTTGACTCAATTCAACTTCAACAGAAGTTTCTTGTCCAAATAAGTCAACTAAAAGCATAACTTTTTGGTTTGGTAAATCAACAGTGTCAACCTTACCATACATTCCATTAAATGGACCATCAATAATTTTAACTTTTGCACCTTCTGTAAGTTCTGTATCAACATCAATTCTACTAATTCCCATATTACCAAGAATTTTATCAACTTCATATGGTTGTAAAGGTGTTGGTTTGGCTCCTTTACCACTTGATCCGATGAAACCAGTAACACCTGGAGTATTACGAACTACATACCACGCTTCATCTGACATAACCATCTCTACCAAAATATATCCAGGAAACATTTTCTTTGTTTTTTCCTTAGACACGCCATCTTTAACTTCTACGACTTTCTCCTCTGGAATTACGACTCTGTAAATAAAGTCTTGCATATCCATTGATTCAGCTCTCATTTCAAGTTTTTCTTTTACTTTATTCTCATGACCAGAATAAGTATTTACTACATACCATTGTTTTTCCATAAATAAGACTCCTTCTATTTAAATAATGTTTGAACTAGTGCAAAAATAATATTAATTAGATAAAAGAATAATGCACAAAAAATTACAAAGAAGATTGTCGCTATAGAATAACGAATCATATCCTTCTTTCCAGGCCAGTGTACTTTTCCAAATTCAATCTTAACGCCATGACAGAAAATACGAAATCTTACCCATAAACTTTTCTTTTCTTCTTTAACTTTCTTTTGACTTTTTTTCTTCTGTTCTTTCTTTTCAATTTTTTTAGGTTCTTCTTGATTTTTAGTTTTTACAGCTATTTCATCAATATTATACTTTTCTACTTTCTCTTTTTTTCTTACTTCAGCCATATTTTCACCATTCCTAATTTTATCAAAATAAAAACACTTCTACGTGTTCACCTATAAAATAGCATAAACACTTAGAAATGTCAACATTTTTCATTATATAAAACTAATAGCCCAAGCTATAACTGCCAAAATCATTCCTAAAACCAAGATAGCTGTTGGAAATAATAGAAAACTTATAAACGCAGCTTCTTTTCGCCCCTTACTAATCTCTTTATAAATAGAATCATTTATTCGATCATTTATTCCAGTATCATCATATTTTTTTCTTTGTGTATTACTCGTTTTTCCTTCAGCCGCAAGTTCTGCCTCCATCGCCGCTAAATCTCTATTAACTTTTTCCATCGCATATTCACAAAAATAAACCGATGCACCTCTATCAATAACTCCTCTATAATATGGAACATCTCCAACCGGAACGAACTGAGAAAAATCATCAAAATTACTCTTTAAAAAGGTCTTATTTAAATATTGCAAACAATTAGAATAAAGTCCAACTTGAACAAAAGATGAATTATATATATCCTCCTTAATAATCTTTCTTTTTTCGCCTTCATCATTAGGCATCTTTATAGGCTCAAATTTAATTTGATTAGTCGAATTATTTAAAATCATAATATGTCTTGGATCAAAAGTCCTAATACAATAACCTCTTTCATGAAGATATTTCATAGCACGATCCATATTTAAAAAGATTTCTCGCATCTCTTCTTCATTACGAAAAGAACCAATCCATGAATTTAAAGAAATTGCATCTTGTTGTTGCATTTTTTTAGTATTTCTTTGATTTCTATAATCAGCAAAATTAACAATACTTGAATCACTATAAATTTCTCGTTTCATGATCGCACTCTCCCTATTATCATTTTATATCAAACATAATAAAAAGACAAATTTAAATATAAAATTTGTCTCTATTTCGCTGTAAAATCTTTCTTATTTTACATAAACGACTATCTACTAAACTAAACGATATATCTAACAATTCACTTATTTCCTTATAACTAAAACCATTATATCGGAGTTCAAAAATACTACTATCAATTAAATTGAAATTGCTCCTTATAGATATCAAAAACTCTCTTTCACTAAATGCATTAATAACATAACTCGATAAATCAAAATTATCTGCTACATAATTATAAACATTTTCATCACTTATAGCATAATTAAGAGCAAAATTCTTTTTATAAGTTAAGTTTCGACAATAAGTATAAAAACTTCTCTCAATACAAACTGTAACATAAGTATAAAAAATAGAAGCCTTATTTTGATCATATGCTTTCAAAGCCTTTGTAATAGCAAGCCTACCTTCTTGAATCAAGTCATCCATATCTGCTCCGCAACCACCGGCAAATTCAATAAACTTTTTTGCATAACTGCAAATAATAGGTTCATATTTTTTCATTAGCAACATCATAGCATCGTCATCAGAATTTTCTCTAATGCGATATACAAGTTCATAATCATTTAATTCTTTATAATCCATTAATTCCTACTTTCTATTTCGGATAACCTCATAAATCATAATTCCTGCCGCAACTGATGCATTTAAACTATTAGTAGTTCCATACATTGGTATCTTAGCAATAAAATCACATTCTTTTCCTACGAGACGTGACATTCCACTACCCTCATTACCAATAACAAGTCCTATTTTACCAGAATAATTAATACTACGATAATCAACACTATTATTTAAAGCAGTCCCCACTAACCAAAAACCATTATTCTTAAGTTCTTTCATAGTTTGAACTAAATTTGTTACCGCAACAATATTCATATTATCAAGTGTACCTACACTTGTTTTCATAACTGTTGAATTAATCATAACTTGACGATCTTTAGGCATAATAATTGCATCTACACCAGCTGCTTCACAAGTCCTTATAATTGCTCCTAAATTATGAGGATCTTCTAAATGATCAAGCAAAACAATAAAATGAGGTTCATTTTCAAGTACTTCATTTAAATTTTTGTACTTGTAATCCGGAATGTATAGTATTATACCTTGATGAACTCCATCTGCCAAACGATCAATATCACGTTTTGGCTTTATTATTACCTTAAAATTTCCTTTTTCTATTAGAGAATTAATCTCTTTATCATCAAATCCTTCTTGTAAAATTATTTTTTCAATCTTTTTTCTTTTCCGCAAAATTTCTCTTGCAACATTTCTTCCATATACCAACATAAATTATTCTCCCAATATATAATTCATTATTTCCACTACTCTATCTTTTTCATTCTCCAAATCCAAATAACCAATCAAACTTTCTAATCCTGTTGCATACTTATAAGTAACAATATCACAATTCTTAGGATGAGACGTCGTTTTATAATTTCTAGCCCTCTTTACAATATTTATTTCTTCATCGCTCAAAAAGCCTTCGTCTAACATTTTCATTAAAAAACTTGCTTGTGATTTAGCACTAACATAGTTAATAGCCTCTTTTTGTAAATCATTAACATTCCCAATTCCAAGATTAATTAAATATCTTCTTACATAATTTTCATATATAGTGTCACCAAGATAAGCTAATACCAATACATTAATTTCTTTTGTTTGCATAATCTTCACCACCTACATTATATCATTTTTAAATATCGCTTAACCACAAAACAAACCTATATTAACATATTTAACGTAAAAAACAAACAAAAAGAATTAGACATAATCTAATCCTTACATAACTTCATAAGTTGTTCCTTCACGAGTATCAATTAATTTTATACCGTTAGATAATAACTCATCCCTAATTGCATCCGCCTTAGCAAAATTTCTAGCTTTTTTTGCTTCGCTTCTTTCTTCGATTTTTTTCTTTATATCTTCTTCCAATGCAGATTCAATTTTTACTTCTTCTTTCTTTGTTAAATCCAATGATAAAACCGTATCAAAATCCTCTATCAATTTAAATTTTGTTACATCATTTAATTCATTATCCTTTAAAACATCATAGACAACGGTTAACATCTGTGCCGTATTAATATCATTAGAAAAGGCTTCTTTAAATTTTTCTTTATAAGTATTAAACTTTTCTTGATTTACTTCGCCTGTTCTAACAAGTAATGCTACCTTACTGCGAAGCTTATTAAATGCCTTCCTAGAAGTATCAAGTGAATCATAACTAAATACTAACGAATTACGATAATGACTATTAAGACAGAAATAACGATAATCCAATGGATTATAACCTTTATTAATTAACAAGTTAACAGTCAAAAATTCGCCTTTAGATTTACTCATTTTTCCGGTTTCATCATTCAAATGAGCTCCATGACACCAATAATTACACCATTTATGTCCAACAAAAGCTTCGCTTTGAGCTATCTCATTAGTATGATGTGGAAATATATTATCAACTCCACCACAATGAATATCTAAATATTCACCCAACTTTTCATAAGAAATTCCCGAACATTCTATATGCCATCCTGGATAGCCAATTCCCCAAGGAGAATCCCATTTCATATCTTGATTTTCAAATTTAGACACCGTAAACCATAACACAAAATCATATGGATTGCGTTTTGACTTATCTTCTTCTACTGAGTCTCTAACACCAACCATCAAATCATCTGGATTTTTACCAGATAATTTATAGTAATCCTTTGCTTTACTAATATCAAAATAAACGTTTCCATTAGAAATATAAGCATAACCATCAGCAATGAGTTTCTTAATCATTTTAATATATGTTTCAATATGGTCACTAGCCTTCTCAACTATTTTTGGTTTTCTAATATTCAAACTTGCAGCATCGTTAAAAAAAGCCTTTGTATAAAAATCTGCTATTTCATAAACTGTCTTGCCCTCTCGTTTGGCTCCCTTAGCCATCTTATCTTCGCCGGAGTCAGCATCACTAGTTAAATGACCAACATCTGTAATATTCATAACGCGTGTAACATCATAACCAAGGTATTCAAGACCTTTCTCCAATACATCCTCAAATATATAACTTCTAAGATTACCAATATGAGCATAATGATAAACAGTAGGGCCACATGTATACATTTTTACTTTTCCTACTTCATTAGGAATAAATTCCTCAACTTTTTTTGTCAATGTATTATATAATTTCACATCTCATCACCTGCCGTTATTATAACATACGATAACAAAAAGTAAAAGATACTATATACTTAAAAGCTTACTCTCTTTTAAAATTTTATCCACAACCTTATCTATTCTTCTTGCACCAGACTCTTCAATTTTAATTTCCTTCAAAACCTTATCAACAATTTCTGCTGACAAATTATTTCTTTGTTTTTCATCAAAACCAAATTCTTTCATTTTATTATCAATAATTCTAGCTATTACCTTTTTATCAATGTCATTAAACAAAACAACTTCATCAATTCGATTATAAAGTTCTATTCCCAAAAAATCTTTAACTCTATCTAAAATTAAATCATTTTTATTACCAGAAAAACCAATCATTGACCTATTGCTTCCTAAATTAGATGTCATAAAAATAATAGTATGACTAAAATCAACCACTTCTCCTGTTGAACTAGTCATAAATCCTTCGTCAAATACCTGCAAAAATAACTTTACTACACTAGGACTAGCTTTTTCTATTTCATCTAATAATAAAACAGAATAAGGGTTAAATTTCACTTTATCTAACAAAGTTCTATTATTTTTATATCCAATATAACCTGGTGGCGCTCCAATAATCTTTGTACTACTAAATTCATCACGGTATTCACTCATATCAATTCGAATAAACGATTCCTTATTATAAAGCTCTTCGGCGTATTTCCTTACAAAAAATGTTTTACCAATCCCACTTTTACCGACCAATAAAAATGTTAATGGTTTCTTTTTTTGAATATAAACTTGATTTTGAATAGTTGTCACTATTTTGTCAATTACTTTATCTTGGCCATAAACAAACTCCTTTAACCGATTTGCTAACTTCTTATCATTAATTCCTTTAAGATGTGCAACAGGTATCTTCGTTCTTTCATAAATAATATCATATACAACATCTAAAGTAACTGCTTTACTACTTTTTAAATTTTCACTTCTAAATAACATTTTATCATATTCATTTTCTATTAACTTTTGCTTTTCTTTTAAAATGCTTGCTTGTTTATAATCGTGATTAATAATTGCTTTATTTTTTTCTTCAGCAATTCTCTTTATATCAAAAGTATAATTCTTTATCTTTTTATCTATTTTACTATCAATAAAAGATGTTTTCACACAAGCTTCATCAAAAACATCAATTGCTTTATCAGGAAATTTACCATTATGAATATATCGATCGGTAAGTTTAACAATTTCCTTAATAATTTCATCAGAAACTAAAACGTTATGAAAGTTTTCATATGTCTTTCGTAAATTAAACAAAATTTGCTCCGTCTCTTCAATTGTTGATTCAGATACGTATATTTTTTGAAATCTACGATCAAGGGCTCGATCATCTTCAATAAATTTACTATATTCATCTTTTGTCGTTGCACCAATTATCCTAATACTTCCACGTGCCAAATATGGTTTCAATATATTAACAGCATCTATTGCACCTTCCGCCCCACCAGCACCAACTAACGTGTGAAACTCATCAATAAATAAAATAATATCCTCATTACCTTCTAATTCTTCAATAATTTGATTTATTCTTTCTTCAAATTCACCACGATACTTAGTTCCGGCAACAAGTGAAGATACAGCTAAACACAAAACCCTTTTATTAAGTAACTTTTTAGGAACACTTCCTATTTCAATTCTTCTAACCAATTCCTCAACTATAGCTGTTTTACCAACTCCAGCATCACCTATCAACAAAGGATTATTTTTAGTCCTTCGAAGTAAGATTTCCATTACTCTATTAACTTGATCATCTCTTCCATACACCGGATCAAAACCATCTGAGTTATATTTCTTATTTAAATCTACTGCATAGTCTTCAACAAATAGTTTTCTACCACTTTTATTACTCTTCAAAATAAATCTATTTGAAAACTTTTCATACAAATAATCAACATCAATATTCATTCCGAGCAATATTCTATTAGCTACCCCTTCTCCTTCTTCTAATAATGAAACAAATAAGCCTTCCACTGTAATTAAACTATCATTATCACGACAATCTAAGATAGCATTTTCAATTACTCTTTTTAAAAGTGGAGTATACAAAAACCAATCGTTAGAACTTTTTCCAATTCCAATAACAGAGATAATCTCCTTACGGCACTTTTCATACCCTAGACCACACTCCTCTAAAAACTTAGTTAACTCTAAATCTTTATTATGTAAAATAGCTAAAAGTAAATGCTCACTACCAACATATGGGTGTTTTAATTCTTGCATTTCTCTCTTAGTCATTAATAGAACTTTTTGTGCTTCCTCACTAAATCTAGAAAACATTTATTTATCATCTCCTTATAATAATTTTAAGATTAACAACTATGCTTCTGCAAGATTTATAGTACCCAAAAAAACTACAATTTGCACACAAAAAAAGAGGCCTTAGCCTCTAATCATTAAATTAAAATTAAAATTGTAAATACTATTAATAATACAACAAATAATTCTACTAGTAACTTCCAAACAGCTTTAAACCATTGTTTAAACGAAATTCCTAAATAATTTAACACAACTATTAAAACTACACTAGTTGGTGCTACTAACATAGAAACACCGTAAATTGATTGGAATAAAATTGCTGCAATTGGATAAACATCAGTATTGGTAACAACACCAGCAAAATGTGGCACTACAGCTTGGAATGCATAAGCAGCATCGCTATTAAATAAACCACTTAATAATCCAGCAACTGATGTAGTAACAACATTAAATCCTTTTGTTAAACCAAACAATGCTTCATAAATTGTTGTTTGGAATGGATGATATGTCACTGCTACTAAAATAGTATAAACAACAATTACTAAAAATGCAGGAGCTAATGCTTTCTTTGCACCATTAGTAAAGCCTTCAATAACATCATCAATTTTAATTTTGTAAATATAAACTAAAACAAGAGCAACTACTGTCATCACAATAATCATATCTGTAATAGTCCATTCACCAAAATTAGCAAAAGTACCTAATATCTTTCCAAAAATTTCAAATCCAAATAATTTAAATGATGAAACTGCTTCACTTGCCTTTGAGAAAGCTTCAATCTCAAACACTGACCATGGCATAAAAGCAAGAATCATTATCACAAACATAAATATAAATCCAACAATAATTGGCCAAGTTTTATGCTTACTATCAACTACTGTAGGAACATACTGTTCTAAAGATTCATCCATTAGTGATTCTTTAACAACAATAACATCATCACCTTTAGCTGCTGCCTTATTATCTTTTCTGCTAGCTTTAGATGAAGATTTACTTTTAGCTGCTGTCTTTTTAGTACTATTTTTCTTTTGATTTGTTGCTTTAGTATTCTTGCTAGCACTCTTTGTTGCAGTTTTATTAGTTGTAACTTTATCTTCGGTTTTTACCTCTTCTACAACAATTTTTTCATTTTCCACTTCTTCAGTTTTAATAACCTTCTTTTCAGCAGTTAATGTAGCTCTAGCAACCTTAGCACTCTTGGCATACATCAAAGTATTAAATATTAACAACACTAATCCAGCAAGTAGAATAACCACTTTTACAGCAATGTTATCCATAATATCTAATCCTAAAGTAGAATATAAGACACTAACATTTGTATAACCAAAAGTAGTTCCAGCTATACCTACTACCGCAGACCCAACCAAAGCAAGTGCTGCAACAATCTTATCATATCCCATTAATAAGATAACTGCTGCTAACATAGGGAAGAATACAAATAATCCCAATTGAAGACCACATACAGATGTGATAACTGCAACTAAAATCATTATAATAGATAAAACAATTCCTTCTTTACCTTTGCAACCTGCAACAATCTTATCTAAAAAACTACGATAAGCTGGAATTTTATGTAAAACTCCATAAAATCCACCAACAGCTAAAACAAATAACGAAATATATCCGAAATATGCAACTGCTGTTAATGGGTAATTAAATAAATCAAATAAACCCATTTGAATGCGTCCTTGATCAATGAAACCACTTGAATAATAAGCAGCTGGTAATATCCAAGTAAGTATCATAAATACCAAAGCTGTAATGATAACACCCTTAACAATATTATGATTCTCTTTAACATTTAATATTATTAAGAATAGTTCAACTAAGGTTAAGAAAGCTTTTATTAACTGTGCCCAAGATTTATCTGGTAACACTAGTGACGCTAACAACCAAATAGCTGTTACAACTAAAAGAACGACTTTCATTGTATTATGTTTCTTCATAATTAACCTCCCACTATAATTATAACTACTATATGCTTATTTTACAAGCATTTACACTTGTTTTTTATGAAATTTTGGTGAAAAAAAAGAAGAAATTTTTCTTCTTCTTAAAATGTAAACTACTTATTCCTACTAGTAAAGTTTCGCTCCAGCTGGTATCGTCTCATCAACAATCAACAAGTTCAATCCTTCTTTTCCGTCTTCCTCATGAACAGCTGAAATTAACATTCCACAAGAATATATCCCCATCATTTTCCTCGGCGGTAAATTAACAATTGCAATTGCTGTTTTTCCAACTAATTCTTCTGGTTCATAATATTCATGAATCCCACTAAGAATAATACGATCTTGACCAGTACCATCATCTAGAACAAACTTAAGCAACTTATCACTTTTAGCAACTGCCTCACAATCTTTAATTTTAACTGCTCGGAAATCAGACTTGCTAAACGTTTCAAAATCTACCATTTCCTCAAATAAAGGTTCAATTTTTACTTTTGAAAAATCCAAAGCTACTTTCTCTTTTTTCTCAAATGAACTAGTCGAAATACTTGTTTGACCAACTGGTTTCATCGTGGGGAACAATAATACATCTCTAATTGATTCTTGTTCAGTAAATAACATTACAAGTCTATCAATTCCATAACCTATTCCACCAGCTGGAGGCATACCATATTCTAAAGCTTCTACAAAGTCCATATCAATATCATTTGCTTCATCATTGCCTAAATCTCGTTCAGCTATTTGTGCTTCAAATCTTTCTAGCTGATCAACTGGATCATTAAGTTCTGTATAAGCATTAGCAAATTCTTTTCCAGCAATAAACAATTCAAATCGATCAACAAATCTTGGATCTTCTGGATTTTTCTTAGTAAGTGGACTAATTTCTACCGGATGACCATACAAGAACGTTGGTTGAATTAAAGTTTCCTCAACATATTTTTCAAAGAATAAATTAATTATATGACCAACATTTTTCTCATGCTCTTGTACTTCAATATGATGCTCAGAAGCCAACGTTAAAGCCTCATCAACAGTTATTTTCTCTTTAAAATCAATACCTGTTTTTTCTTTAATTGCATCAACCATACTAATTCTCTTCCATGGCCCTTCTAAATTAATATCATATCCTCCAAAATTAAAATTCATCTTTCCAACAACATTACGAGCAATAGTTTGATACATTTCTTCGGTTAAATCCATCATTCCCTCTAAATCGCTATACGCTAAATAAGCCTCCATTAAAGTAAATTCCGGATTATGTTTTGGATCCATACCTTCATTCCTAAATACTCTACCAATTTCATAAACTGCTTCCATTCCTCCAACAAGCAATCTCTTAAGTGGTAACTCCAAGGCAATTCTTAAATACATATCCAAATCTTGTGAATTATGATGAGTTACGAATGGACGAGCACTTGCTCCAGTCAACAATGTTGACAAAATAGGTGTTTCTACTTCTGTAAAACCTTTATTATCCATATAGTTCTGAATACATCTAATAATTTTAGGTCTCATAAACGCTACTTTTCTTGAATCATCATTCATAATTAAATCAACATACCTACGACGATATCTTTCTTCAATATCTGTCAAACCATGATATTTCTCTGGTAATGGTTTTAAAGCCTTAACTAAATGAGTATATTCCATACATTTAATAGTTACTTCTCCAGTCTTAGTTTTCATAATTTTACCATATACTCCAACAATATCACCAATATCAGCTGATTTAAATAAATTATATGCCTCTTCACCAATATCATTTATAGAAATATAAATTTGGATAGAACCTGACTTATCTTTAATAGTAAAGAATGAAGCTTTTCCCATTTTTCTAATAAACATTATTCTTCCTGCAACTTTTGCAGTATCAGTCATTTCCTCAAATTTATCATGATCAACACTAGCATATTTTTCTTTTATATCTGCTGCGAAACTATCTCTATCATATCTTTGACCAAAAGGATCCAAACCTAATTCCCTTAACTTTTCACTCTTTTCCCTACGAACTAATTCTTGCTCTGAAAATTCTCTCATTTTATTACTCCTTTACTACTTTTCTCGAATAACTTCACACCGTGAAATCATATCGTGTAGACCTCTTCCTCTTCTACTAAATAGAACCATCGCTACACTTAAAATTAATATTAAACTTTGTACTTGTTCAAAAACCATAGAGCCATAAAAATATACATCTTGACTCGCAAAAATTGTTAATCCCAAAACTATCATATCAATTAAAATAGAATTAATAATTAATGATCTAACCAACATTTGATTCATTGTCATTTTTCCTTTAATAGACACTACCTTTATTTTCATAAGTTTTTTTCCAAATGTTTGACCGCCTTTATTAAATTGATAAACAATAAAATAAAGAACACTCAAAAATAACGAAACAAGAGTTATAATACCTGTTTTTCTTGCCATTTGAAACGTAAGGGGTATAGACTCTGCAATGTAAACAGCATAATTAATTTCACCAACCGTATATTTTCCCATCACATCAAGCAAACTATCAGACAATTTCATAACTCCATCACTATCAAGAAAAGGAGCTGCTATCACAGAACTAATAAAAGAAATCAATGTAATATCAATTATAAAAGCAACTGCTCTTTGAACAAATAATCTTTTGTCATCTTTATCTGATTTGTCATCTTTATCAGATTTATCTGCTTCAACATTTTCAACTTTAGACATCTAATCCCTCCTTAAATTCATTTAATATATCGATTATATCACGAATATTAGAAGTTTGATAGATATTATTTTTAACAGTATTACCATCTTTTATACCTTTTAAATACCAACCAATATGATTTCTTATTTCTAAACAAGCCAAATGTTCATCTTTTAAACTACTCAAATAATCTAAATGGTGTAAACACATATCTATTTTATCTCTTGGAGAAACTTCAACTAAATCTTCTCCTTTCAAAAAATTAATTGTATTTTTAATCAACCATGGATTTCCTAAAACTCCACGTCCAATCATTACCGCATCACAATTTGTTTCATCTAACATTCGCTTGGCATCTTCTGGCTTTAACACATCCCCATTACCAATAACAGGAATATTAACAGCGTCTTTAACAGCCTTAATAATACTCCAGTCGGCTTTCCCACTATAGCCTTGACTTCTAGTTCTAGGATGTATACAAACTGCACTAGCACCCGCTTTTTCAATAATCTTAGCTACTTCTACAGCGTTAATACTGTTGCAATCCCAACCACTTCTAATTTTCACTGTAACAGGAATAGGCACTGCTTCAACAACCGCTTTCACAATCTCATAAATTTTTTTTGGATCCTTCAATAAAGCCGAGCCCGCTTGAGCTCTAAGAGCCACCTTAGGAACAGGACACCCCATATTAATATCAATAATATCTGGATGCATATTATCATATATATACTTAGCTGCCACCACAAAGGACTCCTTATCTGAACCAAATATTTGTTGAACTATAGGTCTCTCTTCCTCAGTCATATAAAGCATATCTATTGTTTTTTTATTATTATAAGTAATAGCTTTATCGCTAACCATCTCAGCATATATTAATCCACAACCCATTTCCTTACAAATTCTTCGAAAAGCTGAATTGCAAATTCCAGCCATTGGCGCTAAAACAACTCTATTTTTAATTTCAATATTTCCAATATTCCACACCATTTTATCACCCTCTTTTCCTTTCTCATAAACAATGTTCATGGCTAATTAAATAATAACTCATTAAAAAAATAAATTAGATAAAATAAAATCAACTAAATTACTTAAAACACGCTTATTATACACTATGATTATCTAATAAGACAAGAAAAAAGAATGACCACAAAATCATTCTAAATAATTATTACTTCTGTTTTAATAAATCTCTAATTTCTTCTAATAATAAAACTTCTTCACTTTTTGCTTTTTCTTTTTCTTTAGGAACCTCTTTTTTCTTAAATCTTTCAAAAAACTTAATCATAGCAAATATACAAGCCGCAATAATTAAAAAATCAACAATAGTTTGAATAAACAATCCATAATTAATTTGTGCATCTTTAAAGCCAAAAGATAATTCACTAAAATTTAAGCCTCCTAAAAATACACCAATAATAGGAGTTAATACATCATTTACTAAACTTGTAACAATCTTACCAAAAGCACCACCTATAATTACACCAACTGCCATATCAACAACATTTCCACGCGAAATAAATGTTTTAAAATCTTCTCCCAATTTTTTTACTTTTCCTAGTTCCACATTTGCATCAATTTTCTTTTTCTCTTTTCTTGCCATAATTTCACTCCTTGCAATTATTATAACTAATTCTTAAATATTTGCAAAGACACAATATAAATATTTAACTTACAAACATTTTAATAATTATATCCAAAAAAAAGAGTTAAATTAAGCGTCTAACTCTTTTAATAATTCTGCTTTTGTTAACTTAGAATAGTTTTTAATACCTTTTTCTTTGGCCAATTCTCTCAATTTAGTTACTGACATTGCTTCTAAATTACTCTCATCTTCTTCTGGCATTTTACCATGTTTTACTAAGTAATCAATTTGTTCCTTAGTAAGGGTTTCATATTCTAGCAATGCATCAGCAATTAATTTTAATAAATCCTCATTCTTTTTAATTATTTCTGTTGCCTTCTTATGACAATTATTAATAATCTTTCTCATTTCCATATCAATTTCATTAGCAACTTCATTTGAGAAATGCTGACTTCTGTTATAATCACGACCTAAGAAAACGCTGCCTTCTTGCTGTTCAAATTGTAATGGCCCCAAATCACTCATACCATATTCTGTAACCATAGCTCTAGCAATCTTTGTTGCCTTTTCAAAATCATTATGAGCACCTGTAGTTATTTCATTAAATACTACTTCTTCAGCGGTACGACCACCAAGTAAACCTGTAATTTGCTCTAATAGATCCTTCTTAGTTGAACAAAGTTTTTCTTCAGCCGGTACCATCATATTATAACCACCAGCTGTTCCTCTAGGAATAATTGTTACTTTTTGAACTACATTAGCATTCGATAATTTTAATCCAATAACCGCATGCCCAGCCTCATGATAAGCAACCAACTTTCTATCATTTTCACTGTATTTATGTGAAGTTTTAGCAGGTCCCATAAGAACTCGATCTGTTGCCTCATCTATTTCACTCATTGTAATTTCTTCTTTATTACGTCTAACAGCAAGCAATGCTGCTTCATTAAGTAGATTCTCCAAATCCGCTCCACTAAATCCAGGCGTTCTCTTAGCTAAATTATCTAAAGTAATCCCTTCTGCTAAAGTTTTATTTCTAGCATGAACTGCTAAAATTTCTTCACGTCCTTTAATGTCAGGTAAATTAACTGTAACTTGTCTATCAAAACGGCCTGGTCTAAGCAAAGCTGGATCTAAAACATCAGGACGGTTAGTAGCTGCTATAATAATAATTCCCTCATTAGCACCAAATCCATCCATTTCAGTTAATAACTGGTTAAGTGTTTGTTCACGTTCATCATGTCCTCCACCTAAGCCAGTTCCTCTTTGACGACCCACAGCATCAATTTCATCAATAAAGATCAAACATGGTGCATTTCTTTTAGCTTGTTGAAACATATCCCTAACACGTGAAGCACCTACACCAACAAACATTTCAACAAAGTCTGACCCACTAATAAAGTAAAATGGCACATCAGCCTCGCCAGCAACTGCTTTAGCAAGTAAAGTTTTTCCGGTTCCTGGAGGCCCAAATAGTAGGACTCCCTTTGGAATTCTTGCACCTAATTTTTGAAATTTCTTAGGATTTTTTAAGAAATCAATCAACTCTTTAACTTCTTCTTTTTCTTCTTTTAAACCAGCAACATCTTTAAATGTTACTTTGTTAGTATCACTATTTAAACGAGCCTTACTCTTACCAAAATCCATTGAACTTTTATTACCAGCTAATTGTTTATTAAAAAACCAGAATGCAAGCAGTAAAAGTAATAGAAGTGGCATTACATTTACTAAAATATAAAGAAATGACGATGAGTCAGGATCTTCCTCAGCCGTTAACTTAAATTCTTGCTTTTCACTAGCAGTGACTATTTTCTTCATCACCTCATCACTAAGTGGCAATTTAGCTAAAAAAGTCTCTCCTTCTTCATAACTCTTTAAAGTTCCTCTTACTTCATATGTATATCCATTAGCTCTAGCGGTAACTTCAACCTCAGAAACCTTACCAGAATTTAAACTAGTCATAAATTCATCATAACTTAGGATATTAACATTTCTATTAGTAACATTTAAAAAATAAAACATTCCTAACATCACTAATGCTATAAATAAATAAGGTAATAACCCTCTTTTTACAGTTTTCTTATCCACTCTTTTCCCTCCTTAACTGTATTTCAATACAATATCATAACTATCTACTTTTTTCTTATCAAAACTAGACTTCTTAATTCCTGGAATCCAAACAATAACTCCCCTGGAATCTACCACTACTGGCCAAGAATCCCTTTTTCCTAATCCAACCTTTTTATCAATAAATATATCTTTTACCTTTTTAGAACCATTAAGCCCCTTTACCTTCATTTTATCACCAACTCTTCTAGTTCTAACAACCAAAGGTAAACTTATTTCCTTGCTATTAAGACGACAAATACTATTACTATTATCATCAGTGTCATCAATTCTTTCAATAGCATGTTTATTAGGTAATAAAACATAATTATCAAACTCTATTTCATAGCTAGTTATTTCTAATGTCTCACGCTTTAATTCTAACATATTATAGCTCTTATTAGCAACAACCTCATTAGGTAAATTTACAAAAGAATTGGCTTTTTTACTATAAACTAAATCAAATAATAAATCAATATGCTTATCACCAACTAAAATTAAATCATCTTGATAAAATTCACTAAGCATATAATAAAGAATTTCTTTTTGAATAAACCTATCCTCTAAAACAAATTCATCAAGTAATAATATGTTTTTTTTCAAGCAACGTTTAATTGCTCTATCCCTTGTTTTAATGATAAATTTATTAGCTGCATCTAGTTCTTCACTAAATTTTAAAAACTTATGATGAACATTACTATCTTCTTCTTTTAAAAAAGGAATGACATTTTTTCGATATCTATTTCTTGTATACTTATCTTTATCATTAGAACTATCAATATAATATTTAACATTATTAATCTTTACATATTCTTCTAATTCACTTTTTGTATAATCTATTAGTGGTCGTACTATAGTATAACCGTTCATTGGAACAATCTTCTTAAAACCACTATAACCACTTAAATTTGATCCTCTCACTATACGCATCAATATAGTTTCAATTAAATCATCTCCATGGTGTGCTGTCATCAAATATTTAGCATTATATTTGTACACTAAAGATTCAAAAAAGTTATAACGAATGTTTCTCGCCTCATTATGAAAATTATCATCCCCATAATTATCAATTATCATTGACTCAAATACTAATTTATTATTTTCACAATATTCTTTTAAATATTTTTCTTCCTCATAACTTTCACTTCTAACATTATGATTTACATGAGCAATAATTAATTGTAATTGATATTTTTCTCTAATTTTTAATAACATATCTACTAAAGCCATAGAATCAGGTCCACTAGAACATCCAACTACAATCGTATCATTTATTAAAAATGAAAACTTTTTATCAATACTAACCATATATCCTCCTTTATCTAAAGCTAGAAACAATTATAACACAAATAAAAAAGAAAAGAGACTTTTATTACTCTTTTGGTATTTTAATAATAAATTCTCCATCTTTTGAATATAAATACTTTTCTCTAGCATACCTAGCAACATAATCTGGATCTTGTAGCTTTGAAGCATCAAGTTTCAATGCCTTTTCTTCTTCTTGTAATTGAACTAATCTATCTTCAAGTTCCTTTTTCTCGTTATATTTTTCAATAATCTCAATCCAATATTTTCCAATAGTAAGCGTTAATGTGACAATAATAGCTAGTGATCCTAAACCTAGTAATAGCATCCTACGAGTTCTCTTTTTTTTACTATTCTTTTTAGTACTAGCCACACACTTCACCTACCTTTTCACCTTATATTATATCTTTAGTGAAAAGTACAATTCAACTAATACAACAAAAATTCACAAAACTTGACACTATTTTTTCTTAATTTTGTCTATAATAAAATTACCAACTAACCAACCAAGTAAAAAAACAATGAAAAAATAGATATGTAAAATCCCATTATTAATTAATTTAATTCCTAAAAAATATAAAAGTGCAACATCAACCATAAATATAAAATTACTAAATATTTTGACCCCACGTTTACTCAAAAATAATAATTTATAATTAATCTTTATTAATAAACTAAATATCATTCCAAAAACAAAAGAGAAAGCAAAAGAATAAATTTGTATATTTAAACTCATCACTTAAATAATCTACTAAATATACTATCTTCTCTATCTCTTTTTGAATTTTCTTCAGCATAACTCATACTATTAATAACTCCTTTAATAGTAACATGTCCTTGTAGCGTATCTAGTTTAACTAACTCTAATTCACTACCTTTAATTATCATATATCCCATTATTGTTTCTAATATGAATTGCGTATTATCAAAATTATCTATTTTTTTGACCCCTGTTATAACTAAATTTTTTCTTTCAAATAAACTAATTCCATGATTATAATTATTTATACTACTATCTTGTTTGTCCATATATTTCCTCCTAATAAAGAATATGCTATTAAAAAGAAAATATTACAAAAAAAAGAAGCTCCTGCTTCTTACTCCTCTTCGTCTGTTGCATCAGGAGCGTTTTCATATGCTTCTAAGATTGCCTCTTCAAACATAGCACGAACCTCTGGATTAATTGGGTGAGCAATATCACGGTATCCACCTGTAGCTGTCTTTCGGCTAGGCATTGCTATAAATAGACCGTTATCTCCTTCAATAATACGAATATCATGTACGGCAAAGCTATCATCAAGTAATACTGATGCAATTCCCTTCATACGAGAACCTTCTTTTTCAATTTTACGTACATTTACTGATGTAATTTTCATGAAAAAATTCCTCCCTCTTAAAGCGTAATCACTTTATACATTCATTTTATAATACTATTTATTAAAAATCAACATATTTATGTGATAAAACCTTAAAATATCAATGGTTAATCTAGAATAGAAAGCGTCCCAACTAGCAAATCATTATAACTATAAGAACGTACACTACCAGTTTCCAATTTAATAACAAAAATATTAGAATATAACGCCAAAATTTGTCCATCAAACTCTTCAACCAAATTCCTAGAACCATTAAATTGAAACTTTTTCTTCTGCCCAACATATTCTTCTAATTGTTTTTTTATTTTCGACAACATCATCTTGGATACCCCACATACATAGTTCCATTAGTAATAATTCCACCAACTCCATCACTACCATACTTAGTCTTATCAATAATTTTAATTACATCAATACTTTTATTTCGATCTGATAAAGCAAGCGAAGAAGCGATAATAGCCGGATCTAAAGCATGAATATTAATTCGTTTTGGACTTGAAGCAAAATTTGCCCCAGCTTTAATTAAATCTTCATAATTAGATTGACATGCTCCAGCAATAACAATTAATTTATCTTGACTCTTCTCATATTTCCTAGAAACCTTAACTGCTTCAATAAAATTCGCCGAATTTTGATAATTATTATTACCACCCATCTTTGGTTTCCTCTCATAATAAGCGTCATGTCCTGTAATTACCACAATATCCGGACGATATTCACTTAACAATTCGCCAATGCAATCTGCTATTTCGATTTCTGGTAATACCAATCCATTTGCTTTAATATTCATTTCTTTATAAAAATTCATACATCTTTCTAAATACTCTTCATCTCCATCAATATGCAAAATTTTTCCAGGCAAATAAAAATACTGACTTCGATCTAAGTTAATATCCCTAATATTAGCATCAATAATTTCTTTATCTGTCTCGTTGGAATAAGTTACCTTAACCAAATCTGAAATATCACTATCTGCATACAGTCTTAAATCCACACCTTTTAAAAAAACAACATTTCCTTCTACACCAACTATTTTAAAAATAATATCATGTTTATGAGAAATTCTTGTTACCAAATCACCTAACTTAAAGTTCATTTAATCATCTCCAATTAAGTATATGCTAACAATAAAAAAAAAGACCTCTTTTGAAACGACCCTTTAAAGCAAATATTAAATAGGGTTCATATCAAAAAAGATCAGTATTTTAAACTATTTTTTATTTTCTTTTTCCAATTCACGATAATTAACTTTTCCTATCATAGTTTTAGGTAACGATTCTCTAAACTCAAATTCTTTTGGAACCATATAAGCAGCCAAATTTTTCTTACAATACTCTTTTATATCGTTTCTAACCTTTAATTTGTCTTTAACACCGCTATTTAAAACTATATAAGCCTTTGGAATTTGAACCTTATATGGATGTGGAACACCAATAACACCACAATTAAGTACATCAGGATGTTGCATTAACACATTTTCAATATGAGAAGGATAAACATTATATCCAGAAACTATCAACATTCTTTTTAACCGTGATACATAATAAACTACGCCATCTTCAGTCATATAGCCTAAATCACCAGTATGACACCACACTCTTCCTTTTTTATCCATCTCCAAAATATCATTGGTTTCTTTTTCATTATCTAAATAACCTGGCATTACCGTTGGACCACAAATACAAATTTCACCTGTCTCACCATAAGGAACCTCTTCCCTCGTATCAACATTACAAATCTTTATTTCATTTCCTGGCAATGGAATCCCTATACTTCCAGCATAAACCGCCTCTAAAACCTGAGCACATACTGGACCACCAGTTTCCGTCATACCAAAACCTTGAATTAATTTAGCCTTACTATTATGCGACATAAAAAATTTATTTACAGCTTCATTTTTCGCCGGAGTTAAACTATCTCCACCAGAAATAGCATATTTAACATAAGATAAATCCATTGTATCCATATGTTTATTTGAAAGCAATGCTTCATATAAAGTTGGAACCCCAACTACAATCGATGGGTGATATGTCTTAAATAATTTATCAAATCTTTTTGCATCAAATTGAGGAATTAAAATAACAGTTCCTCCCAAACACAAAACTGAATTAACACAAACACATAAACCAAAACAGTGAAACAAAGGCAAAATTGTTAAAACTGAGTCTCTTACACCAATACGTGGAAATATAATAGTTGCTTGCTTAGCTAATGCCGTAACATTCCCGTTAGTCAAAACAATATTTTTTGGTATTCCAGTTGTCCCACCACTATGTAAAATAGCAGCCGGTTGATCTTTAGTTGTCTTAACAAGAACTTTATTATTATAATGCTTACCCTTTTCCATAAACTCATGCCAATAAAGATAAACTTCACTTCTTTTCGGTGTTTCAATAGTTCTTCCTTGAGTTAGGTTATATCCAAATTTAAGCAATGTTGGCATAGAATCACTAGCTGAAACAATAACAGTTTTATAAACAGCTGTATCATTAATAATCTCTTTAACTTTCTTATAACTTAAATTAATAGCAATCAATAATACACTTTTAGTACTAATTAATGAATTCTTTATTTCTTCCTCAGCTGACAACGGATGAATCATATTAGCAATTGCTCCTATCTCATTTACTGCATAAAAAGAAATAACAGCCTCCGGCGTATTTGGCATACAAATAGTTACAACATCGCCTTCCCTAATTCCTTGACTTCTCAATGCACGTGCACAAATATTAATTTCATTCAAAAAAGCTCTATAGGTCATTTTTTTATTAAAATAATTAATTGCAATATCCTCTAAATTATTTTGACTACAATCACGTAAATATTCATAAATAGAAACATTAGGAACTTCTATATCTCTTTTATCCTTATCATAAAATTTATCCCAAGGATGTTTATACTTCATTTTATTAATCACTTTATCAATCATTTTCATCATTAATCACCTTATCTTTTTTTCAACACTTGTTGAATATATTACAATTGTATTATATAATTATTTTATAATTCCAATCAATAAGCAAAAAAACAATAAATTGATAGTTATTAAACAATATCTATCATATATGTTTAAAAAAGAGGTAAATATGGATAGACGAGTTAAATATACAAAGAAAATAATTAAAGATACTTTCCTAGATTTATTATCCAAAAAGGATATTACAAAAATTACAGTAAGTGAAATTTGTAAAATTGCTGACATTAATCGAGCTACCTTTTATCGTTATTATGTAGATGTTTTTAACCTTCTCGATTCAATAGAAGATGAATTTGTAAAAGAGCTTAAAAAAGCATATCAACCAAATTGTAACGAAAAAAAAACAATTTATGGATTCTCCAAAGCAATGTTAACTGTATTTCTTGAAAATAAAGAACTTGTAAAAATTCTCTTCAATACCAATAATAATCTTCACTTTTTAAATGACGTCCTAGAAGTTGCCTTTGATCGTTGTAAAGAAAGATGGGAAAAAGATCTACCTGAACTTTCTCAAGAAGACATGGAATATGCCGCAATTTTTATCTTTAATGGAGCTCTAGGTGTTTTAAATTTTTGGGTCAAAAACGATTTTGATAAAAATATCGATGAAATATCCGAAATAATTGAAACACTAAGCTGTTATGGAACAAGGAGATTTATTTATAAAAGATAATAAGACTTCAAAATGAAGTCTTATTTTTTTAATCTATTAGCCATATCTACAAAAACCGAAACATCTACAGCCTCAGCTCTAACATTAAGATCTAAATCATATTTATTCAAAACACTTTCAATAATCTCTAAATTATAATTTTTTAAATTATTACGCAAAGTCTTTCTCTTATATTGAAAACTATCACGAACCAATTTCTCAAAAAAATTAAAATCAGACAAAGAAAGTTTATTCTCTTTTTCCGTAAATGAAATAATTACACTATCAACATTTGGCTCCGGCACAAATTGTTTACGAGATACGAAAAACTCTTTCTTAATATTATAAAAATAATTAAGTAATACCGTAATAGAACCATATTCCTTATTTCCACATTTTGTCGCAAAACGCTCTCCAACTTCTTTCTGCACCATCATTACAATCTTTTTAAAGAAAACTCCACTTTCAATAAGTTTCATAAGTATAGGTGTAGTTATATAATATGGAACATTACTCACAAAATAAACATTCTTATATTGATAATTTTTCAAATCACTAACTAAATCCGCAGTCAAAAAATCTTGAAATATAACATCAACATTATCTAAGCCTTCTAATCTTTTAGACAATTCTAAATTCAAATCCACATCAATTTCATAAGCAACTACATTTTTAGCTACAGTCGCCAACTCCCTCGTCATAATCGCTCCACCAGGTCCGACTTCAATAACTAAACTATCATCTTCAATTTCAGCTGTTCGTACAATTTTTTTTACAATATTAATATCTTTCAAAAAATTTTGTCCAAACTTTTTTTTAAATTTAACATCATATTTTTCCATAATAACTCCTACTTCGCAGATATTATACATTAAAAAAAGAAAAAAACATAGTAGATTTTTCCTTTATATTGAATTAATTTCTTTCTTTTGTCTTTTCAATAGCTTTCTAATTCTATATATCTCATACACAATAACAATTATTATTGGTAAAACAATAATTGTTAAAAAACCTGGTATAGAAGTTAAAAAACTTTTAATATAACCAATCTTAGGTATAATTAAAATAACTTTCCCATAAATGCTATTTAAATCTACTAAAGCAGTATCAATAAAAATATTATTATCTCCTTTAGTTCTATATATTTTTTCTCCCGAAGCCGTTTTTTGAATACCAACTATTCGATGTGTAACAGTCATTCCATTATAAGCATAATCTTTAGAATTAAAAGTAATTATATCTCCAATTTTCAAATCACTATTGCTAATCTTTTTAACAACAATAGCATCATTAACATCAATTGTAGGAATCATACTTTCAGAAACAATAACATACGCACCAAATAACGAATTATTAGATGAATCTTTTCTCTTACTACTGCTACTAACAACAATAGTAAATAAAAACGTAAGAGCAAAAAAAACAACAGCCGCTATCATTGTCGATCTTAAGACAATTCTAGAAATATATTTTGCTTTGGACTTTTTCTTATTTAAGTTTTTCAAAGTCTGAACTGCCATTAATCTCACCGCCTAGCATACCCTAATTATAATACGTCTCTTTAAAAAAAACTATAATTAACCAAGAAAAAAACGTGCTTGACACGTTAACTTAATTATTTTGTCTTTCCTTTTAAAGCTATTTTTACTGCATAATTTTGTAACTGTCCTGACGTAATATTTGCTGTATCAGATACCCACATACGCAATCTATAATTATCATTACCACTCTCAGTACGTCTTTCTTTATGAACTAGCATCACACTATTACCAATCTTTTCATCATCTACATTACTAGAAAATATTTTTGGGTCATCAACAGCTACGTAAGATCCACTTTCTTCCTTCTCTAAATAAATCTTAATATTATCATTCATTGCAGTCGATAATTCTTCATCTTTAACTAACAAAACTTCATATTCAATTACATTAGCCTCTTCTACATTTACTTTAACAGTAAAATCAAAAAATAAATCTGCACTATCATAGGCCTTTCCCACAATATCACTCGTAGGCGTTGCACTTTCAATAGCAAACAAATTTTCATCATCACTATATGTAAGTGAAATACTTCCTCCCGTTAAAGATTCTTGATAAACCTCTGCTGGAGAACTAAAATAAATATAAAATGCTGCGCCAACTATTCCTGCCACTAAAATAAATATTATTATACAAGCAATAACAACTTTTTTTGATACACCCTTTTTACCTTCCATATTTCCTCCTACTTAATCACAACTTCCAATTTAACAGTAAAATCAATTGGATCAGTTGTTAATTCATATGTATCTGCAACCCACATTCTCAACTTAAAACTTTGAGTCTCATTTCCTTTTATTGAACCACTATAAATCAGTTTTCCACTAGCAGACTTAGATGCTAATCTTAATTCATAAAAAGTTGGAACTTGTGATTCATTAAAATATTTTAATGGTTTATCCTTATTATCTGTCAAATAAACCTTTACAAATTTATCAGGTACTTCTAATTCTTTTTTATCTTTTACTAAATAAATTTCATATTTTACTTTATCTTTAATTGTCGATTTAACTTCAAACTCAACATACCCAGTTATGTTTTTTTTATAATTATTTAGAGAAATAGTTTTCCCAACAACATCTGTCATCGGTAACTCATTACTAATAGTAACACTACTAATATCATCCAAATAATTTACACTTAAAGCCGATGAATTATAACTTTTTTTATTTAAAACAAATACTCCCAAAAGAATAATCACCAAAAAAATTACAAAAGTTCCAAAATAAATCATATAATTTTTAAAATCTATTTTATTCATTAAATCACCACCTAAAAAGGCATCTATTATTAACTAAAGATTATCATAAAACCTAATTCAAGTCAAACAAATTACATGCGTTCTCAGTAGTAACTTTGGCAACATTTTCTAATGTATCTCCCAAAACATCTGCTACTTTTTTGGCAATTAATGGTATATATTTTGAACTGTTCTGTTGACCTCTAAATGGAACAGGCGCCAAATAAGGACTATCTGTTTCTAAAACAATATTTTTTAAACCAATCGTAGCTACAATTTCATATAATTTACTGTTTTTAAAAGTAATAACTCCACCTATTCCGAGTTTATATCCCATCGCAATATATATATCAGCTGTCTCAATACTTCCACTAAAACAGTGGATAATACCTGTAACTTTATATTTTTTCAAGCAATTAATTGTATCTTCTGTGGCATCTCTGCTATGAATTACAACAGTCATATTAAACTCTTCAGCTATTTTTAACTGCTTTTCAAATAATTCAATCTGTTTTTGTTTTCCTTCTTTTCCATAATGATAATCAAGTCCAATTTCTCCAATTCCCACAACTTTTGGATTTTTAAGTTTTTCCTTCAAATCATCTAATAAACTATCCGTGACACTATCAACTTCTGATGGATGATAACCTAAAGTTATATAAACATCTTCATATCTATTAGCAAAATCTAAAACTTCATCAATATTACTAATCTCACAACCGGAAACAACTATTTTAGAAATACCAGCATCTCTATTTTCCTTTAGTACTAAATCTATATCATCATAATCTTCCTTTGATAAATGACAATGCGTATCTATAAACATAAAGCACCTCCAAAATAAAAATACCATATTAATGGTACTTTTTCCATCGATAAATTTTAATTCTAAGATAAAAACTAGTTATTAATATTAAAAATAACAAGTCATTTATATCTCCAGCATACAAGTAACTTATTAAAAATGCTGAAGCAACACTAAAGTATACCACATCTAAAGACAACAACTGCTTTTCTTTTTTCGTCATAAGTCCTCCGTAGCACTACCATTAAAATATAGCATAAAAAAACATACAGATTAAATACTTCCATATGTTTTTTTCCGACACTTTTCACAATTTTACACTTCTAGATTATGTTCCTGCATAAATTTATCGCGATCTATTCTTTGAAATAATGCACTTGGTTGACCTAATTCATAAACATTATTATCCTGATATCTATACTCTTTATTTTCAATATTAATTTGTTTTAAAATATTTTCACTAGTTTCTGGCATAAAAGCTTCTAACATTGAACCGCAAACCCTAATAGATTCAAGTAAATTATAAATTACAGTTTCTAATCTATCTAAGTTAGCCTCATCCTTTGCAAGCACCCAAGGAGTAGTATCATCAATATACTTATTAGATACACGTAACACATTAAAAATTTCTGTCATGGCATCAGCTATTTGTAAATCATCCATTTTTTTAGTAACTAATTCATCCAAATTATTAATAGATGCAATAAATGAATCATCAACATCAGCACTTACTTTCTTATTTACAATTTTACCATTAAAATACTTATTTCCCATCGAAATAGTTCTCTGAACAAGATTTCCTAAAACATTAGCTAGTTCTCCATTTATACGTTCGATTAACAAATCATATGTAATATTACCATCACTTGCAAAAGGTATTTCATGTAATAAATAAAAACGAACAGCATCTACACCAAACTTTTCAACTAAATCATCAGCATAAATAACATTTCCTTTTGACTTACTCATCTTATCACTACTAGTCAATAACCACGGATGACCAAAAATCTTCTTTGGTAATTCCAAATCAAGTGACCATAAGAAACATGGCCAATAAATACTATGAAAGCGAATAATATCTTTTCCAATTAAATGCAAATCAGCCGGCCATAATTTTTTGAATTCATCAGTAACTTCAGAAACATCATACCCTATATTAGTAATATAATTTGTAAGTGCGTCAAGCCAAACATATACAACATGTTTTGGATCAAAATCAACAGGAATTCCCCATTTTAAAGTAGTACGAGAAACACATAAATCTTGTAAACCAGGCTTAATAAAATTATTAATCATTTCATTTTTACGAGCCACTGGTTGAATAAAATCAGGATTTTTCTCAATGTATTTTTCTAATCTTTCTTGATAATTACTTAATTTAAAGAAATAAGCCTCTTCACTCTGTTCATGAACTTCTCTACCACAATCAGGACATTTACCATCAACTAACTGTGATTCAGTCCAAAAAGATTCACAAGGAGTACAATAAAGACCTTTATATTCACCTTTATAAATATCGCCTTTCTCATACATTTTTTTAAATATATGTTGAACTACTTCTTCATGTTTTTTATCCGTAGTTCTCACAAAACGATCATAACTTGTATTCATTAAATCCCAAATTTTTTTAATTTCTGAAGCAACACCATCAACAAACACTTGTGGTTCAACACCAGCTGCTGCTGCTTTCTCTTCTATTTTTATTCCGTGTTCATCCGTACCAGTTTGAAAGTAAACATCATATCCTTTTAATCTTTTCCATCTAGCAATAGCATCAGCTAAAACAATCTCATAAGTATTACCTATATGTGGTTTACCAGAAGTATATGCAATTGCTGTCGAAATATAAAATTTTTCTGCCATATAAATCACTCCTCTTAATAATATTCAATATCAAAAAAAAATTATCACGACATAAGGACGAACATTTCGCGGTACCACCTTATTTCGTAATAATCTGATATTACACACTTAAATAGTTAACGCCTATCTACGTTTATACCTACATATCGATATAACAGTTCAGAAGCCATATCTAATAATCATATTTATCCTCCCTTTCACCTAACGGAGGTCTCTAAAATAAATTCTTAATTATTGACTCTTCATCACAACTTTTAAAAAGTTATGGACATAATATAACATAAAATTAATTAATCTTCAACATATTTACCTAAAAATTGTGCAACCATACTACTTATTGTAACATCAAATTCAGATATATCACTATTTAAAGATAATAAAATTATAGTTCCAACAACATCACCAAAACTAATAATAGGATAAATAACATACGAATATTTATCTTCAATACCATCAACAATCTCAATAGAATTAATATTTTTTTCAACTATAATATTTCTACTACTAATGACATCTTCAATAGTCTGTGAAATATCTTTATTTAAATAATTCTTTTTTAAATCTCCACTACCTGTAATAATTTGGTCACGATCACTAACAAGAACTGTTTTACCAACAAGCGAGCTTACTACATCAATTATCTTTTTTGACACATTCTCTAAATCAGCCACATTAGAAAACTTCTTTAAAACTACTACTCCATCATCTACATATATTTCAAGCTCTTCTCCATCCCTAATTCTAAGAGTTCTTCTTATTTCCTTTGGAATAACAATTCTCCCTAAATCATCTACTCTTCTTACAACACCAGTTGACTTCATATTATTCCTCGCTTTCTCTATCCTTATTATTTCCCAGGAAATATTTTTTATACAAAAAAAAGCCAATCAAAAGATTGACTTTTACTTCTATTTAATTTCTATTCTCTTTGCTAAAGGTGTCTCTTCAACTTTTTCAATTTTAGGAACTACTATTTTCAAAACACCATTTTTAAATTCAGCATCAATATCTTCTTGAGTTACTTGATCTCCTACATAAAAGCTTCTTGAACTTTCACCAAAGAATCTTTCTTGTCTAATATATCTCTGCTCATCCTTATCACTTGTTTCTTTAACAACTTTAGCTGAAATTTCCAAATAACCATTATTCAATTCCAAACTAATATTTTCTTTATCACAACCAGGTAATTCTGCTTCAATAACATATTTGTCTTTTTCTTCCTTAATATCTGTTTTCATAAATCCTAATTGTCTCTTAGAAAATAATTCTCCATCATTAAAGAAATCGTCAAATAAATCAAATTCTCTATTTCTTCTTGGTACTATCATCATATAAATCATCTTCCTTTCATAGTGTGTTACAACGAACGGTAGCACAAATATAATTTTAATACCACATAGTAAGTTTTCTTACTACATCTTAATCATACTACTTTAATTAGCACTTGTCAATAGCGAGTGCTAACTTTCTTAAACTTTTCACATTTATATTATTACCCAAAAAATTATTTTTAACCCAACATTACATCTAAAAATAACATTATTATAAAGCCAAAAATAACACTTAATATTCCACAATAACTCTTTTTACCAACTTGCATTTCTGGAACCAACTCTTCTATTACAACATATATCATTGCTCCAGCAGCAAAAGACAGCAAATATGGAAGTAAAGGAACAACTAAATTTAATAAGGCTATTGTAAATATTGCAGCTATTGGTTCAACAATTCCTGAAATAACTCCTGATATAAAAGATTTAAATTTTGGCTTTCCTTTAGTATGCATAGGCATTGAAATAATTGCGCCTTCTGGAACATTTTGAATTCCAATCCCAAGTGCTAAAATAAGAGCATTAATTAAATTTATTTCTGCATTTCCAGACAAAAGTCCAGCAAAACAAACCCCTACTGCCATCCCCTCTGGAATATTATGTAAAGTTACTGAAAACCATAACATATTAATTTTCTCTTTTTTAACATTGTTTTCAATCTTCCTCGAAACAATATCCACACAAATTAAAAATATAATTCCAAGTACTAATCCTACAATTGTTGGTAGACATTTAATTACATACATATTACTAGACATATCAATTGATGGAATAATTAACGACCAAACACTTGCTGCAAGCATAACACCTACTGCAATACCAATCATACATTTATGAAACCTATCACTTAATTCCTTTTTACAAAAGAATACAAACATACTTCCTATACATGTTCCAATAAAAGGTATCATAATTCCTAAAACGCTGTACAATATAATTTTCATTTTAAACTTCCTCCGCTATCTTATAATATGTAATTATTAAGATTGCGTTAAAAAAAAGAATTAGTTTTTCTAATTCTCTTCCTGTTTAAATATATGAGAGTTTGCTAAAGTAAACAAATGACGTTCTCCCTGCTCTTTTACCCCATTTGCTAAAGTAGTATCTTTAACCAATATTTTAAAATCAATATTTTCTAGTAATTGACGTTGATAAGCACCCTTAACAAATTTAATAATTTCATTATTAACTTTCTTCTTTATTTCATCATTAATTTCCATAGCAAAAACAGTATCAACATTACTTATAATTTTCTTTTCAATTGAACATTGCAATTGTTCCTTTATAGTTTTTTTTATTTTCTTATTTATATATGTAAAATCTTTTTTATTAAATTTAATAACCTCTGTCCCCTTAGTAAACTCTACCTTTTCTACCAATTCTTCTAACGCAGTTAACCTTATTTTTTTTATATCAAAACAACATTTTACTATTTCCTTACGATAATCCTCCAGCATGTCATCCAATTTTATAGTATCTAAAACTATTTTATTTTTTTTTGCTAAATCTAAATATTTAGTTTTTATTAGATCCATAGAATCAAGTGGAGGTTTTCTTAACAAAGACATAATATCTTCATCTACTAATACATCAGTATTATTATTAACAATCTCTAGAATAGCTTTTTTATAATTATCAAAATGTTGCTTTTTAAATTCTTCTAATGTATCTATCATCAATATCTCACTCCTAGCATATTAACTTTAACAACTATTTAAGATATTAGTCAATAGAATTTCCAAATTTACTAAAAATTTTGTTTAATAATTCTACTAAATAATAAACCGGATGTTTATCTAATTTAATAATATCAAGTACTATAACTAAATTGTTTCCTCGACTAATAAAACGAAACATGTTTGTTATTTGAAAAGCATCCATAAATATTTCCTCAGTATTCAATTTTGAAACAATATCCATAGGAAAAAACATTTCTATTGAATTCTTCGTCTGATTTACTTTAGCTAATTTTAATTTATCTGCCAGCTTTTCAAACCATTCCTCATACATATAAACAATAATATCTTCATTAAGTTTACCAAAACGATCTTCTAATTCTCTTTTTACCTCATCAAATTTTTCTTTAGAATCAATTTCATTAATCATTCTATGAATTTCAATTTTTAACTCATCCTCACTAACGTAACTATCATCAATATGTGTAGTTACACTAAGTAATGGTGGCTTATCAATCTCTTCGTCGGCAATTTCCAAAGCAACATCTTTCTTTCTAGCAACTTCATCATTAAGCATTTTCAAATATAAATCTATTCCTACTGAATCAATAAAACCAGCTTGTTCGCTTCCTAAAATATCACCAGCTCCTCGAATAGATAAATCCCTAGTTGCAATAGAAAAGCCACTACCAAGTTCTGTAAATTCTTTAATAACATTAAGTCTCTTTACTGCAGTTTCTGTTAAAGACTTAAATGGTTGATACATCAAATAAGCATATGCAAACTTATCACCACGACCAACACGACCTCTTATTTGATATAATTGACTTAACCCAAAATGATCAGCATCCATAATAATAAGTGTATTAACATTTGGAATATCAATACCTGTCTCAATTATTGTAGTACAAACCAAAACATCATACTCATGATTAGTAAAGTCCATAATAACATTTTCTAATTCATTTTTAGTCATTTGTCCATGCGCAATAGCAATTTTTGCATCAGGAACTAAGTTTTGAATTATATTACGTTCTTCCTCTATAGACTGAACTCTATTATACAAAATAAATACCTGCCCATTCCTAGATAACTCCTTATAAATGGCATCTTTCAAAATTTGCTTATTTTCCTCAACAACATATGTCTGAACGGGATATCTATTCATAGGTGGAGTTTCAATAAGCGAAAGACTTCGAATTCCAACTAACGACATCTGCAATGTTCTAGGAATTGGCGTTGCTGTAAGCGTTAAAACATCAACATTTGTTTTATATTGCTTAATTTTCTCCTTATGTGCTACACCAAAACGTTGCTCCTCATCTATAATAAGTAACCCCAAATCCTTAAGTTGAACATCATCACTAAGTAATCGATGAGTTCCAAAAACAATATCAATTGTTCCATCTTTAAGACCATCTAAAATTCGACGCACTTCTTTCGGTGTTGTAAAACGATTTAATAAACCAATTGATACAGGAAAATTTCTAAACCGAACCTTAGCATTTTCATAATGCTGATTAGATAAAATTGTTGTTGGACAAAGAAATAAAACTTGTTTAGAATCCAATACTGCCTTAAATGCCGCCACAAAAGCAACTTCTGTTTTCCCAAATCCAACATCTCCACATAATAATCTATCCATTGGAATGGGACATTCCATGTCTGCCTTAATCTGATTTATTGCTTGCACCTGATCCCTTGTAAGTTCATACGGAAAATCTTGTTCAAAATCGTATGACATATCACAATCAGGGGAAAAAGCAAATCCTTTTTTAGCTTCTCTTTCAGCATATAATTTCAGCAATTTATCAGCCATATCATTAACCTTGCTTTTAACTCTAGCCTTAGTCTTACTCCACTCATTACCACCTAATCTATTAACTTTTGGGGCCACTCCTTCTTTACCAGAATATTTAGCCAGTAAATCTATTTTTTCAACAGGAATATACATCTTATCGGTCCCTTGGTACAACACTTCTAAATAATCTTTAGTAATACCATTTAAAGTTAATGTTTTAATCCCATTGTATATACCAATACCATGAACATTATGAACAACATAATCACCAATACTTAATTTGTTAATATCCTTAATACCAACAGCATATTTAAATTTTGTTTTATATTTTTTTTTAGAATTATTAACAATAAATAATTCACTAGCAGATAATACAACCAAATTTTCATAGACAAAACCATGATTAATTTCTTTTTCAATTAAATTAACTGCTCCAATCCTAATACTTGTAAAATCACTCTCATAAACTCGCATATTAAGAACTTTCACAATACTTCTAATTTGGTGCTTCTTTAAACAAATAATTACCGTTTTTCCATCAGCAATAGCCTTTCTAATAAACAAATTAATATTCTCAGCATTTTCTGAAAAATTATTAATTGTTCTTATTTTAAAATCTTGAACATAAGAAACTATTTTTCTATTGGCCACATTATTAATAGACATATAATAAATAGGAAACTTACATTCGATATTTGCAAAGTCAAACATATAATCACCTTTAAAGTCAAGATCTTTTGAATTTTTATATGTTAGAACCTCTTCCATAATTTGACTAAAACTAAATTTCAACTGTTCATAATCTTTAAAAATAGTAATATTATCAACTAAATAGTCTGCAATTGAAGAAACATCGCCATATTCCGCAAGAAATTTCTGCTTTCCCAATTTTTCCTCTTCCACATAACTATTACAAATAAATTCAAAATAAGGTTTAACAGAAATAGCATTTATATTATCCAATGACTTTTGATTTTCGGGATCAAATGTTCTCATTGATTCAATTTCATCATCAAAGAATTCAATACGTACAGGAACTTCCTCATCAACAGGAAAAATATCAATAATAAACCCTCGAACACCAAATTCCCCTGTCTTAGTAACTAAAGTGTCCCGACAATAACCTATTCTAATTAAATTATCCACAAGTTTAGCAGGACTAATTATATCACCAACATTTAAAGAAATAATACTATTTTCATAATTTTTCTTCGTAGGCAAAAATCGTAAATAACCCATTAAATTTGTTATAACAATTACCGGATTTCCCTTTATAATTTTGTTAATTGTTTCAAGACGCGTTATTTGTAAATCAGGACTTATGGCCAATGCTTCGCTAGTTAAAAAATCGTCCATAGGAAATAAAAAACAATTATCAGTATAATTTTTTAAAGATGAATACAGTTGGTTAGCTTCAAATAAAGAATTTACAACCACTAATACATTCTTACTATACTTTTCATATAAATTATTTAAATAAACACAAAAAAACTCATCGGTAAGACCAACTATACCCATGTCCTTTTTTATATCTACAGAAATAAATTGATCAAACACTTTCATCTAATCACCTATTCTTACTGTTATACTTGCTCATCAAATCACCAAATTGAGATATAAAATATTCATCCATTACCTCACATAAAATAGGAAATAACTGCTTATATGCTTCCCTTTCATCATTAGTAAATTTCCCCAAAACATAATCTTTAGTATCTAAATTTTTATTATTAGAAATACCTATTTTTAAACGCTTGTATTCTTGAGTTTTTAAATTCTTCTCAATATCACGCAATCCATTATGTCCACCACAAGACCCTTTTGCTTTTAATTTAAAGTTTCCAACATTCAAATCCAAATCATCGGAAACAACAAAAAGATCTTCAACAGAGATCTTATAGAAATTAACAAATTGACTAACAACACTGCCAGATAAATTCATATAAGATTGTGGTTTCAAAAACAAAACTTTATCACCATTTACAGTAGTTTCAAAATATAACCCGTTATATTTTTCTTTCCAATTACCATAAAAACCTTTTTTTAAAATATAACTATCCAAAAACGAGAACCCAATATTATGTCTCGTATTCTCATACGCCTTTCCTGGATTGCCTAAACCAACTATTAATTTCATACTATCACCTCTATATCTAATATTTTAAATATCATAAGTTACTAGTTATAAAATATTTACTAACAATTTATATTAATCTAAATACATATATTATTACTTACAATAAATTTTTAAAAATCTACAATTTTATTTCCCGGGAAATATTAATCAATCTTCCTTATTATCATGATATTCTTTATATATAATAGATTTGGCTGTATTTCTCTCCTTGGCCACTAATTTAATCGCATCTTTTTCACTCATACCATCATCAACATATAGTTTAACATGTTCAATTATACTCATACTAGAATAATCAACACTTTCTTTATTTCCCTCTACAATAACAACAAATTCCCCTTTAAGACTGTCGGCAACTTCAATTAAATTACTTATCTTATCTCTCAGTACTTCCTCATGAATCTTTGAAATTTCCCGACAAATTGCCACCTTCCTGTCTCCTAATATTTCTAACATACTATTTAACATGCTTTTTAAGCGATGTGGTGCCTCATAAAAAATCATTGCATATTCAAAATCCTTCAATTTTTGAAGTTCTTTTTTTCTCTTAGACTCTTTAGAGTTCAAAAAGCCATAAAAAACAAATGGTGATGGATCAATTCCTGACATAGTAAGCGCAGGAACAAAAGCAGTTGCCCCTGGTAAACTTATAACATTAAATCCACTATTAATAACTTCTCGAGCTACTATATACCCAGGATCACTTACTATAGGGGTTCCTTGATCTGTAACTAATCCAATATTTTTTCCTTTTTTAAGTTCAGTAACAACATACTCACTAATTTTATCTTCATTAAACTCGTGACAGCTAACCAATTTTTTCTTAATTTCATACTTACTGAGTAATTTTCCAGTCTCACGCGTATCTTCACATAAAATAAAATCAACTAATTTTAAAACATTAAGTGCTCTCAAAGTAATATCTTCCAAATTACCAATAGGCGTAGGAATTAAATATAAACAAGCATTACCATCATAACTCTTTTGATTCATCTTCTCACCTCAATTTGTAACTGAGCATACTCTTTTGTCATATTGCCAGCATCATCATACATAATAATTGGCTTTTCCACTTTAACACCAGGGCTACCACATTTTTGTCCCTCAATTAAAACAACAGTAGCATCTTTACTTACCTTTTCATAAACAAATTGAATACGTTTAGGTTCAATATTATTTTTTCTAAATTCAAATAAAATATCCATTAATCTCTCAGGTCTATGTACTATAGCAAAATTACCATTATTTTTCAACATTTTTTTTACAATAATTAGTAAATCTGTAAGATTCATTTCAATTTCATGTCTTGCCACCATTTTCTCATAGCTTTCATTAAAAAAATTTTTTTCATTTACTTTAAAATATGGTGGATTACAAGTTATTAAATCAAATTTTTCAAAATATTCATTACCAAGATTTTTAATATTGGAAGTCACAATCTTTATTTGTTGCTCCAAATCATTATAAATTACCGATTTTTTAGCCATTTCAGCTAACTTTTCCTGTATCTCTACTCCAACAATTTCCTTAGTTGTTCTAAGAGATAAAACTAAAGGAATTACTCCATTTCCACAACCTAAATCAGCAATCTTTTTATCCCTCAAACGAATTGTAGCGAAATTAGCTAACATTATACTGTCAAGTGAAAAAGAAAAACATTCAGTATCTTGATATATTTTTCGATTTTTATAACCTAAAATATCATTAAGGACTTCCATTATTTCTTACCTTCGTCCTTTGAAAATTCTATAATTCCTTTTTCTTTTAAATCAACTGAATATGTCTTTTTAAACACATCAACGGAAACTACTTTTCCCATTCCAAATGGTGTATCAGCCATCATACCTATTTTTGGGAGGTCTTTCTTTAACTCAGTATATACATCATTTTCGTAATCTAAACAACACAATAGCCTGCCACAAACACCATTTATTTTAGATGGATTTAATGCCAAAAACTGATTTTTGGCCATATTTATAGATACACTATTAAAATCAGTTAAAAATGTATTACAGCACAAGAATAATCCACAAGGTCCAAGACCTCCAATCTTTTTAGACTTATCACGAACGCCTATTTGTCTAAGTTCAATTCTTGTTTTATATTTTTGTGCCAATTTTTTTGCAAGTTCTCTAAAATCAACCCTATTATCTGCCAAAAATGAAAATATTAATTGTGATCTATCTAAATTATAATATGCTTCCACAAAATTCATATCTAACTTTAATTCTTTGCTAATCTTTTTTGCATCATTTAAAGCATTTTCCTTAACCTTCTCATTATCATTATATCTAATATAATCATCATCGGTAGCTAATCTAATAACTTTAGGTAACGGCAAATCAACATTTTCTTCTTTTTCTTTTCGTACATCACTGCATATCTCACCAAGTTGCAATCCATTTTCGGTTTCAAAGACAACAATATCACCATTAACAACATCAATAAGATTAGGTGATACAAAATACATTCCCTTTGTTGTCTTTAATCTAATAACTACTACATCTACCATAAATTAACCTCCTATCAACCTGGCAAATAAACAATCAAGCCATAACTTATAATTAACATTATAATTAAGTTTTTGAAGTTCATCCTCAATTATTGAGATACAATTAATAATTTTATCACTACTAAAACCTGACAATAACTTTTTAATTAAAGAATTACTAAATTCAATATTATCAATAGCCAAGTAATTTAAATAATTTATAAATACACTTTCTATTTCACCAAATATTTGCCTTGCAGTATTTTTATCAGGTAATATTTCATTAAAAATAAGATTATAATTAATAAATAAAGCATCATTATTCAAAATAAAACCAATTAAATCAATAACATTATCCGATAAATTAATGTCATTAAAATTATCCTGTAATGATAAAATTTGACATCTAGAAATAATCGTTTCGATAACTTTATATCGGTTTGTCGTCACAAGCAAAGCTATAATATCTTCTTCTGGTTCCTCCAAAAATTTCAAAATTGTATTAGCTGAAGAATCATTTAACTTATCAGCCTCTTTAATAATATAAATTCTTTTATTATTTAATAAAGATTTATTGTGAAATTCTTCTTGCAAATCAAGTAACTGTTGCTTTTTAATATAATTACCATCTGGTTCAATTATTTTTAAATCAACATAAGAATTGTTTGAAATTTGATCACATATATTACACTTTCCACAACTAAGATTGAAAGAATCTTTACTTTTATTTTGACAAAGAATCAATTTAACAAACGATAAAACGTAAGCAAAATCATTCTCATAATCATCTATTTCAATAAGATACGCATGTGAAAGTTTATCAAAACAAACAATACTATTAATTTGATCAAAATATCGATTCTTAGCAACAGTTAAGTTCATCAAAACACCTCACAATACAAATAATTTAAATAATAAAAGTGCCAAAATTGAAGGAATACCCAAAATTGTAACAAAACTTATAGTAAAAAAGTTAATTGGTATAATCATATTAAAGTTTACTGCAATCAAATTATATCCGTACAATAAAAGTGTTCCTAAAATTACCCTTTTTGATAGTTTTAAAATTATTCTCATTCCATCATCTCCTATTAAGAGATATGAATTTTTATAATTTTTATTCTATTTCTTTTCTATCATTTAAAGCTCTCTCTAACGTTAAACTATCAACATATTCCATATCTGCTCCAATAGGAACGCCACTAGCCAACCTCGTAGTTTTTACGTTTAAACCATCTAATATTCTCTTTATATAAAGAGCAGTAGTCTCACCCTCTATACTAGGTTTAAAGGCAAAAATTATTTCCTTAAATTTTTCAGAAGTAATCCTATCAACTAATTTGTCTAATCCAATATCTTCTGGATTAAGCCCATCCAAAGGTGAAATTAAGCCATCTAAAACATGGTATTTCCCATGAAACATGCCTAATTTTTCAAAAAGAAAAACATTTTTCGTATCTTCAACTACACATAGTATATCATTATCCCTTGCATCATCTTTACAAATAAAGCACATATCACTTTCCGTTAATGTATTGCAAATGCTACATTTATGTATATTTTTTTTTACATTAACCAAACTTTCAGAAAAATATTCAGCTTGTTCTTCTTCCAATTCTAAAACTGAAAAAGCCAGTCTTTCGGCTGTTTTTTCCCCAATTCCTGGTAAGAATTTAAAAGATTCTATCAAACTTTTAATACTATCAGGATACATATTCACTCTCTAAAATAAACCTGGAATATTTCCAAATTTACCCATTTTACTTTCTAAAGCTGAATCAACCTTTTTATTTGCTTCATTAATTGCAATCATTATCATATCTTGCAACATCTCAATATCATCTGATTCTAACCCATCTTTAGCATTTATTTCAACCTTAATGACTTCCTTGGTTCCCTTTACAGTAACCTTAACCAATGAGCTTTCTGCAGTAAATTCAGTATTATCAACTTCATCTTTTATTTTCATCATATCTTTTTGCATAGCTTGAGCCTGCTTCATCATAGCTTGTATATTCATATTTATTCTCCTTACTAATTAATTTATTTCGACAATGTCTCCAAAAAGATCCATTGCACTATTAGATATTATATCATCTTTTTTTGATTCTTCATATACCTCAACAGGTTCTTCGATCACTTCATAATGAATTCCTTCCTTAATTTTCTTAATATACTTTTCCTTTTCCTTTTCCCATTCATCATGCGTAATCATGGCAATTTTTTTAGAAGAACCGGTAATTTTATTATAAACATATATAAACTTGTCTAATTCAGTTAGATTTTGCCTAACCGTAGAATCATACTCATAACTTAAAATTATATTTTCCTCACTAGCAGCACGTAAACTAGCATCAAGTAAACTACAAACAATATAACCAATTTCTTGATCAAAAGTAAAATCATTTAATTTTTTAATATTCTCCAGCTCAGTATTTAAAATTTGTTTATTTGCTTTCGCCAAAGTGTTATTAACACGTGCTTTTATTATTTCATCCATATTAATAACCTTTTTCTGCTCAATATTCCCAGAACTATAATCACTATCAATACTTTCAATCTCTTTAATAGGTTTCAAAAAAACGGACTTATCTATATCATCACCGTTATCATCAATATTGGAAAATTCCTTATCAAAATCATATTCTTCATCATCTGAGTTATCAACAACATTTTTTGAAGTACTATCCGCAGAACTTTCAATACAGGAAATCTCTTCTACTTTGTTTTCTATAGAACTATCATTTAAAGCTAAACCATTATCTTTTATATATTTTATTAATAACATTTCTATATAAATTTTAGGATTACCACTCTTTTTTATATCGAACATTTTTTCGTTAATTAAATTCACCAATAACAATACTTTATCAATTGAAATATTACTATTATTACTTTTATCCACATAATAATTTATAACCATATTTCTAGAAAAATGCATTATTTGAAGTAATATTTGAATTAAATTCTTTCCATCGTTATTATACTTTGAAATTAATGATAAAACCTGAGAAATATCACCATTAAAAATATAATTACATAATTCTTCAAGCATTTTGCTAGTAATAACTCCATTTAATTCAGCAAAATCATCTACCGTAATTTTACTTTTAGTATACGCTGTCAATTTATCCAATGCACCCAAAGCATCACGCATACCACCATCAGAAGAAATAGCAATTTCTAATAAAACATTATCATCAACTTCTATTCCTTCCATTTCACAAACTTCCCTTAATCTTTTTACAATCATTTCTTCAGAAATACGTTTAAAAGAAAAACATTGACATCTTGAAATAATTGTCTCTGGAACTTTTTGTGGATCGGTTGTAGCCAAAATAAAAATTGCATGTTCAGGTGGCTCTTCTAATGTTTTAAGTAATGCATTAAATGCACCAAGAGATAGCATATGCACTTCATCAATAATATAAACTTTATATTTTAACTCAGCAGGAACTAATGAAATTTTATTTTTTAATTCTCTAATCTCATCTACACCATTATTTGAAGCAGCATCAATTTCAATAATATCTACACATTCTCTCTCAAATGAATGAATACAATTTTTACATTTTCCACAAGCATCACCATTAACTGGTTCTAAACAATTAATTGCTCTAGCAAAGATTTTTGAAGCTGTTGTTTTTCCAACACCTCTAGGACCAAAAAAAATGTAAGCATGACTAAATGAATTATTTATTATAGAATTTTTTAATGTTCTAACAATAGTATTTTGTCCAACAACACTTTCAAAACCTTGAGGACGATATTTTCTATACAAAGCACGATACATAATATACCTCCCAATCTCCTATATTATAACACAAAGAAAAAAAACATAATTACTTTTTTCTTCGACTATCAAAGAATTTTTGTAATAATGTTTCACTTTTAATAATATCCAATTCACTCACAAAATTAACAGCTGAATTAACACTATCAGATTTAAAAATTTCTAAAATTATTTTTTTATTGTTTTTATCTCTATTTTCCAATGCAGAAAAAACATTTTTAATTCTTGCTTGTTTTATTGCACTCGCACACATAGGACAAGGATCTAAAGTAACATACAAGTCACAATTTTCCAATCTCCAATTGCGATTTTTTTTTGAAGCTTCAATAATAGCCAAAATTTCAGCATGACAAATAGAACATTTTTTCTTTTCTTTTTTATTATGTGCTTTTGCAACAATCATTCCATTTTGTACAATAACAGCTCCAACAGGAACTTCACCTTTTTTAAATGCCTTATTAGCTTCAGAAAAAGCAATTTCCATATATTTAGAATTCATAATAACACCCCAATAAAAAAGTGCACATGGAAGGAGGTTCTTAAGGCTGCTACCTTCCGATCCTGACCTGGTTCAAACATTTCCATTGCACGATAACATTGTAATATAACTAATAAAATTTGTAAATTAAAATTATAAAATAATATAAATTTAATTATAAATAAAAATTTTTCTAAAGGTAATATATAGAAAATCTAATTTTTTCTATATATAATGTTTCACGTGAAACTTTATTTAAAATAATAGAACTAGTTTTAAAATTATTAATACTAAAAACAAAACAAATTTATAATAAAGTATAAAAGTTATCAACAAAATCTGTGGATAAAATGTTTCACGTGGAACATTTTAAATTTAACTAAAAAAGATTTTTTAAATAATTCAAAATAAATAGTTAACAATAAATTAATATAGACTTAAAGCAAATCATACAAAAATAATAAATACATAAAATTATCAACAAAATCTGTGGATAAAACGTTCCACGTGAAACATAGAAAATGCATTCTAATAAAATTAGTAATACAACTATACATAAAAACTTAACTAAATTGCTTAAAATAAAGATGCATGTAAAATTTGACAAAAAAAGCAATAAATTTAATATTTTTTATAACAAAAAGAAATTTTTCATTGACATTTCATAAATATTCACAAAAAAATTATTTCCCAAATTATTTCCCGGGAAATAACTGTTACTATATTTATCTATTATTGTAATTCAAAAAATTTTTATCCACAAGGTAAAATAAAGAAAGCTACATAAAAAAAAGACGGTGTAGCACCGTCTTTTATTCACCATTAACAGAATCTATATTTTCTTCCTCTTTAGCAACTATAGCCACAGTTGAAACAGTTTGATCATCTTTTAAATTAATAAGTCTTACTCCTTGAGTTGCCCTTTTTAAAGTAGAAATTTGTTCTCCAGGCATTTTCATTATAATTCCACTATTAGTAACAACAATAACATCATAATCATCACCGTCATCAACACATTTTAAAGCAGCCATCATACCATTTTTTTCTGTAACATTGAATGCTCTAACTCCTTTGCTACCTCTATGTGTTAAACGATATTCATCAATTAGAGTCTTTTTTCCATATCCCTTTTCCGTAACAATTAATATAAATTGTCCTGGATTTACTACTTCTGCCCCTACTACCTTAGAACCATCTAAATCCATTCCTTTTACACCAGAACTACTTCTTCCCATAGAACGAATTTCATTTTCATCAAATCTAACCATACGACCATTGCTTGCACCAATTGCTATTTCATTTTTTCCACAAGTCTTTCTAACACTTATCAGCTCATCATTTTCTTTTAATACTATAGCAATCTTACCACCTTTACGAATATTATCAAACTCACCTATTTCTGTACGCTTAACAATACCTTCTTTAGTAGCAAACATTAAATATTTAGTAAAATCATCATTAGCATCCAACTCAACTATCGAACTAATGTTCTCATCTTTCTCTAAAGGTAATAAATTTATTATTGGTAAACCTTTTGATTGACGAGAATACTCAGGAATTTCATATCCCTTCATACGGTATACACGACCACGATTAGAGAAAAATAACAAATAATCATGAGTCTTCATAGAAATCATATGTTCCACAAAATCGTCCTCATTTGTAGACATTCCCTTAACACCAACTCCACCACGATTTTGAGTACGATAAGTATCCGCTCTCAAACGCTTAATATATCCATTCTTAGTCAATGTAATAATTATATCTTCTTCTGGAATCAAAGACTCATCTTCTATATATTCAATAGCCGTCATATCAATATTGGTTCGTCTTTCATCACCATACTTATCTTTTATTTCTAATAATTCTTTCTTTATAACTTCTAATATCTTCGCATCACTAGCTAAAATGCCACGTAACTCATCAATTAATTTCAACAAGTCATTTAATTCATTTTCTATTTTTTCACGCTCTAAACCCGTTAAACGACGTAATCTCATTTCGAGAATAGCATTAGCTTGAATTTCAGATAATTTAAAATTATTCATTAAACCAGTTCTAGCTTCTTCATCTGATTTAGAAGCACGAATCAATTTAATAACAGCATCAATATTATCCAACGCAATTTTTAAACCTTCCAAAATATGAACTCTCTTCTCTGCTACATCCAAATCAAATCTTGTACGTCTAATAATAACTTCTTTTTGATAATCAATATATTTAGAAATAATATCTTTCAAACCTAATGTTTTAGGTACCCCCTGATCAAGCATTAAGAAAATGATTCCATATGTCGTCTGAAAAGACGTATGCTTATATAATTTATTTAAAACAACTTGCGCATTTGCATCCTTTTTAAGAGTAATAGTAATTTTAATTCCATCTTTTAAATCTGAATGATAATCAGCAATTCCTTCTATTGTCTTATTATGAACAAGCTCTGCAACTTTATTTTTAAGCTCCAAAGTATTAACACCATAAGGAACTTCATCAACTATTATATATTGCTTACCGTTTTTTTCTTCAATAGTCGCTTTACTTCTAATTGTTAAAGATCCTCTACCTGTTTCATATGCCTTTTTAATTCCACTATTTCCTAAAATTGTTGCCCCAGTAGGAAAATCTGGGCCTTTAATATATTGCATCAACCCATCTACATCTATATCAGGATTATCAATATAAGCAACACATCCATCAATTACTTCACTTAAATTATGCGGAGGAATATTAGTTGCCATACCAACCGCAATACCAGTTGTCCCATTTACTAAAATATTAGGAAATCTTGATGGTAAAACCTCAGGCTCTCTTTCACTTTCATCAAAATTAGGTGTAAAATTAACCGTATCTTTATTAATATTTCTAAGTAATTCCAAAGAAATCTTTGATAGTCTTGACTCTGTATAACGCATTGCTGCTGCACCATATCCTTCAATATTACCAAAATTACCATGCCCATCAACTAACATATACCTATATGAAAAATCTTGTGCCATTCTAACCATCGCTTCATAAATAGAAGAATCTCCATGTGGATGGTATTTTCCCATAACATCTCCCACAATTCTTGCACTCTTTTTATGAGGCTTATCAGGTGTATAACCAGATTCATACATAGAATATAAAATTCTTCTATGTACTGGTTTTAATCCATCTCTCAAATCAGGCAATGCACGAGCAACAATAACACTCATTGAATATTCTAAGAAAGAGTCCTGGACTTCTTTTACAATACTATTCTTTTCTAACCTATCCATTTTAAACCCTCCTATACATCTAAGTTATCCACATATGTAGCATTTGTTTCAATAAATTCTCTACGTGGTTCAACTTCTTCTCCCATTAATTTAGAGAAAACTTCATCTGCAGCAATTGCATCATCAACTGTTATTTGTCTTAAAACACGCTTATTAATATCCATAGTTGTTTCATTTAGTTCTTCTGCATCCATTTCACCCAATCCCTTCATACGCATAATATCATATTTTGTATTTGGTGATAAAGTAGCCAAGTACTCATCTCTTTCTGTTTCATTTAATACATATTTTATCGTCTTTCCGTGTTTAATAACAAATAATGGTGGCTGTGCAGCATAAACATGCCCTGCTTCAACAATTGGCTTAAAAAATCTATAAAATAAAGTAAGTAATAACACACGAATATGACTACCATCAACATCAGCATCAGTCATAATAATAATTTTGTGATAACGTAATTTCGATAAATCAAAATCATCACCAATTCCTGTACCAAAAGCCGTTATAATTGTCCTTATTTCTTCATTAGATAAAGCTCTATCAAGTCTTGCCTTTTCAACATTTAAAATTTTTCCTCTTAAAGGTAAAATTGCTTGTGTCATACTATCTCTACCCTTAATAGCAGAGCCACCAGCCGAATCTCCTTCGACTAAGAATATTTCGCTAACAGAAGCATCCTTACTTTTACAATCAGATAACTTTCCATAAAAATTAGTAATATCTAAATCACCCTTACGACGAGTTAATTCTCTTGCTTTTTTTGCCGCTACACGAGCACGACTAGCCGTCATAGATTTTTCCACAATTATCTTAGCTTGATCAGGATTTTCCATCAAAAATCTTTCAAAAGTCTCAGAAAAAATCTTATCTGCAATTGCACGCACTTCACTATTTCCTAATTTTGTCTTTGTTTGACCTTCAAATTGCGGATTAGGATGTTTAACCGATACAATCATCGTCAAGCCTTCTCTTACATCTTCACCAGTTAATGGATCATCTTTTTCTTTAAGAATTCCTGCACTTGAAGCATATTTATTTAATATTCTAGTCAAAGCACGTCTTACACCATCTTCATGTGTACCACCTTCAGGCGTAGTAATATTATTAACAAACGAATAAATACTCGAATTATATGATTCATTATATTGAAGTGCAACTTCAACCTTAATATCCTTATCCTCGCCTTCAATATCAACTATAGTTTCATGAATTGGGTTTTTACTTTTATTAAGCATTTGAACATACTCAACAAGTCCACCTTCATAACAAAACGAATCCTTTTTTTCTGCTTCTCTATCATCAAATAAAGAAATTCTTAAACCCTTATTCAAAAATGCTAATTCTTTTAATCTATTTTTTAATATTTCATAATCATAAACCGTTGTTTCAGTAAATATTTCATCATCAGGTAAAAATGTAACAGTAGTACCAGTTCTATTTATATCACATTTATCAATAATTTTTAATGCATCATCTGGATGACCACCACGACTATATCTTTGATAATAAACGTTACCATTTTTATAAACTTTAACTTCAAGCCAATCACTCAAAGCATTAACAACACTTGCACCTACTCCGTGAAGCCCACCGGATACCTTATATCCTCCTCCACCGAACTTTCCACCTGCATGTAGTACAGTATAAACAGTTTCAACCGTACTTTTTCCTGTTTTAGGATGAATATCAACAGGAATCCCACGACCATCATCTTTAACAGTAATACTATTATCTTTGCCAATAATTACCTCTATATGTTTACAATAACCAGCTAAAGCCTCATCTATAGCATTATCAACAATCTCCCATACTAGATGGTGCAATCCCCTAGAACTTGTACTTCCAATATACATTCCTGGTCTTTTTCTAACAGCCTCCAAACCTTCCAATACTTGTATTGCAGATGAATCATAAGCTTGTTCTACTTTTTCTTCACTCATATTCTAACCTACTTTCTTTCAATATTCCCATTCTTAACTTCATATATATAAGCTTCATTTAAATATCTTTTACTAATATTTTTTAAATCAGTTGTAGTAATAATAGTTTGAATCCCACTTTCACCAACAAATTTTAATAACCTATTTCTCTTTTTAATATCTAATTCACTAAAGATATCATCTAACAACAATAATGGTTCAGTCTCACAAATTTTAGTAAAAATCGATATTTCGGATAATTTATAAGATAAAATAGCTATTTTTTGCTGTCCCTGGGAACCAAAAAATTTCAAATCATTTCCATTAAAATTAAAAAAGAAATCATCACGATGAGGACCATACATAGTCATTCCATAATTAAGTTCTTTATTATAACTTTTAGAAAACTTTTCCTTTAATATAAAACGAATATTATCAGTTTCATAATTATCAATTTCTATATTAGTAATATAATCAATTTTTAGTCCACCAGTTCCAGAAATATCTTTATAAAATTTATCTATATTTTCATTAATAAAATCAATATATTCTTTTCTTTTTTGATAAATTATTATCGCTTTATCAATTAATTTATCAGTAATAATATCCAAATATGCCTTATCAGCAATACTATTACTAAATAAGATTTTAAGATATTCATTCCTTGTTTTTAAAAGCTTATTATACTCGTTGTATGTATTTAAATAAATTTTTGATATTTGAGATAATTGTATATTTAATAAATTTCTACGTATATTAGGTGATCCTTTTATTATTTCTAAATCATCTGGAGTAAATACAATAACATTTAAATTTGAAATATAATCAGCAACCTTCTTTATATCAGTCTGATTAATTTTTAAATTTTTACCTTCCTCTGTTATATTAACTTCCAATTTAGAAATCAATTTTTCTCTTTTTACAACTCCTTTTATTTGCGCTTTTTTCTTATCAAACATAATAATATTAGGATTTACCCCTACTCTATGCGATTTTGTCAGAGCCAAGATTGTTATAGCTTCTAATATGTTAGTCTTTCCTTGCGCATTGTTTCCAATAAAAATATTCATCCCTTCACCAAGTTTTATATTAATATTAGAACAATTTCTAAAATTAAGGAGATTTATCTTAGTCAGCTTCATTTAAAACCATCAAAAAGTCTCATATAATCACCTATCCCCTATTTCAGTATTCCTATACATACGGTTATATTATAGCACATATGGCTTTAAAAAGCACTAAAAAAATAGTTATTATAACTATTTTTTAACTATTTTATTTATTTTTTCTTTTTCTTAAAATAAAATCTAATCTTGAAGCTCTTGAAATTTGATTTTCAATAGATCTATAAGAGCAAGGTACAATAATTTCCTTATTATTATCAAAAATTATTTTTGTATTACACGCATCTATTTTTTCAAAATTTTTAATCCTTTTTAATGAAATCCACACACATTCACTAGAATGTGGCGAAGTTGTTGGAAAAACAACAAGATTATCACTATCTTCTACTATAATAGGAACCTTATACTCTGCTCCTAAAATTTCTCTAGCACTATCTTTTCTTCCCTCATATGTACTACCAAAATATTTACAACTCTCCTCCATTATTTTAAAAGGTGTCTGATCAATAATATATCGATCTTCATCCTCATATACTAAACTACTAAAATCTTCATTTGGAACTATTGCTAAAGTTCCATTACTTACTTCATATTTCATACTTTTCCCCCTAACTGTGGAAATTTTCATTTCCAATCAAAATATATCAAAAAGTAACGTCACAATTTGTCAAAAAAACAAATCTCTATTACTTTCAATAATATTATTCACTTTTATTTGACTTTTCCTTACAATTTTCCCAAAAAAAAAGGATTTTTTATCCTTTTAATAAGTTCTAATAGGTAAAACCAATTGAGTTAATGATTCATCTTCAGTTGATTTAATCAAAATTGGTTTAATTTCCCCAACAAAATGAATATCCACAGTTTCTGTTGAAAAACTCTTTAAAGCCTCCATCATATACTTAGCACTAAATGAAATCTTAATATCCTCACTATTGTTCTTAGTAATAGACATTTTTTCTTCCACTCTACCTATTTCAGCTGAACTACTTCTCAATATTAACATATTTCCATTAGTTTCCAATGTAACAATATTTTTTTCTTTATCACTAGTTAAAATACTAACACGATCAATAACATCATAAAAATCTGATAAATTAGTACTTATTATTAAAAATGAATCATCAGGTAACAAATTAGATGTATTTGGATAAGTACCATTTATCAATCTTGATTCAAACTTTAAATTTCCAGTTTTAAATAAAACTTTATTACTAAAGATATGAATTTCAACATCTTCTTCATCATCACCTAAAATTCTTGCAAATTCAAGAATATTATGACTAGGAATAACAATATTATAATTCTCTTCACTAACATTATCTAGTTTTACAACTTTTCTAGCTAAACGATAAGAGTCTGTAGAATTACATTCCAATACATCACCTACTATATTAAAATTAATACCTGTTAAAACTGGCTTACTCTCTTCATTTGATGAAGCAAAAGCTGTTTGATTAACAATATTCTTAAATACCCCAGCTTTTATATTTACTTTTTTCTTACTTTCCTCTAAGCCAATATTAGGATATTCACTTTCACTAATTCCATTTAAATTAAATTCACTATTTTCAGTATAAATAAGAATCTTTAATTCATCAATCACTTCAATATTAATATATTTATCAGGAAGTTTTCTAACAATATCCAATACATACTTACCTTGAATTATAATACTTCCTTCACTTTCAACTGTAAAATCATCATCACTATTACAAATAATACTTGTTTGAATAGTAATATCATTATCACTAGCTGTAAGTGTCAATTTCTTTTTCTTCAATTCAAATTTTATACCAGCTAAAACAGGGATTAAATTTTTTGTCGAAATAGCTTTTGAAACTTTGTTTAAAGCATCCAATAATAAATCTTTTTTAATTGTTAATTTCATATAAATATTCCTTCTTTCTTCTTATGATTTTATTATTACTGTGGAAAAAGTTGAAAACTTACTTTTTCCTTTATATTTCAAAGTAAAACTAAATTTTTATTTGTGGAAAAAAGTCTTACTTAGCAAAAGTTTTAAACAACCCCAATATCTTTTTTTAATTTTTCTATAATATTTGCTAAATCTTTATTAACTTTTATCTCATTTTCTATTTTTTCAACAGAATGCATTACCGTCGAATGGTCTTTACCACCAAATTCAGTTCCAATTTTAGGAAAGGACTCATTTGTCATTACTCGGCATAAATACATAGCAATTTGCCTTGGAAAAGATATATTTGAACTTCTCTTCTTACTTCTAATATCTTCAACAGAAATTTGAAAATATTCTGAAACAATTTTTTGAATTCTATGGACATCATTTTTTTCTCCCATTCCTTTACTAATAAAGTCTTTGAGTGCTTCAATTGCCAAATCTAATGTAATTTCTGCCCCACCCATTATCGTTGAATAAGCAATAAGTCTAGTAATAGAGCCTTCTAATTGTCGTACATCTGTACCAATATTTGATGCAATATATTCAATAACATCATCTGGAATCTCTTTTTCAAAGTTACCAGCTATAATTTTTTTCTTAATTATTTCTGTTCTTAATGCAAAATCTGGTGGATATATGTTGACAGTTAATCCCCAAGTAAATCTTGTTCTTAAACGCTCTTCTAACATTTTTAAGTCAGCCGGAGATCGATCCGAAGAAACTATTATTTGTTTACTATCATTATACAGATTATTAAAAGTATGAAAAAATTCTTGTTGCGTCTGCGTTGCTCCACCCAAAAACTGAATATCGTCAATAATTAAAACATCAATGTTTCTATATTTATTTTTAAAGAAGTCAACATAATTAAAGTTATTACCATGATCATCTTTTTTTGTCATACTAATAAAATCTTGAATAAAATTATCACTTGTTACATATAAAACAGTTTTATTTGAATTTTCTTGAATAAAATTACCAATCGCATGCATTAAATGTGTTTTTCCAAGCCCACTATTACCATAAATAAATAATGGGTTATACATATTTCCAGGATTTTCTGCCACTGATAACGCCGCCGCGTGTGCAAATTTATTACTATTACCGACTATAAAATTTTCAAAAGTATACTTATTTTTTAAATTAGATTGAATTGCAGAATTATTTTGTTCTTTACTTTCTTGTTTTTCCACAACTTCTGTGGATTTTGGTATCTCTTTTTCTATTTCTTCCTTTAATAATAATACCAATTCATAATTACTACCAGTTATTGAAGCCAGCTTTTCTGTCATAATTGTTGAAAAATTATCCATCAAGTGTTTCTTGTGAATTGGCATTGGAACAATTATATAAGCCTTCCCATTCTCCAATTTATATAATTCGGTTTCGGAAAACCAGGTATTATAAGATAATGATGTTAATTCTTCTTTTATTTGTCCTAAGAAATTAGACCAAAGAATGTCTACATTCATAATACCATCTCCCCCACAAGAAAATACTACGATTAGTATAATTGAAATTGTTGAAAAAATAAACCTTTTTTTTCTTAAAAAAGTTTTAAACACATAATCCACAATTTTTTCCACTATTAAATTGTTGATATATATAAGTATACAATAGTTTTCCACATTTTCCACAGATTTTATTCAACAATTGGTAATTAAGTATTCCACATAGTTGTGGATATTGTGCAAAAAAAGCAAAATATTCACATTCTTACCATTCAAAATATTAAAAAGTAAACATTTTATTGACAAAAACCCTAAAAAACTATTATAATAATGGAGATTTATGTCTGGAGGTGGAGCAAATGAAGAGAACATATCAACCAAACAACCGTAAAAAAGCTAAGAGATTAGGTTTTTTCGCACGTAAAAAAACAAATATTTTAAATCGTCGTCGTCGCAAAGGACGTAAAAGCCTTTGCAAATAAGAATACCGCTGCTAAAACAGTGGTTTTTTAGTCTTATTATAAAGATAGGTGATTAATAATGAGAAAATTATATATTGTAAAAAATAAATATGATTTTGATAGAATTATCAAAAATTCAAGCTATCGAAAAAATAGAAGTTATGTAATATATTATGAGACAAATAAATTATCTTACGATAGATTCGGAATATCAGTTGGTAAAAGAATTGGTAATGCCGTTAATAGAAATAGATATAAAAGAAAACTAAGAGCAATTATAGATAATTACAAAAAACTATATGTAAATAGCCAAGATTATATTATAATATTAAGAGGAAGTGCAAAAGACAAATCATATCAAGAATTAAATGAAGACTTCTTATCATTGATGAATAATATAAGAAAGGATATAAAAAATGAAAAGAAATAAAACAAAATTAAAAATCATAACTATTATAATGTTATCGTTACTAACGACTGGATGTACTAAGGTTTTAGTTGATGAAAATAAACAACCAGTAAAGAATGAAGTGACTCAACAAAAATTAACAGAAAATATTTTATGTCAACCCACTGATAAAGCAACCATTAAAGCGTACGAAAAGAATGGTGTTAACCTAGAAAAATTACCAAAATGTGATGATTTTAAAGTAACATCTGGTAAATATGAAGGATTATGGACAAGTTTCCTAGTTAAACCGTTAGCTGTAGTTTTATTAGCTATTGGAAAATTATTAGGTTTTACTGGTAAATATGCTGTATCAATAATCATTGTAAGTTTAGCAATTAGGTTAATTGCTTATCCTGTTACCAAAAAAACAGCTTTACAATCAGAATTAATAAAAAAGGCTCAACCAGAATTAAATAGAATTCAAAAGAAATATCAAGGAAAAGAAGACCAAGAATCAATGATTAAGCAAAATCAAGAAATTTTAATGGTCTATAAAAAATATAATATTAATCCAATGTCTGGTTGTTTATTTTCAATGTTACAATTACCATTATTTATAGCCTTTTTTGAAGCTGTTCAAAGAACACCAGCATTATTTGAAGATAAATTTATTGGCTTACAACTTGGAACAACTCCTGTGGCAGGTTTTTCAACAGCAACATTTTATGCATACATAATATTAATGATAGTAATAGGTTTAACAACATTTTATTCATTTAAAATGAACTCAACAGGCAATATGCAAGAACCGAGTATGAAAATGATGCCACTAATGATGACTGGTATGATAATAGTTACAGCCTTATTTATGCCATCAGGATTAGGAATCTATTGGGCAACATCAAACTTATTTACAATTGTCCAAAATATTTTAGTAAAAAGGAGTAAAGAAGCCAATGGAAAAGCATAAATTTCAAGGAAAAACAAAAGAAGAAGCAATCTCATCAGCAACTATCGCTTTACAAGAAGTAGAAGATAACTTAATTATCAAAGAATTAGAAACAAAAAAAGGTGGACTTTTTAAAAGTTCAAAAGTAGAAATTGAAGTAATTGAAAAAAGAGAAGTAGTAAGATACATAAAAGAATATATTATTAAGATTCTAAAGGATTTAGGATTTCAAGCTAATGTGGAAGTAAAAAATAAAGAAACAGTTCCAACATACGTAATATATTCTGACAATGATTCATTACTAATTGGAAAGAATGGAAAAAATTTAAAAGCTTTAACAATAATTGTCAATCAACATATAAATAAAGAACTTGGCAAAACTTATAAATTTATTATTGATGTTAATGCCTATAAGGAGAAACACGAAAAACAATTAGAAGTTTTAGCAAGAAGGACAGGAAGAGAAGTAGCTCATTCCAAAATAGCTGCAAAAATGGATTCGATGAATTCTTATGAAAGAAGAATTGTCCATAATGCTTTATCACACAATAAAAGAGTATATACAGAAAGCGAAGGCGAAGAACCAAATCGCTACGTTGTAATAAAACCAAAAGAAGATTAATTCTTCTTTTTTTATATATAATTTTGTATACTAAAAATAATGATATAAATCCCACAAATTATACCTTAAAGAATATAAATAAAAATAATGTTCAAAATTATCAAATTATGCTATAATATCGAAAGAAAAAGGGAGGGAGTTTCATGAATGATACAATAGTAGCTATTTCTACAACAATAGGAGTAGGGGCAATCTCTATCATAAGACTCAGTGGAAAAGAAGCAATTTCTATAGTTAATAAAAGTTTCAAAGAAAAAAATTTAGAAGAAGTTCCAAGTCACACTATTAATTATGGACATATCTATGATAACGAAGAACTAATTGATGAAGTTCTTGTATCAGTCATGAAGGGGCCACGTAGTTTTACTGCTGAAGATATAGTTGAAATTAATTGTCATGGGGGTATTATTACTACTAACAAGATTCTTGAAACTATGTTAAATAATGGCGCTCGTTTGGCTGAGCCAGGCGAATTTACTAAAAGAGCTTTTTTGAATGGTCGAATAGATTTAGTAAAAAGCGAAGCTGTAATGGATTTAATAGAAAGTAAGTCCGACGAAGCTCGAAAAATTGCTTTATCACAATTAGGTGGAAAAACATCCAATTTAATAACTAACTTCAGAAACATTTTAAAACAACTATTATCTTCAATAGAAGTTAATATTGATTACCCTGAATATTATGATATTGAAGTAATGACAGTTGAAAAAGTAAAAGATCAAATAGCAATAATGAAAAAAGATCTAAATAATTTAGTCAAAGAATCTGAAAATACAGTAACAATAAAAAATGGAATAAGAACAGTTATAATAGGAAAACCCAATGTTGGAAAAAGTAGTATTTTAAATAAATTACTTGAACAAGATAAAGCTATTGTTACAGCCATAGCCGGAACAACAAGAGATATTGTAGAAGGAGAATTATATCTTGATGGAGTATTACTAAATATTATTGATACAGCCGGTATTAGAGCAACAGAAGATGTTGTTGAAAAAATAGGAGTAGAAAAATCTTTATCCATGATTAGTGAAGCTGATTTAGTAATAGTAGTTTTGAATAGTAATGAAGCACTATCAGATGAAGATAAAGAAATATTAGAAAAAACATCCTCTAAAACAAGAATAATAGTTCTTAATAAAAATGATTTACCAAGAAATTTAGAACTACCAGCTTCTTTAGAAAATGTTATAGAAACAAATACAAAAGATCTACTAGGAATTAAAAGTTTAAAAGACAAAATTAAAGAACTCTTTAATTTAGAAAAAATTGTAACAAAAGACTACACATATTTAACCAATAGCCGTCAGATTTCTTTAGCTAAACAAGCCTATAAGAGCCTATTATCTGCTGAAAAGGCTATCTTGGATGGTGAACCAATTGATATGGTAGAAATAGATTTGAAAGAATGCTTTGATACATTAGGAGAAATAATTGGAGCTACATATAGTGAAGAGATTATCGATAATTTATTTGAAAATTTCTGTGTAGGAAAATAGGAAGTGAATGAAATGAAATACGAAATTATAGTAGTAGGTGGAGGACATGCAGGTTGTGAAGCCGCTTTAGCTGGAGCACGTAAAGGACACCGAACCTTACTAATAACAGGAAATATAAATAATATTGCTGATATGCCTTGCAATCCATCAATTGGTGGTCCAGCCAAAGGAATTGTAGTTAGAGAAATTGACGCTTTAGGTGGAGAAATGGGAAGAAATGCCGATAAAGGAACTCTACAAATTAAAATGCTAAATACCAAAAAAGGTCCAGCTGTTCAAGCTCTACGTGCCCAAGCAGATAAAATAACCTATCCAAAAGAGATGTTAAAAACATTAAAAACAACTTCAAACCTAGAAATATTAGAAGGCATGGTTGAAAAATTATTAGTAGAAAATAATACAATCCAAGGAGTTGAATTATCTGATGAAACAAAAATATTTTCTGACGCTGTTATTTTAACCACCGGTACTTATTTAAGAAGCATGATTTTGACAGGAGCTAATAAAACTCCTGGAGGACCTCATGGGGAAAAGGAATCAAAACACTTAAGCAACCATTTAAGAGAATTAGGTTTTAAAATTTTAAGATTAAAAACTGGAACACCTCAACGTATTGATAAAAATTCTATTGATTATAGTAAAGCTTCATTAGAACCAGGTGATTCTATCGAAAGAACCTTTTCCTTTGACAATAAAGTTTATTATGATGTAGAAAATCAAGTTCCATGTCATTTAATTTATACTACTGAAGAAACTCATAATATTATTAGAGAACACTTAAATGAATCAAGCATGTATGGAGGTTATGTAGAGGGGGTAGGTCCAAGATATTGTCCATCAATAGAGGATAAAATAGTTAGATTCGGAGAAAAAGAAAGGCACCAATTATTCTTAGAGCCAGAAAGTATATATTATGATGATATTTACATTCAAGGCTTTTCCACAAGCATGCCTCACTATGTTCAAGACCAAATGGTTCATAGTTTGCCAGGATTAGAAAATGCTAAGATTTTAAAATATGCTTATGCAATTGAATACGACGCGATTGATTCCAAACAACTAAAACAATCTCTCGAAACAAAAATAATTAATGGGCTATATACAGCCGGTCAAATCAATGGTACAAGCGGTTACGAAGAAGCTGCCGGACAAGGATTAATTGCTGGTATTAATGCTGCTTTAAAATTAGAAGGAAAAGAACCATTAGTTTTAAAGAGAAATGAATCATATATTGGAGTTCTTATTGATGATTTGGTAACAAAAGGTGTAAAAGACCCATATCGTTTATTAACTTCTCGTGCAGAATATCGTTTACTATTAAGAAATGATAATGCTGATTTAAGATTAAGAGATTATGGTTATCAAGTTGGTCTAATTTCAGAAGAAAAATACCAAAACTTTATTAATAAGAAGGAAAATATTAGTAAACTTTTTGCTTTATTAAAAGAAACAAGAATTACTCCTAAAAAAGAAATAAATGATTTTCTTGAAAAAATAGGTACAACACCTTTAAAAGACGGCATCTCCCTTTACGATTTATTGAAAAGACCAGAAGTAACTTTAGACAGCATAGAACACTTTATAGAAATTCCTTATGACCGAGAAGTAAGAGAACAAGTTGAAATTAATACAAAATACGAAGGATATATAAAAAAATCATTAAAAGAGGCCGCTAAAATGATAACCCTAGAAGAAAAGAAGATACCTTTAACAATTGATTATGCAAAAATACCTAATTTAGCCAGCGAAGCCCGTCAAAAATTATCAGAAATAAATCCTACAACAATAGGGCAAGCTTCACGAATCAGTGGTGTCAATCCAGCCGATATTTCAATTCTAATGGTATATTTAAGAAAGAATGGTGCTAATGAATAAAGAAGAATTTTTACAAGCTTTACTAGAATTAAACATAACATTAACATCTCATCAACAATTTCAATTAAATAAATTTTATCAACTTTTGATTGAATGGAATAAAAAAATAAATTTAACGAGAATCACTCAAGAAGAAGATGTTTATTTAAAGCACTTTTATGATAGTTTGACTATTGTAAAAGCGATTGATCTTTCAAAAAAAGAAACTCTTTGTGATGTTGGAAGTGGAGCTGGTTTTCCAGGAATAGTCTTAAAAATAGTCTTTCCTAATTTAAAGGTCACTTTAATTGACTCCTTACAAAAAAGAGTTAACTATTTAAATTCAATTATAAAAGAATTAGATTTAACAGATATAGAGGCCATCCACTCTCGTGGCGAAGATTACAAACAAAAATTTGACATTGTAACAGCAAGAGCTGTTGCTAACATAGAAAAACTATTAACTTATACAATGCATTTAGTATCAAAAGATGGAATGTTTATTGCTATGAAAGGTAACATTGATGACGAATTAACAAAATCGGTTATAGAGAAAATTAATAAAAAATATGACTTAGTAACAGTAAGTAGATTTTATTTACCTAAAGAGAAAAGTAATCGTAGCTTAGTAATTATAAAAAATAAGAGTTAAAAAGTAACTCCCATAATAAAGAGCTACTTTTTTTATTGAAATCAAAGAAAAAATAGTCTATAATGATAACATAGGATAAATAAAAGATAGCGAGGGGACAATATGAATACAGAGAATAAGGATCAAGTTGTACAACTTTATTTAGATGACATAATACCCAATAGATTCCAACCAAGAGAAGTATTTGATGAGCGAGCTTTAAAAGAATTAGCTGTTTCAATCAAAGAGCATGGTGTTATTCAACCTATTATTGTCCGTAACGTTAAGGGAAAATATGAAATAATAGCTGGCGAAAGAAGATATAAAGCTTCAGCTCTAGCCGGTTTAACCAAAATACCCGCAATTATTAGAGACCTGGATGATAAAGAAAGTTCAAAAGTCGCTTTATTAGAAAACTTACAAAGAAAAAATTTAACACCTATAGAAGAAGCTCGTACATATCAAAAAATATTAGAAATAGATGAAATGACACAAGATGAATTAGCCAAGACAATGGGAAAAAGTCAATCATCAGTTGCCAATAAATTAAGACTCTTATCTTTACCGGATGAAGTACAAGACTCTTTATTAAAAGAGCAAATTTCAGAGCGACATGCTAGGGCATTATTAAATATTCCAGATAGTAAAAAACAAACGGAAATGTTAAAGAAAATAATAGCAAATAAAATGAGTGTTAGGGCAGTTGAAGAAGAAATAAAAGAATTATATCCAAAAATAGAAGAAAAAAATGAAGGTGTTGGTAGTATGAATAATCAGAGTAATGCATTTCCAAATTCAATTACAATTCCATCAGCAAATAGCTTACTAAATAGTACTCCACTTTCTCCAACCGCTGGAATAGCTGAACCGAAACCTGAATATGGTCAAATAAAAATTGTTCCTCCTACTAACTCAGTTCCAGACTCATCACAGAAATTTATTAACTATGGTGAAATCGATGATAAAGAGGACGATGATACCGATCCACCAATGGCTTTTAATGATATAAATGCTCATAAAGATATAAATGCTTTAAGAGATAATGCGATGGACATCAGCACTCCTAAAAAAGTGGAAAGAAGTAATGCTCCAACCGCTGATTTGGACAGCCTATTAAATCTTCAAAATATTGCTATGGGTCCAGCAGTTGGGAATATTTCCGGAATGAATGAGTTTAGAACTCCAGCCGAAGCAATTGTTAAAAATGATGAAAAAGAAGTTCCACCACCAAAAGTGGCTGACTATTTTAAAACAGCTGACTTTGTTCCGCCAACTATACCAAATCCAAATGAATCGCCAATAGAAAAAGGAATTCCAGAAATGCCAATTCCAAGTAAAAATTATTCTATTGAAGATGCTATGAAAAAAATAAAAGATTTAATAGCTGATTTAAAAGAACATGGAATATCTGTTCATGCTGATGAAATGAATTTTGAAAGTTCATTCCAAGTTATAATCAAGTTAGATAAATAAGAAAAATAAAAGTGGATAAAAAACCACTTTTTTTGCTAAAATCATTTAAAAAAAAGATATTCTTTGATACAATATTAAAGTAATATGGAAAATGGGTGATTAGATGGGAAAGGTTATATCATTAGTAAATCAAAAAGGTGGAGTCGGAAAGACTACCACCAGTATCAATCTTTCTGCATCACTAGCAGTATTAGGGAAAAAGGTATTATTAATAGATTTAGATCCCCAAGGTAATACAACTACTGGTGTAGGAATTAATAAAGGAGACATCGAGAAAAGTGTCTATGATGTTTTAATTGGTGAGTGTAAAATTACAGAGGCAATCATTAAAACAAAATATAAAAAACTATATGTTTTACCAGCTACAATAAATTTAGCAGGTTTAGATATTGAATTAGTAGAAAAAAGCCATAAAGAAAACGGTTTTTTGAAAGGTGAACAGTTGAAAAATCATCTAATGGACATAAAAGATAGCTTTGATTATATCATTATTGATTGTCCACCGTCTCTAGGTGTAATTACAACCAACGCTTTAACAGCCTCTAACTCTGTCATAATTCCGGTCCAATGTGAATTTTTTGCTTTAGAAGGAATTACTCAATTATTAAAAACAATTATGCTAGCACAAAAAACACTTAATCCAACATTGGATATTGAGGGTGTACTCCTAACTATGTTAGATGCAAGAACAAATTTAGGGTTTGAAGTTGTAGATGATATTAGAAAATTCTTTAAAGAAAAGGTGTATAATACAATAATTCCAAGATTAGTTAGACTTACAGAAGCACCTTCACATGGAGAACCAATCATTGCATATGATCCAAAAAGCAAAGGTTCTGAAGCTTATATAAACTTAGCAAAGGAAGTGATTGCACGAAATGGAAACAAATAATGAAAGCGGGAAAAGAAGAGCTTTAGGAAGAGGTCTAGAAGAACTATTTTTTAATGAACCTCTTGCCTATGATAAAGTTGAAGAAAAAATTCTTACAGAAACACCAAGCGAAGAAATAGTAAAAGTAAAAATATCAGAATTAAGAAGCAATCCATATCAACCAAGAAAAGTATTTGATGAAACTGCACTTCAAGAATTAGCATCCTCAATTAAAGAACATGGTGTTTTTCAACCAATTATTATTAAAAGAAGTATTAAAGGATATGAAATTATTGCTGGAGAACGTCGTGTCAAAGCAGCAACAATAGCTGGCTTAGAAGAGATTCCTGCTATCATTAGAGACTTTAATGATACAGAAATGATGGAGATAGCCTTACTTGAAAATTTACAAAGAGAAAACTTAAATGCTATTGAAGAATCAATGGCATATAAGAAATTAATTGAGACTTTATCCTTAACTCAAGAAGAGTTAGCTAAACGTTTAGGTAAAAGTAGAAGTCATATAACTAATATGTTGGGCTTATTAAACTTACCAGAAAATATTCAAACTCAAATTAGTGATAAAAAAATATCTATGGGTCATGCCCGTGTTCTTAGTAAATTAGAAAATACTTCTCAGCAGCAAGAATTAGCTGATAAAGTAATTAATGAAGGCTTAAGCGTTAGAAAATTAGAAGAATTGACAACTTCAGATGAAGAATTTACCAGAACTCATCAAATAAAAAAACAAAAATCAGAATTAACAGAATACAAATATGTACAAGATGAACTATGTGAGAAATTAGGAACTAAAGTTCGAATTAAAGGAAATAAGATAGAAATTAATTTTGTAAATGCCAGCGATTTAAATAGATTACTAGAAATTATGCACATAGAGCCAAGAGGGTAGACTATGATTAAGATACCAGGGCTATTTACAATAGAATTAAAACAAATTCTTTTTCCAATACTATTTATTGCAATAGGTATTTTGGTTTATGAATTCTTAAAAAAAACAATAATAAAAATTTCTAATCGAAATACTAAGAATTTAAAACAACATCAATTACATAGAATAAAGACTGTTAATATGCTTGTAATTAATATTATAAAATATGTAATTGTAATCATCGTTTTACTGGCTATACTAGCCATTTTTGGAGTAAATGTTAGTTCGCTTGTCGCTGGACTTGGAGTGACAACAGCCATAATTGGATTAGCTTTTCAAGATTTAGCTAAAGACTTGATTGCTGGGATTTTTATAATAACAGAAGCCCAATACGAAGTTGGAGATACAATTCAAGTAGATGGTTTTATGGGTGAAGTAGTGTCCATTGGTCTAAAGACAACTCAAATAAGAGACTATAAGGGAGCAACAAAAATTATTGGTAATCGCTACATGGACAATATGATTAATTATAGTCTTCATACTTCATTAGCTGTTGTTGATGTGGGCGTTGATTATGGACATACCCCAAAAGCTGTTGAAGAAACCCTTCAAGAATTAGCTCAAGAATTAAATGGTACAATGGAAAATGCGAAAGGTGACATCCAAATTTTAGGAATAAATGAATTAGATGATTCTTCAATCGTTTATCGAGTTACCCTAGAAGTAAAATCAATGAAACAATTTGAAACAGAAAGATTTTTACGCAAAAAAATAATTGAAAAATTTGAACAAAAAAATATAAAAATACCAGTTACACAAATAGAGGTGCACAATGGAAAATAATTTAAACTATAAATTAGGTACAAAAGTTGTCATGAAAAAACAGCACCCATGTGGAGGAAATGAATGGGAAATTACGAGACTTGGGGCTGACATTAAAATAAAATGTATGAATTGTGGGAGAACAATATTAATTCCTAGAATAGAATTTAACAAAAAAGTTAAAAAAATAATTTCCCAGGAAGGATAATTTATGAATGACAAGAGAAAATTAAAACTCAAAAAATTTTATTTTCATCCAATAACAATGTTTCTTGTAATGACAATAGTAGTAGTAATTTTAAGTGGAATCTTTTCACTATTTGAAATGCAAGCAACATATAATACAGTAAATATAAATACTAAAGAACTAGAACCACACTTAATAACAGTAGAAAATATGTTAAGCCTAAAAGGTCTTAGATATATGATTAGTAATGCTATGTCTAACTTTATTAGTTTTGGTCCATTAGGTTCCCTAATTATATCGTTAATAGCATTAACTATAGCCGAATCAACAGGGTTATTAGAAGCAATTACGAAGAAATATATCTCAAAGATACCAAGACAAGTATTTACTTTTATTGTATTATTTATTGCTACTACCTCATCATTGATTAACGATGTAGGTTATGCAATACTAATACCACTAGTATCATTATTATATTTTATGAATAATAGGAATCCTCTCTTAGGAGCAGTTACTGCTTTTTGCGGTGTCTCCTTTGGATATGGCGTATCATTATTTGTTGGTACCCAGGAAATAGCATTAATGGAATATACAAAAACAGCTGCCATGCTGATTGATGATTCTACACATATTGCTTTAACATCAAATTTAATATTTATTATTGCAGCCACCTTCATTCTTTCACTAGTAGGAACTATTATTCTAGAAAAAATAATTGCCCCTCGAATTGGAAAGTACAAGAAAGAGGAAGAATTAGCTCAAACAGAAAAATATAGTCCAATTAGTATGAGTTTAGAGACTGAAGACGAATTAAAAATAATTGAACAAGAAAAAAATTCCAAAAAAGGTTTAAAATATGCTTTAATAGCCGGAATTATTTTTCTATTATTCTCAGCATATTCATTAATACCAAACTTGCCAGGTTCTGGATTAATGCTTGATATGAACGAAAAAGTTTATGTAAATCAAATTTTTGGCGAAAATTCTTATTTTCAAGATGGTTTTACATATATGATTGCCTTATTCTTTATTGTCACAGGTCTAGCTTATGCCCTAGGAGCAAAATCAATAAAGAATGATAAAGATTTAATAGGAAAGTTAAATAATAATTTTGCTAAATTAGGAAGTATTTTTATTTTAATGTTTGTTGCTGCCCAGTTTATTGCTATATTTAAAAGAACAAATATAGGTGAAATTATTACTATTTGGTTATCTCATTTACTTGAATATGTAGAAATGAATGGTTTAATATTAATAATTACATCTTTGTTATTAATAGGAATATCAAATTTATTCTTAACAAGTGCTACAAGTAAATGGGCATTATTATCACCAGTACTTGTTCCAACTTTTATGCAATCAAACATTTCTCCAGAATTTGCTCAAATTGTTATGCGTGCTGGAGATTCAATGACTAAAGGATTTACTCCTTTGCTTGCTGCTTTTGTTATTTATATTGGTTACTTAAATTTATACAATCTTCATAAAGAGCGACCAATTACAATAAGAAAATCTTTAAAAATGATAACACCTTATTTTTTACTAATAGCTTTAGTTTGGATAGTACTAGTAGTGGGCTGGTATATAATTGGCTTACCAATTGGTCCAGGGGTATATCCAACAATTTAAACACCGTAGGGTGTTTTTTCATTGCTAAAAGTAAAATAGTTAGATATAATACAAAAGAACCAAACAGAAAATATTAGAAGTGTTTTCTAGTCAACTTATTATAACGATTAGTAGTAGGTAACCACTAATTTTTCAAAGTATGATATAATAAAAAAGAAAAGAGGTAATAAATATGAGTTTAACTGCCGGTATTGTAGGTTTACCAAACGTTGGAAAATCAACATTATTTAATGCAATAACAAACCAAAAAATTTTAGCTGAAAATTATCCATTTGCTACTATTGAACCAAATGTTGGTGTAGTAACAGTACCAGATGAAAGAATGGATAAATTAAAGGAAATGTATGAACCCAATAAATTTATTCCAACAGCTTATGAGTTTACAGATATAGCTGGGCTAGTAAAAGGAGCTTCTAAAGGAGAAGGACTAGGTAATAAATTTTTGTCTCATATTAGAGAAGTTGATGCAATTGTCGAGGTTGTTCGCTGCTTTGATGATGGAAAAATCATTCATGTTGATGGTGCTCCAGATCCAATAAGAGATATAGAGACAATTAATCTAGAATTGGCCATAGCTGATTTAGATGTTATTAATAACAGATTAGAAAGAGTCAGCAAAAAAGCAAGAACTACGAAAAATAAAGACGATATTATAGAAGTTGAAGCCTTGGAAAAATCGAAAAAAGCTTTATTAGAAAATAGACCTCTACGTCAAGTCGATTATACTGAAGATGAAAAAAAATTATTAAAATCATATAGTTTTCTAACTTTAAAGCCTATAATTTATTTAGCTAATATAAAAGAAAATGAACTAGGAAATGAAGAAAATAACTATGTAAAACAAGTTAAAGAATATGCCATGAAAGAAAATGCTAAAGTTGTTAGCTTGTGTGCTAAAGTCGAAGAAGAATTAAGTGAACTATCTCCAGAAGATAAATTAGAAATGTTAGAAGGACTAGGATTAGATGGATCTGGACTAGATAAACTGATTACTGCCACCTACGATATTTTAGGTTTAGCAACATATTTTACAGTAGGAAAAGATGAAGTTCGTGCTTGGACTTTTAAAAAGGGTATGAATGCTAAACAATGTGCAGGTATAATTCACACAGATTTTGAAAAAGGATTTATTAGAGCTGAAGTTATGTCATATCAAGACTTAATTAGTTGTGGAAGTGAATTGAAGGTCAAAGAAGCTGGTAAAGCTAGATTAGAGGGAAAGGATTACTTAATGCAAGATGGAGACATCTGTCATTTTAGATTTAATGTTTGATAATTATGAAATCCCAAATTAAAATATTTGAAACAGGTCTTCTTGATGGTGTAATGAGTAGAAACAAAAAATTTTATGACGAAAATTTAACTCAAGAAGAAATAAATAGAATATTTAAAACTACAAGAATTAGTATTGGCAAACGTTACGGCTTTAATGGACTAAAAATAATCCAAGCTCTGCAAAAAAATGAGAATAATAATTTGTCTTACCCAGATGGGAAATATATTGTTATAGATGAAAAAAATCTTCAAAAGGAAGACTTGTGGTACGAAGAGTTACCTGCTGATATTCTTATAATATCTAATAAATATAAGAATATAGTTATTGGAAATCAATGTGCAGATTGTCCAATAGTTATAGCTGAAGATAGAAAACTAGGTGTTACAGCGCTTGCTCACTGTGGAGCTGCTTACATAAATAGAAAACTACCATATCAAATAATTGAAGCATTAAAGAAAGAATATAATTCTAATCCTGAAAATATTTATGTATATATTTCTAGTGGTGCTAAAAAGGATAGTTTTATTTATGAAACTTATCCAAGATGGGCAACAAATAAAGATGTTTGGGCAGGTTGTATAGAAGAAAATGAAGATAAATATAAAATAGATATGTATACAGCAATAAAAAAGCAATTACAAAGTCAAAAAATAAAAAATATCATTATAAATAAAAAAGACACCATCACAGATAACACTCTTGCTTCCCATTATTGTGCAGTGAAAGGCCAAAAAGAAAAAATGGGTCAAAACTTTGTAGGCTTTTATTATAATTAAAAAGATATGTAATCTGACTTACATATCTTTTATTTTTCAATTATTTTATAATTCTTTTCATGAGGTTTTACTAACTCGTTATATAAAATTTCCATATCACTATATCCATAAGAATATTTAGATTTATCGGAGCCTAAATAAATAGTTTCTCCTTTAATATCCCCAGATTGTAAATTTAAAGAAATATTACCAGAAGAATTAGCTTCAATATTCTCATAAACAAATGGAGTATAAACAGTATAAGTATTCCCATCTATTTTATAAGTAGATTTATATACAAGTATTAAAATATTACTATCTTTCTTATTAAGAAAATAAATTTTTTCTCGCTTGGGCATTCCTTGCATATTGAGCATAACAGTACTAGACTCCATAGTAATTTTTATTGTAGCTTCATTATCTACAAATGAATAGTCAATTTTACTTAAATCTACAACTGTCGGCAAATCATCTTCTTTTTTAGACGAATTATTAAATATCTTAAATTCTGAAAATATAAATATCCCTAAACAAATTACAAAAATTAAAAGACCACCAACCATAATAATTATATGACTAGCCAAAAAACAAGAAAAAAAAGTCTTTCCAGCTTTCACCATTGTCAGTGTCACTTCTTCATGATCATCTCTTTCAATTTCAAACTCTCGTTTACAATACGCGCACTTACAAGACCTAGCCTTTTCATCAAAATGTAATTCAGCTCCACAATTAGGACACTTTTTTTCAATTAGTCTCACAATATCACCTCCTAAAATATATCATAAAATTTATAAAAAAACTAGACAACAAATCAAACTTTTGCTATAATACCCTCGAGTATTTAAAATACTCCTTGCCACGAAAGTGGCCTAAATGTCCAAAAGGAGGTGTCAAAAATGAATAAATATGAAATTATGTTCATTGTTAGACCAGACATGGAAGAAGCAGAAATTAAAAAAACTGCTGATGAAGTAAAAAAGGTTCTAACAGATATGAATGCAACAATTACTGAAGAAAAAGCTATGGGACAAAGAGAACTAGCTTATGAAATCAAAAAATTCTCAACAGGATATTATTACTTGTTTGTAGTTGAAGCTGATGCAGCAGCAGTTAAAGAATTTGACCGTGTTGCAAGAATCAACGAAAGTCTACTTCGTCATTTAATAGTAAAAGTAGAAGACTAAGAAAAAAGAGGTATGTTATGAATAAAGTATTTTTAATAGGAAGACTTACAAGAGATCCTGAATTGAGATATACGGGAAGCAATATTCCAGCTGCTACATTTTCAGTAGCGGTAAATAGAAATTTTACTAATCAAGCTGGAGAGAGAGAAGCAGACTTTATTAACATTACTGTTTGGAGAAAACAAGCTGAAAACTGTAAAAACTATTTAAGTAAAGGTAGCCAAGTTGCAATAGAAGGTCGTATTCAAACAAGAAGTTATGATGGTCAAGACGGACAAAAACGTTACGTCACAGAAGTAGTTGCCGATAATGTTGAGTTTTTAGGGTCACGTAATTCCTCAGGAAATTCTAATAACATGAATAGTTCAGCAAATAATGCTGGACCAAGCCCTTATGATTTTGGAGGAACCCCAGAACCAAAAGGAACAGACGTTGACAGTAATCCGTTTGCTGATTTTGGCGCAAGTATTGAAATTAGCGATGACGAATTACCATTCTAAAAAGGAGGATTTAAAATGGCAGAATTTCGTAGAAAGAAAAAAATCTGTATGATGTGTGCTGGTAAAACAGTTGATTATAAAGATGTTGAAACACTAAGAAGATATACAAACGAAAAAGGCAAAATTGTTCCTAGAAGAGTAACAGGAACATGCGCATTACACCAAAGATTCGTTTCAAAACAAGTTAAAAGAGCACGTGCAATAGCATTAATGCCTTATTCAAGATAATTCGTAGGTCTAGTTAGACCTGCTTTTTTATTTTACAAAAGCGCTATAATATTATATAATAAAAGTAATACTTTTAAGGAGGTCTATATGGCAATAATTAAACAAAGAAGCGCGCTAAATAAAGCCGTAAGACACGCAGATACAATATTCTTAATGGCACATAAAGACTTAGATTTAGATGCCCTAGGTAGTTCAATTGGAATGTACATGCTTTTGAAGAACCGAAGAAAAGAATGCTATATAATTGTAGATGACATGACCCACGAACTTGGTGTTGAAAAAGTACTTAGAGAATTAGAGGGTTGTATAAGAATTATCAAAAGCGAAAATATAGAAAAATATATGAATTCCCGAAATTCTAAAAATCTACTAATCGTTTTAGATACTAATAAAACGGATTTAGTTCAAAGTAAGGAAGTTTTAAAGAAAATAGACAATAAAGTCATTATCGATCATCACGATACTGGCAAAGGAACAATTAAAGAGGGTTTACTAATAATTGATTCAGAAGTATCTAGTACTTGTGAAATGATTACTAGATTAGTAGAATTTTATGATATAGAAATTGAATCATACTATGCAACTGTTTTATTAGCCGGAATTGTTTTGGATACTAATAACTTTACTTTAAAAACAAATCCAGATACTTATTACGCTGCATACTATTTATCTAATTTGGGAGCTAGCGCAAAAAAGGTTCAGTATTTGCTTAAACAAGATATTGAAGAATATACAGAAAGACAAAAATTATTAGCTGGAATAGAGACGATAAATGGTCGAATTGCCATTACTAAAGCCACTCAATATACAATTTATCGCAGAGAAGATCTAGCACGCGTTGCTGATACTTTACTATATTTTAACAATATAGAAGCGTCTTTTGTAATTGGAAAGATTGGCAAAGATACTGTTGGTATAAGTGCTAGAAGTTTAGGAAACTACGAAATAGGACCAATTTTAGAAAAATTAGGTGGTGGTGGAAGTAGCTATAACGGAGCCGCTAAATTTGAAAATATTCCTATTAGTAAAGTAGAACAAATGCTAAAAAAAATAATTAAAGAAATGGGTGAATAAGATGGAAGTCATTTTTATTAAAGATTTGAAAAATCAAGGTAAAAAAGGTGAAATAAAAACTGTAAAGGACGGCTATGCTGAAAACTTTTTAATAAAAAAAGGCTACGCTGTGATGAAAACAAAAGAAAGTTTAGCTAGACTACAAAGTGAACAAAGAAGTAAAGCCAAGGAAGATGCTGAAAATAAAAAAGTAGCCGAAGCAATGAAAAAAGATTTAGACAAGTTAGTAATTGAATTTAAAGTAAAAACCGGTGAAGGTGATAAAGTTTTTGGTAGTATCAGTGTTAAGCAAGTAAAAGATGAACTCCAAAAAAATAATTTTAAAATAGACAAGAGTCAAATCGAAATATTATCACCAATCGCCTCTCTTGGTTTTCACAATGTTGACATTAAGTTATACCCAGGTATAACAGCAACAATAAAAGTACATGTAGTAAAATAGAGGTGGGAGTATGAATGGTAGAGTTTTACCTAACAATTTAGAGGCAGAACAATCAGTTTTAGGAGCTTGTTTTTTATCAAAATATGCTCTTCAAAAAGCCAGTGAAAATTTATCGCAAGAATCATTTTATAATGATAAAAATGGTAAAATCTTTACTACTTTAACTGATTTGATGGAAGAAAATACTCCAATAGATCTAACGACTGTTACTAGTTATTTAAAAAAGAAAAATCAACTAACTGAAGTTGGCGGAGTAGAATATTTAACAGAAATAATTAACTTTGTGCCCACTGCAAGCAACATTGATTATTATATTAAAACAGTGGAAGAATCTGCCTTACTTAGAAGATTAATTGAAACCGCTGAAGACATAGCTGCTGAAGGTTATCGTACAGATGAGACCGTTAACGAAATATTAGACAGTTCTGAAAAAAGAATTTTAAATATTGTAAAAAACAGAAAATCAAGCGAATTTAGAGATATTAAGGATGTTCTTGCTAAAACGCAGTCTGATTTAGAACGTTTATCTGAAAATAAAGGTGAGATTACAGGCTTAGCTACTGGATGGTATGATTTTGATAAATTAACAACTGGTCTTCATCCCAATGAATTTATTATTATAGCTGCTCGTCCAGCCATGGGAAAAACAGCTTTTGCATTAAATTTAGCAACTCATATTGCTATGAATCAAGATAAATCAGTTGCTGTATTTAACTTAGAGATGAGTGCTGAACAATTAGCTATGCGTATCTTAGCTTCAGTTGGTCAACTAGAAGGTTTCAAATTACGTACTGGTAATTTAATGAATAATGACTGGAAAAGGATAAATGAAGCCGTGTCTCAACTATCTACTACCAATCTAGTTATTGATGATACTCCAGGAATCACAATTGGTGAAATAAGAGCAAAATGTCGTCGACTAGCCAGTAGTGAAAAAGGTTTAGCATTAGTAGTAATAGATTATTTGCAATTAATATCAGGTGGTAAAAATTACGGTTCTAATCGTCAACAAGAAGTATCAGATATTTCAAGAAGTTTAAAAACACTGGCTTTAGAGTTAGGTGTTCCCGTAATAGCTTTATCCCAACTATCACGTAGCGTTGAAGGAAGGGAAGACAAAAGACCATTAATGAGTGATTTACGTGAATCAGGATCAATTGAGCAAGACGCCGATATAGTAGCCTTTTTATACAGAGATGATTACTATAATAAAGAAGCAAGAACAGAAGATAATACCAGTATTAGCGAATTAATAATAGGTAAACATCGTAATGGACCAACCGCAACGGTTGAATTACTTTTCAAAAAAAATACATCAACATTTTTAAATTTAAGAAAAGATAGAGAGAATGTGGAGGTTTAGTGATGACAAGCAAATTAAAGATAACTACTATTTTAACAATAGTTTTTGCTCTAGTTTTTACAGTTGGTTTTTCCTTTAAATTGGCCTTGCCAAAAACAGTATATCGAGTTTATTTAAAAGGTAAGTCACTTGGTATCATTGAATCAAAAAAAGAATTAGAGGAATATATCAATAACGAGCAAAAAGATATTAAGAAAAAATATGGAGTTGAAAAAGTATATGCTCCTGAGGATTTAGATATTGTCAAAGAAATAACATTTAACGATGATGTTTCAAGTATTAAAGAGATTTATAAAAAAATAGAAAATCAGTCTCCTTTTAGTATTAGTGGCTATAAAGTTACCATAAAAAATGTAACATCTTCAAATCATGGTGATGCTAAAAACGAGGGTAATAAAGTAATTTATGTTTTAGATAAAAATGTTTTCACAGAGTCTATAAATAGTTCTGTCAAATCTTTTATTCCCGAAGACGATTATGAATCTTTTGCAAATAAAACTCAAGAGGAAATAGATGACACCGGCAAAATAATTGAAAAAATATACTTAGAGAACAAAGTAACTATCAAAAAACAAAATATTCCCGTTGATAAAAAGATATATCAAGATAAAGCTGAATTGAGTCAATATCTTCTTTTTGGAACAACAAAAAAACAAAAATCTTACACTGTTCAAGATGGGGATACAATTACTGAGATAGCTGAAAAGAATAAGATGTCAACAGAAGAGTTTTTGATTGCTAATCCTTCATATTCTGACGAGAACAGTTTGCTTTCTCCAGGACAAGAAGTGTCAATTGGTCTTATTAATCCACAATTTAACGTAGTGGAGCAAGACTATGTCGTCGAAAGAGTTAAGAAAAAATATACAACAGAAACTAAGTACGATAATAATAAATTTGTTGGCTATGAAGTCAAAACTCAAACTGGTATAGATGGCGAAGATAGAGTTACTCAAAGAATAAAAAAGGTAAATGGTGAAACAAGAGAAATAGAAACCTTAGAAACAGAGCCTTTAAAAGAAGCGGTTAATGAAATTATCGTAAAAGGTGGCAAAAAATATGGCGGTGGTTATGGTAATATAGTCGCAACAAAAGGCTCTTGGGGCTGGCCTGCATCATGTAGTTCGGTTTCAAGTCCATTTGGTTGGCGTTGGGGATCACTACATAAAGGTGTTGATATTGCTGGATGTGGTTTTGGTTCTTACATATTTGCTGCTCAAGCTGGAACAGTAGTAGTCTCAAAAGCTGATAAGAGTGGTGGATATGCTGGTGGTTATGGAATGAATGGTGAAATCATCTTTATCGATCACGGCAACGGATATTATACAGAGTATGCACATATGTGCCCAGGCTGTCGTTATGTCAAAGCTGGTGATCACGTAGAGAAAGGTCAGCCAATAGGAGGTATGGGTCAAACAGGAGCTGCTTATGGTACGCACCTACACTTTGGTGTATGGAGTGGATATCCACATAGAGGAACACCTGTAAACCCAATGGCATTCTACTAAAATGAAAATAAAAACAATAGCCAGTGGTTCAAAGGGAAATTGTTCAATAGTCATATGCGATGAAACAAAAATAATTATAGACATGGGAATTTCCTACCTTACTTTAAAAAAAAGTTTGGAAGAAAATTCCCTTTCTTTTGACCAGTTTACTGGTATTTTAATAACCCATAACCATAAAGATCATATTAGTGGTCTTGCTACTTTAATTAAAAAAACCAATCTAATAGTTTTTATTCCCAAAAAGATGTTAGAAGGATTAGAAGATATTTTACCAGAAGAAAGATGTGTCTTTATTGATGACATATTTAATATTAATGACGTTAACATTGAATTGATACATACGTCCCATGATGCTCCCTGCTCTGTAGGTTTTATAATTAATTATAATAATAAGAGTATGGTCTATGTAACCGATACCGGCTATATTAATCGTAAATATTTAAATAAAATGACAAAAAAAGATCTATATTTAATAGAAAGCAACCATGATGAGGTTATGTTAATGGATGGTCCCTATCCTAGATTCTTAAAGGAAAGAGTAATTAGTGATAAAGGTCATTTATCAAATAAAACAACATCAAAATATCTTCGTAAATTAGTTGGAGATAACACAAAGTATGTAATTCTTGCTCATATTAGTGAAAAGAATAATACAGAAGAGTTAGCTTATGAATGTACAAGAAAAGAATTAGAAAATACAAATATAGAAATAATTATTGCTAAACAGCATGAAGAAAGTCAAATGATAGAGGTTTAATATGATAAAAATAATTACAGTTGGTGCTATTAAAGAAAAGTACTTTAAAGATGCTATCTCAGAGTATTTAAAAAGACTAAAGAAGTATACAACAATAGAATTAATTGAGGTAAAAGATGAAGGTTTAGTTGAAGAACAAAAAGCTATTTTACTAGAAGCTGAAAAAATAAAAAGACATTTAAATGATAAAGAATATCTAATAACACTAGAAATAGAAGGAAAAGAACTAACATCAGTTAATTTTTCTAAAAAAATAGATCAAGTATTAATGGAAAATAGCAATATTACCTTTGTCATTGGCGGAAGTTACGGATTAAGTCAAGAAATAAAAGACAAGGCCAAATTTCATTTATCTTTTTCTCAAATGACTTTTCCCCATCAATTATTTAGGATTATGCTATTAGAGCAAATATATCGGGCTTATAAAATTATTAATAATGAAAGATACCATAAATAAAAGAGGTGTTTATGAAAGCAGATTTACATAATCATTCAACTAGTTCTGATGGAATATTAACTCCAAGTGAATTATTAAAATATGCTAAGAAAAAGGGAGTTAATATTATTGCTATAACAGACCACGATTCTGTAAAGGCCCTTGATGAAATAAAAAGAAATAGACTTCCAATTATCATTGGTGTTGAACTATCAACTTATTCAAAAGGCGAAAACATTCATCTATTGGGTTATTTTATTCATAATGAAATACCATCTAAAATGATAGAAACACTTGATTACTATGCTAATAAAAGAAAAGAACGAGCCTTTGAAATAATAAGAAAATTAAAAAAATACTTCAATTTAGAATTAAAGTACGAAGATATCTCTAAATTTGCTGATGGTGCTATTGGTAGAGTACATGTTGCCAAAGCCCTTGAAGAAAAATATCGAATACCTTTTAATGATGCCTTCGATAGATATATTGGAGACTCTTGTTTAGCGTATGTAAAAACAGAAAACTTAGTTTTTAAAGACGCCGTAGATTTATTACATCAAAATAATGCAATAGCGGTCCTTGCTCATCCTGTTTATATTCAAAAGAATAATCTTGAAGACTTAATTAGACAAGGAATAGATGGTATAGAAGCATATTATCCAAGCAATACCGCCACTGACGAAAAGAGATTTTTAAAGCTCGCTAAAAAATACAAATTATTAATAACAGGAGGATCGGACTTTCATAAATATCCTGAAAATAACGACATAAAAGACCTCGGTTATTCTACCATCTCTAATGAAAATTTAGATTTATTTTTAAAAAAGATAGAATTTGAAGTAAAGGAGTAAATATGATAGGAAATTCATGGGATAAATTATTATCTAAAGAATATCAAAAGGAATATTTTAAAAACTTAATGAATTTTGTTAAAGAAGAATATAAAACAAAAGTCATTTATCCAAAACAAAACGAAGTTTTTAATGCCTTTAGATACACATCTTTTGATGATGTCAAAGTTGTAATATTGGGTCAAGATCCATATCATGGTCCAAACCAAGCGGAGGGATTATCCTTCTCCGTAAGTAACGAAGTTCTTAAACCTCCATCATTAAAAAACATTTTTAAGGAACTAGAAAATGATTTACAAATACCATTTCCGGAACATAATTCACTAAAGCCATGGGCAAAAGAGGGTGTTTTATTATTAAATGCAGTTTTAACTGTTCAAGAACATATGCCAACATCCCATAAAGATAAAGGTTGGGAAACCTTTACTGACAATGTTATAAAAATACTTAATCAAAAAAAAGAGCCTATTGTCTTTATTCTTTGGGGAAGCTACGCCAGAAATAAAAAAAGTTTAATTACCAATCCTATTCATTACGTAATTGAATCACCACATCCATCCCCATTTTCAGCAAGAAATGGTTTTTTTGGGAGTAAACCATTTTCAAAAACAAACAATTTCTTAAAAAGTAAAGGTCTAAAAGAAATAGATTGGCGAGTTGAATAAAAAAACTACACATTTACTAATGTGTAGTTTTAATTTAATCAAACAAATTTAATACCTGGTAAAACAGCTTCAATCATTTTTATTAACTTAAAAGTTAATTCCATTTCCGCTTTATCATCAAACACATTTTTATCAAAAGTAGGTGATAATATAGAAAGTTGATAAAGAAACTTACTATTTGGCTCCAAAAAATAGGCACTTATTTGCATATTAACATTTTTTTCACAACTTGTTTTCTGTATATACACGTAATAACTAATACTATTAATAACGAGTTCCTTATAAAAAGCAGTTTCAATTTCAGCCCCATTTTGCTTAAAAAACTTCTGCATCTCTTTAATTATACTAGCAATCTTTGACTTCACATCCTCAATAGAAGATAACTTCCTATCCTCTATAAGGCTCTCTATAAAATTTTCTTTAGACTTAGCCGAAAAAATAATATTATCACCATTAGTTTTTATTTTTTCAAACCCATCTAGTACAGGAACTTCAAAATTATTTCTATGACTAAACTCATTTAAATCCTTAACTAGCTTTTCAACAGAATTATTCATCAATCATCACCTATCACAATTATAATATAATTTGTCAATCTAATCAAAGTAATTTACAGTTAAAGAACAAAAAAATTTGTTTTACAGTAAATAAGATGGTAAAATAACAATATAAGGTAGGTGTTTTTAATGGTTAGTAGTGGATCAGTTAATGAAGTAGCTCAAACATTAGAATCAATTATTCAGCAATATAATTCTGGAGTAACTTCTACTAATGATATATGGCAAGGCGCCTCAGGAGATAGTCTCCGTAGTCAAGCAACAGACTTTGCTTCTAGTTATGTGAGTACACTTACTAGTCAGCTAACAAACTTTGCCAATGCTATAACAGCATATAATGAATATACAAGAGCTAAAACAAATTTAGATTTAGCTAATTCTAATCTAAGAATCGCTAAAAATAATTCAGATAACGTTGCAATTAGAAATTACAGTGCAGAAGTTCAAAATTATACAACCGTTATAAATACCAAAAAAGCTGAAATAATGGAATTATTAAGTGCTGCTTCCTCAAAGACTTTAGACAAAAGTTCAAGTATTTCTTCAGTCGGAGGTAGCGCTTTATCCGGCCAATCACCACTAGGAAGTTTTACAAATTACTATCAATATAACTATAGTCAACCATATTCAGAAGGTACTATTGCTACCTCTGGATGTGGTCCAACCTCAGCAGCTATGGTTCTTTCATACTTAAAAGGTCAAGAAATAACACCGGTAGAGACTGCTGCGTTTGGTAATGGAACATATACTTGCAGTCAAGGAACCTATTGGTCATACTTTGGTGATATAGCAGATAAGTATGGTGTTAATTGCATAGAGCAATCAGTTACTAGAGAAAATATAATTAATGGTTTAAACGGCGATAATCCCGTTATTATGTCTATGGGGCCTGGTACATTTACTAGTTCGGGACATTTTATAGTCCTAAGAGACATTGACGAAAATGGTCAAGTAACAGTTGCCGATCCTAATAGCGAAAGTCGTTCAAACCAAACATATGATATTAATGTATTTTTAAATGAAGGAAAAGAAATGTGGGCATATAGTGTATAATTCTCACAAAATAGGGGTGATTATATGAATGAATATAATATTTCTGATTATAGTATATTTGATAATGCTATTACAACAACAAATCAAGCTCACCAAGCAGTTGAAGAGTGTGCAACATCTATCATCGAAGCCAAAACAATCATAAGCGATAATTCTATATTTATGGGTCCAATTTGCGATGATTGTCTCAATGGAATCAACACTTTAACCGACGAATTAAATACATTAATGGGGAATTTAACAACAATAACATCATATCTTTCAACAACCTCTAGTAACTATCAAACTGGAGATTCAGCCGCCTCTAATACAGTTCTAAATTTAAATAATCAAACAGAAACAGCAACTGCTGCGGCATATCAAAACACAGGAACTACTGCACTTAGTGGTGAAAAATTAGACTTTGTTAATTCGATTAAAGATGGAGCTGTTTCTGCATATAACAAATATGGTGTTTTACCATCCTTAACATTGGCTCAAGCTATTTTAGAGACCGGTTGGGGAGACAGTAAAATAGGCAATAATATTTTTGGTATTAAAGCCGGAAGCAGTTGGACCGGAAAAACTCAAAACTGTTCCACTTGGGAGCAAAATTCAGACGGAAGTACATACCAAACAGTTGCAACTTTCCGAGATTATGATTCAATATCTGAGTCGATTGAAGATCACGCCAAATTGTTAACAAATGATAGATATAAACCAGTCCTAGCCTCAACAAATTATAAAGATGCAGCGAGAACAGTTAGAGAGTGTGGGTATGCAACAGACTTAGAATACACAAATAAATTAATAAATATAATAGAAACATATGGTTTAAATCAATGGGACCCTGTTCAAACAACTTAAAGGAGGTGTATTATGGCTGTTTTTATTTTAAATACTGATGAGGTAAATTCTATCTCAAATACTATTGACAATTTAGCAGCTGAGCTTTCCAGCTTAGCTAATCAATTTAGTTCTTATGATACTTCTTGCGATGAATTTGACTTTACATCAGCTAAGCAAACAATTGCTTCAAATATAGATGCCTGTCACCAAAAGGTAAAAAATACTGCATTATTTATGAAAGAGACTGTATCTGCTCATACAGCTCTTCAAACTTCAAATATGACTGCCAATAATACTAATGAGCAATCTGAAAATAATCAATCAAATAATAATTACTCCTACTCATCTTCTAGAGGAACATCATCTAGTTATCACGGTACAGCTGTAACTGGATCAACAGGTGCAACAATAACTACCACAGCCGCTACCCCTGTAATCACGGTTCAAAGAGAAGAAGAAAATTCAGAGACTGCAACAGACAATCAAATTGAAACATTAACTTCTGATACTGCCATCGAAGAACAAAATCAAGAATTAAGTGCTACAACTATTGTAAATCAGGCCTTGACATATCTAGAAGAAACATCTGCAACCGCCATCGAAGAACAATTTTTAACAGAAGATTCCACCAGTTGGTGTAGTGAGTTTATTAATTGGTGTGCTAGTACATCAGGATATGAAAATAGCACAGTTCTGCCGACTTTTAAAACGGCAGAAGAGGGCGTAAAGTTTTTTACATCTCAATCTCAATTTCAAACAGAAAACTACAGTCCCTCAATAGGAGATGTTGTTTTCTTTGATAATGATAATGATAATATTGCTGATCACATAGGTATAATAACTAAAAGTGAAGGTAATAAGATTTATACAATAGAAAGTACTAACAATAAAGAGATGACTCAGAAAACATACGAATCTGCTAATAAAAATATTATTGGCTATGGTACACCAAACTATAAAGACTTAATTGTAAGAAAAAATCAAAATTTATCTCAGGTATAAGGAGGATTTGTTATGGCAAAATATGTTTGCGATTTTGCACAAGTAAAAGCCGCCGGTGAAAAAATGTGTAATACCGCCGTTACTATGCAAACGTCAGTTACAACGTTCGCATCTTCAATAGAAAGTGATTTATCAACTTGGTCTGGAGCAACAAAAGAAAATTTCTATAATCAATGTTCAAGTCAGGTAGAAATTGCAAATCAAAATGCTAATAAAATTAAAAGTGCTGGCGAGTATATCAAAAAAGCCGCCGAAGCAATTGAACAACTCGATAATGAATTAGCAACCCAAAGAATTTAATAATATTGTAAAATTATGTCTTATATCTAATAAAGAAAGTGTAATTAAGGCAATAAATGATATAATAAATATAGAATAGGAGGTAAGAATATGGCCGGAGGATTAAGTGTAAATACAGGAGCTATGAATACAAATGGAAAGGATACAATTGCCAATGCTGAACTATTTGCCAATGAGTTAAGTAGTTTAAGGAATAATATTGAAAGTCTAATGACAATTTGGCGTGGTTTATCAGCTAACGAATTTAATAATTCATATCAAGAACAAGCTCAAAATTTACAAGCCTTTCAACAATTATTATATGAACTAGGTGAAAGAATAACAGAAGGAGCAAATATTTTAAACAGAACAGAAGAGGATAATGCCAGTGCTGGAGCACGATTATTTTAAGGAGGACTAAAAATGAATGAATTTGAAGAAAAAGACTATGCTGGTGCTCGAAGCTGTGCCGATGCTGTTAAAGCCAATGCAGATAATATTATGAATATTTTTAACGACATAGATAGCGTAATGAATAGTTTATATGGTGCCAACTGGTCAAGTACGGGTGCTGATAGTGCTAAAGCTCGCTATGATGAACTTCGAAGAAATTACGAAGTATTTTACGAAAAAGTAGTAGCTATGAAAACACATATATATAATGTAACTGCTGCCAATGAAGCAGCCGATGCTGCTGCAAGCAATACAATTGCTGGCATATAAAAGATAATTATAATCAGACTTAAGTCTGATTTTTTTATTTTGTCAAAAGCCATAATATTGCAATCACTTGCAAAAAATACCAAAATATGATATAATACAAACCACAAATTGAAAAGGGGTTGAGGTCATGAATTATATTGACATTTACAATAACATTGAAAATCCACTAGATAATGACGAACTATTAGATATATTAGCTAATGCTTATAAAAATAGGAGAGGAAGTTTTTATCACAATTTAGTAAGAAATACTAAGAAAAAATACAGCCAAAAGTATATGCCAGCCGAAGCAGACAAATTCTATGCTAATGCATTTAATAAATGGAAGCAAGGATTATTAAGTCTAACTTCAGAAGAATTAGAAGATTTAAAAGCACGCCAAAAGTTTGATAATAGAATTCACAAATTAATTGAATATTTAAAAACTACACCAAATGTAAAAAATGAACAAGAAGCTCGCCAAATTTTATACGGGCAAAAAAATGATAAAGAATTAGAAAGTGCAATAGAAGATTATAGTTGGGAGAGCTTAGGAGCTTTTTCTGGTTGGATTCACGTTAATTCAAGATATTTTAATGGTAAAAGAGGTTCTCAATTTCATATAGATCATCGATTATATCTAAACACAGAGGGAATAGATACTCATAAAGTAGTAAATGAATTCATAAGAAAATGTGACGAAAGAAACATTCCGTATTATTTTAAATTTGATGATACCAGTAATCGAGATGACAGTATTGTTATATATTCAAATACAGAGCGGTTACCATTATATATTGAAGTATTACAGGATATTGCAAAAGAAAATCCTGATATTAGACAGCGATGCCAGAACCCACCAATTTTAACGGGAAAAATTGACGGCTGGATTGGCTATGGTTCAGAACCAACTCCTAAAAATGGAAAAAATCGTTCTTTTAATGAAGTCCGAGGAAAATGTTTAGAAAAAGCAATAGAAATAGAAATGGATGCTTGGCTAAAAGCTAATAAAAATCGCAGTATAAAATATAAAGGACAAAATATCTCTTTGGTTGACTATATTGCTAATTTAGCAGCCTCTTCAGAGATAGAATCTATGCAAAATTCTCTTTTCTATGCTTCTTCAACAGAAGATCAACAAAAACGAGAAGAAAGACTAGGCTACAATAAAGCATATATAGAGAATCCAAGATTTAAAGAAAGATTAGTAAATGAATTAAGACCTAGAATTCAAGAATGTTTAACTGGTGATTCTGCAAAAGTAAAATCCTTTGAATTCGCTTTACAAAATGGTAAGACCTATTATATAACCGCTAATGCAATAAAACATTACCCTGATTTATTAGCACCACAAATAATGAAAAAAGATCCAGAGTTTAGAAAAAAAGTTCTTGAAAGTATTAGAAAAGTCTCTGAATCTGAAGATATTGATGTTACCAAGTATTGCTTTGATAAAACTGCAAAAGATAAGTTACTAAAGCAGGATCAAGATGCTAGCCTTGTCCAAGCTTACTATGAAGACGCTAAGCGAAGATTAGAATCTATGTCTAAACAAGCACCAAGAGAAAAAAGTAAGTATGAGACAAATCAACAGTATTTAGCTTATTTGAAATCATATTATAGAACTAATGCTACTAAAAATGCTCAGCAAGACAGTCAAAAGACCGCCTCACCAACCAAAGTTGAAAACAAAACCGTTTCTACCTCTAGTTCTTTAAGTAATAAAGGGGCCAGTGAGCCGCCTAGAGGAATGACAGATGAAGAGATTAAGGCTTCACAAATAAAATTAGGTTTAATTTCTCCGGATTTAGAAACATCAGATAACTATACAGTTCACCCAACTAACAATAATCCTAAACATCAAACTAAAGATGTAGTTGGAATGACAGATGAGGAAATTAAGGCTTCGCAAATAAAATTAGGTTTAATTTCTAAAGAAGCACCATTAGATACGACTTATAGATTAAAAAGAGATCAAATTATTCAAGACTTACCTATATATAGCCAACAGGCAAGTAGGTATACAGGTGCAATGTCAGCGCAAGAAATAAAAGTAGCACAAAAAAGACTTGGAGTTCACCCAACTTACAGTAAATATGCAGCCTAAATTTTATAGACAAAAAAAGCTCTCTATTGAGCTTTTTATTTTTTACTTATTTTGGGCTTGAACAGCCGTAATGGCAACAACTCCGACAATATCATCAACGCTGCAACCTCTTGACAAGTCATTAACTGGAGCAGCAATACCTTGACATATTGGTCCATAAGCTTCAGCCTTAGCAAGTCTTTGAACTAATTTATAACCAATATTACCAGCATCTAAGTCTGGAAATACTAATACATTAGCTTGACCAGCTACTTCACTATTTGGAGCTTTAGACATTGCCACCTCCGGAATGATAGCTGCATCTAATTGCAATTCTCCATCCATCTTATAATCTGGATATTTATCTTTAGCAATCTTAACTGCCTCAACAACCTTATCGACATCACTATGTTTAGCACTACCCATAGTGGAATGTGACAAGAATGCAACTTTTGGTTCAACTTCAACCAATAAATTAAAACTCTCAGCACTACTTTGAGCGATTGCTGCTAATTTATTTGCATCTGGATTCTGTTCTAATCCACAATCAGCAAAAATAAATGTACCATTAGCTCCTAAGTTACATTCTGGAACAACCATCAGGAAGAATGCCGATACTAATTCTACCCCTGGCTTAGTTTTAATTATTTGCAATGCAGGTCTTAATGTATTAGATGTTGAATGACATGCCCCAGAAACACAACCATCTGCTTTTCCAACTTTAACTAGCATGCAGGCATAATACATATAATCTTCCAATAAAGTTTTCTTTGCCTCAGCATAAGTTAATCCTTTATTCTTACGTAGGTCAACCAATTTTAAAGTTAATTCCTCAGTTAACTCACTAGTAAACGGATTTATAATAGTTGCTCCACCTATATCTAAATCTTTAGCAGTATTTTGAATCTCTTCCTCTTTACCAATAATAATTATATTTGCTATTTTTTCTTTTAATATCACGCTCGCTGCTTCCAAGATTCGTCTATCCATAGACTCAGGAAGAACAATAGTCTTAATATCCCTTTTAGCTCTTTCTTTAATGTTTTCAATAAAACTCATGCTTTTCACTTCTTTCTACTTCTCATTTAAAATTTCATACATTTCTCTTTTTTCATTATTGTAAAATTCTTTTCTCTTATATCTCCATAAAAAAGCAACAATATTAGAAGGAAAAGCTCCAACCAATCTATTAAACTCCACTACACTATCATTATAAAATTTAGTACAGCCAACAATTGCTTCTTCATTACTATTAATCTCTTCCACAACTGATACAAGAGTTTCACTTTTTAACAACTTTTCATTATCATCGAGTGTTTTTACTAAAACAGTATGACAGTCTTTTAGACTATTATTCATTTCAAAATGATTAATCTTACTTTCTTTTAAAAATTCAATTTCGTCTAAAAACTCTTCTAATTTTAATTCTTTCATAATAATGGGTCTAGTTCTATCTAGTAATTCTATTTTCTTTTGTAATAACACTTCAATATTATTTTCTGCCTCATCGATTTTTATTATTGCAAATCTAAATTTATTATAGCTAATAGAAATTATTATTAAAATAATAAAAATCACAAAAATTATTCCTAAAATAATATATAACATATCATCACCTCAATACTATGATAATTATAGCAAATTCTCTTGCTTTTAACAATTATATATTATTAAATAATTTTTTAAACATCATTATCCTTCTCTAAAATTTCATCAAAAACGGGATCAGTAGCCATTGGCTCTGTGCCCTTAATAAAATACATTAGTTTTTTCTTTTGATTAGCGTCTGTAACCGGTTTTCCAGAGATTGGATCAACAAAAACGCCGGAGACATTTTTTGGCACTTCGTACCAAGTCTCTTCATCAGTTTTTCCTTCTTCAATAGCTTCAATTGATTTATACCAAATATTCTGTGCATATTTATATTCTGTAGTATTTAAACTTCTACTATCGTCATATCCCACCCATACGGCACACAAAACATCATTATTAAAACCAATATTCCAATTATCAGCATACGTAGTTCCACTTTTTAAAGCATATTTATGAGTCAATTTAGAAGAAAGACCAACTGCAGTTGGATAATTGTAGTCAATAAATAAAGGATCATAAGTAGCAGTTAACATATTATTTAAAATAAAAACAATACTTGGATTAAGAACTAAATCCTTTTCTTCTTTTGCTTCATACAAAACATTTCCCTTAGCATCAACAATTTTTTCTATTAAATGAGGTTTAACTTTATAGCCAAGGTTAGCAAATGCCGAATACCCAGCCGCCATTTCAATAATGCTAATTTCATTTGTCCCGAGAGGTAAAGAAGGAACAGCTTCCAAAGACGCTGTTATACCTACTCTTCTGGCAACGTTTATTAAAGCATCACTTCCTAAAAATAAGTGGGTTTTAACTGCATAAATATTTTCTGAATAAGCAACTGCTGCAGCCATAGATATTGGTTTATTACCATAGGTTTTATTATAATTTTGTGGTGAATATTCTTCCTGATTATTAAATGTAAATGTAGTTTCTTCACTAGTAAAAGCACTACTTGTAGTAAAACCACTTTCCAAAGCAGCATAATACAAATATGGTTTCATCGTTGAACCAACTTGTCTAACAGAATCAGTAGCTCGATTGTAAGATGATTTATTATAATCTCTTCCCCCAACTAAAGCTATAATTCCGCCTGTCTTTGGATTCATCATTACAGCAGAAGATTGTATTTCTGAATCCTCAGGAATATTTTCTTTAATATTTTTTTCTAACTCTTTTTGTGCCTCGATATCTAAATTAGTATAAATTTTTAATCCTTGAATATCATTATATGATTCCGGGATGGCATCAATTTCTTCTAGTTCCTCAATAACCGCATCATGGTAATACATTAACGTAGATAATTCTTCTTTTTCACTATTTCCAACAAACTCAAGTTTTGTATTGTAAGCTTCTTCCTTTTCTTTTTCCGTAATTACGCCATTTTCAACCATTAAATTTAAAATAATCTTTTGCCGCTTTTTAGCCAATTCTAAATTAACTAAAGGGGAGTAATTAGCGGGTGATTTAGGAATCCCAGTCAATATACTAGCTTCGGCCAATGTTAAATCTTTAGCTGATTTATTAAAATAATATTTACTAGCATTTTCAATTCCGTATTTGCCATGGCCATAGTTAATAGTATTTAAATAACCTTCCAGTATTTCATCTTTAGAATAATTTGCCTCTATTCTTAATGTGTACCATAATTCATCCCATTTTCTTTTCCAAGTTTTATCAAAATCTAAAAATAAGTTTTTAGCGTACTGCTGAGAAATTGTTGAAGCACCTTGAACAGTTTGACCAGACTTAATATTAATATAACTTGCCTTTAAAATTCTCAAAAAATCAAAGCCAAAATGTTTATAAAAATTTTTATCTTCTGTTGCAATTGTTGCCTCAATTAAATAGGGAGATATATCCTTTAAAGAAACCCATTCCTTTGTTTCGTTACCTTTAAAAAAAACTTCATTATTTATATCATATAAACTCATACTATTTGCCGTATTAATTTGTAATTTAGGTGAAAATTTTACATATAAAAAGGAACAACTAAGTATAATAATTCCTAAGAGAAACATAAATCTTATAAATTTAAATACAAATTTTCTTTTTTTCTTCATAAATACCATTCCTTTTACTATTATTATTAAAGGTAAAAGACTAAAATATGTATGAAAAAAAAAAGAATTATGGTATAATCTAAACATGAATTTGAAGTAGGTGATAACATGTCAAAAATTAATATTCATACAATTTTAAAAACAGAAGAAAAAATTTATGAATACGATGTGCCAGCTATTTTTAGAGAGGCCGATGGCATTATCATCTATAATGAAAAAGATGATCAGCGGACGAAAACGTCATTTAATTATCGTACTAAAGAATTGATTCGCGAAAATGATTCTTTAAAAATGAATTATGTCTTTAATAAAGGCAAAAATTCCCGGGGAACGATTTTAATAAAAGAGTTAGGAAGAAAATTTGATTTAACTTTGAAAACAAGTGATATAAAAAGAGATAATCAAAATATAGAGATTATTTTTTGGGTTGAAGATCAACCATTTAACTACAAAATAGAGGTGAAATAATATGAGTATAATTAAAAATATAACAAATGATTTACAAGAATTAGTCAAAAATGCAGGTTACGAAGTGGAAAACTTAGTTTTGCAACCTTCTGGAAGAAAGGATTTAGGTCAATATCAAATAAATGATGCCATGACTTTAGCCAAAAAATATGGAAAAAATCCAAGATTAATTGCCGAAGATATTAAAAAATTATTAGATATGGATAAACGCTTTACAAATGTAAATATTGCAGGACCAGGATTTATTAATATTACTTTAACAGATGAATATTTAGTTAAAATCTTAAACTCAATATCCGGACATATTGAAGAAAATATTGATAAAGAGCCACCTAAGAGAATAGTAATAGATTATGGTGGTGCCAATGTTTCTAAAGCTTTGCATGTCGGTCACTTAAGAAGTGCTAATATTGGCGAAGCATTAAAAAGATTAGCCAAATTACTAGGTCATGAAGTGTTAGGTGATGCCCATTTAGGAGATTATGGTCGTCCTCTTGGATTAGTTGTATTAGAAATAAAAAAGATGTATCCAAATTTACCTTATTTCGATAATAATTATACCGGTGACTATAGTGAAGTTGAATTGCCAATTACTAATGCCGATTTAGAAAAAATTTATCCAACTGCTTCAAATAAATCCAAAGAAGATGAGGCTTACTTAGAAGAGGCTCGAGAGGTAACTGCTAAAATACAAAATAAAACGAGAGGATACTATGATCTTTGGAAAAAAGTTGTGGAAATTTCTAAATCAGATATAAAAAAGGTCTACGATCAATTAAATGTCCAATTTGAATTATGGTTAGGCGAAAGTGATGCTGTCGAGTACTTTACTGAATTAAATGATATTTTCGAAAAAGCAGGAATTTTGGAAGACAGTGAAGGTGCTAAAATAGTTGATGTCAAAGAAGAAACAGACAATGCTCCAATGCCACCACTATTATTTGTTAAATCAAATGGCACAATTTCCTACCAAACAACTGACCTTGCCACTATTCTTCAACGAAAAAAAGAATACAATCCCGATGAAATCTGGTACGTAACAGACGGAAGACAATCCTTACATTTTGAACAAGTATTTCGTGCAGCGCGAAAAGCAAAATTACTAGAAGATAGAGTAGTGTTAGAACATATTCCATTTGGAACCATGAATGGAAAGGATGGCAAACCATTTAAAACAAGAGATGGTGGAGTTATGTCCTTAAAAAATCTTATTAATTTAGTTACTGAAGAAACTGCTAAAAAAATTGATCCAGAATCTGTAACAGAAGCAGAAAGAAAAGAAATATCTGAAATTGTGGCAATAGCGGCTTTAAAATATGCTGATTTCCTACCATTTAGAGCAACAGACTATATTTTTGAACTAGAAAAGTTTGCAGATTTAGATGGAAAAACAGGTTCTTATATACTTTATTCAACTATTAGAATGAAATCATTACTTGCCAAAGCAACTCATTTAAAACAAGAAAAAATGCATTTATTAAACGGCGAAACAGAAAGAGAAATTGCTTTAACTATTTTAAGCCTACCTACAGTTTTAACCAAGTCAAAAGAGGTTAAGTCATTAAATGATATTGCTGAATATCTATATAAATTGACTTCTTTATATAACAAATTCTATTCTGAGAATAAAGTTTTAGTTGAAAATAATCAACAATTACAAGAATCATGGTTAGTTTTAACCAAACTTGTATATGATATAAATAATTTACTTTTAGATGTTCTTGGAATAAAAGTTCCAGAAAAAATGTAAAAAAGTGTTGTAATTGTATTAAATCTATGCTATAAGTTTGTTGGTGCTTTTTAGTGCTAACAAACTTTGTTTATTAAACATATAATGTTTTAATATAGGAGGTCAATATGAGTATTAAAAAAATGACTAAAGAAGATTTAGAATTACTATCAAACAAAGATATAACTAATTTAATATTAGAAGAAAGTAAAAAATCAATAAATACAGCTGATCTTTTCAAAAAAATCATCAAATTACTAGAATTACCAGAAAGTACATTTGAGAATAAGATTGGAGATTATTATACAGCTTTATCAACAGATAAAAGATTTATATTATTAGAAGATGGAACATGGGATTTAAGAAATCGTCATACCTCTGATAAGATTGTTAAGGTAACAGAAGAAGATGACGATGAAGAAGAAGACATAGAAAATGATAATGAAGAAGAAACAGAGGATGATTCTTTAGAAGACAACTTTGATGATACTGAAGAAGAAGATTATGATGAAGATACTAATGAAGAACTAAAAGATTTAGTAGTAATTGATGAAGATGAATTAGAACTAGAACAATAATCTAGTTTTTTTCTTAAAAGAAATATGATATAATACAACTGATTACCGAGAAAGAGTAGGGTGAAAATTATGATAGAAAGATTAGAGGCTACATTAGAAAAGTATAGTCAATTAGAACAACAATTAACCAAGCCAGAAGTATTAGGTGACATAAAAAAAACACGTGAATACTCCAAGGAAATGGCATCATTAGAAGATATTGTAGTTTGTTATAAACGTTACAAAAAAGTCTTAGAAGATATTGAAAATACTAGAGAAATGACCAAGGATCCTGATCTTGGCGAAATGGCTAAAGAGGAATTAAAAGATTTAGAGGCTGAAAAAGAAAGATTAGATGGTGAACTAGAGATATTATTAATTCCTAAAGACCCTAATGATGACAAAAATGTAGTTATGGAAATTAGAGGTGCAGCTGGCGGTGATGAAGCTAATATTTTTGCTGGAGATCTGTTCAGAATGTATACAAGATACGCCGAAAAGCAAGGATTTACATATCAAGTATATAATTCAGTTGATGGAACAGCTGGTGGCTTTAGTCAAATTGAATTTATCATTAAAGGAGCCAATGCTTACTCATTATTAAAATATGAAAGTGGTTCACATCGTGTTCAACGTGTTCCAGTAACAGAAGCAAATGGTCGTTTACAAACATCAACAGCCACTGTTTTAGTTATGCCTGAAGCTGATGATGATATTGATATTCAAATTAATCCAAGCGATTTAAGAATTGATATTTATCGTTCTAGTGGTTGTGGTGGCCAAGGTGTCAATACAACTGACTCAGCTGTAAGAATTACCCATTTACCAACAAATACCGTGGTAACATGTCAAAATGAACGTAGCCAGATTCAAAATAAAGAACAGGCCATGAAGGTTTTAAAAACAAGACTATATGAATTAGAACTTCAAAAACAATTAGAAGAAGCAGGAGAGGCTCGTCGTAGTAAAATCGGTACAGGAGACCGTGCTGAGAAAATTAGGACATATAATTATCCACAAAATAGAGTTACTGACCACAGAATAGGATTTACTACTAAAAACTTAGATCGTGTAATGGACGGTGACTTAAGCGATGTAATAAATGCCTTAATCCAAGAAGATCAAAAAAGAAAACTTCAAGGAGAGGAATAGGAGATGTAAAGATGCGAGTAGAAGATTTACTAATATATGGCAAAGGTTATTGTCACTCAGATATAGCCAAAATATTACTCGCAGAATTATTGAATTTAAATCCTTTAGAATTATTAAATCACTTGAATGACATTGTTGCAGAGGATAAGAGCGACTTATACAAAAAAGAAATTGATGCTCTAAGACAAGGAAAACCCCTTCAATACGTTATTGGTAATGTCAATTTCTATGGAGCTATATACGATATTAATGAAAATGTTTTAATACCCAGATTTGAAACTGAGGAATTAGTGGAGTCTACGCTTTACTATATTAATAGGTTTTTCTCAACTCCTGTGGATATAATTGATTTAGGGTGTGGAAGTGGGGTCATTGGTCTAACTATAGAAAAAAAAGTTTCCACAAAATCTGTGGATTTAGTAGATATCAGTCCCAAAGCCTTAGAAGTTGCCCACAATAACTGTGTAAAACATTCATCTAAAGCTAATTTAATCCACAGTGATATGTTTCAAAACATAACTAAGAAGTATGACGTTATTATTAGTAACCCGCCATATATCAAAACAGATGAAGAAATCGAGGCAATTGTAAAGAATAATGAGCCTCATCTAGCACTCTATGCCGGAGCTGATGGTCTATCTTGTTATCGGAAGATTTTGAAAGAAGTAGCTAACCATATGAAAGAACGCTGTTTAATTGCTTTTGAGATCGGCATGACTCAAGCCACCGCAATAACTAATTTGGCAAATCAGTATCTTGATAATATAAAGATTGAAGTAAAAAAAGACTTATCCGGTAAAGATAGAATGTTATTTATTTTTAAAAATCTTGAATAAAAAAATTTTTAAAACCTCACTATTAAAATGAAAGTGAGGTTTTTTTATGAAAAAACTAACCGTAATTATATTTATAATAATAACTATTCTTTGCTTAAATAAACAAGCAACTGTAACTGTCCCAAGAGAGGCAATTCGCTTTAGGGTAATTGCTAATAGTAATAAAGAAAAAGACCAGTACATAAAAAAACAAATAGTTACTAATTTAAATTCTACTATTAAAAAAATTGAATTTACACCTAAAGACCTATCCACCTCTAGACAAAATATTAAACAGTCAATACCTGAATTTAGTCAAGTTGTAGAAAAAACTCTCAAAGAATTAAATGCCTCTGAAAAATATTCAATCAATTATGGATTAAATTATTTTCCTGAAAAAGAATATAAAGGAATAAAGTATGAAGCCGGGGAATATGAGTCTTTAGTAATAACTTTAGGTGATGGTTTAGGAGAAAACTTTTGGTGTATTTTATTTCCCCCACTTTGCCTATTAGAAGCTGAAGACGAAAATACTACTGATATTGAGTATACATCGTTTATTGAAGAAATAATAAATAAGTACTTTTAATTCAATAATGAATACAATATTTATGAGTATATATCTTTACGTTTGCTTTACGTTAAAAACCTTGATTTCATTGACAAAAATACTAGTTTTTCTTATGATTGAATTGGGTGATAAGAAATGTTAGTTAATTTCAAAGAAATGTTAAATAATGCAAAAGAAGGACATTACGCTGTTCCACAGTTTAATATAAATAACTTAGAGTGGACAAAGTATATTCTGGAAGAATGTAAAGAATTAAATATTCCTGTTATCTTAGGTGTAAGTGAAGGTGCAGGAAAATACATGGGTGGCTATAATGTTGTTGCCGCAATGGTAAGAGAGTTGGTTGAATCTTTAAATATTGAAACACCTGTTTGTATTCATCTAGATCATGGGACAACTAAAGAAGCCTGCATTCAAGCTATCGATGCTGGATTTACTTCTGTAATGATAGATGCCTCAAAGCATGAACTAGCTGAAAATATTAGAATTACAAAAGAAGTTGTTGAATATGCTCATTCAAAAGGAATCAGTGTTGAAGCAGAAGTTGGTCATATTGGTGGAACAGAAGATAATATTACAGCAACCAGTTCTAATGCTACATTAGAAGATTGTAAAACTTTATATGAAAATACACAAATTGATTCCCTAGCTCCGGCTTTAGGAAGTGTTCATGGATTTTATAAAGGTGAGCCAAACCTTGATTTTGAAACAATGAAAACAATTAATGACAATTTGCCAATTCCCCTTGTACTTCATGGTGGAACAGGTATTCCAGAAGATAAAATAGCTAAAGCTATTAGTTGTGGAATCTCAAAAATAAATATTAATACTGATTTACAAGCAGTGTGGAGTAACGCAGTAAGAGAAAAATTAAATAGTGACGAAAAGGTTTATGATCCACGTAAAATTATAGGTAGTGGAGAAGCTGCAATGAAGCAAAGAATTAAGGAACTAGTTACTCTATTTAAAACACGCTTATAAAATAGAGTGGAGGTAAAAATAATGAAAATTATGGAAATCTGTGGTGCCAAAAATTTAACAGGCACTATCAGAATTAGTGGTGCTAAAAACGCAACTGTTGCTTTAATTCCGGCCGCTATCCTAACTGATGAGGAAGCAACAATTTGTAATATTCCAGAAATTACAGATACAGAGGCATTGTGTGATATATTAAAGGCACTAAACGTTGATGTAAAGAGAGCAAGCGAAAGTATTGTTATTAATCCGCAAGCAATGGAAAATATTGAAATAGAGGAAAAACTTTCCAAAAAGTTACGCGCATCTTATTATTTCATGGGTGCATTGTTAGGTAAATATAAAAAAGCAGCTATGTATTTCCCAGGCGGTTGTTCAATTGGTGCAAGGCCAATAGATTTACATTTAAAAGGTTTTGAAGCTCTTGGTGCAACAGTTACAAATGAGAAAAACAAGTATATTGTTGAAGCTAAGGAATTAAAAGGGGCTAACATATACTTAGATATTGCCTCAGTTGGCGCAACAATAAATATTATGCTAGCTGCTGTGCGTGCTAAGGGAACAACAGTAATTGATAATGCTGCCAAAGAGCCAGAGATTGTTAATGTTGCAACTTTCTTAAATAATATGGGTGCCAAAATTCGTGGAGCTGGGACATCTACTATTAAAATTGAAGGAGTTGACCATCTTGGCAAATGTTTCCATGAAGTAATTCCAGATAGAATTGAAGCTGGAACATACATCATAATAGGAGCGTTGTGTGGTAAGCCATTAAAAATAGACAATATTATACCTGAACATGTTGATTCACTATTATCAAAATTAGATGAAATGGGTGTTGATATGGAAATTGGTTCAGACTATGTTATTGTTTCAAAGCCTGAAAAATATAAGGCAACTTCTATAAAAACTGCCGTATATCCAGGGTTTGCTACTGATTTACAACAACCATTTACAGTTTTATTAACTCAAAGTAATGGCAAATCAAAAGTAACGGAAACAATTTGGGAAAATCGCTTTATGCATATTCCATACTTAAACGCCTTAGGAGCGGATGTTACTGTTAAAAATCAAACTGCTACAATAATGGGGCCAACACCTCTAACGGGTTCCGAAGTAGTTGCCACTGATTTAAGAGCAGGAGCCGCTATGGTTGCCGCTGCACTTTTAGCTGACGGTAAAACAACAATTACCAATGTTGAGCATATTCTAAGAGGATATGAACACATAGTCGAGAAGTTAACTGACGTAGGTGCTAAAATAGAAATAAAAGAAATATAATTAATTATATTTCTTTTTTTTGGAGGTAATATGCACTGCTCACGAAAAGTAAAACTTATAATATTAATATTTATGAGTTTATCCGTATATATCATATATAACGCAACCAACCATCATAATATTAATTACACTACCATCGGAGATAGTTTATCTTATGGCAAAGACTGCTACGGTCAAATAGATTATGGTTATAGCGATTATGTTAGAGATTATTTACAAGAAACGAATAAACTAAAAAACTACTGCAAAGATTATACTAAAGAAGAAATGACCATAGATAGTCTTTACAATACACTTTTATCAGAACAAAAAATGTCTAATAAAAACACAAATCAAACTTTAAAAACGATTCTAAGAGATTCTGATTATTTAACAATGAGTATTGGACTAAATGATTTACTTTATAAATTAAGTTTGACATCCAATTTTACGACAGAGAACTTAAACTTAATAATTGCTGAAATAAGCACATCATTTGATAACCTAATTACAGAAATTAGAAAAGTATATAATAGAGAAATCTATGTCGTTGGATACTATGATCTTACAACTGATAATAAATTTTTAAATACAGCTGTTACTAAGTTAAACAATATTTATAAAAGCCATCCTGACGTAATTTACATTTCTACTAAAGAGCTAACAGAAAATCCTAATGTTTTTCTACCAAATCCAAATAGTTATTATCCTAACTATAAAGGTTATCAATTAATATCTAATAAAATCATTACTAAAATGACAAAAAAACTTGAAAAATAATAAAATACTTGTTATACTAATAACGCATTTGAATTACTATGACTTTATGAGTCATGGCGGAAGGAGAGATAGTATGAAAAAAGGAATACATCCAGAAACTCAAGAATGTACAGTAACTTGTGCATGTGGAGAAACATTTACAGTTAAATCTACAAAACCAGAAATTACAGTTGAAGTTTGTTCTAAATGTCATCCATTCTATACAGGAAAACAAAGTAGAGCATCACGTGCAGGTCGCGTTGATAAATTCAACAAGAAATATGGTTTTACAACAACAGAAACTGCTGAATAAGCAGTTTTTATTTTTAAGGAGACTATATGATTGAAATACATAATATTGAAGAACTAATGAAAGAAAATTATCCACCAGAGGTTATAGAAAAGCTATTAATGGATGTTTTAGTATTAAGTATGAAAGTAAAAGATGACTATCCTGATTATCGAACCTGGTACCAAACAATTCAAATTCCTGGAATTTATAACGGAACTAGGAATATTATTATTGCCCATATCAAAGAGAGGATTGTTGGCTTTATTTCTTTAAAGAAAACTAGTGAAGAAAAGAAAATATGCACATTTTATGTGGAAAAAAATTTTCGACGAAACAAAATAGGTATGCTTTTAGCAGCTAAAGCTGTGGAATATTTAGAAGAAGACAAACCCTTAATAACAATTCCCCTAGATAAATTGAACGAATTTGCTCATATTGCTGCTAAATATGATTGGCAAATAAGTGATATAAAAGAAAATCTTTATCGTTTGAACAATCCTGAAGTTATAGTTAATGGCGAATTAAAGCAAGAAAATTTGTCTCTTGAAAAAAGAAAATCTCTAAAGAAAACATATAAACTTTATAAGTTTATAAGACTAAAAACAATTCTTTCCACAAAATTTGTGGAAAGAAAAAATAAAATTCAACTTGATTAAGGAAATGTTTCTTATCTTAAGCAGTCGTGATATAATAACTATGAGGTAAAAGTATATGAAAAAATTCGAAGAAAAATCTCTCTCAGAAATTCTTGTTGCCGAAGATAAAAGCGATGTTGAATTATATCATAAAATAATAGCGGATTTAGCTACCAATAGAGTATCAAGAGAAATTGTAGAATATTATAAAGGTGAGCCAATTTCCGAAATATATAATAGAATAATGGAGGCTGAACAAGAAATTACCAGTGATTTATTGTTTCCAGGAAACTTAGTTCTTTTATATCCAAGAATTGAAGAGCATCGAGCAAGGGACTATATCACCTGTGATTTTTCAGCAGGGCTAATTTATCCCAAAAGTCTTTATTTAAGTTATAGACCACTTATAGAGAATTTAACTACTGGAGAAGTGTACGTCCTAAAAAGAACTCTGAAAGTCGAATCTGGACATTATACTGATTTGCCAACAACAATTCAAGAATTTGAAGGACTAGAATTAAAAATACAACAGCAAGCACCATTTGACGATTCAAGAATAGACTATTCACATTTAAGTCAAAGAACAAATGGTGGCTTAATACTACAAAAATTAAAAAGGAGAGTATCTCATGAAAATAGGAGTTGCTAGTGACCATAGAGGTTATAAACTAAAGGAATTTTTAAAAACTGAATTAAAAAAATTAAATTATGAAGTAATTGATTTTGGAACCAACAGTGAAGTTTCAACAGATTACCCAGATTATGCTTTTGCTTTGGGTGAAGCCATTACTGCTAAAAAAGTTGATAAAGGAGTTGCAATTTGTGGTTCTGGTATAGGAATTAGTATTGCCTGTAATAAAGTAAAAGGAATTCGTTGCGCTAAAGTAGATAGCATAGACGATGTTGTTGCTACTCGTAATGATAATGACTCAAATATAATTGCTTTTGGCGAAAAAACGTCTTCCGAAATAGCCCTAGAATTAGTAAAAACATTTATTACAACCGAAACATCAATAGAAGAGAAACATGTTCGTCGTCGTGAAAAACTAAGAAAGTATGAAGAAACACATTAATGACAGGCAAATTTTTATTATATATTTTTGTTACAATAATTGTAATTTGGGCTATGGATTCCGTAAATATAAATCAGATTTTTAAAAAAAATAGAGTCGTTCAAGCAAGAGTGTTTTACTTTCTCTTAGGTTTAGCACTAATATATTTAATAACAAACTTTTTAATGGATTTATTTTATTCTTTAAAAATTTTTTAAAGGAAGTATAAATCCTTTTTTTTTGCTCAAACTTATAATGAGGTGAAAAAATGAAAAAATTAAGATTAAAAAGATATGTACTTCCAACATTTTTTGCAACATTAGGACTAGTTGCTATAGTTGTAGCCCTAGCAGTTACAAAGCCAGATACATCATTAAATGGCGGTAATAATTTAAATTATGTATCAAATGTAATACTATCACAAGAAGTTCCAGTACTTAATACAACCCCAAAAGTAATTTATCCTTTTACTGACCCATCTGTAACTATAGGGAAAAATTACTACGATTATCAAGGCAAGGCTGAAGATCAAGAAAAATCAATTATTTTTCATGAAAATACTTATATGCAAAATTCTGGAATAGATTTTGTATATGAAAACAAATTTGATGTAATTTCAGTCTTAGATGGTACTGTTACTAATGTTAAAGAGGATGAGGTTTTAGGAAAAATAGTGGAAGTAAATCATGGTAATGATTTTGTATCAATCTATCAAAGTTTAAGCGAAGTAAAAGTTAAAAAGGGGGATACCGTAACTCAAGGACAGATTTTAGGAATTAGTGGAACTAATGAATTAGATAAAGAGTTAGGTAACCATTTACATTTTGAATTTTATGCTGGCGGTCAAATAGTAAATCCTTCTTTATATTTAGATAAAGAATTACAAACACAAAAAGAAGAGGAATAAAACTCTTTTTTTTAAGATAAGGATGTGAAAAAATGATTTCAACTGATATTGGAATAGACCTAGGGACCTCTAATGTTTTGATATATGTGAAGAAAAAAGGCATTGTATTAAATGAACCAAGCGTAATTGCAATTGAAAAAAACACAAAAAAAGTACTTGCAGTTGGAAACGAAGCAAATGAAATGCTTGGTAGAACGCCAGAAAAAGTCTATGCCATAAAACCACTAAAAGAAGGAATAATTGCTGATTTGGAAGCTACAGAAATTATGCTTAATGAGTTTATAAAAAAAATAAAATTAAAAAATCTATTTATTCGGCCAAGAATTTTAATTTGTTGCCCAACTAATATTAATCCTATCGAGAAAGTAACCATTAAAGAGGCCGCCGAGCGCACCGGAGCAAGAAAAGTTTATATTGAGGAAGAGCCTAAAATAGCAGCTTTAGGAGCCGGAATGAATATAAAAAAGCCCAAAGCTAATATGGTAGTTGATATAGGTGGTGGGACTACAGACATTGCAATACTATCATTAAATGGAATAGTTACCTCAAATAGTATTAAAATAGCTGGCAATACATTTAATGATAACTTAATCGCTTATATAAAAGAAAAATACAAATTATTAATAGGAGAACTAACTGCCGAAGACATAAAAATAACCTTTGCTAATATAAATAATGCTGATCCTGAAAAAAAGTTAAAAGTAAAAGGCCGCGATTTAGTAACAGGGTTACCAAATACCATAGAAATCACCCAAGATGAAACAAAAGAGGCCTTAAAAGAAAGTATTAATGAAATTACAAAGGCAATAGTTGCTGTTTTAGAATCTTCTCCTCCAGAGTTATCTGCAGACATTGTGGAAAAAGGAATTGTTTTAACAGGTGGTGCCTCTCAATTATGTGGTTTATTAGAAATGCTAGAAGAAAAATTAAAAGTTCCTGTTTTAATTGCAGAGTCGCCATTAACATGTGTAGTTGAAGGAACTGGTATTTTACTAGATGAATTGAAAAATTATGAAGAAGACCAGTAAATTGGTCTTTTTATTTGCCATTTATAGTGAAGTTGATATATAATTTTATTAGAAAGAAGTGAAGTATATGAGGATGCAGATACTAGAGGCAAGTAAAATAGTTCTAGTAACATTCATTTGTTCGGCAATTATAATGGAATTTATGAAAAAAATAGCTGTTCATGTTGGAGCCATGGATATTCCAAGGTCAGATGAAGGAAATAGACATATTCATAAAACAGCGACTCCAAAGCTAGGTGCCGTAGGCATATTCTTAGCGTTTCTAATAGGCTATATGCTATTTGGAGAACAAAGTATTAGAATGAATTCAATCCTTATAGGTAGTTTTATAGTCATTCTTACTGGTATAATTGACGATATTGCTCCAATTAAAGCAAGAAATAAAATGCTCGGTCATTTAATAGCCGCCTCGATAATTGTTTTCTATGGAGGTATAATTCTAGATAAAATATCTGCCTTTGGTTATACATTAGAATTTGGATGGTTTGCTTATCCATTAACTATTCTTTTTATTGTTGCATGTACCAATATTATTAATTTAATAGATGGCCTAGATGGTCTGAGTAGCGGAATTTGTAGTATTTTTTATATAACAATTGCAATTATTGGTTTCTTCCAAGGAAGATATGGAAGTTTAGTTATGGTTTTAACCCTAATAATGTTAGGATCAACCTTAGGGTTCTTACTACACAATTTTAACCCAGCCAAAATTTTTGCTGGAGATTGTGCAACTTTTATGGGATTTATTATTGCTGTAATTACTTTACTAGAGTTTAAGGGTCCAGCATTAATCTCTTTCTTTGTTCCAATATCAATACTTAGCATTCCAATATTAGATACGTTATTCGCTATTATAAGAAGATTGCTCAAAGGGCAGCCTCCATTTAAAGCTGATAAAGAACATATTCATCATCAATTATTAGGAATGAATTTTTCTCAACGTACGACAGTGTTAATAATTTATGGTATAAACATTTTATTTGCCGCCGCTTCAATATTTTATACATTAAAAGATCCTGTAAAAGGACAAATTATTTATATCATAATTTTCTTATTAGTAATTTGGTTTGTCTTTCATACATCAATTATTTCAGATAAAAGTAAAGCAGTACCAAAAGCAATAAAGAAAAGCTTACGTTTAGATCCTGAAAAGCCCTTGATATCCAATATAATACCACCCAGAAAGAAACAAAAATCAAAAGATAATAACAAGCTAGAAAAGGAATCAAAGAAAGACGAGAAAAAGAAAGTTCAACCTAGTAAAAAAAATTCCAAAAAGAGCACTAAATAAAATGTGTTCTTTTTGTGTATAATTGTAAATGATGTGATACCAAAAAATCAGAAAAAATATTAATTCTAA
>URZY01000005.1 GCA_900552495.1 uncultured Mycoplasmatota bacterium | reverse complement strand
GAATTGATATTTATTAGTAAATTGAACCAAAGTTCAACCAGATTCTTTAATGGTGGTTTTTTAGAAAAAAAGAGAAAAGTTCTATTAACCGTTATCCCATCTCGTGAATATTACCGTGTTACAGAAGGTATAAAAATGCTTGATAAGAATGCTTTCTTTGTCGCTACTGATTCATATGAAGTAATTGGTGGAAAATAAAGGAAAAGAGTGAAAATAGTCTAATCACTCTTTTATTATGCGACATAATATGATAAAATGATTAAAGTATAAGGTGGTGAATTATGGATTTAGTTAGAATCAAAAACGTCGAGAAAAAATACAAAAATGGGGTTACAGCAATTTATGATTTAAACCTTGCCATTGAAAAGGGAGCCTTTGTATTTGTAATTGGAGGCTCAGGTAGTGGAAAGTCTACCTTGATTAAAATGCTATATCGCGAAGAGAAACCAACACGGGGACAAATAATAGTTGGTGGCTTAGATGTTGCCAAGTTAAAAAACCGTAAGGTATATAAACTAAGAAGAAAATTAGGAATTGTATTCCAAGATTATAGATTATTACCGAAACAAACGGTATATGAAAATGTTGCCTTTGCCTTAGAGGTAATCGGTGCAACCAAGGAAGAGATTAGAGTTAAAGTTTTAAAAGCCTTAGAAGATGTAGGTTTAAAGCATAAACTTCATGAATATCCAGATCATTTATCCGGTGGAGAACAGCAAAGAGTAGCCATTGCCAGAGCAATAGTAAATGACCCTAAATTATTACTTTGTGATGAACCAACAGGAAATTTAGATCCAGAGATGAGTATGGAAATTATGAAAGTACTTGAAGATATTAATAATAATCGTGGCACAACAATTATTATGGTTACCCACGATAAAGATATTGTTAATAAAATGAAAAAGCAAGTAATTACTCTAAAAGATGGACATTTAGTAAACTTTAAGAAGAAAGGAACTTATAGCAATGAAGCCGTTTAGAATGTTAGGACGAAGCATCCGCGATGCTTTTAAAAGTGTAATAAGAAACTTCAGTCTGTCTTTAGCTTCCATTTCTTGTATTACAATAACATTAATAATTGTTGCTGTCGCAATAATTGCATCATTTAATGTTCAAAACTTTACTAAAGAAATTGAAAAAGATATGACAATTGTAGTTTTCTTAGACAATGATGCAACTACTTTAGATAGAAAAGAAGTTGAAAAAGAGATTAAATCTCTATCAAATGTTGATAAATATACATATCAATCTAAGCAAGACATAAAAGAAAATATGCAAGCTGAATCAGAGGTCTTTAATAGAGTTTTATCAGAGTGGGACAACGATGAAAGCCCTCTTAAAGATACATTTCAAGTTAAAGTAAAAAATGTTGAAAACATTAAAAAAACTGCTCAAAATATTGAAAAAATTGATAAGGTATCAGTAGTAAGATATGGTGAAGGAATGGTTGACAAAATGGTTAAAGCCTTTTCTTCCGTAGAAAAAGTAACTTATGGGGTTGTAATTGCCTTAATAGTTGTAACCGTTTTCTTGATTATTAATACAATAAAATTAACAATTTCTGCAAGAAAAAGAGAAATTAGTATTATGAGACTAGTTGGTGCAAGTAACTTTACTATTAAAACACCATTTATAGTTGAGGGTATGATCTTAGGAATGTTTGGATCAATAATTCCTATTATTTTATCAACCTATGGTTACCTAGCATTTTATAATCACTTTGATGGATATTTATATTCTGAACTAATTCAATTAATTAAGCCAGAGCCATTTATGTATGCAACGGCATTAATAGTCTTAGTTGTTGGAATGTTAGTAGGTATGATTGGTAGTGCAAGTGCAGTTAAGAAATATCTAAAAATATAATGAAAAAAGCTATAAATATTTTATTAGTAATTGTTATATTAGTTTCATTTATAGCACTACCAATGAATACTAAAGCAAAAACAATTGCTCAATTTGAAGCAGAAGTAAAAAAATACACTGAAGAATTAAATGCTAAGAAAGCTAACTTAGCTAAAAATGATGAAGAAGTTGCGGCTATAAAAGTTAAAATATCTTCCATTGAAAAACAGATGGCCGCTGCCGAAGAAGAAATAGTTACTCTTCAAAAAGAAATCGACGAAAGTAATGAAGAAATTGCTAGAAAAAGTGAAGAAAGTAAAAAAATAATTGAATATTATCAGATTTCAAATGGTGAAAATATCTATTTAGAATATGCTTTTGGTGCAACAGATATAACAGATATGATTTATAGAATGTCTATTGTAGAACAATTAACAGATTATAATGATAAAATAATGAAAGAATTATCTGAATTAATTGAAAAGAATAAGACTCAACAACAAGAATTAACTAAGAAAAAAGAGGAATTGAAAAAACTAGGGGTACAATTAGAATCTGAGAAAGCCAGAATAGAAGCTGATAGCAAGTCTATAAAAGCTACAATGCCTTCTATTGAAACACAAATAAAAGAAGCTAAAGCCCAAGTAACATATTTCAAAAATTTAGGTTGTGGAGCCAATGAAGACATTCAAGCTTGTCAATATCGAATTTCACAAGAGTCTGGTAGTAGTCTTCCGAGTGTTGGATTTTTCTCAAGACCAATGATGAAAGGTTATGTTACTCAAGGATCTCATTCTGGTCATATAGCTGTAGATTTAAGTAGTGATAATAAAGCAGAACCAATATATGCCATCGCCGAAGGAACCGTTCATGCTATTTATACAGATGACTGTACAAGCGGAAGATGGTGTGCTGCTGCTGGAATAAAATGTAATGGTAATGCCTTAGTAGTTGTGACAAAACACAATTATAACGGAAGATATTACTATGTAACATATGCTCATATGCGTTCTTATGGAAACATAAAAGTAGGGCAATACATAACCAGAAACACATTAATTGCTTATATGGGAACAACTGGTTGTTCTACAGGTCCACATTTACATATGGAAATATCTACTTGTCATTGGAAAAACAACGGCGGTTGTACTTACTCACAATATCAAAGTAGATTTGTAAGTCCACCTAGCTTAATTTCATTTCCATCAAGATGGACAAACAGATAAAAAAGGAATAGACTAACTATTCCTTTTATTTTGTAACATTAGCTATACTAGTATTATTTTCATCATCTATAGAAAACATCGTTTCTAATTCTCTTCGCCTAAATTTTTGTTTAATTCTATTTACTAGCTTCCTTTGCTCAAATTCTATTTTCTCTTTTGGGGTCGTAAAATCAAAATGATTTGTGCTATGAAAAGGCGGTTTTTCTTTTTCTTTTATACTTTCTCTATATACATTAGCATCTATTTTTGTACTAGCTATTTTCCCCACTAGTTCTTCATTGGGATAGGCTTCCTTAGGTGTAATATACAAGACGAAAGGATCAAAGTACTGTTTTAAGTTTGTATCATTATCTTCAAAATAGCCTTTAGAAATAAGATTATTTGCAAACACTTTACCATCTTCAGTTAAATTGAAAAAATACCCAGGATGAGGAGTTGATTTTCTTACGCCCCATCTTGGCTCTTCATTATAACGATCATAACGGTTTTCCTCAGTTAAGCAAAATTGTCTAAAAGTTGGATCCAAGATAAAACTTCTAAAACTTTCTTTTCCATTTAACCTAGTTGGAATATCTACTCTTGTCAAAGCATGAATAGGCTCACATCCTAATATGTCTCCAACATTAAAAGTTACATACGGAAATGAAAATTTTTCACACAGCTTTGAAAGATAATCTTGAGCGATAGAACACCTTCCAGCAAATGACGACTCTAAAATGTCATCTAAATCATTAGTAATATTTATTCTTGCCATATAAGTCATCCAGTCCAAAAAATCAACTATATATTTATTAGGAATATAACCATTTTTTTCATAAAAAGTTTCAATTGCCGCTATTAATTTAAAATCAATATCCTCATTGTATGGCTTACTATCAAATATAAAATCTTTTTTTTCACAATCTATAACAGATTTCTTATAAAGCATTCCTATCACATCCTAATATATTCATTATATCATAAATTAAAATTGTGTTATAATTTACTTGAATATTGAAAAAGGAGAAAAGTATGTTAAATGTTGTTGGAACTATTTTTTTAAAAGATAAAAAGATTTTAATCGATAAGCCTAGAAATAAACCTACTCATCAAATGATTGGTGGCAAAGTAGAACCAGGTGAAACTATTCTCCAAGCCGCTATAAGAGAATGTCGTGAAGAATTAGGTACAAAAGTTGTTATTAAAGAGTCAGCTTTCCAACAAGTAATGGATTTTGATGAAATCGCAACTTCTGATTCAAACTTAAAAATACATTTTTTTGTATTTATATATACTTGTCCACTTCAAGGAGAGTTAGAAACATCTAATGAAATAGAAAGTTTTCTATGGTATGACACTTCAATGGGAGAATCTCTTCTTTCAAATACTTTAAAACATAAAGTCATCCCTTATTGTCTCAACAATGGGTTAATAGATTAAGGAGTATTTATGAAAACAATAAGTTTACAAGAACCCTATGCCACTCTAATAAAAGAAGGTTATAAAAAAGTAGAAACCCGAAGTTGGAAAACTACTTATCGTGGTGATATTTTAATTCATGCAAGCCAAGGTAAAAAATTCTTAAAAGGAATAGATAATCCAGAAGTTTTAGACCTTATAAAAGGCTTGGAATTAAACAATGGAAGCATAATTTGCAAAGCCACTTTAGTCGACTGTATAGAAATGACTAAAGACTTTATTAATCAAGCCAAGAGCAATCATCAAGAATATATCCTAGGTATATATGAAGAAGGCCGATATGCCTGGATTCTAGAAAATATTAGTCCCATTGAACCCATAAAAGTTCCGGGAAAACTTGGCTTATGGGATTATAATATATAATAACTAGTGCATATAATTTCAATCTAAAAATAACACCTACCTATAAAGTAGGTGTTATTTTAAATAATTCTTTCCCAACTATAGCCGGTTCTCCCAAAGTGGCCATAGGCTGCCAAATCATAATAAATAGGTTTTCTTAAATCCAACTCTTTAACTATATTATCAACAGAAAAATTAAAATTATTATTAACAAATTTCACGATTTCATTTAGTTCAGTTTTATTAGTTCCAAATGTTTCAATGAAAATATTTATCGGTATCTCTTGACCAATTGCATAAGAAACTCCAATTTCACATCTATCGGCTAATCCCTTAGCAACAATATTTTTTGCAACGTATCTTGCATAATAAGCAGCGCTTCTATCAACTTTAGAGGGATCTTTGCTACTAAAACAGCCACCACCCACACGGCCCATACCGCCATAACTATCCGCAACAATTTTTCTTCCGGTTGTTCCACTATCAGCAAACGGACCGCCAATAATAAAACTTCCACTCGTATTAATTAAAATTTTTGTGTTACTATCACATAAATAAGTTGGTAAAATAGGACTGATTACCTCTTTTTTTATAAATTTTTCTAATTGTTTTTGCGAAACATATTTCTCATGTTGGCAGGCAATTACTACAGTATCAATTCTTTTTGGCAAATCGTTTTCATACTCTACTGTTACTTGGGTTTTACCGTCAGGTTTTAGAAAACTGTTATCATTACTTTTTCGAACTTTGGTTAACTGTTCAGCTAATTTATTAGCAAGGCTTATAGGCAGTGGCATTAACTCTTTTGTTTCTACGCAAGCATAGCCAAACATGATTCCTTGATCACCAGCACAAATTTTTTTCTTCGAAACAGCATCATTTATTTCTCTGGATTGTCTTGATATTTTCATCATAATATTAAATTCATCATTGTAGCCAATATCCTTTAATACCTCCCTTGCAATTTTTTCGTAATCAATATTTTCCTTAATATTGGTTTCTCCGAATAAAAGAATCAAATTGTCTTTAATAGATGCTTCTATTGCCATATGACAATTTTTGTCTTTACTAAGCGCAACATCCAAAATTTTATCACTAATCTTATCACAAATTTTATCCGGATGTCCTTCTGTAACACTTTCACTTGTAAAAAAATAATTTTTCATAAATCCTCCTTCTAGAAATTTTATCAAAATAAAAAACTCTTGAAAGAGTTAAAAGTCTCTTTCATCGTTGTTAGCATTACCACCTTACTTAAAAAGCAGGTTGGTATGAGATCACTGAGCTAACTCTCTCCCTCATTCTTGATAAAAGTTCTAACACAATTAAATACTTAAGACTGTCATTTTGTCAATATAAAAATAAAATAATTTTCCTAGTTGACATAGTGTGTTAAAATAAAATATATAATAAGGAGTAGTTATGAAAAGAAAACTATTTATACTTTTATTTTTATTACTTTTACCATTTAATTGTTTGGCTTTAGAATATCCCAATCTTCATTATGAAAATGCAATTATTTATGATTTAACAAATGACGAAGTATTATATGAATTGAAAAGTGACGAAGTAAAGTCTATTGCTAGTTTAACCAAATTAATGACAATTATTACTGCTATAGAAAATAATACTGATTGGTCCAAAAAAATAATCTACAACCAAAATATGAAAAATAATGTTGCTTGGTACGCCTCAGTTACTGGTTTTAAAGTTGGCGATATTTTAACATTTGATGACTTACTTTATTCTGCCACGCTCCCATCAGACGCCGATGCGACAGTAGCTTTAGCTATTGATACGAGTGGCTCTTTAGATTCTTTTGTTGAAAAAATGAATCTAACTGCTAAAAAAATTGGCATGAAAGACTCAAATTTTGTTAATGTTCATGGTCTTGACGAGCAAAATCATTATAGTACTGCTGCAGATATTCAAAAGCTTCTTGTCTATGCTTTAAAAAATCCAAAGTTTAAAGAAGTATATACAACTAAAGAATATACTCTTTCAACTGGTCAAAAAATAAAATCAACCATACAAAAACAAGCTGATATCTCAAATATAGATATTAGTAAAATAAAAGGAAGCAAAACGGGTTTTACTAATAACGCTGGCTTATGTATCTCTGTCTTAATGAACCATAAGAATCATGATATAGTAATCATTACGTTAGGCGCAGAAGAAAACCCTAATGGTATCGCTTATAATTTATCAGATGCTCTAACTTTAATAGATTTTATCGAAACAAATTATAATAATCAAACTATTATAAAGAAAAATAAACTAATAAAAAAAGTCGTAGTAAAAAACAGTAAACAAGAAACATATAAAATTAAAGCATCACAAAACATTACAGCATTTTTAGAAAACGATTATAAAAAAGAAAAAATAAAAGTTAAATATTCTGGAAAACAAACTCTATCATACCAAGAGAAAAAAGGAACCAAAATAGGACAACTATCATATTACTATGATAATAAACTATTATTGAAAGAAGATGTAATCGTAACTATAGATATACAACCATCAATCTTTAAAATAATTAAATCAAATATTGTTTTAATAATAACTATATTTATCTCCTGCATATTTGCTATATTTTTATTTAAAGATCATAAAAATCTAAAACGAAAATTATCAAAAAAATAAAAACATTGACAAAAAAACATTCTTTAATGTTTTTTATTGCTTTTTTTTCATCTTTGATGTATACTTAAATAGTAATCATTACTATTAAGGAGAAAGTTATGCGCAACACAAAGCAGAAACAATTAGTATATGATATTATTGAATCTAGTTATGATCATCTAACAGCAAATTTAGTTTATGAAGAAGCTAGAAAAACAATATCTAATATTAGTTTAGGCACAGTCTATAGAATTTTAAATGACTTAGTTGATAATCATAAGATTCAAAGATTGACTACAAAATCTGGCATTGATCACTTTGATCGAATTGATGGCAAAAGACATCATCACTTTATTTGTGATAAATGTGGTAAGATTACTGATGTGTTTCAATCAAATTTTACATATCAAAAGAATGAGTTAAAAGATTATCAAATAGATAGTGTTGAAATAACTTTTACCGGATTATGCAATGATTGTTTGAAAGGAAGGAAATAGAATATGGAATTAAAAGGATCAAAAACAGAACAAAATTTAATGGCTGCATTTGCGGGCGAATCACAAGCAAGAAATAAATATACTTATTTTGCAAGCAAAGCTAAAAAGGATGGTTATGAGCAAATTGCTGCTATCTTTGAAGAAACAGCTAATAATGAAAAAGAACATGCTAAAATGTGGTTTAAAGAATTAAATGGTGGCGAAATTCCATCAACAGAAGAAAATTTACTTGCTGCTGCTGAAGGTGAAAATTATGAATGGACAGATATGTACGATGAATTTGCAAAAGTAGCAGAAGAAGAAGGATTTAAAGCTATTGCTGCTAAATTTAGAGCTGTTGCTGCTATTGAAAAAGAGCATGAAGAAAGATATAGAAAATTACTTAAAAATATTGAAGATAAAGTTGTATTTAGTAGAGATGAAGATGCAATTTGGATTTGTAGAAACTGTGGTCATATCGTAGTTGGAAAACAAGCTCCAAAAGTATGCCCAGTATGTGCTCATCCTCAAAGTTATTTTGAATTAAGAAGTCAAAACTATTAATATTGTGGTACGAATATGAAGAAATATCGTTGCCTAATGTGTGGACATATATATGACGAAGCCAAAGAAAAGGTAAAATTTTCTGATTTACCAGCGGATTGGACTTGTCCAATGTGCGGAGCTAGTAAAGATTTATTTGAAGAGATAATTGAAGATCAATTAGTTAATGATATTGAGGAAACTACAGTTGAGGAATATCTAAAAGAATATTCTCGTCAATCAGACTCAAAGGAATTATCTATGGCTGATATTCATGAAATGGCAAGGACTGGTAAAAGTATAATCTCAGCAATGGGAACCCATAAGCCAATAATTTCCTGGGATGATATTGTTATTTTAGGAAATCAGTTAAATCCACCGCCATTACTAGAATCAGATGCAGTTTCTTTAACAACTATCATTGGTAAAAATGCTAAGAAACCTCTTATAATAGAAAGTCCTATTTACATTACACATATGTCATTTGGTGCTTTATCAAAAAGTGCCAAAATAGCTCTTGCTGAAGGTAGCGCCAGTGTAAAAACAGCTACATGTAGTGGCGAAGGTGGAATTCTACCAGAAGAAAAGTCTGCTGCTTACAAATATATATTTGAAATTATTCCTAATATGTATAGCGTTACTGACGAAAATCTTCAAAAGAGTGATGCTATTGAAATAAAAATAGGCCAAGGAACCAAACCAGGTATGGGAGGTCATTTACCAGGCAGTAAAGTAACTGAAAATATTGCTAGCATTAGAGGCAAAAAAATTGGTGAAGACATTATTAGTCCATCAAAGTTTGCTAATTTAAATACAAAAGAAGATTTAAAAGCCTTTGTTTCCGATTTAAGAACAAGAAGTAAAGGTCGACCAATTGGCATAAAAATTGCTGCTGGAAAGATTGAAAAGGATTTAGAATATGTTACCTTTGCAGAGCCGGATTTTATTACCATTGATGGCCGTGGAGGTTCAACAGGAGCTAGTCCCAAGATAATTAAGGATGCAACATCCGTTCCAACGATTTATGCCCTTCATAGAGCAAGAAAATATTTAGATGAGCATCATCTTGATATAGACTTGGTCATAACAGGGGGCTTCCGCTTATCCAGTGATATAGCTAAAGCCTTAGCGATGGGTGCTAATGCCGTTGCAATTGGAACCGCCGCAATGATGGCTATTGCCTGCCAACAGTATCGTATCTGCCAGACTGGCAAGTGTCCAGTAGGTGTTGCTACTCAAGACGAACTCCTAGAAAGCCGCTTAAAGATAGAAAAATCTGCTAAGCGTTTAGAAAATTATCTAGCAGTCTTAAATAGTGAACTAAAAACCTTTGCCAGAATTACAGGCCATAATAATATTCATGATATTAATATTGACGATATTGCTACAACAAATCAAGAAATAGCAAATTACACAAATATTGAACATGTATAAAAGAGAAGTAATTCTCTTTTTCTTTTTCCACATAATTGTGGAAAACATAAAAAATAAGGATTTTAATAATCCTTATTTTCATCTAATTATTATTCAACTTCTTTTTTCCACAAACCATGCTTATTACAATAGGCATAAATAATACTTCCCTTTACATAAGGAACAACAAATTCTGCCACCTCACCACTTTTAAAGATTTTTTCCATATTTTCGTTTTCAGTCTTAACCAAAATCCATTCAATATAATGATCATCTTCCATTACATGATTTACTGAAATTTTCATTTCCTTACCAATAATTTCATAGCAAGGAACATGCTTTTCTGCGCTTGCATCAACTGAATTAGGAATTATCTTTGACATTGACTCTCCACAACAAACAATTCCACAATCTGAACAATTACAATCTTCAATAATTTTTATTAAACTACCACATTTTAAGCACTTTTTTAAAATTAATTCTTTCATTATTTTATCTCCTCCAATTTTATCCATTCTTTCTCCTTAAAACCAATTAACATAAAATCATTTCCTACCAGTAATGGTCTTTTAATAAGCATTCCATCACTAGATAGTAATAAATATTGTTCATCTTCAGTCATCGTAGAAAGCTTATCTTTTAAATTCAATTCTTTGTATTTTAGTCCACTCGTATTAAACAATTTCTTTATTGGAATATCAAATTTTTCTTTCCATTTTCTTAGCTCTTCCGCAGTTGGTGTTTCATTAATAATATCTCTATCCATAAAGGAAATATTATTATCTTTTAGAAATGCTTTAGCCTTTTTACACGTCGAACATTTAGGATATTCTATTAATAACATACACTACCTCCTTTAAAAACTCAAATAAAGCATACCATAAAAATAAGAAATAATAAATAAGTTGCCAATTATCTTAATTAAAAACTAATTTCTAATCCAATAGGGCAATGATCACTACCATATATTTCATTATATATATTAGTTTTAATGACATTATTAACAATTGGTCTTGATACTAGAAAGTAATCTATCCTCCAACCAATATTTTTTTCTCTAACACCTCTTCTATAACTCCACCAAGTATAGGCGTCTTTTTTATCTTCATTAAAATATCTAAAAGTATCAACTAATCCACTATCCAATAATTCAGTAAATTTTTCTCTTTCTTCGTTTGTAAAACCAGCATTACCAATATTAGCCTTTGCATTTTTTATATCAATTTCAGTATGTGCTACATTAAAATCTCCACAAATTACTACCGGCTTCTTTTTCTCTAGTTCTTTAATATATAATTTAATTAACTTTTCGTAACGCATCCTTGATGACATCCTACTTAAATCCCTTTTTACATTAGGAACATAACTATTAATTAAGTAAAAATTATCAAATTCTAACGTAATATTTCGTCCTTCCGCATCATACTCATTATCATTAATTCCATACTTGACAGATAATGGCTTTATTTTACTATAAATTAAAGTGCCTGAATATCCCTTTTTTTGAGCCGGAAATAAGTAAACGTAGTAATTATTGGGATAAAAAGTTAATTGTTCCTCTGTAAGCTTTGCCTCTTGAATACAAAAAACATCAGCCTTAACATTTTTGAAAAAATCTTCAAATCCCTTATTTAAACAAGCTCGAAAGCCAGCTACATTCCATGAAACTATTTTCACTGTTCATACCTCCCATACTACTTCTTAAATAATATCAAGATTTTCATAAAAAAGGAACTCTAAACTTTAAATATCGACAGTCTTTAAATTCTGTAAAATAATTAATCACATAGTAAAACTATTGATTTCTTGTTTTTCTATTGAAAAAATGATAAAATTATGTAGTAATTTTAACTACTAGTGATTTTTTGTTATATATTAATCTTTAATTTTCAAAATAATAATGAATGGAGGTTATAATATGTTTGAATTAGTATCAAAATATACACCATCTGGTGATCAGCCTCAAGCAATTGAAAAACTAGTTCAAGGAATCAAAACTGGTAAGAAAGAACAAGTTTTATTAGGTGCTACTGGAACTGGTAAAACATTTACTATTGCCAATGTTATAAAGGAAGTAAATAAGAAAACTTTAGTCCTTGCCCATAATAAAACATTAGCAGGTCAACTTTATTCAGAACTAAAAGAGCTGTTCCCTAATAATCGTGTTGAATATTTTGTTAGCTATTATGATTATTATCAGCCAGAAGCTTATGTTCCTTCAACTGATACTTATATTGAAAAAGATTCCTCAATAAATGATGAAATCGATGAACTGCGTCACGCCGCAACTAGCGCCTTACTATCTAGGGATGATGTTATTGTCGTTGCTAGTGTCTCATGCATTTATGGTATTGGAGAAGTTGAAGAATATAAAAATAAAATGCTTACTTTATCTGTCGGCGACACAGTTGAGAGAAATCAAGTTCTTGTAAAGCTTGTTGAAATGCTTTATGAAAGAAATGATTTAGATTTTAAAAGGGGAACTTTCAGAGTGCGTGGCGACGTCTTAGAGATTATCCCTGCTTATCAAAAAACAACTGGTTACAGGATTGAATTCTTTGATAACGAAATTGACAGAATAAGCGAAATTGATACTTTAACTGGTGTTGTAATTGAAAATAAAAAGAATATTAGTATTTTCCCAGCCAGTCATTTCGTTGTAAGTGACGAAAAATTAAAAGCAGCGATTGTCAGAATAAAAGAGGAATTAAAGGAACGACTTGAAGAATTAAAAGCTAATAACAAACTTTTAGCTGCTGAGAGGTTAGAACAAAGAACACGCTATGACTTAGAAATGCTAGAAGAGACTGGATTTTGTTCGGGAATTGAAAATTACTCTGCTCCAATGGCTGGACGTAAGCCGGGAGAAACACCTGTAACCCTAATGGATTTCTTTGGTGATGATTACCTACTTGTAGTCGATGAATCCCATGTTACATTACCACAAGTCCGTGGTATGTATAATGGCGATCGAGCAAGAAAAATGAATCTTGTTGAATATGGTTTTCGTCTACCAAGTGCTTTAGATAACAGACCTTTAAAATTTGAAGAATTTGATAAGAAAATTAGTCAAGCTATCTATGTTTCTGCAACTCCTGGTGATTATGAATTGGAAAGAACCAATCAAACTTATGTTGAGCAAATTATTCGCCCCACAGGTCTACTTGATCCAACAATTGAAGTTCGAAAAACAGAAGGTCAAATAGATGATTTAGTTGGAGAAATTAGAGATAGGATTGAAAGAAACGAAAGAGTTTTAGTAACAACGCTAACAATTCGTATGGCGGAGGAGCTAACAAACTATTTAAAAGAGTTAGATATTAAAGTTGCCTATCTTCATTCGGAGGTCAAAACTCTTGAGCGAATGCAAATAATTCATGATTTACGTACTGGGAAATATAATGTCGTAGTTGGAATTAACTTATTACGTGAAGGAATTGATATTCCTGAAGTTTCGTTAATTGCCATTTTGGATGCTGATAAGGAAGGTTTCTTACGAAGCAATCGCAGTCTAATTCAAACTATTGGTCGTTGTGCGAGAAATGCCAATGGACATGTAATTATGTATGGTGACAAAATTACGGATTCAATGCAGCAAGCCATTGAAGAAACCGCTCGCCGCCGTTCAATCCAAGAAAAGTATAATCTTGAACACGGAATAACTCCAAAAACAATTTCTAAAGAAATTCGTGAAGTAATTAGCAATATTGCTGGCGGAGATACAAGGAATAGTAAAAAGCCAACTAAGAAAGAATTAGCTAAAACAATGGAAATTTTAGAACAAGAAATGCGTGAAGCCGCTAAAAATCTTGACTTTGAGCGCGCTATGGAATTAAGAGATATTTTATTTGAAATGAAATCATAATCAGGAGGAAGTATGAAGTTAAATGTATTTATTTCGTCTCAAAAAGATGGAATTATGTCAAATGAGAAAAAGTTTTTCCCAACGCTTTCATCGGCAGAGAGAAACCTTTTATATGAAAATACTTTAAAGCGTTTTTTTGCCAAGAAAAATATAGATTCTGAAAAAGTTATAATATTACCAAATAAAAATAAAGAGATTAAATCTCGAGTGGTAACTCCATCTATCAAAAAAGTAAAAGAAGCTATTTTATTACTAAAAGATAGTAGCAACGGTTTATGCGTTGCTGCTGAAATGGATGACTATCCAGTTATAATAGCCTCCGCTCAAACAGAGACTGGTCATTCAGTAGTAGCTATTGCTATTGGTACATTAGAAAACTTAAACAATAACTTATTACATGAAATCGTTGAAAGTTTAATAAAAGAAACCAACGCGGCACCATTTGAAATGACCTTCTATATTAGTGCTTGCCCAAATAAAGATAAATTAGAAGTTGCGCCATCCTTATTAACAAATAATTATATTTGGAAAGATACTACAATTAAAAGGAAAAAGAAGACCTTTTTAGATATTAGATATGCTATCTTCAATACTTTAATTAAAGAAATTGTCGATCCTAATAATATTTACTTTGATAATACTGATTCAACAACAAATAATAAATATTTTTCTAATCTTGGAAATAAGCCAGGAAAAAATTTAGTCTGTGTGGTATATAATGAAGAAGAAATTTAAAAAGGTTTATATTGAAATAACTAATATCTGTAACCTATCTTGTCATTTTTGTAGTAAAGTTTTGCGGCCACCTAGATCTATGACAATTAAAGAGTTTTCTCATATTTTAGAGCAAATAAAACCATATACAGATAATATATATTTACATGTTAAGGGCGAACCATTATTACATAAAAGTTTATCTACGTTTTTAAAAATAGCCCAAGACTTTGATATGAAAGTCAATATTACAACAAACGGGATTTTATTTCCTAAATTAGTAGAAGAATTAAAAGAATGTAAAGCTTTACATAAAATAAACTTTTCCTTACATTGTGAGCAAAATATTCCTAATTATGAAGAAAAAATATTTAAGAGTGTAGAAAAGTTATCCCCAAATACTGTGGTAATCTATCGTCTATGGACACTTCAAAATAAAAAGCTAGATGAGAAGTCCCTAAAAACAGTGGAAAAATTGACTAAATATTATAATTTATCCCCAGGAACGGTGGAAAAATTAAAAACCGAGAACAATGTCAAAATTTCTTCCACAATTTATGTGGATAAAGATAATGAGTTTGAGTGGCCAACAACCACTACCTCTAAAACCAGCGATGGTTTCTGTATGGCCTTAAAAACTCAAATAGCAATTTTGTCCGACGGAACAGTTGTTCCCTGCTGCCTTGACAGTAATGGAGAAATTGAACTAGGGAATATATTTAAAGACTCATTCACAAAAATAATTAATAGTAAACGCTGTCAAGACTTAAAAAAATCATTTCAAAATCATCATCCAATTGAAGAATTATGTCAAAAATGTACTTATAAAAATCGATTTAAATAAGGAAATAATCCGCATTATTTTCTTTTTTTGTGTTATAATAAGAGCCGGGTGATATTATGGATAAAATTATAATTAAAGGTGCACGTGAAAATAACCTAAAAAATATAGATATAGAACTACCAAAAAATAAAATGATTGTTATGACTGGATTATCGGGTAGTGGTAAAAGTTCATTGGCTTTTGATACAATTTATGCTGAAGGACAACGTCGTTATGTAGAGAGTCTGTCAGCCTATGCGAGACAATTCTTAGGGGGCTCAGAAAAACCTGATGTCGACAGTATTGAGGGGTTATCTCCTGCTATTAGTATTGATCAAAAAACAACATCTAACAATCCACGTTCCACGGTTGGAACTGTGACAGAAATATATGATTACTTACGTCTTTTATTTGCAAGAGTAGGGGTACCATATTGTCCAACCCACAATATTCCAATTTCATCACAGAGTGTTGAAGAAATGACTGATAAAGTTTTAGAATATGGTGAAGGAACCAAAATAATTATTCTTGCCCCAGTTGTTCATGGTGAAAAAGGAACTCACAAGGATTTACTTGATAAATTACGTAAAGAGGGTTATGTAAGAATAAGAGTTAATGGGGAAATGGTTGATTTAAGCGATAATATTGAACTAGATAAAAATAAAAAAGATAATATCGATGTTGTAATTGACCGTGTTGTCATCAAAGAAGATTCTCACAGTCGAATCTTTGAAGCCATTGAGACGGCTACTAAGTTAGCCGCCGGAAAAGTTATTGTTCAAATATTAGGGGAAAATGCTAAAGAAGTTGTTTTTTCTGAACAATTTGCTTGTCCACACTGTGACTTCTCATTAAGCGAATTAGAGCCAAGAACATTTAGTTTTAATGCTCCATATGGTGCCTGTCCAGAATGCAAAGGCTTAGGAGTAAAATTGCAAATTGATGAAGACCTTCTTATTCCTGATAAAAATCTATCTATTGCTTCCGGATGTATAAAAACCTTAACAGATGACCCGGAAGGATTAGATTATAAAAAACTAGAATGCTTGTGTAAGCATTACAAAATCAATATGACTAAACCATGGAAGAGTCTAACTCCTAAGCAACAATCAGTTATCTTATATGGTTCTGACGAAATAATTCACTTTTCATATAAGTCTAAGAGCGGTAACAGTTATAATAGTAAAGACTTTTATGAAGGCATCGTTAATAACCTAGAACGTCGTTACATGGAAACAAGCTCTACTTGGGTTCGTGATTGGTTAGAGAACTACATGGTTGAGCATGTTTGTGACGCTTGTCAAGGAGCAAGACTAAAAGACGAAGTTCTATCTGTAAAAGTAGATGGTAAAAATATTTATGAAGTTACCTGTATGAGTATTAAAGAACTACTAAATTCCTATAGTAAATTAACGTTAACAGAAGAACAAAAGCAAATCGCTACTCTAGTTTTAAAAGAAATAAATGAACGTTTAAGTTTCCTATCAAATGTAGGGCTTGACTATCTAACGTTGAATAGAAGTGCGGGAACACTATCTGGAGGAGAAGCACAACGTATTCGTTTAGCGACTCAAATAGGCTCTCATTTAACAGGAGTTTTATATGTCTTAGATGAGCCAAGTATCGGATTGCACCAACGAGATAATGCCAAATTAATTAAATCAATGCAAGAAATGCGAGATTTAGGTAATACTCTCATTGTTGTAGAACATGATACTGATACTATGTTAGCCTGTGATTATTTGGTAGATATTGGACCTGGTGCAGGGGATGCAGGTGGTCAAATTATTGCCCAAGGAACACCGGAAGAAGTAATGCAAAATGATAGCAGCATTACGGGACAATACTTAAGTGGCAAAAAATGCATTGAAATACCAAAAGAAAGAAGAAAAGGCAACAAAAAATATCTTAAAATAAAAGGTGCACGTGAAAATAACCTAAAAAATATTAATGTTGATATCCCGCTTGGAACATTTACTTGTATTACAGGTGTTTCTGGTAGTGGGAAAAGTAGTTTAATAAATGAAATTCTTTGTAAAGCTCTTTCTAAATATTTATATAACACTAAAGAAAAACCGGGTAAATATGAAAAGATTCTTGGTATGGACAATTTAGACAAGATTGTTGCAATCTCACAAAATCCAATTGGAAGAACTCCAAGATCTAATCCGGCTACTTACACTGGCGTTTTTGATGATATAAGAACCCTATTTACAACTACTAAAGAAGCAAAAATGTATGGCTTTGAGAAAAATAGATTTTCCTTTAATGTAAAGGGTGGACGTTGTGAAGCCTGCCGTGGAGACGGTGTCAAAAAAATCGAGATGCATTTTTTACCAGATGTTTATGTTCCTTGTGAAGTTTGTCATGGAACTAGATATAATAGGGAGACTCTAAACATAAAATATAAAGGCAAAAACATTGCCGAAGTTTTAGATATGCGAGTAACAGAGGCTTTAACATTTTTTGATAATGTTCCTAAAATAAAACATAAATTACAAGTTTTAGAAGAGGTAGGCTTAGGTTATATAAAATTAGGTCAAAGTGCCCCTACCTTATCTGGTGGAGAAGCTGAACGTGTTAAATTAGCAAAAGAACTACAACGTAAAGCAACTGGTAAAACTTTATTTGTTTTAGATGAACCAACCACTGGACTTCACGTTGATGATATTAAGCGTTTACTTGCAATTTTACAGAAAATAGTAGATAATAAAGACACGGTAGTAGTGATTGAACACAACTTAGATGTAATCAAAGTAGCAGACCACATCATTGATCTTGGCCCAGAAGGTGGCGATGCCGGTGGAACAATCGTTGCAACTGGTACTCCAGAAGAAATAGCCGAAGTAAAAGAGTCATATACCGGTCAATTTTTAAAGAAAATATTATCGGAATGAGGGAATGTAAATGAATAGAGTAGCATTAGATTTAGGTTTTATTCAAATATATTGGTATTCTATTTTTATCTTCCTTGGTATGTTAACAGCATGTTTTCTAATATACAAAGAGGCTAAAAAGCAAAATATTAATAGTGACTTTTTAGTAAATTTAACTTTTTATACATTAATATTCGGGATAATTGGTGCACGATTATATTATGTTATCTTTAATTTTAATTATTACCTTGCTAATCCAATAGAAATTTTTGAAATCTGGAATGGCGGTTTAGCTATTCATGGCGGAATTTTTGCTGGCTTAATTACAGTTATTCTATATTGTAAAATTAAAAAAGTAAATATTATTAAAACTATTGATATTATTGTCGTCGGTGTCATAATTGGTCAAGCGATAGGGCGCTGGGGGAACTTTTTTAATCAAGAGGCTTACGGAGCTGTAACCTCTTTAAACGCCTTGCAAGCCCAACCCTTACCAACTTTTGTAATTAATGGTATGTATATCTTAGGAAATTATCGCCAACCGACCTTCTTTTATGAATCTATTGGCTGCTTATTAGGATTTATATTACTTCTTTTCTTAAGAAAAAGTAAGACTTTAAAGGAAGGAACGCTGACTGCCACATATTTAATTTGGTATGGGATACTACGTTTCTTTATCGAAGGAATGCGCAGTGATTCATTAATGTTAGGTCCTTTAAAGATTGCCCAAATAGTATCAATCTTATTTTCGATAGCTGGTATAGGAATAATTATCCATAATACAATTAAATGTAAAGACAAAAAATATTTGTATCATAATGATGACGTAATTACTAGCAAATAATTAATATTTTAAATAGAGGTGAAGAAAATGAATAAAAAAATAGTAGTTTTTGGTGGGGGAACAGGAATTTCTTATTTATTACGTGGTTTAAAAGATTTTCCAGTAGATATAACTGCAGTAATCACAACTTCAGATAACGGTCGTTCAACTGGCCGTTTAAGAGAAGAGTTTCATACTCCTGCAGTGGGAGATATTAGAAAGGTAATAACTTCTCTTTCTGGAATTGATGATCCGATAAAGAAAATGATGGAGTATCGTTTTAATACATCAAGTGATTTAGATGGTCATGCTTTAGGAAATCTAATTTTAACAGCTATGTTAGACTTAAATGGTTCACTTAAAGACTCGATTGGTTATTTAAGTAAACTTCTTGATGTAAGACACACCGTCTTACCTATTTCAGAAGACTCAAAACTAACTCTTATGGCTAAAGATTATGACGGAAACATTGTTGAGGGAGAACACCAAATTACTAGTGCTCATAAACAATTTGCAGAGATTTTTTACAAAGAAGAACCAGTTGTTCTTCCAGAAGTTTTAAAAGCGATTGCTGAAGCTGATTTAATTATTCTTAGTATGGGAAGCTTATATACATCTGTTTTACCAAATGTTCTATGCAAATCAGTTAAGGATGCCTTAGGTAAATCTAAAGCTCCTATTATGTATTTATGTAATGTTGTAACCCAGCCAGGAGAAACCGATAAATTTACAGTTGGTGATCACATTGAAATGATTAATAAATATTTAGAAACGCGAAAGCTAAATGTAGTTATTGCAAGTAATACTAAGATAGATAAGGCCATTGCCAAAAAGTACTATACTAAAGAACAAAAGGATCCTGTGCCAATTGATCATGATAAAATAAAGAAGTTAGGTGTAGAGTTAATTGAAGATGACTTAATCATTATAGAAGACAATATTTTAAGACATAATAGCTTAAAATTAAGTTCTTTAATTTTCTCATATTTAGTTAGATAATGTCATACACAACGCGTATAAAAGAAGAAATCGCTAGTATAAAGACCACTGAATCAGAAACGATAGCCGAACTAGCCGGCTTTATTAGAAATAATGGCACAATCACCGATGGTACAATAACTCTAACAACAGAGAATAAAAAGACTGTCGAAAGAATAAAAAACTTTCTAAAAACCGAATATGAAGTAGATTTAAAAATTGATACTAAAGAAAATGTTAACTTTAGTAAAAAAGAATTAATTCTAATGTCTATTGATACTAAAGTCGATATGATTTTACAAGATATTGGTTTTATTGATAAAAACAAAAAAATTCTTCCAACTCCTCCAACATATATAGTAGGGGCAAATGAAGAGATAAGAGCTTATTTAAGGGGAGTCTTTCTATGCTGTGGAAGTATTAATGATCCCAAAACCTCTCGTTATCATATGGAATTATTAATTTCAACACCAGAAGAGGCAGTTTTTGTTCAAAAGCTTTTGAACATCTTTGATTTAAATGCTAAAATACTAAATCGTGATAAAGGGTATATGATTTACTTGAAAGAAGCCGAGAAAATAAGTGACTATATCAAAATACTTGGCGCCAATAATGCTGTAATGTATTTTGAAAATGTTCGAATTTATCGTGAACAAAAAAATCAAACTAACCGTCTAAATAATTGTGAACAAGCTAATATTGATCGTGTAGTTGCCACTGCAACAAGTCAACTTGACCAAATTAGAATTATTGAAGAAACAGCTTCTCTAGACTTGCTTGACGATAAAACAAAAGAAACCTTAGAATATCGAAAAAAATATCCCGAGGCTTCTCTAAAAGAATTGTCAGAAATAATTTCTTTAGAGACATCAAAGCCAATTACAAAATCTGGTCTAAATCATAGACTAAGAAAAATAAAGGAGTTAGCAGACAACTTATCTAAAAATAAATAAAGAGCTATTTTAAATAGCTCTTTATCTTATGATTTTATCTACAAGTCCATATTTTACTGCTTCATCAGCTGTTAAATAATTATCACGTTCCGTATCTTTTTCAATTTTACTTAAGGATTTTCCTGTATTTTTTGCCAGTATTCTATTAATACGTCTCTTTAACTCCAAAATTCTCTCCGCTGCAATCTTGATATCCGTAGCCTGTCCCTCAGCTCCTCCAAGAGGTTGGTGAATCATAACATCTGCATTTGGTAAAATATATCTTTTTCCAATGGTTCCACTAGATAACAAAAACGCTGCCATACTAGCTGCCATACCAATACATATAGTTGTAACATCGCTTTTGACAAAATTCATAGTATCATAAATTGCCATTCCAGAAGTAATAACGCCACCAGGCGAATTAATATAAATAGAAATATCCTCGTGATTAATAGAATCTAAATACAATAATTCAGCAATAACGCTGTTTGCAACACTATCATTAATTTCACCACTAATAAAAATAATTCTTTCCTTCAACAATCTTGAAAAAATATCATAACTTCTTTCTCCTTGAATATCTTTATCAACGACAACTGGTACTAAATTCATATTATCACCTACCTATACATAGTATAATGTAAAATGAAGAAAATATTCCTATAATAAATAGACATATTATGCTATACTTATTATGAGAAAATATAAGGGGTGAATATTGTGATAGAAACAATTGAAGCAAGAATAAATGGAAAAAAATATAAATTTAGTAAGGGAATAACACTTCAAGAAATAGCTAATGAGCTAGAGCCAGAAAGAAAATATCCAATTATTTTAGCGCGCGTTAATAATCACTATAAGGAATTAACAGCAACATTAAAGGAAAACTCCGATGTTGAATTTTTAGATCTTACTGAAAGAGAAGCTAATCGCTGTCACGTAAATGGTCTTATATATATCTTGGTTTATGCTATTAAAAAACTCTATGGTAAAACTAGCGATATAATAGTTCAACATTCTCTAGATAAAGGCTTGTACATTGAGACAACATTCCGCTTAACTGAAAGCAAACTAGAATCTATAAAAGAAGCGATGAAAGCAGTTATTGAGGCCGATATGCCTATATCCAAAGTTACAATTGACCGCCTAGAAGCTATAAAATATTTTGAAAGTATAAATGATTTTGCTAAAGCAGGAGTTATGACATATAACACCAATAATTATATTACTTTATATCGTTTAGGAAACCTATATAATTATTTTTATAGTTTAATGGCTCCATCAACGGGAGATTTAAAGGACTTTGATTTAACATATGTCAAAGATAATGGTTTTGTTTTAAGATTCCCAACGGTTTATATAAATGATAGGATAAAGGAGTATGAACATCATCCTAATATGTTTAAAGTTTTTAAGGAAAATAGAGATTGGGCAAAATTAATTCATATTGAGACCTCATCTGATTTAAATAAGGTTGTTTCAACTGGTAAAATAAGTGATCTAATCAAAATTGATGAAACACTTCAAAGCAACCGGTTACTAACTGTTGCTAAGGATATCAATGAACATAAAAATAAAGTTAAAATAATTTTAATTGCCGGCCCTTCGTCTTCTGGAAAAACAACTTCCACTAGAAAATTATGCATGTATTTAAAGAGTTTTGGTTTAACCCCACATGTTATTTCTATGGATGATTATTTTGTAGATAAAGAAGATACACCATTGGATGAATATGGCAAACCCGACTATGAATGTCTAGAGGCAATGGATATTAAACTATTTGATAAACAAATGGCATCATTAATGAAAGGTGACAAGGTTCTTCTTCCAACCTATAATTTTACGCTTGGAATCAAAGAATATAAAAGTGAACTTCAATTAGAAGAAAAAGATATTTTATTAATTGAGGGAATTCATGCTTTAGATAGTAAAATACTAACTAATATTCCACGTGAGAATAAATATAAAATATATATATCGGCTTTGACTGAGTTAAATATGGACTATCATAACCGAATTTGTACAAGTGATAATAGACTATTAAGAAGAATTGTTCGTGACAATCGAACGCGTAATTACCGCATTGAACACACTTTATCTTTGTGGCCTAGTGTCCGTCGTGGTGAAGAAAAATATATCTTCCCATATCAAGATGAAGCTGATGCAACTATCAATTCTGCCGCAATTTATGAGATCGGAGTTTTAAAGACCTATGTTGAACCGCTCCTATACTCTGTTCCATCAGATTCACCATACTATGAAGAGGCAAAACGTTTATTAAACTTCTTACGTTTATTTTTACCAATTCCAGCTGATGCCATTCCAGAGGATGCCGTCATAAGAGAGTTTATTGGAGGCAGCTACTTTCACGAATAAAGGTGACTAAAAATATCCACAGTTCTTGTGGATATTTTTTATTTTTATCTCTTTCCTTGTGGATAAAATACTTTGACAATAAAAAGTGTCAAAATATTTATAATATATTGAAACAAAAAAGATAAGACTATATAATGAAAATATAGGAGGATATATAATATATGATTAAAGTTGCAATTAATGGATTCGGAAGAATTGGAAGACTTTGTTTCCGTTTAATGGAGGAAAATGAAGAATTTGAAGTTGTCGCTATCAATGATTTAACCGATGCTGAACAATTAGCTTATTTATTAAAATATGATACTAACCATAGAAATTATCGTATTGATGAAATTACACATGATGGAGATTATATTGTAGTAGGTAATCGTCGTGTACGTGTTTATGCTGAAAAAGACCCTGCTATGTTACCATGGGGTGATTTAGATATAGATGTAGTTTTTGAATGTACTGGTTTATTTACATCAGAAGAAAAAGCTATGGCTCATATCAATGCCGGAGCAAAAAAAGTAATTATTTCTGCTCCAGCTAAAGGTAATATAAAGACAATTGTTTATAACGTAAATCATGAAACTTTAACAGGCGACGAAAAAATTATTTCTGCTGCTAGCTGTACTACTAACTGCTTAGCCCCAGTAGTTGATGTTTTAGATAAAACATTTGGTATAAAAAAGGGATTTATGACAACAGTTCATGCATACACTAATGATCAAGCATCATTAGATATTGCTCATAAAAAAGGAATTAAAGCCCGTCGTGGTAGAGCTTGTGCTGCCAATATTATTCCAGCCTCAACAGGAGCAGCTTCAGCAATAGGATTGGTTTGTCCGAATTTAGCTGGAAAGTTAGATGGAACTGCTATGCGTGTCCCTGTACCAACCGGCTCAGTAGTAGATTTAACTCTAGAATTAGGTAGAAATACAACTGTTGAAGAAATAAACAACGCCTTAAAGAATGCGCAAAATGAAACTCTTCAATATACAGAGGATCCAATTGTTTCCAGTGATGTCATCGGAAGACGCTGTGGATCACTAGTAGATGGTCTTTCAACTACTGTATTAGATGTTGACGGTGAACAATTAGTAAAAGTTGTTTCTTGGTATGATAATGAAATGAGTTATACTGCCCAAATGGTCCGTACTGCTAAATATTTCTTTGAATAGTAAACAACTGCCAAAAAAGGAGTAATTCCTTTTTTTTAATCTAATTTAATGTTATACTTTAATTAAGACAGGAGGATTAGCCATGAAAACGCTAAAAGATTTAAACGTCGATAATAAGAAAGTAATAATTCGTTGTGATTTTAATGTTCCGTTAAAAGACGGAAAAATAGTTGACGATACTAGAATTGTTGCGGCCTTAGAAACAATCAATTACTGTTTAGATAGAAATTCTAGAGTAATTTTATTATCACACTTAGGCCGTGTAAAAGAAGAAGCAGATCTTGTAAAGAATGATCTAGCGCCAATTGCCATAAGATTAAGTGAATTATTAGGAAGAAAAGTTAAATTTATTAATAAAACACGTGGTGCAGAGTTGGAAAATGCTGTTTCAGCCATGAAACCAAAAGATGTCATTTTAGTTCAAAATACTAGATATGAAGATCTAAATGGTAAAAAAGAGAGTTCAAATGATCCAGAACTAGGTAAATATTGGGCTTCCCTTGGAGATGTCTTTGTTAATGACGCCTTTGGTACATCTCATAGAGCTCATGCCTCAAATTACGGAATTGCCGAGCATATTCCTTCAGCATTTGGATTTTTAATCGAAAAAGAGCTTTCTGCACTTACACTTTTAGATAATCCACCACATCCATTTGTTGTTGTTTTAGGTGGTGCTAAAGTAGCTGATAAAATTGGTGTAATTGAAAATTTAGTAAAGACAGCCGACGCCATTTTAATTGGTGGTGGAATGGCTTTCACTTTTTTAAAAGCCCAAGGCTATGAAGTAGGAAAGTCCTTAGTGGATGAAGAAAATATTGAATTTTGTCAAAAGATATTATCAACTTATGGTAACAAAATTATTTTGCCAATCGACACAGCTGTAACTAATGAATATACGAATGACGAAGAGTATAGAGTAAAAATGGTTGATAATATAGCTGAAAACGAAATGGGGTTAGACATTGGTCCTGCTACAAAAAATTTATTTGCGGAGCATTTAAAAAATGCCAGTATAGCTGTGTGGAACGGACCATTAGGTGTATACGAATTTTCTAAATATAAAAAACATACAGACGAGTTACTAAAATTTATAGTTGATAATAAAATAAAAGTAATATTGGGTGGCGGCGATATCGTTGCTGCTGCCGCAACCGCGGGTTATAAGGACAAAGTATATCATGCCTCAACAGGCGGTGGAGCTACACTAGAATATTTAGAAGGTAAATCATTAATTAAACAAAAAATATAAAATAAAAGCAGGTGACCTAATTTGAGTACAGAAAGATTTTTCATTGCAGATCCATATAATGACGAACATATTAGACTGATTACTGATTTTGAAGAAACAAATGGAATCACTACTGTTACCTCAACACTTTTAAGAAACATTAGACAGACAAGAACAGAAGAAAAGTATAAAGAAGAAGCAAAAGAAAGCAATGAAATTCATCAAAGTCTTTTCCTTCAAGACGAAGATGCCATAGTTGACACATGTCATGTTCAAGCCGAAAAAGATATGAAGTCATGCCGTATTTTCTTCGCCCCAATTGTGACTAATCATGAACGAAAATTAGTCACTTTAGCGACAGATTATGCCTTTGACGTATTAGGAATGGAAGATATTTTTGTAACTGTATCTACTGATGGAGTCGATCAGCAATTAAGTACAAACTTAGAGAAGAAAGGTTTTGAAAATCTTGGTGAAGATGGAGGAACCATAACATATCTAAAAGAAAAAGAATTTACAAATGATAAAGGAAGAGGCACCGCTATGGCTGCTTAGTGTCTTTTCTTTTTTCTTATGGAGGATAATTATGATAGTTGCATTAAACAATAAAAGTAATTTAAATAAACAGGAGTTTTTAAAATATCAAGAAGATTTAGAAACAATAAAACCACAATCAACCCTTATTTTATGTGCTTCCCCCTTAAATATTGCCAATTTTAATTTGAAAAATTGTCATTTAGGAAGTCAAAACGTCAGTAAAGACACCATTGGCGCTCATACAGGCGAAATAGCTGCTACTCAACTAAAATCATATAACGTAGAATATTGCATTGTTGGTCATTCAGAAAGAAGGTGTGATCAAAAAGAAAGTAATTCTGACATCTCTGCTAAAATCAAACAGCTATATGCAGAAGATATCATCCCTATATTATGTGTTGGAGAAACAAAGGAAGAAAGAGAAAATAATTGTGTAAAAGACATCATAGAAAAGGAAATCACCACAGCGACAGATTTATTAACAGAAGCTGAAAAGACAAAGCTAATAGTAGCATATGAACCAATTTGGTCAATTGGAACAGGTTTAATTCCAACGAATGAACAAATAAATGAAGTTTTTAAATTTATTAAAGAACTTCTTCCTAAAACAGAGATTCTATATGGTGGAAGTGCTAATGAGAAAAACATAGATGAATTAAAAAAATGTCCACTAATTGGTGGGTACTTATTAGGAGGATTAAGTTTAAAGCCTGAACTTTTAAAAATCTTTTTAGAAAAACTCGAAAAATAGACAAATTAGACAGTTTCGACGAAACTTGTCTTTTTTTTCTCTATCGTTTTTTGCAGAATTATTATATAATGATAATGCGTGCAGTATGAAGAAAAGGGAGAGAAACATGAAAAATACAAGATTATTAGTAGTAGATGACAATAAAAGTTTAGTAGAAATGATAAAAGAATATTTTAATGACCATGCAGACATTAAAATTTCTTATGAGGCCTATGATGGAAGTGAAGCTATTAGGTTATTGGAAACTAAACAAGAAGACATTGATATCGTTTTACTTGATTTAATAATGCCTAACAAAGATGGAATAAGCGTTTTAGAATATATGCATGAGAAAAATATTATGAAGAAGACGATTGTGCTAACTTCATACAATACTCAAGACATGATTAGAAAAGTCTCTGAACTTGGAGCAAATTACTTTATGTTAAAACCATTTGAATTAGATGATTTAGAAAAAAGAATTATCCAAGTAGCAACAGGAGTCAAATATGGTGGCGAAGCAATTGACTTATATCACAACAATCTACAAGTATCAATTACTAAAACATTACATGAATTAGGTGTTCCCTCACATATTAAAGGTTACCAATACATCCGTGAAGGAATCACTATAGTATATGAAAGACCGGAAATAGTTGGCGGAATAACTAAAGAATTATATCCAGAAATTGCTAAAAAGTATGATACTACTGTTTCCAGAGTAGAAAGAGCTATTAGACATGCTATAGAAATTAGTTGGAATAGAGGTAATTGGCAATTAATGGAAGATATATTTGGTCACAGTGTTGATATTGATAAAGCAAAGCCAACCAATTCAGAGTTTATTGTAACTGTTGCCGATAAATTAAGATTGGAGTTCAATAAACCATTTATAACAAATTAAAGACTAATGTGGAGTGCTATCAATACTTCACATTGGTCTTTTTCTTTAACATAATTCTCCAATCTTATTGACTTTACTTAAATAAAAAAGTATACTTAATTTATAAAATATGTAAGGAGAATACAGTTTATGGAACGTAAAATAGAGAACTTTTTTCGTAAATGGCAAAAAGATATAATTAGAAAACCATTAATACTATATGGACCAAAGCAAATTGGCAAAACCTTTACAGTTTTATCTTATGCTGCTAAAGAATATAAAAATGTTATTTACTTTAACACAGAAAATAATATTCAATTAGAAACGTTATTTACTAAAGAAAAATCAACTGAAAAGCTAATTATAAATTTGTCTTTACTATCAGGAGAAACTATACTTCCTGAAGACACTCTAATTATTTTAGATAATTTAACTTCTATTGAAATAGTCAAAGGAATGAAATTATTTGGTAGTGAGCATAGTAAGTATCATATAATTGGTATTACTTCTAATAGAGAAAAACTAGCAGAGTTTAAGGGTGAAGAACTTCAATTTAAGGCAATGACTGAAATGGACTTTGAAGAATATTTATGGGCTAGAGATGAAAAATCACTAGCAGAATTAATTAAGGAATCATTTACTAAGCACAAAACTTGTCCCTTCCATAAAGTTGCATTAGAGTTATTTACGGATTATTTAATGACTGGTGGACTACCGGAAGTGGTAATTGCCGGAATTGAAGGCAAAACGCCTTATGAGATAGACGCTATTAAGCAAAAAATAATTGACGTATATAAAAAGGAAGTAACTTTAAATAAAGCTTTAATTGATATACCTCGTGGTTTAGAAGTTTTAGATTCAATTCCAAGTCAGCTTTTAAAGGAAAATAAAAAATTCCAATATGGACATATGGGAGCAGGTAAAAGATCTAAAGAATATGAAAATACTATAAATTTCTTAGTAAATAACCAATTAGTATACCGTAGTTTCAAAGTTAAAACTATTAAGTCTCCACTTAGTAGTTGTCGTGAAAAGGATAGCTTTAAATTATATATTCCAGATGATGGTTTACTATTTTCTATGCTTCACCTAAATTATAAACAATTTATTTCTGATGAAAAGATAAAAGAAACTCTATATGAAAATCACATTGCTAAGACATTAGCTGAAGCAGGGTACTCTTTATATTATTATCAATCAGAAGGAAAAGCCGAAGTGAATTTTGTAGTACAAAATAGGATGGGACAAATAATTCCTCTAGAAATTGCCACAAAAACAAATTCTAAAGCTAAATCACTTTCTGTATTTATGAAAAAGTTTACAGTACCACAAGCATATCGCATTACAGAAAATAATTTCTCTACGAAAAAAGACATTAGATATATTCCAATTTACGCAGTATTCTGTCTAAACGATACAAAAATATAGGAGGAAATATGACAAAACCAGTTATTTTAACAATTTTAGATGGCTATGGATTACGAGATAACCCACATGGCAACGCTGTCAAGTTAGCCAACAATAAAGTATTTAATATGCTATGGGATAAGTATCCCCACACTACATTAGAAGCCTCAGGTGAAAAGGTTGGACTACCAAAAGGACAAATGGGTAATAGCGAAGTAGGGCACATGAATATTGGGGCCGGTAGAATTGTCTATCAACCACTTGAATTAATAAATAAAAGTATTGCTGATAAGGACTTTTTCGAAAATGAAAAATTATTAAATGTACTAAGTCATACCCAGCAAAATAATTCTAAATTACACATAATGGGATTAATTAGTGATGGTGGAGTTCATTCTCATATTAATCATCTAATGGCTTTACTAGATTTATGCAAACAAAAAAATATAGAAAAATTATATTTACATTTATTTACTGATGGAAGAGATGTTCTGCCACAAAGTGCTTACGAATATATTAAACAAGTCGAAGATAAATTAAAAGAACTTGGCATAGGACAAATAGCCACAATTGGAGGAAGATATTATGCCATGGATAGAGATAACAATTATGACCGCCTTAAAAAGGGGTATGATGCCATAGTTCATGCTAAGGGAGTAGAATCTTCTTCAATAAAAGACTATATCGCCACCAGCTATGAACAAGGAATCATTGACGAGTTTTTTGAACCGGCTGTTTTTGCAAAAGAAGGAAATATCGAAGATAACGACGGAGTAATTGTTTTTAATTATCGAAAAGATAGACTTCGCGAAATTTTAACAGCTATAACTAATCCTAATTTCAATGAGATGGAAGTCGTACGTTTCAAAAATCTTCCAGTCGTAACTATGATGCCAGTCGTAGACTCAGTAATTGCAGAGTATGCTTTTGATGATCCAAAACTTACTAACATTTTAGGAGAGTATGTTGAGTCGCTGGGAAAAAGTCAATTGAGAATTGCTGAAACTGAAAAGTATGCCCATGTAACATTTTTCTTTGATGGTGGGAAAGAAGTTGACTATAAGAATGAAAAGAAGATTTTAATTCCATCGCCCAAAGTTGCAACATATGATTTAAAACCAGAAATGAGTGCCTACAAAGTAACAGATGAATTATTAAATGAATTAGGAAATTATGACTTAGTAATATTAAATTTTGCTAATGGTGATATGGTTGGTCATACCGGCGTTTTAGAAGCTGCAATAAAGGCTGTTGAAAGTGTTGATGAATGTCTTGGTAAAATCTACGATAAAGTAGAGGAATTAGGTGGCATAATGGTTGTAACAGCCGATCATGGTAACTGTGAAGAAATGTTAGATGAAAATAACAACATTTTGACAGCACACACTACTAATCCAGTTCCATTTATTGTAACTAAAGAAAATATTTCTTTAATTCCGGGCAAGTTAGGCGATATAGCTCCGACTATTCTAGAATTAATGCAATTAGAAAAGCCAGTTGAAATGACCGGCGTTTCTCTAATAAAAAAATAACAGGTTTAAGATAAAGTACCCTTTATAGTTGACACACATAAAAAAATAGATGTGTTAAAATAAGTCAACTATAAGGAGGTACTTTTTTCTATGGCAAAAAAAGGACAAAAATTTGAAATAAGAAATGAAGAATTAATTTTAAAAATTGTAAAAGAAAAAATTGAAAAAGGTATGTCATATTCACAGTTATCTAAAAAATACAATATTCCTCGAGGTACATTGATGACATGGATTAAGAGATTCAATGATAAAGGCTTTGTTAATAGATCAAAAAAAGGAATAAAAAAGCGTTCTTCTAATATGACAATCGAAGAATTAAGGATCGAGAATGAAATATTAAAAAAATTCCAAGCCTTCCTCAAACAACAACACGTCAAAAAATAATATTTATTGAAAGTAAGAAGAATAATGAAAAAATATAATATTAAAGTTAAATACCATAAAGTATTTCAAAAAAACTTTAATAAAGAAAGATTAGAAGAAAATGTAATGCCAAATTTATTAAAAAGAAATTTTTATGCAGATAAGCCAAACCAAAAGTGGTCTACAGACATAAAATATATTATTTATAATGGTAAACGAGCTTATTTATCATCAATTATGGATTTACATACTAGAAATATAATTGCATATAAAATTAGCAAAAGAATGGATAATAAATTAGTAATGGATACGCTCAATGAAGCTATTCGCAAACAAAAAGATGTATTTGGAGTTATCTTGCATTCAGATCAAGGATTCCAATATACATCTAACGAATACAAAGCTATCTGCGAGTCAAATGGAATACGCATTTCCATGAGTCCTAAAGGCTCACCAGTAGATAACTCACCAATTGAGAGCTTCCATTCAAATCTAAAAAGAGAAACTCTCAGAAGTTATAATATCACATCTTTGAATGAATATGTTAATCTTGTTAAAGATTGGATATTATTTTATAATACAAAAAGAATTAGAATTAATTAAAAAAGACACGTATTATTTTTTTATACGTGTCAACTAAATAGGTTACATCATCTAATACTGTTATTTTTTATTAAAGATGGACAACTTCGTCCATATCGATTTCAAATAATTTTCCAGGATCAATATCTAAAGCAAGAGAAATCTTCCAAATAGTATCAACTGAAAATGTCTTCACACCTTTCTTAGACTCGATTCTCCTAATAAATTCGTGAGAGACACCAACGCGCTCAGCCAAGACTGCTTGAGTAATTCCTACTTCCGTTCGATACTTTTTAATATTTCTTGAAATTTGTTCATATATATTTACTTCATATTTATTCATAAAATCACCAACTAACTTTATTATGTACTAAAATTAAAAAATAATATGTAAATTACAAATTTACAAGAGCCGTTTTTGTTCGATTGAATTACTCTAAAAAACCATTTATAATGAAACCAAGAGGTGTAATCATGAAAGAACGTATTATTTTTCATATTGACGTTAATAACGCCTTTCTTTCTTGGACTGCAGTACTTCTATTAAAGAAAGGTTATAAGCAAGATATTAGGAAAATACCAGCTGTGATAGGTGGCGATGAAACAGCTCGTCGCGGTATTGTTTTGGCTAAATCACCAGTAGCAAAAAAGTTTGGAATTATTACTGCTGAAACCCTTTATCAAGCAAAGAAAAAATGCGGAACTTTACAAGTTTTTCCACCGAATTACAGTTGGTACAGTAAAATGTCACAACAACTATTTGATTATTTATCACAATATTCACCAATTTTAGAAAAATTTTCTATTGATGAGTGTTTTTTAGATATGACAGGAACAAGTTACTTGTACAAAGATCATAAAGCCCTTGCATACAAAATAAAAGAAGAGGTTAAAGAAAAGTTTGGCTTTACTGTTAATGTGGGAATTGGTAATAATAAACTTTGCGCCAAAATGGCCTCTGACTTTGAAAAACCAGATAAGGTTCATACCTTATATAAGTCAGAAATTAAGGAAAAACTCTGGCCATTGGATGTAGGGGAATTATTTATGGTTGGAAAAAGCAGTAAAAAGACTTTAAATAATTTAAATATTTATACAATTAAAGATTTAGCTCATGCCGATATGCATTTACTTGAAAGGTATTTTAAAAATCACGCTATAAATTTAAAAGAAGCAGCTTGGGGGATAGATAATTCTAAAGTAGCTCCACGTAGTTCTAAACGTGAAAGTATTAGTACAACAGAGACTCTTTCATACGACTATACTGATGAAGATAAATTAAAAGATATTTTATTTCGACAAACCGAAGAAGTTTCACGAAGTCTACGTCATCAAAAACAATATGCTAATACTGTTGCTATTATTTTTAAGAATAATCAGTTTGTCAGTTACTCTGCTCAAGCAAAACTGAAATACCCTTCTAATAATACAAAGGATATATATAGATTAGTTATCGATTTATTTAATAATAATTATAAAAAAGATCCGATTAGGCTAATTGGTGTTCGTCTTTCTGACTTTTCTAACAATAAAGAAACACAACTAACCTTATTTGATACAGAAAAAGAACTTGATACTATTGAAAATGATGATGTTCAACAAATGATTGATAATATTAATGATAAATTTGGTAAATCAATTCTTGCTCCAGCCGCCTTAAAATTAATAAGCAAACAACATCCATCCAAAGAAAAATTAAAAAAATAATTAATTTACTCTCCAAAATGAAAAATATTGTTGAAAAATAAGAAAAAAACTAAAAAATGCTTGCAAAACAATAAGACCCCTGTTATAATTATAACCGTGTGACTGCTTAGATGTGCGAGGTTGCCGATACACCGGGTTAAGTTGTTAACTAGTTATTGGGTTATTCGCACGGAGCAAGTCTATACAAGATATAGGCGAAGGGAGATTAATAATATGTCAACAGAAAAAATTCGTATTAGAATTAAAGCATACGATCACAGAATACTTGACAATGCTGCTAAAAAAATTGTTGAAACAGTAAAAAGATCTGGCGGAGTAATATCAGGTCCAGTACCACTTCCAACTGAAGTTGAAAAATTCACAATTTTAAGAGCTGTACACAAGTATAAAGATTCACGTGAACAATTCGAAATGCGTACACACAAGAGATTAATCGATATTAAAAATCCAAGTAAGGAAACAGTTGAAGCATTAGCTCACTTAGACTTACCAAGTGGTGTTGATATCGAAATCAAGACAAAATAATTTAGGAGGAAACAATAATGAAAGGAATCTTAGGTAAAAAAATCGGAATGACTCAAGTATTTACTACAGAAGGTAAATTAATTCCGGTTACTGTTATTGAAGTTGAACCAAATGTTGTAACTCAAATCAAAACAGTAGAAAAAGATGGTTATGAAGCAGTACAACTTGCAACTGAAACAATCAGAGAAAAGTTAAGCAATAAGCCAGCTATGGGTCATACAAACAAAGCTAATACAGCACCTAAGCGCTTCTTAAGAGAAATTAGAGGAGTTAACGTTAATGAATACACTTTAGGTCAAACTATTGGCGTAGACATTTTCAGCGAAGGGGAAATGGTTGATGTTACTGGAACTAGTAAAGGTAAAGGGTTCCAAGGTGTTATTAAACGTCACAATCAATCAATCGGTCCAAAAGGACATGGTTCTCAATACCACAGAGGTGTTGGTTCATTAGGTACTCTTTTACCAATGCACGTTCTAAAAGGTAAAAAGATGCCAGGACAAATGGGTAATGTTCAAAGAACAGTTCAAAATCTTGAAATTGTATCAGTAGATACAGAAAACAGTGTAATCTTAGTTAAAGGTAATGTTCCAGGTCCAAAGAAATCATTAGTTATGATTCGTACTGCGGTTAAAAAACCAGACGTAAAAAGAGAAGCTGCTAACTTAGTTAGTTACGTAGAACCTGAAGTAGTTGAAGTTGAAGAAACAGCTACTGAAGAAACAACAGTTGAATAATCATCACAATATATAATAAAGAAATTTTTAATTTAAATGTGATGAAAGGAGGAATCGTAAATGAAAAAAGTAGAACTTTTAAATCTTAAAGGTGAAAAAGTAAAGGACATTAATTTAAACGAAGAAATATTTGGAATTACCCCAAACAATGCTGTTTTACATGATGCAATAATTTTAACAATGGCATCACTAAGACAAGGAACCCATAAAACAAAAAATCGTTCAGAAGTAAGTGGTGGAGGAAGAAAGCCATGGAGACAAAAAGGAACTGGACGTGCTCGTCAAGGATCTATTAGATCTGTACAATGGGTAGGTGGAGGAAATTATGGAACTCCAGTACCTAGAGACTATAGCAAAAAACAAAATAGAAAAGAAAGAAGACTTGCTTTAAAATCAGCTTTAGCAGATAAAGCTAATGAAAAAGCAATCATCGTTTTAGAAAAATTAACAATTGAAACACCAAAGACAAAAGAAATGATGAACATTCTTGAAACTTTAAAAGTTGCTGATAAAAAAGTATTATTAGTAGTTGATGAATTTGATGATAACATGATTTTAGCATCAAGAAATATTCAAAACTTAGTATTAATATTAGCAGAAGAAATCAACGTATTAGATGTAGTTGGAACAGATGTAATGCTAGTTACAGAAACTGCATTAAAAAATATTGAGGAGGTGCTTAAATAATGAAAGACACAAAATATTTAGAAATAATTAAAGCACCAGTTATTACTGAAAAATCACAAATTGCTAAAAGCGAAGGAAAATACACTTTCAAAGTAGATTCTAAAGCTAATAAAATTGAGATTAAAGAAGCAATTGAAAAAATCTTTAATGTCAAAGTTACAGCAATTAGAACAATAAATGTAAAACCTAAAAAAAGAAGAGTTGGTCGTTACACAGGATTAACTAATCGTTATAAGAAAGCAATTGTTACTCTTGCAGAAGGACAAACAATTGATCTTGGTTAGAAGGAGGAGAATAAATTATGGCAATCAGAAATTATAAACCTACTACACCAGGACGTAGAAAAATGAGTACATTAGTAAATGAAGAAATTACAACTAATGTACCTGAAAAATCTCTTACAGTTACTATTAAGAAAAATGGTGGACGTAATAATCAAGGTAAGATAACTGTTCGTCATCATGGTGGTGGAGAAAAAAGAAAATATCGTATCATTGATTTCAAAAGAAATAAATTAAACGTACCTGGATCAGTAGCAACAATTGAATACGATCCAAACAGAACTGCAAACATTGCACTAATCAATTATGCAGATGGAGAAAAAAGATATATCATTGCTCCAAAAGGTTTAACAGTTGGAATGACAGTTGAAGCTGGAGAAAATGCTGATATTAAAGTTGGTAATGCTTTACCAATTATGAATATTCCAGTTGGTACAATGGTTCATAACATTGAACTTCGTCCAGGAAAAGGTGGAGAATTAGCAAGAAGTGCTGGGGCCTCTGCTCAAATCCTTGGTCGTGAAGGAAACTATGTAATGATTCGTTTATCAAGTGGTGAACAAAGAAAAGTTCTTGGAACTTGTATGGCTACAGTTGGAGAAGTTGGAAATGAAGATTCTTCATTGGTAAAAATCGGAAAAGCAGGACGTAGCCGTCACATGGGAATTAGACCAACAGTTCGTGGTTCAGTTATGAACCCTAATGACCACCCACACGGTGGAGGTGAAGGACGCGCTCCAGTAGGACGTAAAGCACCTATGACACCTTGGGGAAAACCTGCACTTGGATTAAAGACACGTAAGAAAAAACAATCTGACAAGTTCATAGTACGTCGTCGTAGTAAATAATAGGAAAGGATGATTAAAAAATGGCAAGAAGTTTAAAAAAAGGACCTTATGTATTCGATAGATTACTAAAAAGAGTTCAAGAATTAAATAAGTCTGGAAAAAAAGAAGTCATTAAAACATGGTCACGCCGTTCCACTATTTTTCCTGATTTTATAGGACACACATTTGCAGTTCACAACGGAAAAGAATTTATTCCAGTTTATGTTACAGAAGACATGGTTGGACATAAATTAGGTGAATTTGCATTAACACGTAAATTCGGTGGACATGGTTCAGACAAAAAATAAAATAATGACTAGGAGGGAAATATATGGAAGCAAAAGCAATTGCTAAGGGACTTAGAATATCACCAATTAGAGCTCGTTTAGTTTCAGATCTAATTCGTGGTAAAAGTGTACAAGAAGCATTAACCATATTAAGTAATGTAAATAATAAGTCTGCAAGACTTACTAAAAAAGTTTTAGACTCTGCTATTGCTAACGCTGTTAACAACAATGGTGCAGATGCTGCAACACTTTATGTTAAAGAAGCAAGAGTAGATGCTGGTCCTGTTATGAAACGTCACATGTTTGATTCACGTTCTCATATTGGACATAAAGATCACAGAACTAGTCACATAGTTATAGCAGTGGCTACAAAAAACTAATAAGGAGGTTACAAAATGGGACAAAAGGTTAATCCTAATGGACTTAGACTTGGTATCAATAAAGACTGGCAAGCAAAATGGTATGCAAACAGCAAAGACTTTTCTAAATACCTAGAAAAAGATGTTAAAATTCGTGAATATTTAGCTGAAAATTTAAAAAATGCCGGAATTGCAAAAGTTGAAATTGAAAGAAATGCTAAGAAATGTGAAGTTGTAATTCATACTTCTAAACCTGGTGTTATGATTGGACACGGTGGAGAAGAAATTGAAAAATTAAAAACTCAATTATCAAAGGTTGCAGATGAAAACGTTCAAATCTCAATCGTTGATATTAAAAAAGTAGATTTAGATGCTCAATTAGTTGCTGATTCAATCGCTAATCAAATTACTAACAGAGCTTCATTCCGTATGGCTCAAAAACGTGCAATTAGAAATGCTATGAAAGCAGGAGCTAAAGGAATTAAAACATCAGTTTCAGGACGTCTAGGTGGAGCTGATATGGCACGTAGTGAAGGATACACTGAAGGAACTATTCCACTACATACATTGAGAGCAGATGTTGATTATGCAACAGCAGAAGCTGATACAACATTTGGTAAAATCGGTGTAAAGGTATGGATTTACAAAGGTGAAATCTTAAATAAAAAGGCAAAAGGAGGTAATTAATATGTTAATACCGTCAAGAACTAAATATCGTCGTGTTCATAGATTACCTTACGAAGGAAGATCACGTGGAAATAGAGAACTATCATTCGGAGAATTTGGTCTTCAAGCAAAAGAGGGAGCTTGGATTACAGCAAATCAAATCGAAGCAGCTCGTATTGCGATGACTCGTTATATGAAACGTGGTGGAAAAGTTTGGATAAACATCTTCCCTCATATGCCATTAACTAAAAAACCTATCGGTACAAGACAAGGTAAAGGTAAAGGTAACGTTGAAGGATGGGTTGCAGTAGTTAAAGAAGGAAAGATCATGTTTGAAATTGCTGGAGTTACAGAAGAAGTTGCTCGTGAAGCTTTAAGACTTGCATCTCATAAACTACCTATTGCAACTAAATTTGTAAAAAAAGAAAATGGTGGTGAAGTAAATGAAGGTTAAAGAAATTAGAGAATTATCAACAGAAGAAATCAACAAAAAATTAGTTGAAGCAAAAGAAGAATTATTTAACTTACGTTTCCAACAAGCAACAGGAAACCTAGAAAAACCATCTAGAATCAAAGATTTAAGACATACAGTTGCAAGATTAAAAACCGTTCTAAAAGAACGTGAATTAAGCGAGTAGGAGGGATTTAAGTGGAAAAGAAATTAAGCAAAGAATTAGTTGGTAAAGTTGTTAGCTCTACTAATGATAAAACAATCACTGTTTTAGTTGAAACTTATAAAAACCATCCGTTATATCATAAAAGAGTTAAAAGCTCTAAAAAATATAGTGTACATGATGAAAAAAATATCGCTAAAGTTGGAGATACAGTTCGTATAGTTGAAACAAGACCTATATCAAAAACTAAGCATTTCTATTTAAAAGAAATCGTAAAAGAAGCAGTTATTATTTAACGCTTAGATGAAGAAGGAGGAATAATCTATGTTACAACAAGAAAGCCGTATGAAGGTTGCTGACAACTCTGGTGCACGTGAACTATTAGTTATTCGTGTTCTAGGTGGAAGTAAGGTAAAAACAGGTAACATTGGTGACGTAGTAGTTGGAACAGTTAAGAGTGCAATTCCTAACTCACCAGTAAAAAAAGGAAAAGTTGTAAAAGCAGTTATCGTTCGTAGTCGTCAAGGCGTTCGTCGTGAAGATGGAAGTTACATTAAGTTCGATGACAATGCTTGTGTTATCATTCGTGATGACAAGAGTCCAGTAGGAACTCGTATTTTTGGACCAGTAGCAAGAGAACTTCGTGATAAAGATTACATGAAAATTGTTTCTTTAGCAAAAGAAGTTTTATAAGAGGAGGATAAATATGAACTTTAAAATAGGAGATGAAGTTGTAGTTATCACTGGTTCTGATAAAGGTAAAACAGGAAAAATTGTTAAAACATTAAAAGATGAAAATAAAGTAGTAGTTGAAGGTGTTAATATTGTAAAAAAACATCAAAAACCTACCGGACAAGCAACTGGTGGAATTTTAGAAATAGAAGCACCAATCAATGCATCAAATGTTATGATAGTTGATCCTAAAACTAAGAAAAGAACTAGAATAGGACATACAACTGATACAAAGACAGGTAAAAAAATAAGAATCACAAAAAAATCAAACGAGAAGATTGATTAATTGGAAGGAGGGTAACTATGAACCGCCTAAAAGAGAAATACTTAAATGAAGTTGTTTCAAGTTTAATGAATAAATATAATTATAAGTCAGTAATGGAAGTTCCAAAATTAGAAAAAATCGTTATTAATATGGGAGTTGGAGATGCAACTGGAAATTCTAAATTATTAGATGCAGCAGTAGCAGACTTAGCTTTAATTTCTGGTCAAAAACCAGTTGTAACAAGAGCTAAAAAATCAATCGCTGGATTTAAAGTAAGAGAAGGTCAAGCTATTGGTTGTAAAGTTACTTTAAGAGGAGATAATATGTATAACTTCTTAGATAAGTTAATATCTATCTCATTACCTCAAGTAAGAGACTTCCGTGGTGTAAGTCCAAAAGCCTTTGATGGTAGAGGAAATTACACAATGGGATTAAAAGAACAATTAATCTTTTCAGAAATTAATTATGACGATGTTGTAAAAGTTCGCGGAATGGATATCGTGTTCGTTACAACAGCAAAAACTAATGAAGAATCATTCGACTTATTAAATGGACTTGGAATTCCTTTTAGAAAGTAAATGGGAGGAAAATTATGGCAAAGAAAAGTATGATAATTAAAGCTAATAGACCACAAAAGTATAAAGTACGTGAATACACTAGATGTTCTAGATGTGGTCGTCCACACGCAGTTATGAGTAAATTCGGAATCTGCCGTATTTGCTTCCGTGAATTAGCTTATAAAGGACAAATACCAGGAATTAAAAAATCAAGTTGGTAATTGGAAAGGAGGAGTTTATAATGGCAGTAGTAACAGATACAATTGCAGATATGTTAACACGTATTCGTAATGCTAACCAAATGCGTTATGAAGAAGTAACAGTTCCTGCTTCAAATGTTAAAAAAGAAATAGCAAAAATTCTAAAAAATGAAGGATTTATTAAAGATTACAAAATCGTTAGTGATGATGCTCAAGGAACAATTGTTCTAACATTAAAATATAACAAAAAAGAAAGAGTTATCACTGGGCTAAAAAGAATTTCCAAACCAGGACTTCGTGTATATGCTAAAAATGATGAGATTCCAAAAGTATTAAACGGATTAGGAATTGCAATCATTTCAACATCTAAAGGAATTATGACAGATAAAGAAGCTCGTAAACAAAATATAGGTGGAGAAGTTCTAGCTTATATTTGGTAATTAAAAAAAATATAAGGAGGTGTCAAGATGAGCCGTATTGGAAAACGTATAATTACAGTTCCAGAAGGAGTTACTGTTGAATTAAATAATAATATTGTAACAGTTAAGGGACCTAAAGGTGAATTAACTCAACCAATGTTAAAAGATATTACAATGAAACAAGAAGAAAATCAAATTACTTTAGATCGCAATAATGAAAATGCTAAAGCAATGCATGGAACAATGAATGCATTAATCCAAAACATGATTATTGGTGTTAAAGATGGTTATGCTAAGTCATTAGAAATCATCGGTGTTGGATACCGTTTCAATGTTCAAGGACAAAAATTAGTAATTAATGCTGGTTATTCACATCCAGTAGAGATGGCAATCCCAGCAGGGTTAACAGTAGAAGCTAACGGAAATACTGAAATTACCGTAAAAGGAATTGATAAAGTATTAGTTGGTGAATTTGCTGCTAAGATCAGAGAAGTAAGACAACCTGAGCCATATAAAGGTAAAGGAATTCGTTATAAAGACGAACATATCATTCGTAAAGAAGGAAAGAAAGCTGCTTAATCAGTAGGAAGGGAGAAATAAAATGATAAAAAAAGAATCTCGTAATAGTATGCGCAAAGTACGTCATGAAAGAATTCGTAAGACAATCATGGGAACATGCGCAACTCCAAGATTATGCATATTCCGTTCAAATACAGGAATATATGCACAAATCATTGATGATGAAACTAGAACTACTCTTGTATCTGCTTCCTCATTAGATAAAGATTTAAAACTTGAAAATGGAAGTAATGTAGAAGCAGCTAAAGTTGTTGGTAAAGTAATTGCCGAAAAAGCAACAAAAGCAAAAATTACAAAAGTGGTATTCGATAGAGGTGGATACCTTTATCACGGACGTGTAAAAGCTTTAGCAGAAGCTGCACGTGAAAACGGACTAGAATTCTAATAGGAGGGTATTATGCAAAAGAGAACTCAAGAACCTAAAGAGAAACTTTTAGAAGAATTAGTAATTGATGTAAAAAGCGTTGTTAAAGTTAACAAAGGTGGACGTCAAAGAAGATATTCTGCTATAGTTGTAGTAGGTGACCGTAAAGGTAAAGTTGGATTAGGTATTGGTAAAGCAAACGAAGTACCTGATGCAATTAAAAAAGCAATTCAAGATGCTAATAAGAAATTAATCACAATACCTCTAATCGATGGAAGAACAATTGCTCATGAAGCAATTGGACACGCTGGAGCTGCTAGAGTTATCATCAAACCAGCTGCTGCTGGTACTGGTGTAATTGCTGGTGGATCAGTTCGTGCAATCTTAGAATTAGCAGGAATTCGTGATGTTGTCTCTAAATCACTAGGAGCAAGAACAAAATTAAATATGGCGACTGCTGCTTTAGCTGCATTAAAGTCTATTAAGACTGCAGAGCAAGTTGCAGCACTTCGCGGAAAAACAGTAGAGGAGATATTAGGATAATGAAGTTACATGAATTAGAAAAAAATATCGGTGCTACTCATGCTAAAAAACGTGTAGGACGCGGATCAGGTAGTGGTCTTGGTAAAACAAGTGGTCGCGGACAAAAAGGACAAAAAGCACGTAGTGGTGGTAGTATCAATCCAGTATTTGAAGGTGGACAATTACCATTATATAGAAGAATTCCAAAAAGAGGATTCTCAAATCATATGTTTAAGACAACATATGCTACTGTAAATGTAGAACAGTTAAATGTTTTTGAAAATGGTACAGTAGTAACACCTGCACTATTAAAAGAAGCAGGAATTGTAAAAAAAGAATTAGATGGAATTAAAGTATTAGGTAACGGAAAGTTAGAAAAAGAATTAACTATTCAAGCTAACAAATTCTCAACTAGTGCCTTAGAAAAGATTAAAGAGTCAGGTAGCAAAGCTGAGGTGATCTAGTATGTTTAAAACTATGAAGCAATTATTTACTTCAACGAATAAAGACTTACGTCATAGAATATACTTTACTCTTGGAGCATTAATGATCTTCATATTGGGAATCTCTATTAAGGTTCCAGGAACAGAGGATATTACTAGCAACCTTGGATTCTTAGAACTAATTAACACTATGGGTGGAGGAGCACTTAAAAATTTCTCAATATTTGCCCTAGGTGTTTCACCATATATTACTGCATCAATTATAATGCAGCTATTACAAATGGACATTATTCCATACTTTACTGAATTAAGTAAACAAGGACCAACTGGTCGTCAAAAAATTAACCAAATAACGAGGTATGTAGGTATTGTATTTGCCTTTATTGAAGGATATGCCTTTTCCTTTGCATTCTTAGGAAACAGTGCTAGTGTACTTGAATATATGTATATATCTACAGTATTAACAGCTGGAACTGCATTCCTATTATGGTTAGGAGATCAAATTACTCAAAAAGGTATTGGAAATGGTATCAGTTTAATAATCATGGCTGGTATTATTGCAACCCTTCCACAAATGTTTATTGATGCCTTTAATGGATTGATAACATTTAACGGAACAGCTCAAGTAATTGCTTTAGGAATAATTAAATTTTTACTATTTGTAATAGTTTATTTTGCTATCGTAATTGGAGTAATATTTGTTCAAGAATCTGAAAGAAGAATACCAATTCAATATGCAAATAAATCAACAAATGCATATGGAAGTGCAGCACAAAGTTTTATGCCTATCAAAATTAATACCGCAGGAGTAATTCCCGTAATTTTTGCATCAAGTTTATTATCAATACCAACTATTCTTGCCCAAGTTATTAAAAATGATACATTCACTTTAATTGCACAAAAATATTTAGATTATACAACTCCGGTAGGATTCCTATTGTATGTTATATTTATCTTCTTCTTTGCTTATTTCTATACATTTATACAAGTAAAGCCAGAAGAATTTTCAAAGAATTTACAAGATAATGGTGGTTATATTCCTGGAATAAGACCTGGAGATGAAACTAAAAAGTTTATAAGTAAAGTGTTATCTAGACTAACAGTTTTAGGAGCATCTTTCTTAGTAGTAATCGCTGGATTACCAATATTGTTCTCAAAATTTACGAGCTTGCCTACATCAGTATCAATTGGTGGTACGGGATTATTAATCGTTGTAGGAGTTGCTCTTGAAACATTTAAACAGCTAGAAGGAAGTATTCTATCTAGAAGTTATAAAAGAGGATATAGAAGGTAATTTATGAAAAATATAATGTTTATAGCACCACCTGCTGCAGGAAAAGGAACTCAAGCTGAGTTAATTACTGCTAAGTACAAATTACCTCACATTTCAACCGGCGATATTTTAAGAGAAATCGCTAAAGAAGATAGTGAGATTGGAAATTATGTTGCAGAAACATTAGCAAGTGGTAAGTTAGTAAAAGACGACATTACATATAAATTAATCGAAGAGCGTCTAGCCCGTGATGATTGCAAAAATGGTTATATTATAGATGGCTTTCCAAGAAATTTAGAACAAGCTATTGAATATGATAAAATTCTTGCAGATTTAGGTTATGAAGTAGGTAATGTAATTTTACTTAATATAGAGCCAAAAACACTTGAAAAGAGAATAACAGGAAGAAGAGTTTGTGAAGATTGTCATACGATTTTTAATATAAATGATCCAGACAATACTCCACAAGTTGAATCAGTATGTGATAATTGTGGTGGTAGATTATATCAAAGAAATGATGATAATCTAGAAGCATTTCAAACAAGATATGCAATGTATCTTGAAAAGACAGCCCCAATTATTGAACATTATAGAAAACAAAATGTCTTACATGAAGTAAACGGTGAAGACACTGTTGAAAATGTATTTAAACATATTGACGAAATTATTAGCAAAAACTAATGAGGAGATGATTAGATGATTACAATTAAAAGTAAACGTGAAATTGAACTCCTACAAATTGCTGGTAATATTGTCTATCAAACACATAAGTATCTACAACCATATATAAAAGAAGGTATAAAAACTATTGAGTTAGATAAGCTAGCAGAAGATTTCATTAGAAGCAAAGATGCTACACCTTCTTTTAAGGGATACGAAGGATTCCCAAGTACTCTATGCATTAGTATAAACTCCGAAGTTGTTCATGGTTTTCCTAGTGAAAGAGTATTGAAGAATGGTGATATAGTATCTATAGATATCGGAGCTTGCTATAAAGGATATCATGGAGATTCTGCTTGGACCTATAAAGTAGGCGAAGTTGATAAAGAAAAAGAGTTCTTATTAGAACACACAGAAAAATCTCTATACGTTGGTTTAGAACAAGTTAAACCTGGTAATAGAATAGGCGATATTGGTTATGCTATTCAAAAATATGCCGAAGACCATAAACTAGGAGTAGTTAGAGAACTATGTGGACATGGAGTAGGGACCTCAGTACATGAAGATCCAGAAGTTCCAAATTATGGAACACCAAATACCGGTCCAAGACTAAAAGAAGGAATGGTTATTGCTGTAGAACCAATGTTAACTTTAGGTAGTCCGAGAATTTACGTTCATGATAATGATTGGACAATAGATACCAAAGACGGTCGTCCATCAGCTCATTTTGAACATACAGTAGTAGTAACTGCCGATGGATATAAAATCTTGACAGGGACAGGAGAGTGAAAAGATGGCTAAAGAAGATACAATTGAAATTGAAGGTAAAGTTCTTGAAATAATCCCAGGCGGGAAATTCAAAGTTCAACTAGAAAATGGACACATTGTGGAAGCTCACGTTTCTGGTAAAATACGAATGAATTATATTCGCATCTTAGCAGGAGATACCGTAATGATAGAACTATCGCCTTATGACTTAACACGTGGGCGTATTACCTATCGTAAATAATAGGAGGGAATAAAAATGAAAGTAAAAGCATCAGTTAAACCAATTTGCGAAAAATGTAAAATTGTTAAACGCAAAGGAAAAATAAGAGTAATTTGTGAAAATCCAAAACACAAACAAGTTCAAGGTTAATATAGGAGGTGTACTAAATGGCACGTATTAAAGGTGTAGACATTCCAAATGACAAACATATTTGTATTTCATTAACTTATATTTATGGAATTGGAAGAAGTCTAGCAAAACAAATTTTAAAGGAAGTAAATATTGATCCAACAACTAAGACTAAAGATTTATCTCAAGATGACTTAATCGCAATTCGTGACGAAATCAACAAACATTTAACTGAAGGAGATTTACGTCGTGAAGTAAGTATGAATATTAAAACAAAAATGGAAATAAATTCATATGAAGGAACACGTCATAAAAAAGGATTACCTGTAAGAGGACAAAGAACTAATCGTAATGCTCGTACTCGTAAGGGTAAAGGAAAAGTTGTAGCAAACAAGAAGAAAGTTTAGTTTAAAACTTAGTTAATTAAAAAAAGGAGGTAAGACTTATGGCTTATAAAACTAGAAAGAAGAAAGTTAAGAAGAATGTACCTGAAGGAATAGCACATATTCATTCAACATTTAATAATACAATTACAACTATCACAGATAAAGATGGTAATGTAATTAGCTGGGCATCATCTGGTGCTATCGGTTTCAAAGGAAGTAAAAAATCAACTCCATTCGCTGCTGGAATGGCTGCTGAAGCAGCAGGAAAAGTTGCATTTGATTCAGGAATGAGAAAAATAGAAGTTCGTGTTAAAGGTTTAGGACCAGGACGTGAGACTGCTATTCGTTCATTACAAACTGCAGGATTAGAAGTAACTGCAATTTCAGATGTTACACCAATTCCACATAACGGATGTCGTCCACCAAAACGTCCTCGTGGATAATTATAAAAGGATAAGTATAGTGGCAAAAAACAAAGGGAGGTTAGTTTCATGTTACAATTTGAAAAACCAATTTATAAAATAACTGATTCTATAGAAAGTAATTTCTATGGAAGATTTGAATTAGAACCATTAGAAAGAGGATTCGGTACTACAATCGGTAATGCCCTAAGAAGAGTAATGCTATCATCATTACCTGGAAGCGCAATTAGTAGTGTAAAAATTGATGGTGTTCTTCATGAATTTCAAACAATTGACGGAGTGTATGAAGATGTAACAACTATCATTTTAAACTTAAAAGGTGTAGTATTTAAAAATCATTCAAATGAAACAAAAACTGTACGTATTAATGTTTCAAGAGAAGGAGAAGTAACAGCTGCAGATATCGAATGTGATGCTGATATTGAAGTAATTAACAAAGACAAAGTTATTGCAACATTATCAAAAGGAGCTTCACTAAATATGGAGATGACTGTAACAAATGGTCGCGGCTATGTAAGAAGTGAAGATAATAAAAAGATACATGATATTAAAAAGGCTGGAGTTATAGCTATTGACTCATTATATTCTCCAATTGAAAGAGTATCTTACGAGGTAGGAAACGCTCGTGTTGGACAAGATGAAAGTTATGACAAGTTAATATTAGATGTATGGACAAATGGTTCAATTAAACCAGAAGAAGCAATTGCCTTAGCATCAAGAATTTTAATCGAACATTTCACTATTCTTACAGATTTATCAGCAATTGCTGATGTAAGTGGAATGATGATTGAAAAGACTGAAGATCCAAAAGTTAAAGCTTTAGAAACTTCAATCGAAGATTTAGACTTCTCTGTAAGAGCATATAACTGTTTAAAGAGAGCAGGAATTCATACTCTACAAGACCTTGTTAATAAGAGCGAGTCTGATATGATGAAAATACGTAATTTAGGTAAAAAATCTCTAAAAGAAGTATTAGACAAAATTAGAGATATGGGTCTAATCTTACGTGATGAAGACTAAAATATAAGGAGGAATAACTATGGCATATAGAAAATTAGGAAGAGACAATAAACATAGAAGAAGTATGCTTGCAACATTGACTAAACAAGTAGTTGAAAATGAAAGTATCACTACTACTGAAACTAGAGCCAAAGAAGTTCGTAAGTTTGTTGAAAAAATGATTACTTATGGAAAAAAAGGTGATTTAGTTTCTCGTCGTAAAGCATTAGCATTCTTACATAACGATAAAGCAGCTGTTGATAAAATATTCAATGATTTAGCTAAACGTTATGAAAACCGTAATGGTGGATATACACAAATTTTAAAAATAGCAGAAAGACGCGGAGACGATGCTTTAATGGTTATTTTAAAATTAGTTGACGAAGCTAACTAAAAAAAGCAAAATAAGGACAGAGACATCTGTCTTTTATTTTGAGTTAATTTATTATATAATATATACAAAGGAGATGACATTTATGTCCAATAATTTAATAAGAAATATAAGAGTTCACATGCCAAAGACAAAAGAAAGGGTAGGTTATGTCTTACTACATTTAGCAAAAACAGGGAAAATAAATGCCACAACAACAGATTTAGATATGACAAATTACTATGTCTATAAGGCCTATAAGCCAATACTTGACCACTGGGAAGTAACAGAAGACGTATTTTTAAGTAATGCCAAACAGACCGCTAAATATCGAAATGAATATGCCGAATTTATCCGTGGCATGATTAGAACTGGACAACAAGATGCAATTGGTCGTGAAGGAAAAATAAATATTGATACCGCAACTACAGCCTTATTAAAAAGAAATACCGATTGGCTAGAACTCAGTGAAATTCTTCACCAGAAAGATGCCGATTCCCAGACAAGAAAGAAAATTCAAGAAAATGTTAATTATTCAGGCTTTATTCTTCAAACAGACGAAAATAGGGGGCGCTTATTAAGAATTGCTAAGGATAAAAATAGAAGTTTAGATAAAGAAATTTTTAATGACTTGAAAGAATATATATTAAAAAGTGAAGATATTTCAGCCGAAGAGTATATGGATAACCAAGAATTACGAGATAAATATAGAGCTATATATCAAGGATTAATTAATGAACTAGAAAAAGATGGAGCTAAAGGCAAATTAAGCTTTGAAACAACTAAGGAAGCAATCCAAAGAATAGTCTCATCAGCTGGTAGTATACTTATGTATCAAGAATTTACCCAAGGAGAAGTTGAATTACCAGAAGTTCCTGAACTTCTTCAACTTGCAACACTATCGCCAACCGAGTTATATAATACCACTCTAATATATTCCAACGGTTTCCAACAAAAGTTAGATCAAGATTCAGCAGCCGCTAGAGAAAAACAGTTACAGGAAATTAGATTTCTTGATGATCTAAATAGAAAACATCATAAAGCAATGGATGAAATGTTTCAAGAATTTGCTCAAGCTGAATTGGCTCGTGCCCAAGCGGGGCTTAGAGAATTTGCAGAGTTAAAGGAAAGATACGATGCTGAATCTTCAAGTAGTAGACAAACAAAAAAATAAAGGAGGAAGTTTATGAAAGCATTAATTACAGGAGCATCATCTGGGATTGGACTAGATATGGCTCGTTACCTAGCAACTATGAAATATGAGCTTATTCTTGTAGCTAGAGATAAAAAAAAGTTAGAAGATATTCAAGAGTCACTTCCAACGAAAGTAACCATTATTGTTGCTGATTTAGCAAACGAACAAAAAGTTAAAGAATTATACGTATTATTAAAAAAAGAAAATATTGATATTTTAATAAACAATGCCGGTTTTGGGGCCTTTGGTAACTTTACTGAAACCGATTTAAATAAGGAAATGGAAATGATTGATACCAACATCCGAGCCGTACATATTCTTACCAAATCATTTTTAAAAGATATGGAAAAAAATAATTATGGTTATATCTTAAATGTTGCCTCATCAGCTGCATTTCAGCCAGGACCACTAATGGCTACTTATTATGCCACAAAATCTTATGTTTATCAGCTAACAGAAGCCCTTTATTATGAGCAAAAGAAAAAAGGCTCAAAGGTACATATTAGTGTACTTTGTCCAGGACCAGTAGCAACAAATTTTAATAATGTTGCAGGAGTTAAATTTGGTGTTAAGCCACTAAAAAGTAGTTATGTTGCTAAATACGCAATAGATTCTATGTTTAAAAAGAAAATGTTGATTATTCCTGGTTTTACTATGAAATGCGCTAAATTTTTTGGTCGTTTTGTATCAGATAAATTCCTTTTAAGAATAGCTTACCGTATCCAGAAGAAAAAAACAAAATAATCAATACTAGGGAGGGTTAGGTTATGAATAACAATTGTTTAGAAATATTAGGCTTAAATTATAAAAATATCTTTAAAGATTTTAGTATAGCTTTTGCAGATAAAAGTTTTTTAGCTATTACAGGTCCAAATAATTGTGGTAAGACGACACTAATTAGAATTATAGACGGAACGTTCAAAACCACTAATACTATACTGTTATATGGAAAAAAATTAGAAGATTATAAAATCACAGAAGTAAACAACATAATTCAAACTGTTATTCCACTGGAGATAACTTTTACTCAAGTAACAGTAGAAGAAGAACTTATATACAAATTACCATTGGGTCTTAATATTGACTTGAAACAAAAAATTTTAAAAAAAATTTTAAAACAATTTAAGCTAACTAAAATTAAAAGTAAAAATCTAAGAGAACTATCAGTAGAAGAGACAATTAAACTCCAATTAGCACTAGCAACAATTGTTCCTCCTAAAATACTCTTACTTGATGATTTAAGTACCTATTTCTCAAGAAAAGATTTACTAGAATTATTAGATATTTTAAACAAAATAAGAATTGAATCAAAAATAACAATTATTATGGCTACAATTAATCTCAATATAACTATTAATACTGATTATATATATGTTTTAAATAATAGTGAAATAGTTTTAGAAGGAGAACCTCTATCCGTCCTAGAAAAGGATAACATTTTAAATAAAGTTGGTCTTGAGCTCCCATTTATGCTCGATTTATCAGTAAAATTAAGAGATTATGATCTGCTTAAAAAAACGGAATTGGATATTGATCGGATGGTGGATACTTTATGGAACTAAATTTTCTAAACTATTTATATAAGGAAAAATATCTTAGCTTTTCCATAAAAAAAGAAACAATTACTGGCTTGACAGGTACTAATCTGAATGGAATTATTGATTTAATCTCTTTAAAATACCTATATAAAGGACAGTTGTTTATAGATGATATCAAAGTAACTAAAGATAACATTTATGAATATAGACGTCGTATTTCTTTAATAGAAGATCACCTAATTGTCAAGGAGCCAACAGTTTTAACTTTAATGACTGCTCACATAAAAAGAAATAATTTAACAATTAAAGATCCCGATAAAAAAATACGCGACTCCCTAAAAATAGTAGATTTAAAAGAAGAGATTTTGTCGAGATCTTTATATACCTTATCCGCATCCGAAAAAAAACTTCTCCAAATAGCAATTTCTCTTCTATCAAATCCCTCACTACTAATACTAGTTGAACCATTTAAAGAATTAGATAAACATAATGAAAAAAAAGTTTTAATGTTACTACAACGCTTAAAAGACCAGTTTAAAAAGACAATTCTCATTGTAAGTATAGACAGTAATATTTTATATAAATATACAACTGAAATGATTTTTATAAAAAATGAAAATATCTTTTTAGTAGGTCCAACTAACGATGTATATCTTAGAGTCGATTATTTAAAAAGAAATAAATTCGAAATACCAGATATAGTTGAATTTACTTATACTGCTAAAAAGAAAAAAGCCATTAAGATAGAGTATCATAAAGATATCAGAGATATTATAAAAGATATTTATAAACATATATAAGGAGGTGCTATATGCGATTTTTAATTAAGTTCTCTTATGATGGAACAAATTATAGTGGTTACCAATATCAACCTAATTTAGATACAATTCAAGAACGACTAGAAAATGCTCTTCAGATTATTAATAACAACAAAAAAACAGCTATTACTGCTACTGGTAGAACGGATAAAGGTGTTCATGCTCTATGTCAATATGCCCATGCCGATCTAGATGTTGATATTACCGAATATAAATTAAAAAGAGCCCTAAATAGCAATCTTCCTGCTGATATTCATATTATTAATACCTATAAGGTACCCAATGATTTTCATGCTAGATATAATGTAACTTCAAAGGAATATAAATACTATATTAATCTAGGTGAGTATAATCCTCTAGAAAGAAATTATGTCTTTCAATATAATTACAAACTAGATGTCAGCGCCATGCAATCTGCTATTAAAGTTTTTGAAGGTACTCATGACTTTAGAGCCTTTGTAACAGAAAATAAAGAAAAAGAAAATTGTATCCGCACCATCACGGCTACATCAATTAAAGAGCAAAATAATAAGCTAATTATAACTTTTAAAGGCAATGGATTTCTACGTTACCAAATAAGAAATATGGTTGGTATCTTAATAAAAGTAGGTGAAAACAAAATATCCACAGCGGATGTGGAAAAAATATTAGAAAGTAAAGATCGAACTACTTCTGGAAAGACCGCTCCAGCCGTTGGCCTTTATTTAACTAATGTAACATACAAAAATCTCAAAAATATTATTGCTTAATTTCAGATAAAACAGTATAATAAGTAAGCAATACGAAACATGAGGTGATCAAAATGACTTTATTAGATACAATTATAGCCAACAGCCTAGATACCACAACTGTTGCTGCTAGTTTATATACAACATCTGAAACTTGTGATGAAGATACAGTTTCTACAAGTGCGGTTTGCTCCGTTTTAACTTTGTTAGATAATATAGAAGTTCCAAAGGTTTATATGGTTAATCAATTAAGTTCATATGTAGAAACAATGTCTGATGAAGAATTAGCTAAAGGAATAGAACTTTTAGAAGATAAGGAACAAGAATTCGACCATCAAGTAGCAAGTTTAAATGAGCCATCAACAGCTATTACTACTGCTAAAACGCTAGTCAAAGCCAATAAGCAACAATAAAAGTTGCTTTTTTTAATCTTTTATGATATAATAAGAGCCATTCGAAGAGTAGTGGGGGATTATAATGGAAACAAAAGAGGAATTAAAAAGAAAAATTGCTCTTTGTGATAAACTTGGAGCCAGTAAATTTCAACCGATTGTTTTAAAGATGGAAGAATTAAAGTTCAAAGTTCTAAAAGATATTTTTCCATCTCTACAAACAAGATATGAAAAACATTGTCGTAAAAGCCGTGATAAAGCTTTAAAAAAAGCTAAGACTCAAAAAGAAAGAGATCAAATTCTTGAAAAGTATAGACGACTTATAATAGATTGGCGTAAGGAACTAAAACGAGAACAAAATAGAAATTATCATATGGATGAAAATAAGCCAACCGAAATAATTGAATATTTGAATTGGAATAAAAAGGTTCATCAACGTGGATTAATAAAAGATGCCATTCTAGTTACTGGAACAATCGGTGGCTTAGCACTAGGTATCGCACCAATCGTACTTGGCCCAGCCTTAGCTTTAGAGACACTATCGGCCTTTATAAACTTTCAATGCGTTAATATTCAAAATAGTCATATTTATCGATATAAACTTATAGAAAAATCTTTGAAGAAAAGAGAAGAAACGCGTAGTAAAAGACTAGTGGAAAGTTATGGGGCTGCTTCAGAAGCCTATCAGCGAAGCATTGATAAGAGTAAAGAACTGCCAACCTTACAGGAAATGATAGAAAATATTAAAACGCCTGAAGAGGCACGACAACTTAGACAAATGCTTCTAGAAAGACAAGCCGCTAACAAAAAAAAGAAATTGGAAAGTGTACGACCAACTACCAGTTCTTCTAAGGCAACTATAGAAACGACTCAAACTCAAGAGTTAACTCAACCATCAGCAGCATTGAGAGAACAAGTTGATTTAGAAATTCAAAAAATGGCTAATGAAGCTCAAAGTACTACTCAACCAGTAGTTAAAAGAATAGGAGGAAAATAATATGTTAGAAACATTAGGAACAGCCACTTCAATAACAGGTGTTGGTTTACTTACTACACCTACGACAACATCATTAAAATCTGTAGAAACTGTCAAGAATGAAAAGACTGGAGAAGAAGAATACGATATAAATGCATTCAAAATGGGAACCGCAGTAGCAGCTTCTATTACTACAACAGTTGCTCCGACTTACCAAAATTTAGAATATCATCGTGTTACTAGTAATGTTCAAAGCCAAATGGCTATTGTTGAATGTGCCTCAGAAGAAGAAATTGATAATGGTATTAAAGATTTAGATAGAATGTTAGAATTAGAAATGATGTTTGAAGAAACAGCTAAGGATTCACTTGGTGAGCTAGGCGATGCAAAAAAGCCATATACTAAATAAGTTAGATTATGAACTAAAGTACTGAAAAATAAGACAATAATAGTAAAAAAGTATTGCAATTTAGTACTTTTTTTAGTATAATCATAATCGGTACATTCGAATATCCCCACATAAATTAGACCCTGGGAAAGTCTGATTTAAGTAAAAGGAGAAAATTATGACAAGTTATATGCAAAAAAAAGAAACTGTAGAACGTAAATGGTATGTAATTGACGCTGAAGGAAAATCATTAGGACGTGTTGCTAGCTTAGCAGCTACATACTTACGTGGTAAGCACAAACCAACTTATACTCCACATATTGATTGCGGAGATAATATCATCATTATTAATGCACAAAAAGTTAATCTAACTGGAAATAAATTAGAGAAAAAAATGTACTATGACCACTCTATGTATCAAGGTGGATTAAGAGAAAGAACTGCAAAAGTAATGAGAGAAGAATATCCAGTTGAAATGGTGGAAAGAGCTGTTAAAGGTATGCTTCCACATAATAGACTAGGAAGACAAATGTATAAGAAGTTATTCGTATACGCTGGAAATGAACATAAACAACAAGCACAAAAACCAGAAGTGCTTGAAGTTAAGTAGGAGGGTTTAAGTTATGGCAAAAGAAAAGAAAAATGTTTATACTGGAACTGGACATAGAAAAACTAGTGTAGCTCGTGTTACATTAACTCCAGGTACAGGAAAGATTACTGTAAATGGTAAAGATGTTCATGACTATTTACCTTTCGAAGTATTAGTAATGGACTTATGTCAACCACTTGATATTACAAATACAAGAGATATGTTTGACGTAGATGCAAAAGTAAAAGGTGGAGGTTTCTCAGGACAAACTGGTGCTATTCGCCACGCTATTACAAAAGCATTATTAGATTACGATAAGACAACTCCAGCTGATTCAGAGAATAGTTTTAGAAAAACGTTAAAAGTTGCTGGATTTATTACAAGAGATTCTCGTAAGAAAGAACGTAAGAAACCAGGTCTTAAAAAAGCACGTCGTGCGCCACAATTCTCAAAACGTTAATTCAGTTTCCCAAGCCCAGTTTATCTGGGTTTTTTTGTGCTATAAAAGTTTTAAAATAAAAAAACTCTATGCTATAATTATTATAAGAAAATAATTACATAAATAAAACCAGTAAATTAGGAAGTGTAATAATGAAAATTATCTTTGGAACAACAAATAAACGTAAAATAGAAGATTTGCAAAATATAATTGATGAACTAAATCAAAATATAAAAGTATTGAGTGTGACTGATATAGGCTGGGACAGAGGCGACATTGATGAAAATGGTGCTACAATTGAAGAAAATTCATTAATAAAGGCAAAAGCAATATATGATTTTTGTCAAGAAAAAGAAATCACATATCCAATTATTACCGATGATGCTGGTTTATTTTGTGAATCACTAAATGGTGAACCAGGAATCTATACTGCCAGATATGCGGCTGATGAACTAAACAAGAATCCAGAATTACCAAAGTATCAATGCGTTATAAAATTATTACAGAATTTGCATCAATCAACAAATAGAAAGGCAACATACAGATGCAGTGTCACATGTATGTTGTCCGATGGAACATATTTTCAAGAACTAGGTGAAAGCCAAGGCCACATAGCTGAAGAAATTATAGGTGAATTAAAAGTACCCTACTTTTATTCAGTATTTATCCTAGATAATTATGACAAATCATTTAGTGAATTAACAAAAGACGAATTAGATGAGACCTATAGATATAAAGCCTTAAGAAAATGCTTAAAAAAATTAAATAAGTAATCAAATTATATATAATAATGTTAAAGCGTTTTATAACGCTTTTTTTCTTTCCGACATATATTACTAATAGGAGGTAATTTATGTTTAATTTTGAATTCTTAAAAGAATTACTAATAATTTCAATAGCTCTAAGTACAATAACCTGTGCTTTAATTCAAAAAACAAAAAAACAATTTAAAAGTAGTAAGAGTCTACCCATTTATTCTTTTATAGTAAATATGTTAATTGGAATAATTTTTTGCATGTCCTTCACAGATATTACATTTCCAACCAGTTTATGGGTAGGTTTATTTTCCTTTCTTGGAGCTGATTCACTATATAAAACGCTTGAAGGGAAACTGGCATCTTACACAGACATAATTAGTAGAAATAAAGTGACAATTTCTACAGAAAATATTATTAATAAGGAGGAACGAGAGAATGGAAAAACCCCTTTATCCAAGTAAAAATATGCGTATTACACAAACATATGGAATAGGTAGTCATATTGATAGTTATGCTATCGATGAAGCCGGTAGTGATCAAGCGATTTCCACCTTAGTTGCTCCTTTTACAGGAATTATAAAAAAGATTTATACTCAAGATGCAAATGAAGTTTGGTTAGAAAGTGTTGATGAGGTTGAATATCCTGATGGCACAATTGACTACATGACAATTATGTTAGCTCATTCTAACAATGTAAGTAATCTTTTTGTAGGGAAAAAAATCAATCGTGGAGAAGCATTCTACAGTGAAGGTACAACTGGTCAGGCAACTGGTAATCATTGCCATATAGAATGTGGGAGAGGAAAGTTTACTGGAACTGGCTGGCATAAAAATAGTAATGGTAATTATTCTATAAATAATGGTAAAAAGCCCGAAGAATGTCTTTGGATAGATGACACAATAAATATTATTAATAATGCTGGTTTAACCTTTAAAAAAATACCATCTCCCACCTTACCTACTGAACCTACTGATAAACCAGTCCCTGAAGAGCCATCAATATCTAAACAACCTACTTTAATCTTTACCTGCCCTCAAAAAGGCTTATATGGTATTTATTTGTCTGAGAATGACAAAGTTTATTTAGAAAAGACGCAATTATAATAATTACATAAAAATTAGTAATATATTAAGTTTTCCTTTGAAGAAGAGAAAATATATGTTGTAAAAATATAGAAAAAAAGTTATAATTACATATAGAATAGGAATAGTAACCGGGGTGATCTGTGTGATCGTAAGATTGATCAAAAAAAGCAAAATTTTTAATTTTACATTACCTACTAAAGTTTCTGGAAACTACTGGATCACAGATAACGATTATCTCGGTAACGTAAGAAACTTAATTAACGTTGAAGAAGAAGACGGTAATTGGAAAATTAAGAGTGACTTTGAAACAAAAATTATGAATGGTGATCAAGAAATTGATTCAGCCATTCTTCAAGAGTATAGCTTATATTTTTTAAAAATAAATACAGATAATGAATATGTTATTTTATACTGTTCTCCAAGCACCGAAAAAGATACTATTAAGTTACGTGTCAAAGCCCAAGGCGAATTACTTATTGGTAGTGATCAAAATGCTCATATTAGTTATGCCTATCCACTAGTATCTAAACAACAAGCAAGATTAATTTACAGCAATGGAACTTGGATAGTACAAGATTTAAATAGTAAATATGGAACTTATGTAAATAATGTAGCCGTAACGACACAAACGTTAGAGTATGGAGACATCATTTTTATCATGGGACTAAAAATTATAGTCTTAGATCAATCTGTTATTATTAATAGTATTGGTAATTATGTTAACTTTGATCGTGGAATATTTGATATTGAGAGACCACTAATCCAAAATCAGATTGAAGAAGATAATCCCGATGAAGAAGGAATTGAATTCTTTAAAGAAGAAGATTATTTCTACCGTGCGCCTCGTTTTAAAACCAGAATTGAAGAGGTAAATATCACTATAGATCCACCACCAGGAAAAGAGAACGAGGACAAAACTCCGTTGATTATGACCCTAGGACCAATGATGACTATGGCTATGATGTCTTTGTCAACGGGGCTTAGTGCCTTCATGAATGTCTTAAATGGTACGGTAGATGTAAAAGACGTGTCCTCAACTTTACTAACTTCTGGGGCAATGTTATGTACAATGATCATTTGGCCACTCTTATCACAAAGATACCAAAAATCACAACGTAAGAAAAGAGAAGCTTTACGTCTTCAAAAATACAATGAATATGTTGAATCAAAACGTGAACATATTCAAGCTGAAATGAAAATTCAACGTCAAATTTTAATTGACAATTATTTGCCACTTTCATCAACTAAAGAAATCATTTTCTCTAAGAAAAGAAATTTATGGGAAAGAGAATTAGAGCAGGAAGATTTCTTAGATTTACGTTTAGGAATTGGAACAACACCATTATTTGGAAATGTAAACTTTCCAGAAGAGAGATTTTCATTAGAAACAGATGATTTATTAAAAGAGGTATATAAACTTGGCAAAGAGTCTAGAATGTTGGAAAATGTTCCAATTTCTCTATCCTTTGTCCAAAAAAATATTTCAGCTATAATTGGTACCTCAGCTAACAAACGTCAATTTGTTGATGGTTTGATTCTCCAAATGCTTGCTTACCATAGTTATGAAGATTTACGAATTGTAATCTTTACTAATGAAAAGAACGCAGCCTATTGGAAACCATTAAAAGTAGCTCCCCATACCTGGTCCAATGATAAAAGCGTCAGATATTTTGCTACAAATTTAGATGAAGCTAAAGAAATATCATTAGTTCTAGAAAAAGAGTTACAAGCTCGAAAATTTAAAGATAATAATGGTAAAATGGAATTAAATAATTTGGATTATAAGCACTACAAACCATATTACGTTATTTTTACTGACGATTACAAAGGTGTAAGAGATATCGAAATAATTAAAGATGTAGCTGCTACCACTTTTAATGTAGGCTTTAGTTTAATCGTTTTATCACCACGTTTAATAAACATTCCTAATGAATGTAAAACTTTTATCAGTATTGGTGATAAAAAATCCGGAGTTTTCGAAAATGAATTAGTATCTAATAAACAAAAGGAATTTTTAGCTGATTTTGATCCAACTCTTAATATGCATGAGTGCTGTAAGATTCTTGCTAATATTCCTATTGATATTGGTAAAGAGAGTCAACAATTACCAACTGCCATAACTTTCTTGGAAATGTATAATGTTGGTATGGTTGAACAGTTAAATATTTTAAATAGGTGGAAGCAAAACGATCCAACAAAATCACTTCAAGCTCCAGTGGGCGTAGATAAAACAAGAGAACTGTTTAAATTGGATTTACATGAAAAATTCCACGGACCTCACGGTTTAATTGCTGGAATGACTGGTTCTGGTAAATCAGAGTTCATTATTAGTTACATTATTTCAATGGCTTTGAATTACCACCCCTATGAAGTATCATTTGTTCTTATTGACTATAAAGGTGGAGGTTTAACTGGTGCCTTCGAAAATAAGGAAACCGGAATGAAATTACCACATTTGGCTGGAACGATCACTAACTTGGACACGAACGAAATGAATCGATCTTTAGCCTCAATTCAATCTGAACTTCGTAAACGTCAACGGATGTTTAATGAAGCAAGAGATAAGTTAAATGAAAGTACAATAGATATTTATAAATATCAAGGCTTATATCGTAAGGGTTTAGTTTCTAAGCCTATTTCTCATTTGTTTATTATTAGTGATGAGTTTGCTGAGCTTAAATCTCAGCGTCCCGAATTCATGGATCAGCTAATCTCTACAGCTCGTATTGGACGTTCCTTAGGGGTTCACTTAATCCTTGCTACTCAAAAACCGGCAGGAGTTGTTAATGAACAAATTTGGTCAAACTCTAAATTCCGTGTTTGCTTAAAAGTTCAAGATAAAGCAGATAGTAATGATATGATTAAACGACCAGATGCCGCTGATTTAAAAGAAACAGGACGTTTCTATTTACAGGTTGGTTATAATGAATTATTTGCTATGGGACAAGCTGCCTGGGCAGGTGCTAAATATTATCCAACTGAAAAGCGTAAAAAGAAAGTAGACCAATCAATTAGTATTATTGATAATGTTGGAAATGTAATTAAATCCCTTGATACAAAGAAAGATAATGTTCAAGTAGAGGCAAAGGGGGAGGAAATTACTAGTATTATTAAATATATTGTTGATGAGGCTAAAAGTGAAAATATTGAAATAGAACAATTATGGTTAGATAAAATACCAGATATGATTTTTGTTGAAGATCTAAAGAAAAAATATAATTATGAAATTAAGAAAAATGTCATTAATCCTGTTATTGGGGAGTATGATGATCCAGATAATCAACAGCAAAATCTTTTGACCTTACCTATTTCAACTGATGGAAACGCAATTGTCTTTGGTTCTGGTGGTAGTGGTAAGGAATTAATGCTTCAAAGTATAGTTTATTCAACTATTACTACACATGATTCTTCTGAAGTAAACTTCTATATTTTAGACTTTGGTGCTGAAACAATGACTATGTTTAGAAAAGCCCCACATGTTGGAGAAGTTTTATTAGCAACGGACAATGAAAAAATTGAAAACTTATTTAAAATGATTGTTAAAACTATTGAAGATCGTAAAAAATTATTTGTTGATTATAATGGTTCATATGATTTTTATATTAATCATGGTGGTAAGCAAATTCCGCTAATAATAGTTATGATTAACAACGTTGAAGCCTTCGTGGAAACTTATAGTGATTATGAAGAAATTTTAGGACAAGTTACTCGTGACTGTTTAAAATATGGAGTATGTTTCATCTTCTCTACTAATGGTCCAAACACAGTAAGATACCGTATTAGACAAAATTTCCGTCAAAACGTTGTTTTACAATTTAATGACCCTAGTGATTATGCAAGTGTTTTGCCAGGGGTTAGAAAGAAAGAACCATCAAAAGTTTATGGACGTGGTATGATGGATTTAGGCGGTATTTATGAATTTCAAACTGCCTATCCATATAAAGAAGAAAAGTTGACCGATTATATCAAAGTAATTTGTAATAAATTATCAGATATATGTCAAACTAAAGCTAAAAAAGTACCAATCTTACCAGAAGTTGTTAACCAAGAAGCTGTTGAAGCAGCATTAGGAAGTATTAGAACAATCCCGGTTGGTATTGAGAAAGAATCACTAGAAATTGCCACAATCGATTTGAATTCTTCTTATATCTATAATATTACAGGTGAAGATATATCTTCTCTTCCAGGGTTCTTGCATGGCTTTGCTCAAGTTACAGCCAAGGTTCCTAATACTCAAGTATTAGTTCTAGATGCTATAAGCGCTTTAAGCAATGAAAAAATTACAGAAGAAAACATTTCTTACGATAGTGGCAAATGTGATAGTCTAATTACTAAATTAACGGAATTAGTTGAAGCAAAGAATGCCAACAACACACCAGATATGATTGTTTGTATGTTTGTTGGTATGAACTCTCTATTCCAAAAATTAAGTAGTATTGAAAAAGGTAATTTGACCATGCTAATTCAAAACTCAGCCAATTTAGGGACTTTAAAGTTTGTCATGATTGATACTATTGATGGTATTAAATCAACTAGTTACGACCCATGGTTTAAAAGTAATGCCGACCTATCTGAAGGCGTTTGGATTGGTAATGGTATAGCTAATCAATTTACTTTAAAAGTAACAACTAATGCTAGGGTTTTACGTACTGAAATTGAACCTAACTTTGGATATGTTATTAAAAAAGGCAAAGCAACATTAATTAAATTCCTATCTAATGAGTAATAAGTAGGAGGAAAACGTATGAATAAAAATAAAATATTAATTGAATTAGAGATTCCATTAATTGAAAAACAATATGATTTATATATTCCTATTAATAAAAAAGTAGGAACAATAAAAAAACTAATCGAAGAGGCATTAGTAGAGTTAACTGATAATGCTTACGAAATAAAACCAGAAACAAACTTTTACAGTAAGGAAACTGGGCAAATATATGATGTCAACAGAGCAGTTCGAGAAACAGATTTAAAAAATGGTTCAAGAATTATCTTAATATAGGAGGTACTTATGTCAGATTATAATCAATTTGTTTTAGCTGTAAATAAAATTTTTGAGATAACAGCTAAAATGAAACAGGGTTGGAAGGATCAAGATAACATAAATATGGCTGATAGTATTGAAGAATCAAAGACAACAGTTGTTGAAGCAGCCAAATTATTTAATGCCTCTGCCGTTGGAACAACGCCAACTGCAAGTGCCACTCCAACCGTAGCCGAAGAGAATTTAACTCCCCCTGTGACAGAGCAACTTTCTGATAATCAACAACCGGAAGTAGGTGTATTAGGAGAATGATAGGTTCATTTACATATGATCAGATCCTTCAGATTTCTAAGGAATTATCTGATAATGCAGACATTATTGATAATCTTGCTAAAAGTAAAGGAGCAGATATGTTACAAACATTTATTTCTAATGTTACCTGGTATGCTACCTTTCTAAAATCAACTGTTGAATTGTATAAAGATGCCGATGAAGTACTGGCAAATCTAAAAAAATAGAGCTTTCATTTAAGAAAGCTCTTTTATATACTTATTAATTTTTACTCCAGGGAAATAATATTTTAAAATGTTTGAGAAACTACAACCATTTTTTGCTAATTCATTTGCCCCATAAATGCTTAAACCATAGCCATTACCAAAACCTTTAGTAATTATTTTTATGCCATCAATATTTATAATGATATTTAAATTTAAAGATTTAAGTCCCAATAATTGTCTAAATTCCTCCCCAGAAAACACAATATCATTAATACTTAGTCTTTTTATATAATCACGTTCATCAATGTCCAGAATACTAAATTTTGCTTTATTATCAATATTTATTCCCAGTATTCTACTGAGTGTATCATATGAATATTCTTTAACATCCACATAATATGGTGATGCCAAGTCCCATAAACTTCTAACCGCACTTAAATAAGGATATTCTTTATTACTGAAGGTTTTGCCTGTATTCGAAAAATGAATAAATGGCAGAATATAGTGATCATTATATGATAAAAATAAACAATCGGTTTCTTTTATTGCTTCCTCTAATTGTTTAACATTCTTATCATAATCATTGGCCCACACTAATTTATAATAAGAAATTGGTTTATAAATTGCATAGTCATTAAAGGCGCTTATCTCCTTATCATTACTCATTTTATTAAAAACATAAGTTCTATATAAAATGCAAATGGCCTTTAATACTTCACTATGACAGAACATCTCAATATTAGTTGCCATTACTCCAAGTAGGTATTCTTTAAGTGGTAACTCAATTACTGCCTCATTATTCATTCTAACCGTTACTAAATAATATTCATTTGAGTAATATAAACTTTCTTTAAGGATTTCAATTGGATTACTTTCATTACTAATATCTAAACTTTTAACCACAATTCCGTCAATAACTAAATAAACTTTAGTTCCCTTATAATTAATTCCATTATTCCGTATGAAATTTTTAGTTCGTCTAGACAATTCACTATCGCTTGACTCTAAGGCCAATTCTCTCGAAAACTCATATGTTAACGATAAGTATAAGTATAAGACATCCTCAGTTCCATTATTTTTAATTTCATATTTATAAAACATACTAAATCACCTAAAATTATTATGTAAGAAAATAAAGAAACTATACAAAAAAGAACTAAAATTCAAAATACTTTAGTTCTTTCTTTAAATCGCAATTTAAACCAGTTATATAACTAGTATTATCAAAAATCTTCAATAAATCAATATCTTTTCCATTAATATAATCAAAACTAGCACAAATTATAACTTTTGCCATTTTTATTGATTTTACATATAAATCTTTAAATGATTCTGTACTCGTCATATTATAAGATGTTGGATTTCTCCACAAACTATGATTAGAATTTAAATAATTATGCTTATCCTCTAAAGGGTAATGATAACTAATGCATTCAAATCGAAACATCTTCTTTGTTGTAAAGGTATCAATTATTTTATAAAAAAACTTCTTATATCCTTTAACGTCTCGTCTAAATAAATAAAGAATATTTCTCATTTGTTTTGTAGCCTTATAATATATCTTACTCATATTTTTAATCCCAAAAGTCCTTTTAAAACTATCATCAATCACGGCATTTAACCAAGGAGAAAACTCTCTTAAATTAAAACAAAATTTATCTAATCTAAATGTATATGGATTAATATTTTCTCGTCTTTTAATCATATCATTATCAATAAATATTTCCATAAACTCATGAACATTATTATATTTATAAGTATTTTTATTATTTTTATCAAATTTTCCTGTTTTATATATTACAAAAGGATGAACATTAGAATCTAATACATAATGACAAATCATCCCAGCTAAATAGGAACAAACATCCATATCTGTATACAATTCGTTGTCTTTTATATAGTTAATCAAATTAACAAAGTATTCTTGTGTCTTACTCCTATGGAACACTCCCGCAAATTCTCGAATCTTTTTTCCTGGGGCAACTGATGCAATATTATAAAACATCAAGGAATCCATACTTTGACCAAACATTTTAATTCGACTATAATCAATTGTATTCTTAATATTGCTTGGTAAAATATCAAACACATCTTTTGCAAAATAAGCATGAGTTACTGTTGCTGGCATACATCACGCCTCCTTATAAAATATTACTTAAATTATATCATACAAATTCACTAAAAATTCATACTTTTCTAAAGATTATATGATATAATCTATAATAGGTGAGAATATGATAGATAAACAATTCAAAAATTTAGATGAACAGTTGGATATACTTAAACATAGGGGTATGGTTATAAATGATGATAACTACGCAAAAATGGTATTACTACGTGAAAATTATTTCTTTTTGAATGGTTACCGTCATCTCTTTATGAAACGTCGTGAAGAGAATAATTATCTTGATGGAACAACCTTTGAAGAACTATACAGCCTATTCTTATTCGATCGTTCCATTAGAAATGTCTTTTTTAAATATTTACTTGTAATTGAAAATAACCTAAAATCAATTACATCATATCAGTTATCTAAAAAATATGGATATCGTGAGCGTGATTATTTAAAACCTAAAAACTTTACTCAAAATCCCGATAAGCAGCGTCAATTAAATGACTTATTGAAAAAGATGAAACGACAGATTAGAGTTAATGGTTCACAACACACCGCTACACTACATTATGTTTCAAATTATGGATATATTCCACTATGGATTTTGGTAAAAGTTTTATCATTTGGAATAGTTAGTGAAATGTATTCAGTTTTAAAACAAGAAGATCAACGTGACATTGCTAAAGTGTATGGCGTTGAAGTAGATGATTTTATGACATATTTACCAATCTTAGCTAACTATCGCAATCTTTGTGCTCATGAGGATATTTTATATGAGAATAAGACACAAAAGGAAATTGATGATACAATTTATCATCAAATCTTAGGTATACCTAAAGAAGATGGGGAATATATTTATGGTAAACACGACTTATTTGCCCTTGTAATTATCATGAAACAACTCCTACAAACAGAAGATTTCAAAAATATGAGCATTGAACTAGAAAATATAATTCAAACTTTAAATTATAATCTCCATACTATTTCAATTGATAAAGTATTTAAGCGTATGGGCTTCCCTGCTAATTGGAGTGAGTTAGCTAAAATCGAAAGGAGCTCTGATAACTAGTGACAAAAAATAAACAAAAAAATGAAGTTTTAAAGCAAATATTTATTATTACTTTTTCTTTTGTAATAGGTGGAATAGTAATGTTCGCCTTACTTAAATGGACCCCAATTATTAGTGAGGTTTTAGGAACAACACCAAGTGGAACTGTTGTAACAAAAAATGAAACGCAAGTGTTTGAAAAGGCGTCATTAGCACCATCAGTTGAAAAAATATATGATGCAACAGTCCTAGTGAACACTTATACCAATGGTAGTGTAACTTCAACAGGAACAGGATTTGTTTATAAAGTAGATGATAATTATGGCTACTTATTAACAAATAATCACGTTGTATCTGGTGGTGATAATGTTAAAGTTGTTTTGACCACTGACGAGGAAATAGACGCTGAATTTTTAGGCGGAGATAGCTATTTAGATTTAGCTGTCTTAAAAATACCACGCAATAAGGTCATTCAAGTTGCTAACATTGGTAGTAGTGAGAAAATGAATCTTGGAGATACTGTGTTTACAGTAGGAGCACCAATGGGCTATGAATATCGAGGAAGTGTAACTTCCGGTGTTTTATCAGGAAAAGAACGAATGGTATCAGTCAGAGTTTCTTCAACTAATAATGATTGGGTGATGCGCGTTCTTCAAATAGATGCTTCAATTAATCCTGGAAACAGTGGCGGGCCATTATTAAATGTTAATGGAGAAGTAATTGGCGTTTGTTCTTTAAAATTAGTCGATGATGACATTGAGGGAATGGGCTTTGCTATTCCAATTGAGTACGCAATGAGTCATGTTGAAACATTAGAAAAAGGTGCTAAAGTTGAGTGGCCTGTCCTAGGTATTGAAATGGTTAATGTTACCGATACAGTAACTTTATATAGAAGTGGTATTAAACTAGATGCCAGTATTAAACAAGGCGTTGTTGTAATCAGTTCTGTTGATGGCTCTGGCGCAGCTACTGCTGGGCTAAAAAAGGGTGACGTTATTACTGCTTTTGCCGGTAAAAAAGTAAAAGATTACGCTTACTTAAGATATGAATTATACCAACACTCTGCAGGTGACACAGTTGACGTAACATTTATAAGAGATGGCAAAGAAAAAACAGTTAAAATAAAGTTAGGGAAAGGTACTAATTAAGTACTTTTTCTTTTAATTTTAAAGAAAATATGATATAATATGTGAGATTATGAAAAGGAGTGAGTAAATATGTTAAAAATCTATAAAACTAGTTCAGTAGAAAAGAAAATTAAAAAAGTAAAGAAAATAACAGTTGATTGCTGGATGGAACTCACTGCCCCGACTAATGACGAAATAGAAAAAGTAGTTGCTAAAACACTAGTAGATAAAGATCTAATTACAACTATGCTAGATATAGAGGAATTACCTCGTGTAGAACGCAGTGGTAATGCTACTTTAGTAGTTCTTGATACACCATATCTAGATGAAGATCATCAATATATCACTATTCCATTAGGTATCATCATTACAGATAATAATTATGTAATTACTGTCTCCCCTAAAAAAACAACTATTTTAAATGCCTTTAAGCAGGATAAAATAAAAGATTTTCGCACTGCAAAAAAGACCCGCTTTTTAATCCAAATTCTTCTTCACACTGCGGCTTCATACTTACGAGTTTTAAAACAAGTAAATAAAGACATTGAAACAAAGGAAGAAGAATTAAAAAAATCTACCAAAAACAAAGACTTGATCGATATGCTAGAATTAGAAGAAACGTTAGTATATTTTATGAGGTCTTTAAAAGCTAACGATAATGTTTTAAACAAGCTATCTAAAGGCAGTGTTTTACCTTTGTATGAGAATGATGTTGAATTATTAGATGATGCAATAATCGAATATAAGCAAGCTATAGAAATGACAAATATTTATAAAGATATTTTATTATCAATAAAGGACACGTATTCAACAATTGTCTCTAATAATCTAAATATTGCTATGAAGTTTTTAGCCGCTGCAACCATTGTCTTATCAATTCCTACTATGATTTCTTCTTTTTTAGGAATGAATATCAATTTAGGAACCATATCTAATATAGATAATGCTTTTCCAATTGTTATAAGTATCTCATTACTAACATCATTAGTAGTTGCTTATTTTCTAAAAAAGAAAGATATGTTCTAATAAGAAGTTTACAATTTTTATTGTAAATTTTTTGTTTTTAAAATAATAATTATTTTATATTTGGTATAATAAAAATAGGAAGTGATTGTATGCGTATTGCTATGGATAAAATCTTTTTACCAGTTTTTTATTGTTTTTGCCTTATTGGTATAATTGTTGCCGGATTTTCTTTGGCAAATGTAAGAGAAGAACAAAAAGCCCAATTGTTAACCATCGAAAAGAGTTTAAATGTTGCCTCAACCAATGATGAAGTTCAGTTGGAACTAAATGATGAACACAAAGATGAAAAAGTTGTCTATATCTCATCGGATGAAGACATTGTTAGAGTAGATGAGTATGGAAAACTAGAAGCAGTTGGTGAAGGTAGTGCAACTGTAACGGTTAAGACTAAAAATCGAAAGTACGTTCAAAGCTTTGTTGTAAATGTTGGTGAACTAGCAATCAAAGAATATGAAAAATAAAAATATCCACAGTATTTGTGGATATTTTATTTATTGTAATAAACTATTAAAAAAGTTTTTTCTCTGTTATAATAATGGCAAAAAAGAAAAACTAATTTACTAAGTAGATCAGTAGTTTAATCAACTATAAATGGAGGAACTATGACGAAGACAGATGAGAGAATAAAACCAAAAAAGATGCTTGAAGCCAATGATTATACTCTAGAAGAATATTTCATGATGAATAAAAGAATTATTATCCCTTTGTATCAAAGAGGCTATGATTGGGAAGAAATTAATATAGATACATTTATTAAGGATATATGCAACAATAACGATTATTATATAGGAAATATTATGGCTCTTCCTAATAGAAAAAATGTTGAATTAATAGACGGTCAACAAAGAATAATAAGTACATATTTAATATTATGTAGTTTAAAAAATAAATTTAATCTAGAAATAGCAGATAAATTACTAGCTAAGGGGAATAAGATAAAGATAGAAAATCGAGCTCCCAGTAATGAAAGTAGGTTGTTGAAATTTATATATGCTGATGATATTCCTAAAAAATACAAAGGTAATCAAGAAGTAAAAATATATGAAAGGATTACCAAAACGATAGTAAATAATGCTATAGATCCAAAAGAATTGTTAAAAAGCTTATTGACCGTAATGATTGTTGAAATAAGATTTATTAAGAGCGAAGCTGATGCGCATAATATGTTTGTAAATTTAAATACTAAAGGTAAAACTTTAGAAAATATTGATATTTTGAAAAGTCAACTATTTAAATACTTATGCTTTGATGAAAGAAAAGGGAAAGAATATTATAAAGAAGGTTGGTATGAAACTATTCAAAATATTGGTGAGAAAAATGCTCAAAGGTATTTTGATAATTTCAATGATCTTTATCTTGAAAATAATACGGTTAGAAAAATTGATGGTGTTATTAATAAAATTACAAATTTTCAAGATGCGGAGGAATATTTTGATAATTTTTCCTATGGTTCGAGTCACCAAAATTGCCTATGTAAATGCGCCATGGCCGTTTATAGCCACTCAATTATGCCTCTAGAAAATATATATGATGGTAATATATCTCTTGATGGCTTAAATAATTATTTAAAATTATTAGAAAAAGCAAAATTTAGACAGTTTGATGTTGTATTAATACCATTATTGCACGTTAGAAATAAGTCAGAAAAAACAAAATTTATAAACAATTATCAATTAATAATTAATTTTTTTAAATTTGTTTTAATGCATCAAGAAATAATGTCTATTAACAAATCAAGTCCTTCTCAATATGGAACAGATTTCAAGAAGATAGGTAGAAAACTTTTCTTAAAAAAAGAATATAAGAAAATAATTAAAGAGTTTTTAGAAAGCAATTTTAATTTCCACAGTAGAGACTATATAATAAATACTATAAAAGAAATTAATATTGATCACAATAATACATACCACGCAAAACAAATTATTATGTTAGTTGAAGAAAATATTAACACGGATATGACTATAGAGCATTTTATTGCTATTTCTACAGAAAATAATCAAGCTCTTAAAATAGGAAATTGCATTCCTGTCAAAAAAGATAGTTATAGTGAAAAAACAATTGAAGAAAAACTAAAAGATTATCAGAAAAGCTCAGTTTCCGAACCATATATTAAAAGATTTTTGGAAACCGGAATTACCAAAGAAAATTATATAGAAAAGATTACAGAAAGAACCAATAGAATTGCCCAAGAATACGCTGACATATACGAAAAATTATATAAGGATTTAACAGTATAAATTAAGAAAAACACCAACTAATAAATGCTGGTGTTTTATTGTGTTCTCCAATACGGAGTAGCACAACCATAATCTCTATATTTATATATTTTTTGTTTTCCGTAGACAGTAACATAATTACTAAAAAAGTTTTCCCCATTAGTTGTTACTTGAGCACGTGATTTTAAAACAAATGCCGCATTTGTACTAGGCTTTTTTCTTAACTTGAAATGTAACAGTACTTGAGTTTGAGGGTGCAATATCATCTAGTGTAACTGTAAGTGTATTAGTTGCATATTGATATTTTGATGTATCTGCTTTCTCTCCGTTAATGAAAACACTATCCGCTACAAAATCGACTAAGGCAGTATCTAAAACGTCAGTCAATATTGGAGTAGTATAGGACTCAGTTCCTTGATTGGTAATTGTAATAGTATATGTCAAATTTCCATTAGCCCAAGAAACTTTATCAGCCGTTTTAGTTATTGACAAGCCGGAGACTAAAGTAACAACTAAAGCTTCTGATGTTAACGATGTTGGAAGTCCATTATAACTACCATTGACTTGAGCAATATTAGATAATTGATCGTTCATTTTCTCACCTCCATATTAATTTTATTCTTCCAAAGACCAAAAAATATTTGTTTTATATTCTTCTCCATTTTCCAATGGCTCATTCATTACTCTTAATAAGATTCCTTGATGACTAGAAAAAGAAACTTTAGTTTCTTGAGCAACTCCTCCATTTGCTATTCCTTGATAAATAAGTAGAGGAGTCTTACTTAAGGGAATTATAGTTTGATTTTCATCAATATAGACTAATGAATCAGTAAGTTTATAGCCACCATTAGAAGTTAGAGGAATATCTATATAAGCATATAATTTCCAGTTCGTACTCCTAACTCTTGTATCCTCAACCACAATTTCCAAGTCAGATTTTCTTTGACAAAGTATGGGATCTTGAGAATATGGAATTGTTGCGAAATATATTTCACTAGGAGCGCTTTTTAAGCTTAATTCGCCACTATCAACCACAACAGTAGAAACATTACGGTACGAAAAGTATGGTTGTTCATTAATTAAAAATTTAACATCTGTTCCAACTGCTAGAGGCGCAGTAAGCGTTAAACTAAATTTCCCCTTTGTATCAGAAACTACTCTCACAGTCTGAGTTTCATATTGAATTTGTACATTAGCATTTTCCATCGTCTGTCCAGTAATTATCAAATCTTTATTTGTAATTGTATCTACAGAAAAGATTGGATTGCCTATAGAGATAACTTTCTTCCCTTGAAATTGAAAAGAAGATAGTGGAAATAATTTCTGCAATTCATCACTAGAAAAGTTATTTGTTGTGACTGTTGTTGCTGTTGTTGAAATAGTACCAGAAATACTAGCCAAAGCGTTTTGTTTATACCAATAATAATTTGGTATATCGTCTAGTGTTCCCGCATTTGACGTAGTATTTGCTTGTGACCAAAGATTAATTCTAGAAAATTGCCACTCGAAAGGGATTTGTGAATTAGTATAGATAGTATCAGCTTTAATATTATAAAGTAAAATATATTTAGGGTTGGTTATCGATAATGAGGCCTGATTTGTTTTAAAATATATATTGTAATTATTTGTAGTTGTATTAGCTGACTTTTGATACATAAATAAGCTAGCATTACTATTTACAATAAATGGTCCGGTCGTAAACCAAGTTGGATAACTTCCATTTGCCCTAGTTTGTGTGATGGTTGTACTAGATCCTGAATCAAGTAAGACTTGATTTGTCGAAAAATTCTCATAACCCATTCCATTTTTTGTTTCAATTACAACAGTTGCATTCTTTAAAACAGAAAAGTTTAAGTTAGTAACTCCATAAAATAATTCTCGATTTGTGCTAGTAAGAGTTACTTGAGCATTCTCTAATATATGTAAATACGGTGTTACTGTTCCACGGAACCAAAACATAGTATCAGCAGTCGAGGTGTGAACGATTGTCGTTTTCCCACCTATTTCAATTCTATTACATTCAGCTACCTCATTAGTCGTAGCATAATTTGTTACTATATTAATTACGCAATCGATATACCGAGATAAGCCATTTGGGTGGAAAGTTATTTGTGGACCCCGATAAGTGATATTATTATACTCAATTACAGTATCCTTAAAGGTATCACTTTCTGGAACATAAATAATTCCATAATAATTATATCCTGTAACATCCATATTTTTAACAGTCACTTTTTGCGTCGTGCTACCAGAAACGGAAATGGTATCACCAGTACTTAGGCTCTTTCTATCCTCAAACTGATAACGTACATTTTCATATGTTCCATCTAAAACGACATTAACTTTAGTTGCAGAAATGCTAATTCCGCTGGTTAATTGAATATTGGCACCAAAATAAATATATGTATAAGAATTACTTGCTTCTAGCACAGACTTTAATTCAGTATAGGAAAATATAACAACAGTATTATTATCTATAATTGTCATAATTATCTCCCTTCTCAATAATATATGACACAAAAAATAAATGGTCATAACTGGCAAAACAATTAATTATGTAAAAAAGTTTAACAAGTTTTAAGAACCAAAAAAATCTTTTTTCATATTCTAATATAGGTGATAAAATGAACAATAAAAATAATGTTGGTGTAATTGTTGATGCTGGACATGGTGGGAGTGATCCTGGCGCATTAGGAAACGGATTATTAGAGAAAGACTTAAATTTAAGAGCAGCTCAATATATGTATAAAAGACTACAGGAGTTAGGTATCCCAGCAGTAATAATTAGAGATACTGATGAGACTTTACCAAAGGCTCCACGAATAGAAAGAGCTCTAAAAGCTTTTAATAATTCTCCCAATACAATATTAATATCTAATCACATAAACTCGGGAGGAGAGACTTAGATCTTACATGGATTAAATTTAAAAGGGTATTAAGATGGTTATATTTAAACGATTAGACTAGATAATATAAATAATCTAGAAAGATAGTAAATAACGTTAAATAGTGTTTATTTGGGTAATAAATGCTATTTTTTCCTTTTCTAGTATAAAAAATATTAAATTATATTTAAAATACTGAAAAAAATGTATAAATATGATAAAATGAAATTGTAAAGATAAGCAGTATTTAGTCTTTTTAAGATGGATACTGCTTATTTTTTTGAAGTAGAGGAAGTGTTGTATGAAAATATATAGTATTGATTTTAAAAATTATAGAAAATCCGTTGACAAGTGCACATTGGGTATTAATAAGCAAACAATTATTGTTGGAAAAAATAATACAGCAAAAACGTCTGTTGTAGAAATAATGACTAAGTTTTTGACAAATAATTCACCCTTTAAATTAAGCGATTTTAACTATAAAGTAATCAAAAAAAGTTTTATAAATAATTTATATGATGAATATAAAAGTGGAAAAAAAGAACTGTTGTTTAAATTTCCTTTTATAGAAATGAATATAAATTTAGAAATAGATGAAAAAGATAATCTGGCTTCAATCAAAGATTTACTTTATGAGTTTGATAATAATGAAAAAATAATTATAAAATGCATATATTCAATAGATAAGATAGAAAAAATTTTTTCTGAATTTGAATTATATAATGAAAAATTTGAAGAGAGTAAGGAAAAGATTGATTTTTATGAGTTCTTTATAAGAAATTTTTATAATTATTATACTAAGAAGTTTTATTCAACTAAGCCTGAATCAGATTATTTAAATGAAGTCGAAGTAAATTATATATATGGTTTGTTCAATATTTTTATAATTTCTGCTCAAAGGGAAGTGGATGATACATCTGATAATGAAAAAATGACACTTTCAAATGCAATTTGGAAATTTTATCAAGAAAAGAAGAAAAAAAGTACCGATGACTTAAATAGTGATGATTTATTTAGAGAAGCAATTGAAGATATAAAAGAAAAATTAGATGATACTTATGCTAAATATTTTTCTGATTTGATTAAAGTATTAAATGAGGAAATTATTAATGATGATAAAAATAAAAAATTGGATATTGTATCTGATTTTGATATAGAAAATTTATTAAAGAAGAATTCGAAGGTTAAATATTTTTTTGAAGACATGGCATTATCAGAGTCCTCAAATGGATTAGGTTATAGCAATTTATTATATATTTATATTCAAATAGAATCATTTAAATTTGATATTAAAAGTAAAAGTGCTATTTTCAATATAGTATTTTTAGAAGAACCAGAATCACATTTACATCCTCAAATGCAATCAGTTTTTCTTCATAAAATTAACAAAATGTTTCAAGACAGTGATATCTATTCAATAATATCTACTCATTCTTCATATATACTTCAATCTTCTGATATAAATAACATTAATTATTTTTTAAATGGAGAAAATGGTTTAATTATTAAATCATTAAGGAATTTTATAGAAAAAGATGAATATTCTGGTTTGAAAAATATTATTGATAAGTATTTTATCTTAAATACATGTGATTTGTTTTTTGCAGATAAAGTAATTTTTTTGGAAGGAATGGCTGAAAGAATTATGTTACCATACTTTTTCACGAAATTTGATATGGCAAATAAAGAAAAAATATCTTCTCAACATATTACTGTTTTTGAGGTTGGAGGTAGACATGCATATATTTTTCAAGATTTAGTGAACTTTTTGGAGATTAGAAGTTTAACTATAACAGATTTGGATTCAGTTGTAGGTGTGCATAACAAAAGTTGCCCATGTGATCTAGGAATAGAAGATATAAAAACTACAAATCCAACAATAAAAAATTGGTTTGGCTATAAAGATGAAAGATTATTAATCAATGATATAAAGGATAAGTATTCAACAATATCAAGTAGAGAAAAAAATTCTGATACAGAGAATTGTTTTATAACGTTTCAATTACCAATTAATGGAGAAACAAAATGGGGGAGAACTCTCGAAGAACAATTCTTAATAGAGAACAATGAATGGATTGTTGAAAATATAGGTAAATTAGATTCTCTTAGTATTGCAATAAAAAAAGTAAAAAAAGATTATAATGGAGTTGATATATGTTTAGAAATTGAAACTTTAACCAAAGAACAGTTATGTCAATATTGTTATGAAATTATTCAAGAAATAGAAAAGAGTTCTTTTTCATTGGATATTATTTCGCTTGATGGTTGGAAAGTTCCAAAGTATATAATGGAGGGATTACAATGGTTAGCGAAGTAAATACAGCATTAGAAGAAATAAAAGAATGTATAGAGGAAAATGAAAATTTTTGCTTAGATGCAGGAGCAGGTTCTGGAAAAACTCATACTTTAGTTAGTACAATTAATCATTTGAAAAATATGAATGTAGAGGCTAAAATTGTTTGTATAACATATACCAACAATGCAAAAAACGAAATTCTTTCTAGACTAAAAGATACTAACAACGTAATTGTTTCAACAATTCATGATTTTATTTGGAAAAACATATGTAAGTTTCAAACTCCGTTAAGATTGGAAGTAAACAAATATATAACAGAAAAGATAGAAAAATATGAAAAAGAAAAAAATGAAATAAAACTTGAAAAATATAGAAATGCAGATTTAATGTTACCGATAACATATAGAGATTACGAAAGTTTGTCTAACGGGATTATTTCGCATGATACACTTTTGAAAATTTTTAACCTATTTCTAGAAAATGAACAATATTGTAATGTTTTATTTGCATCTTTTAACTATATTTTTATTGATGAATATCAAGATACACATAAAATAATATTTTATGATTTCTTAAATGCATTTCAAAAATATAAAGAAAAATCAAATAATATTTTAATTGGATTATTTGGGGATACAATGCAAAATATATATCATACAGGCATAGGAGAAATTCAAGAAAATTATAAGAATAAATTTAAATACATAAAAAAAGAAGAAAATTATAGATCATGTTGTGAAATAATTGATTTAAATAATTGTTTGCGATCTGATTTAATACAAGTATGTAAAAATAATGAAATAGAAAAAAATGAAATAAAGTTTATTTATAATATAGGTGAAGATAAATATTTAAAACGATGTGAACAATATAATGACTATGAAAAGTTACATTTAACACATAGGTATATTGCCGATGAAGTAGGGTTTCCAAATATCTTTAACGTTTATAATGAAAGATATGGCAGTAATACGTCGAGTATAATAAAAAATGCTGAAGAAAGATTTTTAAGATATGTTTGTAATGAAATTATGCCTTCAATATATGAAATTAAAAATAATCTATCTAACAAAATTATTAAGAATATAAACAGAAGTTATCTTAATTTTGAAATTTTAACTGATATAAAAGAACAATTGTATAAGATTATAGATGAAATGTCAGAAATAAGTATTCAAGTTTTTTTAGAAAAAATATTTGCATTAGATATTTTTTCTAATTTAAATTATTTAAAATTATGTAAATCATATGAAGAATCCGATGATATGGATTTTCTTTCCTTGATTAGTGAAATTAAAGCTATAGAATTCTATAATTATTATTTACAATATTCTGAAGAGACATTATTACAAACAATGCATGGTACAAAAGGTAACGAATTTGCTCACGTTATTGTAAATATTAATGAAAACACGACATGGAATTGGTATAATTTTTCAAAGTTATTTAAAAATCAGATAATGAAAGAGACTGTTAAAGTTAGAACAGAAAAATTATTATATGTTGCGTGTACAAGAGCTCAAAAATCTTTAGTAATTAATTATATAGTTGAAGAAAATAGTTCAAAAACCGAATCAGCAATATCTTTAATGAAAAGTAATGTAGAAAGAATATGGGGGAACAAAATAGATTTTGAGGTTTACAATTAAATAGAGAAAAATAAGGTAATAGTTAAATATTAATTAAATAATGTTATAATAAATAATAGTTAGGAGGTCTAAATTATGAGTGAAAAAGATTTAGATTCAAGTGTTAATGAATATGAAGAAGAATATAAATCTAGTAATTACACAAAACAATTACAATGGGATATGGCTATTGGATTACAAGAAGTAGATAATTTAAAACCTTCCAAATACTTAGAAAAATTATTAGAAGAAGAAGTAGAAGGTAATTTAACGATTGAAGAAGTAAAAAAAAATTAAGAGAATATTATATTGAAAAGGAAAATAAAAACGAAGTAAATCATAATGAATTAGAATGTGACTTTGTATCTGCTAGAATAGTTGAACTATTGAGTATTGATGATTTTGATTTGTCAGTTGATTATTTAAAGTATGTTCATAAATTTTTATTTCAAGATGTTTATGAGTTCGCTGGTGAATTTAGAAAAATAGATTTTTCTAAACATGAAAAAATACTTAATAATGATTCTGTTGCATATGGTGATTGTAATACTTTAACCGAATCATTAGAATATGATATATCAAAAGAAAAAGATAAAAACTATAAAGAAATGAATATAGTTGAAGTTATTAATAATATAACTAAATTTTCTTCTAATATATGGCAAGTACATCCTTTTAGAGAAGGTGATACTAGAACAACGGCTTTATTTATTGAAAAGTATTTAATTAGTTTAGGCTATAGCGTAGATAATACTTTATTTAAAGATAAATCAGTTTATTTTAGAAATGCACTAGTTAGAAGTAATTATTTTAATAATTATTTAAATATAAAAGAAGATAATAGTTATTTAATTAAATTTTATGAAAATCTATTATTAGGTAAAAATAATAATTTACATTCAAAAGATTTAATTGTTCAAGAATTATTTGATAAAAAGTAAAAATACTTTTGCAAGGGCACTGTCAATTTTGATGGAGCCCTATTTTTCTTTTTCTAAGAAAATAGAATCTGCTAGAAAATATAAATATGTTATAATAGTATATAGAAAAGGAGATGAATTCCTATGAAATGTATTTTAATGAATAAAAATAAAGAAGTAATGCTAACAGAATATGATTCTGCAACAGGAGTATTTACTAATATTTATGATGTTTATAATATTGATTATGCTCCATATATTTTAAAAAGTTTTTATAAAAATAAAGATGTTAATGATACTTCTTTAAGAACCAATTTAAGTGAATGGTTTAAAGGAAGAGGAATACCATCTTGGAGAGATAAGTTAGACTTATTACTACATAGACTTAATATTAGTGCTCCATGTGAATTATTAGATAAAGCCTTTGGATTATCTTTATCTGATCAGTATTGGTTAAAGCCAGTAGATTCTAATATTAAATATGAAGATATTAATTTCTTTGATAATGACTTTGATTATGCTGAATTTATGGAAGCATCACTTTCTAAAAACAGTAAGATGATTCATAATGCAACATCTTTAAAAACACCTAATAATACAACAGATGGCATGTTAAAAAAAGCATGGATTATTGAAGATGGGACAAGATATTTATTAAAAGGTGGATATAAAAATGAAACATTACAACCATTTAACGAAGTGTTAGCAAGTGAAATATGTAAAAGACTAGGCTTTGATCATGTAGAATATACACTAGATACTTATAAAGATATGGTTGTATCAAAATGTCCTTGTTTCATAACAAAAGATACAGAACTAATTACTTGTAATCAAATAAGAAATGATATGAAAAAACATAATAGTATAGAAGATTATGAAGAATATATTAAAAAACTAGAATTAGAAGGAATAAAAGATGCAAGAGAAAAAATAGAAAATATGTATATTTTAGATTTTCTAATTATGAATGAAGATAGACATCTTAATAACTTTGGAATAATAAGAGATGTTAATACTTTAAAGTGGTTAGATGTAGCACCAATATTTGATAATGGTCAAAGTTTAAATATTGAATACTATGATGAAGAAGAAATGCATATTATTGGTGATGGTAAACTATTTTATGAAGTTAAACCATTTGATGAAATTATTAAAATAGTAAAAGATATAAAAAGAATTGAAGTAAGTAAATTAGAAGATATTCCTGAATGGTTTGATAATTTATTACATGAGTATCAATATATAACAGGATATTCAGATAATAGAATTAATAAACTATGTATTTTATTAAATAGACAGATAAATAAATTGAAGAAATTAATAGAAAAATGATTAGAAGTTAATATTAATTTCTTCTTTTTTGGTGGACATAAGCCAAAAAATGACAATTTTCGTGATATAATTGAAATATATGTTGATTGGTAGGTGTAATGATGGGAGTATATGAGAGTGAAGCAAGACTAGAAGATCGTATGATAGATCAACTTGTAAAGCAAGGGTATTCTAAGATAGTAATAAATGATGTTAAAGAATTAGAACAAAATTTTAGAGAACAAGTCAATATTCATAACAAAATAGAACTTAAAGGTAAAAATTTAAGTGATAAAGAATTTGAAAGATTAATGGTTAAAATATCTGGTAAAGGTGTCTTTCAATCAGCAAAAGAATTAAGACAAAAGCAAGATATTCAAAGAGATGATGGTAGTATTGTTTATATTGAACTATTCAATACAAAAGATTGGTGTAAGAATATATTTCAAGTAACTCATCAAACTACTGTTGAAGGAAAGTATACAAATAGATATGATGTAACTATTTTAATAAATGGATTACCTTTGGTTCAAGTTGAATTAAAACGTAGAGGTATTGATATGAAAGAAGGCTTTAATCAAATTAAGAGATATAAAAGGCATTCATACCAAGGCTTATATAAATTTATTCAATTATTTGTAATAAGTAATGGGGTTGAAACTAAATATTTTGCAAATGGAGATCAAGAGTTAAATTATGGATTTACTTTTTATTGGACTGATATAAATAATGATAGAATTAATAACTTAGAACAATTTTGCGTATTTTTCTTAGATAGATGCCATATAGGAAAAATGATTGCAAGATATATGATTGTTAATGAAACAGAAAAAATCTTGATGGTTATGAGACCTTATCAAGTATATGCAGTTGAAAATATTGTATCGCGTGCACTAGATACAAGTAATAATGGTTATGTATGGCATACAACTGGTTCTGGAAAAACTATTACTTCATTTAAAACAAGTCAAATTTTATCTTTAGAACCATCTATCAATCAAGTATTCTTTTTAGTAGATAGAAAAGACTTGGATAAACAAACTTTAGATGAATTTAATAAATTCGATCCAGGGTGTGTTGATATGACTAATCAAACAGATAAATTAATAGAACAAATTAAAGACAGTTCTAAACCATTGATTATAACTACAATACAAAAAATGGCCAATGCTTGTACTAATCCTAAATATGCACATATTATGGAAAAATATAAAGATTTAAAAACAGTATTTATAATAGACGAATGCCATAGATCACAATTTGGTGATATGCATAAACAGATTTCAAAGACATTTAGTAAAGCACAATACTTTGGATTTACTGGTACACCTAGATTTAAAGAAAATCCATCACAAGATGGTAGAAGTACTGCTGATATATTTGAAAAATGCTTACATACATACCTAATAAAAGACGCTATTAAAGATGAAAATGTATTAGGATTTAATGTTGATTATATAAAATTTATGGAAGTAAATACGGGTGCATTAGAAGAAGAGGTTATGGTAGAAGGCATAGATACTGATGAAGTGTTCTTAGCAGATGAAAGAGTAGGCTTAATTGCTCAGCACATTATTGATCATCATAATATTAAAACAAGAGATAGAAAATATAATGCATTATTTACTGTATCTTCAATACCATTATTAATAAAATATTATGATGCTTTTAAAAAAATAAATCATGATTTAAAAATAGGAGCAATATTTACTTACGGAGCAAATGAAGATTTAGATAAAAATCCAGAACATTCAAGAGAAGTATTAGATAGATATATGGAAGATTATAACAAGATGTTCAACACAAATTTCTCTACTCATAATTTTGATGGTTATTTTAGAGATATATGTAAAAGAATAAAAAATACAGAAATTGATATAGTTATAGTTGTTAATATGTTATTGACCGGATTTGATGCTAAAAGATTAAATACGTTATATGTTGATAAATCACTTAAATATCATGATTTAATTCAAGCATTTTCAAGAACAAACAGAGTTGAATCTGATACAAAGCCATTTGGTAATATAGTTTGTTATAGAACTACTAAAACTAGAGTGGATGAAGCTGTTAAATTGTTCTCTCAAACTGATAGTATTGACACCGTAATAATGGCACCATATGATACTTACCTAGATAAGTATAATAAAGCTGTAGATAAGTTGTTAAAAATTACACCAGTAGTGGAAAGTGTTGATGAACTAGAAAGAGAAGAAGATATAAAAGAATTTATTTTAGCATTTAGAGAGGTTGCTAAAATACTTGTTAGTTTGAAAACATTTAATCAATTTGATTTAGATAATGATGATACTGTTATTAATACTCAAATGTTTGAAGATTACAAAAGTAAATATTATGAGTTATACAGAAAAATTTCTAATGATAAGGAAAAAAGTTCAATTCTAAATGATGTTACATTCTCACTAGAACTAATTCAAACTGATAGAATTAATGTTTCATATATACTTAATTTAATTAGAAATGTTGATTTAACAGATGAAGAACAGAAGAAACGTGATATTGCAGATATTGAAAGTAAGTTAACAAATATTACAGATGATGAATTATTCTTAAAAGCAGATTTAATTAAGAGTTTCTTAAAATCTATTTTACCTGCATTAAAAGAAGACGATTCAATAGATGATGCTTTCAATGAACATATGAATAAAGAAAGAGAAAAAGAAATTGAAAAATTTGCATTAAACAATAGAATTAATTTAGATAAATTAAATGAAATAATTAATGAATATGAATATAGTAGTATTTTCCCAGACAAAGAAATAAATGAGGCTATTGATATAGATGATTATTGGGAAAGAAGAACTGTAAAAAATAAAGTCAAAGAATTTATTAAAAATATATTTAAGAAATTTTTATAGGAGGATGTTATGTCAAGAGAAGAAAAACAACAATCACAACAAGCAGAACTTCAAAAACAACTTTGGAGTATTGCTAATTCCCTAAGAGGGAATATGGATGCTAATGATTTCAAAAATTATATCTTAGGATTAATATTCTACAGATATTTATCTGAAAATTTAGTTAATTATGTAGAAAATGTAATGTTAAGAAATAAAATGAAATATGCTGATATGTTTAAGGATAAGGAACAAGCACAAGAATTTAAGTCTGATTTAATAGAGGAAGAAAATATAGGCTATTGTATTGAGCCAGAGTATCTATGGAGTACATTAATCGATAACATTAAGACTGGTAAATTTGATATTTCATTGCTTGCTAAAGCAATTAATGTTATTTCAGAATCTACTTTAGGTAATGAATCAGAAGATGATTTCGAAAATTTATTTGAAGATATGGATTTAAGCAATTCTAAATTGGGTAGAGGAGTAGCAGAAAGAACTAAACTAATATCAACTATTATGTTAAAAATAGATGACATAGACTTTCATCATGAAGATGCTGAAATTGATGTTTTAGGAGATGCATATGAATACTTAATTTCAAACTTTGCAGCATCAGCAGGAAAGAAAGCAGGAGAGTTCTATACACCACAACAAGTATCAAGAATTCTTGCTAAATTAGTTACGTTAAATAAATCAAAACTTCAAAATGTATATGATCCAACTTGTGGATCTGGCTCACTACTTTTAAGAGTAGGTAAAGAATGTAGGGTAAGTTCATACTATGGACAAGAATTTAATTCTACAACTTACAACTTAGCTCGAATGAACATGTTATTACATGGAGTTTCATTTAAACATTTTGATATAAAAAATGATGATACTTTAGAAAGACCTAGACATTTAGATATGAAATTTGATGCAATAGTTGCTAATCCTCCATATTCTGCAAATTGGAGTGCTGATCCAAAGTTTATAGAAGATGAAAGATTTAGTGCCTATGGTAAATTAGCACCAAAATCAAAGGCAGACTTTGCTTTTATTCAACATATGATATATCAATTATCAGATAATGGAACTATGGCAGTAGTTCTTCCTCATGGAGTTTTATTTAGAGGAGCTTCAGAGGGAATAATTAGAAAATATTTAATTGAAGAAAAAAACTATTTAGATGCAGTAATAGGATTACCAGCTAATATATTTTACGGAACAAGTATTCCAACTTGTATATTAGTATTTAAAAAATGTAGAGAAAATGAAGATAATATTTTATTCATTGATGCATCAAAAGAGTTTGAAGCTGGAAAAAATCAAAACAGATTAAGAGATGAAGATGTTGATAAAATTATTGAAACTTATAAAAATAGAGTTGAGGTAGAAAAATATTGTCATGTTGCTTCAATGTTTGAAATAAAAGAAAATGAGTATAATTTAAATATTCCTAGGTATGTAGATACTTTTGAAGAGGAAGAAGAAATAGACATTAAAGCTGTTCAGCAAGATCTTAAAGATATAGATAAGCAAATAGCGGAAGTAGATAAAGAGCTTAATGTTTACTTAAAAGAACTAGGGTTAGGGGAATTGTAATGTTAAAAAGTAGTACTGGTAAAATTAAAAAATTAAAATGTCAGCACTGTAATAATGAAACAATTATGGAAGTTGTCTCATCAATTCAACACAATTATTCCGATAGGTCAAAGGATGATTATTATTATGAAATTCAATCAGTACTATTATGCCCAATATGTAATCAATATAATATAATTGGTGCATATTGGGACAATACATATGGAAAATTAGAATATACTGATGAATATGATTTATACGATGGAGATAATGTCGATGAGTCTGTTATCTTTCCAATTCATTCTAACTTAGTGTATAGTAAGTCTGATTTAGTACCTGATGCTATAATAAAAACATTTAGGAAGGCGATAGAATTAAAATTATATGATGAAGAGTCATGTCTTATAAAATTAAGAAAAACATTAGAAATGATATGTAATGATCAGAATGCAGATGGAAATAATTTATTGGAAAAAATAATAAATATCTCTGAAAAAGGAATAATACCAATAACACTAAAATCAGCGTCAACTATTATAAGAAAACTTGGAAATATTGGTGCACACGAATCTGATATCAATATTAATAGCAATGAAATAGAATGTGTCATAGAATTAGTAGAATATATAATACAATATATTTACGTTTTACCAAAAGAAATAGAGAAAATAGATAAAAAATTCAACTTGATTTCTAAATAACAAAAAGGACTTATACAAACATATTTTGCATAAGTCCTTTTTTTACTGTTTCTAATAAATGTAGTTTATTTTCTTCTAATTCAATTTTTATAATAATTCTCTTAAATAAATTATTTATTAATACTCTCTTTTTTCCTTCATGTAAATACAACTTTTCATTGGAATAATCTTTAAAATAAATGTGAGGAATACCAGAGCCTACTATATATTTAGAAAAATCTATTTTGTTTATTAATTCATTGAAATAATAAACAGGTATATCATTTGGTATAAGTGCACTTAAAGTTGCAATGATTGAGCTTTTTTTATTGCAAATAATAGTTTTACCAACTCCAGCACCATCCTTAATAATTGCCAGATAATCTTTATCATTTTGATAACTATTTATTTTTTTGATTTCGCCATTAGCTCCATAGATTGGATATATACCATCATCATATTCTATATCAGAAAGACTAATTGTTGAAGATTTACATTCACATATATCTTTTAACTTAATTGTTTTATTTCCATTAAACAAAATATTATTAATGCACAATTTAAATAACTTAAGGTCTTCAATTTTCTTAGTTTGAAGTTCTATTTTTTTATCTAGTAATGATAGAAAATTAGAAACTTTGAGTTGTTCTTTATTTGAACATAAATTAATACTACATTCTCCAATTTCGCCTGTATTAATTTTTTTAGGAAAAGCTACATGAATTGTCCTATTATATAATTCTTTTTGAAAAGAATTATTTTTAATATACTGATTTAAATAATCTGGAATTAATATATGATTATCTTTAGTTCTTAATAGGGCTAAACTTACATAATAAGCAAGTTTTTCATCACTTTTATATATAGATGATGTTCCGATATCTCCAATTCTTGTCATAAATACATCATTATATTTAGGTTTAATTTTATATTTATTATAATCGGATTCTGGTATGAATTTTGGTGTATCTAATAAATTAGATATGTTTTCTACACTGACAAATTTAACTCCTTTTTCAACATAATTTGGAGTTTCATGGGTTCCATCATAAATTTCAGAAACATCCTTCAATTTAATTGATTTATATTCATCATTAAATTCTTTAAACCTTAATCTAGGAACATTCATTTTATCACCACTTTTCAAGTCCTTAAGTTTAATACTTGAAAGGTGATAATTAATTATTCCTATATAATATTTTTGGAAAGGAGAAAGAATTTAATGATTATTAAATCAAGAAAGATACTTTACAAGGATTGGATTTATACGTGGCTTATTGAGAAAAAGGATTATATTAAGGAATCTACTTATGCAAATTATTCAAATAATATATTTAATCATATAATTCCTAAATTAGGTAATTATACATTAAATGAGATTAATCATAAGATTATTCAAGATTTTCTTTTAGAGTTATCTAAAAGTGGAAGAAAGGACAATACAGGTGGATTATCAGAAAAAACTATTAAAGATATTACAATTATTGTAAAAGGAAGTATTAAAAAAGGTATTAATGAAGGTAAAATAAAACATATAGAATTGTCATTTAATTATCCAAAAGATAATAAAGAAAAAAGTATATATATACTAACAAAACATGAACAAAATAAAATTACTAATTATGTTTTAGATAATAGAAATACAAAAAATATAGGTTTTTTAATATCTTTATATTCAGGGATAAGAATTGGTGAACTTTGTGCTTTACAATGGAAAGATATAGATTTTAAAAATAATAAATTAATAATTTCAAAAACAATTCAAAGAGTATATATTAAAGACAAAAATAAAAATGTTTCTAAGGTTATTATTACAACCCCAAAAACTAAAAATGCTAACAGAGAAATCCCTATTAATAAAGATTTTATGGAATTATTAAAACCTTTAAAAACAGACAAAGAAAATTATATTTTGTCTAACAATGATAAATATATTGAGCCAAGAACATATAGAAAATATTTTAATAAGAAATTAAAAGAATTAAAAATAAAGCATTTCAATTTTCATTCTTTAAGACATACATTTGCAACAAATTGTATTTCTTTAGGATGTGATTATAAAACGGTAAGTGAATTGTTAGGTCATGCTAATGTTAATATTACTTTAAATTTATATGTTCATCCAAGATATTCTCAAAAGAAAAAATGTATAGATCTAGTAAGCAAAGTATTTCAAGAAAAAGTTAATAGATGACTTTTTCTTTTTGTAATAAAATCTCAAGAAAGTGTGTTATAATTAATATGTATAGTTGAGTATCTATTTATTAAACTTAAGGACTTGAAAAGTGGTGATAAAATGAATGTTCCTAGATTAAGGTTTAAAGAATTTAATGATGAATATAAAACATATAAGTTTCACGATGTTGCAAAACTATGTAGGGGAAGTTCTCCTAGACCTATTGTTAATTTTATTACTAAATCAGAAGATTGTGTAAACTGGATTAAAATTGGAGATGTTTCTCCAAATGAAACTTATATAAATAGTACATCAGAAAAAATCACTAAAGAAGGTGAAAAAAAATCTAGAAGAGTTTATAATGGAGAAATAATTCTTTCCAATTCTATGAGTTTCGGAAGGCCTTATATTTTGAATCTTGATGGATGTATTCATGATGGATGGTTTGTAGTTAGAGATTATGAAAAATTATTAAATAAAGAATATTTGTATCATTTTATGAGTTCTCCACTTATTCAAAAACAGTATAAAACTTTATCTGCTGGTGGTGTTGTAAGTAACATCAGCAGTGAGTTAGTATATAGTGTTAAACTAAATATTCCATCAAAAAAAGAACAGCTTAAAATAGCTAAATTCCTATCATTATTAGATAAAAAAATCGAGTTACAATCTAAGAAAATAGAAGACCTTAAGTTATTTAAAAAAGGACTGCATGATAAATTATTTAATGAGGTTACTGGGAATGATTATTTACTATCAGATATTGCAGTTTTTGAAAATGGAAAAGGACATGAAAATATAGTTGATGAAAATGGAAAATATATTCTAATAAATTCAAAATTTATTTCTACAGGAGGTAATGTAACAAAGAAATGTTCTGAACAATTAACTCCATTATTTAAAAATGATATAACAATGGTTATGAGTGATCTTCCTAATGGAAAAGCTCTAGCTAAATGTTATTATATAGATGAGAATAATAAATATAGTTTGAATCAACGAATTTGTAAAATAAAAGTAAAAGATGCAGGTACAGTTAATTCTAAATATTTGTTTTATCTATTAGATAGAAATCCTTACTATTTAAGATTTGATGATGGTGTTAATCAAACAAATTTAAAAAAAGATGACATATTAAGTTTAAATCTAGTTTTACCATCTATAAAAGATCAGGAAAGAGATTCTAAAACTTTAACTATAATTGATAATATTATTGAGAAAGAAAATAATAAATTATCAAAATTAAATTTACTAAAAAAAGGACTTATGCAAAGTATGTTTGTATAGAATAATATCATTCGGCACAAAAAGCATCGAAAAGCATAAAAAAGCAAAAAAAGAAAAATAAAGCAAAAAAAGCATCGGATATTCATTGACTTATCAAAGTCAAGTGGTAAAATATAGTAAAATGAAATAATTATGCAAAGAGGACTTAGGTCTTCTTTTTTTTCATTTTAAGGAGGTGGTCATTATGAGCTATCATCCTATTAATTTTGATATTTTTATAATAATAGGATGAATTAATAAGAACTAAAATTAATATAAATAAAGGAGATATTTAGTAATCATCATTTATATGTCCCTACAAAGTAGGATGAATTTCGTAAGTACGAAATAAGAATGGCACCATAACAATTCCTTATATTATAAGGAGTTTTTTTGTTTGTGGTGCTATCTTCTTATCCTGCTCTAATTAAAAATAGTAAAAATAACAGAACAATCATCCTATTTAGAAAGGAGGGATAGTTTGAGAATATTTAAATTATATTTACCAATAGACTTATTTGATAGAATTAAATTAATGTCTAAATTTTATAGAGTATCTATTTCTAAAATGATGACAGAGTTATTAGAAATTGGATATTTAGAAATACTAAAAACAAATACGAAAGGAGAGTAATATATGGATTATGATAAATATGTAAAAATACCAATGTTTATAATTCTGGATAAAAAAGTATGTAACAACAATAAAATTTTATATGGAATAATAATACTTTTATCTCATAGAGAAGGCTATTGTTATGCTGATAATAAATACTTAGGTAATTGTTTAGGTGTGAGTTCAAGAAGAATATCAGGTTTATTAAGAGAATTATCAGATAATAATTATATAACTATGGAATATAAACACAGATTTCAAAGAAAAATTTATATTAATAAAGAAAAGTTTACATCTGACTTACTAGAAAATTTTTTCTAAATGGTTAGATGTTTTTTTTACACTCAAAGGACATTTAGTTCAATAATAATATAATAAATATAATATAAAAATTAAATATAATAAATAATTCTAATAATATTATTAGTAATACTAATATAAAAAGAAAGGAAGTAGATATATGTATGAAAAAAATTCAAAAATAATAAATAAAAACATAGATTTAAATAGGTGATTTAATTATGGAAGGAGCCTATTTGAATAACATTTCATTTAAAGATCTTATTTTACAGTATCTTATTGAAGAGATAATTAAAGAACAAAAGGAGAATCATTTAACTAATGATTTGCAATAATTTTATTATGATGTTATCATTCATTTGTCTTAATACCCAATTAAGTAAAAGGAGGTAAAATGAATAATAACTTAATTGGTAAGGATTTCAATACTGGGATCTATATAAGATTATCTCAAGAAGATAAAGACAAAAAATATGAATCTGATAGTGAAAGTGTAATTAATCAAAAAGAATTATTAAGAAGTTATGTAAATAGTAATAATTTTAATTTGGTAGGAGAATATGTTGATGATGGTTTTTCTGGAACTGATTTTGAAAGACCTGGATTTCAAAAATTGCTTAATGACATAAAGAACAAAAAGATAAATTGTGTAGTAGTAAAGGATCTATCAAGATTGGGTAGAGACCATGTTATGACTGGTTATTATATTGAAACATTTTTTCCAGAAAATAATATAAGATTTATATCTATATTAGAATCATATGATAGTTTTAAAAATCAAGCTAGCAATGATTCATCAACATTTATAATTGCTTGTAATGACTATTATAGTAAACAAAATTCGATAAAAATTAGAAATGTATTAAATGAAAAAAGGAAAAATGGTAAATTTGTTGGAAGTTTACCATGTTTTGGTTATATGAGAGATCCATTGGATAAGGGACATTTAATACCAAATCCAGACACAGCACCAATAGTAAAAAAGATATTTAAGTGGAGAGCTGATGGTATTGGACCTACTGAAATAGCAAACAGACTAAATAAAGCAAATGTAATTACACCTAGTGGATATAAAAAGACTAATTATTCATCAAGATTAATTGATAGAGATAATTGGAATATCTCCACAGTAAAAAAAATATTAACAAATAGAGTATATACTGGTGATTTAGTACAGCATACTCAAACTAAAGTAAGTTATAAATCTAAAAAGAAGATAACATTAGATGAAAAATTATGGATTATAGTAGAAAACACCCATGAACCATTAGTTGATAAAGATACCTTTAATTATGTTAATACTTTAAGAAAAAGAAATACAAGAAATTATGAAATTAAAACAAATAGAGAAAAAAGATTATTAGAAGGTAAGTTATTTTGTAAAGAGTGTAAAAATAGACTTACAGTTCTTTATCGTAAAAAACAAGATTATTGGTCTGTTAATTGTAATAGATATTCTAGAGATCCCATAAGAGGCAGATGTTATTCGCATTTTTACCCATATAATTATTTGGAAGAACAGGTATTAGAACAAATTAATAAGTATATATCTAAATTAATAAAAGAACTTAATATAAAAGAATTAAATGATGAAGTAATAAAAAGTATTCACAAGGAAACTACTAACATAGATAAAATAGTTAAAGAATTTCAAATAGAAAAAGAAAAGATTACAGGTAGATTAAAAACTTTATACAATGACAAGTGTAATGGTGTAATATCAGCAGATACATATAAAGAATTAGCAAGTGAATTTGAACAAAAATTAAAACAAATTAACGAAAAGATAGAAGATCAAAATATTAAAAAATATAAAATAAAAAATAAAGCAAATATTTTGCCTGATTATACTAAAAAAATAAAAAAACTATTAGATTTAAATAAACCAAAAAAAGAATTAATTGATACGTTAGTAGATAAAATAGTTATAGATAAAGATAGAAATATTACTATATGTTTTAAATATGATATTGTACCAGAGGTAACTTTTAAGTATGAAAATAGAAATTTAGCAAGAAATCCGTATGGTAGAAAAGGCAAAAATCAGTATAGTAAAGATTAATATAGGCTCTAACTAGTTATCTAGTTAGGGCTCATTTTTTGTTTTCTGATATGTTTACGTTTTTTTACTACTTTTATGGTTTATAATAATATTTAATAAATTTAAGAAAGGAGTGACTACATTGAGCAATAATGAGATATATGATTATGCTACATTTGTTAGAGAAGTAAATAGATATGCTGAACAACAAAGAAATAATAGTAATCAAAAAGTATTTAAAGCTTTACAAGATACGATTAAAACACTAGATTCAATGAATAAGTTAAATCAAGAAGAAGCAAATATGTATCTTCAAATATTATTTGCATCACTTACTGCATCAAATATAAAAAATAATTAATCATGCTAAGTGAACGCACCTATATTAATTTTACAAAAAAATTGATCTCTGCAAAGCCTTATAAATCAAGGACTATTTGCAGTTATAATGGATAATGAACTATTGTGGTGGCGAAGGCGCCGAAATAGTCTACGCGCTCAGAAACGAACCAACCCTTGCAACACTAGCACTAAACAATATTGGAGCAACAGGCCAGCCAATTAGACAAATCTACCAACGCCGGCTTCCAGAAGATCCAAGCAAGGACTATTATTATATTTTACGTGAAACCGGTAATACTGAGCCACTTCTAGTTGAATATGGTTTCATTGACAACAAAGCAGATGCTAATCGTTTAAATAATAACATCGAACAATATGCTGAAGCTGTAGTCAAAGCCATTGCAACCTATGCTGGCTATAAATACACAGAACCAGGTTCTACCACACCATCAAATCCTAATCAAAACTACTACACAGTCCAAAAAGGAGACACCCTATATTCTATAGCTCGCCAATTTGGTACTACCGTACAACAGCTAAAAACTATCAATAACTTAGCAAATGATACAATTACTCCTGGCATGAAACTATTTCTCCAAGAAAACTATCCAGAAGCAACCTATACAGTATCAAACGGTGATACTTTATATTCCATCGCGACACGCTTTAACACAACTGTCCAAGCTATCAAATCACTAAATAATTTAACAAACGATACCCTACAAATTGGACAGGAACTTCTAATACCAACAGAAACTACTCCAGAAATCCCAACTACACCTTCAGAACCAGAACAACCAGAAGAAACAGAAATTTATGTTGTAAAAAAAGGAGATAGTTTATGGTTAATAGCTAAAAACAATAACACAACAGTAGATGAACTCATTAAACTAAATAATCTAACTAACATTAATCTTCAAATAGGAGATGAACTATTAATTCCAAAACAACCAGAACCAACTACCTATACCGTTCAAAAGGGTGATACACTTTTTATGGGCAACAATAAATAATTTAACAAACTATAGTAAAAAAACAACAAATATGGTATAATTCAATCAAAGTGGAGGTAAAATATGAATTTAAATGGTAATTCAAACTATGCATATGCGACTTTTGCTAAAGAAATTAGCGAAACTGATATGACAAATGATGGAAAATTAGTTCAATTAAATCATCCTTTTCAAAAGGGAGAAATTAATTTAATGAGTGCTAGTGAGTTTGAAACTCTTCAAGGATATTTTCCTGATCGTGTTAAAGGAAAGGTTGTTAAACAAAAAGATTTAATGGCAACATTAAAATTTTGTTGGACTCAATTAAGTTCAGATGCAGACTCATTATCGCAAATGGATTCAGAAACACAAATGCGACTAGATTCTTTTAATAATGAATTTGTAGTAGGTGGTAAATTATCACCAGTTGATACAACCGTTGAGGCAACAAATGATTTAGCAAGTAAATTTATTACTTTACAAGAACGAGTAAGAGAAGCACAAAGATCGAATGCTAATAAAAGTACTCGTCATGCAAAATAAAAAAATCATCCTAATTCTAATTTATATTAGATTTTATAGGATGTTTTTTTTATCAATAAGAAAAAATATATAACAAGAGACATTAAGTTTAATAATTAACCAATTATTAAACTTTTTTTATGATAGAACTATATATTAGTTAAATTTATATTATAAAGTCATAACAAAGAGTTTACATAGAATAAAAAAATAATTTAAATAATAATTTAAAGACATATAATTTATTGGAGGAACTAAATGTTATGATTAAATATAAGGTTAATTTAAAATTTAAATATGATTCTAAGTCTCTAAATGAAATAGTAAATGAAATGTTAAAAATTGAATTACAAAAAAACTTTAATGATATCTATAGTAATCCAGAATTAGATTTTTTATCAGCATATAGTGATTATTACCAAGAGAAAATTACTAGTAGTTAATGACAGAAAATAAAATATTTAAAGTAGGTATTTATATAAGATTATCGAGAGATAATGGAAATGTAGAATCTGATAGTATTATCAGTCAAAGAAGTTTATTAAATCAATATGCTGAAGAAAACAACTATAAAGTAGTAGAGGAATATATTGATGATGGATTTTCTGGAACAAATTTTGATAGACCGGCATTTAAAAGAATGATAGATGATATTAAAGTGAAAAAAATTAATATGGTAATTACTAAGGATATCTCTAGATTAGGTAGGGATTACATTGGAACTGGAGAGTTAATAGAAAAGTATTTTCCTAAAAATAACATTAGATATATAGCCATTAATGATGGCATAGATACTTTTTTAGACAATATTAATAATGACATTGTACCTTTTAAAGCAATAATTAATGACATGTATGCAAAAGATATTTCTAAAAAAGTAAAAAGTAGTTTACGTTCACGTATGAAAGAAGGGTTATATGTATCAGGAAGATGCCCTTTTGGATATAAAAAAGATTATAATAATAAGAATCATTTAATAGTAAATGAAGAACAAGCAATTGTTGTAAAAACAATATTTAATTTAGCTTTAAAAGGTAATACATGTCATTATATTGCACAAGAATTAACAAAAAGAAAAATAAAGCCACCATCTGCTTATTATAATTACGTTTGGAATAAAAAGTGTAGTAGTAAATGTATTTCACAGCAATTTGGTAGTTGGGTAGATACTACAATAAAATCAATTTTAACTAATAGAACTTATATTGGTGATACAGTTCAAGGTAAAACAAAAAAAATTAATTATAAACTCAGAAAGACTATTAAAAACAATCCTAGTGATTACATTATAGTAGAAAATACTCATGAAGCGATTATAGATAGAGAAGTATTTAAACATGTCCAAAATTTATTGCCTAAAAATGTTAAAAGACCGGAAAAGAAAAGGTTTTATTTATTAGATGGATTATTATATTGTGGAGACTGTAAACATCGTATAATAATAAGGCATCAAAATAAAACAGGTAGAAGTTATACTATTTGTGATTATTATAGAACTTATTCAAAATATCATGTCTGCACCACTCACACAAACAATTATGAAGAATTACAAAAAGTAATTTTAAACAATATAAAAGAAGTATATGCAAAAAATTTAAATCAAAACAAAATAAAAGAACTTATTAATAATATAAATATTAAAGATAATTCTTTAATAATAAAAAATAAAATTAAAAGTTTAGAAATTACCAATAATAAATTAATAGAACAATTAGATAGTTCTTACCTAGATATGTTAAATAATATTATTAACAAAGAACAATACTTAAGAATAAGTAAAAAAATAAAATGCGAGATAGATAATAATAAAAAAAGTATTAATATGTTAAAAAATAAACAACTAAATAATATAAATATGATAAAAATACAAAAATATATTGATAAATTTTTAAAAATTCAAAATCCAACTAGAGAATTAATAGTAAATTTAGTTGAAAAAATTTATATTTATCAAGACAAAACTATAGATATTATCTTTAATTTTAAAAATGTCACATAAAAAAAGTATCGGGAGATACCTTATGGTCAATTGCCAAAGCTACAAATTCGACCGTTGACGAGATAAAAAAGCTAAACAATCTAACTAACAACCTCTTAACAGTAGGCCAACAATTAATACTACCAAATTAAAAGACTAGAGAATATAAACTCTAATCTTTTTTGTTACATATAAAGAATTATTGCTTTCTATAAAAAAAGAAAGAGGATAATTATAACCTACTCAATCTAAGCCAGCCTAAACCTCTTCTTTTTTTTATCTCTATAATTTTTTCAATTATAATCAAACTGTTTCTAATTAGTGTTCTTTCTAGCGGCCATTACTCCAGCCACAACTGCTCCACCAGCAGCCAAAATTAAGATTAAAATTAATACATCACGACCAGTAGAAGATTCATCACTATCATAAAAAGCAGGCATTCCTTCTTTATCTACATAGTTCATAATGTCATATCTTTCATCAGCGTCCAATTCATATTCTGACTCAATCTTCTCCAAAATAGTTTCTTTATAAGCTTCATCAAAACCACTCCAAGATTGATTTCCTACGATGATGTAAGGAACACCATCGGCTGTCTCACCCCTAACTTCGGCAACAGCTGTCATTAGTTCACTATTTTCTTGACTATTCCAAACCTCATATGCAACAACGTTAAATTTATCTCCGTATTCTGCTTCAATTTCATCAAACCATTCTTGAGCTTCTTCACAGTGTGGGCATCCATCACCATGGAAAAAATATAAATTAACAGCTTTATCTGTCTCCTCAGTGCCTGTAGTTGTATCTTCTGCTAATACCCCAAATGGTAAAACCAATATTGCAACTAAAGCCACTAAAAGAAATTTAATTTTTTTCATCTTTATAACCTCCTAAAATAATAATATCACAAAATAAAAAAATAGAAAATAAAATCACCAAGAATTACTCCTAAACAAGCAAATTTCATCTTATTTTCACATTTTTAATTATTAACTCAACTAAAAAATAATTCTAATTATTTTTCCGCAGAAAAAAGACTAACAAATTAGTTAGTCCTCTTTTTTCTCCATTTTTATATTTTCATTAGATTCTTTATCTAAACCTTTTTTTCGTATAATTTCCTCTGCTTCCTCAAACGGAATATATAATTTACATTTGCAAATTCCTTCACTCACAAATTCATCACATGGACAAAGTGTTGTTTCATTATCTTCCAATCTACACGGACAATGACCGTTCTTTCTTTCTAAACCATTCATAATAATATCCACATATTTCTTATCTGGATTCAATCTAAAACCTTTCATTTATTAAACCTACCTTTCTTATCATAAATTTTATTAATTAACTAAGTGTTTTAATTATCACTAGTAGTTTATTTTAAATTAAACATTTTTACAATCAAAGTTTGGAATAAAACTTTCTAAACATGTCTCCCCCTCTTGAATAAATGCTTTTGTAACACCTAAATCACATGCAAAATCAACCACATCATTATATTCACCTTCTGTAACTGTCCAATTAAGATTTGGATATTTCAATGTCTTAGTAACTGGTGTATATTGATTCATTATACTTATATAAATGCCATCACCATAAGTTTTATATAAATACTCAATTATTTTCTTTGCATCTTCCTTATGACCTGGCAATATTAGTACTCGAACAATGACACCACGTTTCATTAAGCCATCATCTCCAATAACTGCCTGCCCAACTTGTTCATACATAGCTGCAATTGCCTGACTAGCTATTTCAAAATAATCCCTACAATTAGAATAGTTTTCTCCTAGCTCCGAGTCAAAGTACTTCAAATCGGCTAAATATATATCAACTAATCCTTCCATCATGGAAATAGTCCTTGGCCATTCATAACTACTGGTATTATAAACAATGGGAATCTTTAGTTCTTGTGGTCGTATTTTCCTTAAAACTTTCGCAATTTGTGGCACAAAATGTGTTGGCGTTACTAAATTAATATTATGAGCACCTTTTTCTTGTAATTCCAAAAAAATGCTTCTAAGTCGTGCTGGACCAATTTCCTTCCCATATCCCAAAGTACTAATTTTCTTATTCTGACAAAAAATACATTTCAAATTACAATGAGAGAAAAATACCGTACCACTACCATTATTACCAGAAATAACCGGTTCTTCCCAATGGTGTAAACTATAATGAGATACCTTAATTTTTGCGGAAGCACCACAAATACCAACTCCCTCATATCTATTGACTAAACAATTTCTTGGGCACAATCTACATTCTTTTAATATATCCATAACCATTACCTCTCCATTATTTTATCATAAATAAAAAGAAAAAACTAATTAACGAGTTTTTTCCTTAATTCTTGTTTTTCTTCTTCGGATAAGAACGCTGCTTCAATCGCATTCAAATTAAATTCTAAGAACTCTTTTTCTCCCCAACCAAATGCTTCATGCAACAGAGTTTCTTCATTAGAGAGCGAAGTTTCTGATACCGTTCGATTATCCGTATTAATACAAACTTTTACTCCAGCAGCAACTAAGTCCTTTATAGGATGCTCCGTAATCTTTAAAACATTACCAGTATCCAAGTTGCTTTTTGGACAAATTTCTAGCACAATTTTCTTGTCCACAATCTCTTTAATTAGAGCTTCATCTTGAATGCTTTTAAAACCATGACCAATTCTTTTAGCACCAAATCTTACTGCTGCCCAAACACTGCTTGCTCCATCAGCTTCTCCAGCATGAATCGTGTAAGGAATATTACTCTGACGCACTTTCTCAAATAATGTTTTAAAACTCTCCGTTCGAAATGCTGCTTCATCTCCAGCCAAATCGACTCCACAACATCCATTGTTCCAATATTTTTTCGCAAGATTTAAAATTTCCAAGTTCTCTTGAAGTGAAAAATGCCTCATCATACAAAATATTAAATTTGTTTTAATCGTAGGGACCTTTGCTAAGCCAACGCGAATACCGGTAATAACTCTATCAACAGAGATTTTTTTATTATGGAATAAAGGACAAAATCTAATCTCAGCATAAATAACTCCATCATTTTCTAAACTTTTTCCTAGTAAATAAGCAAATTCTACTATGTCATCGTATTCTGAAAGAAGTTTTCCAGGTAAATTAAACTTTTCCAAATATTCTTTTAAGCTTTTATCATTTTTACTAACCATATCTTTCGTTGCATCTCTACCGACTAGCTTCGTTGCATATCCTACATCCAATGAACCATCTAAATGTAAATGTAATTCAACACGTTTCATATTCCATCACCCTATCATGAGTATATCACAGATACTATTCCTTTATTACTAAAAATAAATAGATGTGCTATTATTAACTGTCCATATAAGTAAAAAACTAGTCTTATATACTTAGACTAGTAGCTTATTATTTCCTAATTGTCCAACGCCAGAATTGTTAAATTTTTTTATTCAATCTTTCTTTTGGAAGAAATCAACTCCCGCACCACATATCGGACATTTAAAATCTTCTGGAAGAGTTTCACCATAATAAACATATCCACATAGAGTACATATCCAAGCTGTCTTTCCTTTGGCAGTAGTTACTTTCATCAATTCTTCTTTATGCTCTTGATAATATCCATAGCTCATTGCTTCCTGATCGTCATACACATCACCCTCAACAAGCTCTCCAATAAATAAAGTATGCGTATCATTTTCAATTACATCAATTATTTCGCATACCATGTACCCTAATGAATCCGCAATTACAGGCACACCCATAACCTGATTTGTTTTTACTTTTTCGAATTTATTCATCTCTCGCATCGAATTAAAACCAAAGGTTTTTATAATTTCCGGATTAGCCTTCATTCCTAAAACTGATAGAGCAAAAGTTCTATTTTTATGTAAAAGTTCATTAGTGTAATTCTTTTTCATAACTGCAACTGAAATCAACGGTTTATCCCCCGAACTTATTTGTGAAACAGCATCTACAACACAACCTCCGCCTTGACTAGTTAATACATACATTCCTTGAGTAATTTTTTTTGTAATATTACTATTTCTCATTAACTCCTAGCACCTCCATCAACTGATAAAATATTTCCTGTAACATAACTGGACATATCGCTTGCTAAAAACAAAAAAGCATTTGCAATATCTCTAGTTTCCCCAATCCTTCCTAGTGGGATTGTTTTAATAAGTGGTTCAATTTGTTCTTTTGGAAGGCTTGCCACCATATCCGTTTTTGTAATACCGGGCGCTACTGCATTAACTCTAATATTAAACGGAGCTAATTCTCTTGCCAACGACTTTGTAATTCCATTAACAGCAAATTTACTAGCTGGATATCCAACTCCTGCTGGTTGGCCATAAATACTAACCATAGAACTAGTATTCAATATTACACCACCATTATTCTTTTTCATATAAGGAACAACTGCTTTCGTCATATTAAAGACAGCATTCACATTTATTTTCATTATTTTTTCAAAGTCTTCCACCGTAGTTTCTTCAATTTTTTTATTTGCTGAAATGCCAGCATTATTTATAAGAATATCAATTTTCTTATATTTCTTTATGATTTCTGCCATTGTTTTTTCAATGTCTTCATAATCACTCAAATTAGGATAATATCCTTCAACTTCTAGCCCTTCTTCCTTTAACAAGAGAATAGCTTTTTCTACTGACTCTTTTTTTGAACCAAATAGAATAACCTTCGCGTGATTTTCTTTAAATACTTTAACTGTTTCAAAACCAATTCCTCTTGTTCCTCCTGTAATAACTGCTACTTTTCCTTCTAACACTTTAACACCTCCTAATATTTGTTTTCTTTTTCTAATTTCATATATAAAATAGGGAATGGATCACCTTGCTCATCAAGTTCAGTTCTCTTATAAACCCTAAATCCTACATGTTCATAAAAGCCTTTAGCCATAGGATTTTGCTCGTTAACTGCTACTTCATTTATGCCATATTTTTTAATACCATATTTTATTAATTGTTTTCCCAAACCTTTTCCACGTTCGCTATTCTTTATAAATAGCATTTCTATTTTTTTATCCTGTACCCCCATAAACGCTACTAATTCGCTAGCATCATTCTCTAAGACTACTAGTTTTTCGACATTCTCTAATGCCTGAGGTACATACTCTTTTATTTTATCAATATCTTTACTCGCTAAAAATAGATGTGTTGCTCTAACTGAATCTTCCCATATATTAAGAAGTATCTCTATTAATTTTCTATTTCTATCTTCAACTTTAATAATTTTCATTTAACTACATCCTTTCTAAAAAAAATTATATCACACCATTGTATTAAAGTACCTAAATAAGTCTACTGTTCATTGCTTTTTAAAATAATTTCTATCAATTTCTTTGTACAAAAGCTCGGTACAGTTTTCTTAAGGGTACAAAGACCTATTCCTCTTTTAGGAATATTAGGCTCCACATCAAGCTTATAAACTTGTTTTTTATTTAACTCTTCTAAAATGTAATCTTCAGTTGTATAACCAATACCAAAACCAATTCTCGTAAATTCCACCACTAAACTAAATCCACCAATTACCATGTCTGGCTGAAATAAAATACCATTTTTTGCCCCATAATTATCTAGAAAACTCCGAGTTACTGAACCTGGTGCTTGCAAAATTAAAGGGTATTTAACCAACTCGTTTAACTTAATCTTTTTTCCGACTAATTCTTTATATTCTTCACCAACAATGAAACAATCTTGTACACTTTTAACTTTAATAATTTCTAAATCGTTATTAGCAATAACTGGTAAATTGACAATAACTAAATCAACTAATCCTTGTCGTAGTAAAGAGAATAGTTCTTGGGCAACAGCTGTTTGCAGCTGAATTTTAATCTTTGGGTATTTTTTATGAAAAATTTCTAAATAAGGCATTAAAAACTTTTTTGTTAATGTCGTGCTTATTCCAATTTTAATCAGACCTGTTTCTAAATGCACCATTTCCGAAAATTTATTTTCTGCATTGCTAATAAATTCTAAAGCTTGTTTTATATAATTAAAAAATTCTTTTCCTTCTTCTGTCAAAACTACACCATGTTTTGTTCTTACAAATAACTGTCCACCTAATTGTTCTTCTAACTGCTTAATACATTTACTGATGGCTGGCTGACTAATCATCAACTCATTAGCTGCTTTCGTAATATTACCAGTTTTGGCCACAACATAAAAAATTCTATAATAGTCCAAACTAATATTCATATGATAACCTCCAGTTATAATAAACATAAATAATATATATTTTAATTATATAAAAGATTAGATTATAATGCAATTAGAGGTGATACAAATGCTTATTTCTTTAGTAGGTAAGAGTGGCAGTGGAAAAACAACTATTGCCAAAACTTTAGCAAGTTATGATAAAAACATTTTCCACATAGATGTGGATAAAATATCCCATCAAGTCTTGACGTATCCAAAAATCAAGGAACGTATCAAAACAGAAATATCCGCAACTTGCGTCGATAATGACCTTATAAAAAGAAAAAAACTAGGTCAAATAGTTTTTAAAAATCCTCAAATGATGGAAAAACTCACCAATATTACATGGCCTAGTATGGAAAAAATAATTGATACTATTATTGAAAATAATTCTCAAAAAATCATTCTACTAGATTGGGTACTTCTACCAAAGACAAAATACTTTAACCAAAGTACTTTAAAGATTTGGGTCGAAGCTCCACAAGAAGAGCGATTTATGCGCATTATTAATCGTAGTGGGCAGCAAGACACTATTACCAAAGCATATTTTCTTCAAAGAGATACCGCTAGTACAAACTACAATGAAGAAAAATATGATATTGTAATAAATAATTCACAAAATACAAGTTTAACAGAAGAGGTGAAGAAGCTTTATGAAAAAAGTATTATATCCAGGTAGTTTTGATCCTATAACTAAAGGGCATATGAATGTTATTAATCAAGCCACCAATCTTTTTGATGAAGTTGTCATTGCTATTATGCAAAATCCTGCTAAAAAAAATCAGTTTTTTACTCCCGAAGAACGTCAAGCACTAATTAATGAAATCTATCAAAATAACACCCAAGTGAAAGTGATAGTAGGAAAGGGAGCCGCTGTAAATTTAGCTATTGAAGAAAATTGTGTAGCTCTACTTAGGGGCTTGCGGGGAGTGACTGACTTTGATTACGAAATCCAATTATCAATGATTAATCGTCAAATAAGTAATAATAAAATAAACACTGTTTGTCTTTTCCCGGAATCTAACTATCAATACATTTCCTCATCAGTAGTCCGCGAAGTATTCTCATTAAATGAGGACATTACATCGTATGTTCATCCAACGGTAGCTAAAGCAATGACTAAAAAATATCCCAAATAAAGGAGCAAACTTATGGAAGTAAAAATATTAGGCACTGTTTCTCCCTACTGCAAAAAAGAGAAAAATTGTCCTGCCTATTTAGTAATCGACGACAAATACAAAGTTTTATTAGATTGTGGTAATGGAAGTATCAGAAATTTGAACTTGCCAGCCGATTTAGATAATTTAAATGTTATTATTAGTCATCTTCATAAAGATCATTATGGGGATCTACTATCTCTAGGCTATGCTAGTTACGTTTTTAAAAATTTAGGTTATCTTAGTAATCGCTTAAAAGTCTATCTTCCAGAGGCAAATACTTATGATACAATAGAATACAGTCAAGACATTGATGGCTGGGGAACAAGTAAAAAAGTTCAGAAAAAACTAAGTGACTATGAATTTTTAACCAACTTTGGAGAAGAAAATTTTTTAGAGTTTATTCCATATACAGAATCCACCGCTCTAAACATTGGCAATATGCACATAGTTTTTCAAAAAAATCCACATCAAATCAATACATATTCTACTAAAATTTCCGACGACACAGGTACTTTTGTTTATAGTGCAGATACGGGATATCAAAACAACTGTCTAGTTAATTTTGCTAAAAAGGCTAATTTGCTACTTTGTGAATCTAGTTTTATAAGAGGCCAGACTAAAGGAGATGATAATCATCTTTATGCTTATGAAGCTGCCAAAATCGCCAAAAGTGCCAACGTTGATCACTTAGTTTTAACCCATTTTTTTCCGGAAGTAGATCCCAGTCTTTACTTCAAAGAAGCTCAAGCCATTTTTACAAATACAGAGATAGCCGAAGAAGGTAAGGTATATAAAATAGGAGGTAGAAAATGAATCAATCAAAAGAAAAAATTCTTGATATGCATACCCACACGAACTATTCTGACGGAGAATACTCACCAGATGAACTCATCAAAAAAGCTGTCGCCGCTAATATAGAAACTATAGCAATAACTGATCATGATACTTTACTAGGCGTGCAAAATATTACCATTGATCCAGAAGAATTCGGTATTGAAGTAATTCCTGGAATAGAATTATCAGTAAGAAGTCCAAGCGGCCGAATGCATCTATTAGGGCATAATTTAAATATTTGGGATGAAAAACTTAACGCTAAAATGTCCGAACTCCATAATCGAGGTTTATATGCAACTGCGGCTGTTATTTGTGGCTTAAAAAATGATTATGGTATTACTTTTACTACCGAAGAAATTTTAGCTATTTTAAATAAAAATAGTAATATAGGCAGACCAGATGTTATCCGTTTACTAATGAAATATGGCTATATTACAACTGCTAAAGAGGGTTTTAAAAAATATTTAGATCCCGTCTATGATAAACTTCAAGAACTTGCCAAAGGATTGCCACAAGAAGAAAGTATTAGACTAATTAAAGAGGCTGGGGGACTTGCTAGTTTAGCCCATCCACATACATTAAATATGACTCCAGAAGAGTTAGATGCCTTTGTTGGTCAATTAGTTGATTATGGCTTAGATGGTATTGAGTGTTTTCATAGTAATCACTCACCAGAACAAATAGAAGAGTATTTAAGACTTGCCAATAAATATGATTTACTTATAACTGGTGGGTCGGATTATCATGGACCAACAATAAAACCAAAAATTTCTCTAGGTACAGGCAAGGACAATCTCAAGCTAAAACAATTAACGCTTGTCGATAAAATTCATCATATCAATAAATAAAAACTGTTTTCTAACAGTTTTTATTTTCTACCAGTAACCGTTTCTAAATCAAAATAGAAACCATATTCCTTATAATATTCATCACCAATTAATGCCTCTTTCTCTTCAACATTAATACCGCCTAATCCTTCGTAAAAGTTAATAGCATTTTTATTATCAGATAGACACCAAACAATCATATTATGACTTCCTCGATCCAATAATTCTTTGGCCGTTTCAATTAATAAATTAGAGCCAATTCCTCGACCGGCCTCTTCCTTTTTTACATACAGGCTCACTAATTCTGAATCATATTTTCCGCTTTTGTCACTATGACTAAAGCAAGAGTATCCTAAAACCTCATTTCCTCGTACAGCTACTAAAACTAAATCTTTATATTCCTCAAAACTACTTACATATCTTTGGGCTAGACTATGAGCATCCATCTCTTTTAAATACTTCGCTGCAATAATTTTATCATAAGCAGTCCTCCATCCATCAGTTTTAATCTGTGCCATTTGTTCCTGATCTTTTAGTAAATTTTTACGAATAATATAATCTTCACCAGCTTCTAACAACTGCAAAGCTCGATTCATATTAGCCAGAGCCATAATAATTTTTTCGTCCTCTAAGGCAAATGTCACTCGTCCAACAAGTTCATTTTCATATGGCCAACTAATTGACTGTCCTACTAAAAATCTAGTTCTAGAGGTTTTATAAAAGAAAATCAACAAGTCTTTCTCACTATTAATAATCATATCTTTATATTTCATTCCTTTAACTTGACTGAAATCAAGAATGGCAAAAAAACCAGATTCAGGTTCTAAATTATCAGGAAATTTAACATATGGAAGCCCCGCTAAAATTTTTTGACAATCTGCATCTCCAATAACTTCACAAATCTTCTTTTCAACAGCTACTCTTATTTCTTGATCTTCAATTGCATCAACACCTTCAACTAATCCCTTCAATAAAGCAAACTTTTCTTTATAAATATTTCTTAGCTTTCCAAAATAATCTATATAGACTTTCTTTCTTTCATCACTAACATTAAAGGCACCAGCCAGAGCTCGACCTACAATATCAGGTGCAGAATCCATACCTTGAAAAATTCGGTTAATTAACTCCCTAATAATAATTTCATCAGCCACTACAAAACCAGCTCTAAGACTTGCCATACCATAACTTTTAGAAAGACCAAATAAAGAAATTGTATTCCTGAACATTCCTGGGATTGTTGCTAGAGGTTTAGCAAGTTTTTCACCATCAAAGGCCAAGTCACGATAAACCAAATCATCAATAACAAAGACACCTCGCTTTAAACAAACTTCTCCGATTTCCTTTAAAAGATCAAAGTGATCCTCACTCATAACTTTACCTGTTGGATTATTAGGATTAGCATTTAAAAATGCCACTACTCTTGGAACATAGCCTTTTCGACGATTGTATACCTTCTGCAAGCTATCATTAATATCATCAATTTTTTCTGCAAGTTTTTGGGGATTAACTAACCAATTATCGTCCTTAGATAGCGGCAATACTTCAACTTCCGCACCTTCACGTTCTGCTCTAATAGTAAATAGACCATAATTGGGACCTGTGACCAATACTACGTCACCAGGTTTTGAAATAATATTTATAATCATGTTAAAAGCAATTGATGTAGATGGTAAAAAAGTAATATTATGTACAGATAATCCCATTTTATCAACATCACTATATGAATATGGGGTTGTATTAATAAACCCTTCTTGCTCAACATAATCTAATAAAACTTTTCTAATTGCATCATCTCCTTCTGTATAAGGATAACGATACATATTCTCTGAATCCAAACTCTTTTTCATCTCTTGAATAGATAATGGAAAAGGTGGATATTTAGTTGGATTACCGCTACCTAAATCAATATCTGGAATGGTTGTAATATTTTCATCTCTTACTTCATAACCATAAAAATCAATAGCATCAGCTATACTCTGAACAGTTGGATTAAATTTTTCTCCGTCTGCTCTAAGGCCAATATTTGGCAAGCCAAATCTTCTTTCTCCTAATTCTGGATTTTCCCTTAATAATCTATCAATTGCATTGGATTTAATTAACATTTAATTTCACTCCTTACTTTTCTAAGCTTTTTTCCAAGTTCAATGCCTTCACCAATTTCTTCAAAAGTCATTTCCACGCGGTTTTTACAGTTGATTAAAATATTTGGATCTCTCTCACTAATATCTCTATAATAAGTTCTTTCAGGAAATTCGCACAATATTCTTTGTTCATAATCAGCAAAACTCATTGGAAGCATTTCTCTAGCAGCTATTAATTTCATGTGCTTTAATGTGGCGTCTATAGATTTATCTGTTTGTTCCCATTGCTTTTCTAAAATAAAGTCTCCCCCTCCAATTTTACATGACCCAATCCCCAACTCATTTTCTTCGTCATATAATCTTATTAAATTGGCAACCATACATTTATTAACAACCTCTCTAGTATCTCCTGAAAATGTTTTAAATCTATATATTGGTTCGGGAATATAAACCCCATAACCTTGATTTTGACTAGCTATACATCTTGCTTGATAAATATATGGAGAAATGTAAAGTTCTCTAGTTCCATCTGTAAAGTAATATTCCGGCTTTACAACTACATTCGGGCAAATTTCAACCAGTCTTTTCAAATTATTAAATTCTACTAGTCCCACACCGCATCCCCAAATTGGTTGAGTTACTAAAACAGACCATTGCTTCCCATTGGCCGTTAAAACATACACCATTTGCGTATCGCCATAATTAATAAATTCAAGTTTCATATTAGGATCAACTAGCTCTGGCGCTTTCTCAATAATAGTTTCCTTAAATACAGTTTTTAAAAATTTCTCCTGCTCTAGAAATTCTTTTCTTAAATCACTATTTGACTTTACACTCATATATTCAAAGCCACTACCAGGTATTCCTAAATTATCATTTTTACCAGTCAACTGCTCTAACCATGCTTTAATCTCTCTATCAGAAAATATTGATTTTTTTGACATTTTCCATTTCCCCCTAAAACATTACAAAGATATCTACCATTACTATAACATAAATATAATAATATCCCCAATAATATAATAAAAATAAATTAAGTAAGATAAATGACAAAAAATGACAAGCCTTGTCAATAAAATGTCTAATATACAGTGTTTTGCTAGTAAGATTTAGCGTCTTTAACTAATGATATGGTATACTTAAATAAAGATAGGTGATAGATATGAATTTAGAAGAAAGACAAAAACAAATAAATGACTTAATTACCGCAATGGCTAAAAAAAATAATTTTATAACTTTAGATCATGTCACTAAAGCCAGAAATCTATATTTAAATAGTGACTTGCCACTTGAACAGATAGAGGCTGATTTAACTAGTTACTCTGAAAATATAAGAAAGACCGCCCAAACTAAGGCCACAATTGATATGGCCTTTGCGGAAAAACAGGAATTACACGATAGGGAAGTTGCAACAAGCGTTTCTCCAAACAAGCAGGTCTCAGGTTCCCCATTAGAGCCGAATGAAGTATCTTTAAATAGTGGAGAAAATGTAGACAAAATAGACGATGATTTATCTACAATATATTCTGCCAATCAACCAGCATCTATGAACGGCCGTTTAGGTGACATTATTGAAACGGGGATGACACAAGATCCAACTGACGAACTAGACTCAATGTTTGATTCTGCCAGTCAAAATGATTTTGCACAGGTTGACTCATTTGATAAAAAAACTGCTGCTAAAGTTTATTCTAAAAGTATTGATAATTCAAGTTCTCCTAATTTATCTAGTGGGAAATCACACGGTTTCAGTACTATAAATTCACTTCTTACCATTGCTGCACTTCTTTCAATTATGGGAATAATTATCTCAGCCTTAATCATTTATACAAGATAAAAGTCGTACTAACTACGGCTTTTTATTTCATATAAATTACTTTCGTTGACCTAAATAGTTAAAGCGTGTATACTTAAATTATGTGAATAGGAGATGACCACATGAAATTTATTGAACATTTATCACAAGCGCGATACGAAAAGTTTTGTGCCGAACATCAAGAAAAGTCACATTTTCTTCATTCTTATGTCTGGGGAAAATTTCAAGAAAAAGAACGTCATGTCAAAGCTCATTATATTGGCTATGAAAACGACGCTCAAGAATTAGTTGCTGTTGCTTTACTATTAGAAAGAAAATTAGTTATGAACTATACCTATTTTTATTCACCTCGTGGCTTTGTCTTAGATTACCAAAATAAAGATCTATTAAAAGATTTTACAGAGGACTTAAAAGTCTATGCAAAAAAACACAAAGCCCTATTTGTAAAAATAGATCCAGATGTTAAACTTCATCCTTTGGATATTGACGGCAATGTTTTAACTACTGAAAATAATAATGAAGATTTAGTCCCTTATTTACAATCTTTAGGTTATAAACATCTCGGCTTTAATAAAAATTTTGAAAATAATCAGCCTCGTTATACATTTCGTTTAAGTCTAGAACCATCAATAGAAGAGATTACCAAAAACTTTCATCCAACGACCAAAAAAATTATTAACAAGGGTAATCCTTATAACTTAACATTAATAAAAAATGATCCAACCACAATTGATGCATTCTTCGAAACGATGACTCAAACTGCTAATCGTGAAAATATTGTCAATCATTCCTTTGCTTACTACAAAAATTACTATGAAACGCTTCATAAAGAAAATATGAGCGATTTATATGTTGTTAAAGTAAATATTGAAGAATTAAAAGAAACCTATCAAAAGAAAATTGCTACTATTGAAAAAAATATTGCAAAAATGTCTGATGAGAAATATAAAGCAAGTGAAAAAAATGCTAATAAAAAGCAAGAATTTATTAATCAACTTAATAAAGCAAAAAAAGAATATGAAGTAATAGAACCAATTAAAGAAAAAGAACTGGTCCTATCAGCCATTTTAACAGCAAAATATGGTAACAAAGTTTGGACACTTCATGGCGGCAACAATACTTTATTAAGAGAACTAAATGCCAATTATTTTATTTATTATGAAATAATAAAAGATGCCAAAAAAGAGGGCTATGAAATAATAGACTTTTTTGGAACAACAGGGAATCCAGTTAAAGAAAATCCAGTTTATGGAATCCATTTATTTAAGAAACGATTAGGTGGTGAGTATCTAGAATTTATTGGAGAATTTGATCTCATTATCAACAAGCCAATCTACTACCTATATAAGACTTTAGTTCCAATAAGATATAAGCTTCAAAAATTGCGTTACAATCACAATCGAAAAAAATAAAATACTAGAATTAATTCTAGTATTTTTTTGTATAAGGTTTCTTTTCATTTTCGCGAGGAATTACGGTTTTATATTTTCTTTCTACCATCGTCAAAAAAGGTATTACTTCCATATTTTTATTTAATTCGTCATTATAAGTTGCTACTGCATAGGTTGAAAATAAATCTTTTAAAGCAGATGAAACACAGGCTATGTTATGAGCTTCTACATTACTATTAGTTTTAGTATAGCCACAAGTATCAATACCATATAAATTTTCTCCATCAAACATAACATTATAAGATAAATCAAAAATTCTAATTCCCGCATTAGCTAACACCAAGGCATCATTATACAAGTTACCATATGCCGCAATTAATTTATCAAAATCAATATGATCAATTCCATTCATAAACATATACTTATAATCAAAATAATCTCTAGGAACACAGAAACTGGTATAGCCAACAACACGATTGTTAACTGCAAACACAGTATCAGGCAACACAAATGATTTTGTGAAAACATCATCAGTAGTAATTACATCATTCACTAAATATTCATCTGCCATAAATCCAGAAATACTAAAGTCTTTATAGGCTTTACCATCTTTACCTAGATAACAAATTCCTTCACTACCTTCACCTAATTCTCTAATTGTTTTCTGCCTTCTATAAGCCTGCCATTGTTCAACAGAATCAAATTCAACAACTTTTTTCATTCTCCTATCCCCCAATAAGTTCACATATTATATCATAATAGATTATTAATGTCAAAAGAGTTCTGTAGAAAATAGGATAGAAAATTCCTAATTTAGTTCATAAAAAAATATGGACTACTTTTACTACTGATAAAAGTAATTCCATATTTTATCTTTAATCATCAACTTTAGCAGGGGCACTAGTTTTAACATACTGAATTGCAGTAGGGTTCTTTTCATTTGTTTTTCTTTGTGTATACATATTTTTGGCAATAACAAATGCATGTGTTCCATAATCTGCTTCTTCAGAAAAATCACCATAAATTTCAGAAAGTATATTCGGATCTACGCATGCATAATCAACACTACTCAATGCATGGTTAATGTATGTATGGAAAGTTTTAATACCAATATCCAAATCATTTCTTGCAACATCTAAATAAAATTGTGAATATTTTGCTTGCATTTGCGCTAACAATTCATCTTCAGTCATTGGTTGGCCAAGATCATCAAAGCCATCTAAATGGTGGATTGCTTTCATAATCATGTCCTTATAAAGATAAGTTCCTTCTTCATTATGAGGGAAACCTAATCTAAACAAATTATCTAGTACTTCCATTTCTAGTAATTGTCTTTCTGAAAGTGTTTCTGAAGAACCACTGCTATACATAGCATATTGAGCCAAATTATCTTCTTTTAAGTCTACTGCCCTAAAATTAAAGAATAATTGCTCTTCAGGTTCTTGGCTAATATTACATATTTGTAAAGACTGCATTATAGAATTCCTCCTTTCTTTATAGAATGACTTCGCAATCGACAAAAAGCGACAAAAAAGTACGAAGCCATTATTGACAGTGACTCCGTACTTTTAAAAGTTCGTGTAGGTATTTACCCGAGATAGCTCACAAGTTGCTTATATCTCCTCACCGCATCTTATTATAACATATTTTAATTAAAAGTCAACCCTAACGACTTTTAATATAGTCTTTAAGGTATGAAATGAATGCCTCTAGGGACATTGAAATATTGTCATTACTTCCCAATTTTTTAAAGCTAACCATTTCCTTATCCCTCTCACTATCACCAATAATTACCGTAATTGGATTTTTCATCATATTACTTTGACGAATTTTCTTTCCCATACTTTCATTACTATTATCATATTCAGCTCGAATATCTTCCTCTAATAATCTATGTAATAGTTTTTTACAATATTCATCGTGATATTTAATATTAACAGGAATAATTTGTACTTGTACAGGTGATAGCCAAATAGGCAAAATGCCTTTGAATTGTTCAAGAAGTAAAACTAAAAATCTTTCGTAAGAGCCAAGAATTGCTCGGTGGACCATAACTGGAGTACATTTTTCTCCATTTTCACCAATATATTCTAGATCAAATCTTTTTGGAGTAGCAAAATCCAATTGTACAGTAGGAATTTGTATTTCTCTTCCCAAGGCATCTTTGAACATAAAATCTAATTTTGGCCCATATAAAGCAGCTTCTCCCTCGCATTTTTTGGCATTAAGTCCTAATTCTAAAGAAACATCTTGCAACATTTTTTCACATATATCCCAATCAGCATCATCACCAATATACTTTTCTGGATGGTCATAATCCCTTACTGATAATGACACCCAATAATCATTCCACAAACCTAAACTAGAATAAAAGTCCTTAATAATATTGCACATATTAATAACTTCCTCTTTAACTTGATCAATTCGACAAAAAGAATGCCCATCTTCAACAGTAATTGCGTACACCCGTGACAAGCCTCCAACAGCGCCTTGCAACTCAGCACGATACTGTTTGTCAGACTCCATATATCTAATTGGCAAATCTTTATAACTTCTTAATTTCGAAGCATAAATTTGAGTATGATGAGGACACTGAACTGGCTTTAAAACAAAATTATGACCTTTTGGCGATGAAACCCTAAATAATTCATCATTAAATTTCATTGCATGACCAGAAGTTTCAAATAGCGATATGTCCGCTAAACTTGGACAACTTACTTTTTGAAATCCATACTTTCGGCATACTTTTTCTATTTCTTTTTGCAAAGCGTCTTTAACAATTACTCCCCGTGGAGTATATAGTGGCAAACCCGGTCCAACATAGTCCGAAAAGCAAAACAAGTCTAAATCACGACCAATTTTTCTGTGATCATGCAAACTCGCTTCCTCGACAAACGCTAGATAGCTATTTAAATCTTCTTCACTAGTAAATGCCTTTCCACAAATTCTATTAATCATTTCATTTTCTACATTTCCTTCATAATAAACACCACTAATTCTAATTAATTTTACAAAACACTTGTTATTTAGTTTTCTAATCTTTTCTTCAAATTCTTCAAATTGTTTATCACTAACTTTCTGTTCAGCCTTAAACTCATAATAAAAATCTTTATCATCCCACCATTTATTATCTAATTCAATCTTTTCGTACTTTTCTTTAATTACTTTTTCTAGCAGATTAACTGCAATTTCGTTTATCATATTTATTCCTTCTTTCATTTTTCCTTTTTAAAAGGGGAGTAGTCCTTTTTCGTCTCATCTTCCGTCATTATTATCATCTCCTTAAAAACAAAAAAGATGCTACCACTAGGAGTGTCTATGACACGGTACCATCCTTATTTTTTTCTTAATTTAGTTAACCGGTATTACTCGGGCATCTCTTTCGAGCGCGACTTAATAGGGAGTAATTACTAAGCATATTTAGCATCTTCCACCAACGATGCCTCTCTAAAAAATACCACCTAATAATCATATCCTACATTGTAGTCTTTATAATATATTGTCTAAAATAAAAGTCTACTACAGATTGTAATAGACTCTTCATATAAATAAATTTCTGTAATTTATACAATGCTAAAACAATCAATTAAACCTTGACTTACCATTCGTTGTAATAATTGTCGTCGTCTGTTTTAACATAACTATCTCCCTTTTAAAAAGTAAACAAAGTATATCACATTTCATATTAACTGTCAAGTTTACTACTTTGAATCATAATCATCGTCGTCATCATCAACATAATTTATTATCTCTGTAAACTCAGTTGAACTAATTCCGGGTTCAACACAAAGTTTATTTATAATACTGTTGATACTCTCGACTCCATCGTGTAAAACTTCAATTTGTACTTCGATTTTCATTAAATTATTTTCTTTACTAGTCTTGAAATGTTTTAAAACATTATCTTGTGACTTTAATTTTTGTATTAGTAAATTTTTAACAGTCATTTCTTTTTCTGGTAAACATTCAATTGTTAGAACGTAGTGTTCAACTTTAGGATTGATACGCCCCATAATAACTCTCGAGATAAAACGTAAAACAATATTTGAGAATAAAATAAAGAAAACTCCAATGATTGCCTCAACAACCAAGCCTAAAGCGGTAAGTGTACCAACCGCGGCACTGCACCATAAAGTAGCAGCAGTATTTAATCCACGAATATTAGTTCCATCTCTCAAAATAACACCTGCACCTAAGAAACCAATTCCCGATACAACTTGTGCAGCTACTCGAGATACATCATTAGCAACAGTTAATTCAGAAACTGAAACAAATAAAAAAGCACCAATTGTTACTAGCGAAATTGTCCTAATTCCAGCAATTCTTCTTCGATATTGTCTTTCAAATCCAATGATGATTCCCAAAATAAAACAAATAGTTATTCGTTCTAAAAAACTTAAGTAATCCAACTTCAATTCCTCCTTTAAGGCCGAAACTAAATTTTATCATATATAAATTGTATGTCAAACCCATCTCTATAATACAAAATATCATAGATTTTCCAAATAGTGAAGTAAAACCCCATAAAAATAAATATAAAGTGTCACAAAAAGTAAAAAAAGTTCACTTTTAAGTGAACATTATTATTAATTTTTTCTTTTATAACGCATAGCAGTTTTTGGAAAATCATCTTTAACCTTTAATAGAGTTCTATTAACTTTTTGCGCGTAAAATTCCTCGGCAAACCCTCTAATAGCCTCAACAATCTGGTCGGCCTCCTCGCGCTTTATTCCATATTTATTACATTCTGCATCAGATATTTTAACAGACATCATATGAAATTCATAAAAAATATCGGCTAAGTCTTTTCCTTCAGCAATTTTTTGTACTACAAATGGATGCTGTCTAAGACAAGAAAGAATTCTTTCGTCATCCATATTTACATGTTTTTCACTTTCGTACTTAATAAATGTCGTTGCCGAATGAACTTTATCAATCATATTAACTATTTTCGCCTCTAAGTCAATCTGCCTCTCATAATCATTTAATATTTCATAGATATTAAACACATCATTAAATCTCTCACCCAAATAGTCAATGGCTTCTTCTGTAACACTTTGAATTTCTTCCTTTGCAACCCCCTCAAATTTAGTAATGTCACCAGTAATTGCTTCTGGTAAATCGTGACATATAATATAATCAACTATTTTATTATTATCTAATTTATCAGGTAAATACTTCTTTATAATTCTAAAAATAAGGAGTAAGTCTAAAATATGATTTTTAACATCTTCTAGCCTTTCTCTCTCAATATGCCAAAGTAGAGGACCAGTCCTTTCAGTATCCCCTAATATATCAAAAATCATAAACAATTTAACATCATTCTCAAAATCCGTTTTATTCACCAAAGACACCTCCACAAATTAAGTTTATTATACAATTTAATTACTAAAAGTAAATAAAAAGAAGCAATTTTTATGCTTCTAATTTTTTTCTAATTTCTCTAGAATCTACTGTAATCTCCGCTCTTTCTCCAGCAAAATTCATAAATAAGAACTTATATTTTCCATTCTTATCAAAAGTTACTTCCTCATCACCCAATACCATAATATCCTTACGTAAATTTTTGATTTTCACAGTGATTGAATTATCTAGATTTTTAGAATAAGTAATTGTAACTTTAGCTTCTTTTGTATAAAGATTTTTAAAATAGGCATCAACTAGTGGGACTCTTATTTCTAAAAAATTATTGATTTGTTTTAAATTATAGCCTGGAATATTCTGCCATCTATTTTTTTCTTTTTCAAAAGACCTTATTGGAATTGTATTAGTAAAATTTTCAAATTTAGCCTGAATATTTTCAATAGTTAACATATCTTTTCTTAGGTCAAAGTAACGATCTGCTAATTCATTTGGAAATAATTTTTCTAATCTTTGCCATAACTTACTATCGCCTGGCACAGTTGCTTCTTTATACTCAAGTTTAGATTTACCATTCCATTGAGTTCCCCATGATGTGTCTAAATCATAAAGACTAGCATACCAAATCTTACCATCATACGTTACAAGTAACATATTTTTATAGGCATTATCAACGAGTTGAGCAAATTGCAACATTACATAATAATTAAGCAAGGAATCAAGATTGAAGTATTCCTCAATATTAGAACGAAAATCCTCATCACTGCTAAATCTTATAAATTCTGATAAACGGGTTAATTTATCAAGTGTTGCTTGATTATTCTTTCCAACTTCAACCTCCCAAGCTTTAAGATCTGGGGCGCCTGTAAATAGATTTGCCGGTGAAATGCCATTTCCAGCAAGTACAATATGATTTTCATTTCCTTCATCCATATCAAACATCCAAGCATCCTTAGGTATATTCAATGTATACAATCCTAAGAATTTATCATTAAGATATATTTCGACTGGAGTTCCATCAATCGTTCCATAGTGTGGTGTGTTCTTAAATAAACCATATTTTTTTTGTATTTCAGCAACTAAATTCGCGGTTACAATATTTCTTGCATGTGTTTTATCTATCCAATTTGCTTTTAAACAATACTTGTTTTGTTTTCCCCAACCAAAATCAACCTTATATTCTTCATCTAAGTCTTTATCACGATAAAACTTAATTGTATAATTTTTCTTTTCATAAAGAACACTAGAATTACCTTGAATTTTTACTTTTGCATAGGCTTCGAATTCATTATCGCTTCCCTTATAACGAACAGAGATTTTTCTTTCATCACTTTTTTCATTCATCTCAGCCATATCTCCGTCAAAATAAAATCTAGGTATCTCTGTTGCCCGTGGCTCTTCAGCAAGATCATCAACCACGAAAATATATGTTCCACCAACAAAATTAACAATAATAGTCAAAATAATTATAAACAATAATATCAGTGTTTTCTTCAAGCAAATCACCCAAAAATACTATATCACAAATTTAAAAAAATAATAACTAAAAGTAGTATAAATCATCGACAATACAATATATTTATACTGGTAGGTGATTCATATTAATAAAAAGAAATATTTATCTCTAATTGCTATTTTCCTTTTTGCCTCTTTTGCAACATACTTGTTAATACCTAATGAGAAGTCATTAGAAAAAACTAGTAAATTAACCGCTACTGTTCTTAAAAGTGGCAATGACTCTTTGACAGTTAAGGATGAAGCAAATATTATTTACACATTTTCAGTGGAAAAAGATGTTTTTGCCCCAGGTGATGATGTAATAATTGAATATACTGGTCTATTAAACAAAGCAAAAGAACAGCAAGGTAATAAATTAGTAAATATTACTCCTGTTTCTCAAGATGAGGAAATTGCTCCATATTCAGTAGATAATCTATTTAGTAATTTCAACCTCCTAGCTTCAAACAAATTAAAGGAAATGACCCTCGACGAAAAGATTGGCCAATTATTGTTAGTAAGATATGATGCTGACAAAGTAAAGGAAGCAATAAATAAATATAAAGTTGGTGGCTTTGTTTTTTTTGAACATGATTTTCAGGGGAAAACACCTGATGAAGTTAAGAAAATGATTTCATCAGCCCAAGCTACTTCTAAAATTCCTCTACTAACTGCAGTGGATGAAGAGGGTGGTTCTGTTGTAAGAATAAGTAGTAATAAACTTCTTGCAGATGAGCCATTTAAATCTCCACAAGAATTATATAAAGAGGGTGGGTTCGATTTAATAAAGACAGATACACAAAAGAAAAGTCTTTTATTAGAGGAGTTAGGCTTAAACGTCAATCTTGCTCCAGTAGTTGATGTCTCGACCTCAAGTGACGATTATATTTACCATCGAACAATAGGAGAGGATACTGAAACAACTTCTGAATATGCTAAAACAGTTATTGAGGCCAATAAAAAAACGGGAGTATCTTATGTTTTAAAACACTTTCCAGGATATGCTAATAATTCTGATTCTCATGATGGAAAAGTAATAGACAAAAGGGATTTTACCGCAATAGAAGAACAAGATTTACCACCTTTTGCTGCAGGTATAGAAAGTGGCGCCGAGGCAGTGCTAGTAAGTCATATTACTGTAAATAGCATCGACGAAAATAATCCAGCCTCTCTTTCAGCTAGTGTTCACAATCTGCTTCGTAATAATTTAGGTTTTACAGGAGTTATAATAACTGACGATTTAGCTATGGGGGCCACTTCTTCAATAAAAGATGTCTACAAAAAAGCTCTTTTAGCAGGTAATGATATCTTAATGACAACCGACTATGAAAAAGCTTTTAATGAAATAAAAACAGCTGTCGAAGAAGGTGAACTAAGCGAGGAATTTATTGATAGTATTGTTCATAAAATAATTTCTTGGAAATTTCACAAGGGATTAATGTATGAAAAAACAAAATAAAACTTCCAATTAAGGAAGTTTTTTACTTCTATCGTAGTAATTTCAATTTCTAATTAAAATTAAACTCAAAGAATCACAAATAAAATATAAATCAGACAGTCTATATATAATTACGAATTAAATAGCTAACAAAGTGATTTCGGTTGGATAAATAGGCGAACTGTTAAATCTTAAATAAAATTTATAATCTTTCGACATTTCATAAATCATTTTTGGTATTTTCCATAAATCTTCATTCCTGTGATAAACAGAGATAAGCAATTTAGGATGTTCATTTTTTATATGGTTTCTAGCTCCCTCCAATGCTTTCTGCTCAAATCCCTCAATATCTGCCTTAATTAGGGTAATAGAATCTTCAATATCTTTATCAAGCGTAGTTACCTCTATTTTTCCATCATCGTGAGTTTTTAAAGTGTTAGCAGAAACACTTGCCGAATTATTTTCTACATCCATTTTTTCATATCTATCTCCAACTCCTTTTAATCTACACTCAATATTAGGAAAAGGTAAAAGATTTTTTTTAAGTATTTCAAATGTCTCAGGAGTAATCTCATAGCAGTATATTTTTTTATAACAATCTTCCCCATAATTTTTTATATAAGATAAAATACTATCTCCCGTGTAAGCGCCTAAGTCAACAATAACTTCATCATTATTACATTTAATTACATCTAAATCAAAATATTCATCAAATAAACATTCTTTAGTTCTGGCCGTTTCCAAAAAATCATATTGGTACCAATTATTTAAAATTGCATATAGTAACCTTTTGGAACGGTAATCTTCTAAATGTTGATACAACCACACAAAATCATCAATATGTTGATGTAACTCCATAGCCTTTAGCTCTATTTCCTGGTAGACATTATCCTTAATATTTAAATTTCCCCAATAGGAAAATTGATTAAAAAAATTCATACAGCTATTTTTTGTTTCCTCTGGTATAAGTTCAAATTTTGTTCTTATACGGTGATATAATTCCATTTCACTACATGATTTTATTTCTTCTACTATCTTTTTAAAATTTTTATCTATGATATTCATAATCACACTCCTATTTAATTTTTAAAATCAGGAAGCCACGAAGAAAGGTAAGAAAATTAACACCTTTTGTGAGGATCACCAAGAACCTTATTACTTAATAATCATGGTTCTAAAATTAAGTATTAAAATGTCTTCTATTTTGTTAACATCAAATGTCTTGCTTCTTCCCTTAAAATAATATATATGAGAATGTCTAAAAAAATATAATGATAATTATAAAGAATGATTTATATAAATAATACAAAGTTTCTATCCAAACTACTAATGTTTTCTCTTATAAAATGAAAGGTTAAATGAATGTATGTTTTTAATAAAAAATTAAAAACATATTGACTTTTGCTATTCTTATTAATATAATGTTAATAACAAAGAAATATTTTTTTGAAATATGTTATTAATAAAAAGTTGATAACAAAAATAAGGAAGTGATAATTTCAACCAGAAATGATGACGATACTAGAAAATATATAAAAATAGAAAAATTAACTAAAAATTAACTTATAAGAGAATGGAGAATAAAATTATGAAAAAGATTATAAATAAATTTAATTGGTTTGAATGGGGAATGTTACTAACTGTTATAGGGTTTACCATATACTTTTCAATCATAGATAAAGAAAGCTCTATATGGTATTTGCTTATTGATGGAATGGCTGCCATATGTGGAATATTTTGTGTAGTACTATGTGCTAAGGGTAAAAAGAGTCAATATGTTTGGGGGTTTTTTAACATACTTGGCTATGTAATAATAGCTTGGATTAATAAGTATTATGGTGAAGTTATGTTAAATGCCCTTTACTATTTACCATCCCAATTTATAGGATATTACCTATGGAATAAACACATGAATAATGAAACAGATACAGCAGAAGGCAAGAAACTTAACATTACCCAAAGTTTTATACTTTTAATATTTATAGGATTAGGTATTTTAGGATATAAGGTTATTTTAGATTTACTAGGTGGAGCTGGAACATTACTGGATAGTGCTTCAACAGTAACTTCAGTAGTAGCAAATGCATTAATGATGTTGCGTTATCGTGAACAATGGTTATTGTGGATTATTATTGATATCATTACTGTTATTATGTGGGTTCTAGTAGGCGATTTAGTAATGGTAACAATGTGGAGCGTTTATTTAATTAATGCATTTTATGGATATCATAATTGGACTAAAATGGCAAAGGAGAAGTAATTATGTATAAAGTTGGAATGTATGGAGGATCTTTTGATCCATTACATATTGGTCATTTACATGACATTATTAGAGCTGCAAGTATGTGTGAAGAATTGTATGTAATGATTAGTTGGTGTGAAGGAAGAGAGTCTACTTCAAAAGAATTAAGATATAGATGGATATATGACAATGTAAGACATCTTAATAATGTAAAAATAATTTTAATTGAGGATAAAGCTGTTAGTAAAGAAGAGTATAATACAGATTATTACTGGGAAAAAGGTGCCGAAGATATTAAAAAATGTATTGGTAAGTCAATTGATGCAGTTTTTTGCGGATCCGATTATTTTGGAACAAATCGCTTTGAAAGTCTTTATGAACCAGAAAGTGAAGTAATTTATTTTGATAGAAGTGAGGTTCCGATTAGTTCTACAAATATTAGATTTGATGTATATAAAAATTGGCAATATCTCCCTCCAGTTTGTAGACCATACTATGCTAAAAAAATACTAGTAGTTGGTGGTGAGAGTACAGGAAAATCAACATTAGTTCAAAATCTTGCGATTGCTTATAATACAAATTTTGTAAGGGAAATTGGCAGAGATACTTGTGATATAGCCGGTGGGGAAGATAAGATGAACAAGTACGATCTATATGAAAATTTAATAAGACAAAAAGCAGAGGAAATAGATGCTTTAAAAAATTGCAATCGGTTACTATTTATAGATACGGATGCCTTAACAACAAAGTTTTATTCAAGATTTTTGTTAGAAGATAAAAAGGAAGTAAAAAAATGTGATGACTTAGCTGATGCTATTACAAGAATAAATGAGTTTGATTTAGTTTTATTTTTAGAGCCAACTGTAAAATTCGTTCAAGATGGAACCAGAAACGAAAAGATTGAAGCTAATCGACTTAAATATAGTAATCAAATAAAAAAACTATTTTATGAACATAAAATAGAATTTGTAAGTTTAGGGGGAGATTATTTAGAGCGATTTAATTTAGCTAAAGAAATAATTAAGGATAAATTTGGAATAGAAACGATCCGGTAATTAATCAATAGGTAAATTAAATTTTATACTTTTTAAAAGTAAAAAAGAAGCCTAAAGGCTCATAAAATACTAACAAAATTACTACTTAAACTTTTTTAAAACTTTATTTTCGCTGTTTTTTGAATATTCCTCTAACCCATGTTCTGTCATTTTATACCATTTAGATTTATTGTCCATGTGGCTATACATTTGATAATCTGTTTGATCTGGTCTATACATCATTTCACCATGCATTATACCAAAACCATCTGCAAAAACAAACCATATTTTATCTGATTCAAAATCACCAACCAGAACTCCACTTGCTTCTATGAAAGATTTGATTTCCCGCTTGCTTATTTTAAAATCTTCAATAACCTTAGAAATCTTGCTATCAATTTCATCTTTATACCTCTTATAAAAAACTCCTTCAGCAACTCGTAATGGCTCAAATTTATTCTTTTCTGCTAAAAGTAACATTGAAAGTAAATTAGCAGGATGTGGATGATAGCCACTTTGTCTAAATTCTTCTAATGCATTATCATAAATTTCTAATAAAATATTATCAGTATCATACATAACCTATACCTCCATCCAGTTTGTATTAATGTTATTACATAAGAATTGGAATATTATTTTAAATATTCGCTTAAATTAATTATAAGGTTATTAATAAACTCTAGCAAACTTTTGCAAGAATAACAATAATTTATATAAACAAAACAACCATTCAAAAGAACCAATATAGAAAATCTTTTTGACTAGAGATGGGACTACTAAAGCTGTAGAGTGGTCTAGTCAAAACCTCATCCGCGCCAAAACAACAAAAAAAGCAACATCACTGTTGCTTAAAATTCAAATGGCAGGGGATGAGAGAATCGAACTCCCAACAGTGGTTTTGGAGACCATTATTATACCATTTAACTAATCCCCTACAAATTGTTTTATACCATCCAAATGGCTTAAACACTTAGAAGTATAACACAACTGTTTATGATATTCAATAAAAAAACTTAATTTTTTTCTTATATTACTTTGACCAAATAGTTTTATCAACATACAAATTTGTTGGAACATTATGTTGAAATTCTCTAATATCACTAACATTAGGACTAATAACAGTTTGACCGGGTAAGACTGTTCCTTCCTCCAAGTCTACACCTTGTATTTTGATGCTAGCTGGATCAGTTCCATAATAAGTAGCCAAATCATCTAATTGTTCATCTGATTGAACACAATAAATCAAATCATCTCCTACTTGATTTTCATTAATATAAGCACAGTATCTAGTTAGGGATCCTTCAATTGCCTTTGCTACTAATTCAGCATTATTACTCGTTGTGCCAAACGAAACAGTAACAAAACTAGCCTCAGTAGTTTCAGCAATTGCCTCCTCAGTAGGAGTAGGAACACGCTCACTAACTGAACCATCATCATTTTGTCTAAATCCCATCTGTCCGCAAGCTATCCCATCAACTAAAAAACCTTTTTCATAAAAAGCTCTCTCTGTAGCTAAAGTTAATGCATCAGAATTCCCTTTACGGCCATTTCGCAGTGGGGCAAAAACTGCTGTTCCAGGACCAGCCATATACTGCTGATCAAGTGTTATAACAACTGCCCCATCAACATCAACATCTTTACAATCACTAGTATATGTAAATTTAATTCCATCTCTATCCAACTGCTCACAAACAGAATTAATAAAATTATCCATACAATCAGAATCATTTATAATAATATTTAAATTATTGACATCTTCTAATGAGACATTTATTGTTTCTTCCTGATTAGGCATAGTTATGATTTCATCTGGAGATAAATTAATCTGTTCTCGCATCGGTATTTCCTCATCAAATTCATAATTAGGAACTGTACTAACATAGCCAGGACCATTATAATTACCAGCCTCGTTATTAATAGAATCACCATTCCCTTCAGAAAATCCAGCAACAACGGCTGTTACAATTCCACCAACTATAACCCCTTGAATTGGCATTCTATTTAAAATTGCTTTCGTCTTTTTCAATAATTCAGAATTTTTCAAACTAAGTTTAGCCACATAATCACCTCATAATAAAAGTATAAGTTAAATAAAAACATAAGTCAAAACTAATCGCCCACTCCATACAGTATATTACACTTTCTTCAGAAAAATATAATTAAAATTTATTAATACTAATACTCTAATCTAGACAAATAAAAGAATACATGGTAAAACAAAGATAATCAAAATTAAAAGTGACAAAACCTAACAAAAGGAGACAATATATGAAAGTAGGACTATTTGGTTGTGGAGCTTACGGTATGGCTCTAAGCAGCATATTAATAGAAAATAAATGTGAAGTAACAATGTGGACAAAGTTCAAAGAGGAAAAAGAACAGTTAGAAACAACTCGTCAAAATGAAAGACTTATTCCAAACTTCAAATTATCAGAAAAAATAAAATTAACAACCTCTGTGGAAAAATGTATTAAGGGACAAGATCTTTTAATTATTGCAATTCCAGCAGCGTTCGTTGATGATTTAGCTCAGGCAATGCAACCATATATAAAGAATAATCACATCATAATTGCAACTAAAGGAATTGAACAAGACACAGGATTATTTATTAATCAAATAATCGAAAAGCACCTTAATACCAAGAATGTTGGTGTCATAAGTGGACCATCTTTTGCAATCGACCTTGTTTCAAAAATGCCTGCCGGACTTACTCTAGCCAGTAAAAAGAAAAAAACTAGAGAACTGGCTAAACAAGCATTACAAAATAGATATATTAAACTGCGTGAATCAACAGACGTCATTGGTGTTGAAATCTGTGGAGCAATTAAAAATGTTATTGCTCTATCAGCTGGAATGCTCGAAGGTATGAAGGCTAATGAATCAACAAAGGCAATGTTACTTACAGAAGCTATGCACGATATGGAAGAAATATTATTTGCATTTGATGCCAAAAAAAGAACAGTTGATACTTATGCTGGAATAGGGGACTTATTATTAACTTGTACTTCGACAAAAAGTAGAAATTATAGTTTTGGAAAACTACTAGGTGAAAAGCGTACTCAAAAAGAAATACAAGAATATCTATCTAAAACAACGGTTGAGGGCTTTTATACCCTAGAATCAATTTATAAATTACTTAAGCACAAGAAGGTAACCATTCCAATAATTGACCTAATTTATGATATAGCAGTTGAAGGATTGTCACCAGATGCTTTATTAACATTTCTTGTGGAAAAAAATTAATTAGTAGAAAAGAGGAATAATTATGGATGCATATAAAATACCAATAGGCTTTGCTTTTATTGTATTTCCTTTTATCGCATTCATTTTAACTATTCCTTTTTTAATTCATCAATATCGAAAGTACGGAGCAATACCTTTATTAAAGAGCTTGTGTTTCTATAGCTTAATTTTATATTTAATCTGTGCCTATTTTTTGGTAATCTTACCTCTGCCATCAATTGAAGATGTAAGAAAAATGACCTCCCCAACCACGCAACTTCATATGTTTCAGTTTATAAAAGATATTATAACTACGAATAATTTCAACATAAAAGAATTTAGTGATATTTTTAACATTCTAAAATCCCCAACTGTTTATACGGTTCTATTTAACATTGTATTGACACTACCATTTGGAGTGTATTTAAGATATTTCTTCCAAAAAAAGTGGTATCACACATTGACATACACTTTCTTTTTAAGTCTCTTTTTTGAACTTACTCAACTGAGTGGCTTATATGGAATTTATCCAAGACCTTATCGTCTCTTTGACATAGATGATTTACTTATAAATACGTTGGGAGGAATGATTGGATATATGATAACTCCATTATTAACCATCTTTTTACCAACAAGAGAAGAATTAGAAGCTAAAAGTTATAAAAAAGGTAAGAAAGTAACACTTTTACGAAGATTTGTTTCATTTTCAATAGATATTTTCTTCCTAACAATTTTTTCCTTAATAACTAAAATTTTATTATACTCAACACCCCTAGATAATTACCACTTATTACTAACAATATTCATATACTATATTCTAATACCAACATTTTCCTCAGGAAAAACACTTGGTAAAAAAATATTACGTTTAAAAATAGAATCATTAAATGCCCCTGCAAAATGGTATCAAATTCTCTTTAGAAATGTTTTATTAATTGGAATAATCTTATATCCCAATATATGGATAAATAATCTAAATTTATCAACTGCTGTTTCAAATAGACTATGGAGTGTAATTGTAATATGTCAAATAGTAAACATTTTATATTATTTCTTTACTTTTTCTAAAGAAAATCATCTTTTTCTATATGAGCAAATCTCAAGAACAAAAAATATTTCCACGATTGAAAATGATTACACCTTAAGCCTTGCCCCTGCTCAAGAAGCGTCAAAGGAAACGACTATAACAAGTATGCAACCAAAATTGGCATTAGAAAAAAACAGTGAAAATGATAAAAAATCTTCAGTTAAAACTAAAAAAGCTAAGAAGTCCAATTGTAAAAAGCAATAACATTATGTTATAATTAAATCAATAATTAAATGGAGGAACAATTATGGATAAATTAATGAAAAAATTTTTCAGATCATCACTAATCACATCTTTATTTTTAATAGCCTTAGGAATTTTGCTTATTTTCCAATCAGAGGTGACAATTATAACAATCGCATATGTCGTTGGAAGTGTCATTATCGCACTAGGTGTTCTCTCTGGAATAAAGTTTTTCAGTAATCTAAGTAAAGAGAAAAAGAGTGAGCTTGATCTAGTATATGGAATAATTAGTGTCGTACTAGGAATTGTAATTATTGATAACCCGGAAGGTGTAGCGAGCATTATGCCAATTATCTTGGGAGTGAGTATAATCATCAGTAGTGCAACTAAATTACAATATGCATTTGAATTAAAGGCTAATAATAACAATCTATGGAAAACAACAATGCTACTTTCAATTATTAGTACAATTTGCGGATTGGTATTATTATTTAATCCCTTTAAAGCAATTTCTTATTTCACAAAATTGGTAGGTGTATTTATTATTATATATGCAGTATTAGATATGATATCAACTTATACAATTAAAAGGAATGTTAAAATATTTCAAAAATCCATTGAGGAAAGTATAACTGAAGCAGTAGTCGTAGAAGAAGAAATTTTAGAAAACGCCGAAGATAAAGAGAAAAAGACTAAAAACAAAAAAACTAAAACTTCTAGAAAGAAAAAGAATAGTGAGGAATAAAGAGCTAGTCAAAGTAGATTAAAATAACAATCTATTTTGATGGCTCTTTTCTATATGCAAGCAAAGGTTGAAAAAATAAAGAAAAAATAGTATAATACAAACAGAACGAGGTAAAAAGATGGAAAATGAAGAACTAATAATCGGAAAAAAATACACCATTCATGGATACAAGCATGATGGTAAAATACACCGTTCTTGGGATGAAGCAGTTCTTTTAGAAATCCATGATGATTATTTAATATTTGGGAATGAGCGAACTAAGGTAACTGAATCGGATGGTCGAACATGGCGAACAAAAGAGCCAGCAGTATTATATTTTTTCAAAAATAGTTGGTATAACATAATAGGTCAATATAAAAAAACAGGGATTTATTACTATTGTAATATAGCCTCACCGTTTATCATTGAAGAAGGAACTATTAAATATATCGATTATGATTTAGATTTACGTGTTTTTCCAGATGGAAGTTTTAAAGTATTAGATAGAGGTGAATACAAATACCATAAAAATTTAATGCACTATTCTGAAAAGATTGATACAATTCTTAAATCGGAATTAACAGATTTAATTAATCATGTTAGGGAAAAAAGTCTAGCCTTTGCTCCAGGAACAGTTGAAAACTACTATGAAATATATAAAAAATATGTAGAAAAATAAACTAAATCAAAAAAAGTTTATTTTTTTTGCAAAAAAGACTAGACAAAAAGAAAAAAAGTGCTAGAATAGTTAAACACATGAGGCGCGAAAAGCACTAAAAAACGAGAAAAAGAAAAAATTAAAAAAAATTAAAAAAAGTGTTGACTTCGCAAATTATGTTTGATATATTAATAACGCAGCTCCGAAAAAGAGATGCAAAATTAAATGATCTTTGAAAACTAAGCAAAACGTCAATTTTGAGTAGCTAGGATAAATTGAACAAACAAAAATAAAATAAATTTATTGAGAGTTTGATCCTGGCTCAGGATGAACGCTGGCGGCATGCCTAAGACATGCAAGTCGAACGAGACGGCCCAATGAAAATAGAGTGCTTGCACAAAGTTGGATTTGGATCCCCGTCTAGTGGCGCAAGGGTGAGTAACACGTGGGTAATCTGCCTTCGAGTCTGGAATAACAGTTAGAAATGATTGCTAATGCCGGATTATATATAAGAGATACACTTTTATATTAAAAGGAGCCTTTAAAGCTTCGCTTGAAGATGAGCCTGCGCCGTATTAGCTGGTTGGTGGGGTAATGGCCTACCAAGGCGACGATGCGTAGCCGACCTGAGAGGGTGATCGGCCACACTGGGACTGAGACACGGCCCAGACTCCTACGGGAGACAGCAGT
>URZY01000004.1 GCA_900552495.1 uncultured Mycoplasmatota bacterium | reverse complement strand
ATTTCATAAAAAAATAAAAGACTATTAACAAATTTTTATTTGTCAACAGTCTGAAGACCTTTTAAAAGGTCTTTTTAATTTTGATTTCTTATTTTTTCAATTAAATCAGGATCGAATTTTCTACTTCTAATCATTTCAATCTCATACTTATACGGAGCAAAATCCTTATCAACATATGGTGTTTCTAATATTTTAGGAACATCTTTTAGGCGTTCATTATAAATAACCTTAATTAAATTATCGAATCCAATCTGACCAAAACCAAAATTTTCATGTCTATCCTTATGGGCTCCACATTCATTTTTACTATCATTAATATGAACACAACCCACTTTATTTAAACCAATTATCCTATCAACTCGATCTAAAATCTCATCAAAATTAGCAATATCATAACCTCCATCGTTTAAATGACAAGTATCTAAGCAAACCCCAATATGTTCCTTATCTTCAACCTTATCAATAATTGCCTTTATTTCTTCTAATTTAGATCCCACTTCCGTTCCTTTTCCAGCCATAGTCTCGAGCAGAATAACCACCGAATCATTACTTATCATATTAATTGCATTACTAATATTGGCAATTGCCCTATCAACTCCAAGTCCTACATGACTTCCCGGATGTAATACTAACTTAGTAATTCCAAGCAACTTACATCTTTCAATTTCCTCCTGTAAAAAATCAACCGAAAACTTATATTTTACTGGATCTGAATCATTCGCTAAATTAACTATATACGGAGCGTGAACTACAACCTTTGAATAATCTATATTTTCTTCTTTCATTAATTGTAATGCAGCTAATGTAAGGCCATCTTCAATCGGATATCTTTTCGTATTCTGTGGTGCCCCTGTATAAAACATAAATGTATTAGCTCCATAACTTAAAGCTTGTTTTAAACTTCCTAACAACTGATCATCCTTCTTAAAATTAACATGACTACCTATCAATAACATCATCTTCACCTCTATCTAAGTATAACAAATTCTAAACACAAAAAAAAGAGTGATATTAACTCACTCTTAAACTATTAGTTATATTAAACTTCTACGCATTTACCAGCTGTTGCTCCAACTACTTCAGAACCAGATGCTCCAGTCCATCCTTTTGGAGCAGTACCAGCACCAGCTTTGGCATAAGTGATACCAGTCATTTGTAAATCTCCACGTTTAATATTTTCAACTTTCTTTAAACCATCTTTTGGTGTAGTAAGAGGACCAGAAGTTTTAGCATTTACTCCGTGAATTCCATCAGATAATACTGGGTAGTAATCAACTTTACGAGTTGAAACACTTCCATTTGTAACATCATAAACATGAACTAAGATATAACCTTTGATATCACGATTACCCCAAGATGATTTACCACCTGATTCTAGTACTTGTGGAACAGATGTACTTGAAGAATCTACTTCGATATAATAGAATCCTGCTGAAACTGCAGATGAAACGAAATCAGTAGCTGAAACAGTATCAGTACATGATAAGTTATCTGAAGCCCACATAGTCTTAGTACCGTTAACGTATTGTTTAACTGTATCTACAAATGTATCCTTTCTTGAATTTTCGATAGTTCTTGTAATTGCAGGTATCGCAACTATCATTAAGATACCCATGATTGTAATAACTGCTAATAATTCGATTAATGTAAAACCTTTAGCATCCATCTTTTTCATTCTCTTTCACTCTCTTTCTATTTTTTATTACAATATTAATATAGCATACTGTTTTTTTTCAATCAATACCCATTTACTAAAATTTGACAACAAATTTTATCCTTCATAGTAAACCCTTTTTACAACATTACACACTTTATTACCATCTTCATCCTTGATAGTATTAGCTAAAGTTGCATAATAAGCTGTAAGCTGAGCTTCAGTTGTTTTTGTTTTAATATCTGCCAAACTAGGTGTAAAGTATGAAATAGAAGTTGCTTCATCTATTTCATTTTGATACTTTTCTCCATCTAGCTTTGTAATTAAATCAAGTTTGATTCCTCGACATCCCTCTTCCTGACAATATTTAGCATTGTCATTTGCTCCACTTGGATTAGGTTTAATTCCTTCTACCAACTGAACATAATACTTATACTCATTATTCTTTTTTGCCATAATAACATATGAATAATCCATCAAATAGACTCCACCATACGGAGGATTATCATATTCACTTCCAGCAACATACTTTAAATTAGCAATTATGCAGTCATTATTATTAGTTGGTTTTTCAATTGTACTATCACCTCTAAATCTATACTCCACTGCATTCTTAAACTTCTTTGCATCATCCGCATACGTTTGTTGCTTATTTGCTGTTGTAATACCCACAATATTTGGAATAGTAACTCCTAATAAAACGCCTAATACAACAAAAACTGCCATTAATTCTATTAAAGTAAAACCTTTATTATTCATATACTAATCACCACCTAATTACCATTCCACTTAATCATCTGGATTGTCATCCTCTGCACTAGGTGCATAAACAATAACCGAATTACAACTTATTCCATATCCAGACAATATAGACTTAAGTTCTGTAACATTCCCAGCCTTTTCAGAAGAATCAAACAACTTTGTTTTTCCAATACTTTTAACATACTTATCTTTGGCATCTTTCTCATATAATCTATCCACTTCCACTAAATCAACACCACGATATCCACTATCTCCCTTTGGAAGTTTTTCAACTAATCGCGGATAGTAATAATAATCACTTAAATTCTCACGCCTAGCAACAACAAATGAATATACTCGATCATATTCACCATCATAAGGAGCATCATTAAAAGTATTATTATCTAAATAAGTCAAATTCATCATAATACAACTCCCAACTGCTGGGATAGGCATCATGTTATCCTTTCGCATTTGCTGATCAAAAGTTGAAGACATTCTAATTGCATCATCTATATAAGTTCTATTTCTACTATCCGTCAATACATTCAAAACAGTTGGTATTGCCACACCCATCAATATTCCTAAAACAACAATCGCCACTAATAACTCAATCATTGTAAAACCAGAATTTCTCTTCACACCAATACACCTTCCTATCTTAACCATTATAACAAACTTTCTAGGAAGTTGACCACTAATTTAAAACTTTTTTCATATTTTCAATTTCATTTAACGTCATTTCATTATAAAGATCTTCATTATATAAATAATCATATCTAAACAAACTAAAACCCTCATATTGCTTTAAATTCCGACTCATAATTATTTCTCTCATAATAATATCTTTATTTTCCATCCATTCCTTACTACCGCCTTTCGCATAATAATCATTTTCTCCTACTTTATAAAAAGCCAATGCTATCTGAAGTCCAACATCTAAATCAGTAACTATACTTTCCCACTCATCAATAGCTTTCTTAAATGATCGTGCCTCATTTAGAAACCCATAATATATTTGTGGCATTATAAAATCAACATACTCATTGCTACTACACCATTTTTTTACGTCAGCAAACACTTTATTATAATTATTCTCAATATTACCATCAGGAGAAACTCCAAACAAAACACCATACTTATTACAAACATCATGAACATCTTTAATGAGCCTACTCACAACGTCTAAATTATACTGTTCCTTGCTAATATATGCATTACTTTCTATATAAGCTTCATAATCTTTAATATCAATTTCATTATTTGGATAAAAATAGTCATCAAATAAAACACCATCAACTTTATAATTCTTTACTAATTCTAAAACCCCAGATACCACCAAATTATGAGTATATTCCTTAGAAGGATTAAAATAAATACCATCCCCAATATAAACAACATCACTATTTAAATAAGCATAAGCTGGACTTTGACTACTAATACCAGAGATATCTGCTTGACTTCTTATACGATAGGGATTAATCCAAGCAATAAACTCAACCTCTTCTTTATGGGCTTTTTCAATAAAATATTTTAAAATATCAAAACTTCCTTCAACCCCCTCTGCACTAGACACCACACTACTCCAAGGAAATATTTTTGAAGGATATATTGCATCACTAAAACTTCTAACTTGAACAATTACTTCATTAAATCCTAATTCTTTAATATTTTTAATTATTAAATCAATATTCTCTTTGCCTTCTACCGCACTCTTATTTTTTAAATACTTGCTAAGTTCAATATAACTAATAAAAATACCTCTTTTTTCTCCAAATTGCTCTTCATCTTTACTTATACTTTCCCTAGGCAATTTAGGTCCACTAACAATAAGTATTAAAATAATTCCACAACTTAACAGTAGTGCTTTCAAAATATTCTTCATTATATCACCGTTATTACTTTACTAAAATCTACTAGAATATTTTGTCATTTTATATCGTTTTTTATTAAAAACATTTCCCCGTCACGATAAAAACCATAGAAGACTTCTTCCTGTTTTAGATTTTCCTCTCTTAACGCCTCACTCAACCAATCCTTATCTTTCCCTATTTGTAATAAAACATCCTCATCAACCTTACCATCAAGAATTACTGGTAGTGGATAATTTTTATCATCATCTTTCACAAAAACAGATAATCGTCCACTAATTTCCAATATTGCATAATCAACTTCTTCAATTGACTTTATTCCCTGACTCCTAAGTTCCATCAATAAATCATCTAAATTATATCTCTGCTCCAACATTTCTTTAAAATTAACTTTTCCTCGATTAATAATAACTGACGGACTGCCATCAACTACTTTTCGCACTTTCGCATATCTAAGCGAAATTTTCGACACAATTATTTGTAATAAAACCAAGGCTAAAACAGGTACTAGTGATAAAAAAATACTATTGGAATAATCCTCTATTCCTGAGGAAGCAATATTTGCTAGTAACATCGATACTACTAAATCAACTACCTTTAACTCCCCTATTTCTCTTTTTCCCATCATTCTATAAAATATAAATATAGAAACATAAAAAAACAAAGAACGAAATAGAATAGTAATTAATTCCATATTATCACCTATTTATATAATGAATTAAATCATATTTTTTTATACATATCATAAATTTAAGTGAGGTGACTAATATGTCTAACTTAAAAAAATTATTAATTTATTTAGGTACTACTTTACTTTCAATTTTTATTATCCTAATTGTTACAACAACTCTTTATTATTTTAATATTTTATCACCAAATGCCTACAATATCATTAAACTTATAACCCTTCTACTTTCTCTCTTTATAAATGCCTACCTTCTTGGACAAAGTGCTACTAAAAAAGGTTATTTAGAAGGGCTCAAACTCTCAGGTTTACTAACTACTATCCTACTACTTTGTGCTCTTTTAACATCGTCATTTACTTTTAAACTACTACTCTACTATCTAATCATTACTATAACAACAATCTTTGGTAGTATGGTAGGAATATCAAGAAAACAAGAAAAATAAACTTGTTTTTTATTTTTATATAGTAATCCCTCATTAAGAATAGTACTAATACAGTGCATTATTATGAAAAAAAACTATTTTATATTAAGCATTTTATTATACACTGACATTAACACAATCAATGCAGCAAATCCCAAAAACATAAGCACTTCTAATCCACAACGAACTATTATAGTTAAAAATTAATTTCAATATATAAAAAAGAAGAATCATCTCAATTCTTCTTTTATCATTTTAATTTTTCTCTTAACTATAAATTTTTTTAATCGATAATTTTTAGGTAAAACTTCTATTAATATCTCTCTTGATTTAACTTCTCTTTGAAAGTATTCATAAAATAATTTATCTTTTTTTTCTAAATTAATTGGTCCAAAGAAGTACTCCTTTTTACTATAATGTTTTTTACCACGTTTAAACTTAATTATTTGGTAAATAAACTTTTTTTCTTTTACTAATACCTCATCAGCAATCATAAAACCATTTTTACATAAAAATCTTTTTATATCTTCTTGATAGTTATTCGGACTAATAATAATTGTTTCTATCTTCTTCAATATATTTAATTTATTTTTAAATATTCCAATCATATTTCTGCCACCCATACCAGAAATAATTACCGTATCTACTTCACTACTATATGTTTCCAAGCCATTTCCAAGTCTAGTTTCTATTTCCTTTTCTAATCCCTCTTTTTTTATATTTTGTTTTGCTTGACTAAGCGGGCCTTCTAATATATCAGAAGCAACGGCTTTAATACCTATCCCTTTTTTTACTAAATATATATCCAAAAAGGCATGGTCACAACCAACATCTAAACAAAAGGAATTAGCTTCCACTAAATCCCCAATTGTTTTCAAACGATTATTTATTTTCATTACTCCGTTAAGAAATCCTTTAACTTTCTAGAGCGAGATGGGTGTCTAAGTTTTCTTAAAGCCTTAGCTTCAATTTGACGAATTCTCTCTCTTGTAACTCCAAAAATTTGTCCAACTTCTTCTAGAGTTCTACATTGTCCATCATCAAGCCCAAATCTAAGTCTCAGTACTTTTTCTTCGCGTTCAGTTAAAGTTGCAAGTACACCACTTAATTCTTCTTTTAACATTTCTACTGTTGCATATTCTTCTGGTCCCATTGTCTTCTCGTCTCTCAAGAAATCACCTAAGTGTGAATCATCCTCTTCACCGATTGGTGTTTCCAAAGATACTGGATCTTGACTGATTTTATATACTTCACGCACTTTTTCAATAGACACACCTAACTTTTTAGCAATTTCCTCATCTGTTGGTTCACGATTTAATTCTTGAGTTAACTGACGTTGAATTCTTGCTAATTTATTAATTGTTTCAACCATATGAACTGGTACGCGGATTGTTCTCGCTTGATCGGCTATTGCACGTGTAATTGCTTGTCTAATCCACCATGTAGCATAAGTTGAAAATTTATATCCCTTAGTTGGATCAAATTTATCAACTGCTTTCATCAAACCTATATTACCTTCTTGAATCAAATCTAGAAATAACATTCCGCGTCCGACATATCTTTTAGCAATACTAACTACCAAACGAAGATTAGATTCAGCCAACATTCTTTTTGCTTCCTCATCACCCTCTTCAGCTCTTTTTGCATATTCAAACTCTTCATCGGATGTAAGCAAATTAATTCTACCAATCTCTTTTAGATACATACGAACAGGATCATTTATTTTAACATCTTTTGATAAAGTCAAGTCTTCAACTATAACATCTTGAGTTATTTCTTCTCCAGAAGCATCATCGCTACCATCTTCAGTTACAATATCAATTTCTGCTTCCATTAAAGCATTATATAATTCATCTAACGAATCGCTGTCAACATCAAGCCCTTTTAATTCATCAGCCAATTGTTCATAAGTAATAAAACCTTGCTTTTTCCCTAACGCTAGTAACTTACTTTTTCTTTCCTCTAATGTTTTAATTTCTCCAACCATGTCTATTCTCCTATTCTAAGCTTTCTAATCTTTTCAACAATCTTTGCTTGTTCCAATGGATCTACTTCCTTTTTCATTAAATTTGTCAATCTTTTAATTTCTTGGTTTATTCCGTAATCACGAACCACTTTAAAATATTCAAACAACTCTTCTTTTGTAGTTTTCTCATTGTAATTACCAGCTAAGATTTCATTTAATAAGATTAGAAGATTCTCTTTATCTTGAATATAAGTATAAAAATCCGCCACATTGATACTCCCATATTTCTTATAATAGTAGATAATTTCACTTGATAGTGCCCGCGACTCTTCACTTGGAAAAATAAGTCGTTCTCTCTCTACCTGGCTAACTGCCATATCATTATTAAGCATAAAGTATAAAATTTGTTCGACGGCTTTAATATACTTATCCTTTTTAACAACCTTTTCTTTAAAACTAACACTTTGTACTTGATGTTTAGGGACCTCTTTTTGTGCTTTAAAGTCATTAAATCGCATTTCCAGTGTATTATAACTCAAATCGAATTCTTTTGCAAGTCTTTTAAGCACAACTTCAACTCTAATTGGATCATTAACCAAAGTTGTTTCTTTTAATACAGCATTAATATAATTAGCTTTTTCTAAATCACTTCTAAAATCAACATTTTCTCTTAATTTGGCAATCTTAAAATCACTAAAGTTAACCGGATTTTCAACTAAACCTATAAAGCGCTCTTTGCCGTGTTTTAATATAAAACTATCAGGATCATCATTATCAGGTAAAGAAATCACTTTAACTTCGATTCCCTGTTCTAATAAAGTATCCCCAATTCCAATTGCTGCATGAACACCCGGCCCATCGCCATCTAAACATAAAACAATATTATTAGATAAGCGTTTCAATAAATTAATTTGTTCTTTTGTAAGTGCCGTTCCCATCAAAGCTACTGTATTTTTTATTCCTATGGTACTAGCTCTAATAACATCCATAAAACCTTCCATTACAATAACACTTTTCTTTAAACGACATTCTTCTCTAGCAACATGATAATGATAAAGCATTTCACCCTTTTTAAAAATCTCTGTTTCCTTAGTATTCAAATACTTATTTTGACCAGTCTCCTTATAAATACGCCCACTAAAACCAACCGTTTTCCCAGCTACGTCATAAAGTGGAAACATAATCCGATCATTATATATATCATGATCATCACTAGTCAAACCAATTCTGTTTAAAACCGCCAAATCGTAATTTTTCTTTACCAGTAACTGTGTCAAATCATTTTTCGACTCTAAAGACAAACCAATTTCAAATTCTTTAATTATCTCTTCATTAATACCACGACTTGCTAAATACGCCTTCGCTCCTCGACCATAACTACTTGATAAATTATTTTGATAATACTTCACTGCAAAATCATATGCATCATATAATTTATCATATTTTGTACTTTTATGCTTTACTTGAATACCACTAACATTAACGCCAACTCTTTCACCTAAATAGCGAAGCGCCTCTTTAAAATCAATATGTTCATAATCCATCAAAAAAGTAAAAACATTGCCTGTTGCATGACAAGAAAAACACGTATATATCTGCTTTTCACGCGATACACTCATTGAAGGATTAGAATCATCATGAAAAGGACAAACTCCAAAAAAATTTTTTCCTCGCGCCACTAATGGTATTCTCTCACCTATGATGTCAACTATATCTATCTTACGTCTAATTTCATTAGCAAGATCATTGTTCATCAACATCACTCCCTCACAACTAAGTCTAATTATAACATCTTTTCTCCTATTTTAGAAGAGTCTTACCACTACTTTTTATCATCTGCCTTACTTTTAACTCTACTTGTTTTTTTATCAATACTATTTAATATTAAGTTTTCTAATTTTCCATCAATAAATTGCTTAGTTAAATAAAATTCTTTTGAAAAGTCATTATTACTAACAAATTGCTCATCACAAGTCATACCCCCCTGTCTTAAGCCCTCAACAGTATCTCTATCTCTTAAATACTTTTCTCTAGCATATTCAACTATTTTATTAACCTCCGAATAATTATCTTCATTTGCAACTCTTAAAGCTACTGTCAATTGATATAAATAACTATCCACCGTACTATATTGAGTTTCCAAATAAGTTTCCTCGCTTAATAATCTACCTAAGCTAGTAATTCCCATTTTTTTACCCAATTTTTCACTAAACTTACTTAGCACTTTTATTTTAGCATCAACACACCTCTGTTGATGTTGAAAACTATTCCGCCATTTTGTTGCGTCATCAATCATCCGAAAAATTTTCATTAATACATCATTTAATGAAGAAACTCTCATTTCCTCAAAAAATAAATAATCAAACTCTATTAATTCTTCATCTTTATCAATATTCATTGTTTTTTGTACCATTCCGAGTGACAAAGAAACCATATATATTAAGTCTCTTAATTCCCACTCTTAACTTTTTGTCTTAATTCCTTTCCTGTTTTTGAACGTGTTTTTATATTTTTAAATTCCTCATAAAAGAAGTCGGTAAAGTCTTGCTCATCAGTAGATTTAATTGGATAATATGAAATACCATTTGCCTCTAAATCATATACTCTATGGACTTCATCTAAATAATTATAATTACTCAAGAAGTTTTGTTCTGTAAACTTTGCTAGTTTCAATACATCTCTGCAATTATCTTCTGTTATAACTCCATCCAATTTTACAAAAAATTGTCTAAATCTTCCAGCCAAAAGCAATTTCTTATTTAAAACTTCAATTTCTTTATCGGTCATATCTAAAGAAGAATCTCCAATTAATCTCAATACAACATTTCTAAGTTGACAAAGTTTTTCTTTTTTTATTTCCCTTTTACTAGTTGCCATCACTTCATCCATATTATCTTTATATGCTTGTAAGGCAGTCTTAGCCTCCCTTATATCATCACTTGAAAAGTCATCTTCCACTAAAGCATATGATAAACGCATAATTTCCACTCCGCTTGCATCTACTATTTTATTCATATCATCACCACCACTTCTATATTCTAATACTCACTTTTTTCCTTGTAAAGAAAAACTTACGCACTTTACGTAAGTTAAATCAAGGACTTTCTCGTATATACTTCTACGTCCTTATTGATATAAACATCTATTACACACTTGTCTACTATTTTAACAAAACCAAGTCCTGTAATTACTAAATCCTCATCATATTTCATTTGATAAGTACTCTTATTTAAATCTTTCAAATCATCATGATTAGCCGAATTAAGTAATCTTTTAATATTTAAATCATTAGAAACAAAAACAGTAAAACTATTTTTATCGCCCTCGACATAATCAATCCTAATCAAATCCTCAATTATAATTGATTGATTTCTTCGTAATTGATAAGTCTTCGGCTTAATTTCTTTTCGTGGAGAAATTTTCTTTACCATTTTTTCATCTACATGATTTAAAATTGAGCCATTCTCAACCAATCCCGGTGTATCTATTAATGTTAAATAATCATTTATCTCAATATTAATGGTATTTAATGTCGTCGATGGGAGTGGGGACATTGTCAATTCTTGGGTTTTATCAGAATAATTTTGAATCAATTTATTAATTAAACTACTCTTACCAGCATTTGTATGTCCAACAACATATACTTTCTTCGATGTTTGATGATATTTAATTCGTCGAAGTAAATAATCAATATTATAATTCTTATACGCACTAATAACTATAACTTCTTCAAAATGAATATTCATACTATCTAAATATGCAATTAATTTTTCTTCTTTTACTGACTTAGGTAAAGCATCTTTTTTATTTAAAACTAAAATCATTTTATTAGGAATTAAGTTTCTAATCTCTTCTAGATTGTTTTCTAAATTTAGTAAATCTGTAATATATAAAACTAAATCCTTCGTCTCAGCAACACTTTTAAGTATATTAAGATATTCCTCATTTGATTTAGCAACGACTTGATATTCACCATAATTCTTCATTCTAAAACATCTCTGACAAATATCATTTTCTAAGCTAGTTGTATATCCTTCTTGAAGTATATTTTCTTCTTGCAGTAAAACACCACAGCCTAAGCATTTCTTACCACTATCCATAATAACTTCCTTTCTTAAAAACCCCTAACTTTTCATATCTTTTTAAAATACTCCCTTCGATCTTTCTATTCAACCCAGTAATTTTTAAATCTTTCACACCAAGCGGATCTACCAAAATTGTTTTTACCCCATATAACTTTCCAGAGAATATATCTGTAATAATTTGATCTCCAATCATTGCTATTTCTTCTTTTTTTACTCCACATCTTCTCCTAATTCGCATCAATCCCTTAGGAAGCGGTTTTAAACTAAATGATTCACCCTCTATATCTAAATCATTAATGAACTTGGAAATCCTTTTTTTATAATTATTTGAACTAACATAAACAAAGAAATCTTTTTTTAACTTCTTAATTAGCTTTTTAACATTATCAGGACATTTTTCTTCATCAATAAGTCCCAATGTATTATCCAAATCAAACACTAAACACTTAATTCCTTGCTTCTTTAATTCTTTATAATCAATATCAAAAATTGTCTTTTTATATACATCTGGTTTAAAGTATGCCATAAAACCTCTCCTTCGACCGCATAAACATTATACACTACTTTTCAAAATTAGTCTAATTATTTACTCGTTGTTTTACCATCTCAGTATTCATTGTAATTTTTTCAAATGTATAACCGTTATTTTTGCCGTATCTAATAATATCCCTTAAGGCATCCCTCGTATAAGTCTTAATATCATGCATCAACACCATATTAACGCGATCTTTTCGAAGCGAACGAATTACATTATTTTTAATATCTTCCGGAGTTGGCCGGCCACCAGCTGCATCACCCGAAGAAACATTCCAATCATAGTATCTAAAACCACGATTGACAACTTCAACCGTTAACTTGCTCATAATTCCAATAGAATATCTTCTACTAATTGTATTCGACGAGCCACCAGGAAATCTTATAATCTGTGAATATTGTCCGGTAATTCTTTTAACTCGTTCATTAACCATATTCAAATCATTAAAATAATTATCAACCGAAGAATAAACCTTTGCATAATCATGACTAGCCGTATGCAAAGCCACCGTATGGCCTTCATCATATATCCTTTTAATCAATGAATCGGGTCCTCTATTTGTTACAAAGAACGTTGCTTCTACACCTTCTTCTTTCAAAATATCTAAAATTATATCAGTTGTACCACTCTGGGGACCATCATCAAAAGTTAAATATATAGTTCCATTACGCCCTCTTTCGGAAACAACAACCTTTCTAGTAGCAGTCGCTTTATTACCACTTGTATCACTAACTTCAAATAGTATCTCATAATTACCACTTTTAGATGTATCAACTCTACTATTAACTTTTACTTTTCCTGTAATATCACCTTCGCAGTTATCATTTACCTTATAGCCAGCGTCAACATACTTTTCTCCAACAAAAGCATAACCCTGATTACCACCCATTAAAGTAATAACTGGTGGTTCTTTATCTTCATAAACTAACTCTTTTTTTATAGTTTCTTTATTTCCTGAACTATCACTCACACTATAAATAACTTCTTTTTCCAAAGCCTCTATAACAACCTTATCAGATATATCGCCATCATAATTATCATAAGCTTTAACTTCTTCTTTTTTATATTTACTGCCTGGACATAAATAAAGTTTTGTTCCTTCACTAACCTCTATTTTAGGTTTTGAAGTATCTTTAACAACCACCTTTCTAACAACTTTCTTCTTAAACCAACCTTTATATGTATATGTAATATAATAAGTTCCTAATTTATTAGAATTTACCTTTCCGCTAACTTCAACATCCTTAGTAACATCTTTATTTAAATATCTTGCCTCATAACCTTTTTCTTTATATTTTTCCTTATAATTAAGTACTACTTCATACTTTCCATTAAGTTTAACTTGTGGTATAAAAAAATACCCAGCCGTAATAACTAAAACACATAGCACTATCAAGCCACCTAATAAAAGCCATATTTTAGAATTAACTCTCCTTTTAGACCTTCTCTCTTCCATATTACCATCTCACTTACTACATATAATTTCTACACATTACATCATAAATATACTATAAATTTGCCAATTTCGCAAATTAAGTACTATTCCGATTTACACCTTTTTATTTTTTACAAACTCAGCCCATATTTTTTCAATTGCCCGCTTTTCAATTCTCGACACATAACTTCTTGAAATCTTCAGTTCCTTAGCAATCTCCTTTTGAGTCTTACTATCATTATTAAACAGCCCATATCGTCTAATTAAAATATCTCTTTCTCTTCTATCCAATATTTCCAAATACTTCATAATTAATTTTATATTATCATTTTTATCAATTTCTTCTAAAAAGTCACACCTTGGAGCCTTTAAAATATCCATAATGGAGATTTCTCCTCCATCTTTATCATAACCAACAATTTCATTTATTGATATATCTTTTGTATACTTATTACTTGTTCTAAAAAACATTAAAATTTCATTTTCAATACATTTAGCACAATAAGTAGTAATTTTTACCGAACGCTCTGGCGAAAAAGTATCCACTCCCTTAATAAGCCCTATTGTTCCAATGCTAATTAAATCGTCATTAGAAATATATTTATTTTCAAACTTTTTAACAATATGTGCCACTAATCGTAAATTATGTTCAATCAACTTATTTCGCGCTTCAACATCCCCAAGACATTTTTTCTTAATACACTCCTCTTCCTCTTCTGGACTCAACGGATCTAAAAAAACCTCATTAGAATAACTACCTGTAAAACAAAACAAATCTTTTAATATATCCATTAAAAAAAACATATAATCCACCTCTTGTAAATTATATGTCTTATTTTCTAGAATTTTGTTACTTTTTAAGTTTTAGTCGTTCAAAAACCGTTTTATATGCCCCTAACAAAAACTCTTTATTAATAACTATTGAATATATTACCACGACAAATAAGTTTAAAATATCTAAATACATATTTCGTTGATAATACAAAATTAATGTAAATGTAAATATTGAAATTATTTTAACAAACAATCCCTTTTCATACTTTATATTAAGATACTTTTTTAAATCAAAATGACGATACACCATCATAATAAAATAAGCAATCATTGTCGAAAAGGCTGCTGCATACAAACCAATATATTTAATTAACAATACATTAACCACTATATTAATAATAGCCCCCATAACAGAAGTTGAAGCCACCTGCTTAGTCATCTTTTTCGCAATATAAATTGAACTATATAATGATACACCAACATTAAAAACTACTCCTAAAGTTAAAATAGGAATATAAATATAAGCTGCATCATATTTTGCATTAATAAGTATTGGAAAAACAAATGGCATACAAGCAATTAACCCAACTCCAAGAGAAGTAAATAATTTAACTATTGTATTACAAATATCAGAGAAAAATTCATCTCGATCACTACTGTCTATATGTAGGGTTGCGCTTTCACACCAAGACATATTAAAAATGGCAAAAATACTTGATAAAAGGGTCGGAAATTTATTACTAACTGCATAAATACCATTAGCTGCTGTTCCTAAAATTGCCGATACAATACTTCGATCACTAACGCTAACAATCCACCAACTCAAACTATTAGGGACCAATGGTGCCGAATATTTAACCATCTTCTTTATTAATAGTTTATCCACTAACTCTCTTTTAAAATATTTGTACATCTTTAATTTAATAAATAGATACAACGCACCAAATCCATTTGCTACAGCCATCGAAATAACCATTCCTGGTACTCTCATTCCCATAAAAACAATTAATAAAATATTCAATAAAACTGTCGTTACCCCCGTAATAATACAAGCAATCGAATAATCCAACGTTTTTCCAAAACCACGTGCCACCTGTAATAAATTACCAGTAATTGTACAAATAAACACATCAAATAAAATCAAAAATCTATAATCAATCTTTACAAATTGTGTCACAACTAAATAAACAACCGAAAATAAAAATAATGATAAAAATAAAATTGTAAAGTTATTAGTCATTACCTCTTTAGTATCTTTTTCTCTACCTCTTGCATCAATTAAAAATCTAAAAACTCCCATCTCTAATTCAATAGTAATAAGTGGTACTAACAAACGTACATAAGTCTGAATTAAATCAACTGTTCCATACTGTTTAGTACTCAAATATCCAGTATAAAGAGGTAATAAAAAGAAAGATATTAATTGCGTACAGACTTTCCCCAAAAATATAATTATTGTGTTCTTAGCTAATTCTTTCTTTTTGTTCATACTTCCACTTCCTTAATATAACAACCATTAAAATGCCAAGTCCAGCTCCAATAGTATCTAATAAAACATCACTAACCTGACCACTCCTGCCATTTATAAAAAGCTGATGAAATTCGTCACTACAAGCATATAAAAACGAGATAAATAATGCTAATAGAGCCCCCACTCTCTTATTTTTTATATATTCATATAAATTCGTTAGCACCAAGCCACCTAAAATCAAATACACCCCTAAATGTGCTCCTTTTCTAACTGGTTTCACAAAATAAAAAATATAATTTTCCTTTTCTTCCAAAGTCAAATCTCTTCCCAAAAAGATTTCTATTGACTTAACAATAAAGCCATCACTCTTCTTGGTAGAAGCATTGCCCGTATCATTAGAAAAAGAAAAAATCAATCCCATCCAACATACTACTAATAGCAGTTTAATTATCTTTTTTATCACTAACTTCACCTCTTTAACTATAGTTTATTTTTAGTATTTTGGCAAGTACCTATTATTCATTATAATCTCACTTTGACAAGGTCTATAATAAATTATAAAACCCCAATTCAATATAAAATTGAACCAGGGTCTAGGTTTAATGTGTCTATCCTATTTTATCTATTACCGCATCCATTGTTACAGCAACTACCATTATCATTGTTCCTAAATAAGAATAAAATTATAAATACAATTAGTATAATCCAAAGCCAAGAACCATTATTATTGTCGTTGCCATAGTTACAACATCCTCCATAATACATAGACATTCTCCTTTCTTTTATATTATATTTATAATTCTAAATTTTGCGACACAAGAAAAGGAGTTCCTACTCCTCTCCACAAATCTTCTTTCGATCTAATTCCAAATCAACATAATATTTATTATCCTTTTGATTAACATATTTATTATCAATAAATAAATTATAAATACCACTAACTTTATTATTGTGAATACTTAAAGCCCCACCTTCTGGTCTTAAACCATCAAGATCAATAATTAATTCTTCTCCATTACATACCCCGTTTTCCATATCCAAACACAAATTACCACTTTCTGTTACATCATAACATCCATCAACCACTACATTACCTTCAGCAATTTGATTGAAAATACCCCTTTCGGTTTGATAAACAAACATCTCTGCACTATCAATAACCGCTCCGTTTCTTGTTTTTTCGATCATACTAAAAACAATTGGCATAATTCCCGCTATTACAACAATAATTCCTACAACAACAATCATAAATTCTTTTGAGGAAAACCCCTTATTATTTAACTTCTTCATTACCTTGACAACTCTTCTTTCATATTTCTATTAACAACAGCTTGGTATGCTTCTTCAACATCGTTAAAATAAATTGTTTCATTTTTTAGTTTCTGATATGTTTCATTACCTTTACCTAGGATAAGAATCATATCTTTATCACCGGCCATATCGATTGCTTTTTGAATTGCTTTTCTCCTATCAACAATAATTTCATAATTTGTATATGTGTTCTTAACTGTTTGAACAATATCTTCACATATTTTCATTGGATCCTCACTTCGTGGATCCTCCCCAGTGAATATTGCATATGTAGCATTTTTCACCACTACTTCTCCAACAACTGGTCTTTTTAAATAATCTCTTTCACCAGCTTGTCCTATTACTACAATACTTCGATTAATATCTAGAGTATGAACAAAATTAAGTAATCTAGCAATTCCGTTAGGCGTATGAGCATAATCAACCATTACATAATATGGGCTCTTAGTATTTAGCATTTGTAATCTACCATCTATATATATGCTATCGATCTTTTGGAGTAAGTCTTCTAACTTAAATCCTAACTCTAAGCAAGTAAGTAACGCTGCTGCCAAATTATAGACATTAAAATCACCTAATAATGGACTCTCAACATCAAAAACATTTCCCTTATAATTAAACTTAATATCTGTCTTATTTGGAAAAACCTTAAAATCGACTATTTGTAAAGTATTATCAGCACCCATTCCATAACTAAAAACTTTTCCCTTACAAACTGCCTTAACTTGCTCATAAAATTTGTCATCTCTATTTAAAACACATATCCCATTTTCTTTCATCTGCTGAAATAACATTAGTTTACACTGAACATAATTCTCAAAACTACCATGAATATTTAAATGTTCACTTGTTATATTTGTAAAAACTGCAGCATCATATTGCATAGCTTGCAACCTTCCTCTAAAGAATGCCTCACTACTAGCCTCAGTTGCAGCATACTTACAGTTAAATCTTACAAATTCGTCTAAATAACTATACAATAAATGAGCATCTGGCGTTGTATTTGGATTATCACCACTAAAAGCTGCACAACTTCTACCATTGGTTCCAATATACCCACAAATATCACTACCAATTAAACTTTGAATTATTGTTGCCGTACTCGTCTTTCCATCAGTTCCTGTGACACCAATAACCTTTAACTTTTTATCGGGATAATCATAAAACTTTTGACATAAATATGGCAACTCTCGATTAGTATCAGGGACTTTAATTATTGGAACACTTTTATCAGGAACATCCTTACTAACAATAATTGCCGCCGCTCCATTTCTTATAGCATCATCTATAAAATCATGCCTATCGGCCGTAACACCCATTGTACAAACAAACAAGTCACCTTTTTCAACTTCTTTTGAATTTATTTTAATTGCTTTAATCACAATATCTGTCCCAACACCGGGATATAAATCATTTAATTTCATCATTTTTCATCACCTACTATGATTATACAGTAAACCGTTGACATTTTAAAGTTATTTTCCTTGATATAACACTTAATTTACGTTAAAATGATATATGGTGATAATATGAAAAAGATAATTATTGGAGCAGGGAGTGATTTAGGTGTCCATATCGATGGAGCTCACCTTGGTCCTACTCAACTATTAAATGATTTACAAAGTTTTTATAAAGGAGATCGAATCTCTTTTGTTCAAGATGAAAATATAATAAAAAGTCGTAATCTTTCTGATCGACGCAAAAATGAATATGAAATAGAAAGATTCAATACTGCTTTATATAAAGTTATTGTTGAGAAAATGACAGATGACTATTTTCCTATCTTAGTCGGTGGTGATCATTCTGTTGCCGTTGCTTCCGCACTTGCCGCCGCCAAAGTTCACACTGACATAGGTATTATCTGGTTCGATGCCCATGGAGATTTTAATACTTTTAAAACCACTCAAACAGGCAATATTCACGGTCTACCTCTAGCAGCTATTGCTGGTTATGAAAATGAAGATTTAAGAACATTCCATGATGGAAATACTATTCATCCATCAAAAGTAGTTATTGTAGGAGCCAGAAGTTTGGATGACGGAGAAAAAGAAAACCTTCGATATGCTGGTGTTACCGTTTTCACAACTGAAGACATTAAAGAACGTGGTGTCGAAGCAGTTGTCGAAGAAGCCTTCGAGATTGCCGGTAAACGTACCAAAGGAATTCACATCAGTTATGACTTAGATCTAATCGATCCAACCTTCGCGCCAGGTGTTTCTATTCCAGAATTTGATGGAATTACAGTTGAGGAAGCAATGAAAATAAACGAACTTATTATCAAACACCTCGAATCAGTAACCTCATACGACTTAGTAGAATTTAATCCACTTCGTGATCAAGATCGTAAAACAGAACAAATTGCTGTCAACTTATTAGCACAAATAATTAGTGCTGTCGATAAAAAAGATAAATATGGTAAGATTAATCTTTCTACACCACAAGCTGATGCAAATAAAATTCACACTTAAAAAGTAAATTCTAATTTTTGAATTTACTTTTTTTCATATATTCCAGTTACAGTCTCAATCTTTGGATACCATTCTGGATACTGTAAAATATAATCGTTCATTTCTTCTTGAATTAGACCATTATAATAATAAGATAGACTTTTATCTCTAAAACTAGCCGCCGCTGTCGAATCAAAATAATAATACTTATCTTTATATTCAACTATATTCCACATATGTGGTCCAGATGTTTGTCCCAATACCCCATATGATTCAATACCAATATTTTGGAATATAACTTGACTGGCTTTTGCAAATCCAGCACATACTGCATTATTATTCATAAAAACATTATATATAGATTGATTTTTTGAGGAGTATGTAAATAACTTATCATAAGTATTATTATCCCCAATCCACTCATATACATATTTAATTTTTTCAAGTTCATTCATTTTTTTAGTTTCTCTCTTAATCTTATCGACATCCCGCATTATCTTTGTCTCTCCAACTCTAACCAAAAACATATTAGTCTTCGCCATTTGAATAGTTAATTTCAACTTATCATTTGAATATATCCAGCTATATCCTGCATAAGTAATTAGTTCTGGATGATCAACAATTAAAGCATCATTTGCCTTTGCAATTACAGCACTACACTCCTCATATGTCATACAACCATATTCAGCCAAATCAACAACAGATGATGCAGGAATTCCCATTTTCGCCTTCTCAAATAAATACATATACATTTTTTTCTCATTTTCATTCAAATAATTATTATATATTCTTCCATCCGACATATAAATATCATTAACATAGTGTTCACTACTACGATTAATCAACTTATTTCCTTCAATTATCCTCGTATAATTATTATATAAATATCCCGCTACTAAAACAATAAATATCGACAAAACTACATTATTTCTAAAAAACTTTGCTTTTCCCTCTTTCATATCATAAGCATAAGTTCCTAAAAAATACCCCAATAATGGATACATAACAAATGGTAACACAAGTATCAACAAACCAAAAAGTTTTCCTCTTCCATAAGCGTCACTAACCATAAACGGCAACAAAACAAATAGAAAGGTTGCAACAAAAGCTCGGTCAGGCAAAAAAATCATTCCTAATCCCAACAATCCCAACAATATTGGTGAAAATTCCAGTAAAGTAAAAAATAAATATAAATTATATCCTGGTATCAAACCTTTATAAAAACTATACCCTGCTTTATTAATAAAACCTGGTAATGCTATTAATAATGATAACAAACAAATTCCTACTACTACCATACTTCTCACCTATTATAGACATTATACTATAATAAACCAATAAATACATTAAAAAAAGACAAGTTTTCTACTTGTCTTTACTTTTTAATAATTTCTTTCTCTTAAAAATGGTGGTAAATCATATGCATCTGATGAATCACCATCATCTTCATCATTTAAAACCTCAGGATTTGGGGCACTGTAATTATTAGTATCATTTGCTGGAGCACTTCTCCTTGTTTGACTAACATTACTAAAAACTGGTACATTTTCTTGAGCAGCTTTCTTTTTATCAAATCCTGTTGCAATAACAGTAACAATAACTTCGTCAGATAAATTTTCATTAATAACTGAACCAAAAATCGTATTAATATCCGTATTAGCCGCAGCTCTAACTACTTCAGCGGCTTGCTCTGCCTCAAATAATGTTAAATTTACTCCTCCTGTAATATTAATAATAGCATCTGTTGCCCCTTCAATAGAGTTTTCTAATAAAGCTGATGAAACTGCTTGTCTAGCCGCTTCAATAGCCCTTTCTTCACCCATACCAATACCAATACCAATTAAAGCGCGTCCCGATTTTTCCATTACTGCTCTAACATCTGCAAAATCAAGGTTTACTAAACCTACAACAGCTATTAAATCCGAAATAGATTGTACACCACGACGTAAAACATTATCAACTTCCTTAAATGCCTCTAACATTGGTGTTGATTTATCAATTATCTCTCTCAATCTATCATTAGGTATAACAATCAATGTATCTACATGTTTCTTTAACTCTTCTAATCCTGCTAAAGCATTATCCATTCTTCTTTTTCCTTCAAATGAGAATGGTTTGGTAACAATTGCTACTGTCAACGCTCCTAAGCCTTGGGCTATTTCAGCTACAACTGGTGCCGCTCCTGTACCGGTTCCACCACCCATACCACAAGTGATGAAAATCATATCTGCACCTGCTAGAGCCTCTTCAATTTCTTTTTTTGACTCAATTGCTGCTTCCTTTCCTATCTCTGGTCTTCCACCGGCTCCTAATCCTTCAGCCAAGGTAGCACCTAATTGTATCTTAACATCTGCTTTCGATGTATTAAGCACTTGTAAATCTGTATTAGCAGCAATAAATTCTACTCCTTTAACACCAGACTCTACCATTCGGTTGATGGCATTTCCACCACCACCGCCAAGTCCAATAACCTTTATTTTTGCTAACTGATCCATTTCTAATCCGCCTAACATACCTCGTCCTCCTTAATTATCAAAAAAATGTCCAAACACTTTACCTATTATATTATCATTATTACTAATTTTTTGCTGTGTTGAGATTAAACTCTCCATATCTTCATTATTCAGCATGTTATAACTTTTCCCTCGAAGTGCCAATTTGTCATCAAAATATTTAACTACCCCTAAGGTACTACTATACTTATTATGTCGAACTCCCATTGTCGATATATTGCAGACTTTAGCTAAGTTTCCAAATTCTTCTTCAATTAAATACGAAAAACCGGCAACTTCACTCAATCCACCTGTTATAATTATATAACGTATTTCTCTATTTGTTAAGTTTTTTATTTCATTTTTAGCAAGTTTTAGTATTTCTCGAAGTCTTGCTTCAACAACTTTAGAAGCTCCAACTTGAGATATTTCTTTTCTCTCTCCATTTTTATCTTTAATTTCAATTACGTCATTAACATCGGCATAACTCCCCATACTAACAGCAAACGTTTCTTTTATTTTTCTAGCTTCTTTTGTATCTACTTTAAAAACATATGCTAAATCCTTATCAACATTGTAACTGCCGATTGGAAGTAATGCATGTTTTATCTGAATTCCCTTATTAAATACTGATACATTTGTTGAAGTCTCACCAATATTAATAATAGCTCCTACTATCATATCATAACGATTACTTTTAATTGTATAATAATCACCCGTCGAAGTAAATGCTACATCAACAGTCTCAACTCCACATAATTTTAAAACCTCTAATATTCGATATAATCCTTCTTTTGGTAATGTACTAATAACCACTCTCGTCTCTAGGTACTCACCACTCATTCCTTTAGGATCTTTTATATTTTCCTTTTCATCAACTTTAAAACTAATAGGCGTTGCCGTAATAAGTTCATAATCTTCAAAGTTTTGCCCTTTCAACGCATCCCCCAAAGCATTAGAAACATCTTTCCCAGTAATATTAGTAGAATCCAAAACATCACAACAGCCGACAACGATATCCATTTTACAATTAGTCGGTGGTACACAAGCCACTACTTTAGTAATCTTTATTCCTAACATATCACCAGCTTGTTTTAAAGCTTTTTTTACACTACTAATAGCTTGTTTCATATCTTCAACTTGACCATTTTTAATACCAGAAGATACACTGCTAACAGCTGCTAAAACATGAAAATCTTTATTTTGCTTTTCAGCCACTACTACTTTTACACTATTCGTACCAAGTTCAATTCCAGTATAAATATTCCCCATTAAATGCATCTCCTATTCTCATTCTTAATTATACTATAAAAGCATACTTTTGCAAATACAATTAACTTATTTAGCCTTGAAAATAACAACTTTTTTATCAGAATATATTAACTCATATGTATTCAATTCAGCTAAATAATTAGAAAAACTAATCTTAGTAGGCATCAAAATATAATCAAATTTATATTTTTCTAAAATATCATCATATTTATAAGAAAAATTAGTTAACTCAAGATAATCTTCATAATTATATTCAGAGTAAAGATCAGCTCTCCCATCAATAAATACAGGAATATCATTATAAATTAAATATCCTCCATAATCATAATAATTAAGAAGTCTTTTTGGTTTTTCAACTTTCAAAACATCTACTGCCTTATCAGTAAAAGGCTTATCAAAAGACGATTTCAAATAAGACTTATTTAAACTAAAAAAAACTAAAAAACCACAAATTAAAACTATTAAAATCCTTTCTGTTCCTTTATCGATCCTCCTAGGTAAAATATAATAAAAAATAGAATGAGACATAAATATATATACAAAAGGCCAAAATCTAATGCTTTTTAAACCTAAATATAATCCAAATAAAAATATCAAAGCATCTATCAATCTTATTTTTTTCTTACTCAAAAACATAATAAGAAATACAAAAAAAGCTAAAACGAAAAAAGGATAATGATGAATTAAATTTAAATCGCTACATTTCCACTCGACAATATTTGCAAGCATTAAACTATTATTCATATTTTGATAAGGATAAAGTATCATTTTATAGCCATGTGGATTAATAAATAATGGAACAAATGCAAACACTGAAGAAAGCATAAACTTAATAAATTTCCGTTTTGAATAACGATTAGCTTCAATCTTGGAACTTTTAAAAGAAAAAACGCCACTCAATAAAAATATAATCGGAAAAATATAAGTAAGACAACTACTACCTCCATGAACATTAACCCAAATAAGAGAAATAAAGGGTATTAAATAAAATTTATTTGAATTTTCATCGTTATACAAATCATATAATACATACAGTAATATAGATATTAAAAGGTATGTAATTAAATGAGGGCGAGCCTGCAAAAAGAAAAATATAATAGCAGAAAAGCCGAACCACAACATACAAAAAGGTATATTTTTTAAATACTCCTTTCTATTAGGAATAAAAAAACTAAGTAATAACCCAAAAAATAATATAAAACAGTAAATATAAATATGTAAATTTCCAAATATTTCTAACAAATTATATAACAATATTTCAAATAACCATTCATGAGAAAACCAATATTTTCCATTAACAAACCAGGAAAAAATATCTTTTGTTAAAATTAAATCATTTTTTACCATATATTCTCCTGCTTTTATATGCCAAAAATAATCACATTCATATCTAACGAAAAGCATCGAAAATAAACATAATGCAATCAAAACAAGAATAAATAAAATAACAAATTTATTTCTCTTCAAAATTTCTTTCATAATATTACCTCTATTCTTCTAACACATATATATCATAATTACATACACTACCCATGTTTTTTCCATGTTTATAAATATAGTTAATCGCATTTTTATCAATTTGACTTCTATTATTAACATGTTCCTTATCAATTAAAAACATAGAATTTTCCGGTAAAGACTCAATATATTTAATTATCTTTTTTCTACCATTATAACCCCAATTACCTAGATTAACCAAATCCAAAAAATCAATTTTCTCATCATTAATTATTCTAAAATAATAACCATAATTATCTAAAAAATAAATTTTAGAATTCTTATTCTTACTAATAAAATTATTAACTTCATTAGTAAAACTAATGGTACTATCAGATATTAATCTATATTCAAAATGCCTAATCTTATTAGGATATCTAAATGGCATTAAATTATTATAAGATGTAACTACATTAAAACCAGTTGAAACTATAATTGAAAAAATAAATATAACAAAAGCATTAACGAATATCTCTTTTGAATAATTTAATAAACATAAAAGAATAAAAACAATAATTTGAAATTGTAAATGATATAAGTCAAATATTGGAATACTTATACTATAAAACATTAGTGCATAGTAATTATATATATTTTTGGTATCTTTAATTATAAATATTACTGTTATAATTAAAATTACAATAAAAATAAACAAGCCATTACCTATACCAAAACTATTATCCTTAGCAAAATCAAGAAGTCCAAATAAACATAAATCTAAAAATTGAAAAAATGATTTTGTAATTAATAAATAAATTAAAAATATACCACAAGGAATTAAGCATCCAATAATTCTAGAAATTAATTTTTTCTTATCTTTATAATAATAAAACAAACCAGGGAGTAAAACCATACACCCAACACTTTGTTTGGTAAGAATTAAACAACCTAAAACAAAACCAATCAAATAATCATTATGTTTATTTTTTTCTAAATAAATTAATAGAATAAATAAAAATAATAAAAAGACATTATAACTTGGAAACACAACATAAAAAGGAATCAAAAAAAACGACACACAAAGCAGAAAATTTTTTTTCACTAATTTATATAATAAAAAAGTACATAATAGAAGAATAAAAATATTAAATATATTAAACACCAAAATATTATTACCAAAAATAGCTAAAGGTAAAGTCATAATAAAGGAAAAAAGAGGTGTTAACACCATATTAAAATCCCTATAAGGCACTTGTCCGTTCAAAATATTGTAAGAAAATCCATAGTTCCATATTTCATCTAATGTCAATGGATAAAATAAATTCAAACTATATATTAAACAAAATATCAAAATTACTACTATTTTTTTCTTCATAAATTAAGCCTCACAAAACATTATCTCTATGCACAAAAATAACCTCTTAAATAATAAATTACTTCCTAATATAAAATTCAAAACCATATATTTCATCAATCTTTTTACAATTTTTCAAAACATAATTAAGTGCCGTTTTGTCAGTCTGTCTTGTTCCTTCATACGAAAGCCTATTAATTACAAAAACAGCATCTTTCTTCTTTTTCAATTCCTTCAATAATTTTTCTGATCCTTTATAACCCCAATTTCCTGTGTTAATTAAATCAAAATGATTAATAGGAAAATCATTAGAAATTTTATAATAATAACTTTGTTCAAATAACAACAACAATTCTTTATCACTATAATCCTTCAACTTCTCACTAACAAGTTGTGTTTCCTTTATATGTTTACTTGAAATATAACGGTATTCAAAATGCTTAATTGAATTAGGATATACCATATCACCATCAACTGAAACAATCAAATTAATAAAAACAATTCCTATCATACTTCCATATAACAATAAATTCAAATTTATCTTTTTTATATTAATTTTCTCTAATACTAAAATTAATAATGCCAAAACAAAAAATTTAATATGAAAATAATCAAACATGGGTATTGCTATTGTCGAAAACGCTAATACATAATACTTATCAATACTATTACGTCTTTTTACTATGAAGTAAATTACCACGCCTATCAACAAAATATACCCTAATACTAACGCTCTAACGCCAACATAATTGTTTGTTCCAAAATCAAATAAACCTAAAATACATAAATTAACAAAATCTGCAAATGCCCCCGTAACTGCCAAGTAAATTAGAAATAGTCCTACAGGCAGCATCGCCCCTATTACTCTTTTAACTAATTTCTTAAAATCTTTTTCTTTGAAGACATAGTATAACGATACTATCGCCAATAGGCCTCCAACACTCTGTTTTGTCAAAACTGCCAAACCAATAACTATTCCAATTACGTAATCATTACTTTTATTTTTTTCTAAATATAAAAGACTTAAAAACAAGAAAAAGATAAAATAATTATAACTAGCATACATCATATCATAATTAAAAAACATTAGTAACAAAAGAATATTAGCCTTATCACCTATTAATTTTTCTAATAACACATAAGTTAAAACAATTAATAAACTTTGGCAAACATTAACAACTAACAAATTCGAGCCAAAAAGGTGAAATGGAAGAGAAAAAAGAAGAGGAAAAAAAGGAGTCACAACCATATTAAAATCTCTATAAGGGACTAAACCAGAATACATACTATGCATAAAACCATAATTCCAAATTTCATCTAAATCAAACGGAATAAAATTTAAAAATACTAAAGAACATATAAAAACAAATACATATTTGATAACTTTTTTAGTCATTACCCTCACTCCTTATAATAAACGTTCATTCCGTATTTAGCATCAACCTTCTTACAGTTTTCCATGACATATTCCATAACATCTTTAGAAATTTGAGAAAACTCATCTTTTGACTGATAATCGCCCATTGAAATAATAAATATTTGATTATGCATTTCATCAATCTTTTCTTTCATTTTTTTAGTTCCATTATAGCCATAATTACCATCATATAAAATATCAAAGTAAGATAATTTTTTATCATTCATAATTGTATGTGTCATTGAAAAATAGCCCAATACAATCGGATCTTCGTAAGAATTAACAAAATCATTAATTGTAAGAACATTTTCGTATATATTGGTTCTTTGAATATTATATTTAAAATGTGGCATCTTTTCTGTAACACTAAGCTGCCAAGTACTACACCATAATAATCCGTATAATAGAGAATAAGGAATAACTACTGCCCAAACTAACGTTGTAATTACTTTATCATTTAACTTAATATAAGGTAGAATTATAATTGTAAAACACATAGCCCAAAATGCAAAATGTGTAATATCGAAAAGAGGAAAAGCATATAAAAAACCTAAGAAAAAATAATAAATATGCATATCCTTTTTATTTTTTAACAATAATGCAGCTGCAATTAACACAAATAATAATGAAACAATCAACCATCCAGTATAAATATGTCCACCACCAACACCATTTTTAGTCCCAAAATCAAAAAGACCAAATAGACACAAGTCAAAAAATTCATATACAGCATTATTTAAGACCAAATATCCTAAAAAAATAAAACAAGGAATCAAAAATCCAAAGAATCTCTTACTTAACTTTTTCAAATTTTTTCTATAAAAAATAATACTTGGTATAATCGCAAAAACACCAACCGTTTGTTTTGCTAAAACCCCTAAAGCTAAAATTACTCCAATCAAAACATCTTTGTCATTATGTTTCTTTTCCATAAAAAGCAATAAAACAAGGAAGAAAAAACTCATAAAATTATATGTTGCGACTAAGTTTTTACACCCTAAGACAACTGTGACTAAAACCAAGATAAGCGTCTTTTTGCCAAACATTTTATAAAGTAATAAAAAACTTATTGAAACAAGAATTGCCTGAGAAACATTTATCATAATAAAATCATCCCATATATGTAAAAACAATGACTGATACATCGCCAAAAGAGGTGTAGATATTGTATTAAAATCTAAATAAGGAATTTGCCCCATTTTTATAGCCTTCGCAAAACCATAACTATTAACTGGATCACCATAATTATTAATAAAACCTAATAAATGAATTAAACAAAAAGATACCAAAAATATCCCTAAAAAACAAAAAATCTGCTTAATAAATTCTTTATTCTTTATAGAAAACATCATAATCTCCTAATACCCCTTTCTTTTCATAATTATCAATAACATATTTCATTACTTCTTTATTAGTTTGTTGTCTATCACGTTGCGTATTATAAGATTCCATATTAACTAAAATATATTTATTTTTCTCTTTCACCAACCTATTAATAAGTTTATTAGTCCCATTATAACCATGATTACCATAATTAAGCAAATCATAATGATTAATTTCTAAATTCATACTAATCTTCGTAAAATATGTATTTTCAGCCAAAATTATAGTATTTGGATACTTATTCAAAAAACTTTTTAAATACCGATTTTCTTCTTCAGCTGTTTCACTTGTAATAAATAACTCAAAATTATCAAAATTCACTATATATGGAAGTTTAAAATCATACATAAATAAAAACCAAATAACACTAAAAGAAACACTCCATAGACAAACAGGAAAACCTAAAGATACTTCTTTAACATTTATTTTATCTAAAATTATAAATAGAAAAGGAAATGTAAAATAAGATATATGAATATAATCAAAAAGTGGGAAAGCAACAACAGAATATGCCAACAAATAATAATACATTAATCTTTTTCGGTCTTTAACAATTTGATAAATTAAAATGCCTATTTCTAATAAAAATACATAAAAATAAAAATCACTGAAAACCTTTCCAATACTACTATTATTAGTTGTAAAATCAAAAAGTCCAAACAAACACATATCTAAAAAATTACCTAAAGTTTTAGTACCTAAAAAGTATATTAAAAATATAAAACACGGTACTAATACCCCAATAAGCCTTTTTATAACCTTCTTATAATCTTTAAATAAATAATATATGCTTACTAAACAAAAACAAAATCCTACGGTTTGCTTCGTAAATACCGCAAGTCCTAAAATAATTCCAATCAAATAATCATTCGCTTTAGATTTTTCTAAATACAAAAGCACAACCAACTCCAATAATAATAAAAAATTATATCCCTGAAATAAATTAGTCACAATTGGTATAGGAATCGTTACTACTAAGCCAATTAATAATAAATAAGCTTTCTTGCCAAATAATTTAAATAAAAAATAAAACAACACACATAAAAGTAAAGCTTGAAATAAGTTAAAAATAATTAAGCTAACTCCAAATAATTTAAGGGGGATTGCATAAAGAAAAGCTCCTACTGGGGGTACAATCATATTAAAATCTTGATATGGAATTTCTCCTCTACTAATAGCATAACTAAAACCATAATTATAAATTTGATCTCCCGAAAGCAAAGCAAAAAAGAACTGCAAACAACAAAAAAAGAATATAAAAAGAAATATGTATTTAAAATTATTTTTCACAAAACTTTTCATATTCATCTACTCCTTTATTTGGAAGTGATTTCCATTATCTAAATATAGTATTCCCTTTCTACCCTCTAACTGTTCTAATACATCATTATAATAATTAATCATATTAAATTTCGTTAAAGTTAAATAAACCATGTTTCCATCATCCATATACAACAAAAACCTATCTTTATCTAAATCATTAGGAACATATTCAATATCCGAAATTTTAGCTAAAATACCCTCATTAATGTTATTCATTCCTTTAATAAAATTACTATATTTTTTATCAGGAACGTAATTAAGCAATCTTGGCACTCTAAATAAATATTTGTCTCTAACATTAATTTCTTTACCATCAGCAAAAACAACTTTCTTATCACTGTCTTTAATAAACAATGGCTTATTCTCTTCTATCTCAATCGTCACCACCCGGCCAAAACCACGCTTTATATCAGCCTCATTTATATAAGAAGATGTCATAAGTTTCTTTTCTCTCCCATGCAAATTAGTAAGCCAAAAACTTGGATAATCAATAAGGCCTGCAAGTCTTAATACATAATCATCATCTAAGTAATTGTTTCCAACAACTACTAAATTATTAATTGGTAACTTTAAATAACTGTATACGCCAAAAAATAGCCCCGTTAGAACTAAGACTATTAAAAAAAATCTAAATACTCGTAACTTCTTCTTTTTGACTATTTTTTTTGCCATACCCTTTAATTACTCCCAGTTTACAAACTCTTGTTCTATTTTCATATCAACGTCATATTCTTCCAATACTTTCTGATGAACTAATTCTATCAACTTCTTAACATCACTACTTTTGGCCTTCTTATAATTAATAATAAAGTTGGCATGCTTTTCACTAACCATTGCACCACCAATAGTTTTTCCTTTTAGCCCCAAATCTTCAATTAACTTACCAGCAAACATCCCCTCTGGATTTCTAAATACCGAACCGGCTGATGGATATTCTAAAGGTTGTGACTCCATTCGACGCTGACGTCTTTCTTTGATAACCTCATCAAGAGCATTTTTATCTCCCTTTTCTAATTTTATAACCGCTTCTAAGCAAATATAATCTGGATGTTTTTGCAAAAACGAGCTTCTATAGTGAAAATTCATTTCTTTATTTTCTAGAGTAATAATATTAAAATCAGGTGTTAATACTTTCACTTCTGTAACAACATATCCCATATCACTTTTATAAGCACCGGCATTCATAAACACTGCTCCTCCAACAGTGCCTGGTATTCCTGAAGCAAACTCAAGACCAGCCAATCCCTTTCTAGCTGCCAATAAAGATAATTTCATCAATGAATATCCAGCTCCGACGCGTATTTTATTATTTCCAAAAAATTCAACCTCATCAAGTTCACTTAACCTAATTATTACTCCATCAAAAATTTTATCACTAAATAAAACATTTGATCCCAAACCTAAAACCTTATATTTGATATCATGCATCTTAATAAGTTTTAACAATTTCACTAAGCACTCTACATTTTTAGGATAAACCATTAACTTAGCCTTACCACCAACCTTATATGTAGTATGCTTACTTAACAAAACGTCTCGTTCACATCGTCCAATCCCCGCATCTTCTATCATTTCAATTACTTCACTTCTCATACTATTTCACCCGATTAACTTTCTAATCTCTGTATAAATCCTAGTTGCAGAGTCAACTACCCCTAACTTTTTACTAGCTTCTCGCATTTCAACATAGGTTTTACTATCATTCAATAAATTATCAATTTCCTTAATAATTGTCTCTTTTGAGAAATCTTCTTCTGTAACAATACGACAAGCTCCTAAATCTTCTAACTCCTTAGCATTCATATATTGATGATTATGTGTAACATAAGGAGAAGGAACCAAAATCGCCGGCAAACCAATCGCTGTAATCTCCGCAATCGTTGAAGCTCCCGCACGTGACACCAACAAATCTGTATCTTTCATCACATTAATTAAATTATCCATATATGGTACTATTCTAACATTTCCTGGAATTTTTAAATCTTTATAATTATCAAAATAACTCTTGCCAGTCACTACAATTACTTGATATTTTTTTCCTGAAAAACCAGTAATAATCTCTTTCAACTTATTAGTCATAGTTAAAGATCCTAAAGACCCCATTACAATAATTACTAACTTCTTTGTACTATCTAAACCCAAATCCTTTTTCGTGACTTTCGCAACATCAATAATTTCTTCACTACGAGGATTGCCAGTATAAACAACATTTTTATTTTTAAATAACTTCACACTATTTGGTAATGATACACAGACACAATCTGTAAATCTTGCTAGCATTTTATTTGAAAGGCCAGGAATAGAGTTTTGTTCATGAATTATTGTTTTATATCCTAAACTATTAGCTGCCGTTAATACAGGTAACGTAATATAGCCTCCAACCCCAATCACTACATCCGGATCAAACTTCTTTATTTCTCTTTTTGCATCAGTAATTGCTTTTTTATATTTCTTTAAAACTTCCAAATTCTTAAAGATATTTTTTCTATTTAAACCACTCATCTCCAAGCCAATATAATTAATTCCAAGATTAGGAATAATATCTTTCTCCATTCGATCAGTGGTACCAATATATAAAATTTCGCTTTCTTGTTCTTTTTCCTTTATTTTATTTATAATTGCTATTGCTGGATATATATGTCCACCGGTCCCTCCAGCCACAACTATTGCTCTCATCAAATAATCACATCCCGTTAATATATTATATCATACATCATTACATTAATTTAAATCAATCTCAATACTTTATATAGTTAATTATACCCTATACTAAAGATTATGTAAATAAAAGAAAAAATAGACAAAACTAGATTTATATTTTACTATCATGATCAATATTATTTTAAATGCCTAGCAAAATATAAATATCATTGTCAAGAAAAAAATATTATGATAAAATACACTAAAAGAAAAGAGGGAGATTATGAAAGCTGTTGGAATTATTGCCGAATATAATCCTTTTCATAATGGTCATTTATATCATCTAAATAAGATAAAAGAATTATATAAAGACTATACTATTGTCTTAGTAATGAGTGGAAACTTCACACAACGTGGTGAAGCTTCAATCATTGACAAATGGAAGAAAACAGAAATTGCAAAACAAGCAGGAATAGACTTAATTATAGAGCTTCCTTTTCCTTTTGCTACCCAAAGTGCTGATTATTTTAGTTTTGGAGCAATTACAATTTTAGAATATTTAGGAGTTGAACGAGTAGTTTTTGGTAGTGAGTCTAATAATATTAAAGATTTAGAGTTAATTGTCGATACCCAACTAAATAATGAAGATTTTGATAAACTTATTAAAATATATTCTAAATTTGGCCACAATTATCCTACCGCTCTATCATTAGCACTAAAAGACCTGACCAACAAAACAATATCAACCCCCAATGATCTACTTGGTATCAGTTATATAAAAGCCATTAAAAAAAACAACTACAAAATCATTCCTGAAACAATAAAAAGAACAAGTTCCTATCACGACGAAGAATTAAAAGAACATTCCAGCGCCACCGCAATAAGAAAAGCCCTAAAAGAAAATATTTCTGTTACAGAATTTCTTCCAAAAATAACTACTAAAAATTTAACCAATCTCCATTTTATAGAAGACTATTACTGTTTTTTAAAGTACAAAGTTTTAACAACTCCTGATCTTTCGATTTATCAAACAGTCGATGATGGTCTTGCTAAAGCCTTAAAAAAAGAAATAACTCTAGCCAACTCTTACAATGAATTGGTAAAAAATTTAAAAAGCAAACGCCATACTTATAATAAAATAACCCGTATGCTTCTTCATATCCTATGTGACTTTACTAAAGAAAAAGCTAAAACATTTAATTCTATCACTTATATTAGAATATTAGGATTTAATGATCAAGGAAGACTTTATTTAAATAGTGTCAAGAAAAAAGTTCCTGTTCCAATTATCAGTAAAATAAATCGTACTAAAGATCCTATGTTAGAATATGAAATATTTACCACAACCATTTATGCCCTAACATTACCACCAGAAAAAGAGAAAGAATTAAACTATCAAGAATATAAAAATTTAATGAATAAAGGAGAATAAAAATGATAAAACGAAAAAGCACTGGTCAACTAATTGTAATATCATCACCAAGTGGTGGTGGCAAAGGAACTATTATCTCTAAACTTATGGAAAACGACAGTAAAAATAGATGGTTATCTGTCTCAACAACATCTAGACCCATCCGCGATAACGATATTCCTGGTATTACTTACAATTTTGTAACCAAAGAAGAATTTGAAAAGTTAATAGAAAAGGATTATTTTTTAGAGTACACAAACTATGTTGGTAATTACTATGGTACTCCAAAAGAATACATCAAGAAAAAATTAGAACAAGGTATTGATGTAATTCTCGAAATTGAAATCGAAGGAGCATCAAATATCAAAAAACTAATACCAGAAGCCTTATTCATTTTCATTATGCCACCATCATTGAAAACGATGGTAGAGCGTCTCAAAAAAAGAAAAACTGATTCTAAAGACAAAATAATTGAAAGATTCCGTACTGCATATAAAGAAATAAATGAAGTAACTAGATATAACTATGTTGTTGTTAATGATGATATTAATGATGCCGTCGACAAAGTTGAAGCTATTATTAAAGCTGAAAAATGTCGGGTTGATCGTATTGAAGAAGTTTATCTTGATACTAAGGAAGAAGAAATTCACGAATTACTAATGGATGAAGAATTTGAAAATGATGGCATTACCGAAAAAATCCAATAAAAAAAGGTTCAGTTTAAACTGAATCTTTTTTACGCACTAATTTTTGCATAATTCTTAACCTTTACTTTCTCACAAATCTTTAAATCATCATCAAGTGATTCAATAACATTTTCTGAACTTTCAATATTACGCATATGATCATCTGTTGCATAATAAGCAGCTCCTTTTGGTAGTACAGCTATTTCTCCCTGTAATGGCATCCACATATGCAAACGATAATCCCCTGTATTCTCATCAACATCAACCCACTCTGCAATTATCTTTCCATCGTATTTACAAATCTCCATCCCAGCTTTTGCCATTAACCATTCAGAATTTGAATCAACTAAATCTGTTCTTGCATAGACAAAATCAAAATCATTTTCTCTCGCAAAATCAATAGCATAGTCAATTAAACAACTGCAAGCACCTTTACCACGATAAGAAGGTATTGTTGACAAACCATAAAAATACAGTGATTTAAGTTCTTTCTTAGTAGAGACAAAATCAACAGTATCATTATCATAATTATAAATACAACCGTTCATTGATACTGGGTTCATATCTTCATCAAAATATATAAACAATTTTCCTTGTTCTTGATAAAGTTGTAATTCCTCTTTTGCAGCCTCCAAATCAATTTTCTCACCATACTGCTCCGAAAAGGACTGAAGTAACACCTCCAATATTTGAGCATTTTCTAAAGAATAACCCAATGTGCCAATAGAACATCCATTATCCAATTTTTCCCAAATCACAAATTCATCATTATTTTCATATATATTTTTAAACTTATTTTGTTTTTCACTACTCATCATTCTTAATTTCCTCCTTTAACATACTTTTCCAAATTTCATACAAATGTAATAAGCTTTCAGCTTCAATAAATTCATTTTCTGCATGGGCATAATCTCCAACTGGATTTGTCAAAATTGTTGGAATCATTTTATCAGAAAAATATATAGCATCACTTGTTGCTTCTGAAGAAACAATTTCAACCTCTTTTCCCAGTACTTTTTCACTTATAGCAATATATTTCTTTATAAATTCATTACCTAAATCTGTCTTAAACAGACTTCCTGCATGAATTATCTCAACATCTAAAGTTTCATCAATCTTTTTAATAAACGACATTATCTTGTCCTTACCATCACTAGATGTATGACGTATATCTAAAACCATAGAAGCCTTCTCTGCTACACTATTCATTGCTTCACCGCCATTTATTAATGATAAATTAACCGATGTTTTATAATCATTACTATTTTTAGGTAGTGGATATTTCTTTATTATTTTTTGATATACCTCGTACAATTTAACTATAGCATTTATACCATTATATGGCTGAGAAGCATGCGCTGATTTTGTTTTAATTGAAATTTTCAATTGTAATTGCCCTTTTTCTTCTTTAACTATCTGTAGATTCTTTCCCCCATCTGGCACAATTGCAAAAGACACATCATAAATTTCTAATAGTTGTTTTGCACAATATCCAGCAATTTCTTCATCACTTGTAATAAACAAGCCAACTTTTTTTGATACAGTAAATTCTTCTAATAATTTCAAACAAACTGCTACACTACCCTTCATATCAAAAGCTCCACGACCTTTAATACACTTCCCATCATAAGAAAAATCATAATTACTAGCCGGAACTACATCAATATGTGTACAAAATACTAAATCTAGTTTCTTTTCTTTTGTATTAGAAATAACTATTGCTTTATGTTTCTTAAATTCATATTCTTCTAAATACAAATTATTAGGAATCAATGATTTAATATACTCAAAAATCCCCTCAAATTCCTCTACTTCTCCTTCTACCGTTTTATAACTCATCAGTTTTTCTAATATATTAATGATTTCTTTTAAATTCTTATCCATAATAACCTCTCCTTAACTATAATAAAAGACCTATGCTTGCATCCATAGGTCTTTTCTATCTCCTATAAGTAAACGCAAGCACTACCAATAACACTTGCATCTACGGCTATATTTTTACCGTTTCCTCAAGTGTACCATCAATCTGCGTCTACGATTATTCATAACAAATATCTTCATAAGTTCACCTCTTCCTCCACAACAATAAAGACCTATGCTTATATCACATAGGTCTCATTTAATAATAAAGTATTACTATGACTTACGTAGATACAAGCATCACCAATAACACTTGCATCCACGATTTGAATCGCTTTCTCAAGTGTTAATCGAATCTACGTCTACGAATTGTCATACTAATCTTTTTCATTTTGCTCTTCCTTTATATAAATTTTTCATTGCTAATCAATGAATGGCTTAATTTTATCATATTTTCTTTAATATGTCAAATAAATAAAAAAAGTCAAGCTTACTATTAACTTAACTTTTTTACTATTATTGTTATAAGTTATTTTACTTCCTCAATCTTCATCAAGTTTGTTGTCTTAGCACGACCAGTTGTTGGGAAACCACCTGTTAATACTACAACATCTCCAGTATTTAAATTAGTAAACTCTTTAGCTGTCTCAACACTAGCCGTCAATACTTCATCAGTAGTACCATACATTGGAATAGTTTTTGTATAAACTCCCCAATTAAGTGCTAACCTACGACAAGCTTTTTCATCTGGACATAAAGCCAAAATTGGTGCTTTAGGTTTGAAATTACTAATAAGTCTCGCTGTTGAACCACTAATTGTTGCTGTACATATTAACTTTGCTCCCAATCTATTCGCACTATCAACGACACTCTCTGCAATTGCTGCACTAACCGTTTTAAGACGCGTAAATTCACGAACATAATCAAATTCTGCATACTGTTCAGTAACCTCACAAATTTTAGCCATCGCAGCAACTGTTTCAACTGGATGTTTTCCTACTGTTGTTTCACCACTTAACATAACTGCATCAGTTCCATCTAAAACAGCATTGGCAATATCACTTGTTTCTGCTCTCTTTGGTCTATTATTTTCCATCATTGTTTCTAACATTTCAGTTGCCACAATACAAATTTTACCCATTTTACGGCAAGTTCTAATCATATTCTTCTGAACAATAGGCAATCTTTCTGACTCAATTTCAGTACCTAAATCACCTCTGGCTACCATAACACCATCAGACACTTTTAAGATAGACTCCAAATTCTTAATACCAAGATCGCTTTCAATTTTACAAATGATAAGTAAATCTTCTCTATTATATTCCTTTAATATTTCCTTAATCTCCAAAACATCTTCCTTGCATGACACAAATGAAATTGCCAAATATTCTCCTCCATTTTCACATGCAAATCTAATATCTTCTCTATCAACATCACTAACATAGGGAATATTTAATTTAATTCCTGGAACACTCATACTTTTGCGATTTCCAAGCACTCCACCATTAACGATTTTACAAGTAACACCATCATTTTCCTTACTTATTACTTCTAATTTCATTTTAGCATTTTCAAGTAAAACTACTGTTCCAACCTCTAAATTATCAATAGCCTCTGGATGATTAACAGTAAATCTCTCACTATTGCCCAAGACATTATCCTTAACCAATCTAATAGTCTTACCTTCAATCAAAGTTACACTATCACCCTCAAAATTTCCACTTCTAAATTCTGGACCCTTAGTATCCCAAAGAATAGCTACATTAGCTCCAGTTCTTTTTCGAACTTCTCTAACTGAATTTATAACTTGAAATCTCTCTTCTGTCGTTGCATGAGTAAAATTAATTCTTGCAACATTCATTCCAGCATTAACCATCTGTTCCATTACTTCAACTTGACTTGAAGCAGGACCAATACTACATATAATTTTAGTCTTTTTCATTTAATACTCCTCCTAAGCGCACCATAAATTTTAACATATGGTCACTATTTTTGCAAGTAAAATTCAACTAAATCCCCATTATTTTTGACATTCTCTACAAAAGTGGGTTCCTCTCCCGCCTACTCTTGTCTTTTCTAAAACCGTTCCGCACTTTGGACATTTTTCTCCGGCCTTTCCATGAACCAACAATTCATTTTGAAAAAGGCCATGGACACCTTCGCTAGACGTAAAACTTTTAATAGTCGTTCCTCCCAATTCAATTGCCTTTTCCAAAACATCTCTAGTATTTCTTATTATTATATCACATTCGTCTAATGTAATATCACAAGCCTTCCTAAGAGGATCAATACCACTCATAAATAAAATCTCATCGTCATAAATATTTCCAATACCACAAATTATACTTTGATCCAACAATACCGTTTTAATTGGCAATCTTTTCTTATGAATAGCCTCATATAAATATTCTTTCGTTAATTCCGAATCATAATATTCCAAGCCCATTTCTGATAAAGGCTCAACATTATATACTTTTTCCTTATCAATCAAATGCATCTTTCCAAATTTACGAACATCATGAAAACGGAAACTTTCTTCATCATCTAAAATAAATTCAACATGTTCATGCTTAGAAAGTTCATCTCCCTTCTTCCGAAACATAAACTTTCCTTCCATACGTAAATGTACCAATAAGCAATCTTTATCAAGTTCCATAACAATCCATTTCCCACGAGTAGTAATATCTTTTATTTTTTGACCAATAATCTTTTTCTTAAACTCATCACTAGTAGGAAAAGCAATAATATTATCCCAATAAACATTACAAGCTGTTATTTTTTTTCCTAATAATCTTTCTTTTAAATTCCTAACTACTGTAATTACCTCTGGCTTTTCAGGCATATTTTATCCCCCATTCTACATTATTTTGCTTCGTACCAGTTACTACCAACCTCAATTTCTACTTTTAGAGGAACATCCAACTTAAATGTATTCTCCATTATATTTTTTACAATTTTTCTAACTTCTTCTAACTCCTCATTAACTACATTAAATACAAGTTCATCATGTACTTGAATAAGCATTTTACTCTTTAAACCTCGCTTATTAAACTCATCAAATATCTCTACCATAGCCTTCTTTAAAATATCCGCCGCAGTCCCTTGAATAGGTGTATTAAGAGCCATTCTTTCTCCACTGCTTCTAATCATATAGTTTTTGCTTTTTAGTTCTTCTATCACTCGTTTACGATTCATAAGTGTCCTAACATAACCCAAACTATATGCATCAGCTTTTTCTTTATCCATATATTCTTTAATACCTGGATAAGTTTCTAAATAGTTATCAATAAATTTTTTTGCTGTAATTATATCAATCCCTAAATCCTCGGATAAACCAAAACTACTTATTCCATACAAAATACCAAAGTTTACCGCCTTAGCCGTTCTTCTCATATCTTTTGTAACATCCGCCATATCCACCTTATAAATATCACTCGCTGTTTTAGTATGAATATCAGCCTCATCAATAAATGCTTGAATTAAATTAGCAGCTTGTGACATATGAGCAAATATTCTAAGTTCTACTTGCGAATAATCACTAGATAATAAGCACGAATTCTCATCAGCAACAAAAGCTTTTCTAATTAATTTTGAAAATTCAGCTCTAGCTGGAATATTCTGTAAATTAGGACTTACACTTGAAAGACGACCCGTTCTAGTAAGTGTCTGTGTAAATATGGTATGAATCCGACCATCTTCTCTAACTTCTTCTTTTAAGCCAACTGCATAATTGGTATATAGTTTAGCAACAGTCCTGTACTCTAAAATTTTATCAACTATTGGATTAACAAATCTAATTTTATCTAAAATGTCTTTACTTGTAGAATATTTATTATCTTTTACCCTCTTTGGATAAGGAATCTCTAAATCTTCAAATAAAACCTTCGCAAGTTGAGCTGGAGACATAATATTAAATTTATTCCCCGCCAAAACATAAATCTCTTCTTCCAAAGAATCCATTAATTGTTTTAGTTCTAATTCTACACCACTTAAATACTCCGTATCAACTTTAATTCCTGTAATTTCCATATCAGCTAATACTCTAACTAATGGCATTTCTATCTTCTCAAATAATTCTAATTCTTCATTTTCTTCTAATTCTTTTAATATTCTTTCCCTAGTTTCATAAATAAATTTTGCTTTTCTACAACAAATCTCCTTTAAATAATCATCATCTATTTCCCTAGGTCGCTTATCAGTTCCATACAAATCTTCATATAAAGGAATTTCCTCATTAAATGCCTGTGCAATAAAAGCTATATCATCCTTAATAACATAATCTAATAAATAGGTTGCAATCATCATATCAAAAACAACGTTAGTAAACTTGATTCCAAGATTATTAAGGACAACTAGATTTTTCTTAAAATCATAAGTGTATTTTGAAACATTAGAAATAAATATATCTTTATATTTTGAAATATCATTTTTAGAAATAAAATATCCATTTTCACCATCATAAATACCCATCCCTAAAATATCACTTTTACTATAAATTGTTCCTCGAGTTTCCAAGTAAAAGGAAAAATCCTTTACTTGTAATTCGCTTATATCCTTAATAATTAAAGATTTTGTTTTTTCTTCCTTCTCACCAGTATCTATTAGTTCTGTTTGACTAAAATCCATTTTCCTAAGCATTGAATGGAATTCAAATTCTTCAAGCATTTTTATAAATTCAGCTACATTAATCCCCTTATATAAACAATCTTCTAATTCAAAATTTAGAGGAACATCTCTAAAAATTGTAGCTAAATCATAACTCATATAAGCATTTTCTTTATCAGCTAAAAGTTTTTCTTTCGTTTTTCCCGTAACACTCTCAATATTCTTATACAAGTCATCCAAACTTCCATACTTTGCAAGTAAATTAATAGCTGTTTTTTCTCCAATTCCTTTTACTCCTGGAATATGATCACTAGCATCTCCCATTAAAGCTTTTAAATCAATCATATGAATCGGTTCTACTTGATAAGTCTTTTTAAATTCTTCTCTTGTCATTAAAATATGACCACTTTGTTTTAATAATTTTACTTCAACTTCATCACTAATTAACTGTAATAAATCTTTATCACTACTTACAATTGTAGCAACAAATTCATCTTCTTCATCGACCCTTTTTGCGAGTGTTCCAATTATATCATCTGCTTCATAATTCTCTATTTCAAAATGCTTAATTCCCATCGCATCAAGCACTTCTTTTGCTTTTGGAAATTGAACTCGCAACTCATCTGGCATTTCGGCACGTCCAGCTTTATAACTATCATATTTATCATGTCTAAAGGTTTTACCCTTATCAAACGCCACCATTATATAGGTTGGATTCTCCTCCTTAATTATTTTATTCATCATATTTATAAAACCATATAAAGCATTTGTTGGAAAACCTTTAGAATTTTTCATGATAACACCTTGATATGCTGTTGCATAAAAACTTCTAAACAATAAGTTATTACCATCTACCAATATTATTTTTTTCATTTTTATCACCTGCAACTAGTATATCATACTTAAAAATAAAATTACACGTTACTTATCAATTTTTTCAGCTACAGCAATCTCACGTTCATATCTTTCTTGTTCATTTAATCTTTCAACTCTTTCAGCCATTAAAAGCATACAAAGAATCGCAATAAAATAAATAGTAGCTAACTTAAGACCCTTCTTAACAATATTTTTTAGTTTCATATACATCTCTCCCTTCAATTTATATCATCATTATAAATCGAACAGTAGTTCGTGTCAATAATAATTGAAACATTTGTTTGACATTTTACACTCCTAATGATAAACTTAATACATAAGGAGGGATTACATGGAAAAGTTGACTACTAGGCAAGAACACATTTTACAAATAATCAAACAATTAGTTGCAACCAACGGCTACCCACCAACTGTTAGAGAAATCGGGGAAAAAGCAAATTTACACTCCCCTGCAACTATACATTTTCACCTAAAAAAATTAGAAGAAAAGGGTTATATTCGAAAAGGCAATAGTAAAAATCGAACTATTGAAATTCTTGTTCCAAACGAATATATTGAAAAAACAGAAGATGTTGTTGACGTCCCATTGCTAGGAAAAGTAACTGCTGGTACACCTATTGAAGCTATAGAAACACCAGACGAATATTTCTCACTACCAGCAAGCCTAATAAATACTAAAAACGAAGTTTTTACCTTACGAGTTAGTGGTGAATCAATGATTAATGTTGGTATTTACGACGGAGACATTCTTGTTGTCGAAAGAAAAAACACAGCTAGGAATGGAGAAACAGTTGTTGCAATGAATGCTCAAAATGAAGCAACTGTTAAAACTTTCTATAAAGAAGATGGTTATTTTAGACTTCAACCCGAAAATGATACTATGGAACCAATTATTTTAAAAGAAGTTACTATCTTAGGTAAAGTAATTGGTCTATACCGAAAATTATAAAAAAATAAGTGTTTTTCAAAACACTTATTTTTTTAATTAACTTTATCCATCAAATCTCTAACAACATAACTGGCAATAAGCATTCCTGCACTTGCCGGAACAAAAACCGTTGAACCAGGTGTTCTTTCACCAGTTTTAATTGGAACTTCTGTTGAAGCTAAAACCATAACTTTCTGCCTTATTCCCTCATCTTTTATAAACTTTCGCATAATTCGAGCTAAGGGATCATTCATTGTCTTTCTTAAATCCGTAATTAATAACTTCGAAGGATCTAATTTATTACCCGTTCCCATACTTGAAATGAATCTAACATTCTGTTTCAAGCATTCACAAATGACCGCCTTTTTCGTCGCCACAGTATCACAAGCATCAACAAAATAATCGGGTTTATAATCAAATAAATTTTTTACTTCCATAGCATCGATAAATTTATCAATCTTCACCACACAACAGCCATCATTAATTTTTTTTATTCGTTTTTCTAGAACATCAACTTTTTTCTCCCCAACTGTATCTTTCAAAGCAATAATCTGCCTATTAATATTAGTCTCATCAATCGTATCATAATCAACAACTACAATTTTTCCAACACCACTTCTTGCCAACGCTTCACAGACATAACAACCAACTCCGCCAACACCTAATACTAACACACACTTACTATTAAGTTTTGTAAAAGCATCATCTCCAATAAGTTTTATAAATCTCTCAAATCTATGCTGCTTTTCCAATTAAAATTTCTCCTTTAGAAACATTAGTTTTCACAAATTGTCTTTGTTTTTGATGTTCCGATTTAATTAAACCAAGTGGTTTTCCATATACTAATTTATTAATATCTGATAATCTCGAATAAATATCACGATTATCACAAGCCATATTATAATAACTATTCATATTTCTTGCTTCTCTAGTATTAACTTTACTGAATGCCGAAGTAATAGATTGAATTTGTTTTTCACTAACTGTACTATTAGGAACAACCGTACACTCAAAACTGTTTAAGAAATCTAATGTTTCAACTAAATCCATAACGCCCTCTCTCTGAAAAAGTTCTGACCAACGAGAGGTGTCACTAACATTTTTTACAATGTATTCTAATTTTTCCAACTTCTCATCAGTCAAATGATCACCAACACCCAACGCTTTCAAAGATAAATATCTTCCTCTATTGTGTCCTGGAATTTCTTTACTTAAATCTATAATCAAACTTCCCCATAAATTATCAAGTCCATCATTAACTTTCTTCGGTGGTTGTAAAATTTCATAAACATCATAAGAATTAGAACTTGCTTCCTCACGAGTTGTAACCAAAAAATTTCTTTTATTTCTAAGTGAAGTATTCCTAATAAAATCAACTACTGCTCGTCTACTTTTATCATCTTTATATAAAGATTCCGAAAACAATTTCCCATTAACAATAATTTCACTTTCTGACGCATCTGAAAATCTAATTCCACTTTTAATCTTATTAGCCGATTTTAGTTTTACCTCGACATGCAAAATTCTATCTACATTAACAATTGGCAGAACTAACATAAGCATCACCTCTTGCACGCCCTATTATACCAAATAATCCAAATTTTTGCAATAAAAAAAGTCAGGTGAGAACGTCCTAGCATACGATAAAACCTGTCCATAGTCCAGGTGGGTGCCCGTACGTTATCATTAGGATCCTTACTAAAAGCAAGTATTCAACACCAATAACTGATCGAGGCTCCCGTATCGCAATTTTAGTCGGTTTTAATTGAGCCGGTGTCGTATCTCTCTGACAATTACAGTATATCATATTTTCTAATCCTTAAGCAACTATTTTCACTCATTTAAACTAAAAACATAAATTACTATAGGTGATTTATATGTATATAACGTTAAATAATCTTAACCTCTACTACGAAAAATATGGAACCGGTCAAAAGGAAGTATTAATCCTCCCTGGATGGGGTAATACCAGAGAAACATTTCGCTATATGATAAGCGAATTAGAAAATGATTTTACTATTTATATTCTAGATTATCCTGGCCTAGGTCTAAGTCCCGTACCAGATAAAGCTCTAACGCTTTATGATTATACCGAACTTATCATTGCTTTTATGAAAAAATTTAATATAAATAAGCCAATAGTTATTGCCCACTCTTTTGGCGGTAGAATAACAGCTATTTTATCCGGCTATTATAAAATAAAACTAGATAGACTAATTTTAATAGATGTTGCCGGATTAAAACCACGAAAAAAACTAAAAATCAGACTTAAACAATACCTATATAAAATGCTCAAAAAGTTAACCTACCTTTTACCAAAATTAAAACAGGAAACAGCAAGACAAAAATTACTAAAATATTTTGCTTCAAGTGATTACAACTCTCTCCCACCTGGAATGCATCAAACATTTAAAAATATTATCAAAGAAGATCTAAGTAAATATTATAAACAAATTCCTAATGAAACAATTCTGCTCTGGGGAAGCCTCGATCAAGATACCCCGCTTTATCAAGCTAAAAAACTAAATAAATTAATAAAAAATTCTGCTTTAATTGTTTTAAAAAATGCTACTCACTTTTCTTATCTTAATTATCCTAAACTTACCAATAACATTATCAAAAGTTTTCTAAAGTAAAAGAACATCTTGCCATGTTCTTTTATCGTATATATTCAACAGCGATTTTCCCATGATAATGCCCAGAAGCTTCTTCGCTATACCAAACTTGTAAGTTATGAGTAACTTTTCCATTACTAGTGACAATTCCTTGAGTAAGAGCATATCTACCATCAACATATGAAGAAGCTAAACTAACTGCATCTCCACCATCAATTCTAAAAAAGATTTTTGTCTTATCAATTTCTTTATCAAAACAGCCATCATACTCAATCATATCCGCATAATCATCTAAATAAATAGCATACCAACTATTTTTACCTTTATTATTACTTATTGTAAACTCTGTACTAAATAAAGAGACTATCCCCTCTTCACTATTAAAATTTACAATATCTCCCATACCATCATCATTATCAACATACTTAACTTCAAGCCCATCATTAATATTATCTCCGTTATATTTAGTCATCCCTGCAAATATTAAATAACTACAAAACAAAAGACAAATTAAAATCATCGAAGATAACAAAAGTATGGCCCGTCTTTCTTCCTTTTTTACCCGTTTTATTGTATGCAAAACATCAACATCAGCATTTCTCTTAATTCTCTCAATAGATAGTTTCTTTTTCTCAATAGACACCTTAGTTTTTTCTTTTTCCATATCTTTCACCGTCTCTATCCTAGAATAAGTATAACAAAAATTCAAAAAATATTAAACACATAAATAAAAGAAATAGTTACTATAATGATAGTAACTATTTTGTTATGGAAATTCCTAATTCTTTCAATTGTTTTTCCTCAACAACATTTGGACAATCACTCATTAAACATGAAGCACTAGCCGTCTTAGGAAAAGCAATAACATCTCGAATATTTTCGGTACCAGTCAAAAGCATAACTAAACGATCAAGTCCCAATGCTAAACCACCATGCGGTGGAGTCCCATACTTTAATGCCTCAACAAAGAACCCAAACTTATCGCTTATATCTTCATCCGTCAACTCTAATGCTCTAAACATCTTCTCTTGAACATCCTCGCTATGAATACGAATTGATCCTCCACCAGCTTCATAACCATTAATAACAATATCATAAGCTTTAGAATAACAATTGCCCTTATCCGTAAGTAATTTATCTATATCACTATCAAGTGGTGCCGTAAAAGGATGATGACAAGCCATATAACGTCCCTCTTCCTCACTATATTCAAAAGCAGGAAACTCATTAACCCATAAAAGTTCGTATTGACCATCTTTAATCAAACCTAAATCACGCGCTAACTTACAACGTAATGCCCCAAGTGCCGTTTTTACAACATCTTTCTTACTATCAGCAACAATTAATACCAAATCGTCATTTTTTAAAGAAAGTTGCTCTTTTAAAGTCTTAACTTCGCTAGTAGAAATAACCTTTGCAATACTACCTGTTATTTCTTCACCTATCTTTAGATAAGCAAGACCACTAGCCCGATACGTCTTAACAAATTCAGTCAACTGGTCAAGCGCTTTTCTCGAATAATTAGAAGCTTCTCCTTGAACCACCAAACAATTAATAATACCACCATTTTCCAATACATTTTTAAACACTGTAAACTCTGTATTTTTAAAAATATCGGTAATATTATTAATTGGCATATCAAACCTTAAATCCGGTTTATCCGAACCATATTTTTCCATTGCTTCATCATACTTCATTCTTCTAAGTGGCAACTTAATATCAATTCCCTTTACTTCCTTAAATACATGAGCTATCAATCTCTCCGTTAAGTTCATAACATCATCTTGATCAACAAAACTCATCTCCAAGTCAACTTGTGTAAATTCAGGCTGACGATCAGCTCTTAAATCCTCATCCCTAAAACATCTAGCTATTTGAAAATATCTTTCTATCCCTCCAACCATCAAAAGTTGCTTAAATAATTGAGGAGATTGTGGTAGGGCAAAAAATTTACCCTTATTTACACGACTAGGTACTAAATAATCTCTTGCTCCTTCAGGTGTAGATTTACAAAGAATTGGCGTTTCTACCTCTAAGAAATTTTCCTTATCTAAGAAATTTCTAATTGCCATTGTTATTTTATGGCGAACAATTAAATTATTAGTAACACTACTTCGACGAATATCTAAATAACGATACTTTAATCTAGTATCTTCTAAAGCCGTAGTAGTATTACTTATCTCAAAAGGAATATCTTTACTACTATTTAAAACCTCAAATTCCTTAACCTCTACTTCAATTTCACCAGTTGGTATATTAGGATTTTTACTTTCCCTCTCACAGACCTTACCTACCACTTTTATAACCGATTCACTTTTCAAAGCCACTGCTTGCTCATAAAAACTTGCACCGTCCCTAACAACAACTTGAACTATCCCACTTCTGTCACGCAAATCAATAAAAACAACGCCACCTAAATCACGTTTCTTTTGAACCCAACCATATAAAGTAAGCATTTCCCCAACATCTTTTATTGTTAAAGTTCCATTATTTATTGTTTTCACTTAAATTACTTCCTCTCTTTTCTTACTTTGAGTGTTTACCATGACATTCGCAACTGCCTTCTCCATCTTCACAATGACATTCATCATCGCAATGACATTCATCATCACAACCACACTCATCAGTATTTAATTTTTCATCTAAATAATAAATTAGTACATCTAAACTAATAATTTCTTCTTCTTTAGTTCGATTGTTCTTAATATGTACTTCATTATTATCCAAATCTTCACTATTCAAAATTGCAATATACTTAGCATTCAAACGGTCCGCTTGTTTAAACTGACCCTTCATACCTCGACCAGCATAATCAGTATCAACAATGAACCCAGCCATTCTTAGTTCTTGCGTTAAATAAGCTGCATACTTTTTCTCATCTTCATTAACATACATAATAAACAAGTCAATATCATCAACTATCGGCATTTCAACTTTTTCCAGTTCTAAAGCTTTAACAATTCTACCAATTCCAGACGCAAACCCAATACATGCCGTTTCTGGACCATCCAATTGACTACAAAGCCCATTGTAACGGCCACCACCACCTAATACATTATTAGAGCCAAAACCATCTACTTTCGCTTCTATTTCAAATACTGTATGATTATAATAATCTAAGCCTCTTACTATATTTGGATTAACTTCATACTTAATTTGCATAATATCTAAATAATCTTTAACCTCTTCAAAACGTTTTTTACTTGCCTCATTTAAATAATCAATGGTCTTTGGAGCATTTTTTAACACTTCGTTTTCAGCATCAACCTTACAATCTAATATTCTTAATGGATTTTTTTGTAATCTAACTTTACAATCTTCGCAAAAATCATCAATATGTGGTTTAAAATATTCAATCAACGCCTCTCGATAGTTATTTCTCGATTCACTATCACCTAAAGAATTTATATTTACTTTTATTTCTTTCAAACCTAACATTTTATATATATTAACAGCTAAAGAAATTACTTCGGCATCTGTTAACGGATCATCACTTCCTAAAACTTCCATTCCAAATTGTGTCAATTCTCTATCACGACCTGATTGTGGTCTTTCATATCTATACATAGTTCCATTATAATAAACCTTTACTGGTTGATTTGGATCACCATACATTTTATTTTCAATATAACTTCTCACAACACCAGCTGTTCCCTCGGGACGAAGTGTAATATTTCTACCACCACGATCAACAAAATCATAGGTTTCTTTTGAAACTATATCTGTACTTTCTCCAATACCTCTATGAAATAATTCAGTTGCTTCAAAGATTGGTGTACGCATATAGGTATAATTATACTTTTCCATTGCTGCATCTATTATGCTTTCAACATACTTCCAAACCTTAGCCTCTCTTCCATAAATATCATTACAACCTTTTTGTTTTTGTATCATACTTTATCCTCCTTATAAAACAAAAAGTGCCACCAACCAAAGGACGAACTAAGCCGTGGTGCCACCTTATTTTCTACTCTTAAAACTTATAACGTAGTAACACGCTTCCAATTACTAGGATGTCTTCACCTCGTTGTTCTTAAATGTTTTCACCAACCACATTCTCTCTAGCAAAAACAAACAAAGTTACTCTTTCCAAGGAAGTCACCTCTATTATATATTAAATTTAAAATAAACTCAATCACTTTTTTAAGCGTTCAACATCTCTTGTCAACACCTTTTCATATGTAGAAACAGATGCAATATTTTCAATAAAAGTTGAACTAAATAATCTAGGTCTATGCTTTAGAACCTCATTAAATAGTCTACCATTAAATCCTTCTGCCTTTACCTCTTCTTTTAGAATAGTCCCAACAACTTCACCATACCCATACTTTTGAGTATACAAGGGATCTAAATCGCCATCCTCAATTTCATCCATCAATCCATCATCCACCTCAAAATATGGACTAAGTTTTTTAAATATTTTTTTAAGATTAACTGTTTTGGGACCTTGGATTATTGTTTTATCATCTAAAAGCGACAATAGATAAGCATCAATCATTCTATCCCTTCCTACTAATAACGTATTTATTGCTAAATCCTTAGTTTCATCCCTCATATATTTCTTTTCTAATAGAAAATCAATAAATAATTTTTCAAACATAATCGGAACAATTTCACTATTTGAAGTTGCATACGAATATTTTAAATAATTAAAGTAAGGATTAGAATAATCAAAATGTTCAAGATCATAAACATGTCCTAATTCATGAATTAATACAGACATACATAATACATTATATTTAAAAGAACATAAAGCTACCCCGGTATCCTTATTAACCGGATTATAATAACATCCTCCTAAATAATCACCATCACCGTAAGAAGGGATTGAAAAAAGTCTCCTATTTTCTACAAGTCTATCAAGTAAATTGTCTAATTTATACTTTTTTAAAAATTCATATACATATTCAAAAAATTCTTCTTTTGAAAGTTGCGAAAATTCCATTAAGTCATTAGATAAAAAATCATTCAATAACTCATTTTCTATATCAAACAACTCACCAAAATATTCTTTATAAAAAGCCTTATGTTTAAGATAATCTAACACACAACGCTTATCAATTGACTGCATCAAAGACTCATATTGTCTTACCGCCTTTTTAGACCCTAAAAGGGCATCAAAATCAATAGTTTCATAGTTTCCTGTTATAGTTGCTCTAAGTTCATATAATTGGCTAATATAATCAATATATGCACTTCTTTCAATATCATCGCCACAATTTTTAATATCAGCATATGAATCCGCAAGCATTTTATCAACTTGCTTCAAAGCATTAGAAAACATTCGCATACCTACTCCCCCTAACCAAATTAGAATTTTATTTTTCTAACCAAATTGTTGTAGGTCCAATATTTGTAATTAACACATCCATATCTGCACCAAATACCCCTGTTGCTACCTTCATTCCTAAACTTCTTAATTCCTCATTAAAAGAATCATATAAAGAGCTTGCCGCCTCATTTTTTAAAGCAGCTATATAGCTTGGTCTATTTCCTTTCTTAGCATCAGCATACAAAGTAAATTGAGATACAGATAATATATCTCCTCCAAAATCTAAAATACTCTTATTCATAACCCCATTTTCATCTGGAAATATTCTAAGATTAGCACACTTTCTTGCAAGAAACTTAACCTTTTCTAAATCGTCGCCCTCAGTAAAACCCACTAAAAGTACTAAACCACTATCAATAGATCCAACAACATCACCAGCAACACTAACACTTGCCTTGCCACTTCTTTGAACTAATACTCTCATCGCATTACCCTCTCTACTTTTTCAACATAAGAACTCTTTTCAAGACCCAAAATAACTTTATTTAACTGTTCCAATCCTGTCACATAACAATTAATTTCATAAGTAATCTTATCAACCTTATTAACAGTATTCATACTGTCAACATTAACATTTAACATTGAAACCGTTTGCATTAAATCTAACATATGATTTTCTGTTGTATTAGTATAAATAAACAACGACGTCAAATAACGTTTATTACTATTATCATTCCATTTAACTTCTAGTGTTCTATCTTCTAACATTGATAAATTATGACAATGTAATCTATGAACGGTAATTCCATTTCCTTTAGTAATATAACCAATTATTGGATCACCATAAACAGGATTACAACAATTAGCCAAATTTACTTTTACTTTATCTATACCACTAACAATTATATCGGCATCAATACTCTTTGAACTAACCTTAACTACTTTTGGCACAGGAACATCTTCACTTTTATGAATTATATTAATAACTCCATTAACTGGTGCCTTTCCATTGCCAATCGCTAAATAAAGTTCTTCCAAATCGCCAACTTTAATTTCTTCACATATCTTCTTAACATTCTCATCACTCAAAAACTCTGAAATGCTAAGTTTCCTCTTTCGCAACTCTTTTTCAAGTGAATATGAACCTCGCTCAATATATACTTCGCGATCATTCTTAGTAAAGAAACTCTTAATTCTATTTTTTGTTTTTGTAGCCTTTACAATATTTAGCCATTCCTTCGATGGTGTTGAGTTCTTATTTGTATTAATTTTGACAATATCATTATCCTTTAATTCATAATTTAATGGCACAATATTATTATTAACAATTGCTCCAACCATCGTTTCTCCAACTTTAGTATGAATAGCATAAGCAAAATCAATCGGTGTTGCTCCACGTGGCAACTCAATTACATCCCCTTTAGGTGTAAAAACATAAATATTATTGTTTAAAACTTCATCTTTAACACTATTGACAAACTCTTCACTACTCATATTTTCTTTAGATAGATCAATTATTGACTTAAAGAACTGTAGCTTTTGTTCTGTCGTTGATTGTAGATTAGCTGCACTATTAGACCCACCATTCTCTTTATAAGCCCAATGGGAAGCAATACCATTCTCTGCGACTTCATCCATTTCATAAGTTCTGATTTGAATTTCAAATAAATATCCATCAATTCCAAATACTGTTGTATGCAATGATTGATACATATTAGGCTTTGGCATCGCAACATAGTCCTTAAATCTTTTTGGCAAAGGTCGAAACTTTGAATGAATAATACCTAGAGCTAAATAGCACTCCTGCTCTGTATTAACTAAAATTCTAAGTGCCAATAAATCATAGATATCACTAAACTTTTTCCCTTTATCAAGTTTATTATAAATACTATAAATGCTTTTAGCTCGACCCTTAATCTCATGTGGAATATGATGTTCTGTAAGCAAATTAGAAACTTCAGTAAGCATATCATAAACTGTTTTATCTCTTTCGATTTTTGTTTTATTAAGTTTCTCCGCAATATCATAAAACACATCCGGCTTTAAATAACGAAGTGACAAATCTTCTAATTCGCTCTTAATTTTATGAATTCCCAAATGGTGGGCAATTGGAGCTAAAATATCTAACGCTTCATGAGCTTTAACTTTTTGCCGATCTTCAGGCGTTGCCCATAAAGTTCTCATATTATGAAGTCTATCTGCCAATTTAATAATAATTACTCTAACATCTTCACTCATTCCTACAATAATTTTTTTATAATAATCAATCAAATATTCATTTTCTGTAGAAAAATGAATTTTACTAAGTTTGGTTACACCTTGAACTAATTTAGTAATATTTTTTCCAAATAATTCTTCCATCTGTGCAACAGTACAGTCACAATCTTCTAAGACATCATGTAATAATCCAGCACTTATAGTTTCATAATCCGCATAAATAGTTGTCAAAATTTGTGCCACATTAAGTGGATGGGTAATATAAGGTTCCCCACTTTTTCTAAATTGTCCTTCATGTTTTTCTTGTGCAAAAAGGTAAGCCTGTTGGATTACCTTTATTTTTTCTTCATCTTCAATATAAGCTTTTACTTTCTCTAGCACATCTTCAAAAGTAATATTATCTTTTTGTTTAGACGTAGGAACCATCTCCTCTCACTAACAATTAATTCCCTTTACTTTCTTTTCTTCAAATTCATCAGTATAAATTCGTTTTTGTTTTTGTGGTTTTCCAATATTCTTCTTTTCAAAAAATATAAATACTCCCATTGAAATAAAGATTGATGAATACGTTCCAGCCACTAATCCAATTAACATAGCTATATTAAATGTAAATATTTCTTGTGGTCCTAAAATCATTAACGCTGCTATTGGAATTAAAGTTGTAATAGATGTAAATAGTGTTCTAGAAAAGGTTTCTTGAATACTTCTATTACAAATATTTTCTAACTCATCTTTTGTTAATTTTTTCTTATTAGCCTTAGCTAAATTTTCACGTACCCTATCAAAAGACACAATTGTATCATTAATAGAATATCCAATTATTGCTAATACAGCAGCAATAAACATTGTATCAACTTCTAATCTAAATAATGCAAATAAAGCAAACATAACAGCAACGTCATGTACCAATGCCACTACACCACCAATTGCATAACTAAATTTAAATCTAACTGAAACATATAAAATAATACCTACTAAAGCTATAGTTACAGCTAAAACGGCATTCTTAACTAATTCCTTTTTAACAACATTAGAAACAACACCAATATTTACTTTAGCATCATATTTATCCTCGAAATATTTATTCACTTTCTTTACTTCTTCGCCATTAAAAGCTTTGGAAACTCTAACAACAATCTCTTCATCTTCAAAAGAAATATCAGTAGCTTCAATACCCAATTCTTCTAAATCAGTCGTTAAAGTTTTTGTTGTTAATTTCTCTTCTGTAGCAATTGTAATATCACTGCCTGCCTTAAAATCAATTCCTAAGTTAAGCCCCTTAATACCAATCACTATTCCACCAATAGCAATAATTATTACTGATAATAAAGACCATAAATCTCTATGTTTCAAGAAATTTACATTTTTAAAAGGAATCATCTTAATTTCTTCATTTTTACTTACATCAGGAATATTTTCCTTTTTTACATTAATAAACAAATTAACCTTATCATTAAAATAATCAGTCTTAACAAAACTATTTACTAACCATCTTGTTAAAAATACCATTGTTACCATTGTTACTAATACTGTAATTATATTCATAGTAGCAAATCCTTTAATACTAGATTCACCAAAAATAAACATAATAATTCCTACTAATAAGGTGGTAACATTACCATCGATTATTGCTGAAAAACTTGATTTTGTTCCTTCTCGAACCGCTAAAGGTAAACTTTTACCACTATGTAATTCATCTCTAATACGCGAAAAAGTAATAACATTAGAATCAACAGCCATTCCAATTCCAAGTACTAAAGCAGCAATACCAGGAAGTGTCAACACTCCTCCAACTAACCAAAATACTAAAAATACTAAGAATGTATATAACATCATTGCGCAGGAAGCGATAAATCCCGAAAAATGATATACAACAATTAAAATTGTAATAATTGCCACAACTCCAACAATTCCAGCAACAAGTGTTTTTTCCAATGTTTGATCACCGAATGCAGCCCCAACCGTTCTACTAGAAACTTCACTTAATTTACTTGGTAATGAACCACTATTAATTAAATCTACTAAGTTTTCTACTTCCTCTAAAGTAAAATCACCTTGAATAATAACATCACTAGCAAACCCTTGAGAAACAGTTGCTGCACTCAAACAATTAGAACCATCTGTTCCACATTTTGTACTGTCATCAGCAAAACTATCAGTCATTTGATTAAAATCCAACCAAATGACTATCATATTTTCTCCATCTTCACGTTCACTAATTTCCTTAGTTACATTATAAAACTTATCTTTATCTTTAACAGTCAATGCTACCGCTGGATTTCCAGATTCATCCTGTCCTACTTTTGCCTTTCCAGCCTCTAAAACATCGCTAGCCATCAATAACTTATCATCAACATCTCTAAAAGTTAATGATGCAACCGTTGATAATTGACTACGTGCTTCCTCAGGATCAGTAACGCCAGCTAACTTCACCCTAATTCTATCGTTACCTTCAAGAATTATTTCTGGCTCACTTACTCCTAAACTATCAATTCTTTTACTTAAAGTTTTATAAGTTGCTGTCATTTTACTACTAGTCATTTTTGAACCATCAATAGACTCAACTTTATATAAAACCTCAAATCCCCCTTGTAAATCCAAACCGAACTTTAGATTCTTAAATAATGGAACAAACAAAAAACAAATTCCAATTATTATTAGGGTTAAAAATGTAGCTTTTCTTACTACTTTTGTCTTATTTCCTTTCTTGTTCACGAATCTCACCTCATAAAATCTCTATACTACTATCAAAATGTTGTGTTCGTTTTAATTTACCAATTTTCATCTTTATATAATTATCAATTTTCTCATTTTCAATATTTAAAATATCATCAACTATATCATAAAGCATCAAATCACTAGACCTGCTCCACTTAGATTCAATCAAAAAATTCCATATATCAACTTCCTGAATATATCCCATTCCAAGTCTATTCAATTCACTTTTTTTTGCTCTAAGTGCTGGCCGAACTCTCTGATATAACTCTTCTTTACTAGAAAACTCATAATCCATAAAAGATCACACACCTTTTGAATAAACCTATTATATCAAAAATAAATTTAAATTAAAACATATAATTTCCTATTTTGTCCATAAAATAAAGAAAAAAAGATGCCTTAATCATCTTTTTTTGCTCTGGGGAAACTTTTAAAATAAACCTCTTTCAATCTATCTGTAGTAACATGTGTATATATTTGAGTTGCCTTTATACTCTCATGACCTAACAATTTTTGAACCGTCAGAAGATCACAGCCTCCATTTAATAAATGGGTAGCAAAACTATGTCTAAGCATATGTGGCGATATATTTTTATTTAAACTTGTTTTCTTTATCAATTGATCCAAAATATATCTAACCCCTCTTTCAGTAAGACGTCCTCCATTCTTATTCAAAAACAAATATTCCTCACATTGCAAATTCAACCTAATGTATCCATCATTTAAATACAACTTAAGAATTTCCTCACAATATTCACCATAAGTAACAATTCTTTCCTTGTTACCTTTCCCAAGTATTAAAATACTTCGACTACTCAAATCAATATCCTTAACTTTAATATTAGTAAGTTCCCCAACTCGTACTCCCGTTGCATATAATAATTCTAGTAATAATAAATCTCTTTGCCCCAAGGGTTCTGTTTTATCAGGCACTGAAAATAATATTTCTAACTCATTATATTCAAAATAACGTGGTAACTTTTTTTCCTTCTTAGGACCATTAACTAAAGAAAAGACATTACTAGTAACTACTTTTTCATTTGCCAAAAACTTATAAAAGCCTCTTAGTGCACTAAGTTTTCTATCAATTGAAGCATTATTATCTTTCTTCTTCTCTTTTAAATACATTAAATAAAATCTAATATCACTATATTCAACTATTTTAAAATCCAACGCTTCTGTCTCTAAATATTCTAAATACTCTACAATGTCATTACAATAACTGACAACTGTATAATCAGAATAGTTTTTTTGATATTTCAAATATTCTAAATATTTTTCTAGATACTTATTACTTTTTACCGAATATTTTAACATCAGCACTTTCACTTCCTACACTCATACCGCTGCTTTCATAAGCTAAATCTCTCTTCATACATCCTTCGTATAACATACACCAATTATATGTATCCATAATACATTTAGAACTTTTAAAACGCTTTCTTATATATGATTTATCTCGATCACAAGCTTCTCTTAATTCCTCGGCTTCGCTATATTCTCCCATCTCTCGAGCCATTGTCAACTGTTCCTTATGAACAGCATAGTTTATAAAAAACTTTGGCATATTTCCTGTTAGCAATCGATTAAACATATCACGCTCTTCATCTAATATTGGATGTTTAAATGTATCTTCATTGAATACCCATTTCTCTCCATTCCATCTAAAAACATTAGTTGGAATTGTATCTAATATTCTAAATATTTCCTGTGGCATTTGTTCAACAGGTATTTTCTTCTTCGCAAGATCAATTTTAGGTGTTCTATATCTTTCTGGTATCCTTGCCTTTTCTTCCTTAACAACCCTTTTGGTAGCTTCTCTAATACGTTGACTATCTCTCTCATCATAAAAGTCAAATAAAGATAATTGACCATCACAATAATCCTTTTCAAGTTCAAGTGCAAGTTGTGGGGCAATAGCTAGCCTATCACTATAATTATCTTCGATAAACTCTTGATTCATAGCAACTCGATCGTCATGTGAAGAAGCACTAAACCCTTCTAATCTATTCAAGGCCTCAATTACATTTCTTGCCTCACGATAGCCACCAAATCTAAAATATCGATCATATTTTAACTCAAAGGGAATTTCCCCATACTTAGGTATTTCTGCCAATTGTTCAGCAAAACGTCGAGATATATTAGTCTCACCATCCATAACCATTCCAAAAAAATCAGCACTAGAATAAACTCGGGTAATAATATCATCATAAACAACATTCATCGCTTTTCTATCAGCATTCATATCCCCATTCAATGAATTTTTTGCAATACTTCGTAACGCATTTAAACGATGCGAATTCCCAGCGGCATAAATTGGTTCCTCAAACCTGATATATGTTGAACCATCTTTTCTTCTTTTACTTGCAATAAATATATCAACGTTTGGATCATCAATATAATTATTTTCATATAACCTATTTGCTAAAGTTTCTCGACTATCAAAACAACTAGTAACTAAATCAATTGCTTCTAAATCATTATCTCTAGTTACCTTATTTGTTGCCGCAGTTTCTTCTAAATACCATGAATCATTAAGTTTAAGAATTTGAAATTGATTACTCCTCTTATTCCTTGCTACTAAAAAAAATTTACCCATAAGAATCACCACCTATATTAATTATACCTTTTTTTATAAGATTAAAACAATCTATTTTACATTCTCTTTGACTCAACCGAAGTAGCAGTTTTAACACTTTCAAATGACTTCAGTCGTTCAATAAACATCCTTCCCATAAAATAACCTTCATAACCTGATGTATAATCACTCATAATTCTTCTAATTCCTCTAGCCGCTAGTGAAGAATTTTCCGCATCCATTCCTACTAAAAAATCTAATTTTTCTTTAGCACTATACTCAGTCTCAAATGTCTGATAAAATTCTCTAGCCACTTGTTCATTGCTAATAAAACTGGCCATTTTTTCCCTAATGCCATAAATATTAGGCTGTATTTTCTCTCGACCTACAACTACCGCAAGGCTTTCTTCTCCTTGCATTGGATTACCACCTAATAAAACATATCGTTCTAAATCTCTCAATGGAATTTCATCAGTATTAAAAAAAATTCTAAAACTACCATTCTCTGAAACTCCAGCCAATAATCTTTTATATTTACTGTTACTCTTAATATCCTCTAGCTTATTAAAATTTTTACAAGTATATTGATCCAATTCACAAAGCTCCATTTCTTCCAATAAAACTCTCTCCGAACCAGCAATATATTCTAATCTTGCTCGCATAACCTACCCCCTAATGTTTCACATATTATATCACAAAAGTACTAATAAAGCAAGAAAAAGAGTGTTCCTACGCTTCGTAAGAACACTCACTACATTTAATCTTTCCATTTTTTTCAACCAAAATCTTACCACACTCTGGACAAACACCACCCGTTGGTTTATCCCATGAAGCAAATTTACATTTTGGATAATTATTACATCCGTAAAAAATCTTTCCTTTACGTGTTGTTTTTTCTACAATCTTTCCTCCACATTCCGGACAATCCATTATTTCTTTAACTTCTACTACATCTTTCTTTATATACTTACACTCTGGATAATTAGAGCAAGCAGTAAATTCACCATAACGACCTTTCCTAATGACTAAAGAACTGCCACATTCTGGACAAACTTCGCCTGTCTCTACTGGAGCTTTTTTCTCCATATCACTAAAAGCCTCTTTCACCCGCGGTTCAAATAATTTATAAAAATCATCTAAAACTTCATTCCATACAGCTTTACCATCAGCTATTTCATCTAAATCTTCTTCCATATCTCGAGTATATTCAACATTAATAATATCACCAAAAAACTCTTGCAATTTATCAGTTGTTTCAAACCCAACTTCTGTTGGCTTAAATTTTTTTTCAACCATTTCTACATAATCACGTTCTTTAATTGTATCAATTGTCTTTGCATAAGTAGATGGTCTTCCTATTCCAAGTTCTTCCATTTCTTTAATCAATTTCGCCTCAGTATATCTTGCTGGCGGATTAGTAAAATGTTGTTCTGACACAACATCATTTGTCACTAATTCACCATTTTCATTAAATTCTGGTAAGATTTTATCTTCACTAGATTCATAATCTTTATATACTTTTAAATAACCATCAAAAAGAAGTATTTGCCCTGTTGTTTTAAAGCGATAATCATTATTATCAAATACTACGGTAGTTTGATTGACCTTCGCATCAGCCATAAGTGAAGCTAACGCTCTTTTATAAATCAAACTATACAACTTGAACTCATCATTTGATAAATAACTTTTAATCCTCTCTGGTTCTCTTAAAATACTCGTTGGTCGAATTGCTTCATGAGCATCTTGCACATTATCAGTTTTTTTACTTGTTTTAACATAACCAACATATTTTTTACCGTATTTTTCTTCAATATATTTCATAGCTGGATAAACAAATTGTTCAGATAAACGAATTGAATCTGTTCTCATATAAGTAATTAAACCAACCGTCTCACTTTCTAAATCAATTCCTTCATATAGTTTTTGCGCAATACTCATTGTTTTTTTTGCTGAGAAACCCAATTTGGTTGAAGCTTCTTGCTGTAAAGTAGAAGTTGTAAATGGTAATTTCCCTTTCTTATTTTTCTCTTTCTTTTCTATACTAAAAACTTTGTAAACATCACTTAACTCACTAAGTACTTTATCAGCTTCCTCCTGATGTTTAAGCTCAATGTCATCATCTTTGTATTTAAATAAATTTGCTTCAAACTCTTTAAATTTGGCAGTAATAGTCCAATACTCTTCTGGAATAAAAGCCATAATTTCTCGTTCGCGATCAACAATCAATTTTAAAGCCACGCTTTGAACACGTCCAGCACTCTTTGCACCTATCTTGCTTTGAAGTAATTTGGATAATCTAAAACCAATAATACGATCTAATATTCTTCTTGTTTCTTGACTACGAACCAAATCATCATTAATAGTTGTTGGATTATTAATTGCCTCAATTACCTTATCTTTAGTAATTTCGTTAAACAAGACTCTCTTATAACAATTATCCTTTATTCCCAAAGCATCCTTCAAATGCCAAGCAATAGCTTCCCCTTCACGATCTGGATCACTAGCCAAATAAACAAGTTCCGCTTCTTTAACATCTTTTTTCAAATCTTTTATCACACCGGATTTACCTTTAATCGCAACATAATTAGGTTTAAATCCATTTTCAATATCAACTCCCAATCCATACTGTCCTGTTGTTGATAAATCTCTAATATGTCCCTTCGATGAAACAACTTTAAAATCATTCCCTAAATATTTTTCAATCGTTTTACTCTTACTAGGACTTTCAACTATCACTAAATTCTTGGCCATAAAACCACTCCCTTGTTAAAATACTATCTTCTCTAATATAATACGCTATTTTTTCTATATATTCGAAATATTTTATTTATGATTTGCAATATAATTTTTAACCGGTCCATAACTTCTACGGTGTTCATCAATTATACCATATTCTTCGATTGCCGCAAGATGTTTTTTTGTAGGATACCCTTTATTCTTCTTAAAATCATACATTGGGTATATTAAATCCAACTCATCCAACATCCTATCTCTTGTAACCTTAGCAATAACTGAAGCTGCACTTATTGTTATACTTTTTAAATCTCCTTTAATAATTGATGTCGTTGGAATAGACAAGTTCAAAGGCATTGCATCAATGAGAACATGCTCAATTTTACACATTTTTAAACATTCATTTATTGCTTCATACATCGCTAATTTTGTAGCTTCATAAATATTAACCTCATCAATCTTTCTCTCATCAATTATACCAATCCCATATCCTAACGCCTGCTTTTTTATTTCATCAAAATAATAATCCCTCTTTTTCTCACTTAATTTTTTCGAATCCGTTAATCCTTCTAAGTTAAATTTTTCTGGTAATACAACACAAGCAGCTACTACAGGTCCAACTAATGGTCCACGACCTACTTCATCAACTCCAGCAATAAAAGTTAAGCCTTTTTCTCTTAACTCTCTCTCATATATATAATTATCATTTTTTTCCATATTTAAACACTCCAAACCTATATTAACACAAAACCACACTAAAAAACAAAAAAAATAAAATCTACGTAAATAAAATATACGTAAATTTTACTTTAATATTTTCTCCAGTCTCTTGTGCGATTGTTCATCAAATCTCTTGTACAAATCTAAATCCAAACCACTTACATCGAAGTTTCTCTTCGCCGCCATTGATTTAATAACATTAACCAAATCAACATCCAAATAACTTTTTAGTATTTCTACTAACTGCGGATACTTAACCATCATTTCATGATAATCATCAATATCACCTAAATAAACAAAATCACTTCTATATTCAAAATCATCATCTGCAATCATTTCCAACGACTCTTCATAATCAAACATTGGTCCTAAACTAAGTCTTTCAAATTCATCAAATACATAATAGCAATTAAGTGGACGATCTTGTTGACACATATAAATATCTAATCCAAACATCTCTAAATTCTGCTTTAAAAAAGACTTTTTATTATTTTCATCTTTACACCATTCAAAAATGCTTTCAAAAGACTTATCAGGCATTCCTAGAGTAAGTGTTGAAGCGACTAAATAAGCCTTACCATCTTCACAAAAACTATATGACCCAACCCTAGTATTTTCATTATCAAAAAGAATACTTTTCTTTCTAACATCACCAGGCTTTAAAAAACTCACAGGAAAGTAATGATTTGAATTTACTCCCCTAATAGTAGCTAATTCTTCACCTATAAATTCTACCACGTCAAAATCCTTATGATAAATTTCCGGCTTGTTTGGAACATCGGCCATAGCAGCGTTTCTTTTAGTTGCATAAACAATTGCTGACTTAGTTGTCAAAATACCATACTCATACATTTTATTTTAACCTATCTAACGTTATTTCACCAAAATAACCATTTTTTAAATCTCTAACTATAATATTCGAAACCTTGTCATAATCGGCTATCCCTCCCCGACTTAATGCTCCACGTCTAGCAGCAATTAAGTCATAAGCCTCAACTAAATCTTCATCTAATTCCAAAATTCCATATCTTTCCTTTAACTTTTCTGGATATAATTCATTTAATTTCCTAAGAATAAAACAGGCAAGCTCATCAATATTTAAAATTTCTTCTTTAATTGACGATAAACTAGCTAAAATATGTGCTGCCTCTTGATCTTCTAATTTAGGCCACAAAATTCCGGGCGAATCCAACAGTTCTAAATCTTTACTGATCCTAATCCAACTTAAACTTTTAGTAAAACCTGGAGTATTACCAACCCCAGCCGCTTTTCTACCAACCAATCTATTAATTAGGGTTGATTTACCAGCGTTAGGAATTCCCACAATCAAAACACGACCAGCACGAGGTTTCATTCCTTTAGCTTCACGCTTACTATTAACATCCTTCATAAGTTCATTAGTTATCTCAATAATTCTTTTTACTCCAACACTATTATTACTCATTAAATCAACTGGAACAACTTTATAACCTAATTCTTCATAATACTTAACAAACTTCTCAGTCTCTTTCTTATCACATAAATCATACTTAGTCATAACTAAAATTCTAGGTTTATCCTTAATTAAATCATCAATATCAATAATTTTAGAAGCAAGAGGCATTCGTGCATCAATAACTTCATAAACAATATCTATTAAATTAAGTTTTTCGCCAATTTCTCTTTTAGTTTTAGCCATATGGCCTGGATACCAGTTGATACTGGTTTTTGAGAACGATTTTTCTACATTTTTCATAAATTTCACTTCCTTTTTAAAGTCTCGAACACATATAATTATAACATACAAAAATGGAATAATTCCATTCTTGTACTAATATTCTTCGAGATATTCTTTTAAAGATTGATTGTTGATTAGCTTAACTCAATTGTCCTAATTAATAATTTTGTTTTGTTGTTTTCTCATTAACTATACCATCAACCAATTTTAATGATTTTATCGTGAACATCATTCTTGTATCAAAATCAATGTCAGGCCATCTTAATGCACAAATCTCACTACATCTTGCTCCTCATGAAAAGAAATTTATTATTTTAATAATATTAGAATCTTTTTCCATAACTATAGTATAATATTCATTTCAATAAATCATTAAGTTTAGAACTTTCATCTGTTTTAAAATAAAATGTATGCCCTCCATAATCTATATTCAAAAATCCAGAAGAATCGAAGATTGCATTAACAATTAATCTATCTTTAGAATCATAAAAAGAAAGTGAAAATGTATCAACTGAAAGACTAAGATTTCTCCAACCATTATACTCAGAACATCGCGATAGAAGATCAATTATATTATTAATCTGAGTTTTATAAGTAATAGTTTTATAATAAACATATTTATTAGAATCAAATTCCATTTTTTTTACAATAATTTTTTGCGATGAAGATAGTTTTTTCAAAACATCATTAAAAGAGGGCTTTTGCTCATAGATAAAAATACATCCAATTATTACAAATAGAAATATAATAATTATTATTAGAAATTTCTTATTCACTTTCAATCACCTCTTTCAAAGACTCTCTTATCAATATCTAGATAAACCAAATTCTGAATTAATACGAGTAGCTTTAACAAAAACCATTGTAGGAGAGTTTTCTTGAACAGCCTTGGCAATTCCAGCGGTTTTAAAGCCATCATTAAAAGTGGCAGTTTGCTCCATTACTATTGCACCACTATCTCCATTACTTGCTGGTAAACTGGCAAGAACTAAATCAGTAAATTTTGTTCCAAATGTTCCTGTATAACTAGGATTGGTAACAGAACCTGTTGTATAACCTGTAGTTTGTCCAAGTTTTGCTATTTTCTGTCCTGTGTAAAATGATGTAATAACGCTTGTTGATACTGTTGTTTCATTGCTGAATGGAGGTTTTTGTGCTAAAGTGTTGGTTCCGCTTGAAGTTTGAACCCAAGCTGCATCAACACTTCCGCTATTTTTCCATTTTTTAACCGTACCAATCCCAGAAACAGATGCCCCATTCCCTGTAAAGCAATGTCCTGCTGATATCATACCAGTTTCGCCAGAACTTGTCTTTGCTCTATATCCCCAAGAACATCGCAAATTTGAAGATGAAGTGAATGTACCTCCTGGATTAGCGCTTGCTATGTCTGAGAACACTCTTTCATTATCATAAATAACCATAGGAGAATCAATAACTAAATCTTTAAATTTTTTTATACTTTCCTCATTGTTTTCTTTTAATTCAACTACCACCCTATTTTTAATGACATCAATATATAATCCTGTAATGTATCCTTCTTTATTTTCATTAATAAAATAATTTAGAATTTTATCATGTACATTTTTCAAATCTTCATAAGAATTTTTCACGTATTCGACATTAATTGAATCATCAACTGAAAATTGTTTTAAATAATCAGATTTTAAATTAGAGACTTCTTTTTCAACAAGCTGTATGACTAAATTATCATTTTCATTAATAAATAGTCCACCTACATAGTTAGGATATTCTACTGTACCATTATTTTTTTTAGAAAAAGTAGATTCGATTTTTCTAGCCTTTTCTACAGATTCTTCGTTTTTACTTATAATTTGTTTATAATTTTCCCCGTATTCTTTAATAAGATATTCTTTTACTTTCTTATTAAAATTAGCATCTAACAACAAATCTTCAACAGAAGATTCTTGTGTAAAATGCTGATTATTTATCGTAGTAATACTTTTTGCATTTGCAAACGAAGGTACAAGTAAGATTGCAAATATGCCAATCATTATAATTTTTTTTAATTTTTTCATAATACTCCTCTTCCTTTTTTATATTTGCTATATCAAATTATAAATTATCTCAATGCACATCACCATCCATCATCGATAACATCCTATACAAGCAACTTATCTTAAAGCAATTATAACATAGTATTTAATTATAAACAATCTTCAATTCTCATTTTCAAAATTGATTTTCTTGCATGTTGATAATTTACCAATAGAACAAATTATTTTATTTATAACTACTTTAATTTTAGATAAGAACATAATAAAATATAAGCGGTGTTGAAACTAAAACTATATGATAACTTATCAGGAAAATGTGAGAATAATGATACGGTTTCAACAGTATTGGTTAATTGTTTTAATGAAGAAATGTATGAATACTTAATAAAATAATAGATGATAAACTTGAAGAACTAATTTAAAATAAAAAAAGAAAGTCTCCCCAAATTAATAGAGAAACTTTTTAACTGTTTTTAAAATATACAAATTGAGAAGTATTTTTCCAATCATAATAGTTCCATAAATCAGTTGCACTACTACCTGGGTCTGCTATTGTAACTTTATTACCCGTTGTATCTATAACTGCTACCCAATGTTGACCTGTATCTCCCATTACTTCTAATGCAAGATAATAATTGCTAGATTGATATTTATTAATTAACTGATACTTTTCACTCTTAGTTTTATCTTCTAAATTTACTCTTCCTGCATATGAAAAACTTGGAATAAATTTAGTAATTACTCCATATTGCAAATTACCTTTTTCATCAAAACCACCATTTTCATTCATCTTTTGTACAAATGTCTGTGGTGTAAAAGGTATTATTGTTTTACATGAACCAGACCTTTCAATTAATATAGAAATAGAAGTTGCTAAACAACCTATTTGTCCTAAAGTTTTACCAGATGTTCCAATTGGTGTGCTAGACCAAGTTTCATCTGTTTGTTTCCAATTAATAAAATCACCGTAGTTTGCTCCATATAATAATTGAGACCATAAATCAGAATATTTATCACTTAATAGTTCTCTAGTATTTTTCTTTTGCTCATCTGTAAATCTATACTGATTCATTATGTCATCTAAATTTTTTGAGTGAATTGTAACATAAATAATTGTCTTCCCTTCTTCTGATTTTACTTGTGTACTAGGGGGATTATTTATATTAAACGAACTGTCATTAGAAATTATATATCCATTACTAGAAGCTTTTGTTATAGTTACATTATTAAAATCATTAAATACATTTCTTATATTATTAATGTTCTTTTCATTTATATACATAATTACATCAGCGTTTTCTTTATCATTAGAATATTTAACAGAATATACAGCAATTACTTCTTTCCAATTAGTTACAGTATCATCCATAACTATCTCACTATTAGGAGTCATAAACTGCTCTTTTTTTGCTTTCTGATAAATCTCATTATTAATTTGAGATATTACACTACCCATAGTTCTACTACTAGATTCATTTGAAAAGAAAATACCAAATATAGAAGAAGATAATAGCCCTATCAAACATATTAAAATTACAACTATTAAAGCAACCACTCCTCCAGTACCTAATAATGCTACTAACGATTTAATACCTGTTATTAAAGCTTTAGTTGAAGTAATAAGTGCTTTTGTAATTTTCTTTGCTACAGTCGAAGTTGCCCTAGCAGTCCTTTGTGCTACTTGTTTGGATTTTAATGCGAATTCTCTTGCTCTTTCAATATTCTTAGGAGTGTCTTTTAATTTCTTAGCAGTTTGTTTCTTAACTATCTTTTCTGTTCCATTTTTAATCTTATTCATTCTTTTACTTTGATAAGTCTTTATCATTCTATCTTTGGTTTTAGTAAATGCTTTTTGAGTTCCCCTAATTGCTGCATTTTTAGATTTATCAATCATCATTTCTACTTTGTTATCTGCATATTCAACATTAGATGTTTTATCATTATTAATCATATTACTTCTATCTCTTATATCTATTACAGAATCCTTTACTTTAGAAGTCCAAACAACTGACTTATCAATTGTTTTAATTTCAATTTTAAACTTTTCTTTTACTTTAATATCTTTCACTACCATTTATCCTTTGGATTTGTACTCATTAATTTATATAACTCTAAATCCTTTGGAAAATGATTTTCAAAAGGTATTAAGTTGCTTCCTATTTTTAACAAACCTTCTCCAGGTTGAGAATTAGTAATATAGCTTAATTGCGTTTCAGAGATATTAAGAAGTTTAGCAAGTTCTAATCTATCTGTTGCTGCTTGATTTAACATAACAATTAGTTCAGAATTCGCTAGCATTGTTTTAGCAGTATGACTTTGTAACAAATCCTCTACGTTTTGAGTTATACCAGTACAGTATGCACCATACTTTCTAACTCTTTTCCATAGTTTGAATAAGAAATTAGCTGAATACTCATGTTGAAATAATAAATATATTTCATCTATAAAAACATACGTGTTTCTACCTTTATTTCTGTTTAAAGTAATTCTATTTAGAATATTATCTAAAACTACTAACATGCCAAATGACCTAAGTGATTTATCTAACTCTAAAATATCATAATTAATTATTCTACTATTAACATTTACATTAGTTTCCATAGCAAACGTATTAAATGAACCATTAGTATATCTTTCTAAAACTGTTGCTAACTCTTTAGCTTCTTTTTCTGGTTGTTTTAATAATTCTTCTCTTAAATCAACTAGTGTTGGTGGCACTCCCTGATAATTACCTTGCTGATAACTTCTATATACTTTGTTAGTACATCTATCAATAATAGATTCTTCAAGTGGTCCAAGTTTTTTATCTTTCATTAGTATTTCACATAAAGATAATATAAACTCAGATTTTAATGTAATTGGATTACTACCATCACCATACTCAGAGTTAATATCCATTGGATTTATATGATTATTACTAGTTGCACTAATAACAACATTTTGACCGTTTAAAGGTCCAATTAATTTTGCATATTCCCTTTCAGAATCAATTATTAATATATCTGCATTTGAATCTCTTAATGCTAGTGATACTATTTCATTTTTTGCAGAAAAAGATTTTCCTGAGCCTGATACACCAAGTATAAAACTATTACCATTCAATAACTGTTTTCTATCAGCTACTATCATATTTTTGCTTATTACATTTAAACCATAATAAATACCATTTGTATGATTTACTTCTTGTACTCTAAATGGTGTAAATACTGCAAGTGATTCTGTAGTTAACGTTCTTAAAGCATTTATTCTTCTCATACCATAAGGAAGTACTGTATTAAGTCCATCTAATTGTTGGAACTTTAATATTCCTAACTGACATAAATGTTGTTGTCCAATAGATAAAATACTTTCCGTATCTTCATCTAATTGCTCCTTTGTATCTGCTGTATGAACATAAGTAATAACGCATATAAACATCCTTTGATCTCGGGTTGTTAAATCATCTAGCATTTCCTTTGATTCTTGCCTCTGCTGTTCCATGTCATAAGGAATAACTGCACTAAAGTTATTGTTACTATTTTGTCTTCTTTGCCAATTTGTAATATTAGTTTCAACACCTAATCTTCTGTTCTCTACTTCTCTAATTGCTACATCCATAGGTATAGGAATTATATCTATAGATAAAATCACGCTCTTATCAATATCTGTTAATTCAGCAATCATATCATCTCTAATAAAATTAGCATATTCTTTTAAGAATATTGCCCTACCAAATTTGTTATCAAACTCAAAATAATCACTTTGAAAAAATACTGTTGCAGGACAAATATAATCTTTAAAATTATGCCCTTTTCTCATTAATTCTTTATTATCAAAATTAAAAGTTTCTGTATCATCTAATCTATAAAAATCATGGATAAGTCTTAATCTTTCACTAGCATCCAAATCTATTAAATGTGAACCTAGCTCTCTTAAATGATTATTGAATTCAACACTAATTCTTTTAAAATAATTTCTAGCTTCTTCAACATTTTTCTTTTCAATTGATACAGTAATATATTTCTCTTGAATCATTTTTTTAATATTAGTTATTTGATCTAACAACATTTGATTATATTCATTTCTATATTTATCTAAATTATCATTAGCACTTTTTAATAATATATTTTTTTCAAAATCTACTCTATTTAATTTTCTATTTATTATTGTTATTTTAGTTGTTGCTTCAGTATCTAAAGAATTTAATAATTCAGAATATTTTAAAAATATTGCTTCTTTGTCACTACGACTTGCAACAGCATAATTAATATCAGTAAACTTGTAAGTCTTGGTGTATTTATTTTTTCCTATTAAAAATATTCCGTCTTTCCAAATTCTATTAATCGGTATTATTCCTTGAACATTTTTAGGAATATCAAGTTCATCTATATCTTTTGTAAATTTAAATACTTTCTTTATTGCTTTCATTTGTGTTCTCCTTTTCCCTTATATTTATTAATTCATAATAAAAATTAGTCGGTTCAAAGACTAATTCTCTTTTGGTTAAAAATTCAGATTTAATATATGCAGCTATAAATTGCTCTCCAGTCATTCCATTATACTTAACAAATCCCATTACCCCAAATGGAGCAGCACCAAATATACAAATCCATGAAGTGATTTCTATTCCTAAAATTGGTTTAAATATAAAGAATAATATAAGTGCACATGTACAAGTAAAAATACTAAATATAAATTGTCTTAAAGATAATCCAAAAAATATATTTTCAGAATAATTTCTTATCTCTTTATTAATCTTTACTTCCATCAGCTTTCTTTATTCCTTTCATTATAAATTCATTCATCATCTAACACCATCCTCTCTCTTTTTTACTATACCTTAAATATAGTCTCAAACTCTATTCAACTCAGTTATTACTTTAAACATTTTGCTAAGTTTATCTTTTAATATCCGAATCCAGTTTTGAATATATGCTTTATGATTATTGTTATAATCTTCTGACTTAGGATTAATATCTAATTTTTGCATCAAAAAAGAACTAATTTCAGCAATCAATTCTTCTCTTGTCTTCGAATTTATAATCTCGCCTCCATAAAAAAAAGCAAATTATTTCTAATTTACTTTATAAATCCATTTATCATTCGCTACTTAACGTTATTAACACTAATTCTGGTCGATTATTTATTCTAAATGGTAAAATACTATTTCCGATACCTCTGCTAACTATCATCGTAGTATCATCTTGTTCAATTTTACCATTTGTGTATTTTGGAAATAAGCCTTGATTCGGAGCAATTAATCCACCTATGAATGGGATTCTTATTTGTCCACCATGAGCATGACCAGTTAAGACTAAATTTATATCATTGTCAACATAAATTTCAAATAGTTCTGGTCGGTGAGATAAAAGAATTGTATAATTATCTTTATTATAATCAATAGAATCTAATTCAAATTCTATTATATTCTCATCGGTTTCGTAATGACTATGTTTCATAGTTGGATCGCTTATACCGATTATATTTATTTCTGAACTTTTTTTCTTTATAACTTGTGATTCGTTATCTAGAATTGTTACATTATTTTCTTCTAACTTGTTTTTTAGTTCACTATAGTCATTAATACTTGCTTCATGATTACCGGTAACAAAATATATTGGTGCTGTATTATTTATTTCTTTTATAAAATCTATTGAAATATCCATATGTTCTTTATTGGCATCAATTAAATCACCTGTTAAGACAATAATATCTGGCTTTTGATTTTTAATTTCTTTAACTAAATCTTTAGCTAATCTTTTTGATTTTGTATTGTGAAAATCAGATATTTGAACTATTTTATAATTATTAAATTCTACAGGAAAATTATTATTTGTTATACTATAATTATTTATTTGTAAATTGTTGTTTTCACAATATAAATATAAAACACTTAAAATTATTATTATAATTAGAAAAAATTTTTTCATGCTTTGCTCCTTAAATATAAAGTTATTATATCATATATCAGTTTTTTAATTATAAAAAGGTGCATAGCACCTTTTGCATAACATCTTTTACTTTAGTCCTCCACCTGAAGTAGACACATAGTAACCCTCATATTTTGTTGGAACACCATCAATATAGCAATCAACATAACTAGTGCAACTAAAACAGCCTTCAAATGGAGGCTGTCAATATAAGGTCTATAATCCTTGTCAAAAATTATAATTCTGTTTTATAATCAATAATTGAATATGCTCCCGTATCTGTTTCTACTTTTACTTGTGTAATTTGATATAGTTTTTCATCTTCTACATTATAATAATTAAATACAGTAATTATATTTGCTTCTGTATTTTTATTAGCTTCCTGTACTTTTTTTAGAGCATTTGTTGATATTTCGTTTAAGTTTTTATTATTGGTATTTGCCAATTTTTGTTTTATGAATTGAGTTCTTTCATTTTTTAATGTAGATATTTCATAATTGTTCATATTGTCATAAATATCTGTTATTACTGTTCCGCTTTCATTAGTAAACGCAGTATATACTAAATTTGTTTTTATACCATTAATTGTAAAATATAAATCATATATTTTCCCACCATTATTTTCTGCCATTTCAATAATAAAATCATTTTCATTAACATTATTATTTATATTATTTTTAATTAATTCTACTATTTTTGATTTTACATCTTGAATTGAATATAAATTTACATTATATGGCTCATTAATAGAGTGCCTTCTGTTATCAATGCTAGCAGATTTAGTAATTGCATTAACACTTGAAGGGAACACCGAACTTCCACCATTTCCATAAACTCTTGTATTTTTGATATCCGAAGTTACATAACCAAAACTATTGGCATAATTAACCATGTTAGTTACATTATTTGGAAAAACTCCATTTGAAAAAAATCTTTTTATCCATGGAAGTGAGTCAGATTGTTGTATATTGCTTGCCCATCCTATTGCAACATTTGCACCTCTTGAATTAGCATATTTTGGTAAATTTGAGTTTGGATCAGAAGCTGTACTGCATCCTTGAAAAATAGCTAATTTAACTTTTGACATATTATATCTACCAATTCCAGTCATTTTATAAATTCCCATATTGCTATCACTTGCCGTGTTTTTTATACCAACAGCATAATTACCATCTTTGGCCAAATAATTCCATGCAATATGGTCTGTTGCTGCATGACCCAAAAAATATAGGACGTCACTTTCCAAAGTATATCTTCCTGAATATTGAGAATTAAAGCTCGAATATGTTGGAGCAGTAACAGTTGAACCAATATATTGATTTAATGTAAGTGTTCCTCCAACCCAATTTGCTTCTGGTACACTGTTCCCGCCAATACTTCCATAATCTGTTCCAACAGATAAATAATATTTTGATGCTGCTAAAACATTTGGAGTAAATAGACCAAATGTAAATAGCACAAGCGTACTAAAAATCAAAATTTTTTCCTTTTTCATTTTAAATATCTTTCCTTTCGCATTATTCAAGGCAAATAGTCATGAATAATTTTTTTAATTATATTTCTATTATTTGATAATTGTTTTATGATTATTCTTTTATCCTTACTCAATGTCTAACTATACTGTTGATAATATGCCAAAGAAACAAATAGGCAATCTTTATTATTTCATCGAATGTATACTGCTTATAGGCGTTATATTAATTTTAACATTTATTATGTTCACAACAATAATCATTTATATTAACATTCTTATTACTAATTACAATATAATTGCATTGTTTATTGTCTTTTAGTCTTCTCTGATAAACTACTATTGAGAAATCTTTATATTTGTACAAAACACTTCCCCCATCCCAATACTCAAACTTATCATCTGCGGATTTTAAAATTTCTTCAAAACTTACTATATTTCTATTTACCGCATCCTTTAAATCATATGTTTTTCCTTTTTTCTTTATTGAAATGCTCTCTAAACAGTCAATATAAATGTCTTTATTTTTATGATTAAAATAATACTTTTTTTGGCTGCAATTGCTATTTTCTACTAATATTTTGAAAGACTTTTTATTTGATAAATACAACATACTTGTTAATACTGACAAAAACATTATACATACTAAACTAATCAACATTTTTTTCCTTTTCATTTTTTTCCTTCTTTTCTTTTAAAAATAATTTCATAATTATCCCCAGTCTTTTTTACAGTCTAGTAGACAAATACCTCACAACGTAAGCTGCTACACAGACCTGTATGTGCAGTTTTTCGCATAAAGAATAACAACATTTTAATTTTTAAATAAAAAACCACCTCACGTTTCTATACTTAAAGATGATTTATGATATAAAAGTACAACATAAGTTAAATTAAATCGTAATAATTTTAACATCTTGTTAACATTTTACTAAATATATTGTTATATAACTTTTCTAAGAAACAAGACCATCTAAGTAATTTTTATAATCAACTGTTTCACTAATTAAATATATATTATTATCATTTAACGCAAGAGTAAAATTATCATAAAAATATATATTATATGATCCATACTTTTCTTTATTATTAGAATTATTAATCAAGTCATTCAAAGATGTTTCTCCCGTTGAAATTGACTCTTTCAAATCCCCAACTAATTTTGTATCTTTAAAATCCAATTCAATATAATTAACACACACTTTACAATAAGTATAATTACCATTATTAAATTATACTTCATTAGATGGGATGCATTCATTCTTAGAATAAGCATGATATGAATTCTGTATCAATTCAATGTTATCATCATAATTTAATTTATTTCTATCATTATTACAACCTGTTAATACTAAAATACTTATAAATATTTTAAAAGTTTTTTTATAAATTTTGTTTTCATTATCAACCCGTCCAATCAACAATATTTTTATACCTAAAATTTACCATAAAATTGAAATGCTAGCAACATTCCTAATTAAAAAGTAATTCCTATTACTTTACAAATTATATATTTTAGTAGAAATAGTAAATGTTTTCTATTCATTTTTCAAATTCTAGTCTTTGATAACAAATTTAAACTTGAATATCAACACCTGGAGCATTGTCATAAATATTCAAAGCTGAACCAGTAAAATTAAAAACTCTACCATATCCACCTAAACCGATAGTATATTGTCTGCTAACTGCTTCTGTAGTATTTCTCATTGCATGTTGATAACTGCCATACACAGTACCACCTTTTGTAGTAATAAACGTTACCGATGTTTTAACATTACCTACATTTGGAACTAAAACAGAATACCCAAATCCGTTACTATAAGATTTTGGATTACTGTATGTCTTACCATAATTGTCTCCAGATACCAAAGCATTTTTAATATTAGTTGTTGATACTCCTGTAACTCTAGCTCCAAACACATCATAACTTTTTATTGTTGGGGTTCCATTCCATTTAGTTACTAAAGAAAGCACACAAGTGTCAGAACAAGATTTAGCAATAGTTAAAGTTCTTAAATTACTTGTGACTGATGTACCTCTAGTTAATGGAACATCAACAATTTCTTTCGTTACCTTTTCAACTGGCTTATTAAATAAATCATTGTTTTTAAATTCATTATAATCATCTAGCGTTAAGTATTCTTGATAACCTTCCCAGTACATATTTGAAATATATTCATATTCTTGCTTTGATAATGTAACCCCTAAATCATTTTGATAATAAATCTCTTGTGCATTTACACTTTTTGAAAACATTGCTATTACTAATATTATTCCAAAAAGCAACTTACTTTTTATTTTTTTCACGATTAACATTCCTTTCTAATGTCATCATATATTAAATCAAATAAAAAAGATAGTGCCAAATTGGCACACCTCATATTTTCTTTAAAAAATATTGCTTTTAATTTAAATATTTTAATATATATGAATCATAAAAATGATCATATATTTTTTTTGAATTTTTACAATTTCCAGACATACAAGTAATATCATTATCAGAAATTAATATTACAAAGTCACTTTTTGGTTCACTTTGATTTTGATATTCAAGCAAAGAATTACTTAAATCGTAGGAATAATATTTATTACCTTTAACTACTGATAAAATACCATTATTAAATAACAAATTTTCATTTTCTAAATCCAAATGACAAGAATCATCATCACATTGAAAACTTTCTTTAATTTTTTTAGGTATTAAAGTTTCATTTATTTCTACGCGACCTATATTACTTTCTTCTTTATAGAACATTCTACTATTAACAAAATCTTCTCTAAAATTAAGAACAACTTTTTCACCATTAATAACTATAAAAATTTTTTGATTTTTTTTAATAAAATCTTTATATGATATTAGAGAGGAATATCCATAATTATCATTTAATATAGTATCTGAATTACCACTATAAATTAATGTTTGTTTATTATCTTGCTCACTATATATAGATATTTCATCTACTTCAGGAATTATGTCACTAACTCTTAAATATATTTTTTCTTTAGATAAAATCAATAGTCCATCATTTATTTCATAATTTTCAGAACTACCACTAAATCTATATACCCTTATAGTCTTATAATTTTGAAAAAAATACATAATTGTAAATAGAGAAAAAATGCTTATTATTAAAACTACTAATATCATTATTCCCAAACGCAATCTTTTAATTTTGGTATTCTGAGACTTTAGATATTCTTTGAATGTTATTTCAATCTTCTTTTTATTATTTTTACCAATCTTTTCCCCCGCTACTATTTCATCTAATGATAGATCAAATATCTCACTTAATAATATCAAATCTTCTAATTTAATATATCTTCTACCATTTTCGATTCTATTTATTTTTGTTCTATCACAATATAATTTATCTGCAAGATTTTCCTGACTCCACTTTTTTTCTTCACGTAATTCTCTTATAAAAAGTCCTATTTTTTCAAAATTCATAATAAACCAACTTCCAATCACAAATTTACATCTGTGAGATAATTATAGCATAAAATTCTTTATAAACCCATCATCTCTCTTACTATCCTATCTGATGCTTTTATGGTTCCTACCAATACTAACATATTAAATATTAATTCACCAATGTATTTCCATACTTGAGTTACTGCTGCTGCATTTGGATCAACTACTGGAGGAGATGAAGCAAATAAACTAAATATAATACAAGACAATACAATAATTGCTCCTTCAAGACAAACTGATGTATAACTTTTTAGAAATGATTTTCCAACATTACTTGTAGGTTCACCTGCAAAACTTGATAAGGGTATTGGAGCAAGGGCTGTATATAAATATAATTTAAAGAATCTACCATACACAGTCATAATCATAATAAAAGATAAAACAGTTACGACTAATCCTCCAATTAATGTAACTGCCCATAATGGAATAGATTCAAAAAAGCCACATGATTCTATTGCTGTAATTATGGAACTTGGCAAGGTGCTTTTAGAGCTAAATGTAATATTAGCTGTAGAAATTATTTTAGCTGTTACACCTTGAGTTATCTTAAATACATCTAGCATTAATGTCATCCCATAAGTAACAACAATCTTCGCTAATACAAATCTAATAAACAGTTTAAACACTTGTTCTGGTCTTTTAACCTCATCAAAAGAGCCACAAGTTTTAACCATTCCAACTAGGAAAAATAAAACTAATAACCCAAGTCCTATACCTTGCATAGAATTATGAATCTTTTTAATTATATTCCATATTGCTCCTCCTTTAAATGTTTCTGGTGTAGTTGTAACTAGACTCCAAATTTCTGCTAATTTAGAATTCCATGTATCAAGTGCATTTTGTAAGTTTTGAACAACCCAGTTATCACTCATTTGCAACAACTCCTATCCTAAAATTTTTGTAATAATTGCTTTTGAAAAGCAAATTATTAATCCCCCACCAATTGTCATCACACTACTTGCTCTTTGACTTGCATCATGACTTTTAAAAGACATACCAAATTGAACAACACCAAAAATTAACATTATCGCACCTAAAGATTGAACTAAAGTAAAAATAAAGTTTGTTAAATTATTAACTGCTACAATTGGATCATCAGCTGCATAAACAACATTTGTATTTAATAATGAAACTAATGTAAGACCCAGCATCTTCAATCTTGATTCAGTCTTTTTTAGTTTGTTTTTTTGCTTTTCTTTTTTTCTCATACTTTCCCTTTCCTTCCAAAAAATCATCTATCTCTTCAGAATAGATGACTTCATATTTATTCTTAATTTTTTCTATTTCATTAAATTTTGTATTTTCATCTATTAAAGAAATATTTACTTCTCCAACAGATTCATTAGTTATTCCATGATAATAATTTTTTCCAGTTCCATCTGGAGTTAAATTAATATTTGGATGTTTCTTTATATCAAATTTTAAATCTATAATTGGTCTTTCTCCTCTTATAAATAAAACACATTCTTTATTGTTAATCATTCTTACCTCATCTGGCATAAGTAACTCTCTACCAGCATTTTGATAATTAGTAGAATAATTACCTCTTAAACCACTAGTTTTTCCATAAGTGTTTGTATCTATTGTTTCTTTACCTAGCAGTTCTGAAACATACTTAAATGTTTCTTGTTCGTTACCTCCTAAATACAAAAACTCATCACAGTTACCAACTATAGAACCCCATTGTTTTTCAAACAGAGCTTTTAGTTGAGCAAGATTCTGTAGAATAATAGATACAGAGACGTTTCTACTTCTCATGGTAGATAAAATATTTTCAAAATCATCTGGTAAACTTACGTTTGCGAATTCATCCATTAAAAAATGCACATGAACAGGAAGTGCACCATCATATACATTATCTGCTAAATAAAATAATTGTTGGAATAACTGAGTATATAAAATACTAACTATAAAATTAAATGACTTATCTGTATCAGGTATAATTGCAAATAAAGCAACCTTCTTTTCTCCTAATGAGCCTAAATCTAATTCATCTGTTTGAGTAAGTTTACTCATTGAATCAAGATTAAACTTTTCTAATCTACTTATTAAAGTTATTTGTATGGACTTTAATGTTTTACCAGCACCAGACTTATATCCTTTATAATACTTTATAGCAATGTGATTTGGTTCTCTAGCTTCTAACTCATTGAATAACATATCAAGAGGACTTACATAATAGTCATCATCTTCTTTAACATCTCCTGCTCTTATCATTTCCATAACCATAGGAAAGTTTTGTTCATCTTCAGGAGCTTCATACTTTAAATAAAATATTAAAGCAGAAAGTAGCATTGAAGCTGCTGTATCCCAAAATGGATCTTGCGATGTTGAACCTTTAGGCGTTGTACTTTTAAATAAATTTGTAACTAATCTTTGAACATCATTTTCATCTTTTATATAAACAAATGGATTATAACAATGTGATTTTTCCATATTAATTAAATCTAGGACTTTAACTTCATATCCTTTTTGTTTCAACAGATTACCTTCAGCTCTAGTTATTTCACCTTTAGGATCTAATATTACAAATGATGTATTTGCTTGCATTACATTTGGCTTAGCATAAAATCTTGTCTTGCCTGCTCCACTACCACCAATTACAATTGTATTTAAATTTCTCATATGCCTATGAGCATCATACCCAATTGAAAAATTTTTACTCAATATCTTATTAACTTCAAATGGAGATTGAGAATATCTTTTATTTAATTCATAAACATTTCCCCACTTAGCAGAGCCATGCTCTTCTCTTCTCCTATAGTTCTTTTTATCCATTAAATATATCATTATTCCAAATACATAAAACAAAATAAAAAAGAATACTACAGGTATGGTATTTTTACATAAACTAAAATTTAAAGGATGACTTATTACTTCACTAAATTCATCAATAATTCTAAATAATCCATCTGAAGAAATTGGTGCAATTAAGAGTCCTAACCATATAACAGGAATAACTCCTAATATATAAATCAAATAATCATCTTTCTTCAATATATTTTCTTGGAAGCATTCTTTTCTTCTCTGGTAGATTTAACAATTTTAAAAGTAATTCATCTACAAAACTAGAATCTTTTCCTTCCTCCAATAATTTATTTCTAAATTCATTTAATGCATTTATAATAAGTCCTTCTTCATATTTATCTAATTCTAAAACTTTAACATCTTTCATTTAGTTCTACCTTTAGATTTAGTTACAGTCTTATCAATATTAATTTCTTTATTTTCAGATTTGATTTTAATTTCTTTTTTATAATTATTTAACTTTGATCTAACTGATGGCTTCTTACTATTAATAGTATTACCCTCAATTTGTGAAGTCTTTTGCACTTCTGAGAAAGGCCTTGACAGAGGGCTTTTTTCTGTCTTTGCCAAATGGGGGTTTAATGAATTACCCTCATTCTTTTTAATTCTTGATTTAGGATTTTGTTCTTTACCTATATTAACATTTTCCCTATTCTTTTCAATATTAGATATAATATCCGCTTTATTAAACTCAGCAAACTTAAATCTTTCTACAATTCTATTTATTCTTGCAGAGTCTTCTTTTCTTACAACTATATCTACTATTCCATCTTTTGATTTATCTTTTTTATCTACTAATGCACAATAAAGTATTCCATACCTTTTTGCTTCTTGTTGAAACTTTGCAAGGTCTTCTTTTTTTACTGTAAAAATTGTAAGAGGTTTACCACTCTTAAGCATACTTGAAAGTTTTGATTTACCACTCGTTTGCTCTTTATTCTTCATAATAGTATATAAAAGTACAGCTATATCTTTAGCACCACTTCCCGTTACTTTAGCTGCAACTTCAAAACCTTCCAAACTCATTCTCACAATTTGTTCTGCTGCATCACTTGACTGATTCATTTACTCATCCCTTTCTTTTTGTTTTTCTTTTTCTAACCTATCAACTTTTTCTTTAATAGAATTAGATTCAATATTTATTTCACTACATAAATTAATTTCTTTTTTTAATTTAGGTAGTTCTTTATTTATATCTTTAATCTTTTCTAAGATTCTTGTTTTTTCTTGTTCATTATTAATATTAGAATATTGTTTTCTTAACTTTTTTCTCATATTAACTAATTCATCATATTTACCATTTATCATAGTTTCATATTTTTTTAATGATTCATCATCATTTATTTTTCCTCTATCAAACATTCTAATAATTAAATTATATTTTTCTAACTTTGTAACATCATCCTTTATATAGTCATAACTACTATATTTTTTATTAGGATAAATCTTTAATAAATAACAATAATATCTATATAAACCAACTATTCCATGATACTTTTTATTAGACTTTTTCTTATAAAAGTTTCTATCATTATCAGCTACATCTTCAACATATTTTTCTTCTAATATTCTAGACTTAATGTTATCTATAGAATATTCTTCTCCAAAATATCTCTCTATTCTAATATTCCTTTTATAATTTAAATTTCTAACAGATAACTTCCCATATCTATTCTGTACTTCATAATTCATAGAAGATAATTTTTCTATAAACGCTTTATAGTTTGATGACTTACCTATAGCAATATCAATATCTCTCTTAGTCTTTATATAATAATTATTTCTATTAGTATTTTTAAGATAATACGGAAAGTAAATTCTACCTTTAGGAGTTGCTTTTTCATCTAAAACTGATAATCCGTATTCATTACATAAGTTGTCACTTAATTCTCTTAATCTTGCTGTTGTAGATCTATTAGAATAAAATTTCATACCATCAACGAAGGAAACCGAATTAACAATAAAATGATTATGAAGGTGTTTTGTATTTAAGTGAGTTGAAACAACTACTTCAAATCTATCTTCCCACATTTCATTTGCTAACTTGACACCAATTTCATGTGCTATTTCTGGAGTTACTTCTCCTTCTTTGAATGATTGATAACCATGAAATCCTAATATACCTTTTGTCTTATTAAATAACTTTTTTGTTTGATTCATTTGCTCCAGTGCATTATCTATTTCACAATTAATTCCAGATATATAAAAAGACTCTTCTGTCTTATCTTTATTCATTGCATAATCTATCGCAACATTTAAATCTTTAAGATTTGAGTTTGTCTTTTTCTTATCTTCAGCATAATCAATCGTTCTACCTAAATTACTTCCTATTTTACATAATTTTGTTACTGCTATAAAAATCACCTTCTTATTCTACTGATGTCTAAAACTTTATCTCTTATTTCTAAGATTGTTTTATCCAATTCTTTCTTATAATGTTCTAAATAAGTATAATTAACATTACCTGTTTTATTAGCAATTTTTGCTATTTGATTTATATTTACACCTATCTTTCTAATTTCATAAGTTAACTTACTAATTTCTTTATTAAGATTAGTGTTAGGCATATAGTCATTTACTAATGCTCTAAAAAAATTCGCTTCAGTAATTCCTAAATCAAAACACTTTTGTCTTAACAACTTTTCTTCATCGCTTGTTAGTCGAATGTTCTTCTGTCTTGTTCTTTTCATAGGGCATTAATTCTAAATCAGATTTTTTTGCTATTATACACATACACATTAACGTTATTCCTGATAATCCTCCTATCATTAAACCTAATAGGAAGAATAAAAAATCACTCATAATTTATTCCTTTCTATACTTAGGGGATTGTGGTGTCCCTATATTCGAATTTGGAAGCACCTTTTTAGAGGTGCTATACAAATTCATTGCTTGCTAGTAATGAGAAAATCTATTCCTCATTTTCAGTTTCTAACTCATTATTCTTTAGCAATTTAATAGTTATCATAGATTCTGTATCATCCTCATTTAGAAAATTACTAATAGCTTTCATAACTGCAAGTTCACTATTATCAGCATTAACTACATAACTATTGTATGATTCCGCAAATACTTCTACAGTATATTCCATACATTTTCTCCTTTCTATAAAGATATAGAGATGAAATTATCTTTCATCTCTATCTTCATGTTCTTTACTTCTACTTGATAAGAAAGTTACTTTTTCACCTACTACATCTAACGTATATTTTGTTTCACCATCTTTTTCATAAGAACCAGATTGCATTCTTCCTTTAACCCCCACTATGTCACCCTTTTTGCAATATTCAGAAGTGTTTTCAGCAATATTATCAAATAATTTTACTGAAACAAAATCAGTTTCATATTCTCCATCAGCATTTTTAAAAGATCTAGGGATTGCTAATGTTACTGTTGCATATTTCTTACCATTTTCAGTTTCACTTACTTCAATATCTTTAGTAAGTCTTCCAACAAGTACAACTTGATTTAACATTTTATCACCTCCTTTCATGTTACTTTTTGATTTCATATTTTTCATCACCTTCTTTCCAAATAAAAAAAGCCATAAGATTTTTATTTCTTACGGTTTCTCTTAACAGCTTAATATTTCTAATATCTTCAGTTGTAATTCCTTTAATATTAAAAATATCATCTACCTTTATATTTCTTATTTTATCATCTGAATCTATTCTATTTTTTATTAATTTTAAAATAGTTTTATATCTTGAATTTATTATCTTATCTTTCAATATTTACCTCCTATATTAGTTCTAATATTGTTACAATTTGCTTTTCAGAATTATCTCTACAAGTAATTAAAGTTAAAGTTATTTTTGATATATTTCTTTTAATTTCAACTTTACCATTTTTATTTACATCATAAATATTCACTACTTTGTAAGTATAAACTTTATTATTATAATCTATCGTTGCTTCGTCACCAATTTCTAATTTACCTAAATTCTTAAAATAAGATATTTTGGCATTTCCAGAGTGAGCAGCAAGAATTAAATTGCCTCCTACTACATCAGGCATATTAGAACCTTTTATTATTTGAACATTATACTTAACATTATTTAGATAACTAGATTCATCCACTAAACCTCTGACTAAATTAATTTTATTGATTTTAAGTACAGCAATATAATTAACTTTTTTGTTCTCTTTCTGGACTTCATCTATATTAACTTCAGCCTCTTCTTCGTTTGTTTCATCTTTTGATAAATCTTCTTGATAAAATTCTTGAATTAATTTTTCATCTTGTTTGTTATCAAAATAATTAAGGAGCAATTTATAACTGCCCCCTATTATCGAAAATAATATTAATATAATTCCTATAATTATATATCTATTAATCTTTATTTTTTTCATAATCTATCCTTTTCTACAAAATAAAAATAGAATACTAATCTTCGTATTCTATCTCCATATAAAATTCTTCAGAATCAAGATCACACTCGTCATCCGTTGCAACTTTATCTTCATATCTTATTAATACTTTATGGAGTTGTTTAAGTAATCTTATAATTTCTTCATCATCATACCTATATTCATAACAAGAATCATTATTTCTAAAATAATCACTTAATATCTCATTAGGAATATTCATTTCAGTTTCTAATGATTTTCCATTTTCAAAATTAAATACTTTTATATATTTAATATTTTCAATTTCTTTATTGTCTTCAAGTTCAAGTTTAACAAACTTATTGTTAAGTCTATTATAAATATTAGTTAATATTTTTTTCTCACTTTCACCATAAAAATTTTCATTATACATCCTGCTTACTTTCTCTAATAAGATTAAATCATAGAAATTTATTTTCTTTCTTATCTTCATCATTATCACCACACGAGCATAATATCATTTATTAGGCAAAATAAAAAATGTGCAATTTTTTACATCACACATTCATCTCTACTAAATGTAATTTATCTACTTTCACATTACGAATATTACAAGTAAAACAATACTTTTTATTATATTATTATTATATATATTCTTCATCTTCATCATCATCACCTTCATCATTATAACTTACATAAAAACCTATATTTATTAAAGCTTTATTGTCATTTAATGAAACATATTTTGCTCGCAAAGTAGAAAATATATCTTTATCAAAAAAATCATTTACCATATCAATTATTTTTTTATTATTAATTTGCAGAATATTCTCACTACAAACATTTGCTAGTATACCATTTTTTCTAGTGTATAAAATCGCTCCGGATTTCATACCTTCCATTGAGCCAATAATTGAACATTCAACATTTGTATATAAATATTTTAACTCTTCATAAGTATCTCTTTTATCATCCTTTATATCAGTAGTAAAGGAATATTTTCGTTATTTAATAGTTTATTTATTCTGTTATCTCTTAGATCTTTTTTACCTTTATCTCTTTTAAAAACATCTAAAAATCCCATATATAATCTCTCCTCATCAATTTTGAATTTTTATTACTTTTCTTCTTTTTGAAATATTAAAGATAACTTTTCAATATCCCTCATACCTCTTGTTTAGTTTGAAACATATCCATAATATTCCCAACCATGTTATTCTTACAAACAAGCAAATTTATTGTTTTAGTTTACCTGTAATTTTAATATATTCTACTTTACCTGTATTTAAATCTTGACTAGTTTGATATTCTATCCCATCATAATCTTTTATATTGCCAGATTCCTTTTGCTCATTCCAATAAGACTCAATCTTTTCAGTAGTCAAAGAGCTATCAAAAACTTTTGTAAACATTATAGTTAAATCTTTAATCACATCATCATCAGTAGATTTTGGATTATCTATAAAAACACTTATTTTATTAGAATACTCATTGGTTAAAGTTATTTGCTTATCTTTAAGATAGAACTGTACTTGATCTTTATGATCACTACCATGATGATGGTAAATGTTTATCATATCACTTGTAATTAAATTATCATTATGCAATCTATTGAATATATTTATAAATTTGTTTATCATTTCATTATCTTTATAGTATTCTATATCATCTTGTTTTTCTTCATTAGAACTTTCATTATTAATTGTACTTTTGCCATTATTAATAGTTTGATTATCATTTGTACATCCGGATAATAACATAACTAAAAATATTAAATTAAAGATTAAACAATATTTTACTACCTTATTCATCTAATATATCTCCACTTTCGAATTACTACTTATCTCAATAAAATTATAACACAAATTCTATACATTCCTATCTATAAAATTATTTAATACTTCTTTTTTTATTTTTTCTTATTCCATAAATAATAGTTCCTGTACCAGTGATTCCAAAGATAATTGTAATTATCACATGTTGATTGCCTTCGCTCATATAAGTATTAGGTACTTCAACTATTTGATTATCCTTCATTACTGACTTAACTACTTCTCCATTTTCTTTTACTTCAAAGAACATCTTATCTGGGTTAATCTCCCAACCTTCAGGAGCTTCTTTTTCTAAAATATAATATTTTCCAATAGGAAGTCTATCTATTATGATTTTACCATTTTCATCAGTAACTCCTGCGAAAACTAAAACATCATCTTCAGTATATATTTCTATTTTTGTATTTGGAAGTGGTTCACTAGTTGAGAAATCTGTTTTAGTGAATTCTAATTTACCAGTAGCTAAATGATTTTTAATTGAAGTTGTATATTCAATTACTTCAGTATATTGGTCTTTATATTTTAATTCAAATTCATACTTAGTTTTATCTAATATATGTTCTCCAACTGTCTCAATTTCTTGTAAATAATATTTTCCTAAATGAAGATTATCAACTTTAATATTACCATCTTTATCAGTTAATACTTCTTTTACTAAATCACCTTTTTTATAAATTAGTTTTCCAGTCCCATCGGTTATATTTTCATTTGCATATAACCCTATTTTAACACCTTCTAGAACTATTTCTTGATATTCATAACCATTTTCCTTAAGTTCTACTGTTTCACCTTTCTTTGTTGCTTTAACAGTTCCTTTTACCTCTTGATTTTCAAATTTAACTTCAAATAATATTCCAAATTCATTATCATTAATTAATTTTGAATCTTCTCCGATAGTAAAATCTTCTGATTCTTTATTCCATAAATATTTATCAATTACTTGATCGACTTCTTCTAATTTATATTTACCACTATCTAAAGGATAAGGTGTAATTAATTCTCCATTTTCGTTAGTACAAAATTTATCAATAGTTTCTTTGTTTGGATAAGCTACTGATTGTGATACATATTCATTCTTATCTACATTAAATATTTTAAAACAAATATTGGACCTTTTAATTACTTCTTTAGTATCTTTATCTATTTTAACTACTTTTAACTTAGCACGAATTTCTGCATTTGCTATTACTTTTTTAACAACGGGGCCTGTTTCTCTAACTTCTAAAGTAAAGTCTTTTGCTTTTTCATGTCCTAGAGTTGAAGTAAGTTGTTTTACTGTATAAGTTCCATAAGGTAATTTAAATTTAATATTTCCTTGTTTATCAGTAGTTAGTTTTCTAACTTCTTCACCTTTGTTATTATAAATTCCAAATACTACACCTGTTTCTGGTGTCATAATACCAGTCTTATCATCAGCATATACCTTTGTAAAATCAAAATCTAAACTAATTACTTTTTCAAAAACTTGAACTTCTGGATAAAGATTATCAAGTGTTATATCAAAATAATATTTATTTTTATCAAGTAAATATCCATTAGATGCCTTTTCTTCTAATAAATAAAATTTTCCTAAACTAGGTAAATAATCAGATGTTACTTTGCCATCTTTACCAGTTGTAACAGTACCTACTTTTGTACCATCTTCTTTATAAATACCATATACTGCTCCTTCAAGAGTAGCTTCTCCTTGTGCCTTATTAGTAAGTGTCTCATCATCATATTTATTTGGGGTAACCTTACCTCCTACAACTTTAAGTTTCATTGATTTTCTAATTGGATCTATGTTACCTCTACGAACAACATTTTGACTATCTGTTGCATAATAAAGTCTAGTAGGTTCACCATAACGATTACCATTTTTAGTTAAATTGAAAGTCATATCTCCGACTTGAGTTGGAGTAATATTTAAACTGTTCCCATTTTTACTAATATTTCCACCTACAACATTTTCTACGTTGAAACCAGATAAAACGTTATTAGAATCACTAATTGTGATTGTATTTTCAATTACTATTTCACTTGGAACATTAGTAAAATTTGGAGTAATAGTATGGCTATCAACTAATCTATTAATCTCTGCCATTTCGTTTGCTAATATCGAATCATTTCTTTGACCTCCTGATGTTGTTGTGAAATAACTATCTACTGTAGGGTCAGCAAGTCGCCAAATTAACATTTGAGTTGCTGGATACCATCTAATATCAGTATGGTCTACTCCATTCTCATTATATCCATAACCATAGTAAGCAATCTTTTCAATTCTTTTCCAATTTTCATAGCTAATATTTGCTACTGCATGCATATCTTCTGTAGTAACAATATAAGTGGAATTACTATTAATTGTTACAAAAGGTTGTACGCAATAAACGAAAGCACCATCACTATTTCTTTGTATCATTTGAGTTTGTTCCCATTTAGCTTGTGAACCCCTTTTGTGCATATAGTAATATGGTCCTCTGACATAATCACCTGCACTTATTTTTTCTGTTGCAGCATTAACATTTTGAAGCCCTATCATTGCTCCTGCAAATGTTAAAGCTAATAAAAAAAACATTCTTATTTTATTTTTAAACATTTATTTTCCTCCTTTAATAAGAATTAATTGTAAATAAAAAGAACTCTAGCGAGTCCTAATTTAATTTTTCTGTATCAAACATAACTCCTAAAAATTTTCCAGAGGTGCTTAATACATCATGGCAATTATATAAAACTTCTCCATCAAGATAAGGTTTATATTTATCACCATATTCTAAACATTCATTCATAGTTTTAAAATCAACTTTCTCCCAACTATACATTGGTTGATTGTAATATTGTTCTTTTGTCATACCAAGAGCATCCCAAATTTCCTGTTTTTTAGAATCTGTAATAGTAGCTGACTCTTTTTCTTCATTTTGTTTTGAATTAGATTGTTTCACTTCATTTTCTTTTGTAGGTGAAGCGATATTTTCTTCTTTCTCTACAATGTTATTTTCAAGTTTTATTTCTTCATCTATTTTTTCTCCTGGTAAATTTTCTTTAAAATCTTGTTCATTATTTTCTTTAGTGTTCACTTCCTTCTTAGCATTTATTTTTTCTTCTATTTTAACTTCTTCTTGTTCTGATTTATGTGTAACTTTAATTATAATTGGTACAGATATAATAATTAATAAAATAACAAATAACATTATTTTCTTTCTCATACTTCTTCACTCCTTTAAATCATTTTTACATATATTCAAAATATTTAAAAATGTGCGATTTATCTTTCATAATCATTTCTAATATTTAAAATATCATTAAAGAAGTCATCACCATATAAATCAGTTTCATTTTTCATGTTTTCCAACTTATTTAAATTACTTTTTAAAGCATTATTAAAATAACCAAATTTATTAGATATTTCATTTCCATCTTCATCTCTAAACTTATTTATTTTAACTTTAGAAGTGATATAGTGAATAGAAGTATAAATATCTTCAGAAGAATATTTTTGTTTTATATTATTAAACAATTCATAATAGCTTTTTATGTCATTATCTTCAATTGTAATATAACCAGATTTAATTAATTCATTTAAAAATAAAGAATTATTGACGTAAGTCGATTTATCATATTTATCATATTCTTTAGTTTTTAATTTATTAGTATTTAATTGTTGCTGGTTTTCCAACGTTGGACAATCCATAGCTGGAAAATCGGGTGCTGGATTATTTTTCTCTAAAATATATTCTTGAGGAGTATCAAATACTTTATATTTATAAACAAATAAACCTTTAGAATTTTGTTCTTTCAATATGTCAATATAACCAAATCTTTTTAATTCGTTAATTGCAGACCTAACTGCCGCTTTGCTTTCCGAACATATCGAAACCAATCCATTAAATGAATAATCCCAATCAGGTGGCAAGCTATACATTTTGCACAATAATCCTGTTGCCTTTAGAGAAATTTCTTTACTACGTAAAATAGAATTATCTACAATCGCTTGTTTTCTCTTTATTCATAAGGGTTTTGTAATTTTATGGAATAAATTTGACCCAATCAGTTAATCGAAGTCTTAGGAAAACTTTTTTCTTCGTTACTCATTTTTATCACTTCCTTTTTTCATAAATATTTTTTAATTTCTTTCAGAAATTCTTCTCTATTTAATTTACTTAAATCTTTATCAAATGCTAATTGACTATAAGTTATTTCTTCACCCATCCAATTTTCTTTAATATATGAATCCATTTCTTCTTTTGATGAAAATTTAACTTCTACCCTATTTAAGCCTTCATAATCATCATAATATTTTTTTATAGAAATATTATGATTTCTCAAATATAAATAACTATCTCTTACAATTTTTGAATATGCGGTGGATTTTAATTTTAAAAATTCTTCTTCTGTGATGACACTTTTTTCAAGTAAAACATTTTGTTCATTTAAAATTTCTTTTTCATAATAATTATCTTTCCTTTGAATTCTTAATTTATCATTTATATAATATCTTTCATATCTCATTGAATTACTTAAGGAAATATTATCTAATGATTTCACTAAAAATCTTCTTGTTAGTCTCATTATTCCACCTACTTTTCATTATTTTTCTTTTTTCACTTGCGCTGTTAATTGCAAAAATTTATTATTCCATTTTTTAGTTTTTTCAAGAGTTAATGATTTTGAAAACACTATTGTTCCATTATTTATTTCATCTGACTCTAACTCATTCCTATAATATTCTCTTATCATTCCCTTTTTAATATATAAATTAATAGCAGAATCAAATTCATCATCAGTATATACTCTTATTGCATTATATCCTTTTTCCTTTGAAATTTTTTCGAAAAAATCAAATATTGCACTTCCATATCCTTTGTTTCTAAATTGTTCTAATACCCCAAACCAACTAAGCCAAGCATCCTCAGGATACTCATTATATGAATATAATCCAACAACACCTATTGGCTCATTATTATCAAAAGCAATATAATTAACCATTTCTTTTCTATATGGATCATTGATTATTCCTTCAATATAATTTGCTCTTCCATCTTCTAATGGAAATATACTATTTTGAATTCTTACTGCTAATTCTAAATTATCATAAGTTACTTCTACAAAATTTAATTTCATTATTTCATTCCCCAACAATATTAAATATTATATCATATATTTTTAGATTCAATTTTTATATTATTTTTATCAATAATATAAATCATATCTATTAATTCATTTAATACTTTTCTATCTAATTGTTCTATATTAATTTTCTTAATTATTTCATCTTTTACCATTTGTTCTAATTTCTTTTTATTTATAGAATATTTTAAACAACTCTTATCTCTAATATAGGAACTACAATAGTAATAAATTTGATTTTTGCTCTTTTTAATTATTAATCCACTTCCACAATGTGAACATTTTAAATAACCAGAAAACAAATCAATATCATCATTTTTATTCACCTTTGTTTTTCTATTTAAAAGTTGTTGTACTTCTTCAAATTTGTCTTTACTTATTATTGGTTCGTGATGATTTTCGGTTATTATCCATTCATCTTTTTTTTACATCAATTAACTTATCAGTTCTATAATTTGGTTTTCTTTTAATATTTTGAATTAATATTCCTATATATGTTTCATTTCTTAATATTCTATTTACTATTTCAGAATTCCATTTCTTAGAACGTATTAAATCTTCATTATTTATATTTTCTTTACTTAATTTATACAACTTGGAGTTAAAACATTTTTATTATTTAAATGTTCTGCTATCTCTTTTCTACTTTTACCTAAAAGTATCATGTTAAATATTTTCTCTACAATATAAGATGCTTCTTTATCTATAATAAATTTATGTTTATCTTTAGGATTTTTTAAATATCCATAAGGTGCTGTTACACCTATAAATTCTCCATTTAATTGTTTTATTTTTAAAGTTGACCTAACTTTTTCTGAAATATCTCTAGCATATTGGTCATTCATTAAGTTTTTTAAGGGAACTAATATACTATTTACAGATTTAGGATTCTTTAAACTATCTATATCATCAATTATAGAAATAAACCTAACGTTATAACCTGGTAATACATTTTCTATATAATTATCAGATTCAATATGGTTTCTTCCAAATCGCGATAAATCTTTTACAATTATTGTGTTTACTTTTCCTTCTACTATATCTTTAATCATTCTTTTATATTCAGGTCTATCAAAAGTTGTTCCTGAATATCCGTCATCTATATAAAAATCAAATAATTCTAAATCTTCATTCTTTTTAATATATGAAGCAATTATTAATTTTTGATTAGTAACACTATTTGATTCATCTTTTATTTTATCTTCTTTAGATAATCTGATATATCCTGCTACTTTATATCTTTGCATATAAAACTCACCTAGTCTTAAAGTTTAACATCATAATCAAATACATCTTGAACAGAATACTCAAGCTTTTCTTTCTCTCTAAAAACACATGTTTTTATCGATAGTATATTTGTTATATCATGACACCCAGATAAAATCTTTTCAAAAAACAGATTATTAATATTATCTAATACAGTTTGTATTCTTTCTATGAGAGAAACACCTGAAACTATATAATCAAACCATATATCATTGGTAATTACACTTAAAAATGGTTTGTTTTTTCCATAACCTTTAGCAGAAGTATTAGGAAACAATAATTCAAATGGATTATTGTTTTTATCATTTATACATTTTTTTATTATTTCTTTAATATAGTTTGATTTGTTGATATCAATCAATGTTGACTCAATACGAATATTTTCTTCGCTATCAATAATAATCATTTTAGCTTTTGATGAAAAATCCTGAAAACGAACACACTCTACTTTATCATCATCGTATCTTCCTTTAGTAAAATGAATAATTCTATTTCTTAACATATAAATTTCCCAAAATAGTCCTATTTTACTTCTTGTTGGAAAAAAATCATCAATTTTATTTTTATCTAGATATTTATATAAAAATTCTCGTTGTTCACCTTCCAATAAAGTACTAAAAAATGCTATAAATGAATCAAAATAATAAAATGCTTGTTCCATATTTTCATCAATTGAAAAAGAAACGTCTTCTTTAATATTTTGTTCGTAATATTCCAAACTGTTTATCATACATTCTAAATGTTTTTTTATAAAAAATATAACTTTATTTTCTTTATAAACAAATTCTTCCCAAACTTCTTTTATATCATATCTAACTCTAATTTCCCTTCCAATAGGAATTTCTTTCATCATTATAAAACTTATTGGTATGAACATAATATGAGTTTGTTTCCATAACTTATCGTTTTCCTTTAATAATTTTTCAACCTTTTCTTTATATTCAAAATATTTCATTAAGCCTCCTTTAAATTTATTTAAGAAAGTTTTTCTTATTTTTCCATTACCTCTATTTTTAATAATTTTTATCAAAAAACATCTTAAATATGTAAAAAGAATTTAAGATTGTTTCCTTTATTTATAAGGCTTCGAAGTGATTTTTTCTTATTCTTCCATTTCCCAGTTGATACTGGTTTTTGAGAACGATTTTTCTACATTTTTCATAAATTTCACTTCCTTTTTAAGACTCAAACACGTATTATTATATCACAAAAATTACATTTCCTTTCGTTTAAGTATAAAAAAGAACAGATTTTTTCTGTTCTTTTACAAATATAATAGATAGTTACCTATAAATATTTATCAATCATGCCTTTAACATAATAATTACCATTATTTTTTAACTTTTCAATAATAGACTTAAATATTTTTTTATTATTAGAATCTAAGATCAAACGAATATAAGCATTACATTCTTCTACACCCACATAATTTGCTCTTTCTTCTAAAATATTTAGTACTTTTTCTTGATATTTAGTTTTCAAGAAAATCTTACTCATAATAATAACACTCTTTCTAATATCAATATCATTAATTTGATAGCAAACCTTAAACAGTATATATAATTTATCAATAATATTTATGTCTTCAAGAGAACAATAGTCATTTAATATTAAAACACATGATAATATCTCTTCTATATTGTGAGAACTTGTTACAGCAATTTCCAAATATCTACACAAGGCATCACTATAACTTGACTTTCGACTAATTACATCACACATAATACTATTTATTTCTAAATCACAATAATCCCTATCTTTAGTTCCAGCAAATGATGAGATTTCCATACACTTAATATCAGATGATTTATGTATAGTAGAAACAATATCCTCAATAACTTTTCCATCTTTTTCTACTTTTAACATATAACTTAATAACTTAATATGTTTGATTTTTTCATACATTATTTCATTTTCAGAGGTTATTATTCCTTTAGCTAATGGTAAATATTCAGTTAAAATAAACTCTCTAGTATTAACATACTGTTCTTCAGAAAAAATCTCTTTACCAATATTATATTCAACCATTCTTCCAAGATAAACACCCGGACTCTTATTATTTTGTTCATGATTGTTTTTTAAAATTTTAATAATACTCTTAGTTACTTCGATTTCATTCTTTTCTTTTTCTCCATAATAAAGAATATTCTCGTTACTACCTTCTTGGTTAATTAACTCATCATATTTACTTATTTTAGCATCTCTATTCTTTATAGAAACTATTGATCTTGCTAAATCAAAATTCAGATGGCCTTTTTCTTTCAATAAAGAATCAATAATAAATTGAAAGTCCAAAAATTCTGTAGGTGTTAATTTATTTATATCTATTCCATTAACAATTCCCCCTAAATCGATATAAAACCTAGAATAAGATTGTACAAAATACTCTTTAATAATTTTTAATAACCCATCCATTTTATTAATTCTTCTTATATTGCACGCAATAGCTTTAAATGAACTGCTTATAAGATTAATTTGATATTGATCACTGATAGTAATTAAATCAAAAATTTTATTTTCGAGTTGTTCGAACAGTTCATCATCCAAGTATCTTCCATATATATCAAATAAAAATATATCAGCCCTATCTCGTTCAAATTCAAACAATGTTTTTCTACTTTTAACAATAGTATCAATAAATCTTTTTTTTATTATAAATGGATACTTTAATTTTAATTTATTATACAAATTCCTATATTTTTTATATTCTCCACTAATAAATAACATTTGTAAAGAGGCAGCATAAAATTCTTCTTCTTCAAAAGTTTCAGCATACATATACATAATATCAGCAATTAATTCTCTTATTAACCTAAGATGTGTTATTGAACCATAAAAAACAGCTAAAAATATTAAATTTTGAATTTGAGAAAAGTATTCTTCTAATCCTATTCCAAATATAGTTGTATATTTAGATTTGGTTTCATTATCAAATATATGCTTTGAAACATTTTCATAAATATTTACTTTTATTCTATCAATATCAGGATACGACAAATTATGATTATTAGAAGATATTTTTTCTTGAAACTTATTATTAACAGAAATAATATTTTGAGTATTATTATATTGATACAATAAATTTCTACCATCTATACAAATATCATCTAAATACCATTTAGGAATATTTTTTTTCTGAATCACCTCATCATATAAATGATCATAATTATCACATGCTAACTTTAAATCATTGTTAAAATATGCAATATTAGCTTTCCATCTTTTAACAATAAGTGTATCCTCTTTAAAATTAAAATCAGTTATTAAAGACTTATAAAATTCTTGTATATCTTTAGCAGGAAATGTATCTAAACCATATATCCAATTAATAATTTTCTTACCAAAAACTAACGGTTTGCTTCTAAAAGAATAATTGTTTTTATTAATTTTAGGATAAAACAATGAAAAAGCATAAGAATCCAATTCATCAAATTTAGCGATATAACTCTTATAAAAATCAGAATAATTTTCATCATTAGTTATAGCTTCATATGTTTCTTCTTTATTTATATAATTATTAAAAACATATTTATCTCCATTTATTACATCCCCATTATTATTATATTTAGTAAAAAAACTACACATTTTATGAATTTTATCTTTTATTGCCATTTACAACATCTCCATTATTATTAAATATTGCTTTCTTATTATTCATCTTATTAATCTTTCTTATTTTATGTTTTTCAATAACCACATTTCCAATACTACCACCAATAAAACCTGAAATTAAAGGTATTATTATTTGCGTTATTACTTCTTGCCAAGTCATTATCTCACCTCCTTTTATATAATCTCATTTATAATCTATTTCAACCTTACCATTATCATATACATATATAACATTAATGGTTGATTCAACTAATTCTTTAGTTAATTGTTTTGTCTCTTTATTTACTCTACTTTTTAAATCTTCTAAAACTATTCCTTCTAACATAGATTTAACAATCGAATGATTGGTACATTCCTTTTTTCTATAATTATTACAATAATAGTACTCATTATATTTAGTTTTCTTCTTATAAAACTTACTACCACAATCAGGACACTTGATATATCTTAATAAAATATCATCTGATTTTAACATAAGTGGACTATAATTTAATATTCTTTGAACAGTTTCAAAATCGTCTTTACTTATTATTGGTTCATGTGTGTTTTCAACCACAATCCAATCTTCCTTTTTAGTTTTTATTCGCTTATTAGATTTTCTTCTAGGTTTAGTAATCTTCCCTTGAACCATATTACCAATATATACTTCATTATTTAATATTTCTCGTATCATTTCAGTTGTCCATTCAGATGATTGTTTAGTTGATTTACTCGTTACCTTTATTATCTCTGCTTTATATCTTGATGGTGTATAAATTTCTTCTTTATTTAATATATCAACTATTTCATTTTTACTTTTTAATTCTAAAGTCATTTTAAATATTCTCTTTATTATTTCAGATGCATATTTATCTATAACCAATTTATGATTATCTTTTGGATCTTTTAAATACCCATACGGAGCAGATACTCCAATATACTGACCACTTAATTGTTGCATATGCTTTATTTGTTTTACTTTTTTAGAACCTTCAATAGCATAATGTTCATACATCATAGCAATAAGTCTCACATTTAATTCATCATAGTATTCTTCACTATCATTACTATCAATATTGTCATTTATAGATATAAATCTTACTTTAAGTTCTGGAAGCAAATCACTTAAATAAACCTGAATCCATCCCATATTTCTTCCAAATCTTGATAAATCTTTTACTATAATACAATTTATTATTCATTCTCTCGAATCATTTAACATCTTAGCAAAACCAGGTCTATAAAAATTAGTACCACTATATCCATCATCAACATATGTCTCAACTATATCTAAATTATTATTAATACAATAACTTCGAACAAGAGATAATTGGTTATCTATAGAATCAGTATCAGAATACTCACTATCTCTAGAAACCCTTGCATAAATACCTACTTTCCATTTCATAAAGACACCACCTATATGGTTATCTATTATAACATAAAAGAGTGGATTCTCATCCACTCATATAACAAAATTAATCATTTTCAACAAACCATTTTAACAGCCATATTGGCTTATCCCAGTTATATATTTCAAATTCTTGGGATGATGCTTTTTGAATTGAATTATCACTACATAATTTACCAATACATTTCTTATTTTTTATTAACATTCTTAAACCATAACCAGTCATTTGAATTATTTTACCAGTTTTTATATTTATAAATCTAGCAACCTTAACATTGCTTTTCTTTTCTGCAAATTCTAATAATGTTTTAGTATAAGTAGGTAATTTTTCCAAGTTATACTCTTTTATATCATTATCAAACTTTAATTTGACATAAATAACTCTGCCATCTCTATCATATTTTACATCTATAATTTCTGATACACGATCTTTTTTTAAATTTCTAAATCTATAATTACATCTCATACAATTTGAATCTAAGTATCCACATCCATGACATTCTTTATGATTATAAAATTCATCATTATCAAGTGGACAATATCCATAAAAACCATAGAAGTCTTCAATATCATAATTATATATTTCATCAGTTAGTCTATGAAGATTAGTAATCTTTTTATAAAAATAGTTTTCTCCTTTCCTAGATTCAAATGGTATAAATTTATCTATCAACTCAAAATCACTATAATAATCCTCAGAAGAAAATTCTTTAATACCATCATCTAATTCACTAATTTTTATTACATTACCATCAATTGCAAGTTCTTTATATTCTCTTACTTTTTTATAATCTGGTTGTCTGTACCATATTGCTTCACCAATTTGTAAATAAACATCTAACTTTGGATTATGATAATTAACATTCCCTAAAAATTTAACAGGATGGCTCCAAGAGCAATTAATATCATCATCTCTATAACTTCTATAGTGATGAATTTCCTTTTCTAATGCATCAAAAATCCAAATAACTTTATAACCAAGATTATTGTAAAATTTATTTCTATCATTAAATTCTTCTTCAGTTATAGGACTATGTTGAAATTCTAAAACTGTGTCATTAATAAAAACATCTGCTCTATGGATTTTGTTATCAAATTTAAAAACAACTTCTTGACTCTCAACAGGAAATTGATTTTGCCAATCATAATGCCAACCATCTTTTTCTAAACACTGACTATTATTTTTATGAGCAAAATGATGAGCATTAATTGTACCTTTTCTCTTAATTACTTCTTCGTCACATACGGGACAATAATATTTATCCCCTTCTAATGCATCTGAAATATGAACTCTTTGTTTTTTTGAATTTAAAGCAATATATATGCTACCACCTCACTCAATAAAATTAATGATCGTTTCATATTATAACATAAAAAAAGCAGATATTTCTATCTACTCAATAAATTGTAATTTAGTAATGATTAAAATTCTTTATTTAAATTTATTCTTTCAGATATTTTATAAGAAATATATAACATTACAACCATAATAATTGGAATAATAATAATTATATAATTTTCTAGTAACTTTAATAGTTCTAACACTTTTCCAAAATTAAAGATATTACTTAATAAACCACCGATTATGGCTATACCAAATACACTTACAAAAATACCAATTCTTGCTTTTTCTACTCCAAATTTATATATTGTTGGATACATAAAAGATTCAAGTAGAATTGTAGCAAAAGAAGTCCCCAATATGATGCTTAATATTTCTTCATAATTAACTTTTTGTGTTTGAGTATATGTTATTATGAAAGATGCAAGACCTACTATAAATGTCGTTATAATAATCATAAGTAATGTTGAAATATATTTCGATTTAACAACATTTTTTCTGCCATTAGGTAGAGTACAAGCATACGAATTCCATTTATTAAACTCATCATAACTAAAAGTTGAAATCATAATCATTACACTTATAAAAGGAAGTATAAATGATATGTCCATTATCCCTTTAAAAGCCATAATAATGTAAACCACAATTAATATGGCTAATGTTTTAAAATTACTTTTAAGCATAATAATATCTTTTTTAATAAATCCCAACATTATTTTACCCCCTTTACCATAATTAACATTAAATCTTCTAATGTTATATTATCAATAGTTTTTATCTTATATTTAGTATTAAATGCTTTTTTGTTTTCAATTAACACATCATATTCGCATTTTGTTTTTATGTATTTAACATAATCTTTTTTGTCTAATGTATCAAATTCCTTTTCAGTACATTTTACAATACCATATTTATTTAATAATTCATCACAAGTTTTAGATAAAACAATTTCGCCATTATTTATAAATGTTATATAATCAGCAATATGTTCCAAATCAGTAGTAATATGACTAGAGAAAAAGATAGAGCACTCTCCATTTTGAATAAAATCTTGAAATATGCTAATTACTTCGTTCCTTGCAATAGGATCAAGTCCACTCGTTGGCTCATCTAATATTAAAAGTTTTGGATGATGAGATAAAGCAGTGACTATTTCTAATTTTTTTCTCATACCCTTTGATAATGTTTTTATTTGTTTTTTCAAAGGCAATGAAAAATCTTTTATATATTTAAAATATAGATTAGAATCCCAATTCTTGTAAGTATCTTTCATAATTGTATTTATATCATTCGGATTAAGTATCTCTGGAAAAAACATATCATCTAATACCACACCAACATTCTCTTGTATATTTGTTGTCTCCTTTTTATTATCAAAATTTAATATTTTAATTTCACCACTATAATCTTTAATAATATCTAGTATTGCTTTTATTGTTGTAGTTTTACCTGCACCATTTTCGCCAATAAAACCCATTATCATTCCTTTTGGCAAATTAAAATTCACATTTTTTAGTTCAAATTCAAGATATTTTTTTGATAAATTTTTAACTTCTAAAATATTATCCATTATTTTTCCTCCTCATATAAAATTTCCATCATTTCTAATATTGTTTTTTTATCTATATTATTCAATTTTGCAATATTAACTGCCTCATCTAATAATGCTTCTATTTTATTTAATAATTCTTCTCTAACAACATCTTTGTTAATTTCGGCAACATAAAATCCTTTTTGTGGTACATTTATAACATATCCATCTTTTACTAATTCTTCATAAGCATTTTTAGTTGTTATAACACTACATCTTAAATCTTTAGCTAGAGACCTAATAGATGGTAATAACTCTCCAGCCTTTAATTCATTTGAAACAATTTTTACTTTAATTTGTTCTTTAATCTGTTCATATATTGGAACACCACTTGAATTACTTATTATAATTTCCATAATTCACTTCCTCTGTATATATCTATTATATACAGTATATACAATTTTGTCAATATAAAAAAAAGAACAGATTAATTATTCTGCTCCACAAATTACTATTTATCTATTTCTTCTAATAGTAAGTCAAAATCAGATTTATATAATTTATCTTGTTTTATTCTATATTTTTCAAATTCTGTTAATGCTTTATCGCAAGCAATTTGATGCGATATTTTTCCAGCATCTTTTAGCACATCTAAATCATCTGCTAATAGGAATTTATCAATTCTTGTTGCCCAGTCTTCCATTGTCATAGGTATATGTCTTTTTGCTCTGTTTTCTGCTAAATCTAAAAATGCTGAAACAATTAGTTCTAAACTTTCTAATTCTTCTTTACTTAAATAGTTTTTTGCAATAACTACATCTGTTTCTAAAATTTTACCATTAGGGGAATTTTTCCAATTAGTCAGTCCCATATGTTCCTTATCTGCATCTGCTCTATTATATATAATTTCGGCAGCTGTTTTATGCGATACAGCGTAATGCATTTTATTTTGAACTTTTTTAAAAAACTTAATAGTTGTAGGAGATTTTTTATCATAATCTACACTAGTAGCATATATATCCGTTACTTTTTGATAAAATCTTCTTTCAGATAATCTTATTTCTCTTATTTCTGCAAGTAATGAGTCATAATAATCCTCATCAAAGAAAGCTCCATTTGCCATTCTTTTTTTATCTATTATATAACCTTTTTTTGAAAACTCTTTTAATATATAAGTTGCCCATCTTCTAAACTGAATTGCTCTTTCTGAATTTACTTTATAACCAATAGAAATAACCATATCTAAATTATAATATTGTACATTTCTTTTTACTTCTCTATTCCCTTCATTTTGAACTAGTAAGAATTTCTTACTAGTTGAATTTTGTTCTAACTCATAACTACCGTATATATCATTAATATGCATAGTAATATTATTTCTGGTGGTATTAAAAAGTTCTCCAATAGCTTTTTGGGTTAACCATAAATCTCCATCTTCAAATCTAACTTGGACTCCTTTATCATGAGTTTGTCTTTCAAAAATTAAAAATTCAGCACTACTGCTTCTAATTATTAAATCTTTTGTCATATTCCCGCTCCTTTCTATAATATATTTTTTCTTTTAAATTTTAAAGTGTTCAACGGCGACCTCAACCCTACAATTCCTCACCCAAAAAATAGGATATTTTAGTCAAAAAATGCTATTTTTTATGATTTTTTTATTTTTTTATAAAAATCGTGTAAGATCTAAATCTTCTAAAATCCTTTATTTATAAGTTTTTTGAAAGTGTGCAATAAATCGATATCAGTCAGTTAATTGTCGTATTTTGTCCTTTATTGCCGTTCATTATTATCACTTCCTCAGTTTTTTTATCATTTTTCTTTCGCTTAACGGTAAGATTTCATTTACTTGTTCATCATATAAATTATTTACTAAGTTGGCCGAAGCATCTAATAGCGATTGCAAATCTTCATAAGGATCTTTACCATAATCTAATCTATATAACCAATCAAGATATTTAACTTTAGCAGCATCGTTAGGTCTTCCGTAAATAACTTTACCACTATGTAGCCAATAACCAAATTCAACATTTGTAGTAAAAGCTGCCATATCTGGTAATTTTCTCGGTATCCAAAATAAAATTACCGTCGCATTTGTTAAAGCAATTCGCTCCCACATTGCTTGATCAACATAATCTTCTTTAGGCTTCCAAGTAGAATATTCAGGAACATAAACTATTCCATCAAACCCAATTTGTTCTAAAATTTGACAAGCCTCACTCCTCCAAGAAACAACATTTTCACCTCGTGGAGTTGGACCTGCTAAAAATATAGATTTCTTTCCTTTAATAACCTCTTGGTCAGAATAATTAATTATCATATTTCGCCTCTTTCATATTTATCTATATAAGCTTTTTATAACATTCATAATAGTATCTTCTGCCTTTTTCTCATTATTCGAAAAGCTTATTTTTACTAATGTCCCATTGACTTTAAAAGCATATGGGTTCTTTGTGGTAACAATAAAATCCAATATTCTCTCTTCTCTACATTTTTTCTACTCATTTTTATATCTTCTATATATAATTATAACATAAAAAAATGGAATAATTCCATTCTTGTACTAATATTTCTCGTGATAATTTTTTAAAACTGTTTCTTTAACTTCAGATAGCCTTTTTTCACTAGTGCTTTAAAATTTATAATCCCAAAACTTCCATTATGCTTTAAATTAAAATAATCATTCCTATAATATTAAACAACTATCTCACATAAAATTTAATACCATATGCCACTCTTTGCTTATTTTGCTAACTTTTATATTATGTTTTTATTTTTATTAATAAATATAAATTGCTATTTCCCTATTGTAGTTGACTTTGATGCATATTCTATATAATTGATATTACATCTCAAAGCATATACTAAATATTCAGTAAAAATTTTTGTCATTACTTTTGGAATATTTTCTAAAAAAATGTTCAGTTGTTCTTCATGTGAATCCTCTTTATTAGTCTCAGATTCGTTTTTTGGAAAATCTGATATTCCTTTTATTACAACACATTCAACTCCATTAGCCCTGCATATATACTCAATTGCTGCTGACTCTGTATCTGCTATTGTTATTCCATTTTCTTTTAGTTCAACATAGTCTTTCCACATAACTACTGGTTTATCTGCTGTACCAATCGTTCCAGTTAAAATTAATTTATTTTCAAAATCATTTAAAACAGTAAAAGAATCTTTTATTAATGGTTCTGTCTCTTTTACGGTACAATCATATTGAACCGCTTTATTTGGTATAAAAATATCTAATACTTTATATTTATCATCAATTCCTGCACATGTCCCTACAACAATTATCTTATTAAGATCAAAATGATCTATCATATATTGTGTAGATGCGGACGCATTCATCTTTCTTACTCCACCTAAATACAAAATAACTTCTTGATTATCAATTACCTTTTTAAAATATTCGCCAAAAGGATATCTTATACATTTCTCATGAGATACACCAAAATAATTTAATGTAGCCTCCCACTCTTTTTTAGCCGCAACACTTATTCCTATCATTTTTTCACTTCTTTCTTTATAAATTTAGTTCTATCACTCATATAATTATTTTCTCTTTTCAAATATCAATTTAATCAAATTAAAAATATCAATTAAATCATTTAACTAATACTCATATTCCATATGAGAAATACTTCCTGCTTTTTAACAAATTTCTCTCCTAGCTCAGAACAAATCTTCAATAACGTTAATCCAATCTTGCATTGTCATAATATATCTTTCTTCATTTTGTTCACAAACCACTACTAAAACTTTAAATTTCTTAAATTATAACATTAAAATAACGAATTATAAACTATATGTAACAAAGTTTAAGATAACATCAACATTATAACATACCCTATTTATAAATTAAAATAAAAATGTATCAAAATATTTTAGATCTGTACTAGGATAAAACTATAAAAAAAGAACATTCTTACAACTACTTAAAATTATTTCGACACATCAAAGAAAATCAAATTTATTATAGAACTATGTTTAAACTAAACTTTGACTTTTCAATTCACTATAATAATTATTTAGAGAAAGAAAATGCCATTAAATATTTAGGAACTACTAAACATCTTGAATATCATATTGAATTTTTTAAAGCGGGTATGAGTGCAATCATAAAGAAATGGTTATTCAATGGTTGTATTGAAAGCCCCGAAGATATGGTAGAAATTTTAAATAAAGAATACATAAGAAAAAGTCTTGAAAAATAATCAAGACTTTTTTATTAATAACTTTAAAATTGTCAAATGCAAATCTATCTATAAGTCAAATTAGAAATTAAATAAATTATAATATCCCAAGTTTTGGGAAAGTTCTGCAATATAATACTTTCTATTTCTGATTTTGTAACTTCATCCTGTAATAACTCAACCACTCCCTTTACATGGTTTCCAATAGCAATATAACCATAAGCATAATCTCCCGATGCAACATATTTAGCTAGTGCCACTCCACCTATTGAATAAAATCCAAGAGATATTCCTCCAATCGAAAATAATCCTATTGATATACCACCAATAGCAATACTACCAATAGATATCCCCGCTATTGAAAAAAGTAATCCTAAAGCAAATGCACCCAATGATATAAGCCCTATACTTACTGCTCCTAAAGCAAATAAACCAATTGCCACTCCACCTAACGCCACAATTCCTTTTGCAACATTACCAACAGCAATAATACCTTTAGCTATTCTAATCTCTCGACCCAATCCGATGTTAATATGAACCAACGGAAGTCCACTAATTTTTATTTTACTAATATACTCATAACCCCTACTAGAGCTATCAACATATACTTTTTGAGCATCAGTAACTAATTGATCCAAACTAATATTGAATGTCTTAGATAACTTTTTAGCCTGTCTTATATCTGGACTAGATTCTCCTAGTTCCCAATTACTTATCGTCTGCCTTGTAACTCCTATTTTTTCTGCAAGTTGCTCTTGTGAAAGATTTTGTCTTCTTCTTAATTTTGAAATATTTTTTCCGATATCCATATAATTCTCCCTTTCACTAAAACACTTTACCCTTCATCCAATATTTAATCCACCAAATTATTTTGGAATTTACGCAAATATTTTTAACATTTAGATTAACCGTTTATCTACAGCTCTCAATAAATTTATTTAGATTTATTTCATGATAATCAATATTCTTAATTTTTCTTGTCACTTTAAATCCATATTTACTTTTATCTTTCATTTTTATTTTTATAAGTTTTCCTATAGTATCATATTTTATACTTATCTTATCAATATCTTCATTTCTCAAAAACATAGTTTTAGCTAACACCACTTCTTTTTCATTTCCTATTTTTTCTATTGGAATAAGACCTATGCCTTTTTCATTTTTATTAAAAATATAATCAATCGTTCCGGTTGCTTTTCTTACTCCCGCAATAGCTCCACCAATAGCACCAAAACACATAAGTATCACATCACTTACTGTATCCTCTGGTTGAACTACAAAACAATAATTATAATCTCCATAACAATCAGCACGTTTTAAATATTCCTCTATTTTCTCAAGAGTATCTAACTTATCCATCCTATCAACTCACTTCCAATTATTACTTAGTACTTAATCATATTATATCATATTTTTTTATCTCTAAAGTACCTATTATATATGAAAAAGTTAACATAAAAAGAATAGATTAATAATAATCTATCCAACACCTCTAAAAATATCTATCTCAAATTTTGCTTAATCCTCAATAACACTACTAACTATTTCAAAACTACTATCATAATCAAAATAATTCTCTTTATTATTATAAAAAGAAATTGAATACCTATTTTCATTATATAATCCATTATCATAACTTAGTACTGCATAATTAAAGTATTTATCACCACTACGATTTTCAATTAAATATCCTCTTAAATCCTCATCTAAATAATAAAATTTATCATAAGTCGGAATTGTAAAATTAACATAATTTCTTACAATATAATTAATTTTTATATCATCACTTTTTGTAAAAATACTTTGTTTAAAATCCGCGTATCTTTCATAAAACTTTATCATATCAATGGAATTATGAATATTATACTTATCCAATAATTTATATACATCCATATATGGAAATAAACTACTTCTAATACCATAATAATCTAAATTACTTAAGTCACTATGATAGTTATTACAAATCAAAATCATCGCTTCAAAATCTTTACTCTCTTCAAGACCCTTTACATAAGTTTCACAATCATCATTAACAAAAACCGACTTAGCCTTATCAGTAACAAGCTCAAATCCTTTCGGAATATAAACATATAATTCATCCAACACCTTTTGATTTGCCATCTTATTATTTTTAACCTTTACCGTCTTAATATTTTTATTATTAGGAAAAGCTTTAGTTTCAAAATCAGTATAATTATTATAATAAACATATGCAATAAAAGCTTTATAAAATAAATATATTATTACTACTAATAAACTAAAAATTATTAAAGTTCTTACTTTCTTATTTTGTTTTTTATTATTATAATCTATTGTTTTAACAAAATTTTCTTCTAACTTATTTTGATAATTATCCTCATTTAGCTTTTCACCAGATAATAACTCATTAATTGAAATATCCAATTCCTTACACAAAGCATTAAATATAGAATAATCCGGCATACAATTACCATTTTCCCATTTAGAAATTGTTCTATTACTTACCCCTAATTTTTCAGCTAATTCTACTTGAGTTAATTTTTTGAGTTTTCTTCGTTCTTGAATAAACTTTCCTATTTTTGCTTGATTCATAAATATCCTCCTTATCATAAACAACCATATCAAACAAATGCTAAAAAAAACAGGAAGTATTAGTGGAATTTACTATTTTTAATGCCCTTATATCTTAATCACCAAGTTCATAATTAGTATATTTAACTAGATATTATTAATATCGCCTTTTATAATATCCATGTTAAATTCCTGCGGCCCAATTACTTTTCTTACTCCCATTCCCACAACACCACGTTTCACTTGCTCTGAGAAATAACTTCTTCTATCTTCATCAGCTTTGAAAGCATAAATAGCTCTTGCCACAGCCTTTTTCAACGCCTCATATGAATAAACAGCGTATTTTGGATTATTAAATTGTCTATTAGTCTCATCATCAATTCTAAATAATATTGTAGTATCAATTTGTGAAGTCAAATCTGCTAAATAAACATCATAGTCTAATGTATGTAAAGCATTAATAGTTGCAATTCGTAAAGGAAGATTTAAATAATTACCATCTAAAATCAGATTATGTTCCCTCTTATTTTCAATGTCAAAATCAACCGCAGTAATTATTTCATCTCTTGGTATTTCTCTGTAAGCCCTACCTCTAGCTACTTTTTTTAACGCACTATCCCAAGAAATCATTTCATATCCCTTATTATTTTTCATAAATTCCCTAGCCCATGTAGACTTTCCGTTACCAGAATATCCAAGTATTATAACTGCATCCTTTGAACTTTTTTCCGAACTTAAAGTCATATTTCTATCTAATAATTCTATTAATTCATCATAAGAAGAAACAGCATTTTCTTCCAATAATTTTTCCACCTTCTTAAACGCTCTCTCAAATACCATTATTTCTAACTCCTTTAATTTAAATGAAAAATATTATGACTCTATATCATCTCATCATCATAATATTTAATATTATATTTATTCAATAACTTTATCACACTCTCAAAATTATCAGCCAACACTTTCTCCCCTAAAATACCCAAACTATTAGCAGTCTCGATATTTTCCTTTCTATCATCAACAAATAAACACTCACTTGGTATTAACTCATATTTACCTAATAATGTTTTATATATCCCTACATAAGGTTTTATTTGATGAACTAAATATGATAAAACATATCCATCAACTATAGAAAACAATCCACTCTTTGCTACAAACTTAGTCGTATATGGATTAATATTTGATAATAAATAAACCCTATAATTATTTCTCTGCAAGTTTTTAATTAAATCTAACATTCTCTCATCAACCAAAGCATAGTCATTATAATTACTTAAAAAATCCTTAACTAAAGTATCGTTTGCATGATTAGTCCTATCACTAATCATCTCTATTGCCTCATTTCTCGTAATATAACCTGTATCGATAAGCCCATAACCTAGCCATTCTGGCGAATTAATTATATTATCATATATAAACTTTCGCTCATCATCATCTTCAGTAAAGCGTTCTAATACTTCATCAACTTTAAATCTTAATATTACATTACCAATATCAAAAATTATATTTTTTATCATAAAATACCCCTCCAAAATTTAAATTGCCATTATTAATTTATAGTACTATGAATTATATCTCTAATTTCAAAAATTCTCTCTTCTAAAAAGTTAGGATGTTCTTTTAGCCAACGTTTATTAAGTGGCGATGGATGCGGCAAAACTAGTGTTAATTTACCGTTCCAATAATTATTTTTAAATACTAATGAAGAAAAATCTTCTTCTGGAAAAAAAGCCTTTGCTGCTTTCGCACCAATTAAAATATAAATCTCATTTTCAATAACTTGTAATTCTTTAAAAACCCACTTTTCTAGACAACACCTAGGTGGTTGTTTGTCATTACCATTTTTATCTTTTCCAGGATAGCAATGAGCCAATGCTCCAATATAAAAATTATCCTTATTATAAAAATCTTCATCACTTATCTGATACCAATCATATTTTAGTGTTTTTCCACTCATATCAGTAAATGGCTTTAAAGTTTTCGAAACATTATTTGACGGAGCCTGACTTATTTGAACAATTTTTGAATTTTTCTTTCCCCAAACAATTGGACGCGGTATAAAACCAAATCTATCTTTACAATAAGCACAATTTTTAATAGCCATCATAAGTTCTTCAAACATAATTATCACTCTCACACTTAATTTTATCATACAAAAATAGAAACATAAAGTTTCTATTTATTAATAATTTCAGCTTTGCACAAAGAAATAAAAGCGGGATTAGCATTATTATTATTTACTAAGACAACCATTCCGTATTGACTCGCTATCACCCGACCACTTCCTACCGTTTGTCCACCAGCATTAATGCTAACTGAAGCTGTATTGACCGGCAGATATGCTCTTGCCGCTGCTTCACAATCAGCATCACATCCCGTTGGAACAGGCGTTGGCACTGGTAAATATGTTATAGAGTTATTATAAGTCGAACTCGTAATGCGAATCGCAGTTATTCTGCATAAAGATACCGCTTCTTGTGGTACACCCTGAGTATTAACTAATTGTAATAATCCAGCATCAGGATTTGAATTTGGCGACGGTAATAGACTTCCTAACCTACCACTAACATTATTACCACTTTCCATACTTATTTCAACATTATCCGTTGGATATAGTGTAATAAGTTGTCTTATAACATTGCGCATCTGGGCAACACAACTACAACTAGCCCCAACTATACTACTTCCAGCAGGTCCCGTTGGACCTATAATCCCCTGTGGACCTGTTGGACCAGTCGGCCCTATGTTTCCTTGCACTCCCTGTGCTCCTGTCGGACCAGTTGGACCTATTAAACCATCATTTCCTTGAATTCCTTGTGGACCTTGCGGTCCAATATTACCCTGCGGCCCCGTCGCACCAACATCACCACTTCTCCCAGTTGCCCCAGTAGCTCCAGTCACCCCACCTGCTGGCCCAGGAGGTCCCTGTGGACCAGTCGGACCAGTTGGACCTAACACAAAGCAATTCCGCAAACCTAAATTACATTTATCATCAAAACATCCCATAAATAAAATCCTTTCTTTATATTTTATGGAAAAAAGTAGAAAGGTTGTCTAAAAATCTCTAAAAAACATATATTTAAATTAGGTGATCATTATGAAAAACAATGCCTTCTTTATGGGCAACTTAAACAAAAAGAATTACTTTGAAGGCTGGTACTTCAAACAAGTTCTAAAAAATGGTGAAGCCTTTGCAATCATACCAGGCATTGCGATTAAAAACCACAAAAAAGAAGCTTTCATTCAAATAATTGAAACCTTCACCAACAAATCATATTACCTCACTTATGATATAAAAGAAATTTCTTTCTCTAAAACTGATTACTACATTAAAATCAAGGATAATTACTTTTCCAAAGATAAAATAATCCTCAACATTGATACAAAAGATTTTAAATTATTTGGTGAACTAAAATTTTCAAATCTTACCCCTCTTTCAAAGACGGTCTATCGCCCAACCATTATGGGACCATTCTCTTACATAAAAAATATGCAATGTAATCACGCTATTATTAGTATGCATCATACTGTAAACGGAACTATCTCTTTAAATAATAAAAAAATAAAACTTAAAAATGCCACTGGCTATATTGAAAAAGATTATGGAACATCTTTCCCTAAAAAATATCTCTGGCTTCACTCCAATACTTCTAAAACAACTAAAAAAATATCATTAACTTTATCAGTTGCTAATATCCCCTTAGGTATTCTTAGCTTCCAAGGCTTTTTCTGTACACTCTTAATTAATAATAAAGAATATTATTTCACAACCTATTATAAAGACTCCCTAAAATTAAGTCCTGTAAACGAATCTGATGATGACAATATTCATATTCAACTTCGCAATAATAAGTATCAACTCGATCTCCTAATTTTCCCTGATCCAGGTATCAATTTAATTGCTCCAATAAATGGTACTATGGAAAAACCAATGAAAGAAAATTTAACTACCAACACTATTATTTCATTAAAAGAACTTAAAACCAATAAAAAAGTTCATGATGACTGTCTCATAAACTCCGGTTTTGAATACGTAAAAGAATAATTATTTATATCATATATATAAAATTTCCATTTCTTTTCAGATTAAAAACATAAAATATTTATTCTTTTATCACTTTATTTCTAAAAAACCATTTCGACTCCATAACCATAGTGCTGTATGAATATCAATTGGTCGAAATTTAGTTCCACTTAAAAGTTCATTCCATCGCTCAATCACAATTAATTGAACATCATTCCTTTTAAATTCTTCCTCATTAATAAGTCCTAACTTATAAGTTGCTTGAACTACATGCGTATCTGGAGCTACCGTTAACGCTTCCATATTTCTATATTCCATATCTGTATATTGCCATATTACATACAACCAATAATTACAAATCTTAGTTCCTGCCAAATAAGGGAACTCTTTTCTTTTTTCTTTTTGTATAAAATTTCTTATTTTATCAACATCCCGATCAAATACTTCAAATATTTTTCTAATATCACCATCAAACAGTTCAACAATTGTCCTACAAAGCCTAATCCAAATTTCTGTTTGTTTATCCTTTTGTAAAGCAACTTTATATTTTACCAATGCACCTTGAACATCTTCAAAACTACGCCTTAACACTTCTTTTGGTTCAAAAACAAACCTAGTAGTCACATCCTGATAAGTCTTATTAGCACTCTCCCATAACTTATATGAATTTCTTTGATAATTCAAAGCCATTGGCAAAGTAAAATACAAATAATTTTCCTTTGTTTCTCTCTGAAATCCAGGATTTGCATCTTCTGGCATTACCTCTCCACCAAGTTTCCCGCTCTTCCACATCTCATATAACTTTTCTACTTTAGTAAAAATATCCACTATTAACCACCTCCATATAAAATTATAATCTCTAATTATTGACTTTCAAATAACATTTATCAAGCCAATTTATTTAGACAAAACTGTCCAAATTTTTTTATATTGCTCTAACTGTTCCAAATTACTAACTTGAGCTACTGGATGATACAAACAAATAATATAAAAATCGCCTACTTTTATTACTGGCTGTTTCTTTATACATTGCTGCAAAGTATTTTCTATCGAAAAACCATAACTTTTTGATAAGGCCAAAAGCAGATAATACCCAAGTGTTACTACTACTTTAGGTTTCACTATTTCGATTTGTTCCTTTAAATAATCTCTACAGTTATTTACTGACTTCGCCAAACAAATATTATCCCCTCGATATGCTTCTCCCTTTCTTGCACACATTATAGCATTTGTAATAAATATACTATCCAAATTACTTATTCTGCCATCACTCGATTCCACCAAAAATTTAGTCAATTTTTTCTTTGTTTGACTGCGCTCACTCTCAATAATTTTCTTCCAATTTATAATACTGCGCTCAAGTAAAAAGTCATTGTACAACCTTTCCATCTCAATATAAGGACCCCAATCTTGTCCAACAATAAAAATTTCTGACTCCAACCGATGATACCAATCAGTCCAAATAGATGGAATATTTTTTGCAAAATCCACCGCCCCAAAAATATTTATAAGTGAACAATCTTGTCCATTCTTTTTAAACAATGACATACACTTTCGACATTTTCCCATCTTTTGAATTAATAAATCAAACTGCTCCTCTTTCATTTATATTCTCCCTACATCTAATATATCATAAAAAAAGAAAGTTGCTTATATTCTTCTTTTTTTCTTCATAAACCTTTTTCTTTCTTCACTTAAACACCTAGCTTTTTCAAACTGTATTGGAAAATATTCTTTACTCTTATCAAACTCGTAAACAAATTCCGCACTCTTGGGATTTTCTCTTAAGGTATCAATAAGCGGCTCTAAAAAATCTATCAAAACATAGTAATCATCACTACAACTTATTTGTTCATCATAAATACTTTGCTGGAAAGAGGAAAAACCTGTTTTTGAAATTCTTTCTTCTTCCTTCAAATTATAAGTTCTATCAAACCAACCTCTTTTAAACATTCTTTTTGTCAATGCATCAACATAGTATTCCTCATCATGATAATTTATTTCCAAAAAAGGTCTAACCTCTGTTCTAACACCTTCTCTTGTTGGAGAATTATAAGAACAAGAGACAAAAGTAAAATCATCAAAAACTGCACTAAGTGCCGTATTCATATCATATATACAATAATGAGTATCACCAGCCGGCTTAGCGTAAAAATAAGAAATTGGTACTCCACCGGTTATTTTCAAACACTTCTGACGCATTTTTTCTTTGACTGCCAGCGGAATACTAGTAACAGTCGGCTGATAGTCATAAGTCACATGCTCCAAATCATCAACAATAGCCATTTCTTCTAAGTCTAATGATTGTTTTCTTAGATCCATCACTCCAGAATCAACTAAAGCCTCTAATATTGTGTTAGATATTGCTTTTCGATCAAGCCCACTCATATTTTTATGTCTAGTAATATAATCCAAAACGTGTTCGCTTCTATAAAAAACATCATTAACCAAAACATCATAATCTATTAACCTTTTCATAATATCACCTAAATCGGTTCATATTATAACACATAATAAAAAAATTCTCTACTCTTAAAAATCTCCCCCCTTAAAACAATTAGCATCATGAGAAATAATAACCCCTACTGCCTGCAAATAAGAATAAATTATTGTCGAACCAACAAATCTCATTCCTCTTCTTTTTAAATCATTTGATATCTTATCTGATAAATTATTTGTTGTTTTATCTCTTTCATAAATTATTTTATTTCCACCCATAATCCTTAAATAATTTGCAAAAGTACCAAATTCTTGTTGAATTTCTTTAAATACTTTAGCATTATTAATACTTGCCTTTATTTTAAGTTTGTTTCTAACAATACCTTTATTATTTAATAATTCTTTAACTTTATTATCATCATAATTCATAACTTTCTCTAAACAAAAATCATCATATGCTTCTTTAAAGTTTTTTCTCTTATTCAGAATACATTCCCAAGAAAGTCCCGCTTGAAATGACTCAAGAATTAACATTTCAAACAAATATCTCTCATCAAAGTTTTTAACTCCCCACTCTTCATCATGATATTTAACATATAATGGATTATCCAAATTACACCAACTACATCTTTCCATATAATTAATCTTCCTAACTACCAACGACATTTTTTTAAATTAACACAATTATCACTTTTAAATGCAACGCCCTCCTTTAAAAGTAATTCTTTTTGGTCTCTAAAATGAGGTGCCAACCTTCCTAAATGATTGACAACTCTATGACACGGATAATCACCATATATCTCAGCCATACTAAGTATTTTCCCAACCAATCTTGCATTCTTACTTTTCCCAACTAACGTTGCAATTTGACCATAGGTCGCTACTTTGCCTTCTGGTATTTCCAACACAGTTTCCAAGACCAAATAAACTAGTTCCTCATCGATTACTCTATGCATAATTTCCCTCTACTACTTTCCAAATCCAATAAATATTTCTTTTTATCAATTCCACCAGCATAACCAGTTAATTTTCCATCACTGCCTATTACTCTATGACAAGGAACAATAATTGAGATGGGATTATGACCAACAGCCCCACCTACTGCCTGACAAGACATACTCAAACAACCTCTTTTTTCAGCAACCATTTTAGCAATTTCTTTATACGTTGTAACACAACCATATGGAATATCACAAAGCATTTCCCATACCATTATTTGAAATTCGCTTCCCAAAAGACAAATATCTAATTCTTTAAAAGAAACTTTTTCACCTTTAAAATACCGATCTAACCAATTCTTCGTCTCCTTAAAAATTTTTAGATTGTCATCAATAATAACCTCTTCTTTTATATTTCCCAAAAAATACTTTTGATTATTAAACCAAACCCCAATTAATTGAGCATTTTTACTAGCCAGTGTCATTTCTCCAATCGGTGAACTATATCTAGAAATAGAAATCACTTTATCTTACCTCCCATTAAATTCTTGTCAAATAAGCTTTTATAATTGCACAATTTTAACTACTTCTGCATCCATACCATCATTTTTATATTTATATACAACAATTTCTTTATCATCAGCAGCTATTCCATAACACTCCCGATCATTTATTTCAACCTGACAACATAAATACATCTTATCATTATCTAATACCTGTTTTTTTCCCCCCTTTTCCAGCTTACTCTCCATATTAATATAAGATCCAGGTAGCTCCCATAGCTGATCGACTTCCTTCAACTCTTCAATTCCTAGTGTCTGAAGAACCTTTATGATGCGTTCCTGCATTGACCTCACCTCTAATGCTAATATATAATACATCTGTTCGTTTGTCAATTCCTTACAATCAATCATTAAAAGCAAAAAAAAATAGAAGAGTTTTTCTTCTATCTATACTTCTATAAGTTCATATTCACGAGTACCGTAACCAAGTTTAGCAGCACATTCAATTGTATAAACTCCGTGACGAGATTCAATTCTTTCAATCAAATGATCCTTGCCTGCATCTGTTGAATTATAAACTAAATCAATACACGCTTGATCTATAGCTACTGGATCCGTTGAAATTAATACTCCTATATCCTTCATACATGGATCTTCAGCTACTGCACAGCAATCGCAATCAACCGACATATTACACATAACATTAATATAAATTATCTTTCCTTTAAAATATTTAACGACAGATGAAGCAGCATCAGCCATACTTTCTAAAAATTGTAGTTGATCAACTTTAAACATATCCTCAAAACTACCATCCTCTTTACCTACACAGTGAATATAACTTTTTCCATGGCTTGAAGCACAACCAATAGAAAGCTGTTTCAATGCTCCACCATAACCACCCATCGGATGACCTTTAAAATGGGACAAAACTAACATCGAGTCGTAATTTTCTATATTCTTACCAACATAATTTTTCTTAATTCTTTGACCGTTAGGAATTTCTAAAACTAAATCCGGCCCTTCAGCATCCAAAATATCAACATCAAAATACTTTGTCCAACCATGATTTTCCATCAACTTCTTATGCTTATCTGTTGTATTTCGTTCACCTTCATAAGCTGTATTACATTCAACAACTACACCATCAACCTTATCAACAATAGCTTTCACAAACTCTGGTTTCATATAATTTTGATTTCCCTCTTCACCAGAATGTAATTTAACAGCTACCTTTCCTGGTAAAACAACACCTAATTTCTCATACATTTTTACAATACTTTCAGGCGAAACTTCCTTAGTAAAATATACTTTTGCTTTTTCCATCTAATTATCCCTCCTATCATTATTATACTACTAAATACACCCAAGTACAAAAATTTTTTTCTACATATTTATATTTATACATCTAATTATTGTTTTAAATTTGGACTCCTAAGCATTAAAATTATTTCCTTATTATTACTAAAAAACAGCCTATTTAGTATGTAATTTTTTTCTATTAACTACTCCTTTTTTATTTTTTCGAAGATTATGTAAATAACCACTATATATATCTTCAAGAGACATTGTTGGATTATTTATCCGCATTGCTACAATATCAGTACAAACTTTCTCCAAATATGGAAAATCGTCCACTAAATAACGAGGGGCTTCCATATTTTCTAATAACGCTATATTTCTTTCTTCTGAAGCAGCATCAACCATAACAAACTTTTCATTTTGCTTTTTTAAAAAATCAGCTAGTTCACCACTCTCGTCACAAAAAACACCTTCAAGTCCATCAAATAAAGCTTCCCGCGCAATAACTCCAACCGTTTCCTCACCAGCAAACATTACCTCAAAATCACTAGTTAAAGTGGGCATGACCCTAAAAATATCATCTTCCAAATCAAATTTTCTATAAACATATGGAACATTCTCTATCTCTGTAATAACATCTGCAAAAAACATACATGTTTTATCAAGTGACACTAAAGAATTTAAATACAAAGCACTCTCTTTTGAAGCAACTAATTCTCTTTGTGCATTAATTCTCCTTTTTAAAGTCAATCTCTCATTATTAAAGGCTAAATCCCTAAAGGATTTAAATACATTTAATACACCTTTATAATCATCAGCATACTTCTTCTCTAATGCCCTTAACCCCCTCTTCTCTGCACAAATTTCCTCAAAAATATTACTTACTTGTCTATTAACATCTGGCATATTTTTTCTCCCTTCCAAGACTTCGGTTATTCAATTATAATTCATCCAACTAATTTTTTCAATAAAAAAATTATGCCCAATAAGCATAACTTTAACTTTATATTAAAAATGTTTCTAAAAAATAAATATTAACTAATATTCAAATATTAAAATCTTACTTTCTTATCCTATAAAAACATTATAAATTATAACAATATAAATAAATACTGCTACAAAGATCAATAAAAAGAACCCTATTAAATCTTTATCTTTTTTATATTCTATTCCCCTAATAATCAATAATGTTGCTAATGAAAATAACATAATTGGATTTGTTATACTAAAATCAATAACTTTTGAGATTCCAAGAACCTCAAATACTATCACAGCAACTGACAAAATAATTTTAATCCATTTAATCATAGACACTCCTAAACAATTATCATCATAAACTTTATTATCATATACCTAATATCTCACCCCACTTTTTCATTAGTGTTAGTGCTAACTTCTTCATCAACCCAAGCTAAAAATTCCTTGCTACCACCTTGAACAGTATAATACATAATCTCCGCCACATCATAGTCATGTACTTTTTTTATTTCTTCTTCAATTCTTGAATACAAACTCTTTTTGCTTCTAAATTCCAAACGATATTCTGTCGATTTTTCAAGTTCGCCTTCCCACCAATAAAAAGAATTAGCTTTATATATTTGACAACTAGCAGCCAAATGTTTACTTAATACCACACTACATATCTTACTCGCAATACTTTCATTATTACACAAAGTAACTGCTATTATATACTCATCACTCATAAAAATCTCCTTTTCTTTATTATACTATTTTCTTACAAATTGTCTAGTTCAGTCTAAAACCTTAAATCTTATCTTTCTTTAATCCCTTAACCATATCATTTAGTATCTGCATTTTTCTATCATGTTCCATCATTTCAAGTGCTCTCTCATACATCGAATTTTCTATGTATTCTGGAATTGTCTTGGGTAACTTATACCTTAATTTATGATCTAAACTTGCCCAACAATCCATTGACACCGTTCTAATTTGAATTTCAGCTTCTACATACTCAGTTGTATTATCTATATCAATTGGTACTAACACATTCATATGATATGAAGTGTATCCACTCCTTTTCGGATTTTTAATATAATCGCTTTCTTCTTTTACAATAATCCTCGAACTAACCCTTATTCTATCTACAATCTCATAAACATCTGATAAAAATGAGCACACAATTCGTACACCTATCATATCATGAACATAATTGCGTATATTCTCCGGCGTTACTTCTAAACCCTTCCTTTCTAATTTTTTCGCCGCACTATCTAAACTTTTTATTCGAGATTTAGTATGCTCAACTGGATTATATTCATATTTATATTCAAATTCTGATACTAAAATCTCTATTGATGTCTTAAGTATTTTCAAACCAAAATTATATCTTAGCAACAAGGCTTTTATTTCTTTATCATTAATAAACATATTATTCCCACTTTCTATTTTTTATTTCCTTATTCCAATAGGTCTGTAAATTATACCACAAAATTAAAGCATTTTCAAATTATTTAAATCATCAACTAAAATTTCATCAAAAAAGAAGTATTACTACTTCTACACTTTTCTTTAAACTATTTACTTTGCTCTTTATATTCTCTAGACATCATAATTTCCCCATAAACATCAAATGTTATACCTAAAATAGCTAAAGATACCGCTACCCCATTATAAACAAGTAATTTAGGCAAATCATCAATCAAAAACAGCATTGACGCTAACGCAACAATTAATCCCACCGCAGCTAAAATTGTTCCCCATATAGTATATTTATAGCTCTTAGTTTTCTCCATTTTACATTTCTTTTTAAATTCTTTCTTAGTCATAATAAGCCTCCTATTAGTAATAATTATATCATAAATTAACAAAAAAAACACCAAACCTAATATTTGATTTAGTGTCTCTTTTTATTCCTTTGAACCAAATCTATTAAATGGAAAAATTGTAAAACTAGCTTTTCCTTTAATAGCCTTTCTATTAAATGTCCCAAAAATTCTACTATCTAAAGAATCATTTCGATTATCACCTAGAAGAAAATACGCATCTTCTCCAATTTCGGTCATCTCAAAATCTTCTGTTTCACCATAACCATATTTATCCTTAATTTCTTTTCCATTGACATAAATAACACCATTGCGACATTCTATTTTTTCACCAGGTAATCCCAAAACTCGTTTAATTATATATTCATTTTCATGTTTTACAACAACAATATCAAATCTTTCTATCTCTTGAAATAAATAACTGGCCTCATTCAAAATCATAATATCTTTATCATGAAGCGTTTTATACATAGAATCTCCATTAACTCTAATTGGTGAGACAATATATGTTTTAATCAAAATTACTATTATTATAATTAAAACATAAGAAAATATTTCTTTAAATAACTTCTTTTTATCCTTTTCCATTATTTCCACCTAAAACAAAAAAATAAGGCTTGGCCTTATTTTTGTCCTCTTTCTTTAATACGGTATCCGCCAACCATACCTCTAAGGAATGTAAGTTTTGCACGTCTTACTTTACCTCTACGTACAACTGTAATACCTGCTAATTTAGGTGAATGCATTGGGAATGTTCTTTCAACTCCTACACCACTAGACATCTTACGAACAGTGAAGGTCTCAGAAACTGAACCACCGCGTCTAGCAACTACAATACCTTCAAAAGCTTGAATTCTTTCTCTTTTTCCTTCGATAATCTTAACATCTACTCTAACTGTATCACCAACACGGAATTCAGGAATGTTAGGATTAATTTGTTTTTCATTAATTTTGTCAATAATATTCATACTAAAGTTCTCCTCTCTAATTCATTCTCACAAATAATCATATTTCCTTTAAAACAGCGGATTATCGCGCTTTGACAGTGATAATTATAACATAGCCACTTCCAAAATGCAACGAAAAATTAAATATTTCATAACTATTCTCTTAAAATAAAAAAGGAAGCTTTATTTTCCTCCAAAATCAGCTTCCTTCATTGTGTACTTATAAATAGCTTCACTATCTTCAACATAAAATTCCGACTTGACACTATTAACTTTCAAATACACAATTGGTTTCTCTAAAGTATCACGTGCATCAAGTAATTCTCCAAAAGAGGCAACCTTAATTAATTTTTTGCTAGCATCAACATTATATTCCCCTCTAGCAATAACAATTAACTTATCATATTCCCTTAAAATTCTATTTAATTTCTTTTGATATAAACTACTCGTTCCAATTACTTTATAAACTAAATCTGATAATTTAATAATTCCAAGTAAACCAATTAGAATAAAAATTAAACCAACAATTGCATAAGATGTATTTAAATTATCCCAAGCACTTACTTTTTCTACATCAAGTAATTGCTTTTCATTTTCAGTTATTGTTCTCTCAATATTAAATGTCGTATTAGAAATAGACATATCTAAAGCTGAAACTCGCTTAATAGAAGTACCATTATCAACATAAAATACAACTTCTAAAGTAGCATAACTTGAAAGACCAAACTGATTATTGTAATTATTAACATAATCAACATATTTCTTAATAGGAATATCAACATCTACTAAAAAATCAGCTTTTTTAGAAAAGACAGAATAATTAGTTCTATCAACTAAAACATCTTCAACTGTATTTAAGACCTTTCCATTCTCATCCTTTGCAATAACGACTTTCGCAACAACATAATAATCTAAGGTTTTCTCAACCTCTTCACTGTAATTCACCGTATACTTAAATGTTGTTGGTACTCTCTCAGCTATGGCTGTCAAATATTCCATATCCTCATCTAAGCAACTAGTAGCATAGTATTGACTATAAGTCTCTTTATTAATACAAACATTATAATTTATGCTACTTTTCTCATCATATGTAACTGTCGCAGCTTTAGCATCTGTCACTGTTTTAAAAATAAGAATCCCAGCTACAAAGAAAGAAATAACAATGAATACTACCCAACCAAGAACTCTCTTTTCAAAACTAATATGTCTTCTTGCATTGACATCAACCGTGTCGGTTGGACGTGGGATAATTTCCTCCACCTCCGAAGTTGTCTCCACTGTAACCACATCAGTATCATCATCATAAACTTTCTCGTCTTCATCCTCATTTATATAATGATAATCTTCTAATACTTCATCTTTATTTTCTAAGCCATCATCTTCGGTTGTAAAATTAAATTTATCACTTTTATTATCTTCATCATTATCATCAGCAAATCTAAATCTATTAACTTTTACTTGAATGAAATCATCTTCATCCTTATCCTCTTCTACCGATGGCATCTGAAGTGTAATGTCCTCTAGTTCAAGCATACCATCATCTATAGTATTTCCAATATGACAAGTTCTATCAGGAACAACTAAAACATCAGCACGTAAACTTTCTCCATCCACAGAAAGTTCTTCTACCGCCTCTTCTACTTCTCTTGCTAAACGCATAGCCTTCTCTCTCTTAGCTAGTTCTCTTTCTTTCGCTCTATTCTGAAGTGTCCTATTCTTATTTTTATTTCTATTTCTACTAAGTACTTTTTTAGGTTGTGCATTCTTACTCTTATTTTCCACTTATATCACCTCAATAGCTTCTACTAATACCCCTCTATCATAAATAAAGTATATCATATTTTTCTATATAAACAACTAAAAATCAACCGAAAATCTCCTCTATTTTTCTACTACATCAATATTAAAACTAAATTGATCAATATGTACATTTAACTCATCATCTCGATTATCACCTAAATAAGTAATTTCAATATCTGCCACCATACAAGTTTGCGCTTCCAACAAAGTTCCACTAACAATTTCTAAACCGCTATTAGTAAACTTTTTTGAAATTCTTACATTTCCACAATCCAACTCATTACCATCTGAATCACTACAAATCATATTACCGTTAGTAATTTTATCAACGACCACATCTTCAGAATTTTTATTACAGAGCCTCAAAGCATAACGTACTTTATCATTCGTTGTTTTAAATTTCACATTAACATCAGAAATAGTTAATGCATCATATCGAGGACCTGATTTAATAAAATTACCATGCCCACTAACTACTACCCTTTGAGCTACAACAGCCACATTTTCTAGTACTTTTTTTCTATTCTCATAAGAACTAATAACAGAAACTTTAGTAGCCACACTCAATATAATTGTCACTAAAGAAATTATCATCAGTAACACACCACATATCATCAGTAAGAAATCCCTACTTCTTGCTTTTATCATTCAAATCACCAACTATGCTTGTTCTGCCACCAATACCAAATCTAAATCTGTAATTTCCATCTCTGTAATAGCATTTCCAAGATATTCTACTTTCAAAACAACTTCTTTACTAGTTCCACTACTAATAATATCACCAACATTTACAGCTGTTCCATCACTATATGTAAGTGTATAGTCAACACTATTACAAGCATCAGTTGATGAATTCATCTCCGTAACGACACAAGTTGGTCGTATTTTACTTAAGAACTTTATCTCTGCATCAATAGTCCCACTATTCCTAATTCTAAACTTATAACTAACACTATCATTCTTTCTCATCAATACAATCGATGTATTTGAAAGACTAGTTGAATTTAGTTGAACCTGCCCAGCCGCCGTTGCTGTCCCATTCGTAAAAACATTTAAATCCGCAAATTTCACATTCCAGACACTTTTTTCAGCCTTAGTAGTAAGTGAAACATTCATCGCAATGCAAGCAAATACTATTCCTACTACTGACAACCCCAATGCAAAAAATGTCATCATTTTTAATTCTTTATTTTTCTTTAACATTATCTTCACCCTCTTATCCTATTATGACTATACCACAAATTAATATTTTCTTCAATCACGAAAAAAGAAATTAAAAATAATCTCTTTTATTTTCCTTTCTCACTCGTTCTAGATACAAGCATTTCTTCTCTTATTTCCAGCAATCTCTTTTCAGCTTCTTTTTTTAGAGTTGACAACTGCTTAGACATAAGTTCCAATTCTTTTCGCTTTAAATATTCACGATATTTAATTTTAATTTCTAATCTAAACTTTTCAATATGATTTAAAGCTTCGCGAAAAGAATCTCCTGAGGCATCATCACTAACAATCAATTCTGTCAAAAGAGGCACTAATTTGCTATACATATTCATTACTTTTTTTGTAGCCGGACCAATTGCCAACTTTTTATCAACAACATTAATAACTTTAATTATTTCACCATTAATACTAAAGCCTTTTCGTGAAGACATCAAAAAATATGAAAAAGGATTCCATTCAAGTATTTCTCCACTATTTTTTTCCCTTTTAACAGCATACATAATTATCACCTACTTTTCTAATAAGTCTGGTCTTCTTTCCTTCGTTTTTTTTATACTTTCTGCTAATCGATATTCTGCAATTTTTTTATGATCTCCTGATAATAAAACATCCGGCACACACATACCTTTATATTCTCTTGGTTTAGTATAAGTTGGATAATCCAATAAATTATTACTAAAAGAATCATTCCTGTGACTTTCCTCTTCAATAACTCCTGGTATTAATCTTACAATTGAATCAACCAAAACCATTGAAGCTAATTCTCCACCTGTAAGAACATAATCTCCAATACTAAGTTCTAAATCACAAATACTTCGTATTCTTTCATCAAAACCCTCATAATGTCCACAAATAATTATCAAATGCTCACACTTGCTCAATTCATAAGCCCGCTTTTGCTTATAAACCTCCCCATCCGGTGTCATCAAGATCACTAAAGACTGCTCTGTCCTTAAACTAGCCACACAATCAAATATTGGCTGGCATGTCAAAACCATTCCTGCTCCTCCACCATAAGGCGTATCATCAACTTTATTATGTGGATCAGTTGTATAATCTCTAAAATTATGAATATTAATTTCTACTTTACCTTCTAAGATAGCTCTTTTAATAATCGACTCATCAAAAATTCCTTGATACATATTAGGAAATAACGTCAAAATATCTATTTTCATTCACTTCATCACCTACATTCCACTAATAAGTTCCACTAAAATCTCTTGTTTTTGCTTATCAACTTTTTTCACCATAGGACTAGTGTAAGGGATTAATACTTCTTCTGAAAATTTTGCTCGAATAATTTTATTACTCGGACTAGCATAAAAAATCTCAGTTACCACTCCCGTTTCACCAGCTGTCGTAATAATTTGATAATTAATTAACTCATCATCCAACACCTCGTCATCATCAAGCTTTAACAAATCACTATCAAAATAAACTTTTTTCTTCATTAAAAATAATACTTCATTAATATCCTTAAAATCATTAAGCATTACCATTTCAAAATTCTTATGATGACGATAAGACTTAATAACAAACTCTTCATCATCAATTATTAGTTTTTCACCTACCACAAAAACTTTACTCTTAAATTGAAAATCACTTAATATTTTAATTTCCCCCTTGATTCCATGAGTAGAAACAATTTTTCCAACCAAAACTTTCTTCATTTTTATCTCCCTAATTCATACAATAATATTGAAGTTGCAATCGCAACATTTAAACTTTCCACCTTTTCATTCATCCTAATATACAAATTTTTGGTACACAAATCTTTTAACTCTCTTCTAACCCCTTGACCTTCATTGCCCATAATAAGTGCAAATTTTTCTCTTTCGTTTTCTGATAAAGCTCTAACATCTTCCCCAGACTCAACATCTGTCCCATAAATTAAAATTCCTTTTTCCTTTAAAGTGGTAACTGCTTCTAAACCATCCATCATTATAATATTCATATGAAAAATCATTCCTTGCGCAGCACGTAAAACCTTTGAATTATATAAATCTACCGTTTTTTCCGTTAAAATAATCGTCTCAATATTAAAAGCCAAAGCACTTCTAATAATAGTTCCTAAATTGCCAGGATCTTGTATCCCATCTAAAACTAAGTATTTTTTCCCTTTTAATTCGCACTGTTTCTTCTTTCTACATAATGCCATAATCTCAGGTGGACACTCCATTGAAGAAATTTTCTTCATAACATCTCGACTATAATAATTTACATTTTCATAAAAAGAAGCGACATTCAATCCTTCCAGCGCAATTATCTCATCAATAACTCCCGCCTTATAAGCCTCCATTACTAGGTGTTCACCTTCAACAATATATTGATTAAATTCATCACGATATTTACGCTTCTGTAACTTACAAAACTTCTTCACACGATCATTTTCCAAACTAGTAATTATCAAAATTCCTTCATCTCCTCTCGATACTTTTTATAATCTTTCATATTTTCTCCAACTAATTTCCAAAAGTTAGCTGAATGATCACCATAAATTAAGTGACTGAGCTCATGTACAATAACATAATCTAAATACTTAGTATCCCTTTTAATTAGTTCCAAATTAAGTGTAATAACCTTTGTTCTAATATTACAGACACCCCAACGACTAGTCATTTTTCTAATTCGTAAAGCTGGATACGGAATTCTTCGTGAAAACTTTTCATACATTTGATCTAAATGTTCTTGAAATAATATTTTTGCTTGTTCTTTATACCATTTATCTACATCCAACTTTTTATTTATAAAAACTTTATCTTCACCAAAAGTTATATCACTAAATGATGCATACACTACATCATACTTCTTTCCTAAATAAAAAAAACCTTCATTATTACTTTTTTTCTTTTCTTGTGCTTCAATCATTTTAACTATTTTTTCATAATTATCTTCAATTAACTTTAAAATAGTACGATCGCTTGTAAATTTATTAGTTGTAACTTGAACTGTCAAATCTTTTTTTACCCTTATATAAGTATTTCTGTTACCGGGTTTCTTTTCAATTACAATATTATAAAAAGTTCCCTCAACATCTAACTTCATACTAATCACCACCTTTATTTTACAATAAAACTTAAAAAAAATAAAGTTTTCCCTTGACATAACCTTTAATAATAAAATATTTGTATAAAATTTTTTTCTTTAGCAACACTATATATATGAGGAGGAATACTATGTCAATAAGAGAACACATAATTAATAATTTTAAAGGGGACGACTTTGCTGCTTTAAAAGCTGCTATTGATGAATCAATTGAATCAAAAGATGAAATAACCTTACCTGGTTTAGGTGTGTTTTTTGAACTTGCCTGGGAAAGTGCCGATCAAGAATTAAAAAATACTCTCATTGAATTAATTAAACAAAATATTCAAAAAGGACCTACTATTTAAAAGTAAGTCCTTTTTCTTTAAAATTCTACTAATTCAATATTCTTTATATCTGTTAATATCCAATCAATATCCCCAGCTACCATAGAAGTCTTACAATAAGTACAAATCCCATTCTCATCAAAATCAACCACCGCCCCACAATTAGGACAATTACTACTTGCTAAATCCCGATCATATTTACTTCTTAGTCCCTTTTTCCGCATAAAAGTCATAATATATGGAACATCACCACTATTTTTATTTAAAGATTGTTCTAATAACTCTCTACTTTTAAATACCGTATCATCAAAATTTCTATCCATTCTTGCAGTTAAAGCAACTACTAAAATTTCTCTATCGCCTTCAACTCTAAAATCTTTTAATAAGACCCCTTTAATTCCAATATTTTCTCTCTTATCAACTATCCCCTTATTAATCAAATCTTTAATTTTAATACTATGCTCATAATAAAGATTATCTGCCTCTAATAATCGTAATGCTAGGTAATCATTATTTGACCAAGCTTTTTGAATTAACATAAACACACTTCTCACAAAAGTCTTAAATTCTGTCTTAGAAAAAGTATTATCCACCATCAAAATTTTCTCTAATACTTCCGCTTCTGTTAATGGATAAATTTCTGAGATTAAGATTCTTCCATCTTTATCTTTATCCATTTGATTATATTCTCTTCCCACAGCAATTCCTTCTACTCCCATTCCATTCTTATATCTAATTGGTTTTCCCTTCTCATTTACTGTTTGCTGAACTAAGGACTTCTTAAGTATTCTCTCATCAATATTACTTATATCATCATAATAATCATAATACCCCCTGTGTCCAATACTATCTTGAATAACCTTTTTTCTAAATTCCAATTCTCTTTCTTCACTAAACATTTTTTGACGATGCAATTCTAGATTTTTTTCCTGTTCTTCCTTAAGTTTTTGAACTTCTTCCCCTACTTTAACTTTCCTATCTAATACTTTAAATATCCTATCAATTAAAACAGTTCCAAAAACTAGTCCCCCTAATCCATAAAAAACACCAAATTCATCAGATTCTATTAATCCCCTTAAAAAAATATTTAATAAAACCATTGAAACCAAAACCGCCAAGGCTAAATATATAGTTTTCAAAATATTAGCATCCTGTTTATTTAAATATTTCTTATCATTACTTTCTTTCATACACTTCACCTATCTTAAATTATAGCACAAAAAAGACTCTAAGAAATACTTAAAGTCTTTTATTTTACTTATCACGTAATTTTGCATTATGACTATTTTCTACCTTACTAATAATTTCATTAAATATATTCATAACCTCATCATCAGTAAGTGTTCTAGAAGGATCCATAAAATTAAGCTTGAATGCTATACTCTTTTCATCTTCCAAAACATTTTCTCCAGTATAAACATCAAATACCGAAATACTTTGTAATAATTTCCCTCCGGTCTTTTTAATCGTATCCATTATTTCTCCTGCTGTAACATTTTTCTTCACTATAAATGCTATATCTTTTGAAATTGATGGAAATTTTGGAATATCTTTATAAGTCATTCTACTTGGGAAATTACTTAATAACTTACTTAAGTTAATTTCAAATACATAAACATCATCTCTTAAAACATTGGGATGAAGTTTCCCTATCACACCTATTTCTTTTCCCTGCAAAACAATACGAGCACTCTGCCCAGGATGTAATTCGGCTGGTACATTATCAGCAACAAAACTATATCTACCACTAAAACCTAAATAATCAAGTAACTCTTCAACAACCCCTTTAATAATGTAAAAATCCACTCTTGAATTATTAATATCTAAATAATAATCTCCCGTCATTAAACACGCTAATTTTAAATCTTCTTTATATTCATTACCTTCTTTATAAAAACCTTTGCCTACTTCAAAAATTGAAATATTAATATTATTACGTGCTTTATTATATAAATAAATTTCTTTTAACGAATAAAGTAGACTATATCTTAGCGTATTACGATCCTCACTCATTGGATCGGCAAGACTAATACTTTCAAATTTATCCGTCGTAAATTTATAAACTTCCCCCTGAGGAATTAAAGTATAGCTACAAGTCTCATTTAAACCAAGTGCCACCATCTTATCTTTAATTGCTCTCTTTGTCTTATCATAACTACCCGTAACTACATTTAATATTGGTAATTTTCCCTTAATGTTATCCATACCATAAATTCTACCGACTTCCTCAATTAAATCTTCAACAATTGTTACATCAAGTCTTCTAGTTGGAACAACAACTTCAAGAATTCCATTAGAGCCTGTTACCTCGAAGCCTAAATCCTTAAAAATAGCAATAACTGTCTCTTCTGGGATTTCAATACCAAGTACTTTGTTAATTTTTTCTACTGTAATTTGAATCTTCTTATCTTCTTTAACTGTTTTATCATAAACACTCATACCACCAACAATTTCTGCATCAGCATACTTTTCTAATAAAGAGCAACTTCTTTCAATTGCTAAATAAGTTCTCTTTGGATCTAAGCCTTTTTCAAATCTATTAGAAGCTTCACTTCTCAAAATCTTCTTTGAAGTTTTTCTGACCTTAACACTGTCAAAAATAGCTGACTCAATTAAAATATTTTTCGTATCATCTACAACTTCAGTCGAAAGACCTCCCATTACCCCAGCCAAGCCAACTGCTTCTTTTTTATTAGCGATAACAATATCTTGCTCAGACAAAGTTCTTTCTTGACCGTCAAGAGTTGTAAGTTTCTCATCATTTCTAGCTTGTCTAACAATTAAAGTATCCCCTAATCTATCAGCATCATAATAATGTAGCGGTTGCCCTGTCTCTAACATTACATAATTAGAAATATCAACTACATTATTAATAGGACGAATTCCACTAGCTATTAATCTATTTTTAATAAACTCTGGACTCTCTTTAATTGTTACATTTTTTACCATTTTTCCTAAAAACAATGGACAACTATCAGTTTCAACCAAAACCTTAAACTGCTTATTTATATCATCAGAATTTTCTTCATAAGCAACATCTATTTCTTTAACTCCTTTTTTGTAAATAGCTCCTAGTTCATAAGCCATTCCTAAAACACTCAATAAATCTCCTCTATTAGAAGTAAGATCAAAATCAATTACTTCATCATCCAAGCCCAATACCTTAATTGGATCATCTCCTACTTTAGCACTAATATCCAACTCACAAATTCCATTTTTATCCTTATCTTCTAAGAACTTATTATCGAGACCTAACTCTGCCTTAGAACAAAGCATCCCATTGGATTCTACCCCTCGAATGACACCTTTTTTTATCTCGCCACCAGGAAGTTTAGCCCCGACTAAAGCTACGATTACCTTTAATCCTTTTCGAACATTAGGAGCTCCACAAACAATATTTAAGGTTTCTGTTCCAACATCAACTTTACAAACATGCAAATGATCTGAATCAGGATGTGGTACACACTCCAAAACTTCACCAATTACTAAATTAGTACAATTAATTAATTTACCAGCACTATCATATTCATTTCCAACACTAGTCATTGCGTCAGCAATTTCATTAATAGTTAACTCCGGATCTAAATCAATATAATCATTAACAAATTTTCTACTTAATTTCATAATTATTCATCCTCCTTCCTATCAAACTGTTCAATAAATCTAATATCATTACCATAAATAGTTCTAATATCTGGAATTCCGTATTTAAACATCGCAAAGCGATCCATTCCTGTTCCAAACGCAAATCCTTGATACTTAGTACTATCATAACCACTCATCTCTAAAACATTTGGATGTACCATTCCTGCTCCAAGAACTTCAATCCATCCAGTCTGCTTGCATAATGCACATCCTTTACCACCACATTTAAAACATGTAACATCAACCTCAACTGATGGCTCTGTAAATGGGAAGAAACTTGGTCTAAATCTAACCTTAGTTTTTTCTCCTAATATTGTCTTACAAAACAATTCTAATGTTCCCTTTAAATCAGCCATTGAAATATTTTCATCAATAACCAATCCTTCAATTTGCATAAATTGATGTGAATGTGTCGCATCCTCATCTCTTCTATAAACTTTTCCTGGACAAACTATTCGAATTGGTCCTTTTTCTTTATTATCTTCCATTGCCCTAACTTGTGCTGTAGAAGTTTGACTACGCAACAAGAAATTTTCGTACTCATCCTTTAAATAAAAAGTATCTTGAGCATCCCTTGCTGGATGTCCTTTTGGAAGATTAAGCTTTTGAAAACAATTTTCATCACTTTCAATTTCTGGTCCTTCGTAAACCGTATATCCCATCGAAACAAATAAATCCTCAAACTTCTCCGTAATTCTTGTCATCGGATGTTTACTTCCTCGTTTAACTTTTTTACTAGGTAAAGTAATATCAATAGTCTCTTTCTCTAACTTTTCATTTAGCAAACTTTCTTCAAACTTATTTTTCTTCTCTTCATAAGCATTATTAAACAAAGTACGTATTTCATTAACCTTTTGACCAAATTCTTTTTTTTCCTCATTTGGAATGTCTTTAATCATTTGATTAAGTTCAGTAATTTTTCCTTTTTTTCCTAAATACTCTACTTTCAAATCATTTAGTTCTTTTAAATTACTAACTTTTTCTAAATCTTCAATTAAAGTGTTCCTTATTTCTTCAATTTTCATATCAATACATCTCCTTTATTTCTTTTATCCTACCAATACTTTTAACTTTTCCTCTGTCAAAGTTTGTTTTTCCTTTTGGATTATAATATATAACATCTATTCCAAATTTCATTGGTCCTAAAACATCATTTTCTAAGTCATCACCAATCATAACACATTCATCTTTTGAATAATCACCGCATGCATTATAGTAACTCTCCCTAAAAGGTTTCATATAAGTACTACCACCATAAACCTGATCAAAATAACCACTCAATAAACATCTTTCTAATCTTTCCCTTTGAACATCAGTAAACCAATTAGTAAGAACCACCATACTTTTGCCTTGCCTTTTTAAATAATCCAAAATCTCATATACATCATCGATGACACAGATATCCGCTTCAACTAGTGCCTCACACCAACCCTTAACCATTTCATTTGTGATCACTACCCCACTTTCTTTCGTTAAGAAACGACTAAAAGTATCAAAATCATATCGTGGAAATTTTTTTTCATATTCACTAACCATTTGGCTAATATTAGGAACAAATAATTGTGCATCTTGCTTTCCTAAAACACTTTCAAAATAATCGTGTTCATATGAATAATCACTTTTTAATAATGTTCCATCTAAATCAAATATAAATCTCTTTTTCTCCATAACATTCCCCCAAAAAAAAGTAACTACAATATAAGGACGAATTACTCGCGGTACCACCTTATTTCATAGTTACTACTATACTCTCAAATCTTCTTAACGCGAAGCAACGCTTACTGTTAATAAGAACTCCCAGGACGAATTCATTACCTATATCTCTTTGTTTCCACCTACCACAAAGTCTCTATAATCCAATCAGTAATTACTACTTCCTGATCAACATCGATATGAGTAGATTATATCACACTTTTCCAAAATTTAAACCTTAAAATCTAAATTTTTCTAAAAAAGAATTACTAAACTGTTAGTAATTCTTGTTCTTTCTCTTTTAACTTTGCTTCAACCTTCTTATTATAGTCATTTACCATCTCCTGAATATCTTTTTCCATACCCTTTTCCTGATCTTCTGGTAACTCTAACTTTTCAACATCTTCTAATCCTTCACGTCGAATATTTCTAATTGTTACTTTCGTTTCTTCAGCTAACGCTTTTACCTGTTTTACAAGTTCTTTTCTTCTTTCTTCAGTAAGTTCTGGAATAACTATACGAATTGTTTCACCATCATTTCCTGGATTATATCCTAAGTTCGAAGCCAAAATCGCCTTTTCAATTCCAGATAAACTTCCCTTATCAAAAGGCTTAATCAACAATTGTCTAGCCTCTGGTACTGAAATAGTTGCTAATTGCTTTAATGGTGTCATACTTCCATAATAATCAACCATTACTCCATCTAAACTAGCGGGATTAGCTCTTCCTGCTCTTACAGTTGTAAATCTTTTTTCTAATGTTTCAATCGCTTTATCCATTTTTTCTGTAAGTTCCAACATAATCATGTCGTTATCCATATTAATTCATCTCTCCTTAATTTATACAACTATTATATTATAAATTTTCCGATAAATAAAGAAAAATCTAGAAGTTTATTACTCATAAACGTTCTAGATTAGAAATTGCTGCAGAAGTTCCATTATTTGCCGAAGATGGAGAATTAGAAAGCGGCGTAAGTTTTGGGATTGCAGCCTGTTCTACCGTCGCACTAGGATTCATTTCTAAAACCGGTTTTATAGTCGGTGTCTGATTTAAAACTTGATTATTAACACCATCACCAATTAATTGCAACTGTAAAACTGGAGTTCCATCACTCTCTACCTTTTTTTCAACGGCAGTATGATCTTCCACAGAAAACTTCGCTGATAATCTATCTTCTTCTTTCTTTTTCTCTTCTCTTTTTCCTTTCTCTGTTAAAGAGGACTTTGAAAACTTTGGCTTTTTCAAAGCTTCTTCACTAAATGCTGTCGGTTCTTGTACCATATTAAGATTTTCCTGTTGTTTAACTAAACTTAGAATTTTTTGAATATTATCAGGTGTCATTGGCGGAAAATCTTCTATCCTTCCACTAAATAAAGAATTTAATTTTTGCTGAGGCGTCTGTTCTTGTACTGTATTTACAGTTCCTTCATTTAATAGTTTTTTTATTCTTGCATCAAATGTTGTAAACTCATTATCAACTAACCCTAAATGAACAACCGTTCCAATTTTATCATGATCAAACAAAGCCACGTCTTCGCCACCTAGATTACCTTCAGGATATAAACAAGCTACATAATCATAAGTTTTATTAATATCTTCAGGTACCGCCGCACAATAACCAGTAATCATAAGTCTTTTAGATGCACCCTTAAGCAGTACTACCGACCCAATTGGCAAATATTTCTCCTTCATCTTATCTCAACCCTTCTAATAATTCTTTTAATTTATACCACACAACTTATCACTAGTATATTCTCCACTATTATCACTAATACTATAGACAAACTCTATACATCTACCATTAGTCTTAGTATCTAAAAACTGGAAAGTAATTTTATCACTAGTAGCTTTACTAGAATAAAACTTCCCTATATTATTGATTATACCATAATCATATAATTTTTTGCCATTAATTAATGAAAGTTTTATTTTATTATTTTCCTCAATTAAGAAATACTCACCATTAACACTTCCATGAATATTACTACCAGCAAAATATTCTTTTCCATTGAAATCAAATACTCTACCATTTCCATCCTCTACAGTACCTAAAATATATTTTCCATTTAAAGTTAACTCATCGAATTCAAGAGGAATAACCGTTTTATTACTAGTATAATCTATAACCCCATATTTATTACCATCTGAAACACCTATTAAACTACCACTGATTACTTTAATACTATTTCTCTTAGTAACTGACTTACTAATATCAGCTACTAAATAACTATACATTGGTGATATTATTTGCTCACCAGATAACTTATAAACACCCCAAAAGTCATCTACTAATACAGCTACATAATTAGTATCATATACCTTATCACTAAGTTTAATTGGAACGATCTCTTTATAGTTTAAATTACTAAGTGCCTTAGTATTATTCATAAAGTTCTTCATTTGTACTAAACCACTGATATCATAATAAACCACATAGTCATCTAATAAATATACCCCTGAATAACTATCACCACAATCGACTTCATAAACATTATAAAGTGGTTCTTTAGAAGCACTAGGTTTACTAAGTGTAGCCTTGCCACTACTTTTTTCAACATAAACTTTTAACGCATTACTTAAAATTTCTTGTAACTCTCCATAAGAATACTTAGTCATAATCCCATTAATACTACATTTATTCAAGTAAAGACTGCCATCATTATATATTTCATGTTCATGACATTTTATCTTTTCTTCTGTCTTAACTAATTCTGCCGCTACATCATACTCCAATAAAGTATTACTAATTTCCAATTCCTCTTTAATAACCTTTTCCAAAGCCTCTCCATACTTATTAATCAACTTTTTCTTCTGCTTTTCTGTCAATTCTTTCTCTGTGACTATTTTTTCACTATCTTTATCGTTACTTCCAGTTAAAACAAAAAAAGCAATAATCATAAAAATAATTAAAATAACAGCTATTACTAAAATTATTATTATTTTAATTTCTTTTTTTAATTTCTTCTTATTTTTCTTAAGGGGCTTCCCATCCACAAAAGTATCAGACATTTCACTATCTTCTTCTCTAGTAGCCTCTACCTCATCCATTTCTAATTCCACTTTATCTTTAATTGTTTCTTCTAATATTTCAAGTTTTTCCTTCTCATTAATCTCTTCAATTACATCATTTATTTTTGTGGTTTCACCAGATACAATAGCAGCATCTTGAACAACTTCTGCATCAAATATTTTTGTATCAGTATCTTCAGCCGTCTTAAATTCTCCCGTTTTTTCTAATGTTTCCGTTCTGGCCGCCTCATGTCTCCCCCGCTCACATCTTCGACCGGTCGCATATTTTTTATTTTCATCCATATTAGATACTTTATCAAATTTCTTCAATTGTTCATCAAGCATCTCAATTATGTCCTCATCTCTAGCCAAACCTCATCACCTCTATAATAAAGAGTATATCAAAATTTACACAAAAGAAAAAGAACTTCTCATAATAAGAAGTTCTAAAAATGTCAACTTTATTATCCATTAATTTGAGCCATAACTTCATCCGCAAAATTTTCTTGACGCTTCTCAATTCCTTCACCAACAGCAATTCTAACCATTGATAATACTTCACCGCCATTATTTTTTACATAATCAGCTACACTCATACCAGAATCCTTAATAAAAGCTTGTTCTACTAAACAAATTTCTTTATAAAATTTATTTAAACGACCAGTAACCATCTTTTCAGCAATATCTTCAGGTTTTCCTTCAGCCATAACTTGTTCTTTAATAATTTTGGCTTCTCTTTCAACAACCTCAGCTGGAATACTATCTCTATTTAATCCTGTTGGATTCATAGCACATGCTTGCATTGCAACATCCTTGGCAACTTCTTCATTAGCACCTCTAACTACTACAATAGTTCCAATTTTTCCACCCATATGCTTATAAGTACCAAAAACAGAATCATCTTCTTTTGTTACTTTTTCAAATCTTCTAAAGCTAATCTTTTCTCCTATTTTAGCAACTAATGAAACTAACTTATCATTAATAGTTTCTCCACCATCTTCAATAGCTAAAACATCATCAACTGTCTTAACATCATTAGCTAAAATTTGATCAGCTAAATAATCTACAAAATTAGTAAATTCTTCATTTTTAGCAACAAAGTCAGTCTCTGAATTAACTTCTAACATAACTGCTGTGTTTCCATCAACTTTAATTTGGCATAAACCTTCAGCAGCAATTCTAGATTCTTTTTTTGCAGCCTTAGCAATACCTTTTTCTCTTAACCAATCAATAGCTCTCTCCATATCACCATTGTTTTCTTCTAGAGCTTTCTTACAATCTAACATTCCTGCTCCAGTTTTTTCTCTTAACTCTTTTACATCACTTGCTTTAAACATGTATATATCCTCCTTTTGTTTTTTCCATAATAATTATAACTTATTTTATTAAATTTCAAAATATTTTTTTACTAACTAGATACAAAAAAGGATGGTTCCCCATCCTCCTACCTAATCTTTACCATAATTATTTAGTTAAAGCTTCAATAATTTCAGCCTTTTTCATTCCTGCAACATTTACATCTCTGCTTGCAGCTACCTCTTTTAGTTCAGCAACTGTCATCTTTGAATAATCAACCACTTCAGTTTTTTCAGTTTCTTCCACAGTTTCTTCTTTTACTTCTTCTTTAACTTCTAAAGCTACTGTTTCTTCTTTTTTTGCAGCCTTTGTTGCAGCCTTATTTCTATCTTCTTCGCTTACATAATCAACGATTTCATTACCATTAACTTCAGCAATAGCATTAGTTAAAACACCAATTAATAATTTAACTGAACGAACTGCATCGTCATTACCAGGAAGAACATAGTCTACCATATCAGGATCACAGTTAGTATCAACAATACCAAACACTGGAATTCCTAAAATACGAGCTTCTTTAATTGCTATTTCTTCTTTACGAGGATCTACAATAACCATAGCTTGAGGCATTCTCTTCATTTCACGAATTCCTCTTAAATTTTTATTTAATTTATCATATTCCTTTTTAATTTGAATAACTTCTTTTTTAGGAAGAGCTTCGAAAGTTCCATCTTTTTCCATATTTTCGATTTCTTCCATTCTTCTAATTCTAGAACGAATTGTTTTAAAGTTAGTTAGTGTCCCACCTAACCATCTTTCATTTACAAAATAGTTATTGGTTCTAGTAGCACATTCTTCAGCAGCTTCTTGAGCTTGTTTTTTAGTCCCTACAAATAATACTTTACCACCTGCAGCAGCAATCTCTTTCATAGCAGCGTAAGCTTCTTCTAACTTCTTTACTGTTTTTTGTAAATCGATAATATAAATATCATCTCTTGTAGTGAAGATATATTCCTTCATTTTTGGATTCCATCTTCTCTTTTGGTGTCCAAATTGTACACCAGCTTCTAATAAATAATTCATTGATACAATTGTCATATATTTTCTCCTTCGTTTTTATCTTCTATTAGTTTCCACTACCTATCACCTTACGGCACGAAATAAGCAAATCCACTAATATGTTTATTTTTATTTAGTTAAAGCTTCAATAATTTCAGCTTTTTTCATTCCTGTTACAGAAATATTCTTGCTTGCAGCTACTTCTTTTAATTCCGCAACTGTCATCTTTGAATAATCAACTGCTTCAGTTTTTTCCTCTTTTACTTCTTTTTTAGCAGCCGTCTTTACTGTTTTAGTTTCTTTTGCTGCTCCAATTGTAACTTCTCTACCAGTCACTTCTGTTGACTTAGTAATCTTACCAGCTTTACCATCTTTTGCAATCTTAACTAACTCACTAAACATTTTTGGATCATTAATAGCGATTTCTGATAACATCTTTCTATTAATTTCAACACCTGCCTTAGTTAAACCTTCAATAAATCTAGAGTAACTAATTTCGTTTTGACGACAAGCAGCATTGATACGAGTAATCCATAATTTTCTAAAATCTCTCTTCTTTTGCTTTCTGTCTCTAAATGCATATTGTCCAGAATGCATTAATTGTTCTTTTGCGGTTTTATATAATCTATGTTTACTACCAAAGTAACCTTTAGCTGCTTTTAATACTTTTTTATGACGAGCTTTAGTAACTGCTCCATTTTTAACTCTTGCCATTTTTCTTCCTCCTTCAATTATTTAGATTAGATTATATTCTTTAATCTATTTTGATCTGCTTTACTTAAATTAGATCCTTTTCTATTCTTTCTATTAACATTTTGTGATTTAGAACCTGTATTATGTCTACTTCCAGGTTTTCCAATTTTATAATCATTCTTACGTGCTTTAATTACTTTAGCTGTACCCTTATGTGTTTTAATTTTTGGCATAATTTTAATCCTCCTACTTTTATTTATCTTTCTTTGGTACTAACAACATTGACATTGTTCGACCGTCTAACTTAGGCTTTTGCTCTATATCCGCATAATCTGTAACACGAGATGCAAAACGTTCTAGAACCTCTCTTCCCAACTCAGTATGTGCCATTTGGCGACCTTTAAACCTGATTGTAAGCTTAATTCTATCACCTTTTTCTAAGTACTTAGTAGCATTTCTAAGCTTAGTTTCAAAATCACCTACATCGATAACTGGTGACAATCTGAACTCTTTTAGCTCAGACATATTAGCTTTTTGTCTTTTTAATGCTTCTTTCTCCTTTTTTTGTTTTTCATAACGATACTTATTATAGTCCATTACTTTACAAACTGGTGGATTAGCATTAGGACTAAGTAGTACTAAGTCTAAAGAAGCGTATGATGCTAACGTCATAGCATCTTGAATTGACTTAACTCCAACTTGTTCCCCATTTGGTCCAATAACCAATACTTCACGAGCCTTAATCTGTTCATTAATCAACAAGCCATTCTTATTGTTTGCGATAAAAAACACCTCCATTAATAAGAAAAGCGGATATAAATTTTATATCCACTTCAAAACCTAGTATTATTAAATTAAATAATTACTTTCGGCATTTTACCCATCGCTACTCGCTGATCGGGTGGATATAAATCTCTTTCCTTTTTTCTCGACTAGTAATATTATATGCACAAGAGTTTTATTTGTCAACAATTATTTTATCATTTTTACTATCACGAGTAACAATTACTTAATAACCTCTATATTTCCATACCAATTTTCTACAGTTCCAGTAACAAACGTTGCATCACTTGGACCACCTGTTATACTCTTCCAATTAAACTTTCTTCCTGTTGTATTTATTATCTTTGTTAAATCACTATTAAAGTTGCCCCAAGATATTTCTTTTCTAAATGCATTAGCTCCAATGCTTGTAACTGTACTAGGAATCGTCACTTCTTTCAATTGACATCCCTCAAAAGCACTACCTCCAATACTAGTTACACCTTCTGGTATTGTAACACTTTGCATATATGAATAGTAAAATGTATTATTACCAATAGTTTTAACTGTATTTGGTATAACAACATTAGATTGCTTATAACCGCCATAACCAATAAGTGTTGAATAATTAATCGAACCATTACTATTTCTTTTATATACAAATGGATAATTATAAACTCCATCACCATTATCGATATATGTTAATCTATTCCTAGCAAAAGCAAGATCGCCAATACTAACAACTCCCTTAGGGATCACCATCGTACCAGTAGCAGACAATTCCCTAAATGTACTATTTCCAATTGTCTTAATACCATCAGGAATCGGAATATTATTTCTTTGTGCTCCAGCATAACCAATTAAATTGGTATAATCAATAGAGCCATCACTATTCCTCTTATATATATATCTTTTATTAACGTCACTAACTAAATTATCATTAAACGCTGCCGTTCCAATACTTGTAACCGTATTAGGAATATCCAATTCTGTTAATCTATTTCCTAAAAAGGCATTTGAACCAATAGTCTTCAAACCAACAGGCAAATTAACCTTTCCTATATATGATTGATAGAATGCACTACCACCAATACTTGTAACTGTTTCTGGAATCTTTACTTCCCAATCTCTAATACTCATTCTTTGAAAAGCACCATATTCAATAGTTTTCAATTTAACCCCGTTTACTTCAGCTGGTATCACAAAGACCTTATTATGCTTAAATTCTGATAAATCACCTATATATCCTCTAATAACAGAATAGTCATATGAATCCCCACTTCTCTTATATAGAAAAGATGGATTGCTAATTAAATTATCACAATAAGTACAAGGGCCTAAATTTATAAGTGAATCTGGTATAACAGCAGCTGTTAATAAATTATGTCTAAAAGAATTGGTTCCTGTTGTAGTAATTCCTTCATCCATACTTAGCTCACTAATTTTATTACTTAGAAAAGCTTCTCCATCTATAGTCTTAACACTACTAGGAATATGAACTTTTGTAAGCTTATTATTAGCAAAAGCTCTAAACCCAATCTTCTCTACAGTATCTGGAATAAATACACTTGTAAGGCCTTTATTATTAAATGTATATTGATAAATTTCTTTTACAACTTTTCCACCAACTTCAGAAGGTATAACAATATCTGTTCCACACTCCTCAGTACCTTTAAAATACGTTAAGGTAAGAGAATCAGCATTTTCTTTAAATGAATAACATTTACTTGCTTGTTCTTTTGTCCATGTCAAATATGGTGTAACCTCTTCCATATATCCATTTTCATTAATAAGCATTACTTTCTTTGTTCCATCTAAAGGTACACGATAATTAATATTTGTTCCCTTACTATTGTAAACTTTTGACTTATTAATTTTATCTTCTCGTACAACATCTACTTTCCAACCCGCTTTATCGGAACTAACCCAATAATATTTTGGAGCACTAACATCAACTAATGTCACAGCAACATAAGCATCAGCCCAATTAGCCCAAGGGCTTCTAGCAGTATCATAATCATCTGCTAAATTTTTCAAGTGAATATAATATGTATATTCCGGATTATCAATTTTAAACCTACCGTCAACTACACCATTTCTACCTTCTAACATATATGTCTTTGCATCATTTACGTAAATATTTTTTCTCGAATTTAAAATTATCGCATTAATACCTATAATAGACGTTACAAGTAATATTCCCATTATTGTTATAACAGCCAATAACTCAATCATTGTAAAACCATGTGAATTATTCTTTCTCATCATCTCACCTTTTCCATTATTCTTTTTTCATCTCTACATTTAACTGCTGCCTCAATAAATGCATCTATTATTTTTCTAGAATTATCATCAAATTCATAACTTATCTCTGGATGCCACTGAACGCCTATATTAAAAACAGCAGTTGGATATTCAATAGCTTCAATTACTCCATCCTCACTATAAGCAACAACATTATAATCTCCTTTATCACTTACTTGTCGTAAATGAAAACTATTTACCATAAATTCTTTTTCACCAATAATTTTAAATAATTTACTATCTTCACTTAAAATAACTTTATGTGTAAGCATTGAATCATCATTTTGGCGATGATTAACATCTGTTAAAATATCTGTTAAATCTATCTCACTATTATGACAACTCATTAATTGCATTCCAAGACAAATACCCAAAACTGGTATTTTTTCTTCTATTGCCGTCTTGAGTACAAAACGATCATACTCTGTAAATTTTATTCCCCCAGGAAATAAAATTCCATCACACGCTTTAACAGACAATCTAATTAAGTCTTTTTCTTCTTCAGCAAGAGATGGAAAGAAAGCTCCACCAACTTCAATATAATTTAAATCCTGAACCGGACTAATCGGATAAACAAACCCTCCTGCTTGTAACACCGTCCTTCGTACACTCTCACTCATATAAACAATCGGACGTTCATCTTTCAATCTTTGATATCTAAGCGGTACTCCAATAACTGGTCTCATTTTTATTTCTTCCTTTTCTTATTTTATTTACTATTTAATGCTTTAACTGTTTCTAAATTAACTTCTTTCATTACCTCATTTAAAAAAGTAACTGTTTCTTTATCCCCCATAAGAATAAATTGTGCTGGTGTTAAATCAATTTCTGTACTTCGTTCAATAACATCTAGAGCTCTTTTCTTCTTACGAACAATTTCTGTCGCAGCTGCTAAATCATAAACTCCACTAGCACTATACATTTCAGTATCTTTATAACCAGCATATAATTTATCATGATTGTTTACTTCTAGTAATGCTGCTAAACGACATGCATCAATCCACTCACCAATTTCCTTACTTGGCAATTGAAAAAACTCTTCTTCACTCATACCAATTCTATCTTTTATTACTCTAAAAGTTTGTTTTTCAACACTTTCAGCTCCTACTCCAAAATTAAATATTTCCATATATCCTCCTGCTCATATTACTCTCTCTCATATTTTAATCTTTGCTTAAATGATAACCTTTTTTCCTACATTGTGTCAAGGAAAAAAAAGAGAAAAACTTACCCCAAAAAAAAGAAAAGTAATATTTCACTTTTCTCTTTATAATATCTAGTCATTTTTTAAAACTTAATTTTTTCTTCAATATATTTAACCAATTCATCTACTTTGATTACTTCTTGTTCCATAGTATCACGATTACGAACTGTCACAGTTCCATTATTTAAAGTTTCATCATCTACAGTAACACAGAACGGTGTACCTATAGCATCTTGTCTTCTATAACGTTTACCAATAGATGCTGTTTCATCATAAGTAGTCATAAATGATTTATTAAATTTTGCAAATAATTCTTTTGCCATTTCACCATGATATTTCTTATTTAATGGAAGAACTGCTACTTTATATGGTGCAAGGTATGGTTTAAATCTCATTACTTCACGAGTTTCTCCATTCTCCAATACCTCTTCATCATAACTATTGTCAAGTACTGCTAAAACTGTTCGATCACATCCAACTGTAGATTCAATAATATATGGAACAAATTTTTCATTAGTTTCAGGATCTAAATATTCTTGTGAATTTGAAGAATACTCTTGATGACGTCCTAAATCATAATTAGTTCTATTATGAGTACCATTTATTTCTCCCCATCCGAAACAAAATTTATATTCAATATCACAAGCTTCTTTAGCATAATGTGCCAACTTTTCATGATCATGATATCTTAACTTATCTTCACTAATACCTAAATCCATAAAATACTTTTTAGCATATTCCTTAAAGTATGCATATAACTCACTATCAGTTCCTTCCTTACAGAAAGTTTGATATTCCATTTGTTCAAACTCGATAGTTCTAAATGTAAAGTTTCCAGGTGTGATTTCATTTCTAAATGCTTTACCAATTTGTCCAATACTAAATGGAAGTTTAGCTCTCATACTTCTTTGTACATTTAAGAAATTAACATACTCTCCTTGAGCATTTTCAGGACGAAGATATACCTTGTTTTTCCCATCCTCTGTAACACCTCTATGTGTTTCAAACATTAAATTAAATTGACGAATATCAGTATAATCACTCTTACCGCATTTTGGACATGGTACTTTATGCTCCTTAATATATGTCATCATTTCTTCTTGAGTCATACCATCAGCATGTGCCTCAGGATCAAAATCATCAATTAAGTTATCCGCACGATGTCTCATCTTACATCCTTTACAATCTATTAGTGGATCAGAGAAACTCGAAACATGACCACTAGCTTCCCAAACCCTTGGATGCATTAATATAGCTGCATCAACTTCATACGCATTAGGTCTTTCTTGGATAAATCTTTTTCTCCAAATATCTTTAATATTATTTTTAAGTCTTGATCCTAATGGTCCATAATCCCATGTATTAGCTAAACCACCATAAATTTCACTTCCTTGAAATATGAATCCATATTGTTTACAGTAGTTTACTAATTTTTCCATTGATAAATTTTTCATTTCTATTCCTCCTCATAACATTAACAAGTAATAATTAAAAAACTTCTAGAATACGTAAGGACGAAATTTGCCATTCCGCGGTTCCACCTTACTTATTCTAGAAGAATCTACTCTTGTTTTATACTGCTCTTGGCTTTCCACACCTGTCATCACACTTATCACTTGTTTCTATTAATATACTGAAAAACACTTTACTTGTCAATAACTTCTTTTAATCTTTTCCTCTCATCATGTAGTATTACAATTGATGTGAAACATTTCTATATAAAAAAAGTAATTCAAGTCGTATAATTGAGTTAACCAAAAAACAATATACGAAAGGACTTGAATTACATGACAAGTATATCACAAAACATTAGATATTTACCACATGAATTGAATACTAAATTTTATGCAGTACAATCATATAGAAATGGAAATAAAGCAGAATATGTATATAGAAAATATCATATATCTAAAGCTTCTTTATCTAGATGGAATAGAAAATTTGATGGTACAAAGGAATCTCTTATTGATAAGTCTCATCGTCCTCTAACTCCACATCCAAATTCACATACTGAACTAGAAATGAAATGGATACGCGATTACATTCGTAGAAATCCTCATATCACATTATGTGAATTATGGTATAAATTAAGGCTCAATAAGGGATATACAAGACATCCAGGCAGTTTATATAGAGTTTTAAAAAATTGGTTACTATAATAAGATAAATATTAAGAATACCTCTAAATATGTGCCTAAAAAATATGATACTCCTAAAGAACTAGGTAAGAAATGGCAAATTGATGTTAAATTTGTTCCAAATGAATGCAAATCTTCTAATTTACCAGATGATCTTAGATTTTACCAATGGACTTGTATTGATGAAGCTTCTCGTGAGAGATTCATTTATCATTATACTGAACATACTCCTGCAAATACTGTTGATTTTATGCATAGATGTTTTTTATTCTATGGATATAAACCCGAAGAAATTCAAACAGATAATGGAACCGAATTTACTTGGAATCAAGAAAAAATGAAAAAGATTCACCCATTACAAGAACTTTGTATTAAAGAAGGAATATATCATCATAAAATAAGACCTAGAACACCTAGACATAACGGTAAAGTCGAAAGAAGTCACAGAAATGATAATGAAAGGTTTTATAATTATCTTAAATTTTATTCTTTAGAAGATTTAAGATACCAAGCAAAAGAATATTTAAAAAGATCTAATAATATTCCTATGACAGTTTTAAATTATAAAACTCCAAACGAACAAAGATTATATTTAGAAAAAAAATTAACTCAATTATCTTGAATTAATTTCTTATATTTTTTTGTTTCACATCATTTACAAATATACATTCTTTTAATCTTTTCCTCTCATCATTTCATAATAAGAATCTCCTAAAAACTTTTTATCATAATAAAATGATTTAATTGACAATTCCTTATCTAATGCTTCAAATCCCATTTTCTCAACTAATGTTTCCTCACCAGAGAATAAATTAACTCCAAGGCCTAAACGATCCCCTTCAATTGAAACTCCTAAAGATGCTAATGTCGTTGGAAAATAATCTAGCGTTGAAAATAATCGATTTTTATCATATTTTGTTTTAACCGCTGAATTAATAAATAAATTAAATATACGTCTTGCACTATTATCATTAGTATCATAAAAATTACTTTGCATTGTTAAATGATCCCCTACAATCACAATAGTTGTATTCTCATAGAAATCTTGTTCTTGAACCCATTTCACAAAATCACCAAGTTTGGAATCAGAGCAATAAAACGCATCTGCATAAGCTATCCCAAATTTCTTTTTACAAGATTTATCCATATAACCATCTGTAAAATGTGTATCCGCCGTAAGCATAGTAAAATTAAATGGCTCTTCATCATCGGCAATTTCTAATAGTTTTTCTTTTGCGTAATCAAATAATTTGGCATCTTCAAATCCCCACCATTCATAGTAGTCCTTTGAGATTTTTTCTTCATCTTGTGCCCACAGATAATCCAAAATTTCGTAATCACCATGTTGCTCAAAATAGTTTTTTCTACCACTAATAGATGCATCTGAACCTAACATAAAATAATTTTTATAGCCATTTTCCTGTAATATATCGCCAAGACTTTCTACTCCAGGCATAAAACCATTATCTCCCTTATAACCATTTCCATCAATTGGTACTTTAAAAGGTATCCCCGTCGTATGTGCGACCAATGCAGCTACTGTCCAACCAGTATTGTTCAATTGCATTGCTCCACCAATTTTATCATTTTCACTAAAGTTAACATTCCGCATCGCCAATTTTTCTAAATTGGGAGTATATGCTGTTTCTACTAATCCCCCATTGTCAATTGAAACATTTGATGCCTCCATTGATTCTGCAAATATATAAATTAAATTTCTTTTTTTCTCCGGAAAAGACAACTCTACATCACTTGGCGCAACATATTCCTCTTCAAAAATCGAAGAATAATTAGTTTGTGCAACATAATACTTATCTAATGCTAACAATTTTATAGAACCAAATAGAGTTAAAATTATGAATAAAGTATAAAAAATAATTGTTCGCCATTTTGTAACTTTAAACACTTCAAATTTAAAAACTTTGTCCGCTACTCCAAACTTTACAGTAACTTTAATTTTCATAAAATAATATAACTTTTTTAACCCCCAAATAGCTAAATAAGTTAATATCAAAAGCAATGAAATCCAAAAAATCCCTTTATAAACAATTTCATAATTAGATCCTTCAGAATTAGTAAGTGCAAAAATCAATTGTTCAAAACCCATATCATTAAATTCTGCTTTAATAAAAAAGGAAAAATAAATAATTAATAACAGTATAAAACTAAGAATGTTTATTGCAGAAAATATTTTTTTCTTCTTTACTTTTTTCTTATTTTTTCTTTTTTCTGCCATTTTCTACTTCTACTTCAAATACAAAATACTTTTTTAAAACTGCAAAAACAATACTCAAAACGATACTTAATACCATAACTAATAACATATATTTTAAACTAAACGAAAAATCATTACCAATATAACTAGAGAAATTTGTAATATCGTGATTTCTTATTTCTAATAAAAACCACGTTAAAAAGTTTGCAAGAAAAACTTGAGTTAGATAATTTAAAAATAACCAGTTATTATCTTTTTCCTTTGTAATTATTTTATACACAGCAATTCCTATTACACTAGGTAAAAAAATTGCTATATATGCATTCATCACTACATCATCTCCTATTACACATAAAATAATAACATACTACAAATAAAACCTCCAATTTTTTCACTAAATTTTCACAAAAAAAAGCAGTTTAAACTGCCTTTTGGTTCATTGAACCAATCTTTTTAATAAAATCTTTGCTCTTTAAATAAAGCCCAGTATATCGATCATAATACATATCTAAAAATTGGTTTATTTCTTTACTAACATCATCACTAACTTCTAGTTTACTAATATTTTTTATATCAACATAATAATATAATCTAATCATTTTAATTGTTTTTTCTGAAACATATCCCTCGTTACTAAAACAATTTCTACAAACATATCCACCACTATCCGCCGATAATGTAACAATTGCTTTCTCACTACCACAAATACTGCAAGCATCTATACTTGGTCTAACTCCCAAGTAATCAAGAAGCTTTAACTCTAAAATATTACTAAGTACTAAAGGATTTAATCCCTCCTCTATTTTAAGCAATGTATCTCTAAGTAATAAAAAAATATCTTGATCATCATTCTGTCTAACGACTTGATAACTCAAATCTAATAAATAAGACGCAAAACTAATTCTTTCTAAATCCATCATCGTTTTTGAAAAAGAATTTATCAAATCAATTCCAATTAATGTTGATAACCCATTTTCTTTATAATACACATGAAATGTTCCATATATTAATTTTCGACTAACACCACGTAATTTACTTTTAACATTCCGACACCCCTTAGACATGATTCCAATAACGCCTCGATCGTTAGTTAAAACATTCAATATCTTACTAGATTCACTATAATTCGTTTCTGTTAAAATAATTCCTTCAAAACTATCAATTTTCATTTAATCACGCTTTCTTAATGCTTGTAATAAATTATAATATTTAATATTTCCGGTTTTCACAAATAGTTTCCATAAAACATCATAATTCATAAAATCACCTCTATTAATATAGTGGTGATTTGCTTTCTATTTTATACAGTTTTTACTCGTCATCATCTTTTAAGCCAAGTTCTAAAAAATATTTTTCCTGATCACGCCAATTTTTTAAGGTTTTAACATAAGTCTCTAAAAAAACTTTTTTCCCTAAAAACTTCTCCATATCACATCTAGCCCGAGTACCAATCTCCTTAAGCATTGACCCACCTTTACCAATAATAATTTTCTTAATATTATCTCGGTCAACCACAACTAACACTTGAATGTGAACAACATCTTCCTCTTCTTCATAATTTTCAACATAGCAAGTAACTGTATGAGGAATTTCATCATGAGTAAGTTCCAATATTTTTTCTCTTACAAACTCAGCCATAATAAATCTAGTTGAAACATTTGTCAAATCATCCTCAGAATAAATAGCTGCCTCTTCATTTAAATATTTTTTTATACAATCAATTAATACTGGAATATTATCTTTTTTCATTGCCGAAATTGGAATAATTTCAGCAAAATCATATAACTCTTTTAATTTATTTATCTCACTCAATAAGCTTTCCTTATTTTTTAGATTATCAATCTTATTAAGTAATAAAAATACCGGTATGCCTTTATCCTTTATTCTATCTAAAATAAACTGGTCTCCCTTACCAAATCCTTTTGAAATGTCAACTAAAAATAAAATAATATCTACACCTTCAGTATTATTATACGCTTTTTTATTCATCAAACTTCCCAATTTATGAGTTGGCTTATGAATACCCGGTGTATCTACAAAAACAATTTGTGCCTCTTCATCATTATAAATTCCTTGAATCACATTACGTGTTGTCCCACTAACACTAGAAGTTATTGCCAACTTCATTCCAAGCAAACTATTCAAAAGGGTACTTTTTCCAACATTTGGTCTTCCTACTAAACTAACAAATCCACACTTCATTACTTCAAATCCTCACTATCAAATGGATAAGGACACAATTCTGAAACCTTAAACTCCCTAAATTCTCCATCAGTTGCGAAACATCTAACAATCGCATTCTTTGGAAACATTTCTAAAATCATTTGTCGACATACAAAACAAGGTGTCCCTATCCTTCCACTAGAAACCATCACATTAATCTCTTTAAAATCTCCAGCTTTAACGCCAGCGGTTACAGCATTAAAAATTGCTGCCCTTTCAGCACAAGTTCCAGCTCGAGTACTAGCGTCTTCAACATTAACCCCACCAAATTCTCTTCCGTCTTTACAAACAACTACTGCTGCAACTGGAAAATTAGAATATGGAGCATAACTATTCTTTAACAATTCTAATAACTTTTCTTTCATCTAAAACATTCCTCCAACAACATTCACAATTTTTGGTACAAATATAACAAGACCAATCAAGGCCGATAAGATTGCCATCATCAATACCCCAGCACTAGCAGTATCTTTAGCTGCCTTGGCCAAAGGATGAATATCAGGTGATGCCAAATCTACGACATATTCAATTGCCGTATTAAAAAATTCTGCCATCAACACAAAACCAATCAATACCAAACAAACTAACCATTCGGCATAACTTATCCTTAACAAAAAACCAAATAATACTACTAATAAAGCCATAACTGTATGAATCTTTATATTCTGCTCCTTAACATAGGTTTCTTTTATTCCGCTAAATGCTGCTTTAAAACTTCTCCCTAATCTTTTTGTATCTAACTTATTAGTATAAACAATTTGTCTCTTCTTCTTAAATTTATCTAGTAATCCCATAATCGTTGAGTACCTCCTCTTGTTTTTTAAACATTATAGCCTCATCCTCTGGATTCATATGATCATACCCCAACAAATGATAAAATCCATGCACAGCTAAAAAGGAAAGCTCTCGTAATAAACCATGACCATATTCGCTTGCTTGTTCTTTCGCTCTTTCAATTGAAATATAAATATCCCCTAAATTTCGACCGACTTCTTTTGGTAAGACCAAACTATCTTCATCTTCCAACGCAAATGTAATAACATCTGTCACTCTATCAATTCCTCGATATAATTTATTTAAATTATGAATATATTCATTGTCAACAATAATTAAATTTAAAAAAACATCATCTAATTGCTCTTTTTCTATCGCTCTTTCCAATACTTTTTCAACAGTTTCCAACTCCGCAATTTCATAATCTACCTGTTTAAAAACACCTATACTACTCATTAAAATCCTCCTACAAAATTGTAATAATTCCAATTAATATAATCGCTGCCACTATATTCAAACTCTTCTCACTTTTCAATGTTTCAGGTATTTTATCATACAGTTTACTCAACCAATAATAAACCAAGTATCCCAAATATCCGCCCAGTAAATTAAGCAAAATATCATCAATATCAAATACTCTACCAATGACCATCTGGACTAATTCAATTGAAAAGGATGCAATTACTGTCAAGATCAGAGTCAACCAAGGCTTTTTATTTTTTAAATAAAAACTAACAAAAAAACCATAAGGTAAAAACATTAGCATATTTCCTAAAACATTCTTTACAAACAAATGACTCCCTATATTATAACGCAACATTTCTCTAAAAGGAATAAAATTATTAGTTGCCCACGTCACATTATCCTGAAACGTTACCACTTGGAATAAACATAATGCATAAATTACAAAACTAAGTCCTAATAATTCTTTATATAGTATTAATTTTTGCCGATTTTTAACTAAATAACAAATTCTAAATGATACTAATACCACTACCGAAATAATAACTGTTGGCCAGGTAAAATTAACTACCCCTTGAATTGTACTAGTAAGCCTTCCTAACACCTTAACCACCATCCTGTTCTTCTTTTTTTTGATTAGCTATTTCTTCATCCGTTATTTCTTTGTAACTTGTGATGTCTTCCTTAACTCTCAAAAATACTTCTACTATTATTTTACTATCCTTTAGCTCTTTTTTCAAAACTTTTTTTGAAAGAACCTCTTCCCCCTCTTTAAACTGACGACTTATTCGATCATTAGCTATTTTTAACGCCTCAGTATCGCTATTTTCTAGTGTATAAGTTTTATCAATTACTTCAGTCTCTAAGTACTTAGAAATTCCAAAACTAATTGGCAATAATTCACTTTCTAATACAAAAACATCTTCCTTTTTGTAAGTCTCATATTTTCCCAATAAAACTTCTTTTTTATTTAAAAATCTATATCCAATATTATAAGTACTTTTCCCTGTTATATTTTCTTCATGATATTTTACTGGCAATTCAACATATACCTTATACCAAACCTCACCAAATATCTGACCATCAGCACATCTATTAGCCATAATATCTTCCTTATTATAAATTGTTCCACTTATAATAACATCTCCTGGTGCAACATAATCATACTTCTTCTTTAATACTTCCCCTTTCAAGGCTTTAATTTCCAAAATAGTAGCACCTTTAGCCGCCACGATATTTCTACTTCCACATTCCTCCGGCTCACTATTTTTCTTTCTTTGTTGTGCATAAACCATATATTTTGTTCCAACTTCTTCAATTTCTAACCATTCTAAATAATCTCTATTTTCAGTCAAAATCTTATTAACAATTCTTTCTTTTTCACTAAAACTAATTTTAAATTTAAATTTTTTTATGCCCTCCTCTATTAAAGCATCATAAACTAATTCTTTTATATAGTTGTTTGAATGAACTACTTCAACATCAAAAATAATAAAACTTAAAAAAATATTAATCCCAATTCCCAAACAAAAAAATAAGATAAAGAAAATATACCTATTAAATACTTCTTTTATCTTAAGTACTCCACTAACATCTTGAATAATTACCTTATAACTAGTTTTAAACTTTATAATTTTTTGATATCCATCTTCGTCAACCGTGATAAATAACTCTTTATATTTTTTATTAATATCATAAATATTAATTTTTGCTGCTATAACTTTTCGTAAAAAATAATCAGGATTTTTTCCTTTAATACATAATTTATATCTATTATTCATATATAACCTCTATATTAATAACTTCACCAATAATTAGTGCTTCTCTCTCTAAAAGTCTATTTAAAATAAGTCCTCTACCTTTTACTTTGATCCGCTTATTTCTATAGCGAATTAAAACATCTTCACTACTTAAAGAACTAATATCATCATAGTTTACAATATGGATTCGATCATTATAAATTGTGTATCTAAATTCTTCATCTTTTATATATTCATACATTTTTCTAAGCATCGACTTCACCTATAAAAGTATATGAAAACAATCAAAAAAAAAGAAAAATTATTGCAATTTTTCCTTAATAATATTACTAACTTCTTTCATATCTGCTTTACCTTTTAATTTTGCAGTAGCTTCTTTCATTACTTTTCCCATATCTTTTTGACTTTCAGGTTTTACCTCCGCAAAAATTTCATCTATTATTTTCATAACTTCTTCAATTGATAACTGTTCTGGTAAATAGGCCATCAAAATATCAACTTCTGCCTGCGTTTTCTCAGCTAAATCACTACGTCCACCCTTTTCAAACTCAACTATAGAATCCTTACGCATTTTAATCTGTTTATTAACTACATCAATTAATAATTCTTCATTAATTTCTCTCTTACGGTCGATATGTTCTTGATCCATTGCCGCTTTAACCATTCTTATTACTGTTAAACGTTCTTTTTCTTTATTCTTCATGGCTTCAATCATATCTTGTTTTAATTTTTCTACCATAATTTCATCTCCTTTTGCTCCTATTATAAATTATTTTTATTTATTATTCAATTACTAGAAAGAAAAATAGAGATTAAATTAATAATCTCTATTATTAGCACGATTTCTCTTTTGAGAATTCTTAATACCTTCTTTTTTAGCAGCTCTTCTTCTTACTCCTGGCTTATCGTAAGCTTCTCTTTTTTTCCATTCTGAAGGGACACCGTCTCTTGCTACTTTTTGCTTAAACTTTCTTAGAGCTTGATCTAAGTTACCTCTAACAGTTACTTTAGTTGCCATCATTATCCCTCCCTTCACTTCAACTACAATGAATTATATCATCATAATCTTTGTTTTTCAACAATTTTTATTTATTTTTCGTATTTTTTTATCATTTTTATAAAAATCTCAACATTTTTCCAACCATTAATCCACCATAAAATGAAATTTTTAAAATAAAAGCTAGTATTGGTATAAAAGCTATTGTCAATATTATTCTTAATATAATTTTGCTTATTTCTAATCGAGAGGACACATATTTCCCTCACTAACGCGTCTAATAGATGATCCAACTGCATGACCAGCCTCATATAAAATTTTTATAATATCAGTTAAGGCATTAACTAATGATCCAGTAATAGAAGCCCCACCGTTTATTTGTTCTAATCTTTCTTCCTCTAATTTTTCCATGTTATCTTACTCACACCTTCCTGGGTTTGTATAACCCTCAAATACACCAGATAAAAAAATTATTATTGCCGCTATTGCTACACCAATTCCTAACCATTCAACAGCTCCTCCTGTTATTTTCTCCAATTTCTCATCTTCAACTCTAACTATCGTTATCACCTTCCCATATAATTTTAAATATATTAGCAACCTTTATTCTTTTTGTCACAGCCGTAACAGAAACAACCTCTCCTACCGAACCAACCTTTTCACCAATATTAATAAAAACTTGATTATAACTAGTTTTATTTCTCCTTAAAATATTTTCATTCACTTGGACTATCTTTATTTTCATCTTTTTATTATTAATAAAGACATATTTATTTTTCTGTAACAATTTAGTATCTTCTCTACTAATGACAACTTCCATAGCCGAATCCGTATATAATACACCCGAAATTTTTTTATAAATATAAATTTCTTTATTCAATACAGTCAGACTTGACCACAACGCAATAATTAAAAATAACCAACTTATAATAATAAGATTTTGATTATTCTCATATTTCTTCTTCAATAATATTACCCTTATCTAATTTTAATACTCGATCAAACAAACTAGAATTATTTAATCGATGACTTATCACAATAATTGTCTTACCTTTCAAATAATTAAACATTTCTTTTAAAATCACCGCTTCTTTTTCAACATCTATTTGTCCTAAAGCTTCATCAAATAAATAAATATTACTATTTCTAAGTAAATATCTTGCTAAAATAATCCGTTGTCTCTCTCCATTACTAAAATTAAACCCATTTTCCTCCACTAACATTTTGTAGTCACACCTTCTTTTCTCAATAATTTCTGTTACCCTAGCTATACGACACACTCTTAAAAATTCATCTTCTAAAACTTCTTTTCCTAAAGTTATATTATTGTATAAACTATCTGTAAATAAATAATCATTACTACTAATATAAGAAATATTATTTCGAATATTTTCTAAATGGTAATGATTAATATCAATTTCTTTAATAGAGCACATTCCATACGGGATTTCTAAATATCGCATCAATATTTTTACCAAACTACTTTTTCCACTACCACTCTCTCCCACCAACAAAACCCTTTCACCACTTCTAATAACCAAATTAATATTTTTAAGTATTTCCTTATAACCATACTTAAAAGACAAATCCCTAAAACAAATATCTCCATCCAACTTATAATTATAATAGTAATACGAACCTAAAAATTTTTCTTCTTCTATTGTATATAAATCTTCAACTCGCTTTAAGGAAACTTTGAAATCCTCATATTCCCCAATTAAATTAAGTCCACTCGTAACACTTGATAAAAAATACATTAAAAAACTTTGGTAAAGTAAAATATCTCCAATTTCTTTTTTTTGAACAATAACTAAATAAGTCCCAATTCCGTAAATTACAACCAACAATGTGTTTTTAACTAAATTCTTTAAAAAATCACTTCTCTCATTGAAAGAAATATATTTGTAATTTTTTTCCAATAAACTTCTATATAAAATTGCCGACTTATCAATCAGTTTTTTCTCTATATGCCCACCCTTTATAGTATCAACATTGCTCAGTGCTTCTACCAAATAAGAGTTAAGTCTTTCCTCCTTTCTCCGCAAAACCCCATATAAAATCTTCTTTCTCTTATTTCTTAAAAGAATTAATAAACAAAGACTTAATATTATAATTCCAACTAGTATTGTAATCTTTTTCAAAATACTCATCAAAAAGACAAAAAATATTACTATTGCTAGTACATCAGTCATCAAAAAATTAAACCATCTTATTAAATATTCTTTCACAACATTTAAATCCTTTAATCTTGTAATAACCTCACCAGTAGTTCGATTTTTAAAATATAAATATGGAAGCAAAAGAATTTGCTTTAATGTTTTTAATGTCAATTGTTCATCAATCATACTACTAATAGAATATAGCAGTTTATTTTTTAAATACTGACATAAAAGTAATAAAACATAAGCATAAAAAATCACAAAAGATATAATAGAAATATTCTCACTAACATTATAAAAAACCGCAAAATTAAGAAGGTACTTAAAATGAAAAGCTACACAAATATTCAAAATAAAATAAAAGATTATCAATATTCCTAAAATTATATAGCTCTTTTTATTAATCTTCCAGTCTTTTTCTATTACTTTTAGTACTACATTTTTCTTAACTAAAACAGCCAACTTCTTTATTGGTTTTAAAAATATATAATTATTTGTAGTCATTAGTTTAAATTCTGCTAAAGGCATTACTACCTTTCCTTTTGCTGGATCCATTACAACAATTTTCTTTCTGACCATATCAATATCATATATTACTACAAAATGTTTATAGTTTTTCTTTATTATTACATGTGCAAGACAAGGTAAGTTATTATTATTTATTTTTGACAAGTCTCCACTAACACCATCAGCTTGAAAACCAATTTTTCGTGCTCCTTCAATTAAGTTATAAGCAGTTACACCATTTCTTGTTGTATTTGTAATCTCTCTTAAATATTCTCTAGACACATCTCCCCCATAATATCTAACAATAGATAATAAAGAACATATTCCACAATCACGACCGCCATCCTGTAGTACAACTTTTACAACTTTTATTTTTCTTTCACCTCCTACTAAAATTATTCTCTAAAAAGAAGAACTTTTCGGCAAAAAGACAAAAAAAAAGAAACTATCGTTTCTCTTTTTTAGAGGTTGTTTCAAATACCATGCGCGTGAGTATGATATTAAAGGCCTACAGAAAAATACAAACTAAGGCACACAACACAACCTCTAAATATATGTTACCACACTTTCTTCCCCCATACAACAAGTATTTCGATATTTTTCGACAACATTTTCAAAAAATGTCGAAACAGCATTTTGTAAACATATATTTTACATTATTTGTTAAAAACGAAAAAAAGCATCTTTCGACGCTTTTAATACCAAAATGGTGTTCGCGAGGCGACTCGAACGCCTGACCGATCGCTTAGAAGGCGATTGCTCTATCCAGCTGAGCTACGCAAACATCTCACAACTGACAACTAGAATTATACAATAAAAAAAATACTATTTCAAGTACTTTTTTTACTTTTTTTGCTTTGCCTGACTTTTATAAGCCATTATCGGTAAATACAACCCCAATTTTTTATCCCAGGTAAATACTTCGAGTTTTTTACCATGTATTTCTCTATAATCATCTACTACATCTTCTGCCCAAGTCTTACCAAACCACTTCATATGTTCCGAATCACTGTGATCACAACCACAAAAAGCAATTAATAAGTTTTTATCTTCATCTAGGGCTTTATCGATAAGTGGAATACTCGCTTTACAAGGAAACAACCCATAAAGTGTATCAACTGAATCAATATTAGTATTGACTGTAAACTTTTCCTTTTTTAAAGTAACACCTGGCAAAGTATCCAATATAAGGGCCGGATCATACGCTGTAACATTAATAAGTTCTGGTGGCTTTTCATCCATTATTACTTCACACAACCTTGGATAAACTCCTGCTCCCACCTCTAAAACATTACCCCGTAAAAAATTTCTTTCTTTCAAAAAACTATAAAACTTTTTATATACATCAGTATCATCATAAAAAATATCAAATTTCGATAAGATTTCCATTGCCTCATGGCTAAGACCAAGAGCCTCATCAAAAATAAAATCAAATTGAAATAGAGTCGCTAAACAAGCCGTTCTTTCATCACCATATCTCTCATGATTACTGAAAATAAACTCCATAATCTCTCTTTTTTTGGCAAAATATTTCTTCCTATTTAAATTTGTCATAATAATCCACCCCTTCAGTAGTTCCATATTATAACAAATCACATCTGCTTTGTCAAAATTAAATTTCTCCCCTTGAAATATGACTAACCTTCTCGTTATTAACTTCAAACATTACCATATTAACCGAATAATTATCAAATACAGAATACCCAATACTATAAATAACCTCTTCCAATACCTTATCATTATTATCAAATAAATACTCATTAAAATTTAACACCAAAACATCATTTTCTTCATGATAATCAATTAATTTGGTTTTGCTATTTAAAAAACTCATTAAATTTTCTTCATAAATATAACTGGTAGTTAGTTCCTCCACAATTATTCTAATTTTATCTCTCTCATCATTAACATATTTAGTTACCGGCACATAATAAAGACTATCATCAATATTTTCTAAATAATACACTACTACACTAGAAATATTATCCCTTGAATTTATGTCATACTTTTCATTTATTCCAATACTCTTATCTAATATTAATGGATATTCGGCATTAGTATTAGGCGACTTTGTATAACTTTTACCATCAACTAAAATACTTACACCTTTTATCCCATCAATATCCAAAATACTATAAACTATTGATTGTAACATTTTCCTTTCTAATGAAACATCAACCGTCAAAAATTCTTTACTAAAATTAATCGTAACCAATTCACTACCACATATTACTTCATTAATTTTTACATTTTCTGGTATTGTTCCTTTCAAACCATTAGAAAATTTACTCGCATCACTTTGTATTAAATTATTAAGTATCTTAATTACCTTTTTTTCTGTTTTATCCTCATCCAATAAAATATGAGCCTTTACTAAATATCCACTTTTGTTCATTAAATAAATACTATTTGTCGATATTCCACTAATTTCTTCTAATTCTAAATTAACAGGGATTTCTACTTGCTCTTGTAGCATTGGAATTGAGAATACTGTTAATAATATAAACATCGTCATTGTAGTTACAAAGATTTTCCTAATAGCTTTACTCTTAATCATTTCCCTTAATCACCTACCTCAATATATGAAAAAGCGTACTACTTTAGTACGCTTATTTATTTCTTCTGAAATTTAACTGTCACAAACATTTTAGTTTTATATTTACCCTGAATAAGACGCATGATATTGTTTGCTAAAGTATTATTATGCTTATTTGAAACACAGACAACCTCTGCATTAGCATTATCAATTTTTACAAAACAATCTACTTTATAATCCTTCTTTATTCTTTTCTCAATCTCTTCTTCTTTTCCCTGAATTTCATTCAAATATTTTAATTGTTCATAAATATTATTTTTTTCTTCTGTTCCTAGAACATCACTTACTAATTGTTCTTGCAACTCATCAATTGATGTCTGTCTTTCTTCTTCCAAACTAACTCTCATTGCTACAAGGGCCGACGCTTCTTCAATCGTTGCCTCTACTTCTACTTCTTCCGCTTTTTTATTCTTTGAAGTATCCTTAAGTAAATCATTGGGCATTGTAATATAGTAAACACTCAACACTAAAATTAAACTAAACAATGTCAAGAACCATAAATTTTGCTTATTTATCATACGACTTCCTCCTATCACTACACAATATGCCACAAAAAAAAGAATATTCATAATAAATATTCTTTTTTTTACTATTTAGATTCTTTACCACAACTTGGACAAAAGCGCTCATTATTTAACATTTTATATCCACAACTTGTACAAAATTTTATATTAGTTGCTTGAGTAGAATTGTTCATATTTTGGTTAGAATTATTATTCATATTATTAGTAGTATTATTAGCACTATTACCAAACTTATCATTTACGAAGTTTAATACTACATCATTCATTGGTGTAACACCAACATATTGTGTTTTATTTGAACCTAAAATCAACCAGAAAATTGGTGCTAAGAAAATTAGCCCAGCAGCAAATCCATCACTCTTACCAAAACTTCTAGCAGCACTTACATTTAATAAAACTGCAAAATAGATTGATAAAGCTAAAGAACATAAAGGTCCAAGAACTGGAATTAGTGAAAGTACCATTCCGCCAACAGCAACAATTAAAATCCACCAAGGATTTACACCTACTATTTGACATAGAACTATTTGGTTATAAATAGGAATAATTGCTTCCCATCCACCTTTACCAGCCTTCTTAAAAGCTCTCCATTGTCCAACAATAGTACATATCGCAATTGCTAGAGAAATTAATATAATTATAAGGAAAAATATTAATAAACCTCCTACAATTGTCTCTGCCATACTACTCATATTATAGTATGAATCATAACCATAAGTACTCATAACTTCTTTTCTCCTTCCCTCTTTTATTTATGAAGCATTCTTTCCAATGCTTTCATCAAACCTAATTTACCATAAGGATATGTAAGTGACCCTTGCATATATCCTATATATGGTTCCCTCATTGGTCCATCACAAGATAACTCAATTGAAGATCCTTGTGTAAATGAACCACTTGCCATAATTATTTTATCATCATAACCAGGCATATCGCTAGCCTCAACTAATGCATTTGAATCAATTGCTGAAGCTTGCTGAATCCCCCTCGTAAATTCTATTAGTTTATTTGGATCTCTAAATATAATATTCTGAACTATATCAACTCGTTCATCATTATATTTAGGTTCTACACTATAACCAAGACTTTCCATAACTTTACTAGTAAGAATAGCTGTTTTTAATGAAGCTGCTACAACACTAGGCGCCATATATACTCCCTGTAAAATTTGCTTATTTATTCCAAGTGTTGGACCAACTTCCCGTCCCTCGCCTGGTAACGTAAGTCTCTCTCCACATAAATCTATTAAATCACTTCTTCCTGCAATATAAGCTCCATTTGGTGCAATTCCACCACCTAGATTTTTTATTAGCGAACCAACCATTACATCCGCCCCTACTGCAACAGGTTCCTTGTCGGAAACAAATTCACAATAACAGTTGTCAACCATTATAATCACATCTTTATCAATATCCTTAATTAATTTAATAACTTTCGCTACCTTATCAATTGATAAACTCTTTCTAGTTGAATAACCCTTGCTTCTTTGAATCTCAACTACTTTAACTTTATTATTAGTTATATATTCTTTAATACGTTCATAATCGAAATCATCATCAACTAGTTCTATTTGATCATATTTTACACCAAAACTCATAAGAGAACTAGCATTTTCTTTAATTCCAATTACCTCATCTAGTGTATCATATGGTTTACCACTAATACTAAGTAACAAATCACCAGGTCTTAATAGAGCAAAAAAGCACACATTTAAAGCATGACTGCCTGAAACAAACTGATTTCTAACTAAAGCATCTTCTGCTCCCAATACATCTCTAAAAACCATCTCGATAGCATCTCTACCAATATCATTATAACCATATCCTGTTGTAGAATTAAAATGCGACTCTGAAATCTTATTTCGATGAAAACTTGCCAAAACTTTTAAACTATTTTCCATACAAATATCATCAATTTTTTTAAATTCCTCTAAACACTCTTCTTCTGAGGTTTTAATAAGCTCTACTATTTCTTCTGTTATTCCTAACTCTTGATACATCTTAACTTACCTCTTTCTAATTATCCATTATATTTACCGCCATCAACTCTAATGATTGAATCATTTATATAACTAGCTTGTGGGCTAGCCAAAAAACATATAACTTTCGCAATCTCCTCTGGTTCTGCAAATCGCCCAACCAAAATATTTTTCCTTTCCTCATTAATCTGCTCAATCGATAAATCCTTATTCATATCCGTTTTTACCCACCCAGGGCAAACGCAATTAACTAAAATATTTGGAGCGAATTCTCTAGCCATATTATGTGTAAGTGATACAACCCCCGCTTTTGATGCATCATAATCACAACTCTCAGGATAATAAGTATCAATTGCGTTAGTTGAGGCCACGTTAATTATTTTACCACATTTTTTCTCTAACATCACCTTTCCAACATATTTACTGCATAAATAAGTTCCAATTAAATTAACATCTAATATCCGTCTAAAAGCTTTAATTGACTTATCCATAAATAAGCTATCCCTACAAACACTAGCATTATTTACTAATATGTCTATTGTACCATAGGCATCAACTATCTGGTTAACCATTTCTTCAACCTCTTCTTCTTGAGATATATCGCATTTTATTACCATACAATTAACATTATAATTTTCTTCTATATAGTTTTTTACCTCTATTGCCTCTTGTTCGTGATGACAATAATTTATTACAACATCACAGCCATTTTTAGCAAAAAGAATTGCACAAGCCTTACCTATTCCTCGATTACTCCCAGTAATAAGTGCAACAAACTTCCCCATACTACTCGCTCCTTATAATAATAAAATTATATCTTAAAAAAAACTAAAAAACAATTACTTAATCTTATGAAATTTTAAAAATTCATTAACCTCACTAATCTTATTTGAGACAACTAAATTAGCCACCATTTCCCCATCTTTTATATATACAACGATTGGATAAATATTTCTTTCATTAGTAATTCCTAATCTCTTCAACACATCGGCACTATCTTTTGTTGTATCAACATTCATTTTATAAAATTTTATCTTTTTATCATCTAAAATATCTCTAACTTGATTACACTTATCACATTTATTACTTGTAATTAATAAAACCATTTCTTCTTTCTTATTTAACTTTGTAATGACGCTAGAACTTATATAACTCTTATATAAAAAGAAAAATATTGGTATAGCCAAACATAAAGATATCGCCACTCCTAAAAAAAATCTATTTCTTAATTGTACAAATTCTGGATCTCGCATTTATTTTCTCCTTTTATAATAATTCTTCAAATAATCCCATATCTTCATTTAATATTTCCAAATAATTAGGTCCTAATCGTATAATCAATTTATCTAACCTTTGCTTTACAATTTCTGCTTCTTCTACAAAAGCTAATGGGTACCTTTCAACTATTTCTTCATAATTATCAAAACCTAATTGAATTAAATAATTTATATTCTGTGCCAAATACTCAATGTTATCAAAACAAACCTTTAATGCATCTTCTCCATATATTTCTCTTATATGATCAAAATTTATATTCATAATTACTTTCCTCTTCCACTACTGGCCACATTATTCTTAACATTTTTAAACTTTTTTCTTGTCCAACCAAATACAGGATTGAATTTTCCATCTATTAAAACCTGTTCCCCTCTTTCTTTTAAAAAGTTCTCTCTCTCAATAACTTCATCAAATGTTAATGACAAAATCGCGGTTCCCTTTAATAGTCCTCCCAAATATTCTTTAGACTCTAAATAAGGTAAAATTTTCTTTAAACGCTCTGGATTTTGACAAACAATTAACCTTTGAACATAATCTTCACCATAATTATTTCTAACATAGCCAATACTTCTTTTTAATTTATCTGGATTAGTTGAAAAAATACAGCCTTTCGCCTCTATTCCATTATCGACACAAGTTTGAACTAAATCTCTTGTTACCTCTGGTGGATTACTAAATATTGTTCCCCCATTTGTATAATCCAAACCAAACTCTTCACAAATATCTACAATATCATCAATTTGCTCCGCGCTTCTTCTAAAAATTGTACCACCACTCTTATAACTAATTCCATGTCCAATACAAGCATCGACCACATCACAGAAGCCTTTATAACCTCTACTAAAAACATTGCCACCTCGCTTATAGGAAATCCCGCTAGCTTCACAATCAGTAGCAATTAAATCAATATCATCAGCTTTACATTGATAAATATTTCCTCCGTGCTTATATTCAATTCCATGGCGTTGACAAGCTTGAATAATTCCCTCCAATTCAGTAACAACCGCTAAGTAAACAGAACCACCATCTTTATAAGCAACTCCATATTTTTCACAAACTCTAGCAATCTCAGCAATATCATCGGCCGACTTTTCTAAAATTACGCCTCCCTTTTTATAATTTATCCCAAGTTCTGCACATTTTTCTACAGTCTTGACCAACTCATTATATGATTGAGCAAATGCCGTTCCACCATTTCTAAATGGAATATTATTAACTTCACAATATTTACAAGTATTAAAAACATCATCTGCCCCATGAGAGAAAACAGTACCACCATTTTTATAAGAAACTCCAAACTCCTTACAAACATCGACAATCATAGCAATTTCCAAAGCATCTTTTGAAAAAACAGTTCCACCTTTTCGATAATTAATTCCCAAAGTCTTACACATATCAATAATTTTTCTAAGTTCAACCGAATTGTGTCTAAAGACATTACCACCACTTTTATACTCAATACCATACAATTGGCAATCTTTAATAACATCTTCTACATCTTGGGCTGTCGTTAAAAAAACATTGCCACCATTTTTATATTCAACACCATATTGCTTACAAACCGCAGCAATTTTTCTAATTTCTGAAGCTTTATTTGCATAAATTGTTTTGCTCTTTCGATAGTCAATTCCTAATTCTTCAGCAACTAAAATAATTTTCTCAATTTCATCTTTCGAACTACCAAAAACAGCCCCACCATCTTTGTAACTAATTCCATGCTTACGACAAACCTCTACTATTCCTTCAAGATCTGTCGCCTCTTTAGAGAAGATCTTTCCTCCTTTCTTATAATTTATACCTAATTCTTGACACTTTAAAATAATATTTTCTACTTCTACTGCACTATGTTTAAATATATCTGTCGAAGAAGAACAATCAACTCCATACTTACGACACATTTGTGCCACTTCTTCTATCTCATAGGACCGTTTTCTATAAATAGTTCCCCCATTTTTATAATTAATTCCATACTCTTGACATATCTTTGCTATATGTTCAACAACGTCAGCTGTTTTTGAAAATAAAGTTCCGCCTCTTTTATAATTAATTCCATATTTTTTACAAACAGAAACTATATCTCTAATTTCATCACCAGTTCTTCGAAATATAACCCCTCCATTTTTATATTCGATTCCAGCTTCCTTACAAGCTTCAACTACATCTTTAACTTCGTCTAACTTATGTCGAAAAATCATCCCTCCCGTTTGATAAGAAATTCCCTTTTCTAGACAATAAGCACTAATATCTCGAATATCTTCTGGATTACTTTCAAAAATTGAACCGCTATTTAAGGAAACATCAGAGTCTAAACAAGCCTTAATAATCTCTTCTGTTACTTGTGGTGTTCTCTTAAATAACAATCCCCCTGCCTTATATTCAATTCCATATTTTTTAGCCAATTTAACAATCTCTTCAATATCATCAACCGTAGCATTAAAAATAACGCCTCCGTCTTGATAATCAATACCTAAACGTTGACAAGCCAAAACAACCTCTTCTACTTGAGCGGCTGTTTGTCTAAACAACAACCCACCATCTTTATACTTAATTCCATATTTACAACAAACAGCAATTAAATCTTCTATTTCCTCTTTGCTTTTAGCCAGTCCTTTTTCCCCGCTTTCTCCAACAAAAGAAGAATTAATACAAACAGATAAAACTCCATACTTACTAAGTCTCCCTCTACTCACTTCCTCTACCTCTTTAATTCTTTGAACAGGAAAACTCAAAATACTTGGTAATTCGTGAATATAACTCTCACCATAATTATCAAAAATATATGTATAAGTATCAACTAACTGACTATGTTCAGTTTCTAATATATGCAAACAATCATTAACCCTTAAAATACTAAAATCTTGATCAGTTAAATATTTATAATTATTCATTATATCATTCAAAGAGGCATACAAAACACTTGGACAATTTTCAATACTTCTTGGTCTAACATTAAGTTCATTCAATAGATGATTTAAAACATAATTCAATTTTTCCCCACTTGCCCTTGCAGCAATTCTAGTAAGTTTTTCTTCCTTTATTCGATCAACATTAATATTATGTCCCCATAATAATCTAATTAACTCATCCATCGTAATCATCATATACCTCCTAATCTTAATTATATTTTACTACAAATATTAATCTACATCAAATAAAAAGAATGCCATATAATTATGCATTCTTTTTATCTCTTAAATTCTTTCTACTTTAATTGCAACTTTTTCATCGTTCATATCACTATAATTGTCTAAACTTTCATCTTTTATAAGCTTTTCACCTAAAACTTCTCCCATTACATAATCTTTATAAACTTCTAACATTTTATCAACCGCACTACTTCCGTTATAATAAATGTTAATATGATCTGTAATTACAAAATCTGCATCTTTTCTTAAGCTTTGAACTTTACGAACAAATTCACGTGCAAGCCCTTCTAAAATTAATTCTTCTGTTAACTCTGTTTCCAATACAACACAAGTTCTATTATTACTTGCCGATGCAAATCCATCTTTTTGTTTAACTTCCATTATTACCATTTCTGGTGTAATTGTAAAATCATCACCACCTAATGATACCATTAAACCACCATCATTGATTTTATTTACTTGTTCGTTTGTTGCATTAGCCAACATTCCTTGTAATTCTTTAATACGTGCCCCAAGTGCTTTACCAAGAACTTTAAAATTTGGTTTAACAACATATTCTAAATATTCACTCATATCATCTTTAAATAAAATCTCTTTGACATTTAGTTCTTCTTTAATTACCGCTAATAAATCACCAATAATTAACTCATCACTCTTTGGAAGAATCAAACTTTGAATTGGCTGTCTAACTTTAATATTAACTTCTTCCCTAGCAAATCTACCAAGAGAGCAAACATCTCTTACTAAATCCATTCTCTCTTCTACTACTTCATCAATCAAATTAGTATCTTCAACTGGAAATTCTGCTAAATGAACAGATTCTTCTCCTGTTAAATTCTTATAAATTTCTTCTGTTAAGAATGGCGTAAGCGGAGCACATAATTTACATAAAGTAACTAATACTTCATAAGTGGTTAAATATACCGCTTTTTTACTTTCTGTTAATTCACTATCCCAGAATCTTCTTCTATTACTTCTAATATACCAATTAGATAAATCATCATTCAAGAATGGAACAACCAATTTAGCCACTTTATTTAAATCGAATTCTTGATATGCTAAATTAACATCCCTTACCAACTTATTTAATTTAGAAAGTAACCATCTATCAATCAATTCACGTTCTTTAACCGGTATATTATATTCCCTTGGATCAATATTATCCGCATTAGCATACATTTCAAAGAAAGAATAAGAGTTTTTAAAGGTTGACGTATACTTTGAATAAACTTCTTTTACTCCCTCTTCACTAAACTTTAAAGGAGTCCAAACTGGTGAAACATATAGCATATAGAAACGAATTGTATCAGCTCCATATTTTTGCATTATTTCAACTGGATCAATAATATTTCCTGTTGATTTGCTCATCTTCTTACCAAACTTATCAAGCATCATATCGTTAACAACAACATTTTTAAAACTACTCTCACCAGAAATAATTGTCGAAATTACCAATAAAACATAGAACCAACCACGAGTTTGATCTACCCCCTCAGCAATAAAGTCAGCCGGAAATTGCTCCGCAAATAACTCTTCATTCTCAAATGGATAATGAAACTGTGCATAAGGCATTGAGCCACTATCAAACCAAACATCCATAACATCTTTTACTCGCTCCATTAGCTTACCACATTTTGGACATTTAATATGCAACTCATCAACATACGGTCTATGCAACTCAATAGCTTTAACATCAACATTTTCAACAACTAACTCTTGTAACTCATTGACAGATCCAATAACATGTTTATGCCCACATTCACAAGTCCAAATTGGCATTGGACATCCCCAATATCTATTTCTAGAGATTCCCCAATCAACCATATTATCTAACCAATTCGCAAATCTCTTTGTCCCAATAAATTCAGGATACCAATTAATCTTATCATTAGCTTTAATAATTTCTTCTTTAACAGCTGTCGTTTTTACATACCAAGCTGGTTTTGCATAGTAAATAAGTGGTGATTTACATCTCCAACAATGTGGATAATCATGAACCAACTTAATTTTCTTAAATAGTTTGTCATTCTCTTTCAACCATTTAATAATTTCAATTTCAAGATCACCATCAGTTACTAATCTTCCTTCCCAAGGACCACTAATATAGCAACCATCTTTACCAACAGGATTAACATAAGCTATTCCATTAGCCTGACAAACTTTATTATCATCATCACCAAAGGCAGGTGCGATATGAACAATTCCCGTACCATCTTCAGCAGTAACATAACCATCTGCAATTACTTCAAATGCTTTACCTGTCACTTCAACAAATGGCATTAACTGTTCATATTTAATTCCAACCAAATCACTACCTTTATAAGTCTCTAATATTTCTGCCTCATTGCCAACCACTTTCTCAAGTAGTGCTTCTGCTACAATAAATTTATATCCCATAGATTGCACTTTTACATAAGTTAAATCCGGATTAACACACAAAGCAACATTAGCCATCAATGTCCAAGGTGTAGTTGTCCATACCAAGAAATAAACATCCTCATCCTTCTTTTTAAAAGGAACAATAACTGTATTAACCGAATCAGCTTGATAACCTTGAGCCACCTCATTTGAAGAAAGCTCAGTCCCACAGCGTGGACAATAAGGCAATACTTTATTACCATGATAGATTAATCCCTTCTTATCCATCTCCTTAATAATCCACCATTCACTTTCAATAAATTCATTATCACAAGTCACATAAGGATGATCACAATCAATAAATTGCCCCATCATATCAGTAACACGTTTAACCTCATCTATGTTAGTCGCTGTTTCACTATTACACTCGCGACAAAAATTCTCAATTCCAAATTCTTCAATATCCGATTTATTTTTAAAACCTAACTTTTTCTCAACATTAACCTCAATTGGTAACCCATGCGTATCAAGCCCAATCTTTCTTAAAACTTTATACCCTTGCATCGTTTTATACTTACAAAAAGCATCTTTAATCGTTTTCGCAAAAACATGGTGAATTCCTGGCTTCGCATTCGCATAAATTGGACCATCATAAAAAACCCATTTCTTACCATTCTTTCTAGTATCAATACATCTTTGTAAAATATCTTGTTTTTTCCATTCTTTAGATATTTTATTTTCAACTTCATTGACTTTACTGTTATCTAGCTTTTCAAACTTCATCAAAATCCCTCCTCAATTAAAATAAAAACTATTCATCCAATAAGGACGAATAGTTCGTGGTACCACCTTAATTCATAGAATAAATTCTATCTCAACTACTATAACGCGTTACCGTATTTATCTTATCCATAAATCACAACTTGAAAGTGATCTTAATACTTCTTCCTAACTCAATTTCACCAACCATGAGCTCTCTACATATTCCGAAATATTACGTCTTTCGCACTTGTTTATCACTAACTAATATAACATAAATGTTTCATCACTGCAATCACTTTTTAAAGCATTAAAAAATAACAATCATAATTTTATACCTTTTTACTTTTAGCTTTTATCTAACATAATATAACTATTCTACTTTATTTAGCGTATTTTTATCAATCTTATAAACTTCATCACACAACTCTTCTATATCATTCTTAAGATGCGTCGCTAATATAATTACTTTATTTCTTTTCTTTTCCTCATTTAAAACAGTTCTTATCATTTCAATCGACTCATCATCTATTCCATTAAATGGCTCATCAAAAATCTCTACGTCTGGATCCTCCATTAAAACTTGCGCAATTCCCAACTTCTGCTTCATTCCTAAAGAATACTTAGAATATTTCTTGTTCCTTTCCTCAAAAAGATTTACTTTTTTTAAAGTTACCATTATTTCATCTTCCCCAATAACATTTTGAATACTTGCTAAAAGCTTTAAATTATCCAATCCAGAAAGATTTGGAAGAAAGTTAGGATGCTCTATCAATGCCCTAGTAGATGGTGCAAAGCTTTTCTCCAAGTTAATACAGTTATTATCGAATAATACTCTCCCGGAATCAGGATTATAAAAACCACATATTATTTTTAATAAAACACTTTTCCCCGAACCATTTTTTCCTATAATCCCATATATCTTACCTGGCTCAAACTCAATATTAATATTCTCCAATAAATTATTATTTTTGAATGACTTACAAATATTCTCTAACTTAACTTTCATTTTCCCACTCCTTCTGATTCTATAATCTTTTTTGAAAAACACATCATACTTAACATAATAATAACTATAAGTGTAAAAACACCTATTAAATAGTAATTATAAAAAACATCTATATTTTTAGGAACAAAAATTAAAAAAATAATAATTAAGCCTAAACCTTTATCCCCAATTAACCACTTATATTCCCTCAGTAAAATAACAATCAACGAGAATAATAAATAAAATAAGATATCCTTCACAAGAGAAAGACCAATTATATCTATTGACTCCATTCTACTTATCAAAACCGGTAAAATTACGATATACTCTAACAATCTCAACACTATAGTTGAAATAATTAAAAAAATAATTTTCTCTCCAATAAACTTTATTGGTTTTATCCTAAAGAAAATATTATCAACATTATATAACATATCACGCAAATAGATATCTAATGATATAAACATAAATAATAAAACATGTAATAGAAAGAACAACATAGAAATATAATCTTTTACATTTTCAAGGTTTCTTCCCAATAGTAGATTAACAATATTATCATCAATAATAATAAACTGAAAAATAAATTCAAGTATTAAAACAACAATTACTAATTTTAAAGTTCTCCCTCTAAAGCAATTTTTTATATCATTACAAAATAAATATTTCATTTACAATAACCTTTCTACTACTTTTTCTACTCCTATTATAATAAAACCTAATAATATTAAACATAAACCAAAAGATATTAAATCATCCGTTAGATAATTCCATATCATACTTGTTTGATGAATCCAAGGAAAAAAATTATATTTCACAAAATTACTAAATAGCTCCAAATATAATGGAATAAAATAAAGTAAAGTAATAATTATAATCTTCTCTCTTATAATCATATATAATAACGCATTTATTATTTGTAAAAGTAATGCTATAATCAACCATTTCAAGAGTAAATATACAAGTCCAAAAGAACCATTTACTAAATATGGATTAATCAAAGATTTACCACTAGTATATGTAAATATTATTAAACCCAAATAAATTATTAGAAAAATCAAAAAACAAAATAATGTCATATATACAATATTTTTAATTATTATAAATATTTTTTTCTTTTTAGAAAGATATCTAATAAATACAAAATCAAATTTTGTATCAAAGGTTCTACATACAATCATCGTATTATATAAAAGAATTAATAAGAAAGTATAATGAAAAAAAGAAATAGTAAATGGAAAGCATAAGGCCGAAAGAACAGTTAACTCTCGAGGAAGCTCTAATCGCCCAAAAATAGCCACGGCAATAAGTAAAAAAAATGTTATTTTAAATGAATCTTCTGAAGTTAAATAGCTAAAAAAACTAAAATCATTACGTCCTTTGTCTTTCATACCATAATATTCCCTTCTCTTTACTACCTGCAAGTTTTAAGGTTATCAAAACATTAAAAACAACTACACTTAAAACTACCATCAACAAAAGAACTGGGCTCGCCAAATCATTAAAAGACCAATAATTACCAATCAAGTTAAAATAATTAACTTCACCATAATTAATACCTAAAAGATTTTTAATTACAACCGTTCCAAAAACAAGATAAAAAATACATAAAATAACAAAATATATGTATCCAAAAATCACGCTAACTATTTTACTCTTATTTATGAAAGACATAAATATCCCAATTATAGAATATCCAAAAAACAACAAATATTGTATTATAATCAGTAATACACTATATATGAAAAAATTACTATATTTAAATGTTTCATATTCTGAAAAAAGTTGCATATTCTCTGTTATATTAAAGTTAAAATTTGTAATTAGACACGAAATACCAAAAATAAATATATATACTAAAGGAATAATTAAACTCACTTTCATAGCCTTCAAGAAATATTCCCGTAAAAGTTTACTATAACTCATTCTACTTAATTTATTCTTTATAAAACCACTTGAAATCTCATCATGAATCCTAAAAACAACATTAATTATAACTATAAGTGGTAATAAAAATACTACCAGTCCGAAAGTACTACTTGTTTCAATAACATAAGTTGATAATGTTATCGCATCAAACTTTTTATGAGGATTTTTATTCTCTAAATATTCTAATACTTCAGCCCGATTCTTAAACGGCTTACATAATTCATCATTACCTGGGCAGTTTTTTTCAATTTTATAATAATCTATATAATATGGCATATAATCATTTACTACTTCCGCAAAAGAAAAAATAACTATCATCAAAACTATAGCAATAGAAAATATAGAAATAAACTTGTTTTTCATACATTAATTCTCCCTTTTAGTGAGTGTGAAATATCTTTTAATTATTTAATCAATAGTTCAAGAACCATTAAAACTAAGACTCAAAGCATTATATTCCTTTGCTTTAAGTTCCAACTTATATTCTCCTGGCGTCAAATTTTCATTTCCCCATGAATTTGAAGTATTCTTAGAAGCATTTTTCCAAGAACTATAACCAACACTATCATACATCGACTGTGTTCTTCCTGCCATTATATATTCATTCCCAAGTGAATCTCTAGCACCATTATTTGTAAAAAACTGCACTTTATATTCTAAATATTTTCTCTTTTGTGAACTCTTCCATGTACCATGTAAAGACGGTATACTTATGTTAGCATAATTATAAGTTGTTGCAAAAGTAGATATCACTTCAAAACAGCCCATAACCAACACTAAAACTATGGAATATTTAATATATTTCATATAAAACTCCTCTCAATATATATCTCACACTCATTATCTTCATTATACATCAATAGTTTCATTTTGTTAACCTATAGATTACTTTTTTAAAGTATTATTTCTCACAAAAATAAATATAAGTTAGAAATATAATTAGAGTTATACAAAATATATAAAAACTGAATCACTTTGGATCCAGTTCTAATACTTCAATTTCCTCAACAACAGCCATCTGCTGCTCCATAATAAGTTTCAATTTCCTTTTAAAAATTTTCATATTATTCTCTAACAAATCAGCTCTTTGTTCTATTTTCTCAGCTCTCAGTAATGCCTCATTAACGATTCTACTAGCGTTATTTTTTGCATCTCCAATAATCATCTGACTCTCTTCACGAGCCATCTTTTTTATATTGTCTCCTGTTTCTTCTGCTTTAATAATCGCCACTTTTAAAGTATCTTCTAAAGTCTTATAGTGTTCAAGCTCACCACGTAATCTTTCAAGTTCCGTACTTTGTGCTCGACATTTAGTAATAATTCCCTCTGTCTGATCAATAACATCACTTATAAACTGATTAACTTCTCGACGATTATATCCATTAGCTTCATAACTAAATTTTTCCATATAATCACCTCAGAAACATATTAATTTATTTTAAAAGAAATCATCTTCATCATTTTCTTTTTCTGCTTTCTTTCCACGAGAAGACTTTGATGATGTATTATTATTTCCATCATCACTAATTTTCCCTTCAACATTTACATTATTAGGTGTACATAGAAATATTCCTCCACCTAATTTTTGTAAGTCCCCACCAATCGCATAAATTGTTCCATATAGAAAATCAACAATTCTCTTTGCTTGATCAGGTGTTACTCTCTTCAAATTAACAACAACAGCACTCCTATTCTTCAAATAATCTGCAATTTGTTGACTTTCGGAATAAGCACGGGGTTCAAGTAACATCATTTTACTTCCTGCAACACCATTTTGAATATGATAGTCTTCTTTTGATGTAGTATAAAATTCATCATCGCCAGTCGCTTCAACTGCATCATTATCTTCCCCAACAAAAAAACCTTTTAATTTATCTAAAGCCATAAAACTTATCCTCCATCCTAATATCATATATTACTATTCCAATTTTACCATATATTTTCAAAAAGAAAAAGACTAAAATTACGATAAATTTCAGTCTATCAACAATTACTACGTATTTTGAGGAATAAAAGTTCCTCCTTGTGGAGCTAAACTAGGTTGTCCTTGAACAGTTGCCCCAACTGGTTGTGGAGTTAATGTTGCTGTTGCAACTGGTGCCACTCCTGCCACTTGTTGAACCGGTACCGCTTGTGCTGCTACCCCTTGCGACATTACTGGAGCTGGACTAACTGGCGATGACACCGGTGCTCCACCTTGCGGAGCTTGAACTACTCCACCAACATTTCCTAAAGTTCCCGAAACACTTTCAACCGGTTGACTCTTATACCATACTTTTTCCAAATCAACATTATTAGATAACGGTCTTGGATTAGGTAAATCAACATAAAGTTGAGTTGGTACCTTAAACGCGCTTCCAAAAGCTATACAATTTCCTGGTTTCAAATTCTTCAATTGTAAAACAATTTCAGATGAAACATTCGGAACCATCGTTCTAATATATTCCAAATCAACTGGATGTAGTGTTCTTAAAATAATAAAATTCATGCACTGTGAAACACAAGTATCAGAAAGTTCACTAGGTCGCTGCGTAATAAGCGCTAAAAACATACCATACTTACGACCCTCTTTACTAATACGTTCAAATATATTATATCCTAATAACTCTACGTCACCATCATGTTGAACATAACGATGCGCCTCTTCAATAATTATATGGAAAGCTCTACTACCACATGGCTTAATTGTACTAGCCTTCTTAAATAACATTCTAGACAATATTTTAGTAATAACCTTTGCTAAACGATCATCTATATAATTAATATTAAAATTGACTATTTGACACTTACCACCTGTTTGCCTACTTAACAATAAATCTTCAATAAATTCATCTCTAGTTACATAATTTGGATAAGAAAAATACTCTCTTGCTTCTCCTGTAACTAAAGTATGCAATCTAACACTAATAACATTAGCATAATCAAAAACTTTATCACTTTTTAAAATACCTTCACTAATTAATGCAAAGTCCATTGCCAACTCCAAATCAGCTAGTGAGTAAAACGGATTCATTTCACTAGGATTAACATCTGTACTTTCCTCTTGAATATAACCCCTAACAAATTCAACTACAAGTTCCATTTCTTGCATCTTTCCAGTCTTATCAACAAACAAACATTGTTTCAAAGTACGTGTATATCCAGGCTGAACGATTTGACTATTTAAACTAAGGGTTGGCGTATTAAACTTAGTTAAAACACCTATTACCTGATCACGAATCTTTGTTGAATCATTTCCCGATAATAAAATATCCTGCAACGCCCTCGCAATAATATCATTTTTCTTCTTTATGACACTATCTCCTTCTCCAGTAAGAATTGGTACTAATTTCAAAGTTTTCTCTAAAATTGGCAACTGTGAAGGAGTGGTAACATCTAACAATAAAGCTAAATCATCAACATCTAACAACCAAATTGGAATTCTCAAAATTTCTGTATCCGCCTCATCCAAATTAGTTGTATAAGACTTATAATTTAATGCCGGATTATGTTCATGTAATTTTGAAAAGGCATTTGAATACTCACCATAAGCATCAAAAAAGAAAAGATTAGCATTTGTTGGTGGCGTAGGACTACTCGTAAATAGCTTTTGTAAAATTGACGCAACCGTACAACTTTTACCAGCACCAGAGTTACCAAGTATGGAGAAATGAGCATTGAAAAATTCATTTATGGCTACATTAATCTTATAACCTTCATAAATATTACTAGTTCCAAAGTTAGTTTGTCCATCTTTAGTTTCTGAATCTCCTAATAAAATGGATAACTCTTCAGCTTTAATTAATCGTGGTGTTGACTTAAAAGACGGCTTAGCACTAGAACCAGGTGTAAAAAATCCATCCTTAATTTCTCCAACAATATTAACCGTCATTTGTTCACGATTAGTATTTGCAATTTCCCCAACGACTCTCTTTTTTCCATCATCAAATACGACATGTAACCCAACCAAGTTTGGCTGTTGTGCAATATCAATAGCTAATTTAATATACACATTATTATCAATAATTTCTGTAATTGTTCCTATCACATTAAACACCCTCTTATCTTAATAAAGTATATCAAAATTCTAGTCAAAAAAAAAGAGAATATTTTTATTTTCTCTCTTTTTATTTTCAACAATTTCTGCTAAAATATTAAACATTACAAAAAGAGGTGGAATAATGCTTAATTATAAAAAAGGAAAAACAAGATATAAACCTAATAATTTGGGCAGTCTATACATTGATGAAAAAAACTTAACAGATAATGACCAACCCATAATTTACATTGGTGGTCAAATGGAACATCGTTGTCATATTTTGGAACAAACAGGATACACTGCCGACCCTGGTCACAATATGTTTAATGGTTCTTGGTTTTATGACTATCCAATCACTGCAAAAAATAAAAGTTTGTTTAATGCCGAGAATTTTGCTAACAATTTAGTCCAAACATTAGAAGAAGCCAACTTACATGATATTATTTTACTAACTGAAAGTTTTGGCGGAACTATCGCTGCCCTAGCAACACAATCAGATCGAGTTGCCAAAGTAATTGCCATTCATCCTTCCATTACAGGTACACCACTTGCTAACCCAACTTTTTTAGCAACTTATAAACAGGATTTTGATCCAAAACAAAAATTAATTCTTGCTGGAATTAACTTTCTAATTAACCAGAATTATGGATTTGAAATGGATAACTTTTTAGGAATTGATTTATCTAAAACTAATCTTGATAAAATTCTCGTTGTTGGAAGTAGTATTAATAAAGAAACTGAACAAAATCCCCTTATCCTTCAAACAAATGATATGCTTGAAAAAGTTACTGGTTATAAAAACGATGGCATCGTCTTGTTTGATGAAAGACAATTAGCCAACTTAGGCATTAATTACCTAGTGGAACCAGAAAGTTTAAACCACTTTGCTGCGGGATCTAAAGAAAATATCGAAAGGGTTTATCAAAAAACATTATGTAAAAAATAAAAAATCTATACACAAACATTGTATAGATTTTTTTATTTTAGCCCTCAAATAAACCATGAATCTTTTGTCTATCTTCATCACTAATATCTTCTACAACCCACTCCCCATCCTCTTTTGTTAAATGGAAAGTAATTTCATACTTAGCTTTATCAGTTACATCTTTTAATTGTTTAATCTTATAATCAATAAATGCGGCTATATTATCAATTTCTCCACCAACAACCTCACCACTTTCATCTTTTTGATCCTCATTAAAAGAATCATCACTCTTAAACTCATCACGGTGCTCATTATAATATTCTTTTGACTCTAAAATGGAATTAGCATAATCAAAAACTTCAATTTCTACTAATACTTCTGCTTCATCTCCATCTATTTTTTCATCTTTAATTTTATATGATAAATTTTGATACTGTTTTTCCATCAATGACTGATAATCTTTTTTTTGAGTATCACTCATACTAGTATCATTTGAAATAATATTATCAAGTTGTGTTAAAACCTCACTATCCATAGATTGATATTTTCCTAAAAATTCTTCTACTTTACTAGTAGGTGTATTTGTATTACCACAACCACTAACTAATAAACCAAATAAACTAAGTAGTATTATTAATCTTTTTTTCATAATTTTTCCTCCTACAATTATAATGTATAAAAAAAAGACTAATTATACATTTAATTAATCTTTTATATAAATTACACCACTTGCATTATCTCTTCCATGAACTGGAACACTAAAATTACCTTTATATCTTCTTTTTAAATAACTAGGCACATGTAATTTTAAATCCTTATAAACCGCTACTCTAATAATTTCTTTTAAAATATCCTTATCTTTCTTTTTTTCAATAATCTTCTTTATATCATTATCTCCTAACAAATCTGTCACACCATCAGTAAATAATAATATCATTTTATAATTATTAGGTACAATATAACTTCTACTAACACATAACTCTTCATTTAAACCAATACATGCTGTTATAAAATTATTAGTTGGAAAAAATCTTAAATCGTCCTTAGCAACTGAACCATCTTTATAAAAAGACCACACACCTGAATCATCCTCTGTTACTTGAATTAATTCTCTATTCTTATAAATATAACCCCGTGAATCACCTATATTATAAAATAGCGTTGTATTACTACCAACAATTGCTAAAGTAAGTGTCGTGCCTAAAAAGTTTTTTCCATACTTTTCTATTAAATACTTATTCGTTTTATTTATTTCTTTATCCAAAGTTTCACTAACACCGCTTATATTTCTTAATATATCGATATCCTCTTGATAAAACCATGCTTCAACTGATGCAGATACTTCTTGAGCTGCTACATCGCCCTCTTCACGGCCACCCATTCCATCAGCAACAATTAAAAGTAAAACTTTCTCATCTTTTGGATGTCTACAAAAAAATACGTAATCTTCATTAATTTTTCGAAGTCTTCCTGTATCACTATTTGTTTGTAATGTTTCCATAGACAACACCTCTAATTCTCTCTAATTATATCATACCCTAACCGCAACTCTCTTATAAAAGAAAAAAGTCTACACATTTAAGTGTAAACTTTTTGTTAACTAATACTCACAATTACCAGGTGTTCTTGGGAATGCAATAACGTCTCTAATATTTTCTACTCCCGTTAAATAAATAATCAATCTCTCAAATCCCATACCAAAACCTGAATGATAGCAACCACCATATCTACGTAAGTTACAATACCAATCGACACTATCCTTATCAATGCCCATTTCTTCAATACGTTTATCTAACTTTTCATAATTTTCTTCACGCTGCGATCCACCCATTAACTCGCCAGCTCCTGGAACTTCCAAATCAACGGCCGCAACTGTTTTACCATCTTCATTAACCTTCATATACCAAGCTTTAATATCTTTAGGCCAATCCGTAATAAATACCGGACCATTAAAGTAATCCGTAATATAACGTTCATGCTCTTTAGCAATATCTTCTTCGTAATCTGGAGTAAATTCCCATTTCACATCTGCTTTCTTTAAAATATCAACTACATCATGGTGCGTTATTCTTACGAACTCCGAAGCTACTAACTTTTCTAACTTCTCTTTTAAACCCTTCTCAACAAAATTATCAAAAAATTCTATTTCTTGAGGACAATGATCAAGAACATATTGCACTACAAATTTTAACATTTCTTCCTCAATATCCATTAAACCATTTAAATCACAAAAAGCTATTTCTGGCTCAATCATCCAAAATTCATTAGCATGCGTTTTTGTATTGGAATTCTCTGTTCTAAAAGTTGGACCAAATGTATAAATCTTCTTATACGCCATTGCGAAAGCCTCACCATGCAATTGTCCGGTTCCAGTAATATATGATTGTTTACCAAACAAATCCTTACTCATATCTACCTTTCCATCTGCTGTTTTAGGTAAATTATTAAAATCTAAAGTTGTTACCTTAAACATTTGGTCTGATCCTTCACAATCAGTCGTTGTAATTAAAGGTGTATGTGTATAAACATAATTATTCTTTTGAAAGTATTCATGAATTGCCATCGCTGCTACACTTCTAACTCTGAATACCGCTCCAAATAAATTTGTTCTTGGTCTTAAATAAGCTTGTTCTCTTAAAAATTCTCTAGAATGTCTCTTTGGTTGAATCGGATAATCTTCACCGCTCTCTCCAATAACCAAAATTTTAGTCGCTTGAACCTCAAATTCCTGTCCCTTAGCTGGTGACGAAATAACCTTACCAACAACTTCAATAGCAGCTCCCACACCAATTTTTTGAATTTCTAAAAAGTCCGCCAATTTATTATCATAAACAATTTGTATACTCTTAAAACAAGTTCCATCATTAAAATCAATAAAACCAAATTCCTTTTGTTTTCTATGATTTCTAACCCATCCTTGAAGAACTACCTCTTTTTCAATATATTTATTAATCTCACTGTATAATATTTTAGCATCAACTGTCATAATTTTTCCTCCTTCAATTATTATATCATTTATTTTTATGTTGCTCTATAATTTCTTTAAATATCTCAATTTTTATTTGCACTTAATACTTTTTGTATTTGCTTACCTTCTTTTTCAGCAATTGGTGTCACAATTGCATCTCTTCCAATTAAACTTAAAAATTTAAAACACTCTTGTGGTGGCAAAAATACACTCATCCCATTATATAAGGGATGGAAAGCCAAATCTGTTGCCCCCAATAACTCTTCATCTATAACAAGATCAATTTCTCCACTTAAATCATTCACAAGTGAGAAAAGTGAAACATTGCCAGGTGTTGTCGCAATTAACTGTTGCATATCATCTTCTGGTACAAATTCTAACTTTTTACTCCCTAAAGTATTCCTAACGCTAGCCAAATCTACCTTTTTCATACTATCTGTAATTAGCAAATATTTTTTCTTTTCTCCTTTTCTCTCTTGCAATAACAAATTTTTGCAAACAACATAGTCATCACCTAAATAATCTTCAAATCTTCTATAATAATCAGATGATTCTAAGCAACTTCTAACCTCTTCATGTTTCACAAGAAAATCGTAAGTAATACCATTTGTAAGTAGATATTGACAAAATTGTTGAGCTTTTTGAATTTTTGCCCATTTTTCCAAACTTTCTTGAGATAAGATTCCCATTCTATCAAGAAGAAACGCATCACGTTTCATCCCTGCTAATTGTTCCATAATAACACCCTCATTTCTTAACATAATATAAAAAGACTAGTCCATACCATAATACCAATAGTACTATGGGACGAAACTAGTCTTCCGCGGTGCCACCCAATTTATTATAAAGTCTTTTTTCCTTATAATCACTTTTCGATTCCAACAAATCTAGCAAATATAACGGTCTGCGCCCGGCTTAGTCTACTTATTTCTTTAAGCATTCAGAAATGTTATTCACTATTCGCTTTTATTTGTTTCCACCAACCACAAACTCTCTATAAAAAGTTGAGAATAGTTACTTCTTTTCTTCAACATTTTAAAATATGAAAATATATTATCATTATATTACTACTTTGTCAAGTTGCTACTTACAAATACACTACTTACAAATGTAGAGTTACAATTGATGTGACACCACTCATATACAAAAAAAGCAAAAAATCCG
>URZY01000003.1 GCA_900552495.1 uncultured Mycoplasmatota bacterium | reverse complement strand
GCGGAACCAAATATAGTACATACGACGGAAGAAATTGTGGAACAACCACTTCATCTCAGGCCTGCAACAAACAGGACTGTTGTTCATCTACCGTAATAAGTAGTTATAGTGGTTGGTCATCATGCAGTAAAACTTGTGGCGGCGGAAAACAATACAAAACAGCGTATTTAGTATCAGCCTATGATAGTAGCGTAAGTTGTGGTTCAAAAGCTAATGCTTTAGAGCAATCATGTAATACTCAGTCTTGCTGTAGCGATTCAAATCCGACTGGTTGTACTTGGGTTACTGCGTGTCGTGAAGGAAATACCTTTATTTATACATCATCTTCCGCTAGTACTTATGCAGGAACAGTTCAACACCATCTAAATGGAGCTAATGATAGATTATATGTTCTAGGAAGTAGCGGAGGCATGACTAAGGTTTATGCTGCGAGCGGTAACTTTTACTCAGCAGCCCCAAGTAATCGTATAGTATGGATTCATACAAACTGTATTGGCGGTTCTAATTCTGTATGTCCATATGCACAATGCCAAGGATAAAAGGTAGGTGAAAGCGTGAAAAAAAATAAACTAAATTATATTGTAGGGGTTCTTATGATAGTCATTGCCATTGCGCTGATTGGAGGTGGGGCTTACTTAACAACACGTAAGACCGACTCAAAGTCTGAAAATAATGAGCTATTTTATGATTATCCAGAAAGTATGCGTTTAAAAATAACCAACTGTAAAACAGAAGATTGTGAAATGCCAGCGGAAGATAATTATGATACCTTAGTTATCAATTCTTCATCAAAAAAACTAACTAAAAAAATCGAAAAAATTAATAATGATACAAAACAATATTATGAACAAGTAAAAAACTCTACCACAGACAATGAAAGATGTACAGCCGTAAAAGATAAATATTATCATGAACAACGAGTTGTAACAAATTACTATAACTATGAAAATGAAAAATATATAAGCATAGCGGTTCAAAGAAATATCATTAATCTATGCACTAATGAATATAATCGTAAGAAAATAGAATGGTATCTATATGATAAAAGTAAAGATAAACTTTTAACTCAACAAGAATTTAAGGAAGCCGAAAGAATAACAGACCAAGAGATAACTAGTGCAATTGAAAATATAATTAAGATTATTAATGATGAAGAAGGAATGAACATCGTTCCAGGAGAACAACATAACGATATAGTTGTCTTTTATGATTTCCAAGGAGAAATCCTTATATCAGTCTTTATTCCAGAAAAGAACTTATATTATACTGGTACCGTAAGACAAAATATTAAAAATAGTAATTAATAAAGCAACCATTAGCCTAAGCTAATGGTTTCTTTATTGTAATTTCAACCGCACCATTTTATTTATATTTTAATTCTATATCATATGCACATTTATAGTCAAATAATTTGCGTGGCATACTGTTTATTTCAAAACAAATATTATCTAAATAATATTGACTTACGAACTTCATTGAATTTCCTTTTGGAATAAATCTTCTTACTAATGCATTCGTTCTTTCATTTGTTCCTCGTTGGAATGAACAATATGGATCACATTTATATAGTTTTACTCCAAGTTTTTTTGCGGTTAAACCTAAAGCTTGGAACTCTAATCCATTATCCACAGTAATTGATTTTACTTTTATTTCATTTCTTATCAAATAGTCATAAATTATTTTATCTGTATAATATTCATTTTTGTATTCTGCTTTTATTAACCAAACTTTTCTTGAACATCTATCAACTATAGAAATTATAGAATCATATTCATTTCTTTTGCCTAAAATAGAATCTATCTCTAAATGACCTAATTCATCTCTTTTATTGATATATTTAGGTCTAAGACTTATTGGAAGTACTGTTTTATGATCTATATTCCACTTTGTATGATTCAACATAGAAGTTTTCTTTCCGCGTCGCTTTTTATAACACAAGTCCTTTTTAGATAATTTTATTTTACCTTCATTTATCCAATTATAGACTTGTTTAATAGATGGACAACCGGCATTTAAGTATTGTCTTTTAAATTTCATAATACAAATTTCAATAGAACAGGTTTTATAATCATAATGGGTATACAAGTATCTAAGAAACGTGTCATACTTTATAGTAATATCAATTTCTCTTTTTTTATAAATTCCGGCTTTGTATCTAGAAATAGTAGAATGACTAATACCAAGAATTTCTGCAGTTTTTCTCATAGATAGTCCTTGTTCAAGTAAGATATCAATTTGCGCTTTCTTTTCTTTAGTTAATTGAGTATAATTCATATAGGAGCCTCCTTGCCGGGATTTGGCTCCTTTATTGTATCAAAAAGCCGCACCAGGTGGTGCGGTTGAAATTTCAATTTAGGACCATTAGCCTAAGCTAATGGTTTTTCATCGTTATAATAGTTCCAATATAAAAACCTCATTTCTTGAACAGAAGAAATGAGGTCATCTAAGCCCTGTCTTTTATTATTGTCATTCACTAGGTGAAGGTGTAGGACTAGGTGATGGAGTAGGGCTAGGACTAGGTGAAGGTGTTGGCGTATCTGGAGTATCAGTATTACCATTATCACCGCCATTTTCTTCTTCCTCATCATCCTTCGGTTTTTCCTCTTCCTCTTCAACTTTTGAACTTGAAAGTGTAAGAACCAATGAACCACTTATTTTATCAATTCTCTTATTAGCCGGATAACTTTGACTAATAACAGTACCACCACTACCTACAAACTTAACAGAAATTCCTAAATTTGCTGCTCTATTAGTTGCCGCTGCTTCACTTAATCCAATAAAACTTGGAAGTAAACTATATGTTCCCGCACCACTTCTATATGGACCAGAACCAATAACTTCTTTCTCATAAGGAGTATTTACTGAGAAACTAAATGTTTTAATCGGTTTGTGTTCTACTAATTCTAAATTTTCTTTCATTGCTTGAACAACATCTTTTTTACTATTTGAATTAGGGATATAGTTGTAAAGAACCATTCTCATACGTTCATCATAAATCATTTGACTATCGCCCTCTAAATAAAGCTGTTGAACATTTATTAATTCAGCTTCATCAGAACTCAAACTCTTCTTTATAATATCTTTACCAACATTATAAAACTCTAATATTTGTTTTGTAGTAAGATTTGTATCTAAACTATTTGAAACAGTATCAAGTATTTGTGTAAATTGACTAACTTTATTAATACCTTTCATTTTATCGATTAAAGCCATGACTATTTCCTGTTGATGTTGAGCTCTACCGAAATCACCATTTGCTAGGGACTTCCTATTTCTTGCAAATACTAAAGCCTGCTCACCATTTAACGTTTGTCTACCAGGATTAATACAAATAGTTGAATAACGATCAGAATTATCTGTACATAGTTGTTGCGGAACATCTACCTCAACCCCGCCAACAGCGTCTACTAATTTAACCAATCCCTTAAAATTAATCTTTGCATAATAGTCAATTGTAATACCAAAGTAATTTTGAATAGTATTAATCATACAGTCATTACCATAACCGGCTGCATGTGTAATTTTATTTTCATCTTTATTTGGCCAACAAGCAATAGGAACGTAACTATCTCTTGGAATTGAAATCATCGTTGCATTTAAAGTCTTAGGATTAAATGTTACCAAGATTAATGTATCACCATTTGCAACAGCATTTTTTGATAAAACTTCACTAGTTGAATCAATACCCATCAATAATATAGTAAATGGTTCAGTAACAGATTTATTAACAGATGAAGTTTCAAATGATGAGGCATCTGATTTTTTCATATCTTTTTCTTTCGAAATAATAACTTTTGTATCTGTCGCAATATCCTCATAGCCAGTAATTCCAGAATACATATCTGCATAACTACTAGAGATAAAAACAGCATCAATCTCTCCCGCATACATATCTACCAACATAGTAGAGTAGTTATCATATGGAGTAATAATATTACTATCATTTAAATTATGCTCTTTAATAATCTCTTGTGGAATAACATAACCTTCGGGATTGTCTTCATCTTCTAAAATTGCTATTTCATAATCCTTAATATCATCAATCTTTGTTGCTGGATCATCTGCCATAACAAGTAAACTAGAAGAGTAGGTAACCATATCTTTATTAATATTATCCAATTTACTGTATAAATAATTCACAACAAAGGCAATTAAAAAACAAGCAATAATATAAATAATACAAAATATAGAAAAACCAATATGTCGTTTTACTTTCTTACTCTTTGGTCTCTTCTTTTTCAAAAGTACCAGTTTTAAAATTAAAATAAAATCTATAAAAGCTAATAAACCAATAATAACCGTTCTAATAAATGTTTCAATTGTTGCTAATAAACTAAGAATATATATTAAATATCCACTAGAAGCAACTGCCAAAACTACAAGTATCAGTAATAATATAAAGGCAACTGGCTTCTTTGTTTTTTCCTGCTTTTCTTTTTCTTCTTTTTTTCTAGCCATAACCATATCTCCTATCTATAAAAGCCTATAATAAATTATACTCAATTTAGCTAAATTTTTCAAGGCTCCGAGTCAAGCTATATCTAAAAAATTATTAGTTTGTAAAATAATGTAAAATCGTTTGAAATAAATTTAAAAAAAGGCCATATTTCAGAAAAATATATGTCGTTTTTTGTTATAATGTATATAGAAAATAAGATGGAGGTTTGCGCCAATGAAAAAAAAGTCTATATTTTTTATAATTCTATTCTTAGCAGCTTGCTTTAATATTAAAGAAACGTATGCATATTCCTCAAAAGATTATGTTAATAGACAATTGTGTGGTGCCTTTGAGGTGGCTGAAGCCAAAGCTGATGGAACGTTAACTAAATTAAGTTGTCATGATAACTTTGATTTAGCCAAAAATGCTATGAACAAGGATGGTAGAGATAACTTAGTTGTTCTTGGTGGAAATCCTGGTAATGTTAAAATATTTGACGCTACCACAGCTCTAGCCGACTTTACAACCCAATCTGGACTTTTTTATTTATACAATGATATTCAATTAAAGAATGAATTCAGTTATATAACAGGGGCTTCGGCTTATGGAGCAACTGATGGTCTTTTTCTCGAAACTGGTTATTCATCATACGCTAATACTTTTGTCTATCGTGTAAAAGTAGCTGGCTTTGATGGTTGGATTAAAGCTGGAACAATAGAATTGGTTCCATTAATATGGGTAAAATCAACTAATACTTACACTGTGACAGATACGACAATTAGACATAATTATACTCAAAAAATTCAAGAAGTTAATAACAGTTCATCCGGAAACACTATTGGCCCTAAGCCGGACATGCTATCACCTGGGACATATATTAGTTATGACGGTCATTATTTTTACAAAGATTTAAAGACCGCTCTAAAAGACTATAAAGTAGGTAATAGTCACGCTAATTCAATAAATAAGGATGAACCATACTATAATTATTACCAATACCTACCAAGTCACACGAGAACTAGTTACTCTAGTATCAATATTAATGAATATATTAGAAATAATTTAGGTTTTAAACGTGATGTTTTTGGAACGACAGCTCTAACCAAAGATGGTTTAAAATCTTCTCGCTTATATGGTTCAGGAACTTTCTTCTATAATGCTCAAGAAGTTTATGGAATCAATGCATTATTTGCATTAGGAATAAGTAGAAACGAAACAGGAAATGGTACTAGCAATTTAGCTATTAACAAAAATAATGGTTTTGGTTTGAACGCTGTTGATTCAAGTCCTACAGAATCAGCCAATTGGTATGCATCATTTTCTTCAAGTATTTTAGGATTTGCCAACAAATGGGCAACTTATGGTTATTCTAAACCTACTGATTACCGTTACTTTGGTTCTCAAGTAGGGAGCAAATTTAGTGGAATGAATGTTAAGTATGCTTCTGATGGCTTTTGGTCAGAAAAAGCAGCCTCTAACTACTATTCAATGGATAAAGCACTATCATTACAAGATTATAACTATTACCAACTAGGAATTACAACTGGGGCAATCGCCGCAAGAATTTCTCCATCAACTTCTGCCAAAGTAGTGTACAATTATCGTGGCCAAGAAAATTCTGTGGTAATTGTCGATGAAGTTGAAGGAACCTCTGTTAATGGTAGTACAAAATGGTATAAAGTCGTTAGTGATTTAAATATTGATAGTAATGGTAATGAAATTACCTCTGGACCATATAATTGGAATGGATATGTATATGTTCCAGCTTCCTATATTATGAAGATTAATAAAGGAGTAAATGGTTATATTTCTCCAAATGATGTAACAAACTATCAAGATAAAGATTATACTTATGACATATATACCGAACCAGTGTCAATGAAATTATCTCCAAAAGTAGCTGTATCAACCAAAGAGACAATGTATTATTATGATCCATCACTTCTTAGTACCAAAGGACAAACTCTTTTAAAAAATAGATATGTTATGGTTTTTGCCACTGCTTATGATAAAGATAAGCAGCCAGTCTCTTACCTAGTAACTTCTGATTATAAATATGATCAAAAACATTGGGTCAAAGCAGACACAATTAAGTTTACCTCAAGTAAATATGGTCAAGCTAGTGTTACAGTATCTGGTCAAAATACATACACTATTATAAATCCAACTACTGTTGATTCTTTATCAACTCACATTAGTGGCTTATATCATTATAATTATGTACCAATTTTAGAAGAGAAAAATGTTGATGGATATTTATGGTATCGTGTACCAGTTGATTTAAGTGGTACTAACTTAGAGTTTGGTTGGACATTAGCGTCTGCACCAGATGTCAAGATAAATGTGTATGAATATAAATCAAGTAATAACCCACCAACCATTACAGCCAGTGATAAAGAAATTCTAGCTGGAACTGATTTTGATCCTAAGAAAGATGTCAGTGCTTACGATAATGAAGATGGAGATTTAACAAAAGAAATCAAAGTTATAAAAAATACCGTTAATAATAGTATTGCTGGTATTTATGAAGTAACTTATGAAGTAACAGACAAAGATAATGTAACTGTTACTAAGACAATAAAGGTAACGGTTATAAAGGATGAAGAACCTATAATTAACGCTCACGATATCCAAATGCGTTTGGGTGATGAAAAGCCAAATCTTTTGGATAATGTTAGCGCTACTGATAAAGAAGATGGTTCAATAACAGAAATTACTGTTGATGATTCAAAAGTAATTTACACCGAGCCAGGTACTTATCCAATTACTTATTCTGTAAAAGATTCATTTGGTCATAAAGTTGAAAAAACAATCACTTTAACAGTATTAGAAGCGGAACCACCAGTAATTAATGCCTCTGATAAAACAATAACTATTAATTCCAAGTTTGATGAAAAAGCCGGTGTAACCGCGACTGATTATACTGGTCAAGATCTTACTGATAGTATAAAGGTAACTAAAAACACCGTAAAAATTGATACAGTCGGAATTTATGAAGTAACTTATGAAGTAACAGATTCTAATAATAAAACAACAACTAAAACCATCAAAGTAACAGTAAGCGATAAAGAGGAAAAAGAGGGCACCTTCTATTTTGATTATCTTAATAAAGTGGATAATAACTTAGAATTAAGAGGCTATTTAACTATTAATGGAATGAATAATACTTTAATGGAAAACATTTCTTATAAAGTAATATTCACTGATACAAATGATTCCTCAAAGACCTATGAGCAAGCAGCAACAAGAATAACAGATTTAACAGGTATAGATCGACCTATCTTTTCTCCAGACGGAAATACTTATACACATGCATGGTTTAAAGCAAATATTGATATAGATAAATTACCAATTGGTAACTATACTATGGAAATAAAAGCTGAAAGTGATAAATACTACTCAAAAGCTCTAGTAAACAATAAGTTATATAAGACTGAAATAACCGGTTTTGTTGGTAAAGAAAAAAGTGTCAATATAAAAAATAACTATAGTGATCGAACAAGTGCAGTAACTTTATATGTACGAAATAAAGATTTATCTATTAAAACCGTAGATAGTTATTATAATCAATATGATGTTTGGAGAAGCCTTGAATTTGTTGATGATAAATTACATTTAATGGGAGCAACATACTCCTATGGAATGAACTTAGCTAAAGATAAAGAGGTTACAAGAAAGATTATTTTTGAAAACAAAGATACATATGAAACCTATGAGTATGATTTAGGAAGCATAACTAATGGTTTATATAATGTAGCATTACCAGTAAGTGATAATCTAGACAAGACAAGAGCTTGGTATGATGCGACAATTGATATAAGTAATATTCCTAAAGGGGAATATAGACTTTATATTACTACAACAGCTAATTTAACAGATTATTCTGAGTTTACAGATAATTTGGGAAGAAGCTTAAGCGATAAAAAAGCAACTATTGCTGGTAAAAACTATCAGTTTAATTTAAATACTAAGGTAGGTAATATAATAGAATTAAAGGTAGCTTAAAAAATAAGCTATCTTTTAATTTGTAATAAATTCTTTCAAATTAACCATAAAAAAACGACTTGTCGCAAGTCGTTCCTTTTAATTATTTAATAATATTTAATGTGATTGTATCACAGTATGAAAGCCATTTAGAATCATACGTTGGACTATTACAAATACTTCCACTTGTAGTTGAACCATTTGGACAGCTACTTACCCAATTGACATTAATCGTAAATCCTGGATTTTGAGCTTTTGTTGAAGCTAAAGCTTGTTCTCCAGTATTACCAGTCCCTGCATAGAATTTAGCACCTTTTGTTCTATCACAGGATGGAGTAGTGGAACCACCAGAACTACCTCCAGAATTACCACTAGAATTTCCCCCTCCACTTGAACTATTAGAATTACTTCCTGAAGAGCATTTGCCAGTACTTAATGTAACCGTAACTGTAGCTCCTTCAGATGCCTTAGAACCAGCTTTTAAAGATTGTCTAATTACTTTTCCTGAAGCAACACTATTACTACAAGCATATACAAAATTATAGCCAAAGCCTGCACTTTTTAATTTTGAAGTGGCTTGAGCTTTAGTTGAACCAACAACATTTGGAATAGTAGCTTCTTTACCATCAGAAATAACAACAATAATAGTATCATTATTTTTTATTGTCTCTCCATCTTTGTATGAATAACTAATTACTTCCCCAGCTTTAACACTATCACTAAATTCATGTTGTTCCTCATACTTAATTCCATATTTTTCTGCCCATTCTCTAAACTGATTTAAATCATCAAATTTCTCCATCTTTAGTTTACCAAGAGAAATTACAATTTCAATTTTATCTCCTTGAGCAACTTTGTCACCCTTTTTGTAGTTAGCACTAATAATATCATTTTCTTTTACTGTATCATCATATTTGTCAGTAAATTCTAATTTCAATTTATTTTTAATAACCCATTCGGTCACTTCTGTCATTGACATGCTAGTTAAATCCGGAACCTTAATTTCTGGTCCTTTACTAATGGAAATAATAATTTTTTCACCATCAACTTTAACCATCTTTCCAGCTTCAATACTTTGTTTAACAACCAAACCTTTTTTAACTTTACTAGAGAAAACTTCTTTAAATTCATAATTTAAATGATTTTGTTTTAAATAAAACATTGCCTCAAATTTACTCATATTAGTTAAATCTCTAAGTTTAACTTCACTAAAGGTTAATTCTTCCCCATATGAGAAAATTAATTTTAATTCTTCATCTCTTCGCATATTTCCACTTTTACTTTGTTCAATAACCGTATCGACTTTTTTGGCTGATTCAATAAAATCAACATGAACATTTGATAGATGATTTTCTTTTATAAATTCTAAAACACGGTCGCTTTCCCAAGTAACCATATTTGGAACAGCAATTTCTTTTCCAGGATTTGGTCCCTCGCTAACAGCAACGGTCAATTCAGAAATATCTTTTATCTTTGTTCCTGGCGCTACATCTTGGTTAATAATGTGATATTCTGGAATCATATCACTATACTCATAATCTTGCACCACGTTTACCTTATTTTTTTCACTCCATTTAACAACTTCTGTTAATTCTTTTCCACTGAAGTTTGCTACCTCTAAGCTTGGGAAACTTATGATTCCAAAAGTCATTAATATTCCGAAAACAAAATACCCTAATAGTATGAATGAACTAAATAAAAAACCATTCTTATTTTTTCTATTAGTCGTAATTGCAACGGAAACAAAAACTATTGTAAAAAGCATTAATAATAAACTATTAATCAACGTCGTAATAGCATTAGTTTCTGTATAGAATAAACTAACAATAAAATAAGCAAGACTAGTAAGTAAAACTAAAATTAAAAAAGTATGAACAAATGGATGTTTATTCCTTTGCTTTTCTTTCAAAGCTATCTTCTCCTCACGATATTTTTCTCTTAAAACTTTATCTTTTTCTTTCTTTTCATTCATTTCCTTCTCAAATAGATTCTCAAAAGATTTATCTTCGTGAATAACTGTATCCTTTTCTTGTTCGCTTTCTTTTTTATTAGCTTCTATTTTAACTAGTTCTTTATCATCAACTGACTTTTCATTTGCTTTTTCAGTAATATTTTTAGTACTATTATGATTTGATTTTTTCTTACTCATTACTATACCTCCATTATTATATATATCATTATATAATATATTGCGACATTTTTAAACAACTACTATTTCTAAAGCCGTCTATTATTGTAAACAAATAGTAAATAAACAAATATTACCATTTCTAATGAAAAGTAGTTAAACTTATGATACAATAAATTCAAGAAAATGTAAGTAGGGTGGTAAAATGAATAAATTTATAAAAGAAAATTTTGACAAAATAATTAGTGTTTTTATTTTGCTTCAACCCCTTTTAGATCTATTGACTGGCTTATGTATTAATTTATTAAGCATTCACATTACTGTTGGAATAATTATAAGAATGTTATTTTTAGCTTTCATTATTTATACAACAGTCGTTGTTTATAAGAAAAAGTCATCTCTAGCTGTTTATTTAAGCCTTTTAGCTTATAGTATTTTATATCTGGTGGGTATAGTTTTTTATAAAAATGGCGGTCTTTTTACTGAACTTCAAGGTCTTTTAAAAGTACTTTATTTCCCAGTAATTTTATTATCTCTTTATAATTTACGAGAAGAATTTAGGATAAGTATTATGACCTTATTTGCGACTCTTTTGATATACCTATTATTAATACTTATTCCAAACATGCTAGGAATAGGCTTTGAAAGTTATGAAATTGCCAAATCTGGTAATCTTGGTTTCTTTAATGCTGCAAATGAGATAAGTGCCATCATTTCGTTACTTACGCCACTTATGTTTATCATTGTTAAAGAATTAAAAAATAAAGTTTTAAAAATTTCATTTATTTTAATCTACCTAATTGTAATCCTTTCAATTGGTACTAAAACACCATTGTTATCACTACTAATAACCGCTAGTCTAGCCATTCTTTATTATTTAGTAATTTGGTTACGTCAAAAAGTGTATAAAAAAATCATTTATACATTACTAATTAGTATCTTTGCTTTCGCTAGTTTACTTCTAATTATTCCTAAAACTACATTTTATAAAAATATTAAAATACATCTAGACTATTTAGAAGTTGATAGCATTGTTGATGTTATAAAAGATAAGTCTTTAATTGATCATTTTATTTTTAGTCAGCGATTAACCTTTCTAGAAAATAAAGCCTTGCTTTATGCTGATGCTTCACTTTATGAAAATCTCTTTGGAATAGGGTATACAGAAAATAGCGAAGCAACCAAGCTAATCGAAATGGATTACTTTGATATTTTATATAGTCATGGAATTATTGGTTTTACATTAATATTCTCAATTTATGGTTTAATTCTTTACCAAATTATGAAAGACCAAAATCAAAAAAGTTTTAAAAATTACATGTTAAAAGTCAGTGTCTTTTTAATAATTATCCTTGCTCTTTTAACAGGCCATATTATAACCTCGCCAGCAGTAAGTCTTATCGCTATTTTCTTAATATTAGAACTCCAGCCGCGAAGAAAAAAAGATTTATTATTTACAACCGTTAATTTTGAAATGGGAGGAATAGAGACATCGCTTATTAGTTTATTAAATCAGTTTGATTACCATAAATATAATATTACAGTTGTATTAGAGAAAAAAGAAGGTATTCTTCTTTCTAACGTAAATAAAAATGTGCATTTAAAAGAAGTAAAAGTATCAACTAATCCAAATCTTATTTTACGGAAAATTATAAATTTTTGTCGAAAATTGCTTTTTACAATCTTTAATTATAAAAAGTTTGATAGCAGTTCTTGTTATGCCACTTATAGTTTCAGTTGCAACAAATTGGCCAAGATTGCCTCTAATAACACCTCCTTCTTTATCCACAGTGATTATACTTTGTTATATAAAGATGAAAACGAATTTTACAAATTCTTTAATACCCGTAAAATAGAAGACTACCACAAAATTATTTTTGTCACAAATGAAGCTAAAGCCAATTTTATCAAGCGATATAAACATTTGAAAGATAAATGTGAAGTTTATGCAACATTTGCTGAAGTTGATGTTATCCTAAAAAAGAGCCAAGAAAAAATTGCTGCTAAGAAACCACGTGGAAAGAAGCTTTTAGTTTTTGTTGGACGTCTAGAAGATCATTCTAAAAAAGTTTCCCGTGCTATCAACCTAGTAAAAGAGATTGATAATCTTGCCTTATGGATAGTAGGTGATGGTCCCGATAGAAAAATGTATGAGGATTTAGTAAAAAAGTATAACCTAGGAAATAACATAACTTTCTTCGGAATGCAAAAAAATCCATATCCATATATAGCTAAAGCTGACTATGTCATTTTAACATCTGATTATGAAGGTTTTGCCCTAATCTATCAAGAAGCAATTATTTTAAATAAAGAAATAATTGGTACCGTTGATGTAAGTGATTCACAAATGAATATTGGCAAAGACTTCGCCTTTATCGTTTCGAAGGACGAAAAAAAGATGGTCTCTGAAGTTAAAAAAATTCTTAAAAGTAAAGGAAAAATGAAACAAATAGATTACAAAGAAATTCAAAGAAAGCGCTTTGAAAGTCTAGAAAAAATATTTAATGAGGTGGTTGTTTAATGCCGAAGTTTAGTATTATTATTCCAGTCTACAATGTTGAAAAATACATTCAAAAATGTCTTGATAGTGTCATTAATCAAACATTTAAAGATTATGAAATAATTGTTGTCAACGATGGAACAAAAGATAACAGTATGGATATTGTGAATAAGTATAATGTTCGAATAATTAATCAAAAAAACCAAGGCCAAAGTGCAGCACGAAATGCAGGGGTCAAGATAGCAAAAGGAGAATACTTAATATTTTTAGATAGTGATGACTATTGGAAAAAAGATTTGTTAGAAAATATTAACCGAAGTTTAATAAGAAATAATCCGGATGTTGTTAGATTTCAAATGCAAGAAGTCTATGAACAAAGTGATAATATTTTAGAACATAACGAAAAAGCATTTGAAGGCTTAACGGGGGTAGCCGCATTTAATGCAATATGTAAATATTATATAGTTGATGCAGCCTGTCCATATGCTATAAAAAAAGAATATTACTTAAAGAATAAGTTTGCTTTTAAAGAAGGAATGGTCCATGAGGATTATGGTTTAATCCCTTTAATAATTATAAAAGCCCAGGTAGTAAATAGTATTAGCTATGTTGGTTATTGTTATCTTCAAAGAGAAGAAAGTACAATGAATACCAAGGATTATTCTAAAACAAAGAAAAAAGTATCTGATATGTATCAGCATTATAAATATTTAATTACTGAAATAGATAAAACAAATTTAGATAGTAAGATATTTAAAAGTTTTATCTCAAATAGTATGATTCTAAAAATTTGCTCTCTAAAAGGCAATGATTATAAGTATTATAAAAAAGAGTTAAGAAAAGAAAAAGTATTTGACAACATCTTGACTGATACACTTCCTAGAAAAATAAAGAAATTTCTTTTAAAAATTTCTCCTAAAATATATTATAAGACCATAGGAAAGTAGGTGAAAGTATGCCAGATATAAGTATAATAGTTCCCATTTATAATGCCGAAAAATTTATTGAAAAATGTGTTGACTCTCTTTTAAATCAAACAAAAAAAGAATTAGAGTTTATTTTAATTAATGATGGATCGACAGATAAAACTCATGATATTTTATCAAAATATAAAGATAAACGAATTAAGTATTTTAAAAACAAAAATCAAGGAATTGGTAAAACCAGAAACTTTGGTATTGAAAAATCAACCGGTGAATATCTCTTATTTATTGACAGTGACGACTATCTCGAAGAAAATGCTTGTGAAGAATTATTTAAAAAAGCTCAAGAAACTAAATCAGACTTAGTTATTTGTGATTTTTATAAAGTTTATGATTCTAAACAAACCGAAGAAATAAAATTACCGAGTTTTTTACCAACAACATTAAAAGAGAATCCTAATATTTTGATTGATATTAATTTATCTCCCTGGAACAAACTTTATAAAGCCACAATGATTAAGGATAATAAGATTAGATTTGTAGAGAACTTAAAATACGAGGATGCTCCATTTGTAGCTGAGGCTTTGGATAAAGCCAAAAAAATATCTAAATTAGATAAGAGCTTAAATTATTATGTCATTCACGGGAACAGTGAAACAACCGTAAGAGATAAAAGGGTCTTTGATATCTTAAAAATAGTTGCTTTAATTAGAAAATATTTTCAAAAAAAGGCCTATATGCAAGATGTAGTCGACCGATTGACTGTAAGAATCATAACTAATTACACTATCCAGCAACGAAATCAAATTGACAAAAAAGTAGGAATGGAATTTATTGATGCCGCTTTTTCTTACCTAGAAAAAGAAGTTCCAAATTATAAGGACAATAAGTACTATGAAAAAAGAGGACTTCTAAAAAGAACTATTGAAAAAAACAAATTCTTATCGAAGCTTTACTGTAAGCTATATAGAGGTTAAAAATGTTAAAGGAACCCATTCTTTATATAGTTATACCTTGTTATAATGAAAAAGAGGTATTAGTCGAAACAACAAAGAGATTAAATCTCAAGCTAAAGAATTTAATCAATAAAAATATTATTTCAAAACTAAGTAAAGTTATGTACGTAAATGATGGATCAACAGACAATACTTGGGATTTAATAGCAAGTATTAGCAGTGAAAATGATCTATTTACAGGCCTTTCACTAACAAGGAATGTTGGTCATCAAAATGCTTTGCTTGCCGGATTAATGACTGCTAAAGAAAAAGCTGATTTTGTAATTAGTATGGATGCTGATTTACAGGATGATATAAATGCCATTGATGAAATGATTACAAAATACTTAGATGGTAATGAAATTGTTTATGGTGTGAGAAATTCTAGAAAAAAAGATTCATTATTTAAGAAAACATCAGCACTATGTTTTTATAGAGTTATGAAACTGCTAGGTGTTGATATAGTATATAATCATGCTGATTATCGCTTAACTTCTCGTCGCGTTTTAGAAAATCTAGCCTCGTATCATGAAGTAAACCTATTTTTAAGAGGCATTTTCCCACTTATTGGTTACAAATCAGCAATTGTTTATTACAACCGTGGTGAGCGCTTTGCGGGAAAATCAAAATACCCGTTAAGAAAAATGCTAAACTTCGCATGGGAGGGCATTACATCTTTCAGTATTAAACCTTTGCGGTTGATTTGTATTAGTGGTTTTATTATCTTAATTGTCAGTATTTTAATTATGCTTTATTCATTAATTAGAAAAATGGGTGGCAACACAGTTGACGGTTGGACTTTTTTATCAATATCAATATGGTTTATAGGAGGACTTCAAATGATTAGTATTGGAATAATAGGGGAATATATTGGTAAAATGTATTATGAAACAAAAAAACGCCCTCGTTATATCATCCAAGATAATTTAGAAGAGCAGAAAACTAATCATAAGTTAACTACAAAATAAAAAAGACAAAAGTAAACTTTAAAAGGTTTGCTTTTTTTGTTGAAATATAAGCCAAAAGTTTTACAAACAAAACCTATTGTGTTAAAATTAAATTGTCTATTATCAACAAAATGTATAAAGGTAAAACTAAGATAATAGTTTTTAAAGGGAAAGAGGTAAAATAATGAAAAAAGACATATTTAAAGACAAAGTTCTATTAATTACAGGAGGAACAGGATCATTTGGAAATGCTGTATTAAAACGTTTTCTAGATAGTAGTTTAAAAGAAATTAGAATATTTTCAAGAGATGAAAAAAAACAAGAAGATATGAGAATAAAATACAACAATGACAAATTAAAATTTTATATAGGTGACGTTAGAGATTATAGAAGTATTGAGGATGTAATGGACGGAGTAGATTACATTTTCCACGCTGCGGCATTAAAACAAGTACCATCTTGTGAGTTCTTTCCAATTCAAGCAGTTGAAACTAATGTATTAGGAACAAATAATGTTTTGGAGGCTGCCGTAAATCATAATGTAAAAAAAGTAGTAGTTTTAAGTACTGATAAAGCAGCTTATCCAATTAATGCTATGGGAATGAGTAAAGCATTAATGGAAAAAGTAGCCGTTGCTAAAGGTAGAAACTTAAGAGACGATCAAACTGTTATTTGCAGAACAAGATATGGTAATGTTATGGCTTCCCGTGGTTCAGTAATCCCATTATTTTGTGATCAAATAGCTCAAGGTAAACCACTTACAATAACCAATCCAGAAATGACAAGATTTATGATGACATTAGAAGATGCCGTTGATTTGGTAATCTATGCGTTTGAAAACGGTTCACAAGGAGATTTATTTGTTCAAAAAGCTCCAGCAGCAACAATTGACGTTTTAGCTCAAGCTGTAAAAGAATTAAAAAATTCATCAGCACCAATTAAACATATTGGTTCAAGACATGGTGAAAAACTATATGAAGTATTAGTTACTAAAGAAGAAATGGTTGGTGCTGAAGATCTTGGTGATTACTATAGAATACCAGCAGACAATAGAAATCTTAATTATGCTAAATATGAAAATAATGGTGATAAGAATTTAGACAAGGTTGAAGAATATAATTCTCATAATACGAAAAGATTAGACGTTGAGGGAATGAAAAAATTACTATTGAAGTTAGATTTATTTAAGTAGGTGAAATATGAAAGTACTTATTACCGGATCCAACGGCTTTATTGGAAAAAATTTAAAAACACATTTACGTGAAAAAGAAACTATTGAAATTATTGAATTTGATAAAGATGATTCTTTTGAGAAAATAGAGAAAAACATTAACGATATAGATTTTATCTTTCATTTAGCAGGAGTTAATCGTCCTCAAACTGTTGAAGAGTTCTATGCAGGCAACTCTGATTTAACAAAAAAAATAGTTGATTTAATTAAAGATAAAGATATTCCACTTTTAGTTACATCATCTATTCATGCATTAAAAGATAATGATTATGGAAAAAGTAAAAAAATTGCCGAAGAGTATATCCAAGAAAATCTAAAAAAATACTATATAGTTAGACTTCATAATGTCTTCGGTAAATGGTGTCGTCCAAACTATAATTCCGTAGTAGCAACATTTTGCCACAATATAGCTAATGACTTAGATATAACAATAAATGATGAGGCCGCTGCCTTGGATTTAATATACATAGATGACGTATGTTATGAATTTGAAAGAATATTAAATGGTAATGCCCCAAGTGAACAAATTGCCGGTATCTGCTATATTAACCCTAGATATAATGTAACACTAGGATACATTGCCAAAAAATTGTATGAATTTAAGGAAAGTATGAATTCAATTTATGTTCCAAATACAGGTGATGAATTTACTAAAAAACTATATTCGACATTTATTAGTTATCTACCATTAGAAAAAACATATTGTACTGCTCAAAAAAATGTTGATGAAAGAGGTAGTTTTACAGAACTTGTTAGAACAACGGAATGTGGGCAATTTTCAGTATCCTTCAGTAAACCGGGGATAGTAAGAGGAAATCACTATCATCATACTAAACTAGAAAGGTTTATTGTTATTAAAGGAAAAGCTAAGATTGGTTTTACCAGCGTTATCGACAATTCCCACTATGAGTTTATAGTTGATGATTCTGACATAAAAGTTGTAACAATTCCTGTTGGATATACTCACAATATTGAAAATATTGGTGATGATGAAATGATTTTAGCTATCTGGTGTAATGAACTATTTGATAAAGAAAAACCAGATACATATTTTAGAAAAGTTTAAGACTTTAATTTCAAAAAAGAAAGAAGGTAAAAAATGGAAAAGTTAAAAGTAATGGTTGTTGTTGGAACACGACCAGAAATTATCAGATTGTCAGAAGTAATTAAAGCAATCGATAAATATTTTAATTTAGTTTTAGTTCACACTGGTCAAAACTATGATTATACTCTTAATGATATATTCTTTGAAGAATTCGGCTTGAAAAAACCAGATTATTATTTAGATGCACCTGGAAAACATCTAGGCGAAACAGTTGGCAATATTATTTCAAAAACATATGAAGTAATATCAAAAGAACAGCCCGATGCTCTATTAGTCTTAGGTGATACTAATAGTTGTTTGGCTGCATACTCTGCTAAGCGTTTAAAAGTGCCTATTTTCCATATGGAAGCAGGTAATAGATGCTTTGACTTTAATGTTCCAGAAGAAATAAATAGAAGAGTAGTTGACCACGTAAGTGATGTTAATTTAGCTTATACGGAAAATGCTAGACGTTATCTTATTAATGAAGGAATAAAAAATGACTTCTTATATGTTACTGGTTCACCAATGAAAGAAGTTTTACTTAAGAATATGGAAAGTATCAACAATTCAACGGCTTTAACAGATTTAGGTATTGAAAAAGGCAAGTACTTTGTTGTTAGTGCTCATAGAGAGGAAAATGTTGACATTCCTAAAAATTTTGAGAGTCTAATGAACAGTTTAAACAAGGTGGCTGAAACTTATAATATGCCAATTATTTTTTCAACACACCCACGAACTGCCAAAAGAATTAAAGAAAGTAACATTAAATTAAATCCACTAATAAGAAATCTTGAACCATTAGGTTTCTTCGATTATGTCAATCTTCAAAAAAATGCTTACTGCGTTTTATCTGATAGTGGAACAATTCCAGAAGAAAGTGATATTCTAAATTTCCCTGGTATTTCAATGCGAACAAGTACCGAAAGACCAGAAGCACTTGATGCTGGTAGCATTGTTCTAGGTGGAATAAATGAACGCGACATTTTAAATGCGATTGAATTAGCTGTAAATGCCAAAGAAGAAAGAGCAGATAATCTAGTAAGAGATTACAAAGATACCAATGTTTCTTTAAAAGTTGTAAAGATTATCCAAAGCTATTACAATATTGTAAATATTAGAACATGGAAAAAATAATTATTTAACAATTAATTTTAATATATGAGGTGTAGTATGAGAAGAGTAATAAAAAGAATTTTAAAAAAACTAGGGTTTGTAACTTATGAAGATTTAAATAATTTTATTGTTTCATACGATAACCTATATAAATTATTGGAAAGTAAAGTAAGTGAAAACAAAGAATATACTGATATTTTGTTATATGAATTAAATTTAGCAAAAGGTAAAAAAATAGAAAATTTTAATCCTAAGGTTTCGCTAATTATTCCCGTTTACAATGGCAGTAATTATCTCGAAAAAGCTATTCTTTGTGCTTTAAACCAAACATACAAAAATATTGAGATTATCGTTGTTAATGATGGTAGTACAGACGAAGGCAAATCTAAAAAGATTGCTGAAAAATACAAAAATCAAATTAAATATTATGAAAAAGAAAATGGCGGAGTATCATCCGCTTTAAATTATGGAATCAAGAAAATGAAAGGTGATTATTTTGCTTGGTTATCTCATGACGATTTAATTGAACCAGTCCATATCGAAAAATTAGTTGAATATGTAGCTATAGTCGGTCATGAGAAGCATATTCCATATACTGCATTTAAAGTTGTTGACGAAAATGAACTAATAAAAGTTGATGAATCAATTCAAGCACAACTTCATTGTTATGATTATAAAACTTCTGTTTTAAAGAATTATTTTACCTTACTAAAAGGTGAAATTAATGGTGGTAGTGTACTTATACCTAAAGAAGCTTTTATTAAATATGGTTATTTTGACGAAAAACAAAGAATAACTCAAGAACGCGATATGTGGTCTAGGTTAATAAATGAATATAAATTTATTTGTATTCCATATACAACGGCCATAACAAGATCTCATTCTCAACAGGTTACTAACACTAATCCAAGAATAAAAATCGAATCAGATGCTAAAAACCTTGATATTATTAAAGCCATTCCGGCTGCCAAAATAAAGGAACTTAGCATAAATGAACCATCATTTTATAAAGATTTGAGTCATCACTTCCGCTTAACTGGTAACATTGAGTTAGCGAAAGAAATAGAAAAACTAATGGAAGAAAGTATAAAGAAGGGAGAAATTGATGAATAAAATAAAAGTTTTAGAAGTAAATAACATTGACTTACTCGGTCGCCGTTTCAACGGATATGATATGATTCAAGATATTTCCGATGAAACAATTGAGGTAAAGCAAGCTGTAATTCATAAAATGTCATCCAATGATAAGGTAGTAAAAATTTTAAAAAATAAAAATCAAGAAATAATTCATGCTATATTTGATGGTATTGAAAAAGAAAACTCCATTCATAACATTTATTCAATTACAACTCCTGCTTTATTCAAATTACCAGAATATCAAGAGGCAGACATTATTCACTTTCATATGTTCCATAATACCAAATTATCATTATTTAGTTTAATTAAAATTGCTAAAGAGAAAAAAGTTGTAATATCATTGCATGATCCTTGGTTTTTAACCGGAAGATGTGTCCATTTTTTATCCTGTGATAATTGGCAAACAGGTTGTCAAAATTGCCCAGACTTACATAGTTTATTTCCATTCGATAAAGACAACTGTTCTGAGTTATGGAATTTAAAGAAATACATTTTTGACAATATTGATATTGACCTTGTTCTACCGAGCAATTGGATGCTTAATCTAATTAAGAAAAGTCCAATTTTTGAAAATCAGAAAAACTATTTTAAAATACCATTTGGCATTGATGTAAATAAGTTTGCCAAAATTTCTTATGAATCAGCCAGAAAAGAGCTTGATATAAAGTCTAACGAAATTGTTTTATTTTTTAGAGCCCAGAATGAATTTAAAGGAACACCATATATTATCGAAGCTTTAAAAGAACTAGAGACTGATCGAAAAATAACTTTGTTAACTTGCGATAATAAAGGATTAATATCTGAGTTAGAGAATAAATATAGGATTATAGAACTCGGGAAAATTAATGATGACAAAATGATTGTAGCAATGAATTCTTGTGATATATTTTTGATGCCATCAATTGGTGAAAGTTTTGGTATGATGGCCATAGAAGCGATGGCGTGTGCTAAGCCAATTATTGTTTTTAATAATTCAGCTTTACCATCTGTAACTCATGCTCCAGAATGTGGCTATTTGGTCAATGATCGTGATTCAAAAGATTTAATGAAAGCAATAGCTGAATTAGTGAACAATAAAAAAGAACGCCAAAGAAGAGGAACGCTTGCCAAACAGATTGCTATCGAAGAATACCAACTAGAAAAATACAATCAAAACATCAAGGACATGTATGTCAAAGTAATGGAAAGAACTCACAAAGATATTAAACGCCAACCTCCAGAAAAAGACTTAGTAAATGAAAACAATTTTAAAGATTACTTGAATAAATTAAGTATAAGAATTTTTAGTAAAGATAAAGAACTAATAAAAAAATTGACGTATGATGTTGACAAGAGTTATCTTGATAAAAAGAAAAAAATTAATTATGAGGATATTAATATTCAAGAAATACTAGAAGAATATTTAATAAAATTGGAAGATATCACAACAAAAACTTCAAAAATAAAAGCTAGAAATTTAATTCAAAGATTTATGTTTTTTTTGCTATATGATAGAGAAATTCTTATTGAAAAAGTATTGAATAGACTAAAAAAGAAAGATTGAGGAATATGTATGAGTAAAAAAGTAACTTTAGTAATACCAGTATATAATGGTTCAAATTATTTAAAAGATGCAATAGATAGTGCTTTGGCACAAACATATAAAAATTTAGAGATATTAGTAGTTAACGATGGCAGTAATGATGAAGGAAAAACTAGAGATATTGCTTTATCATATGGCGATAAAATCAAATATTATGAAAAAGAAAATGGTGGTGTATCAACCGCTCTAAATCTAGCTATTAAAGAAATGACAGGCGATTATTTAAGTTGGTTATCTCACGATGATATGTATTATCCAAATAAAATAGAACGTCAAATAGAAGAACTAGAAAAATACTCTGATGATGAAAATATAATATTATACTCAAATTTTGATTTAATAAATGAACATGGTGAGAAGACAAGGACTGTGTATCTAAATCACCAGCTCCTTACCGAAAAACCCGATTATGCAGTATTGAGAAGCGCAATTGGTGGGATAACTTTACTATTACCAAAAAGAGTTTTCGAAGAATATGGTGAATTTGATCCAAAACTTAGATGTGTTCAAGATTATGATTTTTGGTTTAGAATATTAGATAAATACAAATTTGTCCATATGGAAGATGTTCTAGCAATGACAAGACAACATAGTATGCAAGATAGTAATACTTCACCACGGATGTTAGTCGAAGGAAATGAATTTTGGTATCAAATTACAAAAAATTATCCGTTGGAAAAGAAAATTAAGGCGGAAGGTAGTGAATTCTTATTTTATAAAGAGATGGAAAATTACCTACATACCACTCCGTATCGTAAAGCAGCTGAAGAAGTTGCCTTATTGGCCGAAAAATGCTATGACAAAGTAAAGAAAACCTGCACAGAAAAGACCGCTACTGTAGTAATAATCGATAATGGTAATCCTTTAGACCTTGAAAAAACAGTTGCCTCAATACAAGAACAGACCCTAAAAAATATAAAAATAATTATTGAAGGCAAAACCAAATTAAATAATATTCCAAACTCTAAAAATCGTCTTGAAACACAAAAAAAGATTTCGACAGATTATCATGCATTCTTAACTGCCGGAATCACAGTAAAAAGCAATTGGATTCAAGAAGAAATTATAACAGCCGAAATAACTGATCGTGCTATTATCATATCTGATTTTAATAGACCAAACAAAGATGAGGTTTCTAATAATCCGGCAACTTTATTTGCTCCACTTGATTGTCTACTTTTTAATTCAAAACTAAAAGTAGATTATCAAAATATGCCTCAATATATATGTGATATGTTTAACTATGGTGGTTGTTATATGACAGATTCCAATTACTTAATAACAAGTACTTTAAATTATGATATTGATCAAATGTATAAATTATTTGAGTTCCTTCTAGAAAAGAATCTGCTAACTACATATCAAAAAGCAGTAATTAGTTATGATTTAGCTTGCATTTATAATAAATATACCAAAACAGACAAACCAGTTTTCTTCTACGAAAGATGTAATGAACTAAAAGAATTAATGTTTTCTAGAAGTTTTAGAATGTTAAAGAAATATATAGATCATAAACATCTAAAAAAACAGATTCGAAGAGAAAACGGCAAAAAATAAAGTAACACAAAAGTTACTTTATTTTTTTAACAACTTTTTTCTCAAAAAATTTTGAATTGGTTGTTCGATAAATCTCCCAATAATTAAAGTTAGAATAGGTGTAACAATTATGGCAATTTCCGCAATAAGTAATCTATTTGTTCCTAGAGCTATAAGTCTATCTAGCAAGCTACAAAAGATAACTCCATGCACTAAATAAAAAGTATATGAATACTTGTCTAATAAATTAATTATATTCTTTATTTTTAATGGTAAAGTTAATTCTTTTGAACAACTAATTAAGTTTAGCGTAACAGCTGCAAAAATAAAGACATATGCCAAGAGAAATTTCTTAAGTATCAAAAAAACTAATGCATTTATTAATATAACGACAGTTGGTAATCTAAATTTCTTTTCATAAACACATGTATAAATTATAAAACCTAGAAAGAAAAAGTGTAAATTTTCTATTATCGTACATGAATAAAATAAGCTAATTGCATAAGTGCTAATAAAGATAATTGCCCAGGTCACAACAGCACTTTTTATTGAAGAAACTTTTTTCATTATCCAAGGTGCAATTAAATAGAAGAAGGCAAATATAGGTATTGTCCAAGTAATACCTAAATTACTCCAAAAATAAGTATCACTATTAATAAAACCATTTAATAAGAAAATATATCTAAACCAGCCTAAACCAACATCATCATTTGGAATAATATCAAAAAAATAATCCAAAATATTTTCACTTACAAAATAATAAATAATTGTCAAAAAATAAAGTGGTAGAATAGCAATTGCCCTTTTAATATAGTATTCTTTAACATTCATCTTATCTTTTCGAAAAAAAGTTAAACAACAAAGATACCCACTAATTAAGAAAAATAATTGCACCCCATAGGCACCAAAATCAAAAAAGGCTCTTATATTTCCCGTTGCATTTATTCGCTGACCAAAATGTACAAAAAATACCATTAAACAAGCTGTTACTCTCAAAATTTGAATTGCCAGATTTTTCTCTTTTTTACAAGTTTCTATATTATTTCTCATTCTTAATCACCTTAGTAGTCCTATATTGTTGTTTCTTTATTTATCAAGGTCACAACTATCTATAGATATTATAACTGATATAAGAAAATTCTACTAATTTTTTTAAAAAAAACTCCAAAAAAATACTAAAATTGACTATCCAAATTATTATATGATATAATTTGTAGGAACGAATGAAAATAAAGTGAGGGAAAATAATGAAGACGATAAAAAACATAATGTCTAATTTTAAAAAATATCAATTCCTAATGAGTCAATTAATATTAAGAGATTTTAAAGTAAAATATAAAAGATCTGTCCTAGGAGTAGTTTGGAGTTTACTATATCCTATACTTATGATGGCAGTAATGGCCGCTGTATTTTCTAATATGTTTAAATTTCAAGTCGATGGAGTTAGTTATTTAGTATATTTATTAACAGGAATCATCGTATTTAATTATTTTAGTGAGGCTACCAATTCAGCAATGACATCTGTTGTTAATAATTTTACTTTAATAAATAAGGTATATATTCCAAAATATATTTTCCCATTAGCTAAATGTTTATTTGTGGGAATTAACTTTTTATTAACCTTAATTCCATGGATATTGATTATTATTTTAACACAATTTGGTCTAGGCAATTATCCTGCTTCAATTAATATTTATTATTTAATTTTACCATTTATATTTCTATGTATATTTATTTTTACAATAGGAGTAGGGTTATTTCTATCTTGTGTATCTGTGTTCTTACGAGATGTCTTTTACATCTATGGTATCGTCTTGACAATCTGGCAATATTTCACACCAATCTTCTATAGTATTGAAATAATTCCAGTCAAACTTCAAGTTCTTTATCAATTCAATCCACTTTACCAATATTTAACCGCAATAAGAAGTATCGTTTTATATGGAAACTGTCCAGGTACTGCTAATTTGATATTGTGTATTGTTTATGCATTAATTGCAATACTAATTGGTTGTTTAGTATTTAAGAAAAATCAAGATAAATATATCTATTACATATAGAAGGAAGGTAGATTTATGATTAAATTAGAAGGTGTTTCAATGCGCTTTAATTTAGGGATAGAACCAAACTATTCAATTAAAGAAGCATTTATATCGATATTTGATAAAAAAAGAAGACCTAAAAAAACAGAGTTTTGGGCTTTGGATGATGTTTCTTTTGAAGTTAGAAAAGGCGAAGTAATAGGTCTAATTGGAAGCAATGGGGCTGGCAAGAGTACATTATTAAAAGTGGTTAGTGGAGTGATGAAACCAACTAAAGGAAAAGTCACCGTTAATGGAGCTGTATCTCCAATGATTGAATTAGGAGCTGGTTTTGATTTGGAATTAACAGCTCGTGAGAACATCTATTTAAATGGTTCTATCTTAGGATATTCTAAGAACTTTATAGATGAAAAATTTGAAGAAATAGTTGAATTTTCCGAATTAAGAGACTTTCTTGATGCACCAGTAAAAAACTTTTCATCAGGAATGGTTGCTAAGTTGGCCTTTTCCATTGCCACAGTTGTCGATCCAGAAATATTAATTGTTGATGAGATTTTATCAGTTGGTGATATTAAGTTCCAAGAAAAAAGTAAGAATAAAATGATGGAAATGATTAAAGGAGGAACAACCGTTTTATATGTTTCTCACTCCTTAGAATCAATAGAAGATTTATGTGATCGCGTTGTTTGGCTAGAGCATGGAAAAGTAATTAAAGTTGGCGAAACGAAAAAGATATGTAAAGAGTATTATAAAAAACAACTTTCAAAATAGAATAGTTCCATAGAAACTATTTTATTTTTTTATGGTGTAATTACAACATTCAAACTATCAAAAACAAAGGCTAGTATTTATCTTCAAATAGTGCTATAATAAGCGTATAACTGAGGAGTTGGTGTATCATGAGAAAATGTGTAATTATCATGAACCCTGAAAGTGGAAAAAAGAAAAAATTAAAAAATTATAATGATTTCTACGATATTTTAAGAAAATATGGTTATGATACAGAAATAATTTTCACAAAGAAAAAAGGGGATGCAACAGAAATTATACAAGCCTTGGATAAAGAAATTGATTTGGTAATCAGTGCTGGTGGAGATGGAACATTAAACGAAGTTGTTACAGGCAACATGAAAAGACAACATAAATTACTAATCGCAAATTTACCAATGGGTACTACAAATGATGTTGGAAACATGTATGGTTATACTAAAAATATTCTAAAAAACTTAGAGATGTTATTAACTGGAAAGCCCAAAAAAATAGATGTTTGTTATATTGACGATACCGCTTTTGTCTATGTTGCTTGCTTAGGAGACTACATTGATATGGCATACAATACTCCACGAGAATTAAAGAAAAAATATGGTAAATTAGCTTATATGATGTATGGCCTAAAGCAATTAAGACCTAAAATCCATTCTTATAACATAAAATATAAAGTAAACGGCAAAGAATACGAAGGTAAATATTCCTTTCTCTTTATTACAAATTCTTCTCGTGTTGCTGGGGTCAAAGACATTTATTACGACGTTAAATTAGATGATAATAAATTTGAGGTTGCTTTCGCAGATGTAAAAAACTATCGTGATATTATAAAAATGTTTATTATGATGAATGCTGTAGATATCCAATACATTCCTGGAATAACTTATTATAAGACTGATGATTTAGAAATAGAGTTTTTAGATCCACCAAAAAGCTCTTGGTGTATTGATGGTGAAGAATATAAAACTCCAGCCACTAAATTTAAGTTTAGAGTAGAAAAAGATATGAAAATGTTAATGCCTCGTGCTAACATAAAAAAACTATTTGAAGAGGAAAATAAGGATTAAAATGAATGACAAAAAAATAAGAAAAGAAAAATTAAAAAAGAAAACAAAGCAAGTGATGGGACTAAAGGCCAAGGAAACCATCGTCGTTTACTTTGCTTTAAGATTTTTAGTTATTGTTTGTATGGTTGGCCAAGCCGTTCATTCTAATTGGAATAATGTATTTTTATGTGGATTGACACTAATATTATTTACGGTTCCCACTTTAATAACTAATAAATTAAATATTGAATTGCCATCGTTCTTAGAAATAACAGTTTACCTATTTATTTTTGCCGCTGAGATATTAGGAGAAATTCAAAACTTCTATGGTGTCTTCAAACATTGGGATACTATGCTTCATACCTTAAATGGATTCTTATGTGCGGCCGTCGGTTTCTCCTTAATTGATATTATAAATAGAGGGGAAAGATTTAATATTAAACTATCACCATTATTTTTATCTCTAGTAGCATTTTGCTTTTCTATGACAGTTGGTGTTTTATGGGAATTTTATGAATATGCATCAGATCGATATTTTCTATTAGATATGCAAAAAGATCGCATAGTTCAAGTAATATCATCAGTTGAACTAAATGAGGAAAATAAAAATGTTCCAGTTGTGCTAAAAGATATTACCAAAACAGATATCTATTACAATAATGATAAAGACAAAATAACTATAGAAGGTGGTTATTTAGAATTAGGTATTAATGATACAATGAAAGATTTATTTGTTAACTTTATTGGTGCAGTCGTTTTTTCAATATTAGGTTATCTATACGTAAAAAACAGAGACGAATATAAAATACTAGAAAAGTTTATCCCGAGATTTAATAAAAAATTGAAAGAATAATCTTTTCTTTTTTCGTAAAATGGTTATATTATATTAACATAATAAGAGGTAGTATATGAAAAGAATAAAAAAAGAAATTTCAGAAAAAAAATTAACTATAAAAATGTTTTTATGTAGTATCTATCTAATTGTTATTACAATTTTAGCAGTATGTTCATATCGTTTATTTCAAGAAAAATACTATGCTAAACCTTGGGGAGAAGTTGAGAGTGTTGAGGAATACTCTTATATTGAGGTCTCAAAAATGTCTGAAAAATTTGCTTACTATGAAGAAGAAAATCTAGGCATCCATTTTGTTATTGAAAAAGAAGATACAGGTCTATGGCATACCTACTTAATAGGAATTAATGAAGATGAGTATAATAAATATAAAGACATAATTGACTATACTTACGAACGAACAGACAAAGAACCAACACCTTTAAAGGTCTATGGTTATCCCGAAATAATAAAAGAAGATTTAAAGGAACTAGCCATTAAGAATGTTGCAAATTTTGTCCCGGCAGAAAACGAAATTAAAATTACTAAGGACAACTTTGAAACTTATTTAACTAATAGCTATTTAAATACCACCAAAGAGAAAACGGACCGTTTTAGTTTAGCCTTATTCATTTCATTGATATTATTGTTTATTATGATTGCTTTATTCATCTTTACCATTTTTGATAAAGATAAAATCTTATATACCATTCCCGAAGAATTTAAAGAAAAAGTTAATAATTTGACAAAAAAATTTAAAAATAAAATTAAACGTCAGTAGTTCTAATAAAAAAAATTATCCCGAATATACTAAATAATAGGAGGGATATATGGAATTTGTAGAACTAACCGAAACAGAATACGAAACTTATTGGGAAAGTCATCCTTTAAAAACATTTCTTTCTGCCGTTGAGATTGGCAAGTTAAGGCAAAAAAGGTCTTGGAATGTTAACTATGTTGGAGTCAAAGAATCCGGTAGAATATGTGGTGCAGCAATGCTGCTAAGTCGAAAAAACAGACTAAATATGTATGAATTCTATAGTCCTAGGGGATATTTACTAGATTATAGTAACAAAGAACTACTAGAATTCTTTACAAAGGAAATAACTAAATATATAAAAAAGCATAAGGGCTATATCTTAAGAATAGACCCTTATATTATTAATAAAGAACGTGATCGTGATGGAAATATAGTTGAAAATGGAATTGATAATAATAAAATAGTTAAGAATTTAGAAAAAATAGGCTTTAAAAAAGTCCCTTCAAAAGATAATGAACAAGTTAGTTGGATGTTTTCTCTCGATTTAGATGGAAAAACAGAAGAAGATATTCTGAACGAAATGAAAGCTAACACAAGAAATATTATCAGAAAGGCAGAAAAGTCTGGAATTAAAATTAAAGAAATTTCTTACAATGAGTTATCAAAATTTAACCATATTTTGAAAGAAACAGCAAAGAGGCGAAATTTTAAATCTCGTAATGCAGATTACTATGAAGATATGTATAAGTTATTTTCTCCTAAAAATGAAGTAAAATACTATGTAAGTGAACTTAATATTAATGATTATGTCGAATATTTGGAAAAAGAACTTCATGAAAAACTTCTCAAGTTGGATACCAATAATATTAAGTCGACGAGAAAAAGAGAATTAGAAAAAGATATTTCCTCACTAACTAGAAAAATTGCTGAAGCTAAAGATATTAAAAACAAGACAAATAGTGATATAATAACCTTATCAGGATCAATGTTTATGCTAATTCATCCAGAAATAATCTATTTATCTAGTGGCAATTATGAAGAGTATTTAAAATTCAATTCCCAGTATCTACTTCAATGGGAATTAATTAAGTATGGTATCAATAATGGTTTTAAGAAGCATAACTTTTATGGAATTCCTGAGAATATAAATGAGCACCCTAATAATTATGGAATATATGAGTTTAAAAAAGGCTTTAATGGTGTCGTAGAAGAATTAATCGGTGAATATGAGTTGCCAATTAATATTTACTATTATATATCTAAATTTTTTCATAAACTCAAGGAGGTAAAATATGCATTACACTTATAAAACAAAAGGAACCTGTTCAACTAAGATTGAATTTGATATTAAGGATCATAAAATCTATAATGTTGAGTATACCGGTGGTTGCAATGGCAATTTAAAGGCTATTTCAGCGCTTGTAGAAGGCCAGAACATTGACACCGTGGTTGAAAAATTGTCAGGTATTACCTGTGGTTTTAAAAAAACTTCTTGTGGAGATCAATTGGCCAAGGCTTTAGAAGAAATTAAAGTTAACACCTAAGTACCAAGCGGTACTTTTTTAATTGGAAAATATTGAAAACCTTAAATAACTTTTGATATAATTAAATTCATAATAGAAAAGAAGTAGAAAGTAATTGACATATTTTACGAATTATAATAATATGAATATATGAACATATATTCATATGAAAAGGAGTGTAATTATGAAAATACACAGTAAAGAATTACTTTCTGGCTTAAGCGAATTTTATAAAATATTTGCAGATCAAACACGTCTAAGAATTTTAGATGTATTGCTTAATAAACCAATGTGTGTAAATGAAATTAGTGAGGTACTTGATATTTCACAATCGGCAGTTTCACATCAACTAAAAAATTTGCGGGCCTCAAATCTAGTTAAAACGACAAAAGAGGGGAAAAATATTATATATAGTATCAGCGATGATCATATAAAAATAATATTGAAATATGGCTTAGAACATATAGCGGAGGTTATCTAATGAAAAAAATATGGAATGAAGATTTAATCAAAATAGTTATTAGTATTGCTTTTTTTGTAACATCAATATTTATCCCTGAAGCAAATACTCAAATTTTCTTTTTAGGCGTATCATATGCTATTATTAGTGCTTCAATTTATATTAATGCTTTCAAACATATAAAAAAGAAAATGTTTTTTGACGAAAATGTTTTAATGATAATAGCAACTCTTTGTGCTTTTGCAATCGGTAGTTTCGAAGAAGCTGTTATGGTCATGCTATTATTTGAAATAGGTGAATATCTAGCTGATTTAGCGGTTAATAGAAGCAAGAAATCGATAAAAGATTTACTAGATTTACGTGTTGAAAAGGCTAATATCATAGTAAATGATGAAATAGTTACAGTAAATATAAAAAAGGTCACTGAAGGGGACATCTTAGTTGTAAAACCTGGTGAGAAGATTCCTTTAGATGGAATAGTTATTGAGGGCACCTCCTCTTTAAACACCTCCTCTCTTACTGGTGAATCAATCCCCCGTAAAGTGAGTAAAAATGATAAGGTTTTAAGTGGCTGTATTAATAAAGAAAAAGTTCTTCGTATAAAGGCAACCGCAACATACCGCAACACGACAACAACTAAGATTATCAATTTAATAGAGACATCCAATGTTAAAAAGGCTGAAACGGAGAAATTTATAACTAAATTCTCTAGTATTTATACACCTGTTGTTGTCATTCTAGCTATTCTCTTGACACTAATCCCAACTATTTTAGGTTATGACTTTAAAGATTGGCTATATCGTTCTTTAGTTTTTTTAGTAACATCATGTCCATGCGCACTAGTAATTTCTGTTCCTCTTGCTTATTTTAGTGGAATTGGTAGAGCTAGCAAGGAAGGAATCTTGATAAAGGGAAGTAAAGAATTAGAAACATTAAATGATATTGATTATATTGTCTTGGATAAAACAGGAACAATTACAGAAGGCGTTTTTGAAGTAACAAAAATTTATCCTGTTGAAATGCAAAGTAAAAAACTTCTTCAAATCGCGGCCTCTGCTGAAGAATTTTCTATTCATCCAATTGCTGAGGCTATAAAGAAGAAAAATAAATTACCAAAGTTAGAAGCAAAATACTATAAAGAAATTAGTGGTAAAGGAATTAGTTGCCGAATTGAAGAACAAAAAGTCCTAATAGGAAATGAAAAATTATTAAAAGATCACAATATTATAACTCTTCCAATTACTGAATTAGGAACAATCATTCATATTGCAATAAATAATGAATATGCTGGTTATATAGTTATTTCTGATGCTATTAAAAAATCTGCTTCATCTCTTAAAAAATTAGTCACTGACTTCAATAAACAATTAATAATCTTATCAGGTGATGTTGAGGAGGTTGTTAAAAGAGTAGCTTCTAGAGTAGGTGTAAAAAAATATTTTGCAGCTCTTCTTCCACAAGACAAAGTTACAAAAGTGACAGAATTTCAAGAAAGTGGTAAGGTAATGTTTGTTGGCGATGGTGTAAATGATGCTCCAGTTCTTCACCTTGCTGATATTGGTGTTTCAATGGGGCAAGTAGGATCTGATGCTGCCATAGAAGCAAGCGATATAGTCATTATGAAGGATGATTTAAAAAAATTAAAGACATCTCTACAAATTGCTAAATACACAAGAACGAAAATAGTTCAAACTCTTGCTTTTGCGCTAACTATTAAAATTATTGTTTTAATACTAGGTGCTTTAGGCTTAAGCACTGTTTGGATGGCAGTCTTTGCTGATGTTGGTGTAACTCTTCTATCAGTCTTAAATGTTTTAACAATCATGTGGAAAAAATTTAAATAAGAAAGGGAAGAATAGTTACTATTCTTCTTTGGTGTCTATATGCGTATAAAAACAAAGAAAAAAATAATAATTGTTATATCTATCACTATAGTAACCATATTAGTTATTTTACTACTATCTAAGTTATACAATATTTGGCGTATTGCCCATGCTGAAATAATTGTTCAACTACATGATAATTTAGAAGTATCTGTTTTTGAAGATGTTCATTTATCAAATTTTATTGAATCTATTAATGGTAATTTAATAACAGATAAGAAGATTGATACTACTAAAGTAGGTGAAAAGGAGATATCCTTTCAATATATCAATGATGATAATATAAAAGTACCATATACATTTACTATTAATATTGTTGATAAAACACCACCACTTATTTATTCTTCATCAAGTTTAACTGTAACAAAAGGTTATACAGGAAATATTGAAACAGAACTTTTTTGTGGTGACAACTATGATAATCAACCAACGTGTGAAATAATTGGCACTTATGATGTCAATATTCCAGGAACCTATTCGCTAGTTTTTAAAGGGACAGACTCTAGTGGTAACACTTCAACCAATAATTTTAACTTAATTGTTAAAGAAAAAACACCAAATACTGGTTCTAGTAAACCAACTTCTACACCAACTCAAGCTTTTTCAGATATAGTTTCTAAATATAAATCAGAAAAAACAAAAATTGGACTAGATGTTTCTCATTGGCAAGGTGATATTGATTTTCAAAAAGTAAAAGATGCGGGAGTTGAATTTGTTTTTATCCGTGTTGGAAGTCAACGAGGAATTGGTGGTGAATACTTTGTTGATAATAAGTTTGAAAGAAATATTAAAGGGTTTAAAGAAGTAGGTATACCTGTTGGCGTTTATTTTTACTCTTATGCTAATAGTAATTTAGCTGCTAAAGTAGAAGCCGAATGGGTTCTAAAGCAAATAAAAGATTATAAACTAGAGTTACCAGTTGTCTTCGATTGGGAAAACTGGTCATTTTATCAAGAATTTAATTTGAGTTTTTATAATCTAACCGAAATGGCCAATACTTATCTAAAGACAATTGAAAAAGCAGGTTATAAAGGAATGTTATATAGCAGTAAAAATTACTTAGAAACAGTTTGGTTTGAAACTAAGTATCCAACTTGGCTTGCCCATTATACTAGTCAAACAACTTATCAAGGCGATTACAAATTCTGGCAGTTATGCTCGAATGGTCGCGTTGATGGAATCAATGGGAACGTTGATATAAATGTAATGTATGAATAATGTTAAGATTAGTTGCTTAACTTTCCAACAGTAATTGCTAGAAAGCAACCAACAAATAATGGTATACTTAACAAAAGAGGTGAGAAAATGAGTTTAGGAGAAAAACTATATAATTTAAGAAAAAGTAAAGGCTTATCACAAGAAGAAGTTGCTGATAGATTAAACGTGACTAGGCAAACTGTATCAAAGTGGGAAACTGGAGACTCAAAACCAGACTTTGATAAAATAATTCCTATTTGCAAATTGTATAATATTTCAACAGAAAGTTTGTTAAGTGAAGGGGATATATCAATTCAGCACCCCAAAGAAAAACAGTCAAAAAAGAGAGCCATAAGTATTACCGTAAGTATTTTTCTCTATTTTTTAAGTGTTATTACAATAATACTATTTGAAGAATTAGGTTATAACGAAATAATAGGAGTTTGTGGTTTTCTTATGTTATGTGGCACTGCTACTTGTATTTTAGTATACCAAGGAATTGCCTTTAAGAAAGACGAAGTCATTTCAAAAAATAATTTAGAAGAGAGTATATCATCTAAAGATAAACAAGTAAAATCAATCTGTGAGTTAGTCGAGCTAATCACTTTAATAATATATTTAGTAATCAGCTTTCTAACAATGGCTTGGCATATCACTTGGATAATTTGGCTTATCGATGCCGCTATTGAATCAGTAATAAAACTAATTTATGGAATGAGGGATAATAATGACTAATAAAACTCTAGCAATTATAAAAATAATTCTATTACTTATAGTTATCTTTTTATTAAGTGGCTTATTAGTTGCTTTACTTATAAGACAACCCTTAATAATAAACAATACTACCAAATTATTGCATAGTGAAACTATAACTAAAGATATCAAAACTATTAATATAGAATCTACTTCTTCTGATATTTATATAAAAAAATCACTTAGTAAAGATATTAGCTATAAAATATATGGTCAAAACAAGCAAAATATTAATATTGACATTAGTAATGATGTTTTAAAAATAAATGATCGAAATAATTATGCCAATTTTCAATTCTTTTCCTCAAAAGATTCTAGAATAGAACTTGAGGTTCCAGAAAATTTAATTGGTAAATTAAATGTAAAAACAATATCAGGGGATATAAAACTATTAGACGAAATAAGTCTAGATGTAACTATAAAATCAACTAGTGGAGATGTTGAAATATACAAATTACAAGAGTTAATTGCTCAAACAACGAGTGGAGACCTAGAATTAAATGAACTTTCTAATGGCACATTAACAACTACTAGTGGTGACATTGAAATAAATAAATTAACAGAAAGTTGTAATATAAATACACTCTCAGGAGATGTTGAGATAAACACCTTAGCATTAACAAAAGATTCTAAAATAACAACTACTTCTGGTTCAGTCGAAATAAAAAGGACAATAGATGTTTATATAAATCATAAAACAACAAGTGGTAAGCTTGATATCTTTAATAACAATAGAAAGTCCTCTCATGAACTTTTAATCACAACAACAAGTGGTGATATTGAAGTCAACTCATATGATGACTAATTTATTTAATAATTATAAAAAGACCCTTCAAAATGATAGGGTCTTTTAAATATATTTTAAAATTCTAATTATATAATTATTGCTTTTTGTTATTTTAATTATCCCAATATACTTAAACTTTCCAATTTTCTTAATACTAAAAATATCATTTTCTTTTAATTTATAAGCCGAATCTTTTAAAAAATCATAATTAAGCATAATTTCTTTTCTCTTTAGCATGTCTATTATATTACTTCTCCCAATCCGGCAAATACTCGCAACAATTGTATCAATACGATTACTTGAAACTATTAATTCCAAAGTTTCATAATTACGTTCATAGTCTTTTAAGGTATCGATATCGATATTCATGAGTTCAATTGGATTATTCCCAATTGTTAAAAAATTACTTTCAAAATAATTTCTCGCAAGTTTTAAAATATAAATATAATAATGTCCATTAATGATTAAAATATCCCCAAACATTTCATGAGTCATGCCTATTGAATAAACACTCCCTAAAATATCTTGATGCCGAACAGGTACTTTTGGTTTTATTTCATAAAGAAGTATCTCTGGTAATTTACTATTGTATAGAATATTTTTTTCACTATCTTTATAAGGATAATAAATAGCATAATCTGTCTTTTTTAATTTAGAACAAACTTCTGCTAATTCTTTTGGATCTAGAAAAAAGGTGGCTTGGTTATTTCTCAATCTTGTTAGGTTTTTTTGACAAAAATACATAACTTACCTCACTTCTAGAAGATTATATCATATCATTTAATTTCTTTTCATATATTCTTTATATTTTTTCATTGTTTCTTCGCAATAGCGATAATTAATCCCATTTTGTTTTCTCCAAAAATCAATCTCTCCTTGCAAGCGTTCACTATTAACACTTTTTTCCTCATCATTCAGCATTTCAATATATTGAATCATTAAAGCAGTCTGTTCTAACGGAATTTCAATGTGACCTTTACTAACAACTTCACTATAATAAGGGTAATTCGCGACAGTATTTTCATCATATACTTCTCTTACAATAGGAGAAAACAAGGTATAATATAAATTCTTATCCCATTTAAAGCCATCTGTCGGATCATAGACAAAACCATCTTTTTCAACCCAAGAGTGATTTGGATAGGAATCATTTAATTCAATACAATTAACATCACCATGAACAAGCTGAAATTGATTCATTCCTCTTGTCAAATTAATAGATGTCACATAGCATTCTCCCTGACATATATCTTTTGTTAAGACACAAATAGAAAGCGGCAAGCCTTGATAATTTATTTCCCGCAAATTACTAACTAGCTCTTCCTCATAGGGAAGAACCTTTGCCTGTTGAACCGCCTCAATCATAATCTTCTTTGGAATAACCATTTTTCATCCCCCTCAGTTAACTGGCTATTATAACATATTCTTCTCATAAATTCAATTGTTTGCTATAATGAAAAAGAGGTGATAACTTTGAAAGTACTAACTATTAAGCAGCCCTTCGCAACCCTAATTGCTAAAGGTTATAAGGAATATGAGTTTCGTACTTGGCGAACCAAATATCGTGGCGATATTCTTATTCATGCTGGTAAAGGCATCGACAAAGAAGCTATGAAACGTTATGAACATTTAAATTTAGAATATCCATGCGGTCAAATAATTGCTAAAGCCACTATCACAGACTGCATAGCTGTTGATGATAAATTAAAAAAATATTTAAGAGAAAAAGATTCTCTAATTTACCATGGCGTTTTAAGAAATGATTCTTCTTGGCAAGGTTATGGCTTTAAATTAGAAAACATTCAAGAAGTAAATCCTATTTCAATAAATGGTAAATTAAGTTTTTGGGATTATGATTACAAAGAAAAAGAAATATAAAATTATATTTCTTTTTATAAGAATTCCTTTATTTTTTCAACATATTTTTCTTGCATATCTACATAGTCCTTTATTAGACCTATTACTTTTTTATCAGCATCTTCATGATTTAGAAGTTTTTTACCATCAATTATTCCCATATTTAAACCTTGTAAGAGCATCTCTGCTAACTTAGTTGCACTAGTATCTTTTAATGTTCTAATATTAATCCCATACCAGGTCATTACTTTATTCATAATTGTAGTTTCTCTTGGTTCACCGTCACTATACTTAGTATAAACTTTATTGATTTTTTCCTCCAAATCTTCATATTCTTCTAGTAATTTTTCAACTTCTTTCTTAAAACTTTTACCTTCAATCTTTTCAACAACATAACTAACTGCATCTCTTCCCATACAGCATCCTTTGTTTAAGTCATCCAATAAATTTATATTTTTCTCTTCTTTCATAAAGTCCTCCCTTACTAGTATTACTTAATTTTAAAATAATATACTTTGTATACTAAAAAAATTAAATGTGTTATACTTTAATTATATTAAGGAGAATACTTATGAAAAAACTAGCACTTATTTTATTAATACCAATCTTATCAATTTTAGTAATTGGCTGTGGTGACACTAAAGAAGCACTAAATAGTGAAACTTTTCAAGAATCATTAAAAGTGAAGAATTTTACTGTCGTTGACGAAACCACTTTAGTAGCTAATCAGTCGTCAATTGAATCATATTTTGTTGCAACTCATCCGTCGAACTTTTATAAGTTAGAATTTTATATTTTTAATAGCGAAGCCGCCGCTCAAAGTTATTATGTCAAAGAACGCGATACACTCGGTGGGCAAGGTTCTTATAATGAACTTAATGTTGGAAATTTTTCAAAATATACACAAATCTGTAATGGCAAATACAGCATCGTTTCTAGAGTAGGAAGCACCGTTTTATATAGTAATGTTGATGATGTCTATCGCAATGAAGTAAATATTTTATTAAAAGAAATAGGGTATTAGTATCCTATTTTTATTTGACAACTGTTTAAAATACACATAATATATAAGTAAAGGAGTGATTAACTTGGAATTAAAAAATCCCTTATATAAAAATATTGGTGCACATGTCATAACTGCTATTTTTACTATTGATAAAGGTGAAATTAAAGTTTTACTTATAAAAAGAACCAATGAACCATTTAAAGATGCCTGGGCTTTACCAAGTGGAGCAATGTACAACAACGAGTTAATATTGGATGCAGCTAAAAGAGAACTAAAAGAAAAAACTAATCTTGAAAATATTGAGTTAACTTTTGCTAGTCTAAATGATGATTTAAATCGCTCACCACTCCAAAGAATGTTCGCTTTTATTTTTATAGGCTTAGTTGACATTGCCCAAGCAAACATCTTAAGAACTACTACTAAAACTAGTGATGCAAATTGGTTTAAAATAACAGAAGTTCCAAGCCTTGCCTATGACCATAATAAATTACTTTTATCTGCTATAGACAAATTAAAAGAAATGATTACCTCTTCAAATATCTTAAAAAAATTTTATCCTAATGGTTTTACAATTCCAGAACTACATAAAGTTTATGAGAATATTTTAGGAATCTCCATTGATCGCCGCAACTTTCGAAAAAAACTTCTTACTCAAAAAATCATTGTTGACACAAATCAAACTGTTAACTTTGAAGGAAAAAAGCCAGCTAAAAAATATATATTTAATGATAATCAAACCAATAAGAATCTATTTTAAAAGAGACCAATTTTAAGTCTCTTTATTTTTTATTAATGTAATAGTACTATTACTAAAATCTAATCCTTTTATAGTGTTTACAAAATCATTAAAATTAAAAGTTTCAATATCACTAACTTCATCTGGATAGGGATAATTAAACTCCACAATATTACTTACAAAAGGCATAATTGTATCAAATAAGTTTTCTTTACGTAATACTAATCTAATAATAGATTCACGTTTATCAATTTCAAATACTTCTTCATTAAAAGACTCTAGTTTCAAAAAAGTCTCTCTAATATATTTCTCTAATAAATCATTTTTCTCGGAATAAGCTCCGACAGAAATTAAGATATAATCTTCCATTGAAAAATCATTGCATTTAAGACCTGTTGTAATAATCTTTTCATCAACTAGTTTTTTATATAAATTAGATGTCGCTCCAAAATACATATTAAAGAAGTAATGCAAATAAAAATCTAGTTTTAATCTTTCTTTTATGTCTAAGCTTTTAACATTGACCTTATAAGTAATTTCCAAATAATCTTTAGCTGTTGGGAATTCTACTATTCCTTTATTAGAAGCAACTTCCTTTGGTTCTTCCATTTTAATAAGTTTAACACTTTTTTCTTTTATATTTAAGTTTTTATAAAAATCCTTAATTATTTTCAAGATTTTATCCTTATCAAAATTTCCTCCGACAACAATAAATTGATTTTTTGGTTGGTAAAACGCCTCAAAACATATTTTTAAGTCTTCAACTGTTGTTTCTGCCACTTCTTCAAGTGTTCCACCAATATCACGAACTCTTATTTTAGAAAAACAGTTATCGAGCGTTTTTCTATTACTATGATAAAACTTGCTCCCCATTTTTCCTCGTATTTCTTGAAGAATTGGCTTCTTTATTTTTTCCAACTTTTCAGAAGAAAAAATAGGGGAGTAAATACTTTTTAAGATTGTCTTAATTCCAAATTCTACTTTCTCAACTGCCTCAAAGTAGTAACGTGTCATATTATAATGTGTTGATGCATTCGTTGCCATCTGAGCTTCACCTAATATTTTTAAAAAGCTTCCATTAGCATTTGCTTCAACAATATAATGTTCTAGAATATGAGCAATTCCATCCTGCATATGATATTCCTTGCCATCAACTATAAAATCTTTTGAACTTCCCCCAAACAATGTTATATGTTGAAAAAACGTTGAATGGCGTTTTTTATCCGTATAGAAATAAATAGTTAGTCCATTATTTAGTTTGACACTTTCAATCTTACTCATGTGATCCCTCCTCAACAAAATAAATTGTATCAAGTACAAATCTATTCATAAATTCTGAAATATCAGTTGCACTAACAGTCAAAGCTTCCTCATAGCGCGCACTTGCACGTTTTTCCACCTCGAGTTTTTCTCCGACCACATCAGCTAATAAAGCAAATTTTTCGTCCAAACTTTTAATCAATCCTATACGTCGACGCTCCTTAATATTTTCCAAATAATCACTTATCATATCAGGATCTTTTAAGTCATTCATAACTTCTTTAATCTTTTCAATAACAATATCTTTACTATTTTTATTAATATATGCAGTAATTTCAAAAACTCCAAATCGAAAATAAGTGGCCACATTTGAAGCATAAACAAGATCATTTTCATCACGTAATTTTTTATTTAGCAATCTAGAAGATAGGGAACTAAGTAATCCTTTAACCAAACTAATTTTAGTAAAATCGCTTTCATCAATATCTCTAATTTTATAGTACAAAGAAATGGCAGAATCTTTAAAGTCTTTCTTTTCACAAACTATTTGAACATTGTCCCTTACTTTTAAGAAATGATTATACTCATTTTCAAATTTTATTAGAGCCTCTTTATTTTTATATAAATATTTATTTGCCAATTCGTTAATTCTTTTTTCATCAATATTTCCAAATACAAAAATAGCAGGCCTATATTTATTAATAACATCTAAATATAGTTCATATAAGTTTTCTTTCGTAACCTCTTTCAATTGTTGACAATGATTGTGAACTGTTCTTGATAGAATTCCCTCATCATCTACAAGTTCTAATCCTCGAACATTATGATAGACTCTTATATCCTTTAAACCGTTTTCAATTCCTAATTTCAAGTTCTTTAATTCACGATTTACTTCAAATTCGTCAAATCCTCCATCTTTAACTTTAGGGTTATAGATCATTTCGCTAAAGAATTCAAATTGCTCATCAAAGTTATCAAAACCTAAAGCCTCAGCATCGGGAATTACCAAATTAAAGCATAGACACATTGATGTTCCAACAACCATCTTACTACAATTCAAATTTAAAATATATTTCTTTTTTCTATTAGTTTGAAATTCACTTTCTGTTGGATACTTATTGTTCATATACATCAGCATGTTAGGTAGCATCGTTAATTTAGTTAAGTCCTCATCTTTCTCCTGATAAGGAAACATTACCCTAACAATAATTGTTTGAAAGTCCTTATTTTTTACAATAACAGGTTTTTCAGGTATCGTTAACATCTTTATCACCTCTATTCCTAAATTATAACAAACTTTTTAAAACAAAAAAAGGACATAAGTAATGTCCTACTTTTTCAAATCACTAAACAGAACTATCATTGGTAATATTTCCAATCGTCCTAGTAACATTGCTGTTGACAAAACCACTTTTGAAAGAGAAGTAAAATTTGCAAAATTTTCAATTTCAAAACAAAGTCCAACATTCCCAAAAGCAGTAAATACAGAATTAACCGCTTGTGAGAAAGTAACTTTATCAAAGCTAATAATAAAGATAGTGGCTATCAAAAATATTGCATATAGTAACATATAATTACAAGTACTTCTGACCGTATCCTCATCAATTTTCTTTCCCTCAAATGTTATACTTCTAACACTATTAGGATGAATTGCTTTCAAAACTTCTCGTTTTATAGTTTTACCAACAATTAGCAATCTTGCAATTTTAAATCCTCCACAAGTACTACCTGAACAAGCACTTATAATCATTAGGCATAAGATTAATACTTGACATGCAGTTGGATAAATATTAATGTTTCCTATACTAAATCCTGTACTTGTCATAATTGAACTAACATGAAAAAACGCTTGTGTAAATGCTTCTTGCAAATTATTAAATAAATTATAAGTGTTAAGAAAAATGAATAATACTGAGCAAACAAATATTCCAATATAAGTTCGTAATTCTTCACTATTTAAAGCATTTTTTAAGTCTTTCATTAAAATTAGAAAATAAATGTTAAAATTAACTCCAAACAAGAACATAAATATTGCAACTACATATTTATTAAATGTTGAATAACTAGCCATACTTGAATTAAGAACTGAAAAGCCACCGGTTCCGGCTGTTGAAAAAGAGGTAAGCAAACTTTCAAAAAAACTCATTCCCCCACACAATAGTAAAAAGCACTCGACAGCTGTCAAAAATAAATATATCCCATATAGATAAAGAAGCGTTTTTTTGATACTTGGAGCTAATTTGGCCACAGAAGGACCAGGCATCTCGGCTTTAAGAACATGCATTGATTTATCATTGCCAGATAAAGGAATAATTGCCATTACAAAAGTCAAGACTCCCATTCCTCCAATAAAATGCATAAAAGAACGCCAAAACAAAACCCCTTTACCTAGCCCTTCTACATTTCTAAATACTGTCGCACCAGTTGTCGTTAAACCAGATACCGCTTCAAATAATCCATCCACAAAAGTAGCATCTCCACTTAACCACATTGGAAGAGCACCTAAAATGCTTGTAATAATCCAAGAAAGTGCAACTATTATAAACCCGTCTTTAGCATATAGCAGTTTCTTTTTAGTATTAATAGAGTTTAAGACTAAGCCAATACCAAGACTTAGTCCTGTCGGTATCAAAAAAGGTAAAATATTTTCTTTATAAATAACACTTACAATAATAGGAAAAATCATCAATAACGCAAAAGCAATCAATACCTTTCCGATATATTTATATACTAATTTATTTTTCATCTTACTTACGCTAAAATGTCATTGAGATCCTTAACTGTTTCCGTAGTATCAACAATGACGACAATGTCTCCTTTCTTAATAATATCGTTTCCAGTAGGAAATATAATCTGCTTCCCACGCATAATTGCAATAATTAATGACCCTTCTTTAAAATTAATTTCCTTAATTTTTTTATTTAATTGTTTAAAATCTTTCTTTATCGTAAATTCTAGCATTTCAAAAGCCTCATCAACCGAATATAAAGCTTCACAACTACTACGATTACTATTTTGCATAGCTCTTACATATTTTACAATTTGATGTGATGCAATTTTATGTGGTGTAATCACCGTATCAATATGAGCCTTATCTACAATTCCATCTAGGTTAATATGGTTAATTTTAGTAATAACTTTTGGAACTTTATGCATTGAGGCAAACATGGAGTAAACAATATTTTCTTCATCTATACTGGTAAGTGCAATGAATGCATCACTTGACTCAATTCCTTCTTCAAATAAAATATTTTGATCAGATACATCACCATGAATAATTAAGGCCTTTGGTAATTTCTCACTCAAAACTTTACATCTTTCTTCATTAATCTCAATAATCTTTACTTGCATTCCCATCTCAAGTAAGCTTTTAGCTAAATAAACTGCCGTTGAAGAGCCACCACTTATAATAACCTTCTTTGTTTTTTCTTGAATCAATTCAGAAAAGATTAAAAATTGATTAATTGCTTTAGTATCGCCACTAACATAAATTTTATCATTAGCCAAAAGCTTTGTATTTCCACTAGGTACAATAATATTTTCCTCACGCTCAATTGCACAAATAATTAAATTACCAACTTTCTTGGAAATACCACTAACTGTAATTTTATCAATTGGACTATTTTCTTTTACTTTAAACGATACTAACTGAATTCGCCCCTTTAAAAATGTAATAGCCTCCATCGCACTTGGAATACTTAATGCTCTAGCAATTTGCGTTGCTGTAAGTGCTTCCGGATTTATAAGCATTGATAATCCTAATTCATCTTTCAAAAGATTAACTGTATTTGAATATTCTGGTGTCCTAATCCTTGCAATTGTATGTTTAGCTCCTAATTTTCTTCCAAGAAGACTACACATTACATTTTGCTCATCACTTTCCATAACGCTAATTAATAAATCGGCATCACTAATACCAGCTTCATTTAATACATTGGCATCAAGACCACTACCAACAACATAGTTAAGATCTTCATTATTAATAACATCCATACTTGTCATAAAACTGACATCTACTAAAGTAACCGCATTTCCTTCCTTTACTAGACATTTTGCTAAATATTCACCGAGTTTTCCCACTCCGACTATAATAATTTTCACACATAATCACCATCAGTCATTATAGCAAACAATCAAAGAATAATCTTCAAATTTTTCTTCAAATTTATAAAAAGTGTAGTATAATTAAAAAAAGAAAGAGTAGTGGTTTTTGTGGTAGGGATGGAAAATATTATTATTTTAATAGTCTTAGGACTAATAAGTTTTTTATCTTTAGTCGTTGGACTCTATATTAGAAAAGTGAATTTGGATTTTGAAAAAAATGGAGTATCTACCTTATTCGAAGTTATCTCAGTCCAAAAAGAAGATAAACTTAACAGTTCTAATACAAAAGTAGGGGAGATTTATTTAACTACTTTTAAATTTACATATAACAATCAGGAATTAGAAGAAGTTATTACCACTAGACAAAATATTCCTATTGGTGTTAAACTTCGTGGAAAATACCTTCCAACAGCTACTATTAATAGAATAAGCGTTGCTGGAGAAGGTTTTTCCATTCCTAAAATAGTCCCTAGAATTTTAATTACCTTTGGCCTAGCCATGGCTATTATCTTTTTTGCTATCCTAATAAGCATTCCTTATTATATAGTTTTACCAATTATAGTACTGTTAGTAGCTGGTTTAATAATTATTAATATATTAAGTAAAAATAAGTAGGTGGTAATAAATGAAAAAGATATATATAGTACTAACATATACCGGAACATTTCTTTCTAAAATTATTAAAATCTACACTAGAAAGGAATATTCTCATGTCTCAATTGCCTTAGATTCAAAACTTAACCAAATGTATAGTTTTGGTCGACTTAATCCATATACTCCAATTTTTGCCGGTTTTGTTCATGAGAAAATAGATGAGGGTACTTTTAAAAGATTTAAAAAAACAAAATGTAAAGTTTATTCCTTAGAAATAGATGAAAACAAGTACAACAAGTTAGAAAGTATCATTAAAGAAATTCAACAAAATAAGAATACCTATCGTTTCAACTTCATCGGTTTACTTTCGGCAGCTTTAAATGTCAAAATAAGACGAGAAAGACATTTCTATTGCGCTGAATTTGTAAAATATGCTCTAGAACAATCACAAGTTTTGAAACTGCCAGAAGTAGTAAAACCAGCTGATTATGAAAACGTTCAAGCAATGAAGGAAATATATCGTGGATTATTACAAGAATACAAAAGATAATTAAGCATTTGATTATCTTTTATTTTTTTCTCTAATTAGAGTATGTTATAATAAATAAGAAATACAAAATTATTGGGAGGATATATGTTATTGAAAATAATACTTTTAATTATATTAATATTAATAAATGGTGTCTTTTCTGCCACTGAAATAGCCTTTCTTTCAGTTAACAAATATAAATTAAATAAAGAAGCTAAAAAGGGGAATAAGAAAGCTACTAAAATAATTAACTTACTTAATGACTCCTCAACATTTCTATCCGCTATTCAGGTGGCCATTACACTATCCGGCTTTTTATCTAGCGCTTTTGCCGCCGAAAGTTTTGCTGGAGAACTTGCCAGCCTAATTAATATCTCTTACTTATCAACAGGAACCATCACAACGATTTTAATAGTTGTAATTACTATAATTCTTTCTTACTTTACTTTGGTTTTTGGAGAATTATTACCAAAGAAACTTGGTATTGCTCATCCAGATCAAATTGCCTTTAAAATGGTAGATATTATTTATGCCGTAATTTGGTTCTTTAAACCATTCATCGCAGTTTTGACCTTTTCGACTAATATTTTAGAACGTCTTTTCAAAATAAATAAGCAAGAAGAAAGTACTGAAGATGAATTAAAAGACACAATTATTGATTCCAACCTCGAAGAACTAGAAAAACGTTTATTATTAAATGTTTTTGAATTTAATGACACTTCAATTAAGGATGTTATGACTCCAAAAAACAAAGTTATTACTATTAATGTCAATGATACACCAGAAGAAATGTTCTCTAAAGTTGCCAAATCAAAATTTACTCGTTTTCCTATTGAAAAAGACGGTAAAATCTTAGGAATTATTAATATTAAGGATATTATTCTTGGTCGCGATAAGGACTTTAATGTTTATAGATACCTTCGCAAGGTTGAAAAATTAGATAGTAAGACAATTATTGATGATGCTTTTCTCTTGTTAAATTCTAATTATGAAGCCATGGCTATTGTTAAAGAAAAAGGTGAGTATATTGGTATAGTTACAGTCGAAGATATAATTGAACACATTCTTGGCAGTGTAGTTGATGAGTATGATCAAAATACGGAGTCAAAGTAATGAATATTTATAAATATCTTGTCGACTTAAATATTTCTTTTCAGGAGCAAGTCCATGAAGCGGTCTATACTGTTGCAGAAGCCAAGGCTGCCAACATAACCTTACCGGGGATTGGGTGTAAAAACCTATTTTTAAAAGATAAGCATAAAAACTATTACTTAGTAGTTCTAGAAGAAAATAAAAAGGCTAATCTTAAGAAATTAGAAACACTCTTAAACACCAAAAATTTAAGATTTGCCTCCGCCGAAGAATTATATGAGTACTTAAAACTAGAACCAGGTAGTGTTACACCCTTAGGAATAATTAACGATTTAAATAAAAAAGTGTTAGTAATTATTGATCAAGATCTAAAAATGCAAAATATTTTAGTTCATCCTTGTACTAACACAAAAACTATATGCTTAAACTATACTGATTTAATTAAAATAATTGAATATACTAATCATAAATATATACTAATGTAAGGACTGATATTATGGATTTAAAAGATCAATTTAAATATTTAGTAGGTGGTTACTATGGTGTAACTTATATGGATGATTACCCATTAAAAGTCTATGTACTAAAAGATATTGAAAATTATATAAGAGCCTTTATTGAAATCAATCCTATCCCAAATTTTAATTATGTCGAAGAAGCAAAAAAATATGAAGAAGAATTATCAGAAATAACAAAACTCCAGGATGCTCTATTAGTTTTAAATAAAATTAATGCTTCAATGGAATTAGTGTTACTTGTCAAAAAACGTATAAAAAGATTAACTCAAAAGAATTAATCTTTTTCTTTTAAAAGTATATAAACTGTGTTAAAATCAAGATAATAAGGAGTGATTAAATTGAACGAATATGTTTGCACAGCAAAAACAGAAAAATATGTAAATAGAATTGATGCAGTAATAAGGGAGAGTAAACAATCAATCCTTGATTTTTTTCAAGTCAAAGACAGCGACCAATTTAATTATAAAATCTATGTCTATGATACGATAGAAGATTTAAAAGACGGTCTAAGAGAACGAGGATTTAAAAATATACCAGACTATTGTTGCGCCTGTTTTAAGGATGAAGATCAGTCTCTAAACTTTTTTGAACCAAAAGAAAATCCCAATCCTAACGAATGGTCTAAAAATGAATATGACTTAGTTATTTATCATGAATTAATTCATGCTATAGAATACACATTGTATGGAAAACAGCCAGAATGGTTAACAGAAGGTATTGCTAAATACTTAGATGGTACATATAAGCGTGGAGTTAAATGGTTGCTTCAAAATTATATTAAAAAAATCCCCGTTCCTAAAATGCGTGAATTAGAAGAAGAATTTGGCTTTCATGACTATGATAGTTATGACTATGCATATATAATGGTTAGCTATCTACTAGAAACTATGGGAAAAGATAAATTTCTTGATTTTATCAAAAATGCTAATACTGTTAGCGACTTAACTGAAAACTTAGTAGAAAAATCAATTAAATATTATGAACAATATTTTGCATAGGAGGTTTCCAATGGCAAAAGACAATAAAAAATATTATATTTTTGAAATGAATATGACTATAACAAATATCTTATCTTTGATATTATTAGCCATTTGTATGGCAGCAAGTTTTATTATTGCCCCTAAAACAGCAGACTTAAAAAATATCAATTTAGTTATTTTATTAGTCTTTTATGTAGGATATATGTTTTTACATGAATTATTACACAGTCTTGGCTATGTTCTAAATAAAGCGTCATTTAAGAAAATTGTTTATGGAGCATATTTAGAAAAGGGTGTTCTTTATTGTTTATGTAAACAAAATATTAGTAAACGAAATATATGTATTTCTATTTTGTTTCCCTTTACTTTTATAGGCGTAATTACCTATATTATTGCCATTTTCTATAATCTGCCAACCCTTTTATATTTATCTATTTTAAATATATCTGGATGTAGTGGAGATTTGATTATGTTTTTCTATCTTTTGAAACTAAATAAAGATATTGAATTTACTGAATTTGATAATCCAATTCAATTTGCTATTCACTCAAGTGAAGATGTTTCAAAAATATCGCATTTTGGCTTGAATTATATAGAATCGACTGCTAGTGTTCCTAGAAATGATTTAAAAAAATTTCATGTTAGTAAAGCCAGTATTATAATCGCCTTAGTTTTTCTAACTTTTCTTTTTTTGAATCTAATTATCTAAAAGATGATTTTTCATCTTTTTTTTGTATAAAAATAATAGAAAAAGCAAAAAAATTATAGTATAATTTTAAATGTATGATAGAAAGAATATTGGAGGGCCAACATGAATAAAGAAGAAATAATTGTTTCGAGTGTTGAAACTTTAGAAGAAGTATTAAAACGTGTTAGAAACGCTCAAAAAAAATTTGCTAATTATACTCAAGAACAAGTCGATAAAATATTTCAAGCTGCTGCCATTGCTGCAAACAGTGCACGAATTCCTTTAGCACAAATGGCAGTTAATGAAACTAAAATGGGGGTAGTAGAAGATAAAATCATTAAAAATCATTATGCCGCCGAGTATATTTACAATAAGTATCGTGATACTAAAACATGTGGAGTTATAGAAGAAGATAATGCTTATGGAATAAAAAAAGTTTTAGAACCAATAGGCTTAATTGCCGCTGTTATTCCAACCACCAACCCAACCTCAACAGCCATATTTAAAACACTACTAGCCTTAAAAACTAGAAATGGTATTGTAATAAGTCCTCATCCACGAGCTAAGGAATCAACTATTGCCGCTGCCAAAATAGTTTTATCGGCTGCTGTTAAAGCTGGAGCCCCTGAAGATATAATTGCCTGGATTGATGTTCCTTCACTTGATCTAACAAATTACTTATTACACGAAGCCGATACCATTCTTGCAACTGGTGGCCCAGGTATGGTTAAATCTGCTTACTCAAGTGGTAAGCCAGCCCTAGGTGTTGGAGCCGGCAACACTCCAGCAATTATCGATAGCAGTGCTGATGTTATTTTAGCAGTAAATTCAATCATTCATTCAAAAACATTTGATAACGGAATGATTTGTGCTTCCGAGCAATCGGTAATTGTTCTAGATGACATTTATGATAAAGTCAAAGCAGAATTTATAAAAAGAGGTTGCTATTTTCTTAGCCCAATAGAAACACAAAAAGTTCGAAAAACAATAATTATTAACGGAGCTTTAAATGCTAAAATAGTTGGACAACAAGCTTCAACAATCGCTACACTTTCTGGAATTGACGTTCCAAATAATACCAAAATACTTATTGGCGAAGTTGAAAGCGTTGATTTGTCCGAAGAATTTGCCCACGAAAAACTTTCTCCTGTTCTTGCAATGTATAAAGCAACAAGCTTTGATGATGCTATCAAGAAAGCCGAAAAGTTAATTGATGATGGTGGCCTTGGCCATACTTCATCAATATATATAAATACTATTTCAGAGCAAGCCAAACTAGAAAAGTTCTATATGCGTATGAAAACCTGTCGTGTCTTGGTAAATACTCCATCATCTCAAGGAGGAATTGGGGATTTATATAACTTTAAGTTGGCTCCGTCCTTGACTTTAGGTTGTGGCTCTTGGGGTGGAAACTCAGTTTCTGAAAATGTAGGAATCAAACATCTATTAAACATAAAAACTGTGGCTGAAAGGAGAGAAAATATGCTTTGGTTTAGAGCACCAGAAAAGGTTTATATTAAAAGAGGCTGCCTACCGGTTGCCTTAGAAGAATTAAAAACAGTTATGAATAAGAAAAAGGTTTTTATTGTAACAGATACTTTCTTATTTGAAAACGGTTATACCAAACCAATTACTGATAAATTAGAGGAGTTAGATATTGCTTATACAACATTTTCTGACGTTGCACCTGATCCAACCCTAGCTTGCGCACTTGAGGGAACAAAAGCCATGAATATGTTCAAACCGGATTGTATTATCGCAATCGGTGGTGGTTCAGCTATGGATGCCGCTAAAATCATGTGGGTGATGTATGAACATCCAGAAGTGGACTTTATGGATATGGCTATGCGCTTTATGGATATTCGAAAAAGAGTATATACTTTCCCTAAAATGGGAGATAAAGCTTACTTTATCGCTATACCGACCTCAGCCGGAACCGGTTCAGAAGTAACTCCATTTGCTGTAATTACCGATGAAAAAACCAATACCAAATATCCATTAGCAGATTATGAATTGCTACCAAAAATGGCTATAGTTGATGCCAATATGATGATGAATGCTCCTAAAAGCTTAACATCTGCCTCAGGAATAGATGCTCTAACTCATGCTCTAGAAGCCTATGCCTCAATGATGGCAACAGAATATACTGATGGGCTTGCTATAGAAGCAATGAAAAATATTTTTAAGTATTTGCCTCGTGCCTACGATAATGGCGCCAACGATCCAGAAGCTAGAGAAAAAATGGCCAATGCTGCAACCATGGCTGGAATGGCTTTTGCCAACGCTTTTCTTGGGGTTTGTCATTCAATGGCTCATAAGTTGGGCGCATTCCACCATATTCCACATGGCATTGCCAACGCATTAATGATTGAAGAAGTGATTAGATTCAATAGTGCCGAAATTCCAACTAAAATGGGAACATTTCCGCAATATGATCATCCTCATACTTTAAGACGCTATGCCGAAATAGCCGAAGCTTTAAACCTAGGTGGTTTAACTGATGAGGAAAAGGTGGAAAATTTAATTACTGCGATTAACAGACTAAAAGAAAAAATTGGAATCAAGAAAACAATTAGAGATTACGATGTTAACGAACAGTTATTTTTAAGTACCTTAGATGAAATGACAACTCAAGCCTTTGATGATCAATGTACTGGAGCTAATCCAAGACTCCCATTAATGAGAGAAATAAAACAAATGTATTTAAATGCATATTATGGAGGCAAATAAATGGAATTAACTAATAAAATCGCAGAAAGAAAAAATAAAGAAATTTTTGTTGAAGACGGCAAAGTAATAAAACTATTTGTTCCGTCTCATCCCAAGTCAGAAATTTTAAATGAAGCTCTAAATCAAGCCAGGGTAGATGAAAACTCTAATCTTAATGTTCCTAAACTTCTTGAAGTAAAAAAATATGATAATCGTTGGGCTATTGTTTCAGAATATATTGAGGGTAAAACAATTAGCCAATTGATGATTGAAGAACCGGATAAAGTAAATGATTATCTCAATCTTTTTGTTAAAGTACAATTAATTATCTTAGAAAATAAAGTGCCATTATTAACTAGAATTAAAGAAAAATTTACTCGTAAATTAGAAAATGCCACAAATATTGATGATAATACCAAATATGAGTTGCTGGAGCGCCTTCACGGTATGAAAAACCACGACGAACTATGCCATGGTGATTATCATCCAAGTAATGTTATTATTAAAGAAGATGGAACTGTTTATGTAATAGACTGGTCCCATGTTACCCAGGGCAATGCTGCAGCTGATGCCGCTAGAACTTATTTATTATTTTCTATGGAAGGAAAAACTGATCTAGCCGACCAGTATTTAACTGTCTTTTCACAAGCTAGTTCAATTCCAAAGGAATCAATTCAACGTTGGATTCCAATTGTTGCTGCAACCCAAATGACTAAGAATATAAAAGAAGAACAAGAATTTCTAAGCAAATGGATCAATGTTGTTGATTATGAATAAATGTAGATTAAAAGATCTGCATTTTTTTCTTGATTTTAAATTAGAAATTCATGTAAATATAGTTAAGTAGAAGGAGTTATTATGAAAAAACAAATAGAAAAAGAAAATTTAAGATTAATAGTTTTTAAGAGTGCCGAGGAATTGGGGAAAAAAATAGATGCTCACTTGTTAGATATGTATCATTTGGACAAAAATAAATATACTTTTATTGTTCCTATTAAAGAAAACTTTTTTGAAGATGGTCATTTTAAAGTAGAAATAGATGATACCGTTCGAGGAAAAGATATATTTACTTTAACTGATATTGGGAATTATTCTGTAGAATATAAAATGCATGGTCTAATAAATCATACTAGTCCTAATGACTTATTAATGGAATTAAAGGATGGAATTTGTGCTTGTAATTGCCACGCTAAAGCCATTAATATTATAATGCCACTTCTTTATAATGGGCGTCAGCATCGCCGAAATACCAGAGAGGCCCTATCCTGTGGAATGATGCTTCACGAATTAGATAATATCCATAGTATTAAAAGCTTTATCACTTTTGATGCCCATGATCAAGGTGTAGAGCATGCCATCCACAATATGGAATTTGACAATTTCTTTCCAACCAACACAATTTTAGAAAGTTTTATCAATGATATGAGTATGAACCGTTTGAAAAAGTTGGTTTTCGTTGCGCCAGATAATGGTGCGACAGGCAGAAGAAATGTCTATCTAAATTCTTTTAATTCTAAATATATTCATCGTGAAGCCGGTAGTTTTATAAAACAGCGTGATTACAATAACTTTATTGGCGGTAAATATCCCGTTATATCTCATGATTATTGTGGTAATGAAGACCTTGCCGGTTATACAGCTATTGTTAGTGATGACATGATATCTAGTGGAACCTCAATGTTTGATGTGATAGACGAATTAAAAAAACGTAATGTTAAATATATCTATCTTATGACGACTTATGCTTTATTTACCAAAGGTATTGAAAGATTTGAAGAATACTATAAAGCTGGTAAGTTTGATGGCTTATATACTACCAATCTTTCCTACATCCCTAAAGAATTTAGTACTGCTAAATGGCTACACATCTGCGATTGCTCCAAAGATATTGCCGAAATTATTTTTAATATTCATAATGACTTATCGATATCGTCAATCTTACGAGACAAATCATATCCTGTAAAGTTAGTCGAACAGAAATTTACTAAAGAGAAAATAACTCTTTAATAGACAATATTATTCTTCCATGTTATAATACAAACCATTAGAAAGGACGGACTTTATGAGAGAATTTAACGATGTATATTTCAAAGTAGATAGCGAAATAGTTCAAAATGGCTTTTGGGAGGAAGATATTAAAGGGAAAGGGAGACTTGTTGAAGATGGACTAAAAAAATATATTCTAGAAAAAATATCCGCTTTTGATAATACAAAACTATTACCAGAAGATAAGCGTGAAGAAGTCTCATTAGATGATTTAGTTGAAATTTTGGGAGAACTAATTCCCCGAGAAGAACATTTCCATACGCTTCGTCACTTAACACATTACCTTTTAAACATAGCCGGAACTATTCAAGGATATTCTATAGTTTGGGTAGGGGATAATTCCCAAGAAACATTAAATAATCCTTTAGTAACTTTTGATTCAGATAAGCATTGGGATTCATTAACCACTCATGAAGAAGAATCTTATGTAAGAACATTTGAATTTGCTCATGAAATATTCAATAACTATATATTAGGAAAAGGTCCCAAAACACCTCAATTAGCAGTAACTAAAAAAAAATTGTCAAAAAGTGATAATTAATCACTTTTTTTATTTTTGTAACTTAGTCGTAACATAGGTTAACATATAATGAACTTGTAAAACGAAAGGAGTCTAATTTATGGAAATATTAAAAGTTGAAAAATTAACAAAAGTATATGGCAAAGGTTCTACTAAGGTAACAGCCATCAACAATGTATCTTTTTCGGTGGAAAAAGGTGAATTTGTTGCTATAGTAGGAGCAAGTGGTAGTGGAAAATCAACTCTTCTTCATTTGATTGGCGGAGTAGATCGTCCTACTAGTGGAAAAGTCTACATTGATGGTAAAGATATTTACAACTTTGATGATGATAAACTAGCTATTTTTCGTCGCCGACAGGTAGGCTTAATTTATCAGTTTTACAATTTAATTCCTATTCTTAATGTTGAAGAAAATATTACTCTTCCATTAAGTCTTGATAATCGTGAAGTAAATAAGGAAAATCTTGATTCTCTAATCAGAACTTTAGGCTTAGAAAGTAGGCGAGGACATCTTCCTAACGAACTATCAGGTGGACAACAACAAAGAACTTCTATTGGAAGAGCTTTAATAACCAACCCAACCATTGTCTTGGCTGATGAACCAACAGGAAATCTAGATTCTAAATCCAGTGATGAAATAGTAGAATTATTAAAATTATCTAATAAAAAATACAAACAAACAATTATTATGATTACTCACAATATGGAAATTGCCAAAAACGCTGATCGAATTATTCATATTGAAGATGGTAAGATTGTAGGTGAATAATATGAATTTGCTAAATAAACTTACAATAAAAAACTTAAAACTAAATAAGAAACGTACCATTGTTACAGTAATTGGAATAATTCTTTCAACAGCCTTAATAACAGCTGTTGCTAGTATGTTTTTTAGTGCCCAAGAGTCACTTCTGCGTTTTGAACTTAAAGAGCGTGGAAATTATCACTATGTTTTTTACGACGTTCCTTCCAAAAACCTTAATGATTTTAAATTAAACAAGAAAATAGAAGATATTTCTCTCGTAAAGCCACTAGGTTATGCTAAACTAAAAGAAATAAAAAATGAGGCTAAACCTTATCTTCATGTTAACGCATTTAGTAAGAAAGCTCTAAAGAATCTAGGTATTAAGTTAATAAAAGGAAAACTTCCTCAAAATGAAAATGAAATTATTATTTCTAATCATCTTCGTACTAATGGTCAAGTAAAAATCAATGTTGGTGATGAATTAACAATTGCCGTTGGAACCCGTACCATTGATGGAAGTGTTGCTAATCAACATAATCCTTATATTGAAGAAAATAATGAAAAAATTGAAAATACAACTACAAAAACCTATAAAGTAGTAGGAATTATAGAAAGACCTCCTTTAACATTTGAGCCATATAGCGCTCCAGGGTATTCTATAATAACTTATTTGGACGAAAAGAATATTACTGGGGATGTTAGTGTTTATGCGAGATATACTCAAGCAGGTGTTTTAAGTCATTGCAAAACAACAGCCGGAATTCTAGGTATAAATCCAACAGAGTATGAAAAAACCTGTAAAAATTATGATTATACTTCCAATGCAGAATATAAAAATACTCTAAAAGAAATTGAAAAGGCTAAATACAGTTATGCCAGTAATAGTCAAGTTGTCACTCTTGAATCTGGTTCTACTAAAGATTCCTTTCTAATAGCATTAAGAAATGCTGCTATGGTTGTAATCGGAATTATAATTGTTACTTCAGTTTTTTGTATTCATAATAGTTTTGCTATTTCGATAACAGAAAAAACTAAACAATATGGAATGCTTGCAAGTATTGGCGCAACAAGAAAGCAAATAAAGAAAAATGTCTACACAGAAGCTTTACTACTTGGACTTTTAGGTATCCCAATAGGCTTATTATGTGGTAACTTAGCTGCCTATATTTTAATTATTATTACTAATGTTTTCTTAAAGGATGTAATGAATTTAGTATTAGTATTTAAATTATCTTATTTAGCAATAATCTTTGCCAGTATCTTAAGTTTAATAACATTACTTTTGTCAGCAAGGAAAAGTGCCCGTCGCGCTAGCAAAATAACGCCAATTAATGCTATTAGAAATAGTGACGATATAAAGATTAACAAAAAGAAAAAAATTAAAACATCAAAATTAATAAAACGTACTTTCGGAATTGGTGGTGAAATTGCGCATAAGAATCTCGAGCGTAGTAAGAAAAAATACCGTGCCACTGTCGTTAGTATAGCTGTTTGTGTCACTGTCTTTATTGCCTTATCGGCCTTTATCTCTTTTGCCTATGATTTAATTAAAGTTAACTATGCCACTCTAAATTACAATGTCAGTGTCCGTTATAATTTTGAAGATAATATTGGACTATCAGAATACGTAACTGAAATCTATGATCTTCCAAATATTAAAAGAATAACTTATGCAACTGAAGGCTATTTAAATGTCAAAAAACCTAATTATTCAAAAGAATATCTCGCGGCCACAAAGAAATATAATAAGTCATATTATGAGGATTTAATTTCGGATTCAAGCAAAAAGGGAAGTATTTTATATGCTGCCTTAGATGATGAAACTTATTCACGTTATACCAAAGAAATTAATTACAACGATAAAGATAAAAAGAATAAGGCCATTCTTTTAAATACTGTTTACGAGACTTATATGCTCGATGATAATAAAACAAAAGCTTTTGAACTTGAAAAATATGCCTACAAAGCTGGCGATAAGATTTCGCTTCAGGCCTTTGAATATGATGCTAATACTGATACAGAAAAAACAGTTGGTGAATTAACTATTGAAATTGGTAAAACTGCGGATATTGTACCAGCTGGTATAATTGATGTCAATTATGATGCCATTATAATTATGCATAAAGACGCTGCTAAAAATCTTATTCCTCAAAATCACAGTGAAGTAATTTATATCGATTCATCTAATCCTGATAAAACAACGGCTTCCTTAAAGGAAATCTTTGATAATACTAACATTTACATTAAGAATATCAACGAAAGTGTTAAGCAGATGACTTCACTAATTACACTTGTAAGTATTTTCCTATATGGTTTCATTACTGTTATTGCTTTAATTGGAATAACCAATATTTTTAATACTATCACTACCAATATGAATCTTAGAAGAAGAGAATTTGCTATGCTAAAAAGTATTGGTATGACCAAAAAAGAATTCAATCGGATGATTCGTTTAGAAAGTATTTTCTATGGTACAAAAGCCTTGATATTTAGTATCCCAATAGGAACACTTCTTTCATATTTGATATATACATTACTAAGTGATGGAGATGTTATTGTAAAATTCCGTCCTCCATATATTGCTATAATTATTTCAGTTTTAGTTGTTTTCCTATTACTATTCTTTATTATGAAATATTCAATCAATAAAATAGATAAACAAAACACAATTGAAACCATTAGAAATGAAAATATTTAAAAAGGAGAGTTATCTCCTTTTTATGCTATAATAAAAAAGAAAGGAATGGTTTTATGAATATACTTCTAGTAGAAGATAGTCTTTCTATTATTAAGGGGCTCTCTTATGCTTTTGAAATAAATAATTATCATCTTACCGCAATAACCACGGTCAAAGAAACCAAAGATTACTTAAGTACCAATAGACCTAATATCATAATATTAGACATTGCTCTTCCAGATGGCAATGGTCTAGAATTATATAAAAATATAATAATGGCTCTAAATATCCCTACTATTTTTTTAACCGCTCAAGATGACGAAGAAACTATTGTAGAAGGATTAAATTTTGGCGCAGAAGATTATATAACTAAACCATTTTCTACAAAAGAATTACTAGCCAGAATAAATAGAATCATATTGCGCACAAAGCAAAACACTATTATTCAAGTAAAGGATATAAGTTTTGATTTAGATAAAATGACTGTTAAGAAAAATAATAATAAGGTTGAACTTACTTCTTTAGAGTTAAAAATATTATATCTTCTTTTTGAGAATGTCAATAAAGTTGTAAGAAGAGGAACCATTCTTGATAAGATTTGGGAGTGGACTGGTAATGATGTTGACGATCACACGGTAACCGTTTATTTAAGAAGAATTAGAGAAAAACTTGCCACAGATATTATTACTACTATCAAAGGCATTGGTTATAGGATTGATAAAGATGACAAATAAAGTAAATTTAAAAAATGTTCTATCTAAAATAGTTATTCTAATTATATTTTCAATTTGCTGTTTAACAGTATTGAATATTTATGAGTATAACACTTATCAGTCAACATACAATAAAAAAATAAATGCTATTCTTTCCCAATTAGAAGACTCTTATCCAAATCTAACAAAAGAAGACTTATATAAGATATTAACATCTAATAATAAAACTTCTAAGACTCTTCAAACCTATGGCTTAACTGAATTAGAACTCATTATTCCAACTAACACCAAAACGTTCCAAAAAACCCTAATTTTAAATCTTGTCATTTTGCTATCAACAGTCATCTTAATTCTTTACTTTTTCGTAAGCTATAATCATAAGAAAGATAAAGAGTTAGCCTCTATAACTACTTACATTGAACAAATTAATAATAAAAACTATAGGATTGATATTGATAGCATTTCCGAAGATGAATTATCAATTCTAAAAAATGAAATTTATAAGACAACTGTAATGTTAAAAGAGCAAGCAGAAAATTCTAAAAAAGATAAAATAAACTTGAAGAATTCTTTATCCGATATTTCTCATCAATTAAAAACTCCATTAACCTCAATTTTAATTATGCTTGACAATTTACTTGACAATCCTGATATTGATGAGAAGATTAGAGAAGAGTTTTTAAAAGATATCAAAAGGGACATTATAAATATTAATTTTCTTGTACAATCTCTTTTAAAACTATCAAAATTTGATGCAAATACAATTAATTTTAGCCAAGAAAAAACAACTATTAATAAACTAGTTGATACCGCCATTGAAAAACTAACGAGTTTATCTGACTTAAAAAATGTTCGCTTTATTAAGCACTATACAACAACAAAGGAGATAAATTGTGATTTTATGTGGCAAGTAGAAGCCATTACTAATATTTTAAAAAATGCTTTAGAACATTCTAAAAACTCAAGTGAAATTTTACTGGAAACCAGCGAAAATAATGTCTATTCTGATATAAAAATTACCAATTATGGTTCTAGTATTTCTAAAAAAGATTTGCCTCACATTTTTAAACGATTCTATAAAGGTGAAAATGCTTCCTCCGATAGCATTGGTATTGGTTTAGCCTTAGCTAAAACAATTATAGAAAGAGATAATGGGCGTTTAGAAGTAACCTCAGATGAAAGTACAACAACATTTACTATCAAATATTTTTATCATCAATAAGCTGTTGAATAGTTAAAGTAAATTATGTATAATAACAATAAGGAGGAGTAATATGAGAAAATTATCTATTTTAGCATTAACAATAGTTTTAGCTTTTATGGTAAGTGGTTGTGCTATGACTGGTTCAAAAGTTGAAACAAAAACATGTACAATGGGTGAAGTAAATGGAATTGATCAAACTTTTGTTTTTTCCGCAACTAATAATGAAGTTGATAAAATGGAATTAAAAATGGTTTTCAATAATTCACTATTTGGTGTTGATACACTTTCAACTCTAAATGATACACAAAAAGAAACTATTAAATCAACAATGCTAAAGAACTTAGGACTTGATAGTGATACTTATGAAGGACTTGAAATTATCGTTGATATAGATGATCAAATGACAGTTGAAGTTAAAGCAGATATTACTAAAGCAGACCCAGAAGTTCTAAAGAAAATCGGTATGGACTTAACCGGTGTTGATAAAAGCTTTGATCGCGCTATTTCTGATATGGAAGAAGCCGGAGCAACTTGTAAGTAGTAAAGTTTAGTATGAAAATACTAAACTTTTTCTTTTTTTTGATATAATACATACAAAGGAGTAATGTGATGTCAAAATTAAGTAATGTTTTATTATTAATTGATTATCTTCAAACCGGACGAAAATACACAATCACTGAATTAGCCGAAAAATTAGAAGTTTCTCCACGCATGGTCCGTTCCTACAAAGAAGAACTTGAAAAGGCAGGAATCTACATTGACACTATAATGGGACCTTATGGTGGTTATGTCTTAAATCAATCAATTCGTCTCCCAGCCAGAAAATTTAAAAAACAAGATTATGAGCTTCTCGAAAAATATATTCAAGCAGAACCAGATTCTAAGCAAAAGGAGCAATTACTTTTGCTAAAAGATAAAATTCAAGGTGTTTATATTGGCAGCAAGAAAGAAGCCAAAGAGTTAAATTTAACCGAGACAGTTCAGCGTAAATATAATCTTTTAACACGTGCTATTAAAGAACGAAAAAAAGTCAAAATAACCTACTATTCATATAATAAAGGAGAAAATAATCGTGTGATTTGTCCTGCTGAAATGTTCTTATTTCAAGATGGGTGGTATGTAGCAGCTTTTTGTCTAATGAAAAATGATATTCGCCATTTTGAACTAAAACGAATAAGTAATTGTGAACTCTTAGAAGAAACTTTCTAAGTAGCCGAAATACTTCCTCATCAAGTGCTATATTGAACTTGAAAGGAAGTGTTTTTTTATGAAACCAACAATGTATGATAATTTTAATATGCTAGAAGAGAGAGTTTTAGACTCTCTAGAAAATACGGATTTAGAACGGATAAGTTCCCATCTAAAAAAAATAACTTCTCCAACTATCAGTGTTGGAGTTGGCGGATCAAGTGTTGTGAGTACTTATGCCGCCAAAATCTTAGCCGCTAAAAATAATATTATTACTAGTCACGAAGAACCACGAACGTTAAACTATAAAAATATTAATGGCTATGATAATGTCTTGGCTTGTAGTTATGGAGGTAATAATAAAGGTGTTCAAATGGCTTTTGAAAATAATTTAAATAAATTTCTATTATCATCTAATCCTGCTTTAGAAACAAATATTACTTCACTGCAATATAAAACCACCCTTCCTAAAGAGGATAGTTTCATATCCTTAGCTGCCACCTTAATACCAATGAGTATCCTCTTAAGCTACTACACAGATTTAGATCTTTCAATAATTAAAGAAATCTTAAAAACAAAAAAAGAGTACAGCCTCAATTCTAATAAAGTCTTTGAAATTTTAAGTGGTTATGATACAAACACAGCTGCTACCTATTTAGAAACAACTTTCTCTGAAGCAGCTCTTGCATTACCACTAATTCATGATAAATATTCCTATTGTCATGGACGTACTACGACATCTTACCATAATCAAAATAGTTTAATTCATCTAGCCCCAAATACCGAACTAGATAGCGTCATAAAAGAGAGCAGCTACCCATATTATCACGAAGTGATAGAATTACCGTCAGCTTATGATGATCCAATTATTAATGATTTTTATCTTACTTATCAAGCTATGTTTCTATCCAAAGACTTAGCGGAAAAAACAGCACAAGACTTATCCCGAGTAGACTATTCTCCAGCTACAAAAAAACTGTATAAATTTAAAGGTCAAATGTAGAACAGTGATTTTTAAAAATTATTGATTCAAAATCCAGTCTACGATAGTCTTCTTAATCTTATAATATTCGGTTTCTTCAAACTGCATATTGGCAATACAAAATTTTTTATTAGCAATATGGCAACAAAACATGCATTCATAAAGATTAAAGCAATCTTGAATAAATAAACTATTACTTATTTTATTAGAACAGATAATACTATAACTATTGCTACAATCTTTTGAATCATCTGTTCTAATACAAAAATTACAACCAATAGATCTTTGCGAAGCCAATAAAAACTCAGAATTACTGCACGAATCACAAAATACAATATTCTTAGAATCACTGCAACCGGTCGATCTGTAAACATTGCTCGAACGATATATAGTATCGCTTTTACTAACATTAACTGAATCAAATACTCGCTCAGTAGTTGTTAAATTAATCATCTCCCAAATTTTTAATAGCTCATCCAAATTATTAATATCTTTTTTTTCTACCATCCAACCATTTTTTATATCCTTTGCTTCCATATTTTTTAAGGTAATAAATTTACCATTATTAATAGCATCAGCCCATGTGATTTCACCAGTAGTTGAATCATTTACCATTTTAGGTAATTTTACATCAAAAGCAAAGTTCTCCCAAATTCCTTCTAAACTAAATAGATTATCTTTATCAAAAACGGCTCTAAAAATTTTATTGATTATTTCTAGGTATTCCCGATCTTTCATTATTTAACCACCTTCCTACCAGTTGAATTTTTTTTCAATACTTCTTTTACTTTAATAGAACTTGTTATCTCAAAAGTATTTTTGTTTTCTTGTTTACTTATTAGGACTCCTAGATCCTTAGGTTTTTTCATCTTTTTCCGTGGAATTTTTTTAAAATCTAAAGTTTTAGCTTTAAATGCTGAAATTAAAATCCCATTATTTGCCACTCTAACAATGAACTCTCTGTTATTAAGCTCTGTCAATAATTTAATTTTAGTATCTTTACTATTATCTAATGGAATTTTCATATTAAGATTTTCTACCAAAACACTAGCATCCATTTTAGAAACACGGAAAATATAATAATTAATGACATTAGAAAAAATAGCCATTTTTAGATTATCCGATATTTGATTAAAATATTGCCCGGCTAAAATAAGTGCTAAATTATATTTTCTTGCCTCGGCTAAATATCTAGTTAAAATAGGACTTTCGATTACTGCTATCTCATCAATCACTAAAATGATTTGTTCTGAAAAAGCTTGGCCTTGAACTAACATTAATAACTGTTGCATAATAAGTCCTGCAATTGCCTTGGTAATTTTATTGCCTAAATAAATTTTATCTAAAGAAAAAATAGTTAAGAAGTTATTTCTGATAACATTTTCCAAATTACTAACATTCCTACTTTCACCGAAGGTCGGTAATATTTCCATCTCATCAACGAATGATATAATAGGCGCAATTGCTTCACCATAGGCTTTAGTCTTTAATTCATTAAAATCATTTAGAAAGAAACTTAAAACACTATCTGGTAGCTTTTCTTTTGAAAGGTTAATCATATTATTACGATATTCTAAATCTAAAAGAAGAGACTTTAGACTTCTAAAAGAAAAATTTTCATTAATTAGTAGTATGTATAATGCATGTCGAAGCACTCTTTCTAATTTAGAATTATATTGATCCTTAATTAATTCTTTTAACAGTTCTAATAACAGTTCCACACCACTTACCACATCATGACCTTTATTTAAAAACAAATCAATGCTAGAAAAAGGCTCTTTAAAGTCTATTATTTGTCCCAATCCACCAATATCATTTTCAATATTTGCATGAGGATCGATAATAATAACTTTATAATTCTTACTTGATTTATTTAATAAATAAATATTTTTTATAAAACTACTAATAAACTTAGATTTTCCCGATCCACTAGCACCAATTACTAATGAGTGTTTACAAAAATCATAACTACTTTGTCTTAGAAAAAAATCCCCTTGTAGATAGGGGAAAGTGTCTATCTTCATTGTACACAAAGTTTTATCACGATTAAGTAGAGGTAAAATCTTAGAAATATCTAAATATTTGCCAATCCTCTTATAAAAAAAGCGTTTATTCTTATCAAAATTGATGGTTAAAAGATCATAACTATTACTCCAAAATAAAGAATACTTTTTTAATGAATAATGCTTTTTTAAATATAAATTTTTTTTACTTATTATTAGTTTATTGGTAACTTTAACAAAATTAAACACCAACCCTTTAAATTTTGCTCCTAATTTATTGAAACAGTAATCAATAATATCAATACAAGAATTAATCTTTGTTTCATGAAAAAATAATCCTGTTTTACATTTTGGTATTTCAAAATTACTAAACTTTTTTAAATAGAAGACATTTAATCCATTAAATGTAATTGGTAGTAAGCACCTACATCTGACAAAAAATCTAATGGTATTTTCTTGGTAAACAATTATTAATTTAAAAGTCTTAAAATAGCCAACATAATTGGCAATGGCCTCAACAAACAGCTTCCAATCAGCAGCTTCTATCTTTTTTTGAGCAAGTAGTACTTCATAAGTAATCATTCCCTAAATACCCCCAGTAATAATAGAAGTATATAAAATTATTCCATAAAAAAACTGACTTTTTCTATCCAAGATTTGTCAGTTTAACAAATAGGAACTAAAAAATCTGTAACCCCATCATGATAATATTCTAACTCATAAATATCCCGTAAATTGTATTTACAGCTTGGCAAAAAATCTATATAAAATTTTTGGGACATATCTCTAATATCAGTAGCTTCTTGTGAATTGATTCTAAAACGTAGCCACTTACCACTAGTAATATCAACTTTTTCAAAGCCAGTAATTTCCTTATCATAAAGAACGTAATATTGTTCACATTCTTCACGGCAAGGATTAGAATAAGTAATCATCCCATATTGTGGTTCTCCATATTCTTCCTCATATTTTTTTCTAAAATCTTGAAAAAAGTTAGGTGCATCATTTTCAATAGTCAAATTAGTAGTAGTTATATATTTTCCAAATAAATTCAATTCACTTAACTCAACTATTTCATAAGCCATTGTACTTGTTATTTTTTGATTTTCATCAAAAACAATTCTTGGAAATTCTACTAATGTTGACTGTTTAGTAACCAAACTAGGCTTAACTTTATGGAAAAGTTCAAAGGCGCGTGAGAAAGAAGTTGCACTTTCATATCCGTATTTAATAGCTGCCTCCATTACCTTTAATTTGTTCGTGTATATATCAGCCCCTGCTACTAATAATTTTCTTTTTCTAATATAGTCCGCAAGTGATACATTAGTAAGGAGGGAAAAGATTTTTTGTAATGTAAAAATATTTACTCCAATAATTTTAGCCATTGTTTCATAACTAATTTCTTTATCTAAATTATCATCAATATATTTAGTAATATTATTTAATGATTTATATATATTCAAGTAACATCACCTAAAGTTATTTTAACATTTATCTAAAAGAAAAGAAATGTTTCTTGGTGCATTTTAATACGGCATATTATATGTTATAATACTAATAGAATAGGGAGTGGCACTATGAAAGATATAATTAAAAAAATATTAGGAGTAGCATTAATAATCCTAACACTATTTTTAGAACCAGTCTCAGTTTGGGCACTTTCGATAGAGAAAGACTATCATCCTATATCCGAAAGCACACAAGTGGTAAGTGATAATATTGTTGTTGAAAATATAACATTTATTAATAATAATGCCACTACAACGACTCCGTCATTTGGTCTAACGGGAATTGTAAAAAATAAAAGTACCTTTTCTAAGAACGTTGAAATAATTGCCTCTTTTTATAATCAAGAACATAGCTTAATCATTGAGAAAACAACCCCTTTGTCTTTGGTTGATAATTATCCAACTACTTATAACGATATGATTGAGTATACTTCACTGCCATCAGGCTATAATGTTTCTGACCTAAAATACTATATTTTAACTGTAAAAGAGACTCCCTTAGCACCTTCGGCGCCTATCAATACATTGCACCAACAATCGCGTTATGCCACCTATCCATATTTAATTGATACTTATGATATAAAAGTAAATGTTAATTCCGATAATACCTATGACATAACAGAGACTATTACGGCTTATTTTAATGAAGAACGTCATGGGATATATCGTAATATACCAACTATCAATAATATTATTAGACAAGATGGGACAACTGCCAAAAATTATGCTAAAATCTCAAATATAAAAGTAAACGAAAAATTTGCCATTACCAAAAGTGACAATAATTATCAAATAAAAATAGGTGATAAAAATAGATTAGTAACGGGACAACAAGAATATGTAATTTCTTATCATTATGATCTAGGCAAAGACCAATCAAAAAATTTTGATGAAGTCTATTTGAACCTTATTGGTTCAGACTGGGATACTGCTATTGGCTATATTACTTTTGAAATAACTATGCCAAAAGATTTCCCAACGGAAAAATTAGGCTTTGCAGCCGGAAAAAGAGAGAGCCTTGCATCAGATTCAATTACTTGGGAACGAACTGGTAATAAAATATTTGGTACTTATAAGAAACCGCTTGAAAAAGGGGAGGCGTTAACTTTTCGTCTAGAATTAGAAGAAGGATACTTTGAATTATCACCATTTCTACAAGGAATAGATTATTTACTTTTCTTTATTCCTTTAGTTTGTTTAATCATCTGTATAGCCATTTGGAACAAATATGGTAAGGATGACAAGTATACGGAAGTAATTAATTTTTATCCTCCTCAAAACTTAAATAGTCTAGATATTGCTTTGAACTACAAAGGAGAAGCCTCTGAAAGAGACATTATCTCATTACTTGTATACCTAGCTAATAAAGGATATATTGAAATTGAAGAAGAGAAATTTAGTAAATATTCTCGGAACGATTTTTCAATTAGAAAAATAAAGGATTATGATGGAACCAATATTCATGAAAAAATGTTCTTAGAAGGACTATTTAAATGTAAGCGTACCGGAAAGAGGATAACTAACAATTTAAGCGAAAGAGAAAAAGTTTTAGCCAGCGAGTCTAACGTTGTGACTTCTACAGATTTACAGTACAAATTTCATACGACAATTGGCAAAATAAAACGCAATATTAATGCTAAAAAGAATACTAAAAAAATATTTGTTAAAGGAACTAATCGATATAATTGGTTAATAATAGTTTTAATTGTATTAACATACTTTTTTTCAATTGGTGTCCCAACATATTTATATTCTACTTGGGAGGAAGTTGCTATTACGCTTATAATATCAGCTATGTACTTACCGTTTCTCGTTATTGCCACTTCACCAAAACTAACAAGGTCAATTCGCATCGGGTTGCTAATATTTATTATTCTTCATTTTGCCATGATTTCCATTGTTTTACCGCTTTCAACCGCTATAACTGCTAATTTTCTGTATGCTTCAGCCTTACTTTTCTCAGTAATATGTCTTACTGGAATGATAATTTGTCTAAATAATATGCCCAAAAGAACCCCTTATGGTAACGAAATGCTCGGTCAAATCCAAGGATTTAAGACTTTTTTAGAAACTGCTGAAAAAGAGAAATTAGAATCATTAGTAGAAGAAAATCCGAATTATTTTTATGATATTCTTCCATATACCTATGTCTTAGGTGTTTCAAGAAAATGGATTAATAAATTTGAGACAATCCTTCTTCAGGAACCAAGCTGGTATAAAACTTCAACCAATTTTAATGTTGTATCATTTGGTCACCGCCTTAATAAAACAATCTCTGATGCAACACTATCATCGGTGTCATCTATTTCCTCTTCAACGAGTTCATCATCAACTGGCGGAGGAATTTCTGGCGGTGGCTCCGGCGGCGGAGGCGGAGGTTCTTGGTAGGAAAAGACTTTTTCCTTTTTCTAAGTTAGAAAAAAATAAGGAGGTATATTATATGTTCAAATATATTATTTTTCTACTAATATTATTATTAATAATATACGTAATACTAACATACAACAAACTAGTAAAATTAAAAATTAGAGTAGAGGAAAGCTATGCAACTATGGATGTTTACTTAAAGAAAAGATGGTCATTAATTCCTAATGTCGTAGAGACCGTAAAAGGGTACATGAAACATGAAAAGAAATTAATTGAAAATTTAACAAAATACCGCCTAAGTTCCTATGATAAAACGAATATGCAAAATAAGCTTTCTTCTGATGCTCAATTATCTAAAGAACTAACCAAAATTATAGGTGTTGCTGAAAATTACCCAGATCTAAAAGCTAATTCAAATTTTTTGGACTTAAGTCAACAAATAACAACTGTTGAAGAAGATATAGCTAATGCTAGAAAATATTATAATGCAACGGTAAGAAATTATAATGAAAAACTTATTACTTTTCCAAGTGGATTAGTTGCTAGACTTTTTGGTTTCCAAAAAAGTAAAATGTATGAAAACAAGCCAACTGAAAGAAGTGATATCAAAGTAAATATTTAAACCGAGGTTAGAAGGGCGTTTTATCTATCTTTCTACCTCTTAGTATTTTAATAAAAAACCAGTTCCTTTTATGGACTGGTTAATTTATTTGCACTTTTATCTTTTATTTAAGTCTAAACCGTTTAATTGTAATTTTATAGCGATTAAATTAATTTCCTCATTCGTAAATCCTAGTCTTTTTAATTCTTTTCTACTTATTTTACATAGCTTTTCAATAGAATCAATTTCCTTTAATCGTAATTTACTTAATATATTTTCCTGAATCTTTAAATCATTTAAAATCATAGTTCGTTATTTGCTATTTCAAATATGTAGTTTTTTACTTCTTCAACTGACATATCTAAAGAAATGGCCAACTCATTATATAAATATTTTTCAGCCAACCTAAAAAAATTAACATCCTTTTCGCTAGTTTTCTTTTTATTATTAATTCTATTTTCATTTCTTAAATAAGTAGTCTTAATAATTTTAATAAGATCTTCATAATCACCAGTATTTAACAGTTCTTTATATTTTGCTTCTAATTTCTTTTCATCAATTCCCTCCAGGGGCTTTATTTTTGGTATTTTTTTTATTAATTCTTTTGCATCTTCTGTGGAAATAATACTTCTTAAAAATCCCATTTTGTTTTCAATAGGAATCTCAATTATTAATGAATCATCATCGACTGGAGTCATTACATAATATGTATTACCTATTAACTTATTTTCTTTAATCTCTTTAATTATACATACGTCATGTCTATAGACAACATATTCACCTATTTTGTACATAAAATGTTCCTCCTTACATATAATATTTTAACAAAAATTAAAAATTATCGTAAGTTTGCTTGTTGAAAAAAAGTAAAAAAAATAGTATAATTTACTTATATGACGAGTAGCTTTCAAATAAGAGGCGTAAATCCAGTTTGTGGATTTTGCCTCTTTTTTCTCGTCAAGATAAGGAGGAATTATGAAGGAAGAACAACAAAATAAAATGGCCATAGCTTCAATGAATAAACTGATTTTAAAAATGGGTTTACCAATGATTGTATCTATGGTTTTACAAGCACTCTATAATGTTATTGATAGTATTTTTGTTGCTAATATGGGAGCAAAGGGTGCTATTGCAAATCAAGCTTTAACTTATGCTTTTCCAATCCAAATAATGATTATAGCTATTGGTGTTGGAACGGGTGTTGGTCTAAATGCTTTACTATCTAAAAGCTTAGGGGAAAACGATACTGAGAAAGTAAATAAGATAGCCGGTAACGGAATATTTTTAAGTATTTGTATCTATATTATATTTTTATTATTTGGACTATTTTATTCTAAGCAATTTATCTCTCTATTTACTAATGATAAAGAAATTATAGACATGGGAACAACTTATTTAAGAATTTGCACTTGCTTATCATTGGGATCAATAGGTTATACTGTATACGAAAGATTCTTACAAGCAACAGGAAAAACAATGTTATCGACCATTTCTCAGATATCTGGAGCAGTTGCAAATATAATATTGGATTATCTTTTTATTTATCCTTTTAAAATGGGTGTTGCAGGAGCCGCTTGGGCCACTGTAATTGGTCAATTTATCTCATTATTTATTGCAATGTATTTTCATTATAAAAAGAATAATGAAATTAATAGTGACATAAAATACATAAACCCTGATATCAATTTAATTAAAGGAATCTATAGTATTGGTATTTCGGCAGCCTTAATGCAAGCACTACTTGCTGTAATGATGGCTGGAATGAATGCAATATTAGGTTTAGCTCAAGCAAATCAAACCGTTCTAATTAGTTCATTTGGTATTTATTATAAAATCCAACAAATTGCTTTATTTTCTGCATTTGGATTATCAAATACAATTATTTCAATATTATCGTTTAATTATGGTATGCAGGATAAAAAAAGAATAGATGATTGTATTAAGTATGGAATTATTGACACTATAATAGTAACCTTGATAATAAGTATATTATTTGAAATATTTGCCTATCCACTTGCAAAACTATTTGGACTTACAGGCGGAACTACCAAAGAAATAATTAACGTTTGTACTACAGCGTTAAAAATTTCTAGTACTGGTTTTGTCTTTATGGGTATATCAGTAGCCGTTCAAGGAATTTTACAATCAATAAGATATGCCTTAAGGCCATTAATAATTTCTTTACTAAGATTAGTGATTTTTGTATTTCCAATAGCATTTTTATTTACAAAATTAGAAAATGTTACTGAACTTGTTTGGTGGACTTTTCCAATCGCAGAAGTCTCAACGGCAATTATTTCACTAATTATTTTAAAAGATTCATATAATAAAAAGATTAAAGTAATTAAGCCTGATAAAATTAAAAGTAATTTAATCATATCCATATCAAGAGAGCATGGAACAAATGGAAAAGAGATCGGAAAACTCGTTGCGAAGGAATTAAATATACCATTCTATGATAAAGAAGAAATAAAAGATTATGCTCTTAAAAATAATATAATTAATTCTAATTATTCTAATGAAGAACTTTATGAGCATTTTCTATCACTTGATGCAAGCAAGGAAGCGATAATAAATCAATCCAAAGTAATTAAAAATATTGCTAATAACGGTAATGCTGTAATTATAGGTAGAGCTGCTGACTACATATTAAAAGAAAATAAAAATTTAATAAAAATATTTATATATGCTCCAATGGACTACAAAATCAAAAACATCATGAAAAATTATGGGGATAATGAAAAACAGGCTAAAAGTCATATCTTAAATTCCAATAAATTAAGATCAAATTATTATAGTGTTATATCTAATAAAATCTGGGGAGATAAAAACAATTATGATTTATGTATAGACTCTAAAATCGGAAATGAAAATGTAGTTAAAATAATTTGCGATTATGTAAAAAATAGATAGTTTAAAATAACAATTAATTATAATTAGACAAAAAGTTAGTGATATAATCAATCACTAACTTTTCTTTATCAAATATTAATCTTATGATATTTTATGATTAATAGTAAATAAATTAGTTTAAAAAAATAAAAAAACTCGCGAACGATTAGGTTCGTGAGTTACTTTCAAATGGAGCCTTAACTATACACGTATGCGAAATTAAAGCTATAAGATTTGATTAAATCTCTCTGATAAATTCATTATATCATTTTCCTATATATTTTCAAGGGAGTATGGAAAAATTTTGATATTTATAGTATAATTATACCAGTTCAAAACAAGGAGGAAGTTATGGAAAAAGTAATTGAAATTGAAAACTTAACTAAAAGTTATGGTAAATTTAAAGCAATAGATGATTTATCAATCTATGTTGAAAAAGGTAAAATATTTGGACTTCTTGGACCAAATGGAAGCGGTAAATCAACTACTATAAATTGTATTTTATCTTTATTAAATTTTGAGAAAGGAAGTATAAAAATATTTGGTAAAGAAATGCAACCAAATTGTTATGATATAAAATCAAAAATTGGCGTTGTATTTCAAGATGTTGCAGTTTTTGATGAATTAACTGTATATGAAAATATTAATTATTTTTGTGGATTATATATAAAAAATAAAAACAAAAGAGAACAATATGTTGAGGACGCAATAAAATTAACTGGACTTGGAGAATTTAAAAAATTCCGACCAAAACAACTATCTGGTGGATTACTTAGAAGATTAAATATTGCTTGTGGTATTGCACATAAACCAGAACTTATATTTTTAGATGAGCCAACTGTTGCAGTAGATCCTCAAAGTAGAAATAGTATTTTAGAGGGAATTAAAGAATTAAATAAAAATGGTGCTACAATTGTTTATACTACACACTATATGGAAGAAGTAGAGCAATTATGCAATAGAATAGCAATTTTAGATAAAGGAAAAGTAATTGCACTTGGTACAAAAGAGGCTTTAAAAGAATTAACAACAATGGGTGAAAAAATCACAGTAGAAGCCCCAAACTTGAAGAAAGCAATTGTATCTGAATTAAAGACTATGGAAAATATAATAGATGTTAAGTATGAAGATGCTACTTTATTTGTTACATATAAAAAAGGTGAAGATAATCTTGAAAAAATGATATCTTTCCTAAAAGAAAATAATGTTAAATATACTAAAATATTTTCTGAACTTCCAACTCTGAATGATGTATTTTTAGAATTAACAGGAAAACAATTAAGAGATTAAGGAGGAAATTATGTTTAAGCATTTATTTATGAATAAAATGAAGATTCTTTTGAAAAATAAAGCGATGCTTTTTTGGTCATTAATATTTCCTTTTGTATTAGGTACATTCTTTCAACTTGCGTTAGGTAATGTAGGTGAGGCTTTTGAAATGGAAGTTATACCTGTTGCAGTTGTGGATAATCAATATTATCAAGAAGATAAAATATTAAAAGAAGTGATTTCTAGTTTGTCAAAAGAAAATGAAAATCAATTATTTAATACTGTGTATGTTGATGAAAGTGAGGCACAAAAATTATTAGATAATGAGGAAATTGATGGATACATATTATTAAAGGAAGATAATAATCCCCAAATGATAGTAAAAACAAATGGAATAAATCAAACTATTATAAAGAGTGTGCTAGATGAATATTATCAAATGTCTAATGCAACAACTCAAATGATAAATTATAATCCAGAAATTTTATATAATGGTGTATTAGAAACATTATATGAAGAAAAGAATTATATTACAGATGATTCAAACGAAAATATAGATTTCAGTATAAATTACTTTTTTACTCTTATCGCAATGACTTGTTTATACGGAAGTTTAATTGGTCTTGAAGTTATAAAAGACTGTGAGGCTAATTTAAGTAAAAAAGGAGCAAGAATGTGTATGGCTCCAGTAAATAAATTTAAAATGATATTAGCAGGATTACTTGCAGGTTATGTCATTCAACTTGTAGCACTTGCATTATTGTTCTTATATTTGATATTTGTATTTAATATAAATTTTGGAAATCAAATATTACCAACAGTAGTGTTAGCAATGGTTGGATGCTTAGCAGGTACATCATTAGGAACTTTTGTAGGAGTTTCTAACAGAAAATCAGAAGGATTTAAAATAGGAATATTAATTTCTGTAACAATGACTTGTTGTTTCTTTTCTGGAATGATGGGAGTTATTGATATAAAAGTATTCTTTGATGAAACATTCCCATTGCTTGCTAAAATAAATCCAGTAAATATTATTACTGATGGTTTATATTCATTATTTGCTTACGATAATTTAGATGTTTATTATAATTGTTTAGCAAGAATATCAATTTTTTCTCTGGTATTAATAGCATTATCTTTTATGTTTATAAGGAGGAAAAAATATGATAGTATTTAAGAATTATTTTAATATAGTTAAAAGACATTTAGGTATTATAATAATGTTTTCTGCTATCTCTATCGGAGTATCTGTTATAAATACAAGTTATACAAGTACAGAAGATTATGTTAGTGTAGAGCCCAAAATAGCAGTAATAAATTATGATGAGTCTTCTTTGTCTAATAATTTTGTAGATTACATTACAGAACGAGCAGAAATAGTAGAAGTTGAAGATAATGAAAAAGCAATTCAGGATTCTTTATATTTGAATAAAGTAGATTCTATTTTAATAATACCTGACAACTTTGGCGCAAATCTTTTAATGGGAAATGAACCAAATGTAAAAATTAAAAAATCCACACAAAATGTTTCAGAATATACTGAACTTTTGGTTAACAGATATTTTAAAATAGCAGAAAATTATTCAAAAGTTGGTATGACCGAAAATGAAATAATTAATAATATAGAAAAAGATATTCAAAATGAGATTGAAGTAAAAGTTTCAAGTGAAAATCAATCTGATATGGAAAAGTTAGCGGTTTATTATAGTTTTGAAAATTATGCTTTCCTATCAATATTTACATTTATAATTGGAACAATAATGTGCATATTTAATAAGGAAACAATAAGAAAAAGAAATAATGTAAGCAAACTAAATCCTAAAAGTTTTTCAAATCAATTGTTTTTAGGACATATGACATTAACTTTAAGTATATGGGCAATTTTTATTTTAATAAGTGTTATTCTTTATAAAGATTTGATGTTTACTATAAACGGATTACTGTTAATACTTAATTCGTTATGTTTTGCAATTACTGCTACAAGTTTAGCTTATTTGATAGGATGTTTAATTAAGAATGAAAATGTAATTTCTGGAATACAAAATGTAATTTCATTGGGATTAAGTTTTATTTCAGGATGTTTTGTTCCGATTGAATGGTTAGACACAAATATAATTAACTTTTCTAAAATATTTCCTTCATATTGGTTTATACAAGGAAATTATGATATAACCAAATTATCAACATTTAATTATGAAACTATACAACCTGTTATTCAAAATTGTGGAATAATATTAGCATTTGGAATTATATACTTTTCCATTAGCAAGATTATAATTGCAAAAAAAGTCAAAAACTAATATGTAAATTTTTAATATTCATAAAGACAATGCTTAGGTGGCATTGTCTTTATCATTTTCAATAGGTATATATTTCTTTAGTGTAGTATTCTGTAATTTTAAATATTCAATTTTAGTTCCGATTGCTCGTTCATCTTCAAAATATCCAAGGTAGTGAAATTTATTTTTTACTTTAATTAGGCATTCAATATTTTCTTCTAGTGCTTTAGCAATATTCTCTATAATATATTCTTCTTTTTTAGGTTTAGGTTCTTCTTTTACTTCTGGAATTTTAATTTCATATCCTACAATTAAATTTCTAATATATTCAGATTGAGATAAGTTTAATTTTGAAGATGCTCTTTTTAAAATAAATTTTTCATCATCACTTAAAAATACATTAACTTTATTATTTCTTATTCTCATAATTTGAAATTTCCTTTCTAACTATTAAGGGTATGGGAATTCCCATATGCGAATTTGTACGGGAGTATAAATTCAGTGCTTGCCAGACAAAATATGTGAGTACGTACTCACACATTTTCTGTATAAATTAATTCTTTTGATATAATTTCTTCTGCTGCATTTTTATAATTATTCATTAATTTTACCCATTTAAGTTGGTTTATTTCTTTATTCTTTTCAGATAGTTTTTTATCTGAATTTTTATAACTTTCCATCAAATTATTTAATAAATTTTCTGCATCTTTACTTACCGAAACAAGATGATTAGTAAGTTCATCTTTCATTAAAAGTGTAGTGTAAAGTGCTTTTTTATGTGCTTTTAAATAATCAAGTCTTAACATTCCATATTTATTAATTGTTCCTTTTTTATTATCGTTTAAAGTTAGATTTGGTAATTCATAATCACCAATTTTTGTATATTTTAATTCCATAATTTAATCATTTCCTTTCTTATTTGGTTTGTTAGGATTGTAAGTAACAATTCCATATTTTGTTTCAATATCTTCTTTATTTATGATTGATTTTGTTTTTATTTCAGTAGGTGATATTGGTACTATTCTTATAATTTTTTCATCTTTTTTAGGTGTAAATTCACCAATAATATTACCTGTATCTTCATCAACTTTTTCATAAAGTTGATACATTTTTGTTTCATAAAATTCATTTAATCTGTCTAAATATTCTTGTACTTGTTCATTAGAAATATTAGGGCTACCAATTATAAATTCTTCTTTGCCGTTTATTTCAACAGGTACTAATACATCTAATATTCCTTTATCCAAAAACTTCATTAAGTTATTGATATAACTCTTTCTAAAATTAATTTTATCTATATGAAGCTCATTGTTTTTGTCTTTTATTAGAATAACCGACTCAATAAATTTAGATATAAATTCTTGCTTTTCATCTTTGGTTTTACTTTCCCAATTTGTTTTAACAACATCATTTAGAGTATCTAATCTTATCATAGTTTCTCGTTCAATATCTCTATCTGCCATTAATTGTTGTGGAGTAAAAGTTATATTATCAAGATTCAGAAGTTCTGATTTTTTTTGTTCTAAAATTTCTAATTTTTCTTCAATAAGTTTATAATCTTCTGAAAAGTCTTCCATCTCAACAATGCCACTCATATATGCTTTTTTAATACGTTCTTTTTGTTTTATCAGTTGTTTAATATCTTTATCTATCTCATCAGTTTTTGTTGGGTTATGGTCTGCTAGAATAGGTAAAAAATACTTTTTGACTGCCATATCATATTCAACTAAATCATAAATAAATTGCATTAAACATTCTTCGATTTTATCTTCACGATAATTTAAATGACATTTCTCACAATTGTAATACATATATTTTTTCTTTTTGCCACCAGAACCTTTACACTTCATTATTCTTCCACAAGTAGGGCATTTAATCTTTTGAAAGAATAGATAAACTCTATCTCTTGTATAAGTTCTTTGATTAACTTCTTTTTGTCTTTGACATTCTTCCCACATTGCACGTGATATTATAGGTTCAACAACATTCATATAAATAACAGGTTCTTTGTTTTCTTTTTTAGCAATTCTTTTATATTGCTCATAATCTCCCATATAGATTTTATTATCAATTATCTTTTGAATAGTCGTGTCTTTCCAATTCTTTGGATTTAATAATTTTTCTTCATTAAAGATATTTGATATTTGCTGAAAACTTTTACCTTCTAAATACATTTTAAAAATTCTTTCAATAATAGGTTTAGTTGTTTCATCAATAATAGTTTTCTTATTACCATCTTTCTTATATCCTAGTGGGGCAGGACCTGGTAAGTGGCTTGACTTAATTGCTCCATTAAGTCCGAATTTAGTTCTTTCCGATACAATTTCAATCTCTAACTGTGATAATACTGTTAACATTCTTACAAAAAATCTTCCGTTAGCAGTAGAAGTATTAACATCATCTCTATCACAAACTAAATAACAATTATACTTTTCTAACTGAGATATAAGTTCTTCTAAGTCACGAACTGAACGAGTAACTCTATCTAGTTTGTAGGCTACAATATAATTAATTTTTCCGTCCCTCATATCTTGTAGCATTTGTTGAAACGCTGGTCTATGTTCCATATCTTTTGCAGATATTCCTGCATCTTCATAAACCTTAAATACTTCATACCCTTTAAATGCACAGAGTTGTAATAATTTTTCTTTTTGTTCTCCTAAAGAAAATCCTTCTCGTGCCTGATCCTCTGTACTGACGCGAATATAAACTGCTGCTATCATCCTTTCATTACTCATAATCTTTTTCCTCCTTTTCTTTTAATGAAAGGCACCAAAAAAGGTGTCACATAACAAGACACCTTAAATTAATATATTGATTGTTTACACGACAAAATAAACCAATATTATGAGAGTATATAAACTCTCAATTAATTAATGCCTTGCTATGTACTCTGATAAATCAGCAATAGGGATTTTCTTCTTTAAATTCCCAATATAAAAATGTTTTTGTTCATTGAAGAATAAATATAGTGTATCTCCAATAATTACTTTGTGTGGCTCAATATACGCTAGATTTGTATGTTCCACAATTCTTAGGTGACCCTCAATAATCTGGTAGGGTCTATTATTAAATTTGCAAGACCAATTAATTTTGGCTTTGAGTTCATCACTCATATTGATTTTCTTTTTAATTATTTTAATCATATCACATCACACCTTTCTTTGCAATAACGCACAAAAAAATCAATCTTTTCAGATTGATTTAATCATTAACGTCACATTGGTGCGACGATTTTACCTTATGGAGCGGATGATGGGAATCGAACCCACGTAGTCAGCTTGGAAGGCTGAGGTTCTACCATTAAACTACATCCGCATAAATCATTAATCGCCTCAGCTGAAATTTCCGATAACTAAGTCGACTAAATCAAGTAGACATCTAAAATTATATCATATTTAATTCCAAAGTCAATACTTTTTTATAAAAAAAATAAAAAACTAAACTTAGTCCCTTAAAACGAAAAATTAAGTCCTAAATATCATTCTTTTCTTTTATATCAAACTAGTATATACTAAATATAGAAGGTGAAGTTATGAAAATTCTCGGAACTGATTTTGATAATACCCTATATTTTTGGAATAATGCTGAATTAACTGCCAAAAATATTGAAGCCGCTAAGCGGTTTGTCGCTCAAGGAAATATTCTTTGTATTATTACGGGTAGGACATATATGGAAATTAAACAGGATTTAGCCCAATTGAATTTACCATACACTTACCTAGTGTGTGCCGACGGTGCCTTAATATTTGACAGTACAGATTATTGCCTTAAAACAGTAAAATTAGACCAGCATATTGTCGAAAGAGCAGTGGAAATATTGCGAGAGAATGGCTATGATCCATATTTAGAAGATGGCTATAACATAACGAAAAATTCCGCCGATTGTATAAAGGTATCATCACTATATGCATCAGATAAAAATGATGGCGCCAGAGTTGCCAAGTTAATAAGTGACGAATTGAAGGTTTATACCTACGCTAGTCGCCGTCATGTTAATGTAAATAATCCTTTAAACGATAAAAAACAAGCTATATACCGACTTGCAGAAGTTGCTAATTTAGACCCAAATGAATTTTACTTAATAGGTGATGATATTAATGATTATGAAATGCTAGAAACGTTTAATAAAACAGCTACTGTCAAAAATCATAATCCTATACTAGATAACCTTCATCTACCAGTTTACGAAACTTTTGCTGACTATATTGATGAACTATTAAAAAAGTAATAGAGATTGAAAAATCAACAAAAATATTAGAAATATCTAGTATTTTTTTTTGCGTTATGTTATAATTGTGAACGTTGCAAGAAGAGGTGTATAAAATGGAAAAAAGAAATATAGCAATTATTGCCCATGTTGACCATGGGAAAACAACTTTGGTAGATGGCATCATTAAACATTCTGGAATGTTCCGCGACAATGAAGACGTTTCAGATGTATCAATGGATTCTAATGACATTGAAAGAGAAAGAGGAATTACAATTTTAGCCAAAACAACAGCTATAGATTATAAGGGAGTAAGAATAAATATTTTAGACACGCCAGGTCATGCTGATTTTGGTGGTGAGGTTGAGCGAATCATGAATATGGTTGATGGTGTTTTACTAGTTGTAGATGCCTATGAAGGAGCTATGCCTCAAACAAGATTTGTTTTAAAAAAGGCTTTCGAAGCTAAAGTAAAGCCAATCGTCATTATTAATAAGGTAGATAAACCAGCTGCCAGATGTAAACAAGTAGTCGATGAAGTCCTAGATTTATTTATCGAGCTAGGTGCTGACGATGATCAACTAGATTTTAAAGTTCTATATGCCTCAGGATTAAATGGAACTTGTTCATTAAGTGACGATTTATCAACTCAAACTCCAGGATTTACAGAGGTACTTGACGCTATTTTAGAAGAAATACCAGCCCCAAGTGGTTCTAAAGATGCTCCATTACAATTCCAACCTGCCTTACTTGACTATAATGAATTTGTAGGAAGAATTGGTATTGGTCGAGTTCAAAATGGTACCATTAAAACTGGTGAAATGGTAACCTGCTGTCGTTTAGATGGTACTACCAAACAGTTCAGAATTCAAAAACTATTTGGATATTATGGATATAAAAGAATTGAAATAGATGAGGCTGAGGCTGGTGATTTAATAGCAATTGCTGGTCTTGCGGATATTTCAGTAGGAGAAACTATTTGCAATACAACGGATATTTTACCACTGCCACTATTGCATATTGATGAACCAACCTTACAAATGACCTTTGGAACAAATTCTTCACCATTTGTTGGAAGAGATGGTAAAATTGTTACAGCTAGAAAAATTGAAGAGCGTTTAATCCGTGAAACTCAAAAAGATGTAAGTTTAAAAGTTGAACCTGCAACTAATGAATCCTTCCTAGTAAGCGGACGTGGAGAACTTCACTTAAGTATTTTAATTGAAAATATGCGTCGTGAAGGGTTTGAATTAGAAGTATCAAAACCAAGTGTAATTATAAAAGAAATAAATGGTCAAAAATATGAACCATATGAAGAATTACAAATCGAAGTACCAGAGGATTGTGTAGGAACTATAATTGAACAATTAGGTATTCGTGGTGGAAAAATGGAAACAATGACCAATTTTGAAAATCAAGTTAGACTATTATATACAATTCCATCTCGCGGATTATTAGGTTTTTCAACGGATTTTATGACTTTAACTAAAGGGTATGGAATCATGAATCATACTTTTAAAGAATATTTACCATATGAAAATGGTGTCATTGGTGAAAGAAAACTAGGAGTACTTGTATCAATGGAAAATGGACAATCTACAGCTTATTCCATTGGCAATTTAGAGGATCGAGGAATTATGTTTATTGAACCTGGTACAGAAGTTTATGAAGGAATGGTTGTCGGTGAATGCAATCGTGACAACGACTTGGCTGTAAATGTTGTAAAGGGAAAACAATTGACAAATACACGAGCAGCTGGATCTGATCACACTGTTGTCTTAAAAAGACCTCGACCAATTACTCTAGAATATGCTCTAGATTATATCAATTCTGATGAATTAGTAGAAGTAACTCCAAATAACATTAGAATTCGCAAAAGAATTCTAAATACAGAAGAGCGTAAGAAATTTGATGCTAGAAAGAAAAATAACTAGAAATAGTTATTTTTTTGTTTGAATAATAAAAAAAATCTGCTATAATGAACTTATAGTAGATGTAAGATAGAGGTGGAATTATGAATCAAAATAATAATCAAGTACAACAAAGTAGTCAAGTTTCACAAGAGGAATTAGCTAAAACTCAAGTTTTAAATTTAAATGATGTAAAAGAACTGGCCAGATTTGAAAGAAAAACTAGTAAAAAACCAGCTTTACTATTTGCCATTGCCGGTGTTCTTTCTATCTCTCTAGGCTTTGCTTATCCGAATATAATGACAGCTTTAGATAATGCACCTGTTGCCAAAAGCGAAACTAATCAAAAAGATAATACAAATACGGATGCTAATTTAGTTCAAAATAAAGTTCAATCTAACGAACAAATATGCAAATATGTTAGCGAAGCGAATGTAGATGGAACAAAGGGTTCTGTAACATATACACTTCAATATAATGAAAATAATCAGTTACAAAATTATATAATGGTTTTAGCTATTAGTCCGTTAGAAGGTAATGCTGAAGGTGTTACAGCAACCCAAAATATTTATAATGCCTATAAGGCAGTAGATGCTGTTCCAGTAACCGGCTATAAAATGACAACAACCTTAACCGATTCAGGAATGCAGTCAGTTGCTGTAGTAGATTTAACAAAATTAAACAAATCAACACTAACAACAATGCATACAGGGAACATTTTTGCTAATGTCCCATTTAACTTAGGTGATACAAAAGAAACCGTTGCTGCAACAATTACTCCAAATGGATTTACATGTGAATAAAAAAGTAGTTTTAGAGAGTCATTTTCCTAGTGCCTTTCTAAACTACTTTTTCTTATATTAAAACTAATTTCTTAAAAATAAAACTGCATATCAACTATGCAGCTTTTTCGTTCTTTAATAAAGTTCTTTTTTCTTTTGCTGAAATTCTAACTTTAGTACCGTCTTCAAGTCTATAAACTTGTAAGTTTAAATTTTGTCTCTTCTTTGTCGCATTTAAAGCATGAGATCTTGTATTTTTAACATTACCTTTTCTAGTTGTTACATTAACTGCCATTTTCTGTCCCTCCTTTGGTCATTTCGTTCTGCTTAATAACTTTAACATAAAAAAAACATAAAGTCAAATAAAATGTTTTAAATAAAGGCTTAAACTTAACTTTTAAAAAAACAGCTTTCTCTTTTTCCCTTAACCAATTTATGATAAAATAAATATAGAAAAGGAGGCATTACTATGTATATTCCGTTGTTCAACAAGAGTAACTATTCGCTATTATCAAGTTTATTAAAAGTAGATGACTTAATATCTTATGCCAAAACCAATAATATTTCTAGTATTGCCTTAGCTGATACAAATATGTATGCAACCATGGAGTTTATTCACAAATGCCAAAAAGAAAATATTAAACCTATTATTGGTCTCCATCTTTTATTAAAAGATTTTTCAATTGTATTATATGCAAAAAACTACGATGGTTATAAATCACTAATAAAACTTTCTACTATTCAAAATGAGCAACAGGTAACGTTTGAAGATTTACAAACTTATAATAAAGAAGTTATAGCTGTGCTACCATATTCATCTCTTACTTTTTATCAATCACTGACGTCTATTTATCAGGAATTGTATCAAGGATATACAACTAAACAAGAAAACGCTGAGGCTTATCTTCTTACTAAAAATATTGTTTTCTTTCGTGAAACTTTATATTTTACAAAAAATGATGAAGATATTTTACCTTACTTATATAGAATAAGAGATGGTAGAACCGTCAGCGACGATATAGTATATGAAACTGCTAATCACGAGTTACTTATAAATAATATTTTGGATTTTTCAGATAACACTGGCTTAATAAATACTCAATTAATTGCCGATAAATGTAACTTGGAATTTCCTCCAGCAAAATTACTTTTACCAATTTATGATTGTGAGGATCCAATCCAATACCTTTTTGAATTATGTAAGGCCGGATTAACTAAACGACTAAACGGTAATGTCCCTGAGAAGTATCGAAATAGGTTAGCCTATGAATTACAAGTGATTACAGAAATGGGTTTTTCCAACTATTTTTTAGTAGTGTACGACTTTATTAAATTTGCTAAAAAAAATAAAATTCTAGTTGGACCCGGTAGAGGTTCTGCGGCTGGTTCTTTAGTCGCGTACTCTCTAGGAATAACTGATATTGATCCTCTTAAATATGATTTGGTTTTTGAACGTTTTCTAAATCCGGAACGAAAGACTATGCCTGATATTGATACGGATTTTCCTGATAATAGAAGAGGAGAAGTTATTGAATATGTTATTGAAAAGTATGGTAAAAGACGTGTATGTGGCATTGTAACTTTTGGGACAATGAGTGCAAAACAGGTGTTAAGAGATGTAGCTAGAGTGCTAAATATTCCTCAATATAAAATTGACGGTTTATGTCGTTTTATTCCGGGGATTACAAAAGAAAAATTAAATGATTTTTACACCAAAAACCAAGCGTTTAAGGCAAGAATTGATAGTGACACCTCCCTTGTCAACCTTTTTAAAATAGCTATTAAACTAGAGGGCTTTCCCCGTCACACCTCCTCACACGCTGCTGGAATTGTCATGAGTCAAGTTGATCTTGATGAAGTAATCCCCCTAACAACAGGAGATGGTATGTATCTAACTGGTTATACCATGGAATACTTAGAAGAATTAGGTTTGCTGAAAATGGACTTTTTAGGCCTAAAAAATTTAACAATTATTGCCAATATTTTAACAGATATAAAAAATGCGACTGGAGAAGAACTTGAATTCTCCAAAATCCCTTTAAATGATTCTGCAGCCCTTCATATTTTTGAAACAGCCAATACATGTGGGATTTTTCAGTTTGAGTCAACTGGTATGCGCAATTTTATTCGTAAATTTAAGCCAAATACTTTTGAAGATATCTTTGCAGCTATTGCTTTATTTAGACCCGGAGCGGCAGTAAATATTGATTCATATATAAGAAGAAAGCATCACGAAGAACCAATTACATATCTTGATAAGTCACTAGAACCAATTTTAAAAGATACGTATGGTGTTCTCATTTATCAGGAGCAAATTATCCAAGCTGCCAATGCTTTTGCTGGCTATACTTTAGGGGAAGCTGATATTTTAAGACGTGCAATGAGTAAGAAAAAGTTAGACCTTTTGCAAGCTGAAGAGGAAAAATTTATTGCTAAAAGTATAGAGAACGGTCACACTAAAGAACAAGCAAAACAAATATATGATCTAATTTTAAACTTTGCGGGTTTTGGATTTAATCGTTCTCATTCAGTCGCTTACTCAATAATTGCCTATAAAATGGCCTATTTAAAGGCTCACTATCCAACAATTTTCTTTGCTAATTTATTAACTAATGTTATTGGTAGCGAAACGAAAACTCATGAATATATAATGGAAGCAAAAGCTAATAAAATAGAAGTCTTAAAACCAACGATTAACACAAGTTCGAATCGTTACATAGTAAAAGATAACCAAATAATTTATCCATTATCTAATATTAGAACAATTGGGACTGTTGTTTCAGATACTATTAAAAGAGCTAGAAGTGCCGGAGAATTTATAGATATTTTTGATTGCTTTTCACGCCTTTACATAGCGGGTATAGGCAAGAAGAATTTTGAAACCCTAATTATGGCGGATGTCTTTAAAGAATTTAATCTAAATCGTGCCACTCTTTATCATAACTTAGATAGTTTATTTAATTATGCTGAACTAACGAAAGACATTGACCCATCTCTAGTGATGAAACCAGATCTTGAAGAGCAACCAGAATATGAAAATGCTTACTTATTAGAAAAAGAGAAGGAAGTTTTTGGCTTTTATTTAACATCCCATCCAACAACAATGTATAAAAAGGATAATCCTTATTGTATTCCCCTAAACACTGTGGAAAATTATTTTTCCAAACGAATAGATACATTAGTTCTTGTGGATAAAATAAAAATAATTAACACCAAAAAAGGTGACAAAATGGCCTTCATAACAGGAAGCGATGAAACAGCTACCATGGAATATACTTTATTTCCAAAGATATATAATGAATATCTTAACTTAAATCGAGGCGATTTAATAAAAGTAAGAGGTCATGTTGAACGCCGTCTCGATCAGTTCCAAATAATTGTTGAAAAAATAAAAATCTTAAATAAAGGAGACCAAAACTATGAAGAATAAAAAACTAATCTATACGGTAGCGTTATTCTTTTTATTACTCGATCAAGTAATAAAGTTTATAATTACCAACAACTTAGTTTTAATGGAAGAAATACCTATCATAAAAAACTTCTTTTCTATTTATTACTTAAAGAATACAGGCGCAGCTTTTAGTATTTTTGGTAATAAAACTTTATTCTTAATTATAATTAGTATTTTGTGTTTGATATTTCTAAAATATTATATTAAGAAATTAAAGCAAGTAACAAGACTTACCATTGTATCACTAGGCATCATGATTGGAGGAATAGTTGGTAATTTATTTGATCGTATCATATATAAATCAGTAATTGATTATTTATCGTTTTCTTTTGGAAATTATAACTTTCCTGTGTTTAATTTAGCTGACATAGGCATCACAATCGGAGCAGTTTTGCTGTTAATAGATTTAATTAAAGAAGAAATAGAACTAAAAAAATCAAATTCCCTTCCCAGCTAAAATTGACAAAAGCTAGAAAATATATTATAATATGTCAACAATTAAGGGGGAAAAGTGATGCAAGAACCAAAAGATTATTATGTAAAGAATGTAGAGAAGTATGAAGAACATAATGAAACCAAAATAGCACTAAATACTATTTTTACTATAGCAGGTTTAACTTTAGCGGGTGTAGCCTTTGGTATAGGGGATCAAATATTTGGTGATCTTCAATATTTAGCTGCCTTTAGTGGGGTAGGTATATCATCTACAAACATTAGAATTATGAAAGAAAAACTTTCTGCTAGTAAACAAGCTAAAACAACAAAGCAATATATTAAGGAAAAGAAAAAATGAACATCAAAGATATTATTACATTAAATGATAATCATAAATATCAAATTATTAGTAAAACAATTTATAATGAAACAGTATATTATTATCTAGTTGCTATAGAGGATATTACAAATATTAAGATTTTATATGAAAACTTTGATCATTTAACAGAAGTAGCAGATCAAGACTTAATAAATCTTTTATTGCCAAAATTCTTTCTTGAAATAAAAGATTTACTATAATCAACGAGGTAAAGGAGTGATTACTTATGATAAAGGTAGAAAATAGCCAAGGTATGCGCCTTGATTCTTATTTGGCTGAACAATTAGAATTATCAAGAAGCAAAGTTCAAAAACTTATTAAAGAGGGTCTTGTGATTGTAAATGGTAAGAAAGTAAATGGAAGTTATTCTGTTAAATTAGATGACGAAATTGAAGTGAATGACGATTTAAATTATGACATAAGTGTTGAACCAGAAAACATTGCTATTGATGTAGTTTACGAGGATGACGATTTATTAGTAATAAATAAGGCCAGTGGTATGGTAGTTCATCCAGCTCCTGGTCATTACACAAAAACCTTAGTAAATGCACTTTTATATAAATTTAATATTACTGGTGGCGAAAAACATCGCCCTGGTATTGTTCATCGTCTTGACAAAGATACTAGTGGTCTAATGCTCGTGGCAAAAAATGAGTGGACTCATGAGAAACTATCAGAAATGATTTCTAAAAAAGAAGTAGAGCGTCATTACCTTGCTCTTGTTTCTGGTGTTATTAAGCACGATACAGGGACTATTGATGCCCCAATTGGAAGAGATCCATCTGATCGTCAAAAAATGACGGTAACTGATCAGAATGCCAAGGAAGCAATTACCCATTTTAGAGTTTTAGAACAGTATAAAGAAAACACTCTGATTGAGTGTATTTTAGAAACGGGAAGAACACATCAAATTAGAGTACATTTAGCTTATATTGGTTTCCCAGTCGTAAATGACCCAGCCTATGGTAAAGGAAAAGCTACGGAATTTGGACAAATGCTACATTCTAAGAGTATAAAGTTCAATCATCCTAGAACTGGGAAAGAACTCTTCTTTGAAGTAGAACCACCTAAAGAATTTAAAGAAAAACTAGAAGAGTTAAGAGAAAAAAATAAGAGCAATATTATAATAAATATAAATAACCAAAGAGATATTTAGTTGAAATTTATATAAAGATTGTGTAGACTAACAAGTGTTAGGAAACAGTTATAAATGAGAAACTTATCTTTATATATAATAATATAGTAATAAACAGAAATTTATAGAAAATTTTGTCTTTAAAATTGCTGCTTTTTATAAAAATGGGGAGGAAGAATATGAAAGGTATTATAAACTATGATAAGGCATATAAACTAAATAGACCAATTACAGGAGTTATTCATAAGGATAGAATTTGGGAGCAATGGTATAGACCAGAAGTTTTTGAAGTGGAATTTCCAAAAATGAATCAATGTGATTATATGATAGAATGTAATGAGAATTATCCAACACAAACTATTATTAATAATAGAGGAAAAAAGTATATAACAGTAGAAGAATTTTATAAAATGGTTGATTTATATTCAAAATCTTTAAAAGCAAATGGAGTGCAGGTAGGAGATGTAATTGTAACAATACCACTATCAACTCCAGAACTAGTTGCATTAAAATATGCTTGCACAAAAGTTGGAGCTATAACAGCAAATTTAAATTTTATGGAGAATAAAGAATTATTATATAAAAGAATAAAACAAGTAAATCCAAAGATGATTTTTACACTTGATATATTTGAAGATAAGATGAGTGACTTGTTGAATCTTCCGGAATTTGATTCTATACAAAAAGTTCAACTACCATTAAGTAGATCCACTCCAATGTTTGATGCAGAGAGAGTTAAGATTAAAGCTTTACAATTAAAAAATAATATAAAAGGTAACACGATAAAAAAACAAAAGAGTTTTTCAAGATTTATACGTGATGGACTAGAATATAAATACCCAGTAAATAGTGTTTACTACTCGAAAATGCCTGCCAATATTGCGTTTACGAGTGGAACAACTGGAGATAGTAAAGCAATTCTCTTATCTCATGATGCAAATAATGCTTTAGCATTACAACATAAATTAGCAGATTTGGGACTAGAAAGAGGCAAAAAAAACCTAGCACTAGTTCCACCATTCTTAGCATTTTGGGATGCGGATATAATTCATATGGCAATGTGTTTAGGAATTGAAAATATTTTAGAATTATCGTTAACATATGAAAATATTCCTAAATATCTTGAAAAACATCTACCAAACTATGGAATTTGGTCACAGTATTTATGGGATTCAGTTAGACATTTAGATAAGAAAACTATAGAAAAAATAAGTAAAAATATGGAAAAAGCAGTAGTAGGTGGAGAAAGAGGAGAAGCAAATCAAATTAGAAGTTTTTATGACCGAACAGGAATACTTCAAATGGCTGGTTATGGAGCCTCTGAAGTTGACTCATGTTTTAGTGTTGCTCATCCTAACTGTAATTTATTTGGCTCTGCTGGTTTACCATTACCATTTAATAATGTTAGAGTAGTTGATGATGAAATGAACGATTTAACATATAATCAAAATGGAAGAATTCTTATTACTGGTCCGTGTATGATGAATGGTTATATGAATAGAGATGAATTGACTAAAGAAGTATTTATAACTGATGAAGATGGAATAGTTTGGTTTGATACAAAAGACTATGGACATGTTGATGTAACGGGAAGTTTGGTTGTATTAGATAGATTTAAAAAACCAAGTAAGATTATTGTTGGTGGCAATAAGAGTATCGAAGTAAATCCTATTGATGTAGCTGAGAAAGTAAGAATTTCTGAATGTGTTAAAATGTGCAAAGTTGATTGTTACAAAAATATTTTAGTATGTCACCTTGTTTTAGAAGATCCTAATTCTTTAAATGAAGTTATTAATGATATGCGTAATAATATTAGTGAAGAAGAACAACCAACTTTCATAAATGTAATTGATAGTTTTCCAAGAACATCGGTTGGAAAAGTTGATTACCAAGAATTATCAAAAATGACAGAAGAAGTAGTTTTAGCAAATGTAGATAGCTTAAAGGAAAATTCTAAATTAAATGTTGTTAATAATAAAATTGAGGGAAAAAAATACGAAAAGCATATTTAAAATATGCCTTTTTTTTGTTATCATTATACTAGAGGTGATAAAATGGAAAACGGAATATTTTTTTCAATAGTTAGCTTGTTCTATAGTCTCTTACTAGTTGGGATTTACTTTAGCAAAAAAAGATATGAAAACATAGAAAATAAAATTTATAGAAAGATAATTATTGCAAATTTAGGAGGGCTACTATTAGAAATATTGCCAGGTACTTATGCATCACGAACTTTAATTACTAGCAATTATAACTTGGCTATTATAATTCTAAAATTAATATTAATTTATTTTGTTATTTGGATTTCACTATTTTCACAGTATATTTATTCTATTTGTATTATAAATAATTATGAAGAAGAAAAAAGAGACAAAATGTATAATAAACTAAAATTGTTAACTTTATGTTTTGATATTGTTATGTCAATTATAGTATTTATACTTCCATTATATTCTTATAGAGAGGGAAATGCGGCGTATACTTATGGACCAGCTGCAAGCAGCATTTATATGCTTAGTGGATTACTAATCTTAAGTTGGATAGTTATTTTAATTAAGAAAAGAAAAACATTAAAATTATCAAAATTACTTCCCATTCTCTTATTTATTTTGATTGGATCAATAGTTGTATTTATTCAAAACCTATACCCGGAGTTAACACTGATGATTTCTATGCAAACATTCATTACATTTCTTATGTATTTTACAATTGAAAATCCAGATGTGAAAATGATTGAAGCACTTCAAACGGCACGAGACCAAGCTGATAAGGCTAATCGGGCTAAGACAGAATTCTTATCTAGTATGTCTCACGAAATAAGAACTCCTTTAAATGCTATCGTAGGTTTTAGTGATTATATTATGACTTCAGAAACCTTGGACGAAGCTAAAGAAAATGCTAAGGATATAGTAAATGCCTCTAATACACTATTAGAAATTGTAAATGGTATTCTTGATATTTCTAAAATCGAAGCTGGGAAATTGGAAATTGTTAATTCTAAATATAATGCTAGAAACACGTTTGAGAGTTTAGCTAAGTTAATAACACCAAAAATGAATGAAAAAGGATTAGACTTCTCATGTTATATTGCTCCAGATATCCCAGAAACCTTGTTTGGAGATCATGCTAATATAAAAAAAGTTATCACAAACCTTTTAAGTAATGCTTATAAATATACAGAACGTGGCTTTGTTCGTTATGAAGTAAATTGCATTAATAGTTCAGAATTTACTAAACTGATTATTACGGTAGAAGATTCAGGGCGAGGGATTAAACAGGAAAGTATTGATAAACTCTTCACAAAATTTCAACGACTTGATGAAGACCGCAACACAACTATTGAAGGAACTGGTTTGGGCTTAGCAATCACAAAACAGTTAATTGAACTAATGGGTGGAAAGATTTTAGTTCATACCGTTTATGGTGAAGGATCAAAATTTACTGTTGTTCTAAACCAAAGAATTGAATCAACACCAGTAACAGAAGAAAAACATGAGATAAAAACAACGTTAGATTTAAAAGATAAAAAGATCTTGATTGTTGATGACAATGCCTTGAATATCAAAGTAGCTACTAAAATACTTGAAAGATATAATGCTAATCATGTTAAAGCCTTAGACAACGGGTTTAGTTGTATTGATGATATTAAGTCAGGTTCTACTTACGATATAATTTTAATGGATGATATGATGCCTAAAATGACAGGTGTTGAAACTTTTAAGAAATTAAAAGAAATGCCAGGCTTTAACATGCCAGTTGTAATTTTAACGGCTAATGCTATCACCGGAATGAAAGAAAAATATCTTAGCGAAGGATTTGATGAATACTTGGCTAAACCAATTGAAAAAGATGAACTTATTCGAGTTTTTAATACTATCTTTGACAATTACCAAACTAACCAAACTGATGAAATTGAACAATTAGAAAAAACAGAAGAATTAGAAATAATTGATGAAGAACAAGTAAATACTTCTAGTCAATTAGCAACTAATAATCCAGAAGCTTATTTGAAAGATAACAATGTTGACTTAACCAAAGCCTTAGAATTTCTTGGTGACATGGATATGTATAATATGACAGTAACAGATTTCTTAACGGAAGTTGAAGAAAAATGGCAACGAATAAATAGTTATAAGAATACGTCTGATATGCCTAATTATGCAATTGAAGTTCATTCTCTAAAAAGCGATGCGAAATATTTAGGTCTAATGTTTTTAGCCGATATAGCATATCAACACGAATTAAAAAGTAAAGAAAATGATGAAACATTTATTAATAATTATTTTAAAGAATTAACAGATGCATATGAAAAAGCCTTAAATATTATGAAGACGTATGCTAGTATGATAAAATAAAAACTTCAGAAAGCAATTCCTGAAGTTTTTATATGTTCATAATATAAATTGTAAATGATAAAATGACAGCAAAGAAACTAAGTAAAATATATGGAATTAGAAATTTAGCACATTTAGGCTTTAAATCATAAGTTTCATTTGCTAAAAATAGTGTACTAAGTAAAGTTCCACAGCAACTAACAAAACCTAAAAAATTATTATGTAATCCAAAGAAAACTAAAGTGTAACTTTGATTGAACAAATAATTAATTAGCAAAGTTGTCTTGTATGTTTTAGGTAAATCCTTAATTTTATAAGAATCTAGTAGACAAACACAACTACAAGCAATTAAAATATAAATAATTGTCCAACTAATACTATAAAATATAGTAGGTGGGGCAAACCATGGTAATTTAATTACCTGATAATAATTATAATCAACAGGAATTAATGAAACTAAAAACCACGGTAACAGTAAAATAATAAATGTAAAGATTTTTTTCATGATAATAATCTCCTCTTTTATTATTTTATGTTTTATATTATAATAATATTAGTATTTTAGGAGGTAACACATGGAAGACGCAATGTTTGATGATAAAAACATAATGGTAATGAAGCTTCTTCATTATTTCATCACAGAAAAAAACTATAATCCTATTATCCTACAAGGGGTCGAGAATGAAATTTGGTTAGAGAATCTAAACGAGGATTATCAAGTTGTTCGTATTGTTTCAGGCTATATACATAATAATGAACAATTTGATTTTGATACATTTAAGACTAAGAGGATTATGAAAAAGATTAAAAGAAAAACAATGTCTTTCTTTAATATGAATGTTGCAAGTTTCTTTTTAAATTTAAATGACAACGTTGACTTGGAAGCAGCCAACACACCAAATAGTTTTTGTGTAAAAGTTACTGAGGAATCTGACATCAAGAAAAATGAAATGGTGGCGAAGGCTTTCCCAGATTTAACAAAAAAACTTAAGTTTACAGAAAAAGGGGCTGAATTATTTATGAAGATAACAGGTGACATTAACAAACACAATCAAGAAGATGCCAAGAAAATAGAAAAAGTTTTTAAAGCTAAATTTCCAATGATTACATATTGCTTAATAGCTTTGAATTTAATTGTATATTTTGTCCCATACTTATTTGGTGAGTCACAAGGCTTCCTATTAGACTTTTGTGTTCATGGTCCAAGCATTAGATATGGTCAATATTATCGTTTAATAACAGGAACATTTATTCATTCAGGTCTAATGCATTTAGCATTTAACTGTTATTCACTATATATAATTGGTAGCCAACTTGAAAGTTTTTTAGGAAAAGCTAAATACACTGTCATTTATTTTATGAGTGCCTTATTTGGAAGTTTACTATCAATGACCTTTAATGGTAATACAGCCTCAGTTGGAGCCTCAGGAGCCATCTTTGGATTAATGGGAGCTTTACTATACTTTGGATACCATTATCGAGTATATCTTGGTAATGTTTTAAAAAGCCAAATCATTCCTCTAATACTTGTCAATCTATTATTAGGATTTATAGTAACCGGAGTGGATAATGCTGCTCATATTGGTGGGTTAATTGGTGGTGCCCTAGTAACAATGGCTTTAGGTGTCAAGAATAAAAGTAGCTGGTTTGAAGAACTAAATGGCTGGATTATCACCCTAATATTCTTAGCCTTTACGATATACCTAGCATTTGTCTATGCTGTATAAATAAACTTGTAATTTAAAATAAATAATGTTAGAATAAAAATATAAATATTATAGTGAGGTGATTATATGTCACAAGAAAACACAAGTCTTTTTAAAATTCAAGAACTTGATGCTGAAATGACTCGGTTAACACTTAAAGAAGTCTATGAGGCTTTGGAAGAGCGAGGCTATAATCCAGTAAATCAAATTGTTGGATATTTAATAAGTGGAGATCCTGGATATATTTCAAGCTATAAAGATGCCAGAAATAAAATTCAAGAGATTGACCGTGCTAAAATCGTAGAAATCTTATTAGTGGAGTTTAATAAAAAGAACAAGTGAAATACCTTGGCCTAGATTTAGGTAGTAGAACACTTGGCGTTGCTGTAAGTGACGCAACAGGATTAATAGCTTCTACCTATAAAACAATTAGACATGAAGAAGAATATGATCGTCTATTAAATGAAGTAAAATCCTTAGTAGACGAATTAAATATTGGTGCCATTGTATTAGGTTTTCCAAAAAATATGAATAATACTATTGGACCTAAGGGAGAACTAAGTTTAGAGTTTAAAGAAAAATTAGAAAAAATAGTTTCCGTCCCAATTCATCTTCAAGACGAAAGATTAACTACGAAGAGTGCGACAGACATGCTTATTATGGGCAACGTATCTCGTAAAAATAGAAAAAAAGTTGTTGATAGTGTAGCAGCAACTATAATATTACAATCATATCTAGATAGGAAAGGGAAATAAATATGAAAAAAAATACATTTACATTACTAGACGAAAATGGACAAGAAGTAGTATACGATGTACTATTCACCTTTGAAAGTGATCAAACAAATAAAAATTATATCGTATATACAGATAACTCAAAAGATGAAGAAGGAAATATTGAAGTATATGCATCTATTTATTATCCAGATGATGAAAATGGTCGCTTAGAAGCTATAGAAACAGAATCAGAATGGAAATTAATTGAGACAATTCTTTCAACGTTACAAGAAGAAATTAAAAATGGTTCAAAAGTAGATGAACCACAAAATAACGAGCAATAATAGCTCTTTATTTTTTCGTGGGAGGTATTTAATGGTAGTAAAAAGGAAAAGGCATGCTAAGCCATTACTAATTATTTTGGTACTTGGCGCTGTGATATTATTTAGTTTAGCTGGTGTTTGGATAGTCTTAGCTGGCCCAGTTAGTGGCAAAAGTGAAGAAACAATAGAAGTAGTTATCCCAACTGGTGCAACTTCACGACAAATTGGGACAATTTTAAAAAATAAAGATCTAATAAAAAATGAATTCTTTTTTAACGTATATGTAAAACTTAATAGAGTAGGTGCCATGAAAGCCTCAACATATACTTTTAGCAAATCAATGTCTTTAGATGAGATAGTTTCCTCACTTGTAAGTGGTAATAATTATAATCCCGACGTTATAAAAATAACATTCAAAGAAGGCGAACGTATTACTGACTATGCAACAGATATAGCGGATAAGACCAATCATTCTTATGACGAAGTCATAGCCGTTATGAAAAACAAAACTTATATTCAAACCTTAATTGATAAGTATTGGTTTTTAACAGATGAAATTTTAAATGTTAATATCTATTATCCATTAGAGGGTTATCTTGCCCCAAATACATATCATTTTGCAAATAAAGATGTCAGTACTGAAAAAATTATTGAAACCATGCTAGATCAGACAGAAACACTTTTGAAAAAGTACAAAACAACATTTGAAACAAAACCCCACTATTATATGACAATGGCTTCAATAATTGAAATTGAAGGTACTAATACTGAAAATCGTAAACAAATTGTTGGTGTTTTTGAAAATCGTCTAAGAAAAGGTGATAATTTGGGTAGTGATCCAACTACATATTATGCACTACAATTACCAATGACTAGTGATTTAACTAGCGCACAGTTTGCAACTGCTAATCCATACAATACACGGTCTACAAGTCTTATGGGTAAAATGCCAGTTGGCCCAATTGGCAATCCATCCGTTTCTAGTCTGGAAGCTAGTATTTCTCCAACACCTAGTGAATACTACTACTTTGTTGCAGATAAGTATGGTAAAATATACTTTACCAAGACTTTAGCTGAACATAATGCTAAAATTAAGGAAATAAAAGATTCAGGAGGATGGATATGGTAAATGATTATTATTTGGCCATAAAAAAAATACAAGAATATGCCGAAGAAAATAATGTACCAATAATGACTAATGAAGGAATTACCTTCCTAACAGATTATGTTAGAAAATATAATATTAAAAGAATACTTGAAATTGGCACAGCAATAGGTTACTCTGCTATAATGATGGCTTTAGCCAACGAAAATGCCGAAATAACGACTATTGAAAGAGACGAAAAAAGATACTTAGAGGCCATTAAGAATGTTAAAAGATTAAAATTAGAAGATCGCATTAATTTAATTTATAAAGACGCTCTAGATGTAAACTTAGAAGAGGAATATGATTTGATATTTATAGATGCCGCCAAGGCTCAAAATATTAAGTTTTTCGAAAAATTTACTAAAAATTTAGCACCGAATGGAACTGTTATCACTGACAATATGAATTTTCATGGTCTAGTTGATCAAGATCCAAGCAAAATAGAAAGCCGCAATCTACGTGCTTTAGTTAGAAAAGTAGGTGCTTATCGTGACTATTTAAAAAGTAATTTAAAATATACAACCACTTTTTACAATATTGGCGATGGTATTGCGGTATCAAAGCGTAATTAATAAGTGCTTAACTAGTTTAAGTACTTTTTCTTTGTCAAATAAAAATAAAATAATACCAAATTATTAATATTAATGTTAAAATGATTATAGTAACAAAAAAAGGAAGTGTTAAAATGTCTTATTTTCAAATATTAACATGTAATGACACTCTAGGAACATGTTGTAATGATTATGGTATTGTCGTAATACTAGATATCATGAGAAAGTTTTTTGACATTCTACAATTAGTAGTTCCTATTTTACTGCTAATTATGTCCATGGTTCAACTAGCTAAAATGATGGCCAATCCAGATGATAAAAAAGTTACCAAGCAAATATTTACTAAAGTAATCGCTGCTGTAATGTGTTTTATGTTACCGGTATTGGTAGATACTATGTTAGGTCTCTTTAGTTCTAATGAAACCTTCCAGGTAGCAGCTTGTTGGGAACAAGCTAAAATATCAAGCGAAGTAACGAGACTTCAAAATACTACTTACATAGATAAAAATGATAATCGCGAAAGACATTCTATTTTAATAGATCCATCAAAATATCAAACAGGAACTCCGCCGGCAGATACCAGTAGTGGTGGTAGTGGAAGTGCTACCGCCACTGGTAGAAACATTGTTAATTATGCCAAATCATTTGTTGGGCAACGATATGTATGGGGAGGAACTTGGAATGGTGAAAGACCATATACAGGAACCGACTGTTCTGGCTTTGTTCAAGGTGTTTTCCGCCATCATGGTATAAATCTAACTCGTACAACTTATACCCAGTGGGCGGACAAGTCATCGTATACTTTAGTAAATGAAAATAACATTCGCGCCGGAGATTTAGTTATGTATGATGGTCATGTTGGTATATTAACCGGCAATGGTAACGAAATAGTTCATGCTAAAGGAAGTAAGTGGGGGATTGTAGTTGATTCAAATTATAAAACTTGTTCTAGTCATGCAATACTAGGAATTATGAGAATAAACGGAGTATAGGAGGGGTAATATGGCTAGTTTTAGAGGAATACCATCACAGAGACAAAAACAGCATCTAAAGTCTCAAAAAAGAAGACAACTAACTAAGCAAGATAATATCTTTCAGATGTTTATTTTAGGTGTTATCCTTCTTATAATAGTCGTTGCTTTCATTCAAAGAAAAGCAACAGAAAACTTTAATGATATAAAGCAAGACAAAGGATCATATCTTGTCTATACAAAATTTGAAGATAAGAGTACTACCTATATAAAAGAAGTTCCTTATATTAATTTAAAAGCTGATATCTTTAAGCAAGTAAATGCCGATATTTTAAAGTTTTGTAATCCTTATATGAATAGTGAAAAAAGTATTATAACTTATGAATATGACATTAATGGTATTATTCTCTCTGTTGTCATAAAAGTTATCAATAATGAAGCATCTTATGCGCCAGAACCCTATTTCAGAACTTATAATATTAATTTAAAAACTCAAGAAGTTATTGCCGATGATGCACTACTTCAATATTTTGGAGTAACTAAACGTAACGTAGAAACAAAAATAAAAAGAGGCTTTCAAAATTTTTATGCTGACCTCGTAAAAGAACGTTATTACGCTACCAATGAATGTAGTTATGATTGCTTCCTAAAATATCGTGGCGTTACTAACTACCTTGACTATGTAAGTTACTATATTAAAGATGGCAAATTAATTGCTTATAAAACCTTTATTGCTCACTCAATCTTTGGTGAAGAGGAATACTTTACCGACGAAGATTTTGAGTTTGAAATAGCCGATGCTCCAGTAGAAGAGACTGAAGTGACAGCCCCTCTTTCTTCCGAAAGTCTAAATCAAGAATAACTAAGAAAGCAAAGACTTTCTTTTTTTTTTTCTATACGATATAATATGTACGAGGTGGAGTATGAAACTAATAATAGAACCAAGTAATAAAAAAAATCTCTATTTAGATAAAGTAGATGGAATAATTTTATCATTGCAAGATTATTCTGTTCAAAGCCTAGTTTACTACAGCCTAGAAGAAATAAAAAAAATAGTAACTTCAACAGATAAAGAAATATTTATAAACATAAATAAAAATCTTTCAAATAATGATATCGCCAACCTAACCGAAGTTTTAAAAGAACTAGATACCTTAAATATTAAGGGAATATTTTTTTACGATTTAGCCCTTCTTCAGATAAAAAAAGAACAAAATTTAAAAACAGATCTTATTTGGAATCAAACTCATATGGTTAATAATTATAAGACTTGCAATTATTACTGCAGTCGAGGTGTAAAATATGCTCTCTTAGGTAAAGAAATAACCTTAGAAGAGATTCTAGAAATCATTAAGAATACTGAAATAATTCCTATGGTTGAAATTCTTTCTTTACCTAGTGTTGCTTTTTCCAAACGTAAGCTCTTAACAAACTATTATAAAGATTTAAAAAAAGAGCCTAAAAAAGCCTTAGCTGTCACAGAGAAAGTAACAGATACAATCTATCAGGTTACAGAAGATTGCAATGGAACTAGTTTCTTTCAAAAAGATGTTATGAATGGTACTGGTATAATTAAAGATTTATATGCCGTGGGCTTAAAATATATAATAATGAGAGGATATGGTCTAGAAGAAAATGTCTTTGCTGAAGTTTTGGCAGATACGATGACTTATATTGCTAATTCCTGTAATGATGAGTCATATATAACTAAATATCAGCAGTTATGGCCTAATACAAACTTTTTCTTTAAAAAGACTATATATCAGGTGAAGAAAAATGTCTAAAGTAGAATTATTATCTCCCGCTGGAGATCTAGAACGTTTAAAAGTAACGCTTTCTTATGGTGCTGATGCAGTCTATATTGGTGGCCAAAAATATAGTCTTCGTGCCAATGCTACTAATTTTTCTCTTGTTGAAATCAAAGAGGGATGCGACTTTGCACATTCTCTTGGGAAAAAGGTTTATTTGACATTAAATATTGTATTTCATAATGAAGATATGGCTGGAGTAGAAGAGTATATTGAAGAGGTAGTTGCCGCTGGTATAGATGCCTTTATTGTTAGTGATCCGTTTATTATTTCTCATATAAAAACTAATTATCCAAATGTAGAAGTCCATTTATCAACACAAAATTCAACAAGTAATTATAAAGCCGTCGAATACTTTAAAGGAGAAGGTATAGATCGTGTCGTTTTAGCAAGAGAATTATCAAAATTAGAAATAAAAGAGATTATTGATAAAACGCATGTAGATATTGAAGTTTTCATACATGGGGCTATGTGTACTTGCTTTAGTGGTAGGTGTGCTTTATCCAATTACGTTACTAATCGTGATGCAAATCGTGGCGGTTGCTCACAAGTTTGTCGTTTTGCTTTTGAAACGGATGAAGATAAAAAATTTACTATGGCAACTAAGGATCTTAATATGGCTCAGTACATTAAAGATTTAATTGAGATTGGGGTTAAAAGCTTAAAGGTAGAAGGTCGAATGCGCTCTCTTTATTACCTTGCAACAGTTATTGGTACCTATCGACAATTAATTGATTCAATATATGCTAATACTTTAACTAATGAAAAACTTAGCTTATTAGAGTATCGTTTGAGCCGCGTTGCCAATCGTGAAGTTTCTACACATTATTTTGAACACGAAGCTGATGATAATGATCAATATTATACTGGCCGTCAAGAAATATCTAATCAGGATTACCTAGGATTAGTAACTGGTTATGATCAAGCTAATTCCTGTCTCATGTTAATTGAAAGAAATTATTTTGAACCGAAAGATGAAATTGAGTTTTTTACTCCTCTAGGCGAAGTTTATCAATATACAGTTGAAAAGATATATGATGAAAATATGAATGAATTAGAAGTAGCTCGTCACCCAGAACAATTATTAAAATTAAAATTTGATCATATTCTGCCACCATACTCGATGGCTAGATTAATAAAAAAGCATCAAAACTAGGAGGTAATATGAATTATCTAGAAGAAGCTAAAAATAATTTTTTAAAAAAAGAAACATATCTAAGTGAATATGCAACTAAAAGCAGTGACTCAATTCGTTTAAAAGCTATAACCACCTTTGATATTCGTCCAAGTTTTTTTCGAGATATTGATCGAATTATTCATTCTTTAAGTTATACACGTTATGCCGACAAGACTCAAGTTTTTCCTTTTAAAGATAATGATCATATTTCTAAGCGAATGATACACGTTCAATTAGTTAGTAAAGTGGCTAGAACGATTGGTCGAGCTCTAAATTTAAATGAAGACTTAATTGAAGCAATTGCTTTAGCCCATGATCTTGGACATACTCCATTGGGCCATGAAGGAGAATTTATTTTAGATGAAATCTCACGTCGAGAATTAGGCGAGGCCTTTGCCCATAATATTCAAAGTGTTCGAGATGCTATGTATGTAGAAAATAATGGTCAAGGATTAAACCTTTCTATTCAAGTTTTAGATGGTATAATGTGTCATAATGGTGAAATGCTCTCAAACAAATATGTTCCTCAAGCAAAAAGTAAAGAAGATTTTTTAAAACAATATACCAATTCCTATACTGATCTTCCCACTTCTAAAAAACAACGACCAATGACCCTAGAAGGATGTGTTGTTCGAATCAGTGATATTATTGGCTATATTGGTCGAGATTTCGAAGATGCTATTATTCTGGGTAAAATAAGTCGAGACCTCTTACCAGATAATATTAGTAAAGTCTTAGGAACCACTAACAAAGAAATAATTAATACGATTATTCTTGATATTATTAAAGAAAGCTTAAATAAGCCTTATATTAAGATGAGCCAAGAAGTTTATCAAGCTCTTTTTGATTTAAAGAGATTTAATACAAAGTATATTTATAGTCAAAGTATGTCCCAAGAAGATAGGGAATATTATCGTCAGGGAATGAATATACTATTTAGTGATTATCTTCAGGATATAAATTCTAAAAATCAAGATAGTATAATTTATAAAATATTTTTAAATAATCAACACCAAGATTATTTAACTGCTACAAATCCTAAACGGATGGTTATTGATTTTATAGCTGGAATGACAGATGATTTATTCCTTCTTGAAGTAAAAAAACATCTTGAAAAATAGCTAAAAACTTGCATTTTTTTCATAAATATGATATACTTAGCTCGTTTTAAATAAACGAGCAATATTTTTTAAAGGGATGAAATATATGAAAGATTATCGTATTAATAAAAAAGAACACCAAGATGATATACTTGAAGTAAGACCTAGTCAACCATCAATTGATGAGAAAGGTCAAAAAGTAAAAACAGATTCTGTAGATGTTTATTTTGCTGATGGAAAAGTTTTTAGAGACGTCAAAAAGACTCCTCGAGAGTTACGTAAAATTAATGAGCGTCAAGAAGCTCAAGTGGATACCGGGATTGAAAACTTAGCTAAGTTTAGAGAGCGAGTTGCCAAAAGTAAAATTGGGCTCGGAGCCTCAGTAGCTACAGGTACACTTTCATCAATTATTTTAGCTACGTCTCCTATGGTGACACCAATTTTTAATATTGAACCAAATCCAGTTACAATTACTGTTGCTGGAGTAACAATTGCCCTATGTGGAGCAATTCCTGCCGGTATTGGCTTAGTCAAAAATTTACCAATTGTTGAGGAACTAGAAAAATTAAAATATCGTAATGAACATCGCAAAGAATTAGACAGCATTGATGTTTATCCAAATGCCCTAGCTGGTCTAAGTAATGACCAAGCTAGAAGAATTAGAAGATGCATGAGCGCTGAAGATGAACCAAAAGATCCATTTTCAGTAGCAGAAGTTGATCTGTTTAGTCAACAGGACTTAGAGACAATTGTTGATAATATTCAAAGAGAAAAGACCTATGAATTTGAATACGTAAAGAGACCAACTCGTCAAAAAACTTCCTCATCAGAAGAAAAAAAATAAATTAGAAAAGAACTTGTAAAAATATTTTATATATGATATACTATCGCAAGTTGAGTCTAGAGAACAACTAGCCAATCAGAAAGAAAACATTTACAATGAGGTGATATAAATGGGAAATAAAAATACAGTGTATTTAACACAACAAGGATTAGATGATTTAAAGAAAGAGTTAGATAATTTAATAAACGTAAGACGTCCTGAGAATATCATTGCTATAAAAGAAGCAAGAGCTTTAGGTGATTTATCAGAAAATGCTGAATATGATGCCGCTCGTAATGAACAAGCTCAAATTGAAGCTAGAATTAAACAATTAGAGAAAATGCTTGAAAATGTATCCATCATTTCTGAAGTATCAATTGATAAAGTTGGAATTGGTAACACAGTTGCTATTAAATATGTTGATGATGATGAAGAAGATGAGTATAAAATAGTTGGCTCACAAGAAGCAGATCCATTTGAAAGTAAAATTTCAAATGAGTCTCCAATCGCCAAAGCTTTATTTGACCACAAAGTAGGCGACGTTGTTACAGTAGAAAGCCCAAATGGCTCATATGATATTGAAATAGTAGAAATAAAATAAGATAATCTAAGAAGATTATCTTTTTTTTTTGCTCAAAATGTGTTATACTTAAAAAGAATAGGGTAAGGGAGTGAAGATACAAATGATTATCAGAAAACCATATGCTTTCCTAATTAGGCACTTTAGAAAAATACATATTTTACTATTGATACTTTGTGGTTATATTTATTACAAAAATATGGAGTTAACATCATTTATTGCAGAATTCATGGATTTGCAAACTTATGATGCCTATGCTGAACCAATCACTAAATATGTCTCTGGCTTAGCTTTATTAATCATGGTTATAATAATTCTCGGCAGTTTACTCTTGCTTATACTACTACGACATAAGAAAAAACCATGGAAATTATATTTATTACCAATTGCCGAATATATTTTAATTTTTGCCACCTTTATAGCAGCAAAAGGTTTTTTCGACGATTATACTGGTAACCTAGAAACCGCCGCTATTCGTGCGATTAGGGACTTTATGACTATCGCTACAATTATTCAATACCCAACGATGATTTTATTTTTAATCCGTATTTTTGGAGTGGACTTAAATAAATTTAACTTCCAAATGGATCAAGAATATCTAGAGATGAGTCAAGAAGACCGTGAGGAACTAGAAATTAATGTTGAATTTGACAAAGATAGTTTAAAAAGAGGTTTTAAAAGATTGAGTAGAAACCTAAACTATTTTTACCAAGAGCATAAACTTTTAGTTAATTCAATTATTACCGTTGTTGTACTTGCCTTTTTGATAAACACTTATATCTTTTTCTTTGTAACGCATAAGACCTACAAAGAAGGTCAAAGTCTTAATAGTAATGGCTATACAATTACATTAAATAATAGTTATTATACAGATAAAGACTATACCGGAAATGTAATCTCCGAATTAAATTCATTCGTTATACTTGATTTAACTATTAAGAATAATGCCTCAATGCGTGAAATTGATTTAAATAAGTTCCATATAATGAACGGAGTAAGTGACTATGTTACTACTGATAAGACATATGGGACGGAATTCCAAGATTATGGGGAAACTTATGAAAAAAAAGAACTAAGGAGCGGAGAAGAATTTAATTTAATAATGATTTTCCGAGTAGATAAAGCTTTATCTCCAAACAGATTTGTTCTTTATTATCAAGAATTTAACAACAAGGGAGAACCAAACCTTCGTAAAATAAAATTAAAGCTAAATAACGTTACAAAAATAGAAAAGCAAGAAACTGTAGCACTCGGCGAACCCCTTGATTTCACTTTAGAGAAGAAAGACGAACAAATAATTTTTGATGAGTATGAGTTCCTATCTGAAGCAGAATACACCTATAGAGTTTGCAGTAGTTCAACTTGTACTTCTAATCAGGGCAAATACACCGCAAAAAAAGGATACAAAGTGCTTAAAATATCCTTTGCTTCAACTAACTTTGAAGGCAAAGATATGATTGACTTTTCAACTAAATATGGTAAAATAAACTATATAGATAATGAGAATAAACAAAGTGTAGTTGAATTTAAAAATCCATTCAATCGAGTATATTATGGAAAGTATTTATATACCTTAGTTCCAGAGAAGATGGAAGAGGCTAAAACAATAGATCTTGTCTATACTATCAGGAACAAAAAATATACCTATAAGATTAGATAAGGAGATATTATGAATAAGAAGAATTTAAAATATTTAAAAATCGCAATAACAGTAATAATAGTTGCCTTATTAGTTTGGTTTTTAGTTTTAAAACCATTGCGCGCATTCAAAAATTATGAAAAAAGTATGGAATCAGCGGCTAAAAGATATTATGAATTAAATCAAACTGAACTTCCAACCGGAAGTAGAATAGCCACTGTATCAATGCAAACGTTATACCACAAAGCTTATTTGAAAGAAGACTTCTATATTCCTTACACTAAGGAACCATGCAGTATGAAGGATTCTTGGGTAAAAGTTAAAAAAGTTAATGGCGAGTATAAATATTATACATACTTAAAATGTGGTGCACTCGAATCAACGGTTGACAATAAGGGACCAGAAATTAAATTGAATGGTTCAACCGAAATAACCGTTAACCTAGGAGAAAAATATAAAGATCCAGGTGTTAAAAGTGTTGCCGATAAAACTGATGGAAAAATGAGTGTAAAAGATGTAACTATTAAAACTGATAAAGTTGATACATCTAAAGTAGGAACATATGAAGTTACATACACAGCTATGGATAGTTTGAAAAATAAAACTACTATAACCCGTACTGTTAAGGTGGTTTCAAAATTAAAAAATGCTGTTAATATAGCCACTGATAAAAAGGGCTATTATGTAGGAGCAAATCCAAATAACTACATTACCTTATCTGGAATGATGTTTCGAATCATTGGCGTAGATGGTAATAATGTAAAAATAGTCGCAGAAGAAGATATTGCCAACGTTGATTATGCAGGTATTGCCTCTTGGCTAGATTACTACATGAAACATTTTAATGAAAAAAGCAAAAAGTATTTAGTCAAAAATAAGTACTGTAATATGCAACTAGCCGATGATCAATTAACAACTCAAGAATGTACAGCAAAAACAAAGTCAACATATGCTTATATTCCATCTATCGATGAAATTAACCGTTCCAAAGATACAACTGGTTCGTTTTTACAACCAACTACCTTATCTTGGACTGCTAGCAAGAAAGATGATGACAACGCGTATGCCGTTAGAAATATTCTTCTAGGCGTTCAAGGCAACAGTACTTACCTTGCTGATGGAATCATTAATAACTATGGTGTAAGACCTGTACTAACTGTAAAAGGGGATGCACTTCTAAAAGCCGGTAATGGTAGCAAAGATAACCCATATACATTTGGAGAAACTGCTGCCGGGCATGCAGATGATCCAATTAATACTAGATATCCTGGAGAATATATTTCCTATGGCGGATTGCTATGGAGAATTGTTGAAGCAAACTCCGATGGAACAACAAGAATTATCTCTGTTGATAGTATTAAAGAAAATGGACAATTTGTCAAAGTAAAACATGAAACAAGCACAAATAAGAAAACCTACAATCCAAACGAAAAAGGAAATATTGGTTACTACATCAATAATAGGATAAGTGAGTTTGTAGATACTAGTTACTTTGTTAATAAAGAAATTACAGTACCAATTTACAATAAGGATATTCTTTATGGTAAAGAAACAAGTACTAAAAAGTATAAAGTAAAATTATCTGCTCCAAATACATATGAAATGTTTAGTGCTCAAACAAGCAGTAATCAAGATGTCAGATCATATTGGTTAATAAACTCATCCAAAACACAATATTATAAAGGTATTGTTACAGACCTTGGGGTTGTAATGAGAGGTGAAATAAGTGATTTCCTTACATTTGGAATAAGATTAGTAGGGAATCTAAATAAAAGCACTACGATTACCAAAGGAAAAGGGACACTTGATAGTCCATACAATATTACTAAGTAAGGTGAGTGAAGTATGAAAAAGAAACAAATAGTGAAGAAAAATATGAAAAATAATCAGAGGATCAAATCGCTAGTTTTAGCAGCAGGTCTTCTGATTTGTTGCTGTCTAGTACTAATGCTACTAATAACACTATCTAATAACCAAGTTTATAAAATAGATAGTCGAGTATCAGCCGTCGCAAAAGAAAAGAAAAAAGATAAGCAAGATGCTGGTTATGAAACAATAGCCTGGCTAACTGTTCAGGGGACTAATATTGATGCTCCAATAGTTAATTATCAAAAGCCTACGGGTCTTGATTCTGTTGATAAAAGTAACTATTTATGGAATAACAATCCAAACGAAGAATTCTTTAATCAAGTTTCAATCTCTGGTCATAATCTTTTAAATCTTTCTGCTAATCCAGAAATTGGTTTAGACTACTTTTCAAGATTTGATGACTTAATGAGTTTTGTTTATGAAGAATTCGCACAAGATAATCAATACATTCAATATACGATAGATGGAAAAGACTATATTTATAAAATATTCGGGGTCTTCTTTGAAAAAAGTTACAATCTAGATTTAACTTCTAGTGATAATTATAGTAAAAAGGAGTTAGAGACCTATATTAATAAGGTAAAAGAATCTTCCTTTTATGACTATGACATCCAAGTGGATGCAAATGATAGTGTAATAACTCTAACGACTTGTACAAGAATGTTCGGTACAGGTGATAGTCGAAATCTTGTTGTAGTCGGGAGATTATTAAGAGACAATGAAAAGACAAACAACTATGGTGTAAAGGCGAATGAAAAATACGAAGAAATAAAAAAAGTTATGAAAGGAGATGCGCAAGATGAAAAAACACAAGAAGTATAGAATATTAGGGGTTGTCTTTCTTCTAACTGTGGCTTTATCAGTTGGTTTACTTATGCCAACCTATGCTGTTGACAACAACGCCTCTGAAGCCGTTGAAACACCCCTAACCTGTCAGGATTTAGTTGAGAAATATGGACTATACATAAAAGAAGGCAGTTCAAATAATCAATATATCCTAATAAGGGATCCACAAGCGTCATGCGAAAAGGGCGACAAAATTCCAACTGATGGTTTGAAATTAACTAAAATTAATGGCGTTGCCCAAGATGGCACAAAACAGATTACTGGAGATAGAGGTGAAATAACATTTTCAGCAGTCTTATTAGGAAGCGGAAAATCAAAATACATAACCGTTGAAGTACAAAGTTTAAAAGATAAAAATATTAATATTCAAGTTAGATATGATGTTAGCGAAGAATCATCAATATCATCAACACTTGGGACAGAAACTAATACCAATTATAATGGAGTTTGTGCTACTTTTAGAAACGAAGTGGCAGGAATGTCAGCAGATGCTCAAAGTTTCTTCCAAGATTCCGTAGCATATTGTTGGAAAGCAAGTGTTTTAATTGGAACAAACTACACACAAGAAGAAACAAGAGACAAAATTAATAGTGCAAAAGCTAGTTGGAATGCCTTTAATGCAGGTGGTACTAATCAATCGCAAACCTTTACTCAAGCGTTTAATAGTATTAAAGCAAACGCTGCAAAAGTTCCAGGACATTCAATTACAATTAGCTCTAACCCAACATTTTCTCTAAAATGTCGTTATGACTATGTAAAAAAATCCGGAGCATCTTACACTAATGCATATGGAGAAACAGTAAGTTCTGATACTGATTACTATCTAAATAAAGATTATTATTTAGGAACACAAACTACTTACTCTGGAAAAGACTGGGAATATACATACAATTATGCTCCAGGTAATACTAAAAAAGTAAAATTAAATAATGGAAACCCAACATGTGAAAGAACATGTGAAGAAGCAGTTAAAGTAGAATATGGACCTCCAGTAGCTTCAAAAGCAGGTCTATGCTTTGAATACAAAGTAAAAGTAACAAGCTATGTTACATGCAAAACAAAATTTACAGCAAATCGCCCAGATTCTAACCCAGGATATTGTAGTCCAGCTCCACGCTGTAGATCAGTATCTGGAGTAGAAAGAGTTTTACCTCAAGCTGGTCCAAGTCAAGAATTTGATTCTTGTATCGAGAAATGTGACGGTGGAAAATATACACAAAGTTGTAGTAAGAAATGTTACAACGAAGTATATGCAGGTAAAAATGGATCAAGCAAATTAGCAATTAGTTATGATACAGCAAAAGTACAAGGTCTAAGTTTCTCATTAAAATCATGCCTAAATGAAGCTAATAAGAACGAATTGAAGAAGAGCGTTTGTTATTGTTTAAATAATACAAATAATGAAAATGGTTGCTACTACTATGATGGCAACACAGTAAAATGGAAATCACGTAATCATAATTGGAATACCACAGCTGGTTTAGGAAGATGGTATATAATAGCTAATCGTCAACAAGGATACAACCTTTCTGGATTAAGTAATGGTACATATGTAGCTGATGAATCAGGATTCTATCGTCACAATATCAATGGTGAACTATGTACAGATATCTGTAATTGGCGTAGCGATTCTTGCGGTAGTAGCCAATATTTAAATCAAGGAACAATTTCTACAGATTTAAAAGCTAACGAAAAAGTTTACGAAGCAGCAAGAACAGAATGCGCTGCTGGAGTAACATGTTCATCTAGAACAGCAGATATTACAATTTCAATTAATTACGATACAAAAGAAGATAGCGGAAATATTAAAAAGACTACAATTGAATTCCCATATACTTCAGAAAAGAAGGACTCAATTTCATCAAAAGGTGAAGATAATGCAGGAAAAGATACATTTAATGATCGTTTCTCAACACTACTTGATCGTGATGGCTGCTATACAAGCGCAGATGAAAAGAACTGGTATTTAGCAGAATGGAGTTTCCCAGGAACATATATCCATAACAAGACAGGAGAAATTTCATTTAAAGTTCCAGACGATACCTCAGGTTGGTATTATGAAGATAAAAAATTCTGTATGCCATTAAATGCTCTAAGTGTTAATTCAAAATGGTGGGAATGGTACAAGATTGCTAATGCAAACTTTGCAGATAGTTGTTATACAAAAGATCAAATAGAAGCTGAATTAGCAACAAATGACAATACATCAAATGGTTATAATATAAAAGCTACAGCTACAAATTTCGGATATTTTGGATGGAATTTCAATATTGGCTGTTTCTATGGATTAAGAAATGAAGTATGTAACATCGACGATGAATCAACCAAGAAGTGTTGTACAACAGATGATCTAACTTGTACAAATCCACCATGCGATAAAACAACCAAAGGGTTAGATAATTATGTTGTCAGAACTGTAGACAGAGCTAATTTATTCCCTAATAGAACAGTATCTAGTGTAGTTTCTGAAAACACAAGACCTATCGGATTTAACTGGACATCAGATGCTAAAATCTTAGAATTAAAGAATCCAAATTATCATGTTGACCCAGTTGCTTTAATTCAAGAAATTGAAGGAACAGCTGATCAACTACATTCAGTTGATTCATACTTAGATTATCAATTCTACTTAACTCCAACCACACTAAGAAAAATTAGACAATACAATAAGAAGTATGCTTATGGTGCATGGAATGGAAAAACCGTTACCAAAAACGGTGTTAACGTATACTTAAGTAACTTATGGAATTCTGCAGAGGGTTCAATTGAAAGTAATATTAATTTACACGACATAACAGGAACTGTATTAAAAACAGGAGATCCTGGAGTAAATAATGAATAGGGAGGTCGATGAAGTAAATGAATAAGGGAATGTTAACAGTAGGTATTATCTTACTAAGCTTAATCGCATTATTACTAATCAATGTAATTAGTAACTACTCAACAGGTGGCGAGTTAGACTACTACCTAGTTAAAGAAACAACAGAAGCAGCTATGGAAGATGCTATTGATACAGAATATTATCGACTAAACTCATTAATAAGAATTGACAAAGAGAAGTTCGTTGAGAGCTTCCTTCGTCGATTTGCCGATAGTGTAGACAATACTCGTTCATATTATATAAGTTTTTATGATATTAACGAAGTTCCTCCAAAAGTAAGTGTTAAGGTAGATTCATTAACAGTACTAAGCTTTTCTGGAGAATCAGCAAATATATCAACAAACCTAGATGCAATCATTGAAACTGATTACACAAGGGATGACTTTACAAGAGATGCTTTAGCCGATCCTAACGATGATATGGGTAAAGCAATCGGTTCAAGAAGTAATGATTAAAAGAAAAGGAGAGGAATGAAAAGGTGACAGGATTAAAGAAATTTTTACAAAATAAAAATACGGTAACTGTAATCGGAATAATTGCTGCAATTGTAATACTATATGTTGCTTATAACATGCGTGTTCAATCAGCAATTAACCCAGTTAATGTGCCTTATGCAAAAGTTCAAATTAACCCAGGTACACAAATAACTGCCGATATGGTTGGTACAAGAGCTGTTCCCCCTTCAATGTTAGAAGGAGAAGTATTAACGGCTCAAAACCAAGTAATTGATAAATATTCAAGTGCTGATACAGTTATTCCTGCAGGAAGCTTATTTTATACAAGAACAGTTGTAGAAAAAGAACAACTACCTGCAAATATTATTCTTACTTATCCAAAAGGATATGTATTATACAACATGTCTGTTACTACAGCAACAACCTATGGTAACTCAATTTATCCAGGTAACTATATAGATATTTATTTAAAAGCTGTAAACAGATTAGCAGAAGGTGAAGCAGCAACAGCTGATTCAGACAAAATTATGTTAGGTAAATTATTATCTAACGTTAAGGTTCTAGCTGTAAAAGATTCTAGCGGACAACCAGTATTCTCAAATTTGGATGAACAAAGAACACCAGCAATGATTGTCTTTGCTGTACCAGAAGAGTATTATGTTTTACTAAAGAAAGCTGAATACTTGCGAACCTACGAATCAACCCTAATACCAGTACCAACAAATGAAAGCATGAAAGATGAACCAGGCGATCTTGAAATTAGTAGTGAACAATTAAAAGACTGGATTAATAGAGTTACAGTTTGGACGGAACAATAAAATAAAAGAATTAAAGAATTAAAGGGATGTGAGTTAGATGAATGAAAATATCTTCGACAAACTAGACTTTGGACCATTTCGTCCATTATTAGACAATGATGATATAACAGATATTTCGTATGATAACGGAGGACAAATCTGGATACGTTCACTAACTCAAGGGTCCCTACGAGTAGAAATAGAAGGAGCCACTCAAGAGTTTGTTGAAAAACTAGCTTTTCAGTGTTCCAATGTTATGGGTACTACATTTAATAATGCTAAACCCTTTCTAGATGCTGAATCTGCAGAATTACGTCTTAACTTTGTTCATCAATCTATAGCAACCAATGGAATTGCTCTAGTTATACGTAAAACTCCAGCCAAGATTCGACTAGAAAAAGAAAAACTAATTAAAGATGATTATTTCACCCAAGATATTCATGATTTATTAATAAAATGTGTTCAGGGACACTGTAATGTTATGGTTGCTGGAGAAACTGGTTCTGGTAAAACAGAATTTGTTAAGTACCTAGCAAGCCATACTAAAACAAGTGAAAAGATAATTACCATTGAGGATACATTAGAGCTTCACTTGGATAAAATCTTTCCACAAAGAGACATTGTTGCAATGAAGACAAATAATGTAGCCGGCTACTCAGATGTTTTAGTAACCTGTATGCGTCAGAATCCCAAATGGATTCTTTTATCGGAGGTGCGTAGTGCTGAAGCAGTCTCAGCAGTGCGTAACTCAATCTCCTCAGGACACAATATCTTATCAACCATCCACGCTGATAAAGCATCGGCTATACCATACCGTCTTTACAGTTTGATGGAAACTGATTTGGACGTAAATCAGTTCTTAACGACAATTTATCGATACATTCAATTGGGAGTTCATATTAAAGCTTACTATAGTAAAGAACGTGGAAAATTTCATCGTGAGTTAGATGAAGTTTGTGAATTTTATGTTGATGATAATAATGTTCCACAATCTAGAGTAATCTACCAAAAAATTTTTGGTAGAGAGCCCGTCATGCGTAAGCCAAGTGCCCATTTATTACAATATTTGGAGAATCAAAATATTGATGTTCAAGCTATTGTAGAAAAATTACCTGAGGAAATGCCAATAACACAACAAGCAGACTTCAGTAATGGCGATACAACAGAAGAGACAACTCCAGGATTACATGCTCCTGGTACGCCAGCAGCCCCATCTGCTAGTGAAGAAACTCAACCGGTTGCAACGTTAACAGAACAGCAACCAACACCATTATCGGCTGCGCCAACTGAATTAAAAACAGAGAGTGAACCACTTCCAACCGTTCAACAATTAGAGCAAGTACCAACTACTGAGCAAACTCAAATAGCACCACAGACTATAGAAGCACCAGTAACTTCGGTAGCTCCTCCAATAATACCAGCACTGCCAACTCAACCAGAACCAACTCCTGCCTTGGTATTAGATGGACAACCGGCCGCCCCGGTAACAACTGAGCAGACTCCAGTACCACTTGCCCCGGTTATACCTCAGACCATTGAACAACCGCTCCAAGCTTTAGCACCAGATACACCACAAGTACCAGCAAGCTTGCCAGCGTAGAAAGGAGTATTTATGTATTTTGAAGAATTATTAATAATGATAGTAATTGTCGTTGGTATTTTCTTATATAGAAATTATCAAGGCCAAAACATTGGAAAATTTATAACCAATCAAGTCCAAACCGTATACGATAAATACGCCCCTTTCTCATTTAAAGTCGTAAGAGAAAAAGCAAAGCAATTAGGACAAGAATACACTACCAAGCAATATATCATGCAAATAGTAATTTTTGCAGGATTTGCTGGAGTTGTAACATACTTATACTTTTATAATATTGTTATTAGTATCTTTTATGCCATTGCGGCTGTTTCTTTTGTACCGTACTTAGCATATCTAAGATGTAAAAGGGTTTATTCAGAGTTTATTTTTGAGCAAATACAAGTATATACTTCAAACGTTATAATGGAATTTGCAACTACCCAATCATTCGTAAAATCACTAGAAGGTGTAAGAAATTCTGGAATTTTAGAAGATCCAGTTCTAAGTGATGTAAATAGAATGATTGAAATGTCATATGAAAATGGTACAATTGATGAAGCATTAGAATATATGAGTGGACTTTATCCGTACTATATAGTTAAAAATATGCACCAATTGTTTTTACAAATAACCAAAGAAGGAGCTAGAAACTCAGCCGATTCTCTAGATAACATGCAGCTTGATATTGACATGCTGATTGAAAGCGTTTATCGAGATCGTATTGAAAGAGCATCCTTCCATAAAAATTTCTTATCATTTGGTATTACATTATACCTATTAGTAATGTTAGTTCAATTCCTACTAGGAGACGAAACATATTTAGTTCTATTAGAGAGATGGTATATTCAAGTATTACTTCACTTTGTTTTGATATGTAATACATATTTCCTTTTAAAAGGAGAAAAATATTATAATGAGAATGTAGGTGCTGAATAATGGAAATAGTATTAATAGGAGTAATTTTAATTTTTGTATTCGTCTACAATAATACCATTGATAAGAATAAATTTTTTGCAGATAACGAAAAATATCTAGAAGCTTTAAAAGAGAGTGATTATGAATTTCTAGTTTATGCAAGGTATGGAGAGAATGTTGATGTTGACCAACTATATATGAAAAGAGTAACATATGGAATTTTAACTTTCTTCATTGTTTTAGCCTTTGCACTAAGTGGTGGAGATTCACAAGGTATGCTAAACTCAAAACTAATTTTATATTTAGTTTTAGCTGCCTTTGTTGCTTATATAGTATTTAAGTCATCATATACACAGTTAAAAAGTTATTATAAAAAGCATTTACATGAAATAGATGTAATGTTGCCATACTATTTAAAGAGCTTGGAAATCTTAATTCAACACTATACTGTACCAGTCGCCTTAGGTAAGTCAATTGATGATGCTCCAGAAATATTCAAACCAGGCTTAAGAAAATTAATTGACCGTATTAATGCTGGTGATGCAACAATCGATCCATACATGGAATTTGCCAATACCTATCCTGTAAGAGATTCAATGCGTATGATGCGTTTGTTGTATCGTTTAGGACTAGGTTCTCAAGAAAAAAAGCAAGAACGTCTAATGATGTTTTCTAAAACAGTATCTGCTTTACAAAATAAAGCAAGAGAAACGAAGTACAAAGAACGTCTAGGATTCATGGAGTCACAAACAATGGTTATGCTTGTAGTAACCGGAGTTGGCGTCATGTTAGTTATACTAATTTCCATGATGATGATGTTTAGTATGTAAAGTAACATAAAAAAAGTTGTTTAACAAATATAATTTTGTTATAATAAATTTAGAATAATGAAAGGATGTGTATTGTAAATGAAAGATGCGACAGGTGAATTAAACTTAACAGTTATTACATTGATAGCAATTGCTGCTGTAATCGGATTCTTCTGGATTATGTGGCCAAATATTCAAAATTCATTAAATGCTCAATGGGATAATATCAGTGGTGGTACAATCATTGTAGAAAGATAAGAAAAGAAGGTGTGTTTAAATGCGTGATGCTTTTGGTGGGGTAGTCAACTTAGTAATTATTGTTGTCTTCCTAGTTTTAGTTTCTGGATATCTAGCTTTCAATGTAAACTATACGAAAGCATTCAGAGTAAAAAATAAAATTATTTCGACCTTTGAACAATATGAAGGCCAATGTGCAATTGATGCAAATAATCAATGTCATATCCAAATACTAGAATATATGAAACAGCTTGGCTATGATGCTCCCAATTTTGATTTGACTGGGGACGGATATACATGTGGCAATGGTTATTGCTTTAAAAAAATTGATATTGCTAAGCCTGCAACATCCAGTACAGATGATACTAAAGATAGAGCATATTTTAAGGTAGTTACGCAAATAAACATCGACATACCAATTATCAACAAAATATTACCTGGACTTAAAATATTTCAAGTTTCGGGTGATACTAAGCCGATAGTTGTAGGGTGGTGATAATAAGTGAATGTAATTATCGCGAATGAACAACAAGCACAAATTGCCACTCTTGACATAGATGTAATTAAAAGTATTACAGGAACATATGGAGCCAATGAAATTGTAGAAATGTTCAAGAACTTCTTTTATAGCAAAATGGTTCTTGACGTAACTGCTATAAAAGGATATACAGATGTTAAAATGTTTAAAATTTTAGCTGAGGGATTGGATCCAGATAAAATAGTATTTTTCATTCCTGAAGGTAATAGCATTTGTACACCTAATTTTTTAGCCCAACTAGTTACACTAGGAATTTACAATTTTACAACTAATCTGGAAGGGGTAAAATACTTATTAAAAAAATCCAATACTTATAAAGATGTTGCTCACATTCAACAAATGGGAGGTGGAGGATTACCTCCATCACCAATCCCACAAGATCCCAATGCGCTAAATGAGACTGGAGCAGTCCAAGTGCATGTGCCAAAAAATGACATTCAAACTGTTCAGGCACCACAAGGTATTATGAATAGAACCATAAGATTAGGTGTTAAATCAGTGTCAGAACATGCCGGCGCCTCAAGCCTGATTTATATGATGAAAAAAGAGCTAACATCAGTATTTGGAGAAAATAAAGTAGTTGCAATAGAAGTTAATAAAAATGAATTTCAATTCTTTAACGATCAAGCTATGGTCTCTTCAAATACAAATGATCTAAGAGGTGTTGTCGGACGATATAATGGAATGTCTGTTATATTAATTGATCTAAATGATTATGAAGATAACACAATTTGTGATGATGTTCTATACTTAATAGAATCAAGCACACTAAAATTAAATAAATTAATAAGAAAAAATAGCAAAATCTTTGCAAATCTAAAAAACCAAAAAGTAATTCTTAATCAATCTCTACTGACTACAAAGGAAGTTAGTGAATTAGAATACGAAGCAGGTATAAAGTTCTTTTATACATTGCCCCCTCTAAATGATCGAAAGAAGAATGAGGCAATAACTGGATTATTATCTAAATTAGGTCTTGTTCAAGTTACTACAAGCAGTAGCAAAATATTTGGTTTGTTTAGACGCTAGATAATTGACAAAAAAAATTAAATAATGTATCATATACATTGAAGGAGAGGTTTGTATGTTAGAATTTTTTCAATTAGCTGATATCGACGCATGTGGTGGTTTATTACCATTAGTAAAAATTATTAGAAATGGTATTTTCCCTATTGTATATGCAATTATTCCAATCGTATTAATCTTATATGCCGTTATTGATTTTGGTAAAGCAGTTATTGCCAGTGACGAAAAAGAGGTTAAAGCAGCACAAAGTAGATTAATTAAACGTTGTATTTATGCAGCATTAATTTTCTTTGTAGTATACCTAGTTCAAGCAATTATGGATATTGTATCTAAAGGTGGAACTGGAAATACAGATGGTTGGAAAGCTTGCTGGGAAGCAGCAAAATAACATAGAATAAAAAATAGTAAATAAATTGCTATTTTTTTTTTATTTTGCTATACTTAATATGTTATAATGTATTTGGAGTGATCTTATGAAATTAAAACAAGTAGTCTGCCTAACAGCATTTTTGCTTTTAGCTCTAATAATACCTAAAAATGTCTCAGCCAGTGAGTTAAGTAATGAAAAAATGATCTGTAATTATCAATATAAAAATGAAACATTAACATATAGAGTTTATAAAGATAAAGTAGTAATTCCATTTGAAGATGGAACTAATAATTGGTATCATGAACAAGACTTTAAAGAGAATTATTTAAAAGTGGCTAAGGAAAATAGTATTAATTATATTTGTCCAACAATAACAGTTGAAGAGTCCAACCTTTTCACAACTATATTTACTAAACCAAAAAACCAAAGAGATTGTAATGGACTTTGTACTACAATAAGTGCTAGTGAAGTTTTAGCAAACAAAAATATTACCGTAAAAAAAGCAGTAGATACTACTGCTATTGGCAGTGTGGGAATTTATCAAGAAGAAAAATATTTTATTCCATACTTTAGATTGTTAAATGATAATACACTAGAATGGTCAATTGATGGTAAGACATACTACAACGTTACAGAAAGTATTACAATCAAACCAACCAAAAAAACTGTTGTAACTATTAAATTAGATAAAATATTAATTGATAAAGTATTTAAAGATAATAAAATAAATTCAAGTATAACAATATATAGAAATGTAAAAGAGACTTCCACTCACAATTATGAATATTTACTTTCTACTAAAAAAGTAAAAGGATATAACTTAACTGACGGATCAGAGACCAATTCTTTAGCTTATATTGGGACATATGGTGCTAAAGACAACGTGACGCAAGAAGATATGGATGAATGGTTAGAAGGATATGATCAACAACAAGATTGTGGCAATAATGGATTACTTGGGAATGTTAATGATGAAGATTCTGTTGCTTGGTTATTACAAAGAATATTAAATTATATTAAAATAATTGGACCATTCATCGTCGTTGTAATGAGCGGTATTGATTTTGCTAAAGTAATTGTTACAAGCGATGATGATGCAATGAAAAAAGCTCAAAAGAAATTAATTACAAGATTATTATTAGCTGGAAGTTTATTCTTCCTACCACAATTAGTTATAGCCCTATTAGATATATTTGGTATAACATCTAATGCAACTTGTGGACTACAATAAATAAACGCAGTAAAAGAGGTGAGATTAAATGACAGATTTCATGAATGCCAACACGATTAATGACCTGATACGTAGCATTTTTGCCTTGCTAGATCGTGTTGCATATTGGGTTCTAGGATTTATGTACGAAATATTGTTCAATGTCGCTAGTGCCGATATTTTTTCCAATGAAACAATAAAAAACTTTTACGGCCGTATTCAATTAATACTAGGTGTATTTATGATATTTAAGCTTGCCGTAACAATCATTCAAGGTATTTTGAATCCAGATACATTTACTGATAAAAAGTCCGGCTTTGGCAACATAATTAGTCGAGTTATTACTGCGATTGTTCTATTAGCTGTATTAACACCAATCAACATTCCCGCAGCTCGCTCTGAATATGAAATTCAACTTAATAATAATGGTTTATTATTTGGTACATTATATTCATTACAAACAAGAATTTTAGAAAATAATACTTTAGGAAGACTCATATTAGGTACAACAGACAACGCCACTGGAGGACCGTCAACAGATGATGATACCTTAACAGGTGCGGATAAACAAGCCGCCAAACTGAAACAGTCCGCCAATATTTTTACATCTACAGTCTTAAAAGGTTTTGTTAGATTAAACGTTAAAGGTAAAGACGAAAATGGCGAAATCCTAGATGATGAAACAAATCCAGATCATCGTGTCTGTGAATATGTAGATCAAGAAACTTTAGATGTCTATACAGCCTATGATGCTAGTCCAAATGAGATACTGGCTTTAATAAACGCGAGTTGTGAAACTCAAGGCGGCTTCTTCAGTGATATTCTTGCCTTATATCCACGATTAACTGGAAAAGATAAATATATCTTCGCTTATATGCCAGTTATTTCTACTGTTGTAGCAGTAATATTTATTTGGATATTACTAGGAGAAATTATTACTATTGCGATACGTTCAATAAAATTAGCTGTCTTACGACTAATTGCGCCAATTCCAATTATCAGTCATATTCAACCAAGTAAAGATGGTGGAGCCTTTGGTGCTTGGACCAAAGCATTAACTTCTACCTACCTAGAGTTGTTCTTACATCTAGCAGTAATATATTTCATTATATTCCTAATTCAAGATATGATTGTAAATGGTATTGTAATTAACACAGGAACAGGCGTAGTTGGAATAATTTCAATGATCTTTATTTGGATCGGAATGTTCTTCTTTATTAAGCAAGCACCTAAATTCATAATGAATGTTCTTGGAATTAAGAGTTCTGGCGGTAATTTAGGTTTATCTGCTATTATGGGTGGAACTGCTATGGCTTTAGGCGGTGGTGGTGCTGCAGGTTTTGCATTAGGAGCTTTAAATGGTGCCGAGAATGCAACTGCTGCATTTAATCAAGGAAAAAGTTTTGGTATTGGAGACTCATGGAATCAAAATAGAGACCTTATGGCTAAGATTAAAACAGGAGATAAAGATGCCAAGGGTGGATTTGTTGGTAGTATGATTGATAGGGCTAACTATGCAGCAAGAGAACGTCGAGCTGACTTCCTAGGAATTGGAAGTGCCGATATGGCTGACGCAAAATACTTAAGCGATGTTAGAAAAGCCCAAGCTGAAACTACAAAACGTGAGCTTGATATGGCAGCCGCAGCATATAACAACTTATCACCAACAGCAACTGACGCCGAAAGAGCAAGTGCTAAAGCTAGATATGAAGCAGCATATGCTAAGAATGATGCTTATCAAACTGCAGCAGCTAAAGCTCAATCTGCTTACGAAAAAATGGACAAAGATCGTGCCAACTTTGGTGTTGCACCACGTGTTAGCGATAAACGTAGACACCAGAATGAAACAGCTTATAAAGTTAACTATAGAAGTGCGGAAGCTGATGGAAGAGATGGTTCTAAATATGATGATGCTGCAGGACGTCATATTATACGAGAAGGAACTTATCGTTCACCACTTACAACCAATGTTGATTCTGGAGATTCAGCAATAGGAAATCTTGATTATGATAGCTTACCTGACAAACCTAAAGCAGATGGAAATACTGACAGAGATATAATCGGTGAAATCGGTGGACATAAACGTGATCTTAATAACTTTAGTGGAACAACAGATGACTCTAGCTTCGGTTCATCAGGCCATGGTGGCGGAGGCGGCCGTGGAGGTCGAGGTGGAAGACCTTAGAATTAAAAGGAGTGTGATACATAGTGCGTAACTATTTAATTCCCGCAAATACCAAAAAAGGAAAATTAATCATGGGAATGTTCAAACCATTTGATTTAGTGTTATTTGGTACAGGTGTAATGATAACTTTTACATTTTTAGCAATTATGCCACTAAGCTCAACATTTGTAACCATACTTGTGTTGAGCCCAGCGGCTGTAACAGGTTTTCTAGTATTTCCTTTACCTTATTATCATAACGTACTGAACGTTTTAATAGAAATGTATGAGTTTTTAACTAATACACAAACATATATATGGAAAGGTTGGTGTTTTAAAAGTGGCAACAAAAAGAAGTAGTGGATATGGTTCCACTGAAGCTTGGTTACCAGTAAAAGGTATACAAAATAATATGATTATTACAACGGATAATCATAAAATAACAGGAGTAAAAATATCTCCGAAAAACATTTTTATTCTTGATCCAATTGCACAAGACAACATGTTAATAAGTCTAAAAAATTTCTACAATACAATTGATTTTGAATTTTGGCTAGTTGTAGCTGATCGACCTGTTGATATATCTGTTTATATGTCACAATTACAATTGCTATATAATGATGCTCATTCCCCAGCAATTAGAAAATTAATTGCCCAAGATATTGCTAAAGGACAAACCTTTATTAATAATAATGTTGTTGACACAGAATACTATTTCTTGTTTAAATCTAAAGATCCAGATATTCTTGCAAAAAGAGTAAGAATGATGATTAACGGCTTAGCAACATGCGGTCTAGCAGCTGCTCAAGCAAGTAATTCTGATTTACGAATAGTACTAGATAACTTCCTAAATGGTGGAAGTACAACTGAGTTTGGAGTAGTGATGCCAGTATGAGTACAGGAATAAGAAGCCAATTAGCTCCAAAAGGGCTACATTTTTCACCAAGTGATTTTTTTATAAGTGACAAATATGCAACAATTTTAACTGTTGTTTCATTTCCTAAATATATAACGCCAGGTTATTTAGCATCCCTAACTAATATGGCTGGAATTAAGATTGTCATTAAGCATATTCCCGTTCCATATCAAGATATGGTTAAAATGTTAAACAAAGAAATAGCTGACTTAAAAGAAAAATACCAAAACGAACGTGATCAAACGCTTCGTGAAAGATATCGTCAAGATGCTGAAAGCTTGGAATATTTTACATCAATGATCGCAGGAAGCCAAGCTAGAAACTTTGATTTTCAAATGCATATTATGGTTTCTGCTGATACTAAAGAAACCTTAGAATTAAAGAAAATGAATGTAAAAAACTATCTTGATGCAATGGAGTTAAAGGCAATTTCTTTACGTTTTGAACAAGAAAAAGTTTTAAAATCAATGTTGCCAATTTTTCCACCTCAAGATATTGAACAACGAATTGGTACTCCGATACCATCAGTTACAGTAGCAGCCATGTATCCATTTATTTTTGATAGCATTAAAGACCCAGGGCTATCAACATTATTGGGTGTTGATTTTTCCGGTGGAGTAATTTTGTTTAACCAATTCTTATATAAAATTAGAAAAGAACATAATAGAAACAATGCTAATATGATTATTCTTGGTACTTCCGGTTCCGGAAAATCAACAGCAGCCAAACTATTATTAAGAACGCATATTAGAAATGGTTGTCAAATAGTTATTATTGACCCAGAAGATGAATTTAGAGATATTACTAAATCATTTGGAGGCGATACCATCGATATTGGTAAAGGTGGAGATTTTGGTTTAATTAATCCCCTTGAAGTAGTCTTTGATGCTGATGAGGAAGAAATAAAAAATGGAATGGGGTATACTGTGTTAAATAGAACCTTACAATTCTTAAAAGGCTTTATGAAGTATTATAACCCAACTATTGCTAATGATGTTTTAGCTATGTTTAGCGATGTTGTTCAAGATACATATAAACGTTTTGGAATAGACTTTGATACTGACTTTTCGCATTTTACATCCGCTGACTTTCCAGTTTTTTCTGATGTTTATGCCACAATAAAAGGACGTCTTTTATCAATGACAGATCAAACAAAAGAACGTGATATTATGGAAAGACTAGAATTAGAAGTTCGACCAATCGTTAAGGAATTAAGATTTTATTTTGATGGACATACAACTCTAAGAAAAAATAGTGACTTTATGGTATTTAATATAAAAGAACTAATGAATAGTGATAGCAATATTAGAAATGCTTTACTATTTAACGTCTTAAAATATGCCTGGGGATTATGTCTTGATGCAAGCGTTGATACAGTCATGCTAGTCGATGAAGCTCATGTTTTACTAGGTGATCGTAACCAGCAGGGAGCTGAATTCTTAGCCCAAGTTCAAAGACGTGCGCGTAAATATAATACCGGAACAATTATTATTACACAACAGCCTAGTGATTTCGCTGCTCCAGCAGTAATTACAGAAGGAAAAGCAATTTTTGATAATGCATCTTATTACTTAGTAATGGGCTTAAAGAAACAAGCTGTAGAAGATTTAGCATTATTAATAGATTTAAATGAAAATGAAAAAGAAAGTATAAAACGTTATTCTCAAGGAGAAGCTCTATTTGTTTGTGGTAGTAGACGTATGAGAATAAATGTTGCTGTAACAAAAGAAGAGTTAGAGTCTTTTGGAACAGGTGGAGGATTCTAATCTAATCAAGAAGTAAGGTGGTGGTAGCAATGGCGTATGAAGCAAATCGTGGCGATAATCAAATGTCCCAAAAAGAACGAAATGAACGCAATAATACAAATACTGTCAAAAAAGCCGCTGACGTAGCCATTGCTACTAAAAATCCTTATGCAATGGCCGCAGGGGCCGCTGTTAAAGTAGCAGATAAAGCAACAAAAGGTAAGAGTTCAGAAGCTTTAGGAAAAGCCTTAAATAGAACTAATCAAACAATGCCTGGTGGCAGTCAGTTACAAAATGGCATTAATAAAATGAATGAAAGTGGTATGACCGATAAAGTTGGTCAAGCAGCCTCTATGTACAACGGTGCTACTGGAGCAACTCCAACTACACCGACTAACCAAAATACAAATGGTACCGATGGTTCAAGCGATTCATCAGAAAGTTCATTTGGTGGACTAGGGGGACTTGGCAAACTAGGTGGATTTGGAGGTAAAAAACAGCCTTCAAGTTTTTTTGATGACCCAAATGAGTCAGAAAATCCCGAAGAAGATGTTAATAACAAAGATACGGACTTTTTAGCCTTTCTTAAAGGAACCATTGACATTAAAAAAGTTTTACTACCTGTTTTGCCTGCATTTGGTTTATTAATGCTATTTTTAATGGTAATTTCTATTATTGGTGGAGGTGTTAACGATTTTGATGATGCCTTAGGTATTAGTGCTCTTACTGGTGAAGATACTGGTGAAATAGTCTTTAGTGCCACTAGTGAAGACGCTCAGGCTTTTTATGAAAGAGTTAACGATGTAAAACTATCATTTCAAGCTAATGGAAAAACAGTAGATTCGCTCAAGGTAGTAGCCGTTTATCATGTATTGAATGTTAATAATAGTGATTATGATTATGATTATATGACAACCGCTAGAATTGAAGAAATTGCCAATGCAATGTTTAGTGGAAATATGTACAGTGAAACAACTTTTAAAGATAATTTAATTAATGATATTTTTGCCAGTTACTTTCCAAGATATTCACAATCAGCCCGAGAACAGTTAGCTGAAGATGTCTTTGACTATATAGAAAGATACTATAGCTTCATTGGCAAGGATTCCACTCTTAGTTGTGCTGCCTCTGGTTCCTGTACTTATGATATAAAAGGCTTCTACATCCCAGGTGGTGGTAATGTCTCTAAGCCAATGCAAATTTCCAATCTAATGGTACGGTTAATGGAATGTGGTTCACCTTATGGAAATGGAAGTTACACAACCCCAATTGATCAAGATATGGTACCATTCGAAGAGTACGTTGCAGGTGTGGCCAACGCTGAAATAGGATCATATGCCCCAATGGAGGCTTTAAAGGCACAAATGGTAGCCGCTAGAAGCTTCGCTTTAGCAAGACCGACAGCTATGGGTAATGCTGCTGGAAAAAAGTTGGAGCAAGAGGGCAACCAATGGGTGTTACAAATATCTTCCTGCGTTGCCGATCAAGTTTTCTGTAATATCAATGAAGGCTGTTCTTATATGGGCGGTGGTGATGGACAAGGCGGAATAGTTCGAAGTGGTACTAATCACAGCGGTGCTATTAGAACAAGGGATGCTCTAGCTGCTGATCACCAATTACGTACTGCAGCAGCTGCCACCGAAGGAGAAGTTTTAGTTAATGCTGAAGGATATATAATTTCAGCGGGATATTTATCTACAGAGTCCAATAAATTCACAAACTATGCTAATTCAGGGATGAATTATAAGCAAATTCTCCTAGAGGTTTATAACTCTTCAGCTAGACCATATGGAGCTGCTGATGTTCAAAAAATGTCATGTAATACTTCCGGATCCTCATCATGTGGTAATGCTTCAACAGGACCATTTGCCAGTTGGAAACAATATGAAGGACCATGGGCTGGCGTTTACCTAGGCAATAGCGGTAAAACAATCAAACAAATCGGCTGTTTGGCTACTTCTGTTGCAATTCTAATCGCTAAAAGTGGCGTTCCTACAACGATTACTGATTTTAATCCTGGAACATTCGTTGAATATCTTAGTAAAAATGGTGGCTTTGTTAGTGGTGGAAACTTTGTTTGGTCTGCTGCCTCACTTGCCGCTCCAACCTTTAAATATCAAGGCTCATACGCTGTATCTGGTTACTCAAAACAACAAAAACTTAATGCGATTACAGAACTACTAAATAATGGTTGCTACGTAACTGCCGAAGTAAAAGGCAATACTGGACAACACTGGGTAGCAATTGATACTGTTTCTGGTTCGCAAGTTCTAATGATGGATCCCGGTAGTACCTCAACCGACTTATGGGGACAATACAATTGGCAAAATACAAGTAGATTAGCTTGCTTTAAAGTGGAGGGGTAACATATGAAAAAGAAAAAAAGATATGTTGTGATACTATTAATATTAATTGCTTTTACAATAGGTATGTACTTTGCTTTTGGAAGAGAAAATATAGCTAAAAGTAAAGACGCAACTACTATTATCGTTGGGGATAGTACCATATGGAATTATTCTGATAATAAATGGCTTAATGTTACTAATTCTAAAACCATTGAAAGTCTTAACTGGCTAGACTATAATGTCTACTTAGATAATAAGAAGTTAGGCAAATATTATCTTTGGAACGATGGAAACAAATGGTTTATTTTCGACGCAAGTAAAAAAGCTATTAATAAAGAAGGAACTATTCTTGCTTTTCGCTCAAACTATGACATAAAAGTAAAAAGTTTTGATTTAAATCCAATTAGAAATTATTATCATGTTAATAAAGTATTAAAAGAAAATAAATTAAGTACATCATCATTGTATACTGTTTCTGAAGAAATAACTATCGATCTTGATAGCGATGGACAAAACGAGACACTATATTTTGCTAGCAATGCTTTTGCCCTAGACTTTAATCCTGAAAAAGTATTTTCCTTTGTTTTTATGGTTAAAAACAGTCAAATTTATCCAATTTATACTGATGTTGATAAAAATACTGGAACAAATGGTTGTAAACCGTATTTGAGTGCTATTATGGACATTGATAATGACAATATTTATGAATTAGTTGTGAGTTGTGGAAGATATAGTGTTAATAAACCAGTTGATATGCTATATAAGTTTACTGGTAATGAATTTAAAATATTGATTACAAATCAATAATGACATTTCTTTAAAGTTAGGTTATAATAAGAGAGAAAGGAAGTAGTAATATGAAACTTAAATTACGTGCAGATTTAGAAGATTGGCTTATATTTGGTGGCTTTGCCTTAGTCCTTTTATATATAATTGCCATTGCTGTTGTCAATTTGTCAACCTTTGCTGCCGAAGGAACTTTTGCTGGGTTTAATCCATTTCCTGCCTTTGGACCTGATTATATATTTCCAACTATTGTATTTTATTTATTAACACTAGGAGGATTATTTGTTAGTGTCAGCTCATACTTCTTTGAAAGAGAAAAAGGTTTTGGAATTACAACCGACAAAAAAGATAAAGGTTATTCAAGATGGGCTAAAGATAAAGAAATAAAAGAAGAACTTGAGAGAGTAGAAATTCAGCAACGTAATGCTAAGGCAGCTGGAGTTCCTATCATTTTAAATGAAAAGGAAATGTGGGTTGATAATAGTGAATATCACTCTTTAGTTATCGGAGCAACTGGTTCCGGTAAAACTCAAACTGTAATATTACCACAAGTACACAGTTTAGCCAAAGCCAGAGAATCAATGATTATTACTGACCCTAAAGGTGAAATTTATGAGAAAACAAGCAACATGTTACGAGCTCGTGGTTATCAAATATTACTATTAAATTTTCGTGATCCGCAAAATGGTAATGCATGGAACCCAATGTCTTTACCATATAAGATGTATAAAACCGGTAAACAGGATAAAGCAATTGAGTTGCTAGACGACCTAGCTTTAAATATTCTTTACGATGATTCAAATAAAAATGCAGATCCTTTTTGGGAAAAAACCTCTGCTGATTATTTTTCAGGAGTAGCGCTAGGCTTATTTGAAGATGCTAAACCTGAGGAAATAAATATCAATAGTATTTCTCTAGCGACAACAGTAGGAGAAGAAAAATTTGGTGGCTCAACTTATATTAAAGAATACTTTGCGGGAAAAGATCCTGCTAGCGCAGCTGCCATCAATGCTTCCTCTACCATTATGGCACCAACTGAGACAAAAGGAAGTATCCTATCGGTATTTAAACAAAAAGTTAAATTATTTGCTTCACGTGATAATCTTAGTGAAATGCTATCGTATAGTGATGTTGATTTAGAAAGTATAGGTGAAAGGCCAACCGCTGTTTTCATTGTAATTCAAGACGAAAAGAAAACCTATCATTCCTTGGTCACTATTCTTTTAAAACAAATTTATGAAACCCTAATTTCCGTTGCACAAAGACATGGTGGAAAACTTCCTGTAAGAACAAATTTCTTATTGGATGAATTTGCCAATATGCCACCTCTAAAAGATGTAACAACGATGATTACAGCCGCTCGTTCACGTGGCATAAGATTTACAATGATTATTCAAAACTTTGCTCAATTAGATTCTGTATATGGAAAAGAAGATGCTGAGACAATTAGAGGTAACTGTGGTAACACTATTTATTTAATTACAACAGAATTAAAAGCCTTAGAAGAAATATCAAAAATGTGTGGAGAAGTTAAATCCAAAAAGGACGATAAAACCGCTTCCACACCACTAGTAACAGTTTCAGACTTACAACGTATGAAACAGTTTGAAGTGATAATCCTTCGTATGCGTAAACAACCATTCAAAACAAAGTTTACTCCATACTTCAAATTGGACTGGGGTAAAAAATATCCAACAGCCAAGTACCCAGTTCGAAAAAAACGCCAAGTTTCAACCTTTGATATTAAAGAGTTTGTTAAGGAACAAAAAAAGAAAAAACTGCTTGAAATGATGAATAGTACAAATCAAACTCCACCTCAAAAGCAGCCAATGCCAAGAATGAATCCTACAGATTTTATGCACAAAGAACCAGAACCTTTTGATAAACCAGTTCAAAATCAAAATCAGTATCCAGACTTCTTAACTCGTAGTCCTTATGAGCAGGAAGAAAAAAGGGTAATGGGTAACGCACCAAGAATGGGTGGTATGGTTCGTGGCAGAAGTGTTTCTAACGAAGCATCATCAGAGGCAATTAAAGATTTCTCAAATACGCCAATTTTTCCATCACGACCAACTATGCAACAAATAAAACCACAAACAAAATCAACTTCGAAGCCAATAGAGGATGATGACTTAGGTTTTGATGTTGATGAATTGGTAAAAAAGATTGACGCTAAAATTGCTGAATTAGAAGCCGAAGAGAAAAGAGCTAAAGAAGAAAATAAAGTTAGTCCACTTTCATCTAAAGAAGTGGTTAATAAACCTGTTGCCACACCTCAAACTAGACCAGTAGCAGTACCAAAGGCATCTACTAGCGCCTCACCAATCGCTAGTTTAGACGATTTTATAAATGCAACAGATCCTAAAGAAAATAAACCACTTAAACCTTTAGAAGAAAAAATGGTAGAACCGATAAAAGAAGTACCACAACCAACTGCTGACTTAACACTTACTGATGATGACAATGATGATGACTTCTTCGATGACTTTTTTGATAATTAATAAAAGGAGATATACATATGGATAAGATGAATTTTAACGTAGATAAAAATACCGGAAAAGAAATCATTGCTGAAGAGTTAGAAGAAAACGAGGAAGAGGATTTCGACTTAGAAGATACAACATCAAATGGTAATAAAAGTAACACACCAAGTAATGAAGAGGGGAAAGCTAAGCTAATTAAAATGATGCTTTTGGCTATTGTCGTTATTGTGATTGGCGTTTTACTAATAATTTTTGTAACATCACTAACTGGTGGAAAAAAGTCATATGAAGATATTGAACAAATTATGAGCAACGCTGCCGAGTCATATTTTAAAGATCACCCAGAAAGTCTACCTAAAAAAGATGGTGGGACTCAAACTGTTGATATATCAGTATTAATAGCTGAAGGAAAAATGAAAGAGATGACAAAATATACAGACACAGCTTGTACTGGTTCAGTAAAAGTTCAAAAGACAGGAACAACATATAGTTATATTCCCAAATTGGATTGTGGTGAAGCGTATACCACAACCGCATTATATCGTGTTATAAGAGACGACAACAAAATAGTAACTTCAGGATATGGTCTTTATAATAAGGATGGTAATTACGTTTTCCGTGGTGAACAAGTAAATAACTATGTTCAATTAGATAGCGCTCTATGGAGAATTGTAAAAATTAACTCCGCTAATAATGTTGTATTAGTTAGAGCAGAGCCGTTAACAACATTGTCTTCTTGGGATGATAGATATAGTGAGGAAGCAAGTTATGATGCTGGAATAAATAATTATTCCTCTAGTAGAATAAAAGAGAAATTAGATGAATTATATAATTCTACTGATGAATCAATTACTGAAGTTCTATTAAGTGATAAAGATAAATCAAGAATCGTAGTACATAATGTATGCAAAGGCAAAAGGGCTACTAATCAAGCCGGGGCCGAGCAAGCAGTAGAGTGTAAGGAAGTAGAAAGAGACCAAAAAATAAGTTTACTTACAGCTGCTGACTTTATGAATGCCAGTGTTGATACTAGTTGTAAAGCACCTATGAATTTAACTTGTAAAAATTATAATTACTTAGTAGACAGTAATGATTGGTGGTTAGCAACAGCCGTAGCTGGATCTACAACAGATGCTTATCAAGTAACCCCAGGTAATGGTATAACTGCTAAGAAAGCATTAAATTGGGCTCGAATTAGACCAGTAGTATATTTGAGTGATGAAGTGATGTATAAAAGTGGTAGCGGTACCTCAGAAGACCCTTATATAGTTAAGTAAGAATCTATAACCTAGATTCTTTTTTTTTCATCTAATATAATGGAGGTGAATAATATGAATAGTATAGAAATTACAGAACTACTAAATCTACTATATTCAAATAAACCTGTGAATATAGTAGATATTAGAACAAATTATGAATATCAATTAAACAGAATTCCTACTGCTAAAAATATATCAAGAGATTTACTCGAATTGGCACCAGAAAAATATTTAAATAAGAATTCAACATATTATATATATTGTCAATCTGGCTCCAGTAGTCAAAAACTAGTTCAAAAATTAAATTCAAAAGGCTATCATACTGTCAACATAACGGGTGGATTCAATAATTACTTGTTAAGGAAATAGAATTATACTATAATAAAACAAGAAGGTGATTATATGGCAACATTAAGTGAATTAATAGAAATAGCAACTTCTTTAATAGAGGATGGAGGATTTTTAATAGGTTTCCTTCTAGTTTTGGTTGAATCATTTTTCCCTATTTTACCTCTAGGAGCTTTTGTAACACTTAATGTTAATGCCTTTGGCTTTTTTCCCGGAATTATTCTATCTTGGATAGCCACAACTCTTGGTAGTACCTTAACATATCTATTTTTTTATTATCTATCTAATAATATAGTTTTTAAGTTAGTAAAAGAAAGTACTAAAAATAAAATTCTAGAAAAAACAGCCGGTTTCAAGAAAATAAGAATAACACATTTAGTCTTATTAATAACCTTACCATTTGCTCCATCTTGTTTTATTAATCTTTTAGCTGGCGTTACTGGTGTATCAAAGAAAAAATATCTAACGGCCTTACCTGTTGGCAAAATATTTATGATAACATTTTGGGCCTATATTGGTAAAAGCCTTATTGAGAGTTTAACCAATATAAAAGCAATCCTATTTATAGTTTTCATATTACTAGCAGCATACTTTATTACAAAATATATTTCCAAAAAATTTAAAATAGAATAGAAAGAGTAGGTAGATACTATGGATTATATAATTATAATTTTATTAATAATAATATTAATTATAGGAGTTATTTCCTTATTTAAAAATATTAATGAAAGTAACATAACAGAACGTCTTGGCAAATTAGAAGTAAGCATGATGAAAGAAATGGGTGACTTTAAATCTGAGTTGAGTCGTAATATGAATAAAGATTTTCAAGATTTAAATGAGCAATTAGAAAGACGACTTTTAGCCATTAATGAAAAGGTCAATACTCGTCTTGATGAAAATTTCGAAAAAACTAATAAAACTTTTATGAATGTTATTGAACGCTTATCAAAAATTGACGAAGCACAAAAGAAAATTGAAACACTTTCTACGGATATTGTTAGCCTCCAAAGTATTTTAACAGACAAAAAGACCAGGGGAATTTTTGGGGAAGTAAATTTGAAGCATATTTTAACAAGTGTCTTTGGTGAGAAAAATGATAATATCTTTAAATTACAATACACTTTATCAACTGGAGTTATAGCTGATTCTGTTGTTTTCGCACCAGAACCCTTAGGAACTATCGCAATCGATTCTAAGTTTCCACTAGAGCACTATCAATTAATGGTTGATAAGAAATTATCTCAAGATATGCGAGATAACTATGAAAAGATGTTTAAACAAGATATGAAAAAACATATAGATGCGATTAGTAGTAAATATATAATTCCCGGGGAAACTGCCGAACAAGCTATTCTTTTTCTCCCAGCTGAAGCAATTTTTGCCGAGGTAAATGCCTATCACCAAGATATTATTAATTATGCCTACAAAAAACGAGTTTGGATTACTTCACCAACAACTTTGATCTCAACGCTTACCGTTGTAGAAATGATTATCAAAAATATGGAACGTGATAAATATACATCCATTATTCATGAAGAACTAAATAAACTAGGATTAGAGTTCTCTCGTTATAAGGAACGTTGGGATAAACTAGCCAAGAGTATTCAAACTGTTAATAAAGATGTTGAAAATGTCACAATAACTACAGATAAAATTACTAAAAAATTTGAGGCAATAAATAAAGTTGAAGTAGAAGTAGTAAAACAAATAGATCATAAAGAATAGAAAGTCTAAATTTGACTTTCTTTTCTTGTATATATAAATAATTAAGTACATAAAGTAAATTATGATACTAAAGCTACTATTTTTAATTCTCGGTTTTATTTTAATGATATATGGATTAATTTATACAATCATATACATTAATTTATTTTCTTTTGGTTATACTATTAAAGAATATTTAATATTTTTATTTACTGCTGGTGAAGGCTATCTTTTACCACTTGGAATATTACTAGTAATAATAGGATTAAACATTAGAAAGGAAAGAATAAAATGACATATATTTATGATGTATTATTAAACTTTACTGATGATGAAAGAATTATTGAATTCTTTGAATGGGATGATAAAGATTATCCTGAACATATAAAAAGAATTCCTTTATTAAGGGTATCAACTAAAACTTTGGATGATCTCCTAAATAAGAAAGTAAAAGTCAATAACGATTTACTAGACAAAATAAAAGGAGAGACATCTCTTTATAAAAAATCAACTAACTTAGATTACGCCACCTTGTTCTCTGATTTAAATAAAGTCATAGCACTAGAATTTAATGAATCGGGAGAAGTGATAAGTAAAAGTTCTCTTCTACTAGATGAAGAAGAGGACTTAATAGAGGAAGCAGCCGATTTAAGAGAAGAACCAATTACTTATAAAATATTAAGTAAGAATTCAAAAGATTATTTTTTAACACGTCAAGAAGTAAAAAAGAAACGTTATCTCTTAAAAGAAATGGATAATCTCTATGAAGAAAATAATATTGAAAAGTTAAACTTTCTTTATGAAGAATTATTTAAAAAAGATGATTTATCATTTTATGATAAATATATGCGCATAAAAAAAGATTTAACAGAGAATTATTCTAAAAAACATAATAAATTGTATGATATTGTTAGATTAACATATATAAAAAAGTAGACAATTTTTGAAGCAACCACCAAACGATTCACAATCGGGTTCACTTCATTTTCTGTCTACTTTTTTTGCTATAAGAAAACACTAATAATCAATTTTCATTGCTCTTTTGACTTCTGCCATTTTCTTTATTGCCTTATTTCGTGCTTGTTCAGTTCCTACTTCAAGAATCTTTCTTACTTCATCCGGATTATCCTCATAGAATTTTCTCTTTTCTTGGATAGGCGTCAAAAATTCGTGCATTGCTTCAATAAGTTCTTTTTTACATTGTACACAGCCACGATTTCCTTTTTTACATTCACTACACACTGTTTCTAATTTTGTCTTATTAACTAATTTATGATAATAATATACCATACATACATCAGGATTTGCAGGATCATCTTTTTTTATTTTATTAGGATCAGTAACAGCACCCATAATCTTCTTTTTTATGGTTTCATAGTCATCTACTAAATAAATAGCATTACCTAAACTTTTTCCCATCTTATCATTTCCATCTAATCCTTTAACTCTAGTGACTTCACTCAAAACTTGTTGAGGTTCTTTTAATATTTCTCCATAGATAGAATTAAATTTACGAACTATTTCTCGGCACTGTTCAAGTAATGGCAACTGATCATCACCAACAGGAACAACCTCCCCATCAAAAGCTGTTATATCGGCTGCTTGGCTAACTGGATACCCTAAAAAACCATAAGTAATACTTTCACCATTATTTCCAAACAAATCTTTCTTTTGTGCAATTTCATTTTTTACAGTTGGATTTCTCTCTAATCTTGAAACCGTTACTAGATTAGAATAAAAAATTGTTAATTCTGCAATTTCTGGTATCTTTGATTGAATAAAAAAATGTACTTTTTTAGGATCCATGCCAATCGCCAATAAATCTTTTGTAATTTCGTAAACATTAGTTCTTACTTTTTCAGGATTATCAAAATTATCAGTTAAAGCTTGAACGTCAGCAATTTCTAAATAAAAATCATAATCATCTTGTAATTTCAAATAATTACTACAAGCCCCAAAATAGTGACCCAAGTGTAAATTACCAGTTGGTCTTAATCCTGTTAATATAGTTTTTTGCATCTTCATCACTTCCTATCAATATTCTATCATGAAACTCCTAAAATATCTTTAAAAAATTATATTTTTCTAACTAGTCATCTTGAAAAAAGCTAATCTAAATGACTAAAAATATGCTATAATTAGCTATAATTGATTGAAATAGGGAGGTAATAATTTATGAAAAATAAAAATAATAAAATTTTAAGTTGGGATGAGTATTTTATGGCCGTTGCTAAGTTAACTGCTAAAAGGAGTAAAGACCCTAATACTCAAGTAGGTGCTTGTGTAGTTAGCAATGATAACCGCATTTTATCAATAGGATACAATGGTGCTCCTAATGGTTTTGATGATGCTAATTTTCCATGGGAAAGGGAAGGGAGCCCCCTTGAAACAAAATATTTGTATGTTGTTCATGCTGAAAGAAATGCAATTTTAAATTATCGAGGAAGTAAAAAAGATCTTGAGGGTGCGAAAATCTATGTTGATTTATTTCCTTGTAATGAATGTGCCAAAGAAATTATTCAATCTGGAATAAAGGAAGTAATATATTTATCGGATAAATATGCTACAACAGAATCAATAATTGCTTCCAAAAGATTATTTGATGTGTGCGGTGTCAAGTATCGCCAACTTGAACCAAAAAATCAAATTGAATTTAATCTAAGTTTGGAATTGAATTAACAATCATAAGTCCCTAAAAAACCTTAATTATAAAAGTTATTTACAATTAGAAAGTGTAAAGAAAGTGTCAAACATTACAAATTATTTATGAAATTTCTTGTCATCGTAGATAAACGTTAGAAAAAAAATATATTTTTTGATATAATAAGCAAGAATTAAATTCAAACACAATTATAAAAGAGGAGGGAAAAAATGCATAAATATTACAAAATACCATTAACAGAAAGGTTAGTGACTGTTAATAACAGGTCATTATTTCAAATACTACAGGAGCACTATCCAGACTTATATGAAAGAGAACGCGGAAGAGTAGAATTAACATATGGTGGTGATAATCCTGGTGCGATAACACCTCAATTAGAATGTGAAATTGAAAAATATAATAAGGAGACAGCTAATTTATATAAAGCTATGGGCGTACCTAGTCATATAATTGCTTATCAAGTTGATGATGGAAGCGTTTCAGAATATTGCACCGGTGCATCACTTGAAAGTCATGGCTATTACACTTTTTTCAAAAATCGTGAAGTTTCTCAAGCGGAAGCCTATCAACTTTTAGATGAGGAAAATAATTACTCTGCTGTAGTGAGTAAAATGTTTGCTCAAAAAGAAAAACCTAAATCATTAGGAAAAAGAATTTGTGAAAGATTTTTAGGGAAGAAAGATAATTAATAAAAGTTGTTGTTTTCAGGTAAATTATACTGTATAATATAGACGTTGGAGGGATACAAATGGCAAAAACAAAAGAAGTCAAAGAAGAAACAAAAGAAACAAAAACTAAAAACGTTCATGACGTAGTTATTAAAATAGAAGGAGAAGACTGGACGAAAGCTTTAGATAAAGCCTTTGCTAAAAAGCAAAAAACGGCCAAAGTAGATGGTTTCCGTACAGGAAAAGTACCAAGAGATATTTACGAAAAGCATTATGGCAAAGAGTCATTATTTTTAGATGCCGCTGATGTTGTATTACAAGATGCTTATGTTAAGGCAATGGAAGAATCAAAATTAATTCCAGTAGTTCAACCAGCTGTTGATTTAAAAAGCATTGATGAAAATGCTGTTGAATTCTCATTCAAAATAATAACTAAGCCTGAAGTTAAAGTTAACAAATATAAAGGTTTAAATATTAAGCCCGAAGAAGTTGAAGTAACTGATGAAGAAGTTAATCATGAACTAGGTCACTTATTAGAAAGATATACCGAATTAACTACAAAAGATGAAGGTAGTGTTGAAGAGGGTGACGTTGCTGTCATCGACTTTGAAGGTTTCAAAGATGGTGTAGCATTCGAAGGTGGAAAAGGAGAAAACTATTCTCTAGAGATTGGTTCAAATACATTCATTCCTGGCTTTGAAGAACAAGTAAAAGGAATGAAAACTGGAGAAGAAAAGGAACTTAATTTAACATTCCCAGAAGATTATGGAGCAGCTGATTTAGCCGGCGCCAAAGTAGTATTTAAAGTTAAAGTTAACGAAATTAAACAAAAAATTGCAAGAGACTTAGATGAGGATTTCTTCGAGGATTTAGGTATGGAAGGTGTAAATTCAGAAGAGACATTACGCACAGCACTTAAAGATTCAATTAAGGCTCAAAAGGAAGTTGATGCTGAAAATAAACATGTAGATAAAATCTTAGAAGAAGTAGCAAAAAATGTGGAAGTTGATATTCCAGAAGGAATGGTAGAAGAAGAAGTTGAAAGATTACTTGGTAGATTCACAGAGCAAATGAAAATGCAAGGTATTTCTTTAGACTTATACTATCAATTCACAGGCACAACAGAAAAAGAATTAAAAGCTCAACTAGAAAAAGAAGCATATCAAAACGTATTATATCGTTTAATGCTTGAAGAAATTATGACAATCGAAAAGATTGAAGTAACAACAGAAGAAGCCGAAAAAGAAGCTACAGATTTAGCTGAAAAATATCAAATGGAAAAAGAAGAGTTCCTAAAACAATTTGGCGGTTTGGAAATGATTCAATACGATTTAGAGATGCGTAAAGTAATGGAATTATTAAAAGAACTAAATAAGTAATTAAACAAAAGACAACAAAAATAGTTGTCTTTTTTCTGGCAATAATTACCATTCTAAAAAGTCCCTTGATAATAAAAGAAATATACTTATTAGTAAAACAAAAAACGTAAAAAATAGTCAAAAATATTGAAAAAAAAATAATTTATTATATAATAGTAAGCAGTACTAAAATTTGGAGGTGGGTAATCGATGACAGGAGAAAAACTTCTTGTTCTAATAATTAATGATATGGTTATCTTCCCAAACAACGAAGTAAGAATAGAATATGATAATACATTTGATAAACAAATGATTAATATAATAGATAAACTTGAAAGTGACTTAATGTTAATAGTAAATCCAATTGAGGAAAACTTAGATATTGATGTTACCAATTTACCAAGTTATGGAACGTTAGGCAAACTAAAATTTAAAATGGCTGTTCCCAATGGCAAAACTAGAGTTGTAATAGAGGGATTAAAAAGAGTAGAAATTTCTAATTATCAAAAAGAAGAAAAATTTTATTATGCTAATTATAAAGAAATTATAGAGACTAGCAAAGATAGTGAGAAAGACTATTTCAATATTTTATTAAAATCATTAGAACAGTATATTGAAAAAGTTCCTTATATGAGTAATGCTGTAATTACACAATTAAACAAAGTAACTAATTTAAATGAACTTTGTGATTTAGCAGGAGCTTTTTTAACATTGGATTATAAAAAGAAAAAAAAATATATTACTATAGTTGATCCAATTGAACGTTGTAAACAACTTATTGAAGATATGAATGAAGATATTAAGTTTATCGAACTTGAACAACAAATAGAAGAACAAGTTGAACGTGAATTAACTGAGTCGCAAAAAGAGTATTTCTTACGTGAAAAAATAAAATTGATGCAACAAGAATTAGGTGAAGTAAATAGTAAAGACGATGAGGTTGTCAAATTAAAAAATCGCATGAATAAATTAAAATGTTCCCCTAAAATTAAGGAGAGAATAAAAAGAGAAATCGCTCGCTATGAATCAATAAATAGTAACTCTCCAGAACTAGGAATTGTTAGAGAATATCTAGATTGGATGTTAAATCTTCCGTGGAATAATTGTACTAAAGATAATAACGATTTAATAAAAGTAAAAAATATCTTGGACGCTTCACACTACGCTTTAGATGATGTAAAAGATCGTATATTAGAGTATTTAGCAGTAAAACAAAATACTAATAGTTTACGTAGTCCTATTTTGTGCTTAGTCGGACCTCCAGGAGTAGGTAAAACATCTCTAGCCCAAAGTATCGCCAAAAGTTTGGGCCGCAAGACCGCTAAGATAAGTGTTGGCGGAATAAATGATGAAGCTGAAATAATAGGACACAGAAGAACATACGTAGGAGCTAATCCCGGTCGAATAATTCAAGGCATTAGAAAAGCCGGAACTTCAAACCCCGTCTTTATAATTGATGAAATTGATAAGATGACCAAAGATATTAAAGGAGACCCGGCTAGTAGTTTATTAGAAGTTCTCGATCCAGAACAAAATAGCAAATTTTCTGACCACTATATTGAAGAAGAATTTGATCTATCTAAGGTTTTATTTATTGCAACAGCAAATTATATTGAACAAATACCATATGAATTAAGAGATAGATTAGAAATAATCAATGTTTCTAGTTATACTGAATATGAAAAATTAGATATTGCTAAGAGACATTTAGTACCCAAGGAATTAGAGGAACACGGGCTAACACCATTACAGGTCCAAATCTCAGATGAAGCACTATTAATAATAATTAGAAATTATACTAAAGAGGCAGGCGTTAGAGAATTAGAAAGAATGATTGCCACTTTATTTAGAAAAATAGTAAAGAAAATTCTTCTAGAAAAAAACATGCCCTTTTATGATATTGACAATAAAGCAATTGAAGAGTTTTTAGGTAAGAAAAAATATTTGTATACAGAAAAAGCTGAAAAAAATGAAATTGGTGTTGTTAATGCGATGGCTTATACTATTTTTGGTGGTGACATTTTGCCAGTTGAAGCTACTTTATATAAAGGGAAAGGTGATTTAACAATAACTGGCTCCATAGGAGAAGTAATGCAAGAATCTTGTCATATTGCTTTAAGTTATATCAAGGCAAATATGACTAAGTTTGGTTTAGATGAAGCAGTTTTTGATAATAATGACCTACATATCCATGTTCCAGAGGGTGCAGTAAACAAAGATGGACCATCAGCTGGTATTACTATTACAACTGCCCTAATAAGTCTTTTATCTAACCAGGCTGTTGACAAAAACATTGCTATGACCGGTGAAATAACATTAAGAGGTCGTGTACTAGGAATAGGTGGTTTAAAAGAAAAAGTTATTGGTGCACATCGTGCCGGAATTAAGAAAATATTTATTCCAGAAGAAAATAAAAAAGATTTAGATGAAATACCAACTGATGTTAAAGATAATATCAAATTTATTACAGTCAAAAATTATAAAGACATTTATAAAAGTCTATTTAAAGTAGGTAAAAAACATGGAAAAAGATAATTATAATGAATTAGAAGAGTCATCTGAACTAAGAGATAAATTACACATTATGTATTTAAAAAGTTTATTAATAATGGCTTCAGAATTAGATTTAGTAGACATGTATAAAGACGCCGATGATTATGGGTGGTTTATTGATACTTTAAGTATTGCATTAGAGGAAGAGCCAGCTTTCTTCTTACTAGATGAGCGCTTTCTCCAAATGGCTTCGGAGGTTTTAGAAAGTAAACGTTTTGAATATAGAACGCTTCCTAACTATAATGATGTCGCAAATACAGCCGTTGGCTTAATTAATGAGTTGCGAGCATTGTCTCCATATCAAAAGAATCTCAAGGTTCAAAATTACATCGCATGGAACTTAGATACAAGAAATCTTCCAGCTAATCTCTCGATGCAAGATTTATATAGAACTTTAGGTTATGATGCAATAGTCATAGACGCCTGCATGGATGGAGAAGTTCCAGAAATAACAACGCCATTCTTTATTGCCAGTACTAACTATATTGCTTCAATAGCACCGGAATTTTATGATGCAAGTCCACTTGCTAGGGAAACAACACTTACACATTTAGAAGAAGAATCTAAAAAAAGAGGTTTTTGGAATTACAAGAAAAGAGAAGCCGCCAAAAAAACCGTAAAAGAAATTCAAAAGATAAAAGTAAAAGAAGAATAAACGTTCTTCTTTTTTCATACTATTTTTTAGGAGGAATATATGAAAAAAACAATATCTTTTGAGAAAAAAATAGAGTTTCCATCAATGATTGGTGAAATAACTGCTATTTCCCTAGAGCATAATTTAAAATTCACGGACTCTAATAGCATTGAAGGAGAGTTCCTAGTAAGTGGAACTTACAAACTAACAGAAGCCTCACGAATAGAAGAAGACTTCTCTTATAAATTACCAACAGACATTTTATTAACTGAATGCCTTGATTTAGATACTGCCCACATTGACATAGATGATTTTTATTATGAGATTGAAAACGATTACACCCTAATTTGTTACATTGATGTAAAGATTGAGGGAGTAGAAATAATTGATATTGAAGAAGATAAATCAGAGCCAGCCAAAACAGAAACATTAGAATCAAATAGTATTGATAGCCTACCGGAACTTCAAGATGAACCTAAAAAAATAGAAACTATTCAAGTTGAAGAAGAAGTTCGTGAATGTGATGGAGATCAACCAAATACTAAAGAAGAAATAAATGAAAAAGAAGAAATGGAGATAGAAGAAATGTTAGAGACAAAAGAAACCACCGTAAGCTCATTATTTGAAAATATTAACGAAAGTGAAGAAACTTATGCCACATATTCAGTTTATATTTTAAGAGAAGAAGAGACCATTAACAGTTTAATAGAGAAATATAAAACAACTAAAGAGGAATTAGAAAATTATAACGATTTAGCTAACCTTTCAATTGGATCAAAAATAATCATTCCGTATCATGCCCAAGATAATTAATTATAAAAGTAAATCTAAAATAGTTGAAACCGATAAGGGAAAATATTTATATAAATTACGCAAAAAGGAAAACACCACCACATTTAATTATCTACGATTAAAAGGCTTTAATAATTTTTTAGAACCATTAACTATAACTCCACAGTATGAAGTCTATCCCTATATAGAAGAATTAAATATTCCAGATTCAGATAAAGCAATTGAATTAATTAATAATCTTATTATTCTTCATGTTAAAACAACAACATATCAAGAGATTGATTTGGAAAAAACTAAAGCGTTATATAATGATATTAAAGAAAAAATAACATATCTTCGCAATTACTATCTAGATTTACAAGATTTTCTAGAAACTAGAGAATTTATGTCTCCGGCTGAATACCTGCTAATGATAAACATTTCGACCTTTTATAAGGCATTAAGATTTTCAGAAGGAGAGTTAGACAATTGGTATAAAGAAAAAAGTAGTTTAACGAGAGAACGAACAGTAATGCTTCATAAAAACTTATCTTTAGAACACTTCCTAATAGGAGAAAAACCATACTTCATTAATTGGGATTATGCTACTAGAGATTTAGTCATCTATGATTTTCTTTCGTTCTATCACAATGAATTTAAAAATGTTGAAATGACCTCGTTATTTGAACAATATCAAGCTAAATATACTTATACTAATGAGGAACAAATGCTATTTAATGCCCTTATTGCTATACCACCGAAATTAACATTTAAAAACTCCACAATTGTCAATTTAATAAATGTTAGAAATGCTGTTGATTATGTTAGCAAAACAAATAATTTTCTATTAAAATATTATAAAAAATACCAACAACCCAATAAATAGAAATTCGAATAATAAGATAATGGCATTAATTTTAGTTGTTATAAAGATTAATAGCAACAATTGATAGAAACTAACGATTAGAAATATTAGTATCAAAGAAAGGTAGAAGGCACTACTTCTTCTTTTTTGTTTACAAAAGTTGCATCTACAAAAGAATGGATGTCTATTTTTCAAACATATCACCTATAATAATTTATGTCACTAAAAAAAACTTGTTCTTAAGAAAATGAAATTTCTGTTTCCAAGTCATCATCAAATATTGCAATATATAAAAGAATACTTCCTGCAATAACAATTAATAATGAAGCAATAAAATTAAGTTCATTAAATTTAATCTTTGTTGCAGAATCATAGCAAGTAAGATTTTGCATCGTCTTATAGTTTTCTTTGAAAAAATATATGTAAATAAGTAGTGCTAATCCGAAAATAAATATATTAATTGTTTGATATCTTTTTTTCGCCTCCTCATCACAATTTTCATAGTATTCTTTTTCATAATGATTTGCTACAAAAGAAATTCCTATAATAAATAGGTATACAATTCATATAAAGTTCTCAGTCTCTATTTGTTCTAGTTTTTCAAATTTCTCATTCATAGTAAAATATATTACAAATTCTAAATATTAGACGGTAAATCGTCATTATTATTTATATTTAATTGAAAGTACAATAATAATATTGATCCTAATAATATAATCCCACTTGCTATCAGCCTAATTTCATATAATTCGTTGTGATATTTTTTGTAATCAGAATAATTTCTATAAAGAAAATAAATATAAACTAGAATAGAAAATAATGATAAAAATATGAATAGGTTTTCAGACTTAGTTTGTGCCTCCTTATCATTTTCGGTAATGCTTTTCTTAATTAGTTCATCGCCATAAATATCTAAAGCTGAAACCACAATAAATGTTACCCAAATCCAATTTTCAAAATTAAGTCGTCTAATTGTTTCTTCTTGGTCCCTCATAATAAAATATATGTAATAGCAATGTAACATCTGTTCATTTTATGGTATAATCATTATACAAATTGGGGTGATTATATGACAAAACATGAGTTATTAGTTCCTGCTGGTGATATGGCTAGTCTATATCAAGCCGTTGCCAATGGCGCTGATGCGGTTTATTTAGGTTGCAAATCTTTTGGAGCCAGAAAATTTGCTAAGAATTTTGATAATGAGGAGATATTAGAAGCTTTAAAATATGCGCATCTCTATGGTGTGAAAGTTTACGTTACCATGAATACTTTAGTAAAAGATGACGAAGTCATGGCCTTTTTAGAGCAAGTAGAATTTCTTCACAAACATAAGGTTGATGCTATTTTAATTCAAGATTTTGGTATGTTATGTTTAGTCCGTGAAAAATATCCCAACTTAGAAGTTCATGCCTCAACTCAAGCCAATACCTCATCAAAAGCGACGGCCCAACTATTTTATCAACTTGGCGTAAAGCGGGTAGTCTTTTCTAGGGAGATGACACTAGATGAAATAAATGCAATAGATGTTCCCATCGAAAAGGAAGTTTTCATTCACGGAGCATTATGTATCAGTTACTCTGGTTGTTGTCTTATGAGTAGCATGTTAGGTACGAGAAGTGGAAATAGAGGTGAATGTGCCGGTAGTTGTCGCCTTCCATATACTTTAAAAAAAGGTCAAAAAACCATAAAGACCAAACAATACTTGCTTAGTACTAAAGAATTAAATACTGCGCCGAAGATATCAGCACTACTTGACTCAAATATTACCAGTTTTAAAATTGAAGGGCGCATGAAGAGCCCCGAATATGTTGGTTTCATCACCAACTACTACCGTCGCTTAATTGATGGTAAAAAGCTTGACCTACTTGAGGAGACGGATAAACTAAAGACAATTTTTAATCGTGATTTTACAACCGGAAACCTTTTTGCAACTCCAGCAAAAGATTTAATGAATCCAAAAACCCCTAATCATATTGGTTTAGAAATTGGTCAAGTTATTGAGACAACTAAAGATAAAATAAAAATAAAATTAACTAAACCGCTAAACCAGCACGATGGAATTAGATTTTTAAATAGTAAAACAGGTTTTATTGTAAATTATTTATATGATAAAAATTATAATTTAACTAATCATGTTGAAGATATATGTTACGTTGATAATAAAATAGGTTTAGATTTTCCGGATATTGTTTGTAAAACACAAGATTCTGTGCTATTGAATTCACTTACTTTACTACCATCTCGCAAAGTACCAATCTCAATTACCGTAAATGCTAAAATTGATAAGCCGCTAGAAATGGAAATTTCTGATGGCATTAATGTCATTAAAGAATATGGAAACAAAATTGCAAAAGCAATCAGTGCCCCTATAACAGAAGATAGAATTATCACCCAATTAGAAAAATTAGGCAACACACCATTTGTCAGTTACAAAACGCTTGTTAACAGTGATGATGATATATTTATTTCTATTAAAGAATTAAACGACCTGCGTCGTACTTTAGTTACCAAGTTAATAGCTTTACGTACCAACAGTGAACAGGCTATAACTATTAATTCTCCAGCATTCTCTCCAACCATCAATAAAAATTTACCAGGGCTAACTGCTACAGTTAGAACAGAAGAACAATTACAAACCTGTTTGGATTTAGGATTCAAATCTATATATGTAGCAGATAAAATCATCTATCAAAAATATAAAGACAACTCCAAAGTGTATTATCAGTTACCACATTGTATTAGAAATCTTGAAGAAAATATGACTGAAAGATGTGTAATTTCTGATTTTTGTGAAGTTTCTCCACAAATAACCTGCATTGGAAATTACCCATTAAATGTTTATAATATTTACACAGTTTACTATTTACACCAATTACAAGTAGATAGAGTAATTCTTTCTGTAGAACTATCAGAGTCAGAGCAATTGGCCCTTATTGATAAATATATTTCAACATTTAATGCTTCGCCTAATGTAGAAATATATGCTTACGGACGTATAGAGAATATGCTCATAAAAGGTAATATCTTTGAAATTATTCCAAGTGAAAAAGATTACTGTTTAGTAGATTCAAAAAATAGAGTTTTTCCAGTCTTCTATGATGGCATAAATACACATATACTAAATTATGAGAACTTTATGTTGAATAATTCAACTTATAAAAAAGCATCCTCAAGTTTACACTTTGATTTTTATAATGAGACAAAAAAGACAATTGAAAAGATTGTAAATAGTTACCAATAATTTATTTTGTAGTGTAAAAAGTATAATCTTTGTGATAGAATATTAATAGGTAAGGAAGTGAACTTATGAAAGAAAAAGCAAAGCAATCCGAAAGAAATATTGGTGTAAAAAACTATTTAATAATAGGCTTAATATTTTTGGTTGCTATAGTTGTAACAGTCTATTTATGTAATGTATATAGTGTTTATCAAGAAAGTAAACTAGAAATTCCTGTAATAAGGGGAACTTTATCAGAAATAACTAGTGAAGAATTAGAGCACTTTATCTCCGAAAATCCAACAGTTCTTTTATATATTTGTACCGCTAGCGATGAATCTTGTCGTAATTATGAGAAGGATTTAAAGAAATTAGTTACTAGAAAAGAGTTGCAAAATGAACTTATTTACTTAAATATTTCGCTAGACGAAAAAGAAACTTTTGTAAAGACATTCAATGAAACATACACATCTAGAGTTAAATTGACTGATCAGTTTCCAGCTATTATCGCCCTAGAAGAGGGGAAAACAGTCCACATTTTACAACCTAAGAATAACGAAAGACTTACCATCTCAAAAACCCAACAATTTATAGAATTACATAGAATAGGAGAGTAATCTCCTTTTATATTTATAAGGAGGAAGTATGAATAATATAGTTTTATATCAGCCAGAGATTCCACAAAACAAAGGAAATATTATGCGAACATGTGTCGCAACCAATACCAAACTACATTTAATAAAGCCACTGGGTTTTTCAATTGATGATGCTCATTTAAAAAGAAGTGGTGTAAATTATATTGATAAATTGGATTTAGAGGTTTATGAAAGTTTTGAAGAATTTAGGTCCAAAAATCCAGGAGAGTATTACTTTTTTACTCGTTACGGTCATAAGCCCCATACAAGTTTTGATTTCACAAATAAAGAAAATAAAAATCTCTATTTCATTTTTGGCAAGGAATCAACTGGAATACCAAAAGAAATATTAAAGGATAGTTTAGATAGATGCATGAGAATTCCAATGACAGCAAACGTACGGGCATTAAATGTTTCCAATAGTGTTGCTATTGCAATATACGAAGCTCTTCGCCAGCAAGATTACAATGATTTGTTGCGTGAGGAGCCACATAAAGGAGCTGATTATCTTGAACGGGAAGACTAAGCGGGCGATAATATGCTAAGGCAACAACAAGAAATCGAGCGAAGTATTATTACCAAATTCCGTAAATCTATATGGCGACCTTTTACTAAAGCAGTTAGAGATTATGAACTTATTCAAGAAAATGATAAAATAGCAGTATGCATTTCAGGCGGAAAAGATTCTGTTTTATTAGCTAAATGTTTAGAAGAAATAAAAAAACATGGAAAAATTAATTTTGATTTAGTCTATCTTGTGATGAATCCTGGCTATAACGAGAAAAATCTCCAAAAAATAATTGATAATGCTAAATGTCTAGGAATACCAATTCAAATATTTAACTCCGATATTTTTAATATTGTAGACAGACATGCTGCTGCTTCGCCTTGTTATTTATGTGCTAGAATGCGTCGCGGTTTTTTATATGATCATGCTAAGCAATTAGGATGCAATAAAATAGCACTAGGTCATCACTTTGATGATGTAATAGAGACAATAATGCTTTCAATTCTTTATGGTGGGGAATATAAAAGTATGATGCCTAAATTAAAAAGTACCAATTTCGAGGGAATGGAACTTATTAGACCCCTATATCTAGTTCGTGAAGAATCAATAATTGCCTGGAAAAACTACAATCATTTAGAATTTATTAATTGTGCCTGTAAATTTACAGAAAAGGATAGTTTAAAAGACTCAAAGCGTCTAGAAGTAAAGCAACTAATTAAAGAATTAGAAAAAGTTAATCCTAACGTAGCTTATAATATTTTTGCTTCGAGTGAAAATGTCAATATTGATACAGTCCTTGCTACAAAAAAAGATGGTACTAAAAATTCATTTTTAGAAAAGTATTAAAATAGAAAAAAGTGAATAAAAAATAATCTCTCCAACCACTATTGATGTGAGGAGAGATTTTTATATGGCAAAATACAAGGTAGAAATAAGCGGTATTAATACAAATGATATAATAGTATTAAAACAGGAGGAAATGAATGAACTTTTTAGAAAGATGCAAAGTGGCGATGAATTTGCACGTGACTTACTGGTACAGGGAAACTTAAAACTAGTTTTATCAATACTAAGAAAATTTATGAATAGAACAGAAAACATGGATGATCTTTTTCAGATTGGCTGTATCGGGCTCTTAAAAGCAATTGACAATTTTGACTTATCCCATGAAGTCAAATTCTCAACCTATGCGGTTCCAATGATTTTAGGAGAAGTAAAACGCTATATCCGCGATAACACTAGTAGTATTAGAGTAAGCCGTTCTCTTAAAGACCTAGCATATAAAGCATTAAAATTAAAAGAGGAATACCATAATGAATTTGGAATTGAAATGTCAATTGAAGATTTAGCTTGTCGATTGGAAGTGGAACCCTATGATGTAGTCACCGCCTTAGAATCCTTAAAAGAACCTGTTAGTATGTATGAACCCATCTATAATGATGGAGGGGATACTATTTATTTATGTGATCAAATTGAAGATAAAAGATCCAATAGTAATGAGCTATCTACAAAATTAGCGGTTTCTGCAGCAATTGATAATTTAGAAGAGCGCGAAAAATATATTCTTGACCAAAGATTCATAATAGGGAAAACCCAAATGGAAATTGCTGATGAGTTAAGCATTAGTCAAGCACAAGTATCAAGATTAGAGAAAGGGGCTATTAAACAATTGAAAAAAACACTACGTTAGTATTAGTATAAAAACAAGAAAAAAACATATATTGTATTAGGTGATATTATGCGACTTTCAGAATTGCAGTCAAAAAAATAATTAACATTACCGATGGTAAAAATGTCGGTTCGATTATAGATGTTAACATTTTAGAGGATGGTTCTGTTGAATCATTAATTCTCGAATCATCAAGGCGGCTATTTTCACTTAATAAAGAATTGGATTCCCAAATTTTGTGGAAAGATATTACCAAAATAGGAGAGGATGTTATTTTAGTTAAGACAAATATATATGAATAAACTTCAAAAATTTGTAATAATATGTGTCTTAGCTCTAATAATTTCTTTTTTTTTGATTGATAAATTGGGAAAGCAATTAACCAAGCAGTTATACACATATGTCAATGTTGAATCAACACGAATAGTTTCTAATATTGTAAATAGTCGTATTAATAAAATACTCGAAAATAACAGTTTAAATGAACTATTTGTTATCGAAAAAACAACTAATGGTGAAGTTGAGCTGCTTGATTATAATACACAAGAAGTAAATCGTCTACTACGAATAATATATGATGAAATTTACAAAGATTTATTAGCTTTAGAAGAAGGAAAAATAGAAAAATTTCCAATTGCGACTGATTTAAAGTTTGGCAGATTTAAAAAAGTTGATGGTGGTGTTATATGTGAAGTGCCATTTGGAACTCTAAAAAACAATGCTTTTTATGCAAATTATGGCCCTTATATACCGCTCAAAATGAGTTTTAAAGGTGGATTAACAACGAAAATAAAAACCAAATTAACTTCCTATGGTTTTAACAGCTTGGTGGTAGAAGTAACAGCTGTGATAGAAATAGAAGAGAGAGTAAGTTTGCCAGTTTCTTCCAAAAACAATAAGATTAAAATAGAAGCTCCCCTTACAATAAAAATTATTCAAGGTATTATTCCAGAGCAGTATTATGAGAAACAATTAGAAAAATCATATCCAAATCAAGCTGACAATTAATTAATATTATTTTTCAAAATATGATATAATTGGTACGAGGTGTATTATGAAGAAGATTGAAATAAATGGAACGATATATGAAATAATTAGAAACGATAATAACTGTTTGAATAAAGATGAATTATCTGAAAAAATAACAGACTATTTTGACGACTTTGATTATATATTTGGTGATTATTCATATGAAAAAGTTAGATTAAAAGGATATAACGAAAGTACAAATAAAAAAGCAACTAAAATCAATGATATTAAGACTTTAGATGATTATATATCCAATTATTGTAGCTATGGAGCAAAGGTTTTTCTGTTAAAAAAAATTAAGTAAACTATTGTAATTATTCAAAAATATGTTAGAATTATAATATATGAATAATAAGGGAGGATTTCTCATATGACAGAAAATCAAGAATTAGAGAAGAAAATGATGTCTATCGTAGCTGACGATGGTTCAATCGAAGAAGTTGAAGTAGTAATTGCCTTCGAGTTTAAAGATACAAAAAAGGAATATGTTGTATATACAAAAAATGAAAAAGACGAAAATGACAACATAACAGTTTACGTTTCTCACGTTGACCGTTCATCTGGTGAAGCAAAGCTTTTAGGTGTTGAAGATGAAGAAGAGTGGAGCCGCGTAAAAGATGTATTAAGAGAATTGTCAAAAGCTGAATAAGAAATATAAGGAGGTATAGTTTATGGCGACTGTTGAATTAGTAGATGCAGATAGTAGAACACACAAATTCGGACATATTAGAATAAAAAAAATAAAATGTAAACCTGCTTCATTCAAACAAATGCAAGAAAGATTTAAAAAATTCAGGCTAAATAGATTAAAAAGCAAATTAATTTCAGACAAAGAAAAGTTAGTATCTATGGAATTCAAGGGTAGCCAATTAACACCTGGTTCTCCTCGTGATAAGTCAGAAAGAAAACTTTTAAGTAAGACAACAGCTATAGCCAAACTTGAATCAAAGATTAACTTTTTAGAAACAGGTAATTATTTAACAGAAGAATTTGTAAATTCGCGCGCAATTAAATTAAAAGACACAATGATAAAGAACTTACAATACAATAGAAACTCTTTATATGGAGTTCCTGATGATGTAAAAGATGAAATTATTAACGGAAATGAAACTGTGGTTGAGAAACAGTCAACCACTACTAGTACGAAACCAGAGTCAATTGCAATTAAAACCCCACAACAAGAGCAAGTTGATGAACAAATGCGTGAACAACAAGAGAAAATAGCTGCAGAAGTTCAAAGAATAATGGCAGAAGATAAAGATAATCAAATTTCTAAGCCTGCACCAGTTCCAACACCAGAACAACAATCGGATAATTCACCAATTTCAAAGCAAGAAATTACAGATGCAGTTGCTGACTCTTTAAGCCAAATAGATGTTACACCAAGAATAAATCCAGAAGAACTTGCCGCTGCTATAAATGAAGAAATGGAAAAGATTAAAGTTAGTAGTAATGAAAGTTCACCAGCTAAAGTAAATAAGTTTATAAATGATGATGGAACTTATCGTATGAAAAGAGAGGATATAGATGAAGATTTTAGAATTACAAGAATAGATAGAAAAAAATCTTTAGCAACTAATATCCCATCTCAGCAGGAAAAAGATATTCCAGCAATTTCACCGTTCGGTGACAAAATAAATAGGATAATGCCAGCAATTCATACGCCCAAAAAAGCATTAACTCCATTACGTGAATTTAAAGGTCTTGTAATTGAACCAAAAGGTGATCAGAATGTAAGAGTTGCAACAAAAATATCGGATACAGCACAAGAAAGTAGAAATGAAAGAGAAATGTCTATAATTGCTCCAGACAGAAGTGGAGATTATGATAATCATATGACTATTCATTCATCAGTTGGCGATATACAAGCATATATGGATAAGCTAAGAATATTACAGAGAGAAGAAGAAATCATTGACCACAAATATGAAGCAGCACAAGAGAGACTTCAAGCCAACCAACAAAGATATAATAGAACTGTTGGGGAGTTCAGAAGTTATGTTGAAAGTTATGAAGCTACTTTAAATGCTAGAAATCAATCATATCAAGAACTTAGCGAACAAAATCAAGCAACAGAGCGTGAAATAGATCAAATGATTAGTTTAATGGCAAGCGGTGCAGCAGAAATGAAGGTTTCACAAGCAAGAGCAAAATAGTTCTTGTTTGTTTTTTTTTGCATATATATAAATAAGTGATGCGTATGAAATATTTTTTAAAGTATAATTATAATTTAAAAGATCCCACAATTTATAAGGTGAAAAATAGTATTAGAATTAAGGATGGAGAAAAAAGATATATTCTTTGTGAGACAGATAAGTTGGATGAATTAGAAAATATTAATCAAATAATAGAGCAAGAACATTTAAGAGAAAGGTTTTATTACATTCAAAAAAGCAAAGACAATCAACTATATAGTATATTAAACGGTCACAATTATGTACTACTAGAAACTCATAAAATCAAAGCAAATTTATCATCTCCTATAAAACTCACCACTAAGATAAATGGAGAAATAGTAAAAACAGACTGGAAAAAATTATGGATAAAAAAGAAAGACTATTATAGCAAAATAATTAATAAAAATTCTAAAGAAGAGTATGATATAACAATATATAACTATTATGATTCTATGGCAGAAACGGCCATAGCATATGTTAACGGTTTGAACCCAGAAAATAAAACTCAGATTTTAACTTATAGAGTATTAGAAGAAGGCGAACTTTATAATCCACTTAACTTGATTGTTGATATTGAAGAGAGAGAATTAAGTGAAAAAATAAGAAAAATAATTAGAAAACAGGATATAACAACCACCAAATTAAATCAATTACTTTCAAATTATGAAAATATAAATTTGGAATTAGTGTATGCAAGATTAATATTTCCTAATTATTACTATGATGGATTATTGGTCTCTGCGATTAATAATATGCAATTTAAAATGTTGATTTCCGAAATTACTAACTACGAAAATCGATTAAAAGAAATATATAAAGAATTTACAAAAAAACAGGATATAAAAAAAATAGATTGGTTATAAAACTAATCTATATTTCTAACTTCTTTGACTTCAGGAATTTCACTAACAATAATTTCTTCAATGCCTTCCTTTAATGTAATGTCCATCATTGCACAATCTTTGCATGCACCAAGCATTCGCACATAAACTATATTGTCCTCATATTTGACAAATTCAAGGTTTCCTCCATCGTTAATAAGAAAAGGCTTCAATTTATCAATAAGTAAAATAATTTTATTAGTTATCTCATCACTTTTCATAAAATCACCAAAGAAATTATATCACAAAAAATACCACCAGTAAACTTAATTCTTGTTATATATATATAATGATGATATAATATACAAGGAAGGTGTAGTAGATGGTGACGTATAAAAAAGGTGATTTAGTAAAAGGGTATGTAACAGGAATAGAAAAATATGGTATTTTTGTAAATGTTGATGAAAGTAAGAGTGGGTTAATTCATATCTCGGAGATAAGTACTAACTACGTTAGAAACATACATGATTATGTAAAACTAGGAGAAATAATCGAGGCAAAAGTAATAGAAGACGAAAAAGATGGAAAAATAAAGCTTAGTATAAAGGATGTTGATTATAGAATTAATGGTAAGAAAAGTCAGAGAATAGTAGAAACAAAAAGTGGTTTTTCAACTTTAACATCAGCACTTAATAATTGGGTAGATACAAAAATAAAAGAAATTTCAGAGAAAAACATAAAAAATTAAAAAAAAACAGAAAAAGCGTTGACAAAAAAACTAATAATTGGTATATTAAATTACGTCAACTGATTTGTTCGGGCGATTAGCTCAGTTGGTTAGAGCACCTGCCTTACAAGCAGGGGGTCACAGGTTCGAGTCCTGTATCGCCCACCATGCCGAAATAGCTCAATTGGTAGAGCAACTGATTTGTAATCAGTAGGTTACGGGTTCAAGTCCTGTTTTCGGCACCATTTTTTTTGGAGAGGTAGCGAAGAGGCTAAACGCGACAGACTGTAAATCTGTTCTCATTGAGTTCGATGGTTCGAATCCATCTCTCTCCACCACTTAAGATTGCCTCGTAGCCAAGTGGTAAGGCATCAGACTTTGACTCTGACATGCGTTAGTTCGAATCTAACCGAGGCAGCCATTTATAATTATGATCTGTTAGCTCAGTTGGTAGAGCATTTGACTTTTAATCAAAGGGTCATGAGTTCGAATCTCATACAGGTCACCATGTGCCTGAGTGGCGGAATTGGTAGACGCACAGGACTTAAAATCCTGCGAGAATCAACCCTCGTGCCGGTTCAAGTCCGGCCTTAGGCACCATCTTGTTAATTACTCAGATAAGAGTTTTTAAATAAAAAGAAGAGATTATTGACTAAACAAAAAAAATTATGATATAATCAATTCAACGTCATAAATGACGAATTGGAGGAATACCCAAGTCTGGTTGAAGGGACCGGTCTTGAAAACCGGGAGGTCGTGCGAGCGGCGCAGGGGTTCGAATCCCTTTTCCTCCGCCATATAGTTTTAATAGTAATATCGCGGGATGGAGCAGTTCGGTAGCTCGCTGGGCTCATAACCCAGAGGTCGTAGGTTCAAATCCTTCTCCCGCAACCAATTTAATTATTTTGGTCTCATGGTGCAGCTGGTTAACACGTCTGCCTGTCACGCAGAAGATCGCGGGTTCGAGTCCCGTTGAGACCGCCATTATATTTGGCTTCATAGCTCAGTTGGTAGAGCAAGGGACTGAAAATCCCTGTGTCGCTGGTTCGATTCCCGCTGGAGCCACCAGTTTTATTAATTGCCTGACTGACATAGTCATAGTCATGCGCTCGTAGCTCAGTTGGATAGAGTGTTTGGCTACGAACCAAAAGGTCAGGGGTTCGAATCCCTTCGAGCGCACCATTAATTATCGGGAAGTGGCTCAACTTGGTAGAGCACTTGGTTTGGGACCAAGGGGTTGCAGGTTCAAATCCTGTCTTCCCGACCATTTGTTTTTTAGCTCATACATTGGGTTCGATGAATAAAGTACTTTAACAAGTACTATTTTTTTTGCAAAAAAACCTCTTCGAAAATATTATTTAAATCTTTAAAGTATACTTGAAATGATATTCCATGATTATATGGTAGCCCTGCTTTTGGCCCACTTTTATATATTCCATATTTTATATGAACAAATATTTTTCCATTAAGTAGAGCCTTTATAAAGTTGTCATGACTTAATAATTTATACAATTTAAAATTTGAATAGTAAATGTACTTTGAAAAATTATTTGTTTTAGTCTGACATTCTACAACGCAAAGATTGCTTAGTTTTCTTTGCATTGTAGAAAGAATAGAATTAATATGCCAAAAAGATTTTATCTCAATTGTTTTACCGTTTTTATGTGAAACATGTATATACAATTTTTTTTCATATTTATTATAATGCAATTTCATTTTTAATGATTTCCCCCATTTAGTATATTCTTTGTGATTTAATCTTATATAAAGAATTTTACTGTTTGGATACATTGAATCATAAGCGCCATATCTTGCAACTAGTCTTTGTAATTCCATTGGCCCGGGACCATTCAAATCAAGACTAAAAAGTGTAATAGGGTACTCAGAATATTTACTTTGCACTTTCAACTCAATATCGTTATAGTCTGGTATAGGTAAATCATTATGTTTAATGTTAAGTAAAGATTCCAAAAAAAGACCATTTTCACCATATCCAGCACGCGTCATATCTATCCAGCCTCTCATTTTTATTTTCTTTAATGTCTCAATGAGATTTTCTATATCTGTATTTATAATAATCACCTCATAAATATTATTCGCATTTTTTTTAAAAGTTCGAATAGAATTATAAAAAAAGGTGATGCTATGACAAGATTTTTTTTATGTTTATTTTTGGTCATGTTATTTTTTCCAATTAATATATCAGCAAAAGACAATTCGGCATCAAGCATAGTGATTGATAATGCAACAGGTAGAGTGCTATATAAAAATAATATTAATGAGAAAAGGCTAATTGCATCAACTACAAAAATAATGACTGCAATCTTGACTATCGAAAATGCTAACCTTGATGACACGATAAAGGTTGGCAACGAAATCCTTGATATGTATGGAACAAACATATATATAGAAGTTGGCGAAAAAATTACAATTAAAAATTTATTATACGGTTTAATATTAAGAAGTGGAAACGATGCAGCTAAAACACTGTCAATTAATATAGGCGGTACAGAAGAAAAGTTTGTAGAGATGATGAATAAAAAAGCAAAAGAATTAGGTATGAATAATACAACATTTGAAAATCCACATGGTCTTGACGACTACACAAAGAATTATTCGACGGCCTATGATATGGCCTTGCTTTCTCAATATGCAAGTAGAAATAAGCAATACATGAAAATATCTAAAACGAAAAAATATTCTGCAAAAACTAAAAATAAGGCCTATCTTTGGTATAATAGAAATAAACTATTAAATATGTATGAATACTGCACTGGTGGGAAGAATGGCTATACTCCAGATGCTGGCAAGACACTTGTAACAACAGCAGAAAAAGATGGATTGAGTTTAAGCATAGTATCTTTAAATGATTCTGATACATATGATACTCATAAAAGTTTATATGAAAACATTTACAGTAAATACAAGAATTATACAATAATAAATAAGGAAACATTTAAATTGGAAAACTCCAAATATAAAAATAAAGTTCATTTAAAAAACTCTTTTGTATATCCACTAACAAAAAAAGAAAGAGAAAATATTAAAACCAAGGTTATACTTTTTAACGAAAGCGAAATTAAAGAAATAATAGGATATGTTCAAATAAAATTAAATAATGAAACAATAGGTAGAGTAAATATTTATAAAAATGAGGAAAAAAAAGAAGATGAGGTATCCATCTTCAAAAAAGGAACAAATTACCTAGTAGAAATTCTAAAAAAATTAAAACTTGGCCTACAAAATAGTCTAAATCCAGGTTCAGTAGTTCCTAATCCACTAGATATATATAGTTTCGTTTTTCCAACTTTATAGTATTCATCAATATATTTATTTGCTCCGTCTTTTTTGTATATTCCACCAATTATAGGAAGTCTAATGGTACCGTTATGAGAATGACCAGCCAAATATAGGTTTACCTCATGGCTGTTAAGGACCGCATCAATAGAATCAGGATCATGACCTGCTACAATTGTATAAATATTACTATTATGTGTTGGATCATTAAAATAAGCAAAACCATTAGAAATACTTTTTGAAGATACATCTGTACCTAATCCAATTAAAATAATTGGCTGCATATTATCTTTGTATATTAAGTCATAGTCATTTTCTAAAACATTGAATTCACTTTGCTTCATAATTATGTAAAATAAATCATCATCTTCTTCTCCTGGAACCGCATATTTTCCCAATGTAGCTTTAATCTTCTTTAACAAATTAATTAGTTCTTCTTGCTCGCTCGTATTAATGTCATAGTTCTTATCTACCAAATCCCCAGTAAAAATTACCAAGTCCGGCTTTCTTTTATTGATCTTTCTAACCAATTCTTCTACTTCTGTTTGAAATACTGTTGTTCCATAATGCAAATCTGATATTTGAATTACTTTAAGTCCAGAAAAATTATTAGGTAAATTCTTATCAATTATACGATTTTCCTTAATTGTTAAAAGTCCAGAGGAAATATAAGTGGTATACAAATAAAAAACTGTAAACCCAACGACAATTGCACAAAGTATTTTAAAGACTAAGATCGTAATTTTTTTTCGTCGCTCCCTACGTTCAGCAGCAATGATTTCTTGTTGTTTTTCTTGATTTAATTCTTCACGTGTCATCTATTATCACCAATTCTATTTTAGCAAAAAATATGCTTGCTTACTAGGAGAAATAAATTAATTTACAAATTTATTAGTCAAAACAAAAAAAAGTATGTTAAAATGAATATGGTGATTTGATGAAATATGACGTAATCATTATCGGAGCCGGCCCAGCCGGATTATTTGCCGCTTATGAACTAATAACTAATTCGCAAAAACTTAAAATTGCGTTGTTAGACAAAGGAAAAAAAGTATCGGGAAGATTTTGCCCAATGAATAAAAATAAAACTGCATGCGCAAACTGTAATCCATGTAGAATTCTATCTGGATATGGTGGGGCAGGAACATTCTCGGATGGTAAGTTAAATTTCATACCGAAATTAGGAAAAAGTGATTTGTTCAAATACATGTCTGAAAGTGCAGCAAACCAGCTGATTGACGACACAGAAAAAATATTTACTAAATTTCATATGGATAGTGATATTTATCCGAGCAATATAAGTGAAGCAGAAGAGATAAAACGACAAGTTGCAATTTCTGGGGCTCGCTTGCTTTTAATAAAGCAAAAGCATTTAGGAAGCGATCATCTTCCAGAATATATTGAGGAATTTAGTAATTATTTAGAGAAAAAAGGTGTCGATTTATTTGAGAATGCTGACGTACAAGATATTGTTCCAAAAAATGGAAAATATGAAGTCATCTACAATAAAGATAAAAAATTAGAAGGAACAAAAATTGTCGTCGCACCGGGTAGAACAGGCGCTAAGTGGATTCAAGAACTTGCAGACAAATATAAAATTCCGTATTTATCACAAAGTATTGAAATTGGCGTAAGAGTAGAGGTAAGAAAAGAAATATTAGAAAAGATTACCAATGTTATTTACGATCCAACAATATTTATAAAAACTGATACATATGGCGATGAGATAAGGACCTTTTGTACTAATCCAGGTGGCTTTGTTGCTAAGGAGAATTATTATGGGTATATATGTGTAAACGGACACGCATTAAAGGACATAAAATCAAATAATAGCAATTTTGCTTTTATAAGTCGTGTTAATTTAACTGAGCCTGTAACTAATACCCGTGAATACGGAGAATCTATTGCTAAAATAGCCAATGTTCTGGGTGACTCAAAACCGATAATTCAATCACTTAAAGATTTACGTCATGGTCGTCGTTCTACATGGAAAAGAATAGAAAAAGGTTTTATTGAGCCAACATTAAAAGACTGTGTAGCCGGTGACTTGGCGTTAGTATTGCCTCATCGAATCATCACTAACATATTAGAAGGATTAGAGAAATTAGATAAAATAATTCCAGGGGTAAATAATGATGAAACGCTTCTATATGGTCCAGAAATCAAGTTCTTTAGTAATGAGATAACAACAAATAACAGTTTTAAACTTGAAAATGAGGAAATCTATTTTATAGGAGATGGGGCCGGCAAAGCTGGTAACATAGTTGTTGCAGCTGCCACTGGGTTAGTCGCAGCTAGAGATATATTAGCAAAGGAAAAGAAAAATGGATAATAACAAAAAAAATAATCTAATAATGATTAGTGTAATTTTAGTAATTTTAATTGTCTTAGTAACAATTCTGCTTATTACAAAAGATAATAAAAATAAATCAACTCAAAAAGAGGAATTATTAAATATTAATTATGAAATAGAAGGTAATAATATGAATTTAGACCAATATAATACAGAAAATCCAGTTGTTGCAATGCATATCGAAGGATATGGTTCTATAGTAATTGAACTATATCCAGAAATTGCAGAAAACACAGTAAATAACTTTATATCATTAGTCCAGAGTGGATTCTATGACAATAATACATTTCATAGATTAGTGCCAGGTTTTGTTTTACAAGGTGGGGATCCAAACGGCCAAGGAAATGGCGGACCAGGATATACAATAAAGGGAGAATTTTCTTCAAATGGTTACAAAAATGATTTGAAACATGAAGAAAAAATTGTTTCAATGGCTAGGAGTCAATCATATGATTCAGCTGGAAGCCAATTCTTTATTATGCTAGGAGAAGCCTCATATCTTGATGGTGAATATGCAGCATTTGGAAAGGTAATTGATGGCTGGGATAACATAAAAAGAATTGTTTCTCAAGAAAGGGTTAGTGATTCCCAATCTGGCAAGTTAGCCCAAAACTTAAAAATTACAAAAGCAGTAATTGACTTAAAGGGAAAAACATATAAAGAAGTAGAAAAGGTTACCAATTAATTAGTAACCTTTTTCTTTTGCAAAGTTGACTCACCAAGATGAGTAGCAACAATCTGTGGATAGTCCGTGACATAAATTAATTCAGTTGCATAATCTCCCGTAGCTTCCATAACTAAGTCAACATCCTCAATTGAATTAACTGTCCAAACAGATAACTTTTTACCATCTTCTAAATATGTCATCACGTCCGGTGTATTAATTAAATTTTTTCTAACACCAAGTATATCAAAGGTTATACATTTAGAAAAATCATCTTCAGAATCAACAATAGCTAAATATTTATACTGAGGAAAAGTTACTTGCAAAGCTCTTAAGGCATCTAAATCAGCACTTTGTAAAATAATATTATGACCATCATTTTTTGCAAGAAATTCTTTTATGGTTTCGTAAAATCTTGCTTGATTATTACTAAACTTTAAATCAATTAGGATTGTCTTATCGCCACATGCCTTGATCGCATCGTCAATACTTGGAACAGAAAATTCCTTTCCAAAAGTATTAATTAGTCTTTCTTGTATAATAACTCCTTCAGTTGGATTAAAAAATGATTTCACAAAATCATCAAAGATAGGAGGGAAATATCTATAATTGCCATTTTCTAGATCAAAAGAATTTGTTTTAGAAATATTTGTCGAAGAAAACCAGTCTTCATTAACCGATGAATTATGAGCAACAACTAATTTACCATCACCGCTAAGCCGCGTATCAAGTTCAATATAATCCACAAAACCGGCTTCACTTGCAGCCTTTAATGCTGGCATTGTATTTTCCACTTCTTCAAAAGTACAGCCACGATGAGCAGCAATTTCAAAATCATCATCTTCAAATTTCGAAATATAATTTTTTGTCTTTGCAGAAAAATCGTTAGCTTTATCGCGACAAAATTTCATATATCCACCACTACCAAGCACTCCAATAATAGCTGAATATGTTAAAAATAATTTTAGTTTCTTTATTGACACATCAACCACCACCAAACGATTTAAACCACTATATAGTATCATAAAAATTTAATATCGCCAACTAACTTCACAAAGATTTCACTAATAGCATAAACAATGTGCTATAATAAAACAAAGTAGTGAGGTGTGATAGATGAAAGAATTACTTGAAAATATAAAATATGCATGGCGTTATACTAAAAAACAAAAATTAAAATTAATCTTTTATATAATATTCAATATAATCTCAATTTTGATAAGTATTTTTATTCCAATTCTTAGTGCCAATGTAATAGTTAGCTTAACTAGTAATGAATTTAAACAAGTTTTATATATCAGCCTAGTAATTTTAGCTGTAGAACTTTCCAGAAATTTAATCAATTATGGAACAAAGTATTTTTCACAGGTAATATACCGCGAGACATTCACAGAAGTTCAAAGCGCACTAGGAGCAGAGATTTTAAAACTTGAAAATAAAAGTATCGATGCAAATTCGTCGGGTGTTTTTATACAACGTCTAACAAATGACACAAGCAGAATAGCTGACATCTTTAATGTTCTAAATTATTACCTTTCAAGCATTATCACAGATATTGGAATTTTTGCCGCCGTGTTCATTATAAATAAACTTGCTTTCTTCTATCTTTTAATAATGATACTTTCAATTTACTTTGTAGAAAGCAAACGAATAAAACTTTATAATGAAAAAGACAAAATATATAGAAAGAAACATGAGAATACGTCTGGATTTGTTGGTGAACTAGTGCGCGGAGTCCGCGATATAAAAATGCTCAATGCTGAAAAAAGTTTTATGAAGGAATTACATTTTAAGGTAACTGATTTAAACCAACATCGATATGCTATGCAAAAGGTCGATCGAAATTATAGCCTCCTAAGAGGAACTTTAATTGATTTATATGATACGGGCATGATATTTCTCTTAGTTATTCTCATAATAAAAGGACAATTAGAAGTTGCTAGCGCTATTGTAGTTCACAATTATATGTCTCGAGTAACCTCAATTGTTAGCTATGCTAGTATGCTTTTAAATGCAGTAAAAGACTTTAATCTATCGTCGTCCAGAATTTTTGCTATAATTGAGAGTAATGATTTTCAAAAAGAGAAATTTGGTAATCATCACCTAAATCGTATAAGGGGTAATTTATCATTTAAAAATGTTACTTTTTCTTACGACAATGAAAGAGACGTTCTAAAAAATCTCTCTTTTGACATTAAAGCAAATACAACCGTCGCTTTTGTTGGAAAATCAGGAGTAGGGAAATCTACTATATTTAATTTAATTTGTAAAATGTATGATATTCATTCGGGAGAGATTACAATTGATGGCGTAAATATTAATAAGCTAGATAAAGACTCTATCCGTGGAAATATCACTATAATTAGCCAAAATCCTTATATTTTCAATATGAGCATTCGTGATAATCTTCGTTTAGTAAAAGAAAATCTTTCAGAAGACGAGATGATTAAGGCATGCAAATTGGCTTGTCTTCACGATTTTATAACAATGTTACCAAATGGATATGATACAGTAATAGGAGAGGGAGGAATTAGTTTAAGTGGAGGACAACGGCAGCGCTTAGCTATTGCTAGAGCTTTTGTACAAAAAACAGAAATAATACTATTTGATGAAGCAACGTCTGCACTTGATAATGAAACGCAATATAATATTCAACAGGCTATTGCTAATCTTCAAAAAAACTACACAATTTTAATGATAGCTCACCGCTTAAGTACAGTTGTTCATTGCGATAGAATTTTATTTTTAAATGAAGGCGGAATTGAAGCGGAAGGAACACATGAAGAACTATTAAAAACAAATAAAAACTATCGCCAATTATATGAATCAGAAATAACTTCACCTCAAAACTAAAAAAATGTTGAAAAACAATAAAAATTAGTATATAATCATAACCAGATGCAAAGAAATCGAGGAGTAAATATTAAGTCTTTTGAAGAGAGTCCATATTTGGTGTGAATGGATAAAGAACTATATTGAAGGTAGCGATGGAGCATGAATTCTGAATTAAATAGTAAGTATTCCCGGTTAGTTCCGTTAAAAATATCAAGCTATCAAAACGATAGAAATTAAGGTGGTACCACGACAAGTTCGTCCTTTTGGATGGACTTGTCTTTTATTTTAAGGAGGTAAAAATGTCTAAGATAAGAAATGCAGAAACTACATCCAGTAAAAACAAGCTAATAATATCCAAAAATTTCTATAAGATTACAATAACTCCTTGTATTATTGCAACCAATGACCCTCTCGTCGCCAAAGTAAAGACTGCTTGCAGCTTACTTCCACATTTTATTAACTGTAATTAATAGGTAAAATTTAAAGAATTGATTTTATAAAAAGAAAGAGGATGATAATAATGTTAGATAAAAAATATAATCCACATGAAGTTGAACAAGGCAAATATGAAAATTGGAAAACAAAAGGCTATTTTAAAGCTGACAGTAAAAGTGACAAAACACCATTCTGTATTGTAATTCCTCCACCAAATGTAACTGGTAAATTACATTTAGGACACGCATGGGATGTAACTCTTCAAGATATAATAATTAGATACAAGAGAATGCAAGGGTATGACTGTTTATGGTTACCAGGAATGGATCATGCAGGAATCGCTACACAAGCAAAAGTAGATAAGCGACTAAAAGAACAAGGAATAAGACCTCGTGATATGAAAAGAGAAGATTGGTTAGAGCAAGCATGGGCTTGGAAACATGAATATGCTGAAACAATCCACGATCAATGGGCTAAAATGGGAATTTCAGTAGATTACACAAAAGAAAGGTTTACATTAGATGAAGGCTTAAGCAAAGCGGTAAACCAAGTGTTTATTGATCTCTATAATAAAGGATTAATCTATCGTGGCGAGCGTATTATTAATTGGGACCCAGAACAGATGACTGCACTATCAACTGAAGAGGTAATTTACAAAGAAGATAAAGGCGCTTTCTATCACTTAAAATACTATTTGGAAGGAGAAGATCGTTATTTAGAAGTAGCGACAACTCGCCCTGAAACATTATTTGGTGATACCGCCGTTGCAGTTAACCCCAATGATAATCGCTACAAAGATTTAATTGGTAAGAATGTTATTTTACCAATTGTTAATAAGCCTATTCCAATTGTAGGTGATGAACATGCTGACCCAGAATTTGGAACAGGAGTAGTTAAAATTACTCCGGCACATGACCCAAACGACTTTGAAGTAGGTAACAGACATAATTTAGAAAGAATAGTTGTCATGAATCCCAATGCTACTATGAACGAAAATGCCGGTAAGTATTGTGGGATGACCCGTGAAGAATGTCGCAAAGCCTTATTAGAAGACTTAAAAGCTCAAAATTTATTAATAAAGATAGAAGAAATGACACACTCAGTAGGACATTCTGAAAGAAGTGATGCAGTTGTAGAGCCTTATCTATCTAAACAATGGTTTGTCAAGATGCGCCCATTAGCAGATCGCGTTTTAGAAAATCAAAAGAATAAAGATACTAAGGTAAATTTTGTTCCATCACGTTACGAAAAGACAATGAATCACTGGATGGAAATAACATATGATTGGTGTATTTCTAGACAACTTTGGTGGGGGCATAGAATCCCTGCTTGGTACAAAGACGATAAAGTAAAAGTACAGGCTGATTGCCCTGGAGAAGGCTGGGTTCAAGATCCGGATGTTTTAGACACTTGGTTCTCATCAGCTTTATGGCCATTTTCAACTTTAGGTTGGCCAGAAAGCACGGAGCTCCTAGATCGCTATTATCCAAATAATGTTTTGGTAACTGGCTATGACATTATTCCATTTTGGGTAAACAGAATGACTTTTCAAGGATTAGAGTTTACAGGCAAACGCCCATTTAAAGATTGTTTAATCCATGGCCTTATTCGTGATAAAGATGGACGTAAAATGTCAAAGTCATTAGGAAATGGTGTTGACCCAATGGATGTAATTGAAAATTATGGTTGTGATGCTTTAAGATACTTTTTAACGACCAATTCAGCACCTGGAATGGATTTACGCTATGATGAAGAAAAGGTTAAATCATCATGGAATTTTATTAATAAATTATGGAATGCGTCTCGCTTCGTATTAATGAATATTCAGGACTTGAAAGAACGTAAAATAAATAATGATGATCTTACACTATATGATAAGTGGATTTTAACTAAGAAAAATGAGCTAATTAAGACTACTATTAAAAATATGGATAAATATGATTTTCATAATGTAGGCGCCGAATTATATAGTTTCATTTGGGAAGATTTTTGTGACTGGTATATTGAGCTTACTAAAACAGGACAAACACAGACAACAAAAACCATTCTTTTAGATACATTAACAGATATTCTTAAATTGTTGCATCCATTTATGCCATATGTAACAGAAGAAATCTATTCAATGCTTCCAATCAAAGAAACGGAATCAATTATGATTTCTTCTTATCCAACTTATAATAAAAAAGCTATTTACAAAGAAGAATCAGCACAACTAGAAAAAGTTTTAGAAGATATCGTTGCTATCCGTAATTTAAAAGCTACAAACAAAATTACTAAAACGGCTCTAGTAAAATTAACTTGTAGTAATGAAAACTTAACTAGTATTTACAAATCACAGTTAAAAATAACAGATGAAAATCTTAATACTCAGCCAAAAGATGGCATGATTAGTGTAAACTATAAGTCCGCTAATATTACAATTACATATTTTTTCGAGCAAGAAACAATTGACACTAAAGCTATAGAAGAAGAAATAAAGAAATTGGAGGCATCTATTGCTCGTCGTAAAGGACTTTTATCAAATGAAAATTATGTAAACAAGGCCCCTGCTAATATTGTTGAAATGGACCGTCAAAAGTTAGCTGAAGAAGAAGAAAAGTTAGCCAACTTAAAAAATATGTAATCGCAAAAAGATAAGTGCACTTTAACAGTCTAGAACTTATCTTTTTTTGATCTACTAATAGACATAACTAACTAAATATATTATACTTAAATATAGTAAGGAGGCCTATTATGACAAATGCCAATAATTTAATTAAAGTTTCAGGATATACATATACAATATTCTCTCTATTTTTTATCTCATTTTTACCTGCTTTAGCTATTCCATTACTAGCAATCGGAATTATTCTTCTAGCTAATAGTTTACTATCCCTTGAGGATTTACAGAGAAAAAGAACAATATTATTAATTATCGCTATAATCTCAATTATCTTTAATCAATTAGCCGCTGTTTTATTGTTTATTTCATTTGACGAAATTTCCTCAGCTAAGCCCAATAGCACTAACTCACCACCTAAAGATAACATCTCTGCCGATTCTAAAAGAATTGATATTCTTCTAAAAATCGGGCTAGTTATGGTCTTGATATCTGGAATTCTATTTGCGACAACAAGTTGGGAATTCATAACAGATCCCATCAAACTGCTTTTCTTAATCATTATGGGAGTATTATTCTTAGGCTTATCGGTTTTCTCTGAAAAAGTACTAAAAATAGAGTCAACAACTAAAGGATATTTCATGTTAGGTTTAGCTTTTTTAGTTTTAACATTTATTGGCATTGGTTATTTTGCCCCATATTCAACATGGTTTAGTTATGCGGGCGAGGGGAGCAATCTCGTTTATGCTATTACCTACACCCTAATAGCTACTGCCTTTTATTTAGTCGCTTATAAATTTAAAGACCATGAATGCAAATATTTAGCCCATACCAGTAGTTACTTAGCTATATTTATGTATTTGAGCTTTGCATCTATCCCAGCCATGGCAATTTTACTAATAATGACCTCAGTAACTTTTCTAATAAATATTTTTTGCAAACCAAAGAAGACATCCTTTGAAAAGTTCTCTTTACTAATAACATACATGTATTTTCCACTTATTATAATGAACAGTTTTGATTCTAATTTAATATTACTTATTATTACATGTATTATTAATATTTTAGATATGTTACTTCAAGCAACAAAAACATCATCTGCCCTTGATAGCGTGGCTACCGGAATCATCAGCTTTATTTTAATAATTTTATCTTTAGGAATTGCTATTCCAGATGATGCCAATGCAATGCTAATAACTTTTATGACTATTTCAATTATTGTAAGCATCACAAAATATACACCATTGGCTAAAGACAAAGCATTAAATGTTACTTGCCAAGTGCTTTACCATTTAGTATCGTTTATAATTGTTAGTTACTATTTATTTGCTAATACTCTAGAAGGCGTTGTCGTAACCTTCATTTACCTAATAATAAGCGCTATTGGTAGTTTGAATTTAATTAAAGAAGATAATAAAGTTGATTTCTTCTATCAACCAATTATAATATTCTATTTTGTTACTGCTCTTTTAAATTTTATCTCAAAGACTTACTTTGAAATTCCTGCTATCTTTAATCTAATTACTTGTGGACTTATATATACAATAATCGATTGTATTTTTAAATCTAAGAAAGTTAAAGAATACTATTTAATTTATATCATCATTGCTACTATTTTAAGTTTTTTAATTAACATTGACGCCTTAAACGTAGTTGCTAGTATTATTTTAGTTCTTGAGAGTCTATATATTTTCCTACGTTCTAAAGCGATACCAGCTAAAGTTTTTGTCTATATTTTTATTCTCTTAAATTTACATATTTTAGCTCATACATTGTTACCAAGCTTATATGCTAATATCTTGATTCTTTTAGTATTTGGTCTTTTAACAATGACAATTAAAGAGAAAAGGCTAAGTATAATAAATTATTTATCATTTACTATACCATTATTAAGTATCATTCAAAACTTAGATTATAGATATTATGTATACAAAATTATAGCCATTAATATTTTAATACTATATGTTATATTCCTAATCATAAAATATCTAATCAACGATAAAAAATCTAAAGATATACTCGCCACCGTTTTCTATTCCTTCTTTACCGCCACAATTATTTTTAGTGGTTACCTAGAAGTAGGAATTTATATCGGGCTCCTTGCGTTAATAATAATTTTTGTGATCTTTAATGATTCTGAATATAAAAGGCTTTTTTACACCAGTATTGTTATTTTAATCATAAATATTATTACTCAATTATGGGATTATTGGGGAATTATTCCTTTTTGGATATATTTACTATTAGTAGGTTTAAGTATCATTATCTTCGCTACATATAAGGAACTAAATAAAGATAAGAAAATTATCACCCCTTCAGTTACCTCAAGGGAAAAGATAAATTTAGAAAATCAAGTAAAGAAAAAACAACCAATCACTTCCATTCGCGAAAATATTATTTTAGCAGAGCCAGTTATCCCTAAAAAGCTTCAAGAGGTTAAGAAAGAAACAGTGCCAAATAAAGAAAATAGCGTCGGAAATTTTTGTCCATCATGCGGAACACCTAATAAGCAAAAAGGTAATTTCTGCAAAAACTGTGGGCGTAATTTAGTTATAAAAAAATAAAAGATCCATTAATGGATCTTTTTTTATGCCAAATTATCAACTTAGTCATATTATCGACAAAAATCTTCTAAGAGTTCAGTTATTATATACTTGGTGATAATAATGAAAAAACAAATAGTATTAGGTCTTGCAATTCTCCTATTAGGGCTCGTCGTGGGAGGTAAAATCTATGCGACGAATCTTTCTCTTGCCAATGTTTTTGCTGACGGAACCACTTATTATTTTATTCAGGAGGGATCCTATACCTCAAAAACAATTCTCGAGGAGAATACAAAAAATCTAAATGTTAAATTAGTCAATGAAGAAAACTCAAAATATTATGTCTACCTCGGCATAACTAAATCAGAAACAATTGCCAAAAAACTGAAATCGCTTTATGAAGAAGATGGGTATCAAATTTATATCAAAGAAGTAAAGCTTAATAATCCAGAATTTGAAAGTAATGTTACTCAATTCGATTTACTGCTAAATTCAGCAACTACTAAGGATGAAATTCTTACTATTGAAGAAGTTGTTTTAGCTTCATATGAAGAAATTATTAAAAAACAGTAAGAATTATCAATCTTTTAGTTAATAATACTATTGAGGTGGGTAAGATGTACAAAATAAAAGAGATTCCCTTTGGAGAACGCCCAAGAGAAAGACTAAAACAAGTCGGACCTACATATTTAAGTGATGCCGAGTTATTAGCAATTATTTTAAAAACAGGTACTAAAAATAAAAATGTAAAGGATTTATCGACAGAAATACTAAAAAATAATTCTCTTCAAAACTTTAAAAATATAACTTTCAATAGTCTTATTCAAATAAAAGGAATAGGAGAGGTAAAAGCAATAGAACTACTCGCAACAATTGAATTAGGAAGAAGAATCTTTCTCCCTATTAGTCAAGAATTAATAGAACTAGGAAATCCCCAAAAGATTTATCTTGCTCTTCGTAATTTATTTATTAGTAAAAATCAAGAATATTTTTATGCATTATATTTTAATACAAAGAGACAATTAATTTCTAAAAAGTTGCTTTTTATTGGCACTATTAATGAAAGTGTTGTTCACCCACGTGAAGTTTTTAAAGAAGCTTATCTCTTGAGCGCAGCTTACATAATTTGTCTTCATAATCATCCGTCAAATGATACAACACCAAGTAACGCCGATATTGATTTCACAAACCAAATAATGAAAATTGGTCAAATCCAAGGAATTCCAGTAGTTGATCATTTAATTATTGGAAAAGATAATTACTATAGTTTTTATGAAAGAAAATCAACCAAAGTAAAGGAGTTATTATGAAAAAGAAACACAAAAATATCATTAAAAAAATATTAGTTTTTGTTTTGTTATTAAGTACGCTGACACTATCTTTAAAATTAAATAGAGACTATTTTCCTTTTGAAATCCATCTCAAAGACTATTTATCAAATATAAATAAATTATTGGTTGCTCCAGTAGCGGCAATTTCAGAAGAAGAACAAACCGATCAGTCAGAAAGTTATCTTATTCAGAAAAACATCAATGCCTCATTAGAAAAGGAAATTCAGGAATTAAAAGAATTACTCGACTTAAATTCCACTTTAACAGAGTATACTACAACTAATGCTTCAATAATTTCTAGAAATAGTTCTTATTGGTTTAATTCTATTACTATTGATAAAGGCAAGAGTGATGGCATAAAAAAGGATATGGCAGTTATTACCAAAAATGGCTTAATTGGTAAAATAAGCAAAACCACCAATAAGACGAGTGAAGTAAAACTACTGACAACCTCAGACGTTACATATAAAACAAGTGTCGTTATAAGAATTGACAATAAAGATCACTACGCAATTCTCAATGGTTATGATGAAAAAAATAATCTCTTAAAAGTTTCAGCCATTGATAAAAATACCAAGATAAATAAGGGTGATGTTGTTTTAACCAGTGGGTTAGGACAAATGCCGCAAGGAATCTTTATTGGCACAGTCGTAAAAACAGAAACAGATAAATATAATTTAAGTCAAATTGTTTATGTTTCTCCAAAACAAGATTACAATAATATTCACTATGTTACGGTCTTATTAGAGGAGGAAAAGAAATGATTATCATCTTATTAATAATTGGACTTCTATTAGACGGTTTGCTAACAAGTTGTATTCCCAATACTTCGTTTTTTATCCCGCTAATTACAATTTCTAATATATTTTTAATTTATAATTTTTACAAAAAAAATGAAAGAACCTACTTTATTCTAATTGCTCTAACCGGTCTAATATATGATATGCTTTATACTAATCTTTTCTTGTTTCATCTAATAATATTTAGTGTTATTGGGGTTCTTTCAAAGTATATCTATAAGTATTTTAAAATTACTAAAGTAAAAATACTTTTTTTTATTCCACTAATAATTGCTAGTTTTGAACTTTTAACTGCTTCAACGCTTTTTCTATTTCAAATAATCCCTTTAGACATCAGTCGATTAACCTATAAGATAAGTCACTCACTTATTTTAAATATTATCTATGCTGAAATAATCTATTTATCATTTGAAAAAATAAAAAAAGCATAATCTTTCGCCACCTTGCATATTTTTATACAAAGGAGAAAAATATGCCAAACAAAGTTCTAAAGAAAAAACTAACACTAAAGAAAAAAATAAGAACTGCTCTTACTAGGGTTTTACTTACTATTTTAATTTTTTTAATAGGAATGATTTTAATAAAACAAAATCCCAAAAATAAGGTTTTTATTGAAAAAAATGTTTATGAAAATAGTTTGAAATTTACACAAGCTAAAGAATTATATAAAAAATATTTTGGAGATATTATATCATTAGATAAACTATTATATGATGATGTTCCTGTTTTTAATGAAAAAATTGAATATAAAGAAAAGCATGCTTATAAAGATGGTGTAGCGTTAACTGTTGCTGATAAGTACATGGTTCCCGCCTTAGAAAGTGGAATAGTAATTTTTATTGGCGAAAAAGAAGATTATGGTCAAACTATTATTTTAGAGCAAACTAATGGAGTAGATGTCTTCTATTCAAATATTGAAACATCTAATATAAAACTATATGACTATATCGAAAAAGGTGATTACCTTGGCGAAGCTAAATCAAAGAAATTGTATTTAGTATTTCAAAAAGATGGTCAAGCTTTAAATTATAAGGATTATATCTAAATATTTAGAAATAAATCCATTAGTTTACTTTTTTGCAATTATAGCCATTCTTACAGCTTCATTTATTCCATTTCTTACAATCTCAACATTAATTATTTGCCATGAACTAGGTCACTTTCTAGTTGCTATATTATTCCACATAGAAGTTGATAAAATTTATATATATCCGCTCGGCGGAATTTCTAAATTCGATATGGCTTTAAATGAAAAACCATTAAAGGAATTTTTAATATTGATAGCAGGACCGCTATTTCAAATAGGAACATATTGTTTATTAATATCAATATTTCCACAATACCATAATATTTTTGCAGCTTATCATTATGGAATATTATTTTTTAATTTATTACCAATTTGTCCCCTTGATGGCGGAAGGTTACTAAATCTTTTTCTAACCCAAGCATTTCCTTATAAATTAAGTCTCATTATTACAATTAGAATTAGTTATCTAGTTACCCTTGGTTATTTTTTACTTAATCTTTCCAATTTAAAGTTAAATGTTTTACTAATAACATCTTTTTTACTATTGAAAATAAAAAAAGAAAAAGAAAAGATAAATCTATCCTATGAAAAATTTTTGTTAGAAAGATACTTAAATAGTTACACTTTCAATAAGAGTAAACTTATTACTAATAAAGATCATTTCTATAGAAATAACCGTCATTTAATCAGAGAGGGTAGTGAATACTATCTTGAAAATGATTATCTTACCAAAAAATATAAAAAAATATAAAAAAGATGTTGACAATAAAAATTGCCTATGCTAAAATCTAATTACTGACTGCGAGAAAACGGTTAGTTATGGGGCATTAGCTCAGCTGGGAGAGCGCCACGTTTGCACCGTGGAGGTCAGCGGTTCGATCCCGCTATGCTCCACCATATTGAATTTTAAACCTTGGATAACCAAGGTTTTCTTTTTGTCAAATTTACACCACTAAATATAAAAAAGCCAAAAACTGCCTTATACAAAAAACTATTCATGGTATACTAAACATAAAGATAGGAGTGATACTATGCAATTAGTATTATTATTTTTAGCAATAATCCCAGTGGTTGTCATTTTGACATATATATATCGAAAAGACAAAAATAAAGAACCAGGGGGCTTATTAGTATTATTATTTTTAATGGGAATAGCATCTTGTTTCATGGTATTAGGTATCTCCGATCTTGTTTATATGATTTTTCCATTTATGGCAAATGGCACTGAACATATGACATTTTTTGAAGTTATGGCCTATGCCTTTATTGGTGTGTCATTAGTAGAAGAATTTTGTAAATTTTTTATGTCATATTTGTTTTCTTATAAAAATAAAGCTTATGATGAAGTCTATGATGGTATTGTCTATGCTGTATTTGTGTCGTTGGGATTTGCTTTTTTTGAAAACCTTTTATATGTTTTCAATAATCAATCAGTAACAGTAGGTATTGCTAGAGGAATACTAGCCGTTCCCGGTCATGCTTGCGACGCAGTATTTATGGGATATTACCTTAGTGTTGCTAAAGTATATTCCTATCAAGGAAAAAGAGATTTGGAACGAAAAAATCTAATTTTAAGTGTTTTAGCTCCAACAATTCTTCATGGTATTTATGACTTCTGTTTATTTACTGGCCAAGGCATTTTTATAGTTTTATTCCTAGTATTTGTTGTATTTTTGTATATTGGAGCAATTAAAAAGATAAAACAACTAGCTGGAAAAAATCAACCCAAAGACCAGAAACCAACATTAAACCAAAATATTAATAATAATCAACAAATTAAATCAAATCAAGATTATCAAAATAACCTTTCCCAACAAGGGTTCACTCCTCAAGCTATTCCATTCCCACCAAATGTTAATCAAACACCACTAGGTAGTAGCAATAATGGCGGCTATATTCAAACCACTAATCGAGATTATACCCAAAATAATATCCAACCAGCGCCGGATTTAGGATATGTTCAAAGTAATAATCAATCTGCCGGTTATGTTGGTTCAACATTTCCACCATCAGTAAGTTATTGCCACAACTGTGGGGCTTTAGTTACTGGAGAGTATTGCAGTAAATGTGGTTCCAAACAGAGTTAATAACTCTGTTTTTATTTATAACTTTTATTTTTTTCAGAGGCAATATTAATAATGATGCCAATAATAATCATATAAGATATTAAACTAGAACCACCATAAGAAATAAAAGGTAAAGTAATACCGGTAATTGGTAATAGTCCAATTGTCATTCCAATATTTTGTACCTGTTGAAATAAAAGCATTCCTAAAATACCAGCCAAGATATATTTACTTTGATTATTGTTTTTCTTTCTCATTAAACTAATAATGTAATAATCAAATAAAAGAAATAATATTAATAATATAGTAACCCCAATTAGACCAAAATTAGACGCATAAACTGCAAATATAAAATCAGTAGCCGCTTCTGGAAAATAAATAGGTGTCTTCTTAAAACCATATCCGAACAATCCACTTGAACCAATTGCACTAATAGCATTTTCTAATTGCAAACCAACACCATCTTTCCACATAAATAATCTTTCCAAACGATAGTAGAAAGAAGTTCCAAATACTTGTACAAATAACTCTTCATTAAAAAAATAAATACCACCAACAAGAAAAACTCCCAATAAGCAAATACCTAGGGCAATTAAAAACCATCTAATTCGAATGCCAGATAAAAACATCATTGCCATATATATAATCAAATAAATGATTACTGCCCCAGTATCTGGCTGTAAAAAAGTTAAAATTGCTGGAATCAAAATAATACAGCCCGTTTTTAAAATAAAAACAAATTCCTCCTTTATGGTTGGTGCAGTCTTTTCTTTTCGAAACTGATAAATAAGATTTCCAAGAGCCAACATTATAAAGAGTTTCATAAACTCACTAGGTTGAACACTTCCAATTCCAGGAATTACAAACCAACATCTACTATTATTAATTGGCTTTCCCAAAAATAATAATAAAATTAAAGAAATAATCCCAATTATATAAAGCCCCCAAGTTGCTTGATATAGAAACTTATTTCCCAATTTATATATAATAAGAATGACGAGTCCACCTATAAAATACCAAATAGTTTGTTTTAAAACTAAATTTCCCAAGTCTTTTGAAGTATATATTGCTGCCGACGAAATAGCTATCAAACTAATAATAAAGAAAGCCCCAACAAACCATAAGATATCCCCATTGATTTTTGTTTTCATTTTTATCACCTAATATTAGTATGTAACTCTTTGACTAAAATTAATAAAAAAACATAAAATATATAGAGGAGAGAAACATGAAAAAATTACCAAAAATTTACCAAGGCGATTTTAATAAAAAAATATCTAATAATAAAAATAGTTGCTACCTAGATTTAGATGAAGAAAAATCTTTAAGAACGGCAGTGACTGATGATAATGTTAATATTTTGGAAACAATTACAGAAGTGTTTACTGGATTGGGTCATGCCTATAATGTTCCACTAATAATTAAAACAAAAGATAAAACTTATGAAACCAGCTTAATCGCTAAAACAAAAAAACATATTGTTACTCTAGATAATATTTCAATTCCACTAGAGGATATAATTTCAATCAAAAAGAATATATGATTTCTCGTATATTCTTTTTTTACTTAGCATAGATCAACAGAAACGTCTGGTAAACATTTTATAGCCCCAACGCATTTTAAATCTAGCGTAAAGAATTCATTAGTTGCAGTAATTACACCTTCATCATTTGTATATAAAATTCTACAAGTACAGCAGCAATCATCTAAAGATTCAATCCTAAATATATTTGATTCACTAGTAACACCATTTACTGTATAAGGAAAACTCCAATTAGTACCATTACAGCAATTGAATAGAGTAATAGGTCTTGTATTATAACAAATTGTAGTACATGTTGGTCCTAAATATGGTTTATCACATCCTGCATAACATTCATTATCAAAATCCTGTTTTTGTAACAATAATATTTTCTTTAAAATATCATGAATACAACCGCAACTATTATTTTCGTCTCCACACATAGTAAAACCTCCTTTCTACAAATTACTGATTTGTTCATCGCTTAAACACTTAACTGCACAAATGCAACCAATATCAACTGTAACACATTGACCAGTCGAAGAGTAAACTCCATTATTATTACTTAAAATAAGTAAAGTACAACAATCATCTTGAATATCTTGAATTCTAAAAGTAGAACTAGTTGCTAAGACTCCGTCAGTTAAGTATTCACTAGTGAATAGATTACCTTGACAATTGTATAAGGATATAACTCTAGTGTTATAGCATACACCATTGATTGTAGGACCTAAATAAGGTTTAGTACAACAGTCCTCAAGACAAACGCGATCTACAGAATTTCTTTGTAATACATTAATAAAACGTAATAAATTTTTAATACAACGATTTGCTTTCAAAGCTCCACCTCTCAATCTATTCCTAATATAAGGTATTCAAATACTACCAAAAATGTACCCCCAAAATTAAAAAAATTAGCTCTAATAAAAACTATATGTGTAAAAAAATAATTAAAAATATGTAAAACTCTTGCATTGAATTGAAAAAAAATATACAATGAATACATAAGGATATGGGTTCGGTAATGCGAATAACAATATTCTTAAAATACTATAGGAGGTGAAAGACATGGCAGGAACAATCCATGTTGATGAAGCAGCTCTAACAGATTTAAGAGATGCTTTAGCTACTGCTGGAGAAGAATACAAGAGCAATCTTGCTAGACTAACAGCACTAATTCAAGAAATCACAAGTGGGGATATTCAAGGAGATCCAGCTAATGATTTATTAGCAAAATTTAATGCTAAAGAAGACACATTCAAAAAATTAGCACAAACTATTGATGAAGCTCAAGAATATATGGGTATCCAAACTCAAAAATTCAGCGGTATGATCAGTGATTTAGCATCAGGAATGAAGTAGAATTTAGAAAGGTAGGAATTTATTTATGAATATTACAATTAATCCAGGCGCAGCTACAGATGATGCAGCTCAAATCGACAGCATCGTTGCAACAATGGAAGATAATCTAGAAACTCTAAATGGAGCTATCACAAGAAATATTCCTAACGGAGTACAAACTTCTTGGTCTGAAACAGTTAGAGAAAACTGGAGCACTTATTATGGTGCTGATATTCCAGCAGCTATGGCTGATATGAAATTAAGCGCAACTAACTTAAGAATGGCAGTAGATCAAGCTCTTAAATATAGTAGCGAACAATAATAAAAAAAGAATACATTGCTTTATGCAATGTATAGTAAGTAGAGAAGCGTCGTTTTCTCTATTTACTATGCATTAACATAAGAAAAAAGGGTAAAGGTGATATTTATATGGCATATTATGGAATAACGAGTTCGAGTCAGCTTATTGATGTGACAACAATTTCAAACGGTTGCACAAAAATAGATCAAGCTGCCGAAAAATTTGTAACTTGCGCAGAGAAAGTTTATGAAGCGGCAACAATTTGCGATGCAAATGCCTTAGCTGTAGATAAAACGTCTATGCAACCACAATTAGAAGCTGATGCAGAATTTATTAAAAGTATGAAAGATGCGGTTACCGGGTTTACCTCTGAAATCAGAAATGTTGCAACACAAGTATACGCTGCACAATCAAATGAATTGAATCAATACATTGAAAGTCAACAAAACAACAATAATGGTTAGGAGGAGTAAAAATGGGAAGATATGTATATGAACCAGCGAAAGTAGAAAGTGCCATAGCAGAATTAAATAATGCCTTATCTGCACTTGCCGATGTAACTGCTGAATTCGAGGCTGCTGCGTCAACTATAAAAGGGGCAAGAGGTGCAGAGTATATTGATGTTAATTTTGGACCATTAAATGAATTAGAAGTACAAGCCGAGGAGACCATTGAAACAGATATAGCAACAATTCAAGAAAAGGCTCAAGCTATTGAAGACTATAATAATTCTGGTTTTCTAGTTAAATTATTTTCAAGTGCAGGAATGGCACTTACAAAGTTTGGTGAAGGTGTTTTATCAGGCTTAGAGGATATTGGTGATGGTTTTGTATCAATGGCTGGAGCAGTTGGTGGTTTATTTAATAGTGACTTTAAAAATGCCTGTGCTGAATATGTAGCAAAAGATCATGTAGGAGATGCCTTCGCAAAATCATATGAAGATGGAATTTTAAGTGGAATTAATAAATATAGTTGGTTTTCACATACAAGTACAGCTGCAAACGTATTTAAGGGAGTTGGAACGGCTGCCCCATATATTGCAATGGCCGCAACAGGGGCTGGAACCGGTTTACAGATGGCTGCCGCCGGTGTCAGTGGTCTAGGACGAAAGACCGAAACTGAACTCCAAAAAGCAATTTCCGCAGCTAATGAAGCTGGGAATACAGACTTTAAAGCTGGAGATGCCTTCTATTCCGCCTTTGGAAAAGGTGTCGTAACCGGAGTTAAAGATGCTGCCCTAGTTTGGGGAATGAATAAAGTATCAAAAATTGCTCAAAATCAAGCGACCACCCCTAGAATTGGTACTGCTACAGCAGGAAAATCAACATTGACAAAATCTCAACAGCTTTTTAATAAGGCAGGAAATAGTCCCTTAGCAAAAGGAATAGATAAAATAGACGATGTAGTTGGCAATGCAACAAAAACAGTTGGTACGACAACCTCAAAATTAGTATCAAAAATACCAGTAGTTGGTAAGCATTTAGCTAATGCTCCATCAACAGCTAAGAATATTCTCACAACAGTAGGAACCAAACTAACAAATGCTCCAGTAGTAGGAAAAATCATTTCAGCAACAGGAAGTGCTGTTACAAAGCATCCAGGGGCAACCTTCGCAGCTTTAGGAACTGTATATACTGCAGATAAAGTTGCACATACTGATGCCGGAACTGTATTTAGGGTATCAGAAAAAGCCCGCGTTGCTTCTACGGCAAAAGAAATTGATCCAGAAATTGAAATGCCAGTAGGCGATGTTGATCCTAATTATAATCCAGATGATACAACACCAGATCCAATTTCAACCGAACCAAGCAACGAAGACAATGGTGGTGGTGATACTACGCAATATAGTCCTAGTGGATCAAGTAATAATTCATATCAACAACCAACAGGCAATAATAACACATCATCAAATAACAATAATCAGAATTCAAATCAAGACAATTCATCATCAAATAATAATAATCAAAATTCGAATCAAGACAATTCATCATCAAATAATAATAATCAAAATTCGAATCAAGATAATTCGTCATCAAATAATAACCAGAATTCAAATAATGGTGATACTTCAAATCCGTCTAACAATGGTGGAAATCAAAGTAATGGAAGTCAAAATGGTGGAAGCCAAAGCGGTAATAACCAATATGGTGGCGGTGGTTTCAGCAATAATGGATATACTGGAGAAACAAGTAATCCAACTGATCCTAATGCCGGAAAAGAAGAAATATTTGATGAAGAAACAGTATCAGGATCTTTATCTGACTTAATTGGTGGTAATGATTATGTTGAAGTTCCAACCTCATCAACTCCTATTAGTACCACTACAACAGCAACCACTAAGAAGAGTGTAATTCCAGTTATTGCTGGCTTAGGAGCCGCAACAGTTGCAGGAATTGGAACCAAAGCATATTTAGATAAAAAAGAACATGTCGATGATGATGAAGAAGACTTTGAAACTGAAGAATGGGAAGGCGATGAACAGATGGATTTAAATTATGGTGATGACACAGTCAACATTGATGAAGAAGAAAGAGACTATTTAAATCCGACTGATGAATATGCATATCAAGAAGATCAAGTAGAAAGCTATCAAGCTGTCAACAGCAGTGAATTAGAAAGTATGCAATAATGAAAGAATAGAGGAGGATATATATGGAAGAAAAATTCTTACCAATAGGAACAGTAGTATTACTTAAGGGTGGAAAAAAGGAAGTAATGATAACTAGTTATTGTATCTTTCCAAACAATTCTGAAATAAAGGATAATCAAGAAGTAAAGCCCCAAAAGAAAATGTATGAGTATGGTGGGTGCATTTATCCAGAAGGTATACTAGATAGTAACTTGGTATGTGCATTTGATCACGCACAAATAGAAAAAATCTGTCATATGGGATATTCTAGTGATTCCCAAAAAGAATTATCAAGAATTTTAAATGGCGGATATGAGATTTATAAACAAAAATATGAAAATGAAGAAACAGAAGCAAAGTAGCTTCTGTTTTCTACTGTAAAATTCTTCTTCAAAACCTTGACTGAAAGTCATTCATAAACTATAATAAAATATAGAGTAAGAATATAGACTAGGGGATGATAGAATGTTAGAAAACATTACATTTAAAACAGAATTAAGTGAAATACTGACGGTTGAAGAAGTAACAATGCTGTTTGACAATGTTTCAACTAAATATACAACAACATTAGTTGCGTTATCATTGTTCCCATTATTTAACAAATTAAGAACAGGAATTATAAATAAAACAGCCGAAAGAAGAAATCAAGAATTATCAAAATTACTATCAGAAATATCCCAAAGAAAAAGAGAAGCAAAGGTAAATATTTGGCAAGTATTAGGTACGATGGGTCAAAATAAAAAACGCCTTCAAGAAAAACTAGGAAATAAATTAGATCTAGAACAATTATTATATGAAGAAGAGCAAATAATAAATGCCTATGAAAACAGTGTCAAAAGTTTAGAAATAAAAGAAAAGAAAATAATGAGTGGATTATATTCAAGAATAGATCGAGTTATTTCGACTGTAGACATTCATTCTTTAAATAAACAAATTTCAAACTTAAAACAGAAAATAATGGAATTAAGTGAAAAGCATGATGATTGCTTTAAAGAATATGAAGATGATTTAACACAACTAGTTGCTAATACAATTATTACTGATAAATCATTTCCAAAAAAAAAATTTCTAATATCTAGTGACAGTAATAATAAAGGAAATAAAAATACTAAAGACGATTTAGAAGAAGTTGATGATGGTCAAATGCATTATACCAGAACATCTATTTCTAAAGAATATTACCAATATGAACCCATTGATGCCGACGATGATGATGAATTATTCTTTCAACTATTTTCCCAGGGATCATATGGCAATAAAGATGGTACAATAAATGAACTATTAATTGCCACAGGTGAAACAGAATAAAAATATAAGCATAGTTTTGCTTTTAAGAATATAGGAGGAAATAAAATGGAAAAATTTTTACCAATAGGAACAGTAGTATTATTAAAAGGAGGTAAGAAAGAAGTAATGATTACAAGTTACTGTATCTTCCCTAATAATACAGAATTACAAAATGGAAAAGAAGTAAAAGCAGAAAAGAAGATTTATGAATACGGAGGCTGCATTTATCCAGAAGGAATCTTAGATAGTAATATGGTATGTGCGTTTAACCACAATCAAATTGAAAAGGTAACTTATTTAGGCTATCAAACAGAACAACAACAACAACTTTCAAAGATTTTAAATGGTGGATTTGAAATTTATAAACAAAAATATGAAAAAGAAGCTGCTGAAACTGCGTAGTTTCTTTTTTTACGTAAAAATATTAATAAAAGAAATATTTATTCTTTTTTTTTTTCTAGATTTGGTTTATAATGATAGTGTGATAGAATAAACAAAATATAGCATTATATAGGGTAATAGATATAATGCAAAGAAAATAGTACTTAGATTCACAATAATATTAAACGAAAGAATAGGTGATATTATGGCAATAACAAGTGAGAGTCAAATAATTGATGTTGTTACTATAACAAATGGATGTAATATGATTGATAGTGCAGCAGAAGATTATGTTACATGTGCAAAATATGTAAGAGATGCGGCAGCTTCATGTAGTGGAGAAGCTCTAGCTGTTGAAGGACAAACTATGCAACCATCATTAGAGGAACTGGCAGTAGCTGTTGAAACAATTAAAACAAATATTGAATCGTTTACGGCGCAAATAAGAAATGTTGCTGTTCAAATTCAAGCTCAGCAACAAGCTGAATTAGAAGCATATCGAGCAGAACTAGAAAGACAACGAAGAGAAGCAGAAGCTGCTCAAGGAAGATAGGAGGAAAAATTTATGGCAAGATATACATATAACGCATCATTAGTAAGTCAAGCTATTGAAGAACTATCATCCGCATGTAAAGCCTTAGACAGTACAAATGGTGAAATACAAAAGGGAATAAGCACCGTATCAAGTGCACGTGGTGCAGAAAATATAGATGTTGATTTTAGTTACATAACTAATTATCAATCACAAGTCATTGAATATATAGAAATGATGAGCACTGAAATAAGTGGCAAAGCTCAAGAAATTGAAGAATATCAAAGTGCTCCATGGTATAAAAAATTGTTTGCAACTATTGGTATGGGAGCATTAAAATTAGTTGAAGGATTAGGATCTTTCATTGAAAATTTGGGTGACGGGTTAGTATCAGTTGCTGGCTTTGTCGGTGGTGTCTTTAGTAGTGATTTTCAAGATGCATGTGCTGAATTTGTAAAAAAAGATCATGTGGGGGACTTTTTCTATGATCAATATGAAGAAGGCGGACTACAATGGTTAAATAAATATAGCGTTATGTCTCATCAGAGCACAGCCGCTAATGTTTTAAAAGGCATTGGAACAGCGACAGGTTATATTATCGTTGGTGTTGCGACCGGAGGTATGGGAACAGCTGGTTTAGGAATATCAGCAGCGACAGCATTAGTTGGTGGAGTTGGAAGCGGAACTCAAAGTGGACTACAACAAGGATTATCATTTAATGAAGCCTTTGGAAAAGGAGTCAAACAGGGAGCCGTCTCGGCAGCTACAACATTGGTGGTTGGTGGACTTGCCAATAAGTTGACTGCCGGAGCGAGAGCCGGTAAAGCCCTTGATTCACTTGACGAGTTAAGTGGTGCCGCAAGTAAAACATCACAATCAGTTAAGAATCTAAAAGATATTATGAAGTCTGCTGACTTAGGAGACGATGTCATTAATTTAACTGATGATATTGTTGGATTAACTGATGATGTAGCAAACTTTGCCGATGATGCAGTAACGGTGGGAGGAACTACCGCAAAAAGTGCTAGCACAACTCTTAAGAATGCCAAGGATCTAGCTAGCAAAGCTAATGAACTAAAAGAAGTTGCAAAAGCTGCTGGAGCGACTGATGATGTACTAAATGCAATCGACGATGTTGTAAATAACTCTGCAAATACATTAAAGGTTGCTAAAAATGCAAATTCCGCAGTATCAGCAGCAAGGGGAACTGATGTCGTAGCAAATGAAGGAAATAAGTTTACTAAAGCGGTAGCCGATTCAAAAATAGGACAAATGGCAACAAACGTTACCCAAAAAGTAGCAAACAGTTCAATAGGTCAAGGTTTAGCAAAAGCTGGCAATGCTTTAGCAACATCAAAAGCAGGTGTTGCAGTAACTAACGCGGCAAATGCTATTGGACCAAAAGCAGTAGGTGGAGTAGCAGCGGCAGCAGGACAAGTTACATCTGGTGGTATTACCGCTCCAGTTCAAGCTGCTCAATTTAGAATGGCTGAAAATGCAGGACCATCAGTTGGTCAAAAATTATATGATGCAACAAGTGGCACTCTACAAGATAATTTACCAGGCTTTGCTCCACAACAATCCACAGCAGTTGACCAAATAACTCCAACTCCAACTTCAACGCCGGATCCAACCCCAACGTCGGACTCAACTCCAAAGTCGGCTCCAACCCCAATGCTAGATTCAACTCCAAGGCCAGATCTAACTCCAAGGCCAGATCCAGCTCCAAGGCCAGATCCAGCTCCAAGGTCAGATCCAACTCCAAGGCCAGATCCAACTCCAAGGCCAGATCCAACTCCAAGGCCAGATCCAATCCCAAAGCCGGATTCAGATCCAATAAGTGGGGGGGAACGATTACCTGGTGATAATGATAATAAACCAACCGTCAATCCTAGTATAGGAGGAGGTACTGGCGGTGGAAACTACAGCAATTTAACAGGAAACGCAAGTACTGGAAATAGTAATATAACAAGTGACGACTTAATGAATTCACTAGGAAATTCAACCGGTTCATTAAGTGATCTTACAACAAGTACAATGAATATACCAACATCATCATCTCCAATTTTATCATCAGATGGTTTATCAACTAAATCAGCTTCTGTTATTCCAATGGTAGCCGGTTTAGGAGCAGCCGGTTTGGCAGGCGTTGGTACAAAAGCTTACTTAGATAAACGCGAAAAAGAAAATAATGAAGATGAAGAAGAAGGCTTAGAAACCGAAGAATGGAATGAAGATGTTGACTCAATGAATATAGATTATGGTGAAACGGAAAATGCAGAAGCAGATTATTTAACTCCAACAGATGAATATGCATTCCAAGAAGGTTAGGAGGTTAGAATATGAAAGATAAATTTTTGCCAATCGGATCAGTAGTATTGCTAAAAGGTGGAAAAAAAGAAGTAATGATCACAAGTTATTGCATTTTCCCAAACAATACAGAGTTACAAGATGGAAAAGAAGTTAAAGCTCAAAGAAAAATGTACGAGTACGGTGGATGCATTTATCCAGAAGGAATCTTAGATAGTAATATGGTCTGTGCTTTTAATCACAATCAAATTGAAAAACTATGCCATATGGGATATGAAAGTGATTCTCAAAAAGAACTATCAAGAATCCTAAATGGTGGATATGAAATCTACAAACAAAAATATGAAAATGAAGCTTAATTAAATAAAAAGTAAAAGATGATATATACTCTATTTAAGAGATATCAATGCTTTTACTTTTTTTATGAAAAAAACCAAGCCTTCTACTTGCTAAAGCCCACTGAATAGTGTAATATATAATATATAGTATTATAGTAGAGAGGTGTATTTAATGAGTTTATTACAACCATATCAAGGTAGGTTTGTTTCAGCTAAATCAGCTAGTGAGAAATTAGATGCTGAGGCAATACTTGCAGGCTGTGATGCTGTTGATAGTGAAGCCGAAATGATTTCATCAATTGAAAATGAAGTTAACAGTTCTGGAAGTATGTTAACACCAGAAGTGCTAGCAATTGGAGATAAAACAATTTTACCAACATTAGAAGAAGTATGCACAGGAATTAGCAGTACTAAAGGTAGTATTCAAACGGCCACAGCCAATATAAGACAACAAGTTGAAGCTGTATATAATCAACTACAGTCAGAATTAAATGATGAAGCAAGTAGAAAAGATCAAGCAGAAATAGATGCTTATAATAGAAGAATAGCAGAGAGAAGGAATAGTTAAATGAATAGCAGTAGTAAATATCTTCCTGTAGGAAGCGTAGTTAAATTAAAAGGTGCTACAAGAAAAGTAGTAATAATTGGTTTTGCCATTATTGAAGATGGTAGCTCTAAACCATGGGATTACCTAGGTTGTGCATATCCAATGGGTGTAATTAGTAATGATAAAAATCTATTATTTAATATAGACCAGATTGAAGAAGTAGTATCAGAAGGATATTCTGATGAAGAAGATAAGCATTTTAGAAAAGAATTAGAATCAACAATGGAGAAGATTAAAAAATAATGGCAACATTAAGTTACGACGGAAAAGTAATAAGCCAAGCAACAGATGAAATAAGCAACATGCTTGGTAAAATAGAAAGTTTATCTTCTGACATCAAACAAGCAACAAACAAAATAGTATCAGCCAAAGGATTTAATGAATATATCGGTGGACTTAACAGCGATTCTTTTAGCACGCTTATAAATGAATGTGGTCAAGGAGTAAGTTTTTTAACTCAATTCATAAAACAAGTGCAAATAGAAGTTTTATCATACAGCCAAGATGAGGATGCTATTGATGCATTCTTAGATTCATTAGATCGCGTTGATTATGATACACTGGATTTAACAGGGATTGAAGATCACATTAGTTTTGGACGTAAAGCACTTAACTTTTTTAAAGGTGTCGGCGCAAGTGCTGCAACTTTCTTTACTGGTTTTGTAGAAGGTGTATTTGAATTTGGAGAAACTGCATGTGATCTATTAACCATGGGAGCGACTGCTGCCGCATCAATTTTTACTGGTGGCTATGACTTAGTTACTGGATCAAATATAACAGAAAAGATGTGGGAAGAAACAAAGGCGCATGTATCGGAAAAAAGGTTGAAAGTATATTTGATTCATTCTATGCCGATACCGAATTTGGTCAAGCATTAAAAAATAATGCTTATAACTTTGACACTTGTCGTAGTGTCGGTAGTGGAGTAGGATACTCAACTGCTATGATAGGAGCGACAATTTTTACGGCAGGAATGGCAAATGGAGCAGGGGTAGCTGCCTCAGCAAAATCGGCATTTGGAACGATTACGGGAAGAGCCGTCGCACAAGGATCATTAAGTGTATCCCAATTAGCAACCTCCGCTGGAGTATTCGCCATATCGAGAGGTTCAGAGGATGCCTGGGCAGATGGCGCAACTGTTGTTGACGGACTAAAATATGGTTTATCAAGCGCGGCATGGGAAGGTGCTCAGTGGGCAATTGGAGCCAAGATCTCACAAGCAGGTGGATATGGTGACAAGCTAGCAAATAGTTTATTCAAAGGTTCCAAACTAGCAGGTTCTGCATCTAGAATTGCCCTAGATACTGTTGATTCAGGTATAGAAGGCTTTGTTCAGCCTTTATTAAATATGACATATAAAGATTATGGAAGTTATGCAGAAGCATTTAATGATGCAGGCGGCTGGGATAATGTTAAAAACCAAGCAATGATGGGAGCTATTATGTCATCTTACGGCGAAGCAAAAGATGCGAGAAAAGTTTTGAAATCAGCAAAAGGATCATCAACAGAAGTAGATGTAAAAACAAAAACAGATGTAGATGCCGATGGAAAAGTAAAAGCCAAAGTAGACTCTGATGCCGATGCCAAAATAAATACAGAAGCCAGTAAAGTTTTAAAGGATGAAATACAAACAGAAGGTAAAGCCAAAGCTAGAACAGAAACAGAGGTGGATACAAGCGGAAATACAGTCCAAAAATCTCCAACCAAAACTGAAACAAAAGTAGAATCTAGTAGTAGTACACCTAAGAACACTGTCGCAAAAGCAGAAACAAAAGTAGATACAAGTGGAAATGCAACAAAGAAATCTCCAGTTCAAACCGAAACGAAAGCATCAACTGGTGGCAGTACAACTAATAATGTTCAACCTAGAGTAGAAACAACAGCAGAATCTAGTAGTAGTAGTACACCTAAGAACACTGTCGCAAAGGCAGAAACAAAAGTAGAGGCAAGTGGAAGTGTAGCCAAAAAATCTCCTGTTCAACCTGAAACGAAAGCATCAACTGGTGGCAGTACAACTAATAATGTTCAACCTAGAATAGAAACAAAAGTAGAAAATGGTGGAAACGTAACAAAAAATTCTCCAGTTCAAACTGAAGCTAAAGCAACCTCAGACGTTCAAAAAAACATAAGTACTTCACACAATACAGGAACCAGCTTAGATATTTCAGAAAATAGAGTTTTAAAAGAAAATTCAGGAAATCAGTTGACAGGAAACTTAGCATCAGCTGGCATAAATAATGAAATAACCCCTAATAAAGTTGTCAAGCAACCAGAAACAACTCCAAAATTATCATCATCAAATAACGCTACTGCAATTACAAGTGGAACCGCTACAATAGTCGGAGGAACAACAGCCTTAGCTAATATGGATGCAGCAATAAGTCCTAAATATACGCCGGTAGATGCTAGCATAAAAACTCCTTCAAAGACAGGTGTTAATGCTGATATTGGAAACACATCTAATATAAAATATCTTGGTGATAATAAAGTTGATATAGAAATGACAACTAAAACGAAAACTCAAGCTGAATTAGATAAAACAGGAATTGTAAATAAAGCAACAGAACCAGAAACGGTATATAACCACGATTATACAAAAATAACCGAACAAAAAGGTCCAAATGGAGAGAAAATAATAACGACAACAACTTTAGGCGAAGGACAAAGAAGTATTGAATACTCCAATGGATCAAAGAAAGTTGAAATTTTAAACAAAGATGGTAAATGGGAATTAGAAGCTAATTATGACAGCAATGGAAATAAAATAAAATCATCAACAACTTTATCAGACAATAAATCGGTAAAGACAGATACTAATTCCACCAAGACAAAAGCTTCTGCTTCATCAACAGAAAAAATAAGCTTTACTGCCGATGATACAATTGACAGTGTTGCTAAGAAATTAGACGACGCCGTAAATAATGGAAAA
>URZY01000002.1 GCA_900552495.1 uncultured Mycoplasmatota bacterium | reverse complement strand
TTTTCATCAAAAAAGACAAATAAGTTAAAATATTAACCTATTTGTCAACAGTCTGGGAAAACCATAATTGGTTTTCTTTTTATTTGTTTACAGAAGGGTGATTTTTTTGTATAATGAAGTTAGATATATGGTAGGATGGTGATGTGTTTTTTATGGCAAGTGTTAAGAATAAGAGTTTAAAGTTTGTAATTGCATTTATTATGATAACAATTGGAGCGATTATGGCAGCGGTAGCGTTGGAGTGTTTTTTACTTCCTAATACGGTTTTAGATGGTGGTGTAAACGGTATTTCAATAATTATTTCGAAGCTTTTTGATTTGCCACTTAGTATTTTGGTAGTTTTACTTAATATTCCATTTATGTATATTGGTTATAAACATTTGGGAAAGGCTTTTTTGTTTCGAACAATATATGCAATTGTTGCGTTTTCATTATTTTTAGAACTAGCAGCGGAACTCGGAACTTTTACTGAGGAAATATTGTTAGCGACAGTATTTGGTGGAATGATTTTAGGCGTTGGTGTTGGATTGATAATCAGATTTGGTGGTTGTATTGATGGCACAGAGTCTTTAGCGATGGTTATTAGTAAGAAGACTAATTTGTCGGTTGGACAAATTGTTTTGATATTTAACTTAGTTATATATACTTGTGCCGGTTTTATATTTGGTTTTGATCGAGCAATGTATTCATTACTTACTTATGTAATTACTTTTAAAGCAATTGATACAGTTAGTGAAGGACTAGAACAAGCAAAAGCAGCTTTGATTGTAACGGCGAAAGGAACTAAGTTATCCAAAGAAATTTATGAAAAGTTAGGAAGAACGACGACAACAATTCGAGGAAAAGGATTAATTAGCGGGGAAAAAGAAGTTTTATATTGTGTTTTAACTAGAATTGAAATTTTTGAGTTGCGCCATTTGGTTGAAAAAATGGATGAGAGTGCATTTGTGACAATACTTGATGTTTCGGATATTATTGGAAATCACATTAAGTCTTCTAATAGATTTAGGCGATTTAATGAAGCAGAGGAGGAGTAAATTTTAAATGTTACTGGAGGAATATAAAAAAGAGATTGCTTCATTATTGTGGCGAGTTCCTAAAATGAATTTTGAAGTTGTGAATAGTCTATTAAACTTAATGAATGAAGAAATGCTAGCGTTTGATTTTTTACGAAGTCTTAAGGAAAATGAAGAAAGATTGCCTAAAACGGTTAGTGATGAAGTCGTTAGATTGGCATTAAAAGTTTATGCAAGCAATAAGTAGAGAACTAAAAATAGTTCTTTTTTTTATTAAATGTTTTGTTTTTATAAAAATATTAAAAAGAGTATTGACAATTTTTGTTGTTCTTAATATAATGTTATTAACAAGTTGAAAAACTTGTAAAAAAATATTTGCTGTTTTTAATAAAAAGTAAAAAAGAGGAGGAAAGCAAATGGGAAAAATTAAAAATTTAGAAGTATATAAAGGAATGTTAATAGTTGTTGATATGGTTAATGGTTTTGTTAGGGAAGGAGCTTTACATGATGAAAAAATAGCGGATGTTATTCCTAGACAGTTAGAATTAATTAAAGAAGCAAAGGCTAGAGGCGATTTGGTGGTATTTGTTAAAGATACTCATGATGAAGATGCTGTGGAATTTAAGAGATTTGGTGGAACTAAACACTGTGTTAGGGATACTAGTGAAGCGCAATTAATTGATGAATTCTTACCATTGGAGGCAGAAGATAACACTATTTCAATAGAAAAGAATTCTACTAGTTATATGGAAGCAGAAAAGTTTAGAAGTTTGATAGGTTCTCTTAGCGGGTTAGAGCGTGTGGATGTTATTGGATGCTGTACTGATATATGTGATTTTAATGGAACTATGGGTCTTGCTAATTATTTTGATCAAAATAATAAAGATGTAAATATTAATATTCATCTTGATGCGGTGGCAACTTATGCAGAAGATAAGAGAAAAAATTATGTTGATGCAGCTTGCTTATTGATGGAACAACAAGGAATTCAATTGGTAAAGAAACGTTAGAATTATTTTTTTAGAAATTGTTATTAACAAAATATTATGAAGAAAAGAGGAGATAAAAATGAAAAATAAAACTTTGATGACTGATTTTTATGAGTTGACGATGGCTCAAACATATTTTAATGAAGGGAAGAAGGATGAACAGGTATACTTTGATATTTTCTTTCGAAAAAATCCATTTGATGGTGGGTACACAATTAGTGGTGGCCTAGATGAGACGATAGATTATATTAAAAACTTTCATTTTGGTAAAGAGGAACTAGCTTACTTAAGAAGTTTAGGCAAGTTTAGTGATGAATTTTTGGATTATTTAAGTACTTTGAAATTTGAGGGAGATATTTATGCTGTTCCCGATGGTACAATGGTTTTTCCTAATGAACCAGTTTTGACAGTAAAGGCAGATGCTATAACAGCTCAACTTTTAGAAACGGCATTACTTGCTAACTTTAATCATGGAGCGTTAGTGACGACGGCTGCTAAGAGAATTACTAATGAAGCAGGAGATATTCCAGTAATGGAATTTGGAGCAAGACGAGCTAGAGGAATTGACTCAGCAGTGGAAGCTAGTAAGTGTGCATATATTGGTGGCTGTGTAGGAACGTCTAATACCTATGCTGGCATGAAATATGATATTCCTGTTATGGGAACTATGGCGCACTCGTTAGTGACGGAAAGTGAAGATGAGTACGATGCGTTTTTAAAATACGCTAAGAGCAATCCTGATAATTGCATTTTTTTAGTAGATACTTATGATACTTTGCATAGTGGTATTCCTAATGCTATTAGAGTGGCAAATGAATATTTAAAGCCGAATGGTTATCCATTTAAAGGCATTCGAATTGATAGTGGTGATTTGGCATATTTATCAAAAGAAGCTAGAAAAATGTTAGATGCCGCAGGATATAACGATACTGGGATTTGTTTATCTAATGGTTTAGATGAATATACTATTAGAGATTTAATTGCTCAAGGAGCACAAATTAATTCTATTGGAGCAGGAGATAATATTGCGGCGGCTAAGGAAAGAGTTGGGGGAGTTTATAAGTTAGTAGCAGTAGAAGAGGATAATGAAGTAAAACCGAGAATTAAAGTAAGTAATGATAGTGTTAAAACGATAAATCCTGGTAGTAAAAAAGTATATCGTTTTTATGATAAGAAAACGGGTTATGCGTTAGGAGATGTTGTTGCGTTAAATGAGGAGGAAATTAGTAAGGAGCATTATACATTAGTACATCCAGTAGAAACATGGAAAAAAACAGAACTTACTAATTACGATGTAAGGAGTCTTCTTGTTCCAATTTATCAAAATGGCGAATTAATATATCAAGATCCTACCTTACAGGAAAAACAAGAATATTGTAGAGATGAATTTGCGACATTATATCCGGAAGTTACAAGAATTGATAGACCTCATGAATATTATGTAGATTTATCTGATAAATTGAGAACTTTAAAACAAGAATTAATTGAATCTCATCAAGATGGAATAAGTGATAAGGGTAGGGAATATGTAAAATGCGTAAAGAAAAACTAGATGAATTGAGAAAATACATTGAGGAATTAAAGACTATTAGAAAGTCATTAGTTCCGTCTGAATATATTTATGATGAAAATAATCGACCTATTAAACGAAATGGATTTCTTGATGTAGAAAGATATGAAATAGAATTAGCGAATGGAAAGGTAGTTTTAAGAGAAAAAATTTTAAAAGGTGGTAAAGATCCATCAGCGGCAATTGTTATGCCATTAACTGTTGATGATAATACGGTCTTGGTGGTTCAATCTCGGAGCAGTACGGAAGAATCGGTTTGTGTGGAATTTCCAGCAGGCTATATTGAGGATGGTGAGGCACCTGAAATTGGCGGAGCTAGAGAAGTTACTGAAGAGACGGGATATATTCCGGAGAAAATGATACTTTTAGATAAATTTTATCAAGATCAATCGTGTGGTGTAGGTGCCTATAACTATAGTTATCTAGCTTTGGGCTGTAGTAAGGCACGACAACAAAAATTAGACGATAATGAGGCAATTAGATATTTTGAATGTAGTATTGATGAGGCGATAGAGTTAATGGAGCAGGGATATATGACAGATATTCAATCCAAATATACCCTAAGTTTGGCAAAAACTTATTTAAAAGAGAAGAAAAATTACAAAAATAATTAGAGATTTGCTAAAATAAGTTTAAGTAGTTATTTAAAAGTGATATATGGTATAATGTGAGGAGAGAAATTTATGAAAGAATATGGATTTGTTAGAGTTGGAGCAATTGTAAATAAATTAGTACTTGCTAATCCAATAGAAAATGCCAAAGAGATAATTAGAATGTTAAAGCAGGCAGAAAAAGAAGAGGTAAGAATTGTTACAACTCCAGAACTTAGTTTGACAGGATACACTTGTCAGGATTTATTTTTACAAGATAGGCTTATTGCTTCAGCATATGAGGCATTGAAGATTGTTTTAGAAGGGACTAAGACACTAAATGTAATTGCTTTGGTTGGGATGCCTATTAGGGTTGATAATCAAATGTTTAATTGTGCGGTGGTAATTGAGAAAGGGAAAATATTAGGAATTATTCCAAAAACATATGTACCTAATTATTCAGAATTTTATGAGAAAAGATGGTTTCAATCTAGTACCAATTTAATTAGCAAAGAGGTAACTATTTTAGATCAGGTAGTACCGATCGGTACTGATATCTTGTTTAGAGATGGAGATATTTGCTTTGGAGTGGAAATCTGTGAGGATTTGTGGTGTGTTAATCCACCTAGTAGTAGTCATACACTACACGGAGCTAATATTATCTTTAATTTAAGTAGTAGTAATGAAATAATTGGGAAGTATGAATATCGAAAAAAATTAGTTTCTATGCAATCTGCTAAAACGATTTGTTCATATGTATATGCTTCAAGTGGAATGATGGAGTCAACTGCTGATATTTTATTCAGCGGAGCTAGTATGATTTATGAAAATGGAACACTTTTAGAGGAAAATGAGCGCTTTGCTTTAGAAAGTAATTTAATTTTTGCAGATATTGATTATTTTAAAATAAATAATGATCGAAGCAAGAATATAAGTTATATGGGTGTTGTTGGAGATGAAGAATATCGTTATGTTTTGGTTAAGATAAAAGATACTAAAAAGGATTTGACTAGAACGTATTCTGAGTATCCGTTTGTGCCTAAAACGATTGCGAAAAGAGACGAAAGATGTCAGGAAATCTTTACAATTCAGTCCTCTGCTTTAGCAAGAAGGCTTTTGCAATTAGGTAAGCCAAAATGCGTAATTGGAATTTCTGGAGGTTTGGATTCAACGCTAGCTTTCTTGGTAATTGTTGCAGCTTTTGAAAAGTTAGGTATGAATGCAAAAGATATTATTGGTGTGACAATGCCAGGTTTTGGAACAACGGGAAGAACTTATCAGAATGCGTGTAGATTTGTTTTGGAATATGGAGCAACATTAAAAGAGATTGATATAAAAGCAGCTTGTCTTCAACACATGAAAGATATTGGTTTAGAGGAAAACGATCGTAGTGTTACTTATGAGAATATACAGGCTAGAGAAAGAACCCAAATATTAATGGATATTGCTAATAAGGAAGGTGGCTTAGTTATAGGAACTGGTGATTTATCTGAATTGGCATTGGGTTGGTGTACTTATAATGGAGATCACATGAGCATGTATTCAGTAAATACTTCAATACCTAAAACGTTAGTGAGATATTTAGTAGATTGGGTAGCTGATAAGTCAGATGCTAAGAAAAAAGAAGTAATAAAAGATATTTTGGATACACCAATTTCTCCGGAACTATTGCCACCTGATGAAGCAGGAAATATTTTACAAAAGACTGAGTCTAGTATTGGACCATATGTTTTGCATGATTTCTTTTTATATCACTTTTTAAGATATGGAGCTAGTCCAAAAAAAATATTCTTTTTAGCAAAACGTACATTTAAAGAGAGCTTTACAGCGAAGGAGATTCTAAAGTGGTTAAAGGTTTTTCTAAAGAGATTTTTTACACAACAATTTAAACGTAATTGTGTACCGGATGGTATTAAAGTGGGGACAGTTTCTTTATCTCCAAGGGGAGATTTGAGAATGCCTAGTGATGCCGCTGTTGAGATTTTCTTGAAAGAATTAGAAGAATTAGAAAGGGAATAATAATAGCCTTTTCTTTTTTTGAATTGAAGTTTTATAGGAAATGTGGTAAACTAGAAGGCGTTTTATAAGGAGATATGCTATGGAAGAAAAAAAGTTTAGTAATTATACGCAAGAAGAAAAAGAAGCTTTGTTAATGCACTGGTTTCATTATTATGGAAAAGATATATATAGTTTGGCGGAAGCAGAGGAAGTATATAAAGCTATTTTGGCAAATGCTGATAGTGTGAAAGATGCCGCGGTTGTTGCTTATGTAGCTGGAGAAGGTAGTGCACAATTATTGAGGGCTATGCGTTATGGTACTTTAGATTCTCATTTGAGGGCAGTTTCGGAACTTGTTAAAAGTGGGGATGTTGCTTCGATATATGAAAAAGCAGAAGAATTGTTTATTTCAGAAATCGTTGAAACCTATAATAATCCGGAGGCAAGTATTCCATTGACAGATGAAGAAATATTGAAATCAGTGATCGAACTCTATGGTGATGGTGAGGTTGAGATGTTGAATGTTGATGTTAATGAGAAATTCGGTGATTTAACTGATAAGAAAAAATTAACTGCTGAAGGAGTTAATGAGGTTTATAGACGATGCCTTTTAACTGATACGGAAGTTAATGAATTAAGTGAACCGATGACTCCGTTTGTGTTGGGAGAAGGAGTTAAGGGCATACAGGTATTTAGTGCCTCTCGTTTGGCGGAAAATCGAGCGACGATTACAGAAATGATTGCAGAACTGCCAAGTATTGACGAAGGGGTTTCATTTATGAATTTATGTGAAGATAAACAAGGAAGACAGTGGACGGACTTACAAAGAACAGTTGATGAATTACTACAATTAGGGACGGCTACTGGAGAAGTATTTTATTTACTGCCAAGAGATGTTTGGGATATGTTACCGGGTGGAATGCCAATTATTATGAGAAACGAAAAAGCTTCAGAAAAGGCTTTGACTACTAATGAACCACAAGAGTATAAGAAAGTACGTAATTGTAGAGATAGATTTTATCAACCAAGTAAGGAAACAACTAAATAAGATGGGTTGTTTCTTTTTTTGAACATCTTTTTAATATTTTGTTAAAAAGATATTGACATTTTTATCAGTTATTAATATAATGTTAATAACAAATAAATTGATTTGTATTTTTTATACAAACACTTATTAATATAATGTTAATAAGAAGAGGAGATTGAAGTGAAATTACAATTTAAAAAGGAAGAAATTAAAAGATTATTAGAAAGATATTATAAAGAGAAAGAAGATTTCATAGGGAAAGTTTCGATGCGCTGTTTGCTAGAGAATGTTGGCTATGGGATGCTAGAAAGGGAAGAGGCCGTTGTAGAAATAAAGTTAACTGGTAGTTTAAATATTTTAGGTGAGAAAGTGGTACTTGATAGGAGTTTGACTAGGGAAGAAGTGCAGGATGCTTTTAGTGCAATGCAAAATGATGCTGGTTATGAAATTAGTGGTATTAGTTATGATATGGGCGTTTGTAATACTATTTTGGGCTATGGTTGCCAAGAACATAGTGTTAATAAGCCATATTTTAATGGTTTAGTCGCAACAGTGAAAAATAAGAAATTAGTTAAATAGGAGGTAATATGAGTAAATTAAAATTGGTTATTTTAAATAACATTAGTGAATTTGGAAATAAAGTTAATAGACATTTGATGACAATGAATAAATCTAAAAATAGTTATATTGTAACTATGAAGAGCGAAAGATTTAGTAATGGAGAGGGTAAGGTCAAATTAGAAGAGACTGTTAATGGTAACGATTTATATATTTTAAGTGATGTAGGAAATTATGGTTTAAGTTATTTAATGCATGGTAGAGAACATTTTATGTCGCCAGATGAGCATTATGAAGATATTAAAAGGGTTATTGCTGCTTTTTCTGGTCATGCTGCTAAGATAAATGTAGTAATGCCATTGTTGTATGAATCTAGGCAACATAAAAGACGTGGTAATGAATCTTTAGATTGCGCTATTGCCTTACAAGAACTAGAAAGAATGGGAGTTGATAATATAATTACTATGGATGCACATGATCCTAGTATTTGTAATGCTATCCCGCGTTTACCATTTGAAAATTTTTATCCAACGCAACAGATTTTGGAAAGTTTAATTGAAAATGAGGTAATGGATAAGGTTTTAGTTATAAGTCCGGATATGGGAGCAATGGAACGAGCAAGGTATTATGCAGATATGCTTACATGTGATGTAGGAGTATTTTATAAAAGAAGAGATTTATCAAAAGTCGTAAATGGGAAGAATCCAATTGTCGAGCATTTATATATGGGGGCTGATCCAAAGGGCAGGGATGTTATTGTTGTTGATGATATGATTGCCTCTGGCGGTTCGATGATTGAAGTAGCAGAACATTTAAAACAAAGGGGAGCAAGACATGTTTATTTAGTAGCAACATTTTCTCTTTTTACAGAAGGAGTAGAAATATTTAATGAGGCTTATGAAAGCAAATTGTTTGATCGTCTTTATTCTACTAATTTATCTTATGTACCAGAGGATATTAAATGTAAAACTTGGTATAGGGAGGTTGATTGTAGTTATTATATGGCAGAAATTATTAATACTATAAATAAGAACGAAGACATTGAAGTTTTATGGAATAAAAACAAAAAGTGTTTAGAAAAATAAGAAAGAAGATGAAAAAATGAGAATTGGTATTTTTGGAGGCAGTTTTAATCCACCTCACAAGATGCATTACAATATAGGGAAAGAGTTAATTCGCATGGGTTATATAGATAAGGTGATTTACGTTCCAACCGGTAGCAAATATATTTATAAAGATAATTTAGTTGATGATAGCGATAGATATAATATGCTTAGTATTATGATAGAGGATGATGAACGATTTATAGTTAGTGATTTTGAACTTCGTAATAGAAATGTTTATACATATGAGACGTTAGACTATTTTCAAAAAACTTACCCAAATGATGAGATTTATTTTATTCTAGGAACGGATAATTTAAGTTATATTGATCAATGGGAGAAGGGAGAAGACCTACTTTTAAATAAAAAATTTTTGGTTGTAAAGAGAAAAACGGATGACATTAATCTATTACTTGATAAATATCAAAAATATCGTAGTAATATTATAGTTAGTGATGTTTTAGAGAGTGATGTTTCTTCTACGGATATTCGTGAAAAACTACAAAAAAAAGAAGATGTTTTAGACTTTCTTTCTGAAGGGGTTTATAATTATATATTAGAAAACAAATTATATGGGTGATAAGGAGATGATATTGATGTATGATTTAGTAAAAAAATTGGTAAGTCAAAAAATAACAATTTCGACGATGGAGTCTTGTACAGGTGGTGGCGTTGCTAATAGTATTACAAATATTGAAGGGGCTAGCGAAATACTAAAGTTTAGTGCAGTTACTTATTCAAATGAATTTAAAATTAAAATGGGGGTTTCAAGTGAGATAATTGATAAGTATAGTGTATATAGTATGGAAACAGCTGAAGAAATGAGTAAAAATATTTCGAAATTTACCGGAAGTATTTTAGGGGTTGGTATTACCGGTAAGTTAAACCGAGTAGATATTAACAATCCGTATGGAGAAGATAATGTGGTTTTTGTTAGTGTTTATGATAGTAGAACTAAAAACTTTTTAAATGCTAAGGTTGAAGCTGTACGTGGAAGTCGAAAAGAAAATAAAGAATTAGTAATTGAAAAGATAATCTCAATGATTAATTGTCTTATTAAATAAAAGTTTTGTTATTATATATTTTATGTTATAATCAAATTATGAAAATGAGGTGGAATTTATGGCTGAATATAGAAGTGAAGAAGAATTTTTAGAACACTATGATTCTAGTTGCTTTGAAAAGTTATCAATGACAGCAGATATATTGCTTGTTAGTGTATCAGATCAAGAACAAACTAATTATCGCAAAACTAGTACTAAGATGATGAGTATTTTGTTATGCAAAAGGGATGATTTTCCTTATAAAGGAAAGTGGTGTCTTCCTGGTGGATTCTTAGATGTAAAAAAAGAGACATTAGAGGAATGTGCACGTCGAGTTTTAGTTAATGAGACAGGGTTAAAAGATATTTATTTAGAACAATTATATACTTTTGATGATTTGAAAAGAGATCCACGAATGAGAGTTGTTTCTACGTCTTATGTGGCCTTGGTTGATAAAAATAAATTGACGAAACCGGCGGCTAATGCTTGTTGGTTTGATATTTTCTTACTTGAAGAAAAAGACGATAGAGTAGAAATTACTTTAGATAACGGGGTAGAAAGAATTAACCTTGTATTGAGAAAGATATTAAAGGAGAAAACTACGGATAGATATCAATTTGAAATAGAAAATAGTGATAAGTTAGCGTTCGATCATGCTAAAGTTATTTTAGCGGGTTTGGAAAGAATTAGAAATAAAGTTAATTATACTGACATAGTATTTAATATGATGCCAGAGTATTTTACTTTAGGAGAGTTACAACAGGTTTATGAAGTGATCTTAAATAAGAAGTTGTTGGATCCAGCTTTTCGAAGAATCATTGCAGAAAGAGTAGAAAAGACAGATAAGATGCGTACTGGTGGTGGCCATCGCCCGTCTTATTTGTTTAAATATAAAAAGTAATATGAAAATAAAAAAAGTTAAGTTATTTATTAATGACAATTTAAAAAGTAATCGTGTTGCGAGAGAAGTAAAAGAAAAGCTGGAAAAAAATAAGTTTGTAATAGTTGATGAGGGTTATGATTTAGCAATTGCAGTTGGTGGAGATGGTTCTTTTTTAAGAATGGTTAAAAGTGCAAATTTTAATAATAACTGTTATTATGTAGGAATTAATGCCGGAACTTTAGGATTTGCGCAGGAAGTTTCAGTTGACGAAATTGACCAATTTATTGAGTTACTCAAAACTGCAGATTTTAAAGTTGAAGAAATTGGGGTGCAAGAGGTAGTTGTTAAGACTAAGAAGGAAACAGTAAGACATTTTTCAATTAATGAGATTGTGATACGAGATGAGGCACTTAATACGACGGAATTAGAGGTGGCGGTAGCTGGTGGTTTATTAGAGGATTTTGTTGGCGATGGTCTATTAATATCTACTTCTTTTGGATCGACAGCTTATAATCTTAGTTTTGGTGGAAGTATAGTGTTTAATACATTTCATACTTTACAAATTACCCCTGTTGCTCCGCTTAATAGTAAGGCCTATCGTAGTTTAGTTAATTCGGTGATTGTTCCAGATAATATGCTAATTACTTTAGTGCCAAAGAGAAATAATGGTAATTTGATTGTAACAGTTGACGGAGACAATAATTTTTATGAAAGCGTTTTAACGATTGAAACAGTGATTAATAGAACAATAAAGATTCTTAGAATGAAAGATTATAATTTTATTCAAAAGGTAAATGATAAATTTTTAAAATAGATAGTGGATGATAATGACGTGGAGATTAGAGGTTTTAAAGCATTTAATAAAGATTTGACAAATAGATATGGACAGGAATTTTTAGAAGGTGAAAGATATCTACTTGAGGGACCAATTTCATTTGGCTTACATGGTAATGGTTTTCATTTTTGCGAAAGACTAGAGGATACGTTAAGGTATTTTGATGCAATGAACGAAGAAATTTGTATTGCTGAAGTTATTGGTCGGGGGGAGATAGCTAGTTACTATGATGATTATTATGGTTACTATGATATGTATGCCGTTAGTGATTTAGAAATTGTTCGATTTTTATCGCGAGATGAGATAGTTGGTTCATATTTGAATTGTGATAATGGTAATCGGGTTAGGAGATTTGTTAGCGGTTTTAAGTTAACGGAGGACGAAATTCATAGTATGCAAGAAGCTCATAAAAATAATGCAGAAGTCTTGAAAGCATTAGATTATTATCAGAGAGGGTTTAGAGATACGTATGAACCAAAAAAAGTAAAGCGTTATTTAATGAGAAGTGATAGTAGTAAGAAAGAGTGATAATGATGAAAAATAAAATAGGTGTATTTGATTCGGGAATTGGTGGGCTCAGTATATTAAATGAACTGAAAAATTTACTTCCAAATGAGGATTATTTGTATTATGCTGATAGTAAGAATTGCCCGTATGGAGAAAAAACGGACGAGGAATTGTTTTTTCTTACAAGTAGAATCGTTAATTATTTAAAAAGTGAAGGTTGTAAACTGATTGTGATAGCTTGCAATACTGCAACGACAAGGTGTATGAAGAGACTTCAAGAGGAGTTTAAGGATTTATTATTTGTTGGTTGTGTTCCAGCAATTAAACTAGCTTGTGATTATAATTTTAAAAATACCCTAGTTATGGCTACTCCAGCAACGATTGAGAGCGAGAGATGTCAGCAATTAATTGCAGAAAATAAAAGAGATGATCAAAATATTTATTTAGTGCCCTGTTTTGGATTGGCCGATGCAATTGAAAGAGATGACATGAGTGAAGTTAAAAATATTTTAAAAAATATTTTCTTTGAATATCAAAATAAGGATATTGATTCAATAGTTCTTGGTTGCACACATTATCCGTTTATAAAGAAAGAAATTTTAGAAGTTATGCCAGGGGTTACTTTACTTGACGGTTCGGTTGGGGTTGCAAAGCAGGTAAGAAGGCAACTTGATGTTAACGGTTTGTTAAGTAAAAGTGACACAGTTGGGGATGTTAAGATAATTAATTCAAAAGATTCTAATGTATTTTAGAATCTTTTAATTTTTTTTAATTTGTAAAATATATTTTAGTATAGTAAAATTATAGGTGTGATGGATATGAAGAAAAAAGATACATTTATATATAAAATTATTAGAGTTATAGTTAAAGGTTTGGTTTACTTATTTTTTAGACCACAAGTAGTGGGATATGAAAACATTCCTAAGAATGGTCCTTATGTGCTAGCTGGTAATCATACTAAATGGTTGGATCCGGTGTTATTAGTTGGGGTTGCTGGTAAGAATCAAGTGCATTTTTTGGCAAAGGAAGAAATGTGGCACGATTTTTTTGGTTGGATTGTTGTAAAAGCAATGGGGTGTATCCCAGTTAATAGAAAAATTCATGATAAAGACGCTTTGGTTAGTGCTTATGATTATTTAAATAGTGGTAATTGTATTGGGATATTTCCAGAGGGAACTATTAATAAGACTAAAGATTTAGTGATGCCATTTAAAATTGGGGCAGTTAAAATGTGCAAAGAGACAGCAGCTGATTTAGTACCTTTCGTAATTACTGGTAAATATAAATGGTTTGGAAAAAGTATAAAAGTCGAGTTCTTAAAGCCAAGAAAAGTTACTGGTGATTTAGTGGAGGCAAATAGGCAATTGATGAGTGATATTAGTGATAAATTAGGAGAATATTTTCTAGAAACAAAAGAAAAAGTGGTAGTTAATAAGGTGGTAGATAAAAATGAGTGAAAAAAAAGATAAAATGTATGGTTTTAGATTTTTTAAAGCAATTCTTGGAATGCTTTTTAAGGTTTACTATAATCCTCGGATTATTGGAAAAGAAAATATTCCGGCTGAAGGAGCTATATTGCTTGTAGGTAATCATATTCATATAATGGATCAATGCTTACCAATCTTAGCTACTAAAAGACCGGTTCATTATATGGCTAAAAAGGAATATTTTGATAATAAAAAAGTGGCGTGGTTCTTTAGATTAGGTGGTTGTATTCCTGTAGATCGGAGCAAAAAGGATGAAAGAGCTAGTAGTGCGGCATTAAAAGTATTACATGATGGATATGCATTGGGACTGTTTCCAGAAGGAACGAGAAATGCATTAAAAGAAGAAAAAATTCAGGAATTGTTTGAGCGATGTAAGCCGGAAGATGATACATATGATAATTTTAAGCAAAAAGTAAAGAATCAAAAGACCTCTTATGTTAATTATTTAGAAGAGTTAAGAGATATGAAAAAAATTACTGAAGAGGATTTTCAAAAAAACATTTATCGAGTTAATGATTATTTAGTAGAACTTGTTGATCTAAAAGTTATTAGTAAAAAGGAGTATGAAGATAGGGTTTTATTACCATTTAAATTTGGAGCTGTCTCAATGGCCAAAAAGACGGATAGTTATTTGGTTCCATTTGGAATAAGTGGAGATTATAAGTTCAGAAGTAAAAATTTAGTAGTAAGAATTGGGAAACCATTTAAGGTTCAAGGAGACTTGGAAACTGCTAATAATAAACTGCGTGATAGTGTTAAAAAGTTGATGCAGGAAGATGTAAAAAAATAGTGGTAAATAGTGTCAAATAGGGAAAGTTTCATATTGGAGACTTTCTTTTTATGTTATTATTAGGATGGTGAAGTATATGAACAAAATAAATGGTGATAATTTCTGCAAAGATGCTAAGTATAAATTATATCGAACAGTTTATGAAATATTACATCCTAGTATTTCAAAGAGAAATATATCTAATTATAAAGTTGTATTGGATGAGAAATTATTACCGGTCCAGGTTTTCTATCCGAAAAGAGTTACCAATATGAAAAAAGTTATACTTGCAATTCCTGGAGATGGGAAGGTAACTGAATGTTATGGTAAATATGCAACTATTTATAAAAATATGGCAATTGAAACAGAAACTTTGATTATTGCGATTGATTACTTTGGGAAAGAAATAAAATATCCAACTAGTTCAAATAAAATTTTTAAAGTTGTTAAATTTTTAATGGAGGAATTTATAAGTAATGGTATCTTAAAAGAGAATATTATTTTTATGAGCGATTCTGTCGGTTGTAATATTTTAAAAGATTTGCTTTTCAAACTTAGAGAAAAGGATTTTATTGTCAATAATAAAATTATATGGTTTTATCCGGTTTGTCAAAATAGTTATGAAAACTTTTTATGGGATGAAAAATATTTGAGTATGAATTTTAATTTGGATAAAAGAATTAATGAGTATTTAGATGGTTATTTTTCTAAAGGTCGAAGTGAGACTGGAAATTCATTGGTGATTGATGAAGATAGTAAAGTAAAGAACATAGTTTTTTCTGGGGAACTTGATGTTTTGAAAAATGAGGCTGAAGAGTTTTCTAGAGATTGGAAAGCAGAGTTTGTAAAAGTGCGAGTGCTTGGGCATGGCTTTTTAGGAAATATTAATAGTGAAGGGATGAAAGAGGTATATTCAAGGGTTAATGATTTTGTCAAATTTTAATTATTGTGCTATACTTTAAAAGGTGATACGATGGAGAAAAGAAAAACAAAAAAAGAAATAGTTAAGATGCTATTAAAAAACAACGAGTTAGATGAACAAGATGAAGAAGAATTATTGGACTTACTTATTGATCAACCAATTGCGATTGATGTAGATAAGCAAGAAGAAGCTAAATTAACTACGGGAGATCGAGTTGCTGATAAGGTTAGTGAAGTCTGTGGTAGTTGGATATTTATTATTGTTTTTATGGCTTTTTTAATAGGTTGGGTCATTTTAAATACAGTTATTTTAATGGGTGATCAAGCGATTGATCCATATCCATTTATATTGCTTAATTTGGTTTTATCGTGTATTTCGGCTTTACAGGCGCCGATCATTATGATGAGTCAAAATAGACAAGCAGAAAAAGATAGTTTAAGAAACCAAAATGATTATCGAACTGATTTAAAAAGTGAATTAATTTTAGAATCTTTACATGATCAAATGGAAGTTATTCTTAGAAATCAAAAGAGAATATTTAGATATATTGAGGCGAATGAGGATGAAAATGAAATTAAAAAAAATTAGTCTAGTGCTTTTTATTTTAGTATTAATAGGTTTTAGTAGTGGCTGTGTTAGGGAAGAGAAAACTACTGATAATAATAGTGGAACAACTAAACAAGAGATTGTGGCTAGTGATTTCGATGAAGATGGTAGTGGGGAATTACGTTGTAGTCAGGAAGTTGATGCTGAAGAAGGACTTGATGTTGATTTAAGATATATAATCGAGTATAAAAGAGGTAATATTATTAAACTTCGCTCTATTTCGACAGTCACTAGTAGTGATTCGGAAAAGCTGGATACTTATGAAAATGCTTATGAGAAAATAGCCACTAATTATAATGATTTGGCTAACTACCAAACAAATATTATTAGAGATAGTAATAGTGTTATGTATGATGCGATTATTAATTATGATAAAATAGATATTGATAAATTATTAGAAATTGAGGGGGAAGAAGACAATATTATTGTTGGAAATAAGGCAAAACTTTCTCTATGGTTAGAACTAGCTGGTAAAGTAGGAACAGTTTGCGAGGAAGCATAAGACTTCTTTTTTCTGTCTAGGTAGTTTAATGGATAAAATGTTTCCCTCCGACGGAGAAGATGGGGGTTCGATTCCCTTCCTAGACACCATAAAAAAATAAACAGTAGAATTAATTAAATGCTGTTTTAATAATACTAGGTTTATAAATCTAGTATTTTTTTTAATAGAATTTTATGATAGAATAAGTTAAAAGAAGGAATTAATATGAACATTGCGATTGATATAGATGATACTCTTACAGAGACAACGGAATTTTTAGCTCCATTTGTGATGAAGTATTTCGCCTTAGATAAGGAAAAGTATGATTTAGCACAAATCAATTATGATGATTTGCCAGAGGAGATAAAAGGAAGAGAGAAAGAATTTGGACAAGAGATTTTTGAGAAAGTATTATTGGATGTACCAGTAAAGAAAAATGCTATTTCTGTGATAGATAGATTAATAAAAGATGGTCATAAAATATTTATTATAACGGCAAGAAATGAAGAATTATATAGAGATCCTTTTAATTTTACTACTAAGCAACTGAGTAAATTGGGTATTAATTATAGTAAATTATATTGTACTTTTGATAAAAGAAGCATTTGTGAAAAGGAAATGATAGATGTATTTATTGATGATAATATAGAAAACTTATTAAATAGTGCTGAAGTGCTTTCTGAGAGGATCTTGTTTACTAGTAAGATGAATATAAATAAAAAAACAGCTTTGAGGAGAGTTTCCTCTTGGAATGAGATATATGATTATATTTGTAAGATAGAAAGAGGGTAAGAAAATGAAAAATAAGAAAATTGATAAGTGGTTTATTGTGTTATATGTAATTGCTTTAATATTAGTGGTTATTGGAGTTATATTATGCGCAAGAAATGATATGGCAATGGGACCAATCGTTTTGGCTTGTGGAGGAATATTATTTATTAGAACAACACAAGAAATTAGAGCCTTAAAGAAATAGGCTTTTTATTTTATTTGACAAAATAAAAATAAGTGTGGTACAATCTAGGTACATTTTTAAAGGAGAGGGATTATTATGCTAAATAACAATATTAGTTTTAGACATCATCATCATAATAGTCTGCACTTGTTAATACGACATTAAAGTTGTTGTAGGTACAAGTGCTGTTTGTAGTGCTTGTATCTAGCTTTATAAAACGACTATTAGTTTATATTAATGCTATACAGGTACTATGTATAGCATTTTTTGTTATATAAAATTATTAGGAAAGAAGGAGTTTAAAATGAATATAAATATTAATTGGATGAGAGAAAATATGGCAAGAAGTTGTCAAATAAAAAAGGGGTTTGATTTAGATAAAGTGGGTAAGTGTTATAAAGAGGTATTTAATGGGGCACCATTTTATGAAACATGGACGGATGAAGAGGCTATAAGGGTATTAGAAGATTATATTGAAAATGGGGCTAGTATGTGGATACCTGAAGTTAATGGAGAAGCGGTTGGCTTTTTAGTATCAACAGATTCTATTCCAAAAGATCAAAAACCGTACATTAATTTAGATGAAGATAAGGTACGGTTTGTTGAGGAAATTGGGGTGAAAAGTGATTATCGTGGTAATAAAGTTGCTAGTGAATTAGTGAGAAGAGATTTAAGAGATGCACTTATTAGAGGAAAGGAATATCTTGCCTATAGAACGAATGGAATGCGTTATTTTAAAAAAGACAGGGGAGAATCATTTGAAAGTGCGGTTGAACGTATCCAACAGGCTGATAGGCAAAAAAGAGAAAATGGTGAGGTGATTTTAATACCTGAAATGACAAAGGAAGAAAAGCAATATTTTATTAATCAATATGTGGAATTGTTGTCGTCACGGCCAGATTTAGATGTGTCTAATTCATCTCAATTATTTAGGAGTATTTTTAGAAATGTAGAATATTCAAAGGAAGGTAATAACTATACTTTTCAAAGTGATCCAACAGGTGAGGCCAATGATAGAATTTTTCCAATCATTGATTTAAGAAAAAATGGTTATGTTAAGACATATTATAATAAGGCAGGTTTTAGATAATGGAGAAAGAAATATTAAAAGATTTAGTAGCAATTAATACAATTAAGGATTATGAAAATACAAAATTTAGAGAATACATAAAAAAATATTTAGAAAAATTTAATTTTAGTTTTGAAGAAATTGGTACAGGTTTTAGAAAGGTTTTGATTGCAAAAAGAAACAACGCAACTATAGGATTTATTTGTCATACGGACACGGTTGGTGATTCAAAATACTGGACAAAAGAAGCTTTAAAGTTAACAGAGGATGAAACATATTATTATGGACTTGGAGTTTCGGATATGAAGGGGGGAATTGCCGCTCTTTTGGCGGCCGTGGCAAGGCTAGAGACAGATGTTCCGTGTATGCTTTGTTTTACTTATGATGAAGAGTGCGAGTTTGGTGGTGTTAAAGATTTGCTTAAGGCTGGGATTACTTTACCCAAGACCTTAGTATTTACAGAACCAACCGATTTACAATTAGTAATTGCAAATAAGGGATGTTTAGAATTCAAGGTGGAATTTAAGGGGAGAAGTGCTCACTCTAGTACTCCGGATTTAGGAGATAACGCCTTGTATAAGGCACTGGCTTTTATAAATGAACTACGGGGTTTTGCTTTACAGTTAGAGAAAGAAAAAGAACCATTGTTTGAAGTTAATTATACAACATTTAACCTTTCTAAAATGGTAGGAGGAGAGGCGATTAATAAAGTTCCAGATAGTTGTATTATTGCTTTTGATTTTCGAACTATAAAAAAAGAACATAATTTATTGATTAAGAGAATTATTAAGGAATTCGGACAAAAATACGGGGCAAAAGTTGAAATATTAACTGATATTGGAGCTAGTTTAAATAATAATTCTGTGATGATAGAAAGGGTCAAGAAAATTATAAATGTAAGTAAATGCGTAGGTCTTAATTATGCAACAGAAGCCTCGTTTTTTACGGAAAATGATATATTTATTTTAGGACCAGGGCCAGTTACTGCACATGAACCTGATGAAAAAATAAGTAAAGAAAGTTATAAAAATACAATCGATATTTACCAAGAAATTTTAATGGACTTTGCTAAAAGTAGAGATAAATAAGATACTTTTCTATATTATTTACTTCTAGTAACTTTTATGTTACGATGAGAGTAATTAGGCAGGAAGTGATAATTTATGAATAATTTAGATAGGTTTATTGAGGCTCAGGAGAACATTTATGATAGTGCGCTAGAGGAAATTAAAGAAGGAAAAAAGGAGAGTCATTGGATGTGGTTTATTTTTCCTCAATTGAGTGGATTGGGTAGAACGATGATGGCTAATTACTATGGTATAACGGGGATAGATGAGGCAAGAGAGTATTTAGATAATGAGATATTAGGCAGTCGACTTAGAGAAATTAGTACAGCTTTATTGACTTTGGAAGGTAATGATCCCGTAAAGGTATTGGGAAGTATTGATGCATTAAAACTGTGTTCTTCAATGACTTTATTTGAAGTGGCCTCAAGTGATGAGGAATGTGTTTTTGGAAAAGTAATAGATAAGTATTATGGCGGTAAAAGAGATGAGTTGACCTTAGAAATATTGAACCAAAAAAAGAATGTAAAGATTATAAAATAAATTTGATAATAGGTGTGAAAGTAAAGTGCTAAGAAAATAAAAGTGTAAATAACTAAGTAAACAGCGAGAAAGAAAATCAAATTAGAACATTTATTTTGGATACTGTGATATACTTTGGTATAAGAGGAGACTTAGATGATGGAACAAACTAGAAACTCATCAAAGATGGTTAGTAAAAAGGTGTTACTTGTAGTTATTATTATTTTTAGTATTTTGCTTATATTATTGTTTGGAATGATTGTTTTTTTAAAAAGAGATCTAGAAGCAATAAAAAAAGAGAAGGTTGATTTTTCTATAGAGGAAAAAGAGAATGAAGTGAAAGATAGTGCTGAAGTTAATGGGTGTAGTACGTTGACCGGTAAATATTATGGAGAATTAATTAATGATAATATTGAGATGCGAAAAACATATACTTTTAAGAGTGATGGAACATATACCGTGAGTGTAGAAAATGGTGGCGGAAGTACAGGAATGTATTTAATTTCCGGAGAACGAATATATTTTTTTCAGGCAGCAGGGATTGGTCCTAGCAGTGAAATATTTACATATTCTTATTTATTAGATGAGACGTGCGGAATTATTTATGGCTATGAAGAAGGTAGCGAGTATAAACTTATAAAGACAGAAAATTAGTTTTTAAAAGACTTGTTTAAGAGACAAGTTTTTTATTGACAAAAAATCAGAATGATAGTATTATTGTATTATGCAAGTAATACAACCGAAGAAAGGAGAATCTATGGAATTTATTTTTGATAATGAGCGACCAATATACATACAATTAGTAGAACAACTTAGGCTGTTAATTATTGCTGGAGAGTTTCAACAGGGTGAAAAAATTCCGTCTGTAAGAGAGCTAGCACTTATAGCGAAGGTCAATCCTAATACAATGCAGAAAGCTTTGGTAGAACTGGAAACTGAGGGATTAATTTATACAGAGAGAACTAATGGTAAGTATGTTACAAATGATATAAAACGTCTAAAAACAGTTAGAGAAAATATAGCGAAAGAGAAAGTAAAGGCCTTTTTTTCAGATATGGAAAGGATAGGAATGAATCAGGAAGATACTATTAAATACTTGCAGGAGAAGATAAAATAAGGAGGATTTATGGAATTATTAGAATGTCGTCATCTATATAAGCAATTTGATAATAAGAAAGTATTAAATGATATTAATTTGAAGATTCCTCGAGGGAAAATAATTGGTATATTAGGAAAGAATGGAACTGGAAAATCAACATTAATTAAACTTATTAATGATTTACTTACTCCTACTTCTGGGGAGATTTTAATTAATGGTGAAAAGCCAGGTGTAGAATCAAAAAAAATAATTTCTTATTTGCCAGAGAGAACTTATCTTGATAAGGGAATGAAAGTGATTGAGGTAATCAAGTATTTTGAAGATTTTTATGATAATTTTGATAGTAGTGTGGCTTATAAACTACTTAAAGATTTAGGGTTGGATTGTAATAGTCGTCTTAGCAAGATGTCTAAAGGGATGCAGGAAAAAGTACAACTTATTATGGTTATGTCTAGAAGGGCTGATTTATATATTCTTGATGAACCACTTGGAGGGGTTGATCCTGCAACCAGAGATTATATTTTAGATACAATTTTAACTAATTTTAATGAAGGAGCCACGGTTATTATCTCAACACATTTAATTGCAGATATCGAGAGAATTTTGGATGAAGTTGTTTTTATTGATAAAGGTAAAATTGTTTTGACTGGGAATACTGATGAGATAAGGAAAAAGGAGAAGACATCAATTGATGAGGTCTTTAGGAGGATGTTTAAATGCTAGGAAAATTAGTAAAGTATGATCTTAAATGGACTTATAAGTTATTGATAGTATTTTATATTTTAGTTTTGGTTTTTGCGTTGATTGGTCGTTGTTTGAGTCTAGTTGATAATTCTTTTATTTTTGAATTTTTAACACAGTTTTCATATGGGGCTTCGATAGCAATGATGTTTAGTATTATAATTAATAATTTGATGCGACTATGGGTTAGATATATTAATAATGTTTATAGGGATGAAGCTTATTTAACTCATACGTTGCCGGTTGAAAAAAGAGATATTTATTTATCTAAAGTAATAACAGCGGTGGTGACATCATTTACTTCCCTTTTAGTAATTATTGTTGGAGTTATTATTTGTTATTATAGTAAGGATTTTCTTAATGTGATTAAAAGCTTTCTGTCGAATGAATTGATTACTATTTTGGGTGAGTTAATTGTCGTTGTTTTCTTAGAACTGATATTTGTTCAATGTTTAGGCTTTTTGGCAATCACGTTGGGCTATAGATCTAATGGGAATAAGATAGTTGCATCACTAGTCATAGGATTTGGTATTTATATGTTATCATCTATTATAAGTGTAATAATTTTATTAATAATAGCAGTATTTAGTCCAAATTTAATGGCTTTATTTATTAGTAGTAATCCGGCAGTTCCAGCAACTATACTTAAGTCGATTCTAATAATTTCTATGGTCATATATTTAGTTTATATAGTAGTAAGCAATTTTATAGGATGTAAAGTTTTGAAAGCAGGAGTTAATGTTGATTAATATTATGAAAGATACTTTTTAATAAAGTATCTTTTTAATTGATGATTAATGAGTGGAGGGGGACTGAGGTAGAACTATAGAAGTAGAAAATTTAAGAGTTGGTAGTTGGGATAAATAAATTTTATTTTTTGTTTGGATGAAAAGTCAAATAATGTCGTAAATAGTGATGTTTTTATTGAAAAAAAATTATTATTTTTTTATAATTGTTAGTAGAAGGGTGTGAAACTTAATGAATAGAAAAATTTTTGTGGTTTTGGCAGTAGTTTTATTAATTATTATTACTGGATGTACTTATGAGAAAAAGGAAACAATTAGTGATGCGGCTAAATTTAAAAAAGAGTATGAAAGTGTTAATGATAAAGAAGTAGCGGGGACAGATTTTACTTATCGAAAATTGGAAATTCCTTCGGAAAATCCATTTGTTTATGCTACAGAGGCTGATATTGTTAATAAGATGGATAATGGTGAGTCATTTGTTGTATATTTTGGTTTTGCTAGGTGTCCATGGTGTCGAAGTGTATTACCAACTTTGATTGAAGTAGGGAAAGATTTAGGGATTGATAAAATCTATTATGTTGATGTTTCAGAAATCCGTGATACATTAGATGTTGATGATGATGGTAAGGTTGTTACGGTTAAAGAGGGCAGTGAAGGGTATTTAGCATTGCTTGAAAAGTTAGATGGCGTTTTAGATGATTATACATTAATAGTTGATGATGAAGAAATTGAAACTGGCGAGAAGAGAATTTATGCACCAAATGTTATTTCGGTAGTTAATGGAAAAGCAAAAGAATTAGAAACGGGAATAAGTGAGAAACAGGATGATGCATATATGGAATTGACAGATGAAATGAAAGAAGAAACATATAATAAGTTTAAATGTTCAATTAATTGTGTATTAAAGAGTAAGAATAGTTGCTCTTCGAAGAATGCGTGTTAAAAAGGTATAAGTACCTTTTTTTTATCTTAGTGATAGTTGGGATAATGTAGAGGTTTTTGGAATATGATTTTAAATAATGAACAAAAAAAGTTTATTGATAGTAAGTTACAGTCTTTGACAACATCAAAGTTTAGAAGTGGCTTTAAATTGAAACAGCAAGATAAAGACTATATTTTAGCTAAAGGTATTGATGTAATTGAAGAACATGCTGAAAAATTTATTAGAGAAAGGCTAGTTCCAAGGGTAATTCTTAATGATGGTAAACAAACACCAATGCGTGGACACCCAGTTTTTATTGCCCAACATGCCACTGCAACTTGTTGTAGGGGCTGTTTATATAAGTGGCATCATATTGCTAAGAATAGGCCGTTAGAAGATAAGGAAATTAAGTTTATAGTGGCATTGATAATGGAATGGATAAAAAGAGAATATAATAAATAGGTGATTTTTAAGATGAATAGGTTTGTACTAATAGGTGGAGGTAGTATTCAACGAGAAGAGACATTAGAGATAGATAGACAGGTTGTAGCAATGTGTAAGATGAAAAATCCAAATCTTTTGTTTATTGGTCTTGCAAGTAGGTATGCTGATTCTTATTATGATATCGTAAAAAAAGAATATAGGAAATTAGGGTGTATTGTTGGCTATTTAAAAAAGAGTAATTTAATTAATAATAGGGATCTTTCTATGAAAAAAATAGCCGCTGCTGATATTATTTATATTGGTGGAGGTTCGACAAGTAAATTACTAAAAAGAATGAAAGAATATGCATTAGATGAAGTGTTTAAAAGTATTGATAATAAAATTATAGTAGGGATGTCCGCTGGAGCGATAATGTGTTGTAAGAGTGGTTTTTCGGATTCTTTTTTACTAGAAAGTGAAGAGGGAAAATTTGACTTTATTGAAGGTTTTAGTCTTTTACCATTAAATATTTGTCCGCACTATAGTAATTTGTTAAGGAAAAAAAGTTTACAAGAAAACTTGAAAAAAGTAAATGCAAAATTTTGGTGCTTAGATGATCGAATAGCATTAAAAGTAGAGGGTGAGAAAATTAATGTGATTAAGTCTTCGGAAGATGCTTTAGTAAGATTGTGTTATTATGTAGATGATGAATATAGAGAAGAGGTATTTTATGGCTTGGATTAAATGTGAAAAATGTGATAAACGTATTAGTGATAAGGTAAAAAAATGTCCAAAATGTGGCTGCAATTTAAAGAAAAGAGATTCAGTTTCAGGGCGGATAATAGTAATTAGAAGAAGTATTTTCATCATGGTAAATATATTTTTGATTGGTTTAACTTATGTAGTAGGGAAAGACGTGTTATATTCTGGTTACATTAATACACTGGTTTTATTGTTCGGGAGTTGTTTAGTTTTACTATTAGGTACTTTTTTGACAATAAAGTATGTTTTAGATGATTTAAGAGGGATAAGCCGATTCCTTATTTCTTTATTAGTGGGATGTTCTTTAGGCGTTAGTTTATTGTATTGTTATAGGGGGATTATTGCCTTTAGTCAGGATAATAGTATAGAGGTTTATAATCTTACCAGTAAGTATGATTTGAAAACCGCAAAAAAAATCCGAAATGAAATTGATAAGATATTTGAATTTAATGAGGGGATTTCAATTAGAAATATAGAAATTGCTACTTTCTATGAAAATTCTTCAGAATATGTTTTATATCTAGATGATTCTTATGGTAACTATCGACTTAAATTTTTTGTAGAAATGGATGAAGAAAAGATTAGGGATATATATTGGCTGTTTGATGAGCAGAAACTTTATTTGATGAAAGATGGTAAAAAAAGCTCGAAATTTTCCTATTATTATGCAATGTATATTGTTGATAGTGTAATGGGAGAAGATATTAAGGGTTTAGCTAGATTAGAAGATGATGTTTTGAAACAGGTAAAAAAAGAATTCTCAGATATTGCTAATATGATGATTAGTTATGATGAATTGTATTATGATAGTGATAATGACGTTTTTGAATATAGGTGTGTTGCGCAAAAAATGGATTATGCTGCAGATATTGAAGAGCGAGAGTTTGCAATAGTATTTGAAAGAAGAGATGAAGCAAGTGATAAAAAAATTTGGTATTATGGTGATGCCTCATTTGATTATGTTAATTGGCATGTAAAGTTTCTTGATTAGATACAGGATTTAGAGATACTATTTTTGTATTTTTCTGTTACTTATGATATTATTTGATTAGGATTGGAGGCGTTTTTATGAAAAATAATCCTAAAGCATTCGTGCTACTTTTTATTATTTTAGCTGTTGGTTTTTTATATTCTCATATTGAAGATAAAAATGAGATATCTAAGAAAAATAAAAATGACTTAGAACCAGTTTTGAATGATGGGACTGATGCGGTTAAATTAAAAGTCGACGGAAATTTGAATGTTTATTATTTTGATGTGGGGCAAGCAGACGCAATCTTGTTAGAGAATGCGGGGCATTATATGCTGATTGATGCAGGTAATAATGCTGATGGAGAAAAACTGGTAGCTTATTTTAAAGAAATGGGGATAACAAGGTTTGAGGTGGTAGTTGCAACGCATGCACATGAAGACCATATTGGTGGAATGGATGATATATTAAATAATTTTGAGGTAGGAACATTTTATATGCCAGATGTTGTTACTACAACTAAGACTTTTGAGGATGTTATTACTGCCCTTGAAAATAATAATATTACTTTAGCTGTTCCAAAAATTGGAGATATGTTTATATTTGGAACTGCGAAATTTCAAGTTTTATATGTTGGTGATGAAGATGATGATTTGAATGATACATCAATTGTCGTTAGAGGATTGTTTGGAGAAACGGCGTTTTTGTTTACTGGGGATGCTAGTGGAAAAGTTGAAGAAGAATTGCTTGATAAGAATATTGATAGTGATGTTTTAAAAGTTGGTCATCATGGCTCTAAGTATTCATCAACAACGGACTTTCTTAATAAAGTAACCCCTGATTATGCAATTATTTCAGTTGGGGAAGGCAACTCTTATCAGCATCCACATAATGTTGCTTTAGAGCGAATAAAGAAAAGTGGGGCAAAAATTTATCGAACAGATGTTGATGGAACAGTGGTTGCTAGCAGTAACGGAGTGGAGATTTCCATTAAAACTTTAGATGTTTGTTTGAATGGGTAAGGTGATAATATGAAATATGCGATTGATAAAATAGAAGATGATGTGGTAGTGCTTGAAGATATAGAAACAGGACAATTAAAAGAAGAAATGCGAAAAAATTTACCTACAGATATTCATGAGGGAAGTATTTTACTATATTCAGACTCTTTTTATAAAGTATTAGAAGAAACAGAAAAAAAGCGAAGAGCAGATCTTCGGAGTAGATTAGAAAGATTAAAAAATAAGAAGTGTGATGATTAATGCGCAAAGTTAACAAAATTACAGGAGAAGATTTAGATAGTGTAGAACTTAATGGAATAGAAGTTTCTGGATATTATGAGTATTTTGAAGTAAATAATTGTGATTTAATATCATGTGACTTTTCAAAAAGTAATCTTCAAGGAATAGATATTAGTAAAAGTAGACTCAAATTTTCTAATTTTTCGAATGTTGATTTGTCAGAGAGATCCTATAGAGAAGTAGAATTTAATGATTGTAACTTGGTTGGAGTAGATTTTAGTGGGTCATTTATTGAAGAGGTTACATTTGATAATTGTAATTTGAATTATAGTAACTTTTCCGGTTGTCATTTTAAAAAGGTTCATTTTAAAAATACAAAACTTGACGAGGCAAGTTTTAATGATGTAAAAATAAAAGAAACTTTTTTTGATGAATGTTCAATGCATGGAACAGAATTTTTTCAGACTAAGTTAAAAGGTTTAGATTTTAGTAGTTGTGATATTAAAGACTTGCGTGTTCCTATTGAGGGACTTAAGGGACTGACAGTTAGTTATGAACAAGCTTTAGGCTTGTCGCTGTTATTGGGAATAAAAATTAAGTAGTTTTGTCTTTTATTTCTTTTATTATATTTTTCTGACTATGAATAATTGTCTTAGGTTTGATTTTTAATGTTTTAATGATATCATCGGTTTTGTTAATATTTGTTAAAAGGGACTTTGTTTTTGTTAAATAAAGTTTCTTTTTTGTGCTACTTTTAATTTTAGTTAGAGCTTTAGATACTGAAGAAGAAGTGGCTTGATGGTATTCATATTCATAAGATATTCCTTGATCACCTTTTAGAGTGATTACTTCTTTTAAGATTAGAGTGTAGTGATTATCCTTTTTTTCGACTGCAATTTCTTCGATAATAGCAAGGTTATTTAATTCGACATACTCAGGAATTTTTATTATAAATAATTCTAGTAGAATTAATAGTAATAGTAAAACTTTTTTCATTAATAATGACCTCTCTTTGTATTTGATGTTATTTGGGAATTACGGAATTCCTCACAACGGTCGGATTTAATAATGGAGTCTTTAATTTCATTTTTTTCATATGGGATTAATGGATTTAAGTAGGGAATCCCGAAAACCTTTAGGGTTAAAAGATGATAGATTAAGATTGTGGTACCAATAAGGAACCCGTTTAAACCAAGAAGGGTTGAAAGTAGAAGTAAAAAGATTTTATAAGTCCTAAGGGCATTACTTAATTCCATTGATTGGAATGTTAAGCCAGCAATAGAAGAAATAGCTATTACAATAATCATTATAGGGGAAACAATACCGGCACTTACAGCGGCGTCGCCTAATATCAAACCACCTAGAATGGAGATGGCGGAACCAGTAGTTGAGGACATTCGTAAGTCGGACTCTTTTAATATTTCAAAACAAATAATCATAAAGAGCGCTTCAATGTAAGCTGGGAAGGGTACAAATGTTCGACCGGCTTTTAAAGTCATTAAAAGGTCTAAAGGAACAAGATTATAATTCCTTGTAGTGATGAAAATATAAATAGCGGGAGTAAAAACAGCAACTAAGAAAGCAAAAACTCTAATTATTCTGATAAATGAAGCATTTAGGGATTTTTGATAGTAATCGTCGGTGGTGTGAAAGAAGTCAATTAGAAAAGAAGGTAATATAATTATGTAGGGTGACATATCAGTGATGATAGCAATTTTTCCCTCTAAAAGAGCCATAGATACTTTATCTGGTCGTTCAGTTACAGTTAGAGTGGGAAAAAGATTTTTTCTTTTTTCAAGAACTCTTTTTAAATAACTAGAATCAATAATTCCATCAATGTCAATTTTTTTTAGATGATTTTTAACTCCTACAACGATATCATTTCGAGCAATATTATTTAAGTAAGCAATTCCAACCTTAGTTTTAGTAATTGTACCAATTGTCATATCTTCAATGTAGAGATCTTTAGTTTTAAGCCTTTTTCTAATTAAGCCAACGTTAGTATTATAATTTTCTGAAAAACTATCTTTGGGACCTGTAATTGATAATTCACTTTCAATTGTTTGAATACCGCGATCAAGTAAGGCTTTAATTTCGACAGCATAAATTTTTCTCTTTGTAATAATAATGACGAATCCTTGAAATAAGTAATTAAGAATGTCTTCTTCTGTTAATATTTGAATATTTGTTGCGGGAAGATGATTTTCAAGGGATGAAAGTTCTTTTTTTGATAGTTGAAGAAGATTTCTTAAGATGAAGTCATTAGTTCTGGCTGAATCGATTAAAGTTTCGTTGAAAACAATTAGAACTTTCTGTTTACTAATCGTAAGATTTTTAAATATGAAATCTTTGGATGGACCGAGATTTCTTTTGAGCTTGTTTTCTAAAGACATATGATCACCATTATTAGTATGGAAAAGTAATTTATTTATATGTAATTTTTTGTTATAATTATTGCGAGGTAGATAATATGAAAACGGAAATTATTAAACTAGATAACTTTGGTAGAGGAATTACTTATATTGATGGAGTAATTACTTTTGTGGACGAAGCTTTACCTGGAGAAATTGTAAAAATTAGGATTACAAAGAGAACTAGAAAGTATTTTTTAGCCGAGGTTATTGATTATTATAGATTGTCGGATGATAGAATAGAAGTAGAGTGTGAATATAATGATGTATGTGGTGGCTGTAATTTAGCGCATATGTCGGTGGCAGCAGAACTTAATTTTAAATGTAATAAAGTTAAAGAAATCTTAAAAAAATTTGGTAATATTAGGGAAAATATTGTAGAAGAAATAGTTGGGGATCAAGTTTTTTATTATCGTAATAAGGTAACGTTGCATGGGGATGGAAAAAATTTAGGTTTTTATTCTAAAGGAACGAAGAAAGTTATTAGAGTTGAGAAATGTTTACTTGCGCCGGCTATTGTTAATGAAATTATAGTTCTTTTACAAGAGCAAGCAATTGTAGATAAGATTAATGAGGCGGTTATTCGAGTTAGCAATGACAATAGTGAGGTTATGGTGTCTTTAAAGGGAGATATTAATAATTATGAGATGCTAAAAAATAAAGTTGATGTTTTGGAGGTAAATGGTGAAATTTTATTGGGAGAAGATCATATTATTAGTACAATAGGTGAAAAGAAATATTGTGTTAGTAGTGAGTCGTTCTTCCAGATTAATGAGACTTTGACAGAAAAACTTTATAATGAAGTAATGGAAGTTACTAAGAACAATAAACCTAAACGAGTGCTTGATTTATATTGCGGAACAGGGACAATTGGGCTTTATATTGCGTCTTTAGTTGAGAAGGTTGTAGGGGTAGATTCTTCAGCTAGTGGTATTAAAGATGCTCGGGATAATGCCAAGCTTAATAATAATGATAATTGTTCTTTTATATGTGATAAAGTTGAAAATGTTATAGATAGTTTTGGTGCTTTTGATATGGTAATTGTTGATCCACCAAGGGCCGGTCTTGATTCAAAAACAATTGAATATATTAAAAAGATAAAAGCTAAAGATTTGATGTATATATCATGTGATCCAGTGACTTTAGGGAGAGATTTAAAGGAGTTGCAGAGTGATTACGAAGTAATTAAAGTTAAGCCATATAATATGTTTCCAAGAAGTTACCACGTCGAGACTGTCGTTTTACTGGAACGTAGATAAGCCTTATAAATAAGGGTAAAACAACTGGCCACTAGTATTTAATAAACAATGGGTTATTAGTTAAAATATAGTCAAAAAACTGAAAATAAATCAATATGTTGTGTACTTTGAGCTGTCTATGCATTGTTAGAAAGGAATCAATAAATATGAAAGAAGAATTAAAACAATCATTTATAAAAAGTTTTCCAATAAAAGGAAAATTTAAAAATAAACCATATATCATTTTATATGATGTTTTTACAGGTATGTGAAAAAGTACTGTTTCTAAATTGATTCAAAAATATGATAATTCTGTAATTATTAACAATGATGAAATTAGAAACTGGTTAAATGATTACAGTGATGAAACAAATAGCAAAACGATATTACAAAAATATAGATTGGAAAGATTAATAGAAAATAATATAAGTTGTATAGTGGACAGTTGCTTTAGTCATAATTGGAAAGAAAAAAAGAAATATTATGATGAATTAGGTATTAAATATTATGTTATTAGGTTAGTCTGTGATGAATTGATTATAGGAGAAAGATTAAATAAAAGAATATTAAATAATGATAATTATTCTATTGCAAATTATAATGATTACTTATGGATGAAAGATAATGTAGAAAAAGTAGATGATGATTTAATTGATTTTACTATCGATACTACTTTAGATATTGAAGAACAAGTTAGAAATTTTATTAGTAAGTATAATATAGAATGTTAGATAAAAATATTTATAACATAAAATATAAATAAACCTATACATAGGGGCAGTCAAGGCACGTTGAAACAATTTGTATTTTAAAGAGAAATAAAACTTAGTTGGGGAGATAGGATGAAAAAAGTATCGTTATTTATTTTGATAGGTGGGCTTATAACATTTGGTTTATCAGGGTGTATGGTTGAGGATGATGTAAGTGTTGAAGAACTGAATAAAATTAATAATCAAATAATTGAGTATTTTCAAGAGAATGGTGTAATAGATTACGATAATTATAGTTATAACTACGTAGATGAAGAAAATAAGATAGTAGTTGTCGGGTTGGTCGACAATAGTAAGGAAGAACAAGAATGGTTTAAGAAAAATGTGGTAAATTCTAAATATATTAAATTTGAGCAAGGAGAACATCTTGAAGAAGAAATTGATATATCTAAAAATCTTGAGGTGATAGTTAATAATGGTCCACAGGCATCATCAAATCCTTATGATTATATTAAAGCAAGTCAGAAAGAATATACGGAATTATTAAAATATCCAAAAGAGACTTTTGAATATGCAATTAAAGATTTAATTGAGACAAATGCTGAGAACGGTTTAAAGGGTTATATTGAAGCGTTATTATGTAGAGAAATAAATAAAAATTTTGAGTACGATTTTGAATCAGCTAATGATTATTTGGAACATTATAAAGAGGTTTTAACAAAAAGTGATTCTATTTTTAATGATTATGATAAATATGTTATTTCATTAATAAAATAGAATGGTTTGATAGTATTTTGATAAGAAAGGTGGTTATTTATGTTGGCATATTTTATGGGATTTGGTGGCTTAGCTGTTGGCTTTATAATAGGAATAATTTATTCTGAGTGTAAATATAATAAGAAGAATAAGAATTAAACCTACAATTGATAAAATGATAAATGAAAAATAGAGAAAGAAAGATAGATAGAGAATAGTTTTGCTCGCTGCTAATGTGGCTATTTTTTTCTTTTGTTTGAGGTTTATCATGAGACTTGGGTAGGAAAGATGATAATTAGGTGTTGTTAGTTGGGAATAATATTGTTGGTAAGGAATAGTTTAGTGGAGAAGTTATATTTTTGATTGGAGGAGTATAAATGGGATTGAAGAGAAATACTTATCTTGAAATAAATGTTAATAATATAAAGAATAATATTAAGGAAATAATAAATTATTATAATGAGTATGAGTATTATATTGGAGTTGTGAAAGCAGATAATTATGGTCATGGAGGGATTGAAAGTGTTAAAGCTGTAATTGCTGGTGGCTGTAATTATGTAGCAGTGGCAACTCTTGAGGAAGCCTTATTTATAAGAGGAAAAATAAATGATATTCCTATATTATGTTTAGGAGTAATTCCTACTGAATATATTGGAGTTTGCCGAGAAAAAAATATCACAATAACAATTCCTTCTTTGGAATATATGGAAGAATTACAAGATGTTGATTTGGTGAATTTGAAAGCCCACTTAAAAATAAATACAGGGATGAATAGATTAGGGGTTTCAGATAAAAAAGAGTTAGAGTTAATCTTTGATTTGTTAGAAGAAAAAAACTTAGAACTTGAGGGAATATATACGCATTTATATGAGGCTAGTAATAGAGAAATTAGCGAAAGACAACTTGATTATTTTGAGAAGATGCTTGAAGGCATTGATAAGAGAAAAATAAAAATCGTTCATGTAGCGGCTAGTGATGGAATTATAAATCATATTAAATCAAAAGAAGTAAATGGGTGCAGGATAGGGATAATGATGTATGGATTTACAAATAATAGTGATTTAAATTTACAAGATACTTTTAGTGTTTATAGTGAAGTTGTTCAAATGAATATCTTAAGAAAAGGAGAAACGTTGGGTTATAATGCAAAGTATGTAGCAAAAGAAGAGATAGAGAAAGTGGCTGTTGTGCCGATTGGATATGCTGATGGAATAATTAGAAAAAATACTGGTAGATTTGTATATATAAATGATAAGGAGTATAAAATTGTTGGAAATATTTGTATGGATATGTTATTTGTAAAAGTTGATGAGACTATTAAATGCCATGATAGAGTTATTATTTTGAAGGATGTTCAGCATATAAAAGAGGTGGCGAGGTATTTGGAAACAATCCCTTATGAAGTTATGTGTTCGATAGGAAAACGAGTTGAAAGAAAGTATATATTAAATTAGTTTATTGAAAATTTAAGAAAGTATTAATTGTGGTATGAATATTGCAATATGGTTTAATAAGTTATAAAATATAATTGGGTAGAGGGTGGATTATAGGAGGTAATATGAAATATATAAAGTATACAATATTTCTATTTATTTTTGCAGTAGTTTTTGCTTGTGCTGATACACAGGCATATCAGCAATGGTATAGTTATGCAGCAATAGAAATACCTGCCTTTACATTGTCTTGGGAGTCTCCTAATAAGGAGAAGTATATAGCTGGCAATCAATTGATGTATGAAACTGGGGCAACGGAGCAAGGAACGGGTGTGTCACAACCTATTGCTGCAGCAGTTCACCGAAATACTGCTCCAGTTACAACAAAAGAAAAATGGGTATCTTTAATAAAGGGAAAAAATGTAACCTTATCTGATAGTTCACTAACTGGTAGCTATCACTTATTAATAAAAGTAGATAAATGGGTAATTTTGCCTACATATTTTAGTGGTACTTGGGTAGTAGAACAATAAACAAATAATTTCATTTCACCTTCTATCTTTTAAGGAGTTTGTTTATGAAAAAAAAGTTAATATATAATTTAAATAAAATACCTATAGTTATTTTTGCATTAATGCTATGCCTAGTAATATTAAGTTATATTCAGTATTTTAATGATTATTATCCAAAAGAATTATTTAAAACATATGATGAAATTAAAGAAAATTGCTTATCAGATAATTTTGATGAGATTGATATATGCAGAGCGTTCGGTAATAATAAAGAATTAGTAAATGAGTATTTGCTTAATGAAAATCCATATGAAAATATTAAATCACTTGATGCAATAACCTTGACTAGTGAGATATTGAGAAATACGATATTTTTTATTATGCAGCCATTATCGGCTTTGTTAATTATTATTTCAGTTGTAGGGCGAAATCATAAAGAATTTAAATCAGGGATGATAAAAAATGTATTAATGAGAGAAAGTTATAAAAAATATATTATTGATAAAATAAAATCGATTGCAAAGATTTCCTTATTTACTCCACTAATATTAATTATTATTTTTATTATTTCATGTTGTATAACTAAGTTTAATTTTACACCTAATATTAGTAAAATTCAGGAAACCTTTTCGTATTTTGAGTGGAAATATAGTAATTATCTATTATATGGTTTTATAGTTTGCTTGGTACAATATTTATTAAGTTTTTCTTATGGTATAATTGGAATGCTTTCGTTTCTTAAAAATAAAAATAGTATTGTTAGTATAATAATAAGTTATATTTTAGTAATTGTATTAACTTTATTTGTATATTTAGTTGTAGGTGTGTATATATTAGGTGGGATTTTTAATCTAAATGTTGCAGCTGATATGAATATATTTGGATATTGGTATTTTTATGAAAATACTAATTATATTATAGTAGTTATGACGGCACTGGTTATTTTTTTATCATTACTAAGTTATTTGTGTTTTTATACAAGAAACAAGGAAAGAGTGGTATTAGAAAATGAAAAGCAAGTTGTCTAATTTCTATAATATTGTGAACTATATCATGAGTAAAGAAAAATTTAAAATGATATATTGGATAGCAATTTTAATTTGTATATATGGGGCATTTTTCATAAGTGCAGGTAACAAAATTGGAGTTGTAGATGGTATGTTTATATGTTTTTCCTTTATTTGGTTTAACATAGCAATTATATTTTTGTTTTTACTTAATACTTTTAATATTTGTTCTGTTTTTAATGATGAATTTGATTTTTTAATATTAAGATTAAAAAGTAAAAAAATGTTATAAAGCAAATTATAAAATATACTTTTATAATAAATATGTTGTTATTTGTAATGGTATTGGTAATTGTTTTTTCTTTTATGTTAATTGCGAAATTTGGTAATCTAGGTATAAAAAATGGTAAATATGATATTTTAAATGCTGTTTACTTATTATTTTATCTTGCGAGATATATATTTGTAATAATCTTTTTAGCAATATTAAATTCATTATTATATTATAAGATTAATAACAAAATATTTATAGTTGATTTTATATTTTGTATAGGTTTGTTTACCTTTTCTTTATCAGCAAAAGAAAGTTGCTGGTATAATATTACACCATATAATTTCTTATGTAATGTTAGTTACGATTCATTTATAAGTGAATTATTGTCAACAGTGTTATTTATGCTTTTTACATTTGCAATTATTTATGTGATTTTCATGATTTTAACAAAGAAGGAAAAATGATATGAAATTTATTTTAGTAAATGATTTAATGCACTTATTAAATAATAGAAAGAAGTATTTATTATTATATATAATTATACCTTTTTTAGTTAGTTTATTATTGCCATTGGAATTGCCCGATAAGTTAAGTAGTTTATTTTTCTCATTAGGAAATAACTTAAATATCAATAAATGTAATATAGTTGAAATATGTATGTATTTGTTTAATGTTTTAATGTTTATATTTCTTGTTGCTGATTTATTTTTTAAAGATCTAGCTTATTATAAGGAATATATATTTTTAAGAAAGAAAATACATATTTGGTTTTCATATAAAACTATTTTTGTATTATTATTAAGTTTTTGTATTAAATTATTTGAATATTTAATAATTACAATATATTTGAATTTTTTTTCAGATATATCTTATGTATATGTTACAAAAATCATGTTGTTGGATATAAATTATCTTATTTTGATATTTTTTATCTTAGTGATTGTTTATATTTTGTGTAAATTATTTTCTAATATTTCAATTGTACTATTGGTATTAATTTGCGGTGTTATTCCTAAAAATATTATTCAGACCGGCTCTTATTATTTAGTAGTAGTTTTTTTTAATATTATAGTATATATAAGTATTATGATTATGTTGAAAAGCAATGGGAAAAAGATTGTCCAGGATGGAGGAATATAATGAAAATAGAAATAAAAAATGTTACAAAAAAATTTAAAGATGTAGAAATCTTAAAAAATATTAATCTTTCTTTTGAAGAAGGAAAAATATATGGATTGGTAGGCAGAAATGGTTCTGGTAAAAGTGTGTTATTGAAATTACTTTGTTCTTTTTATAGCCCAACAACAGGTGAAATTCTTTATGATAGTATTGATATTAATAAGGAAAAAATATTTCCACCAAGTACAAGAGCTCTTATTGAAAAGCCAAATTTTATGCCAGAGTTAACAGGCAAAGAAAATTTGTTATTGTTAGCTTCAATTCAAAATCTTATTGGTGAAGATGAAGTTGATGAGGTATTGAAATTAGTTGATTTATATGAAGATAAAGATAAAAAATATCATAAATATTCTTTAGGTATGAAACAAAAACTAGGTATTGCACAAGTTTTAATGGAGGATCCTAAGATTTTAATATTAGATGAGCCCTTTAATGGTTTAGATGATAAAAGTTCCCAAAAAATCCGTCAAATTCTTTTAGATGAGAAGAAAAATAAGAAGATAATTATTATTGCTACGCATATTCAAGACGATGTAAAAATACTTTGTGATGAGATATATAAAATCGATGGTGGTGAAATAACTTTATTAAAGAACAAAAATGAAATTTAATGGTTAATTTTATATAAATAATTGATTAAGGTATAATAAAATAAGGTTGAAATGATATTAAATGAATAAATTCTTGAGAATTTAAGAAAAATATTGAGATATGTAAACAAGGTGAGAAAAAAAATATATTAAATTAGCTTATTGAAAATGGATGTTTATCTTTAACCTATTATGTGGTATAATGTCACTAGGACTTAGAGGTGAGGCAGATGAAACTTACAAAGGCATATTCTAAAAGTGTTAATTTAAAAGAATTTAGGAACTTGATTTATGAGGTATCAACGGATCGAGTAGTACAACGAATGAAGCTGTATAAGCAGCATTGTAATACAAGCTGCTATGCTCATTGCTATGAAGCTAGTTTTCATTGCTATAGAATTTGTAAAATGTTAGGGTTTGATTATGTTTCGGCTGTAAGAGGAGCAATGTTACATGATTTATTTTTATACGATTGGCGAGTTCCGGGAAAAGAAAATAAATGGCATGCTTTTACGCATGGAAAAACTGCTTATGAAAATGCGACAAAAATTTTTGAGCTTAATGAAATAGAGAAAGATATGATTGTTAATCATATGTGGCCAATGACAATAAGTTTTCCGAAGACTAAAGAAGGTTGGGTTTTGACTTTCGTTGATAAATATTGTGCTTTGAAAGAAATCATTAGATATTATGTATTTAATTTTATTAAAGATTAGTAAATGTGTAAATGTTTTGAAAATAGGTCGATTGATCTATTTTTTTATGATATAATTGTTTTGTAGAATTGGAGGCATCTATATGAATTTAGAAGGATCAATACTTAACTTATTAGTTATGTCTATTATTGGGGTAGCTGGTTATTTGATAGGCTATTTTACAAGTAGAAAATATATTGATAAAAAAGGGAGAAGTGATAGAAATGAAAAACAAAAATAAAATTGTTAGTATTATTGTTGCGGTAGTTGTTGTTTTAGCAATAGGTGGAATTGTTTGGTATAAGCTAGCGACTCGGCAAGTTTATGTACCGGATATTCCAAATAGTCATAATTTGTCTTCAATATCATATGAGTTGCCAACAGGTATAGTTACGGTTGCGGAGACAGAGAAAATGGATAAAATTTTGAATGGTTTATCGGAATTAAATTTAAAAACGCAAAGTGTTAGTGTTCAAGATGCTCCGACTGAGGTTGAAAATTTAGTCTCTATTAGACTTAATTATAAAGAAGATGCTGTTGGAAGTTTTTATTTATATTCAAAAAAAGAAAAGTATTATATTGAAGAACCTTATAATGGAATATATAAAATTAGTGAAGATGACTATGATTTTGTAGTTAGTTTAATTGAAGAGTGATAGAAATTAGCGGATTTAGAGTCCGCTTTATTAGTGAGGAGGTTGTTATGGAAAAGAAAATGAATGGGACATTGGTTAGCGAGGTTTTATATGACGAATTAGTACAGTATTTAACAGTTAAGCAGGCTCAACCATTAAAAATAGTAGATATTTCTGTTGGCAATGATTTTGGTGGAGAAATGTATGCAAATATGAAGAAAAGGAAATTGGAAAAGTTAGGAAAATATTTAGTTGAGAGTAGACATTTTGATAGTATTTCTACAGGTGAGTTGATTAATGTTATTAAAAATATTAATGATGATGAGCAAATTGATGGAGTAATGCTCCAATTGCCATTACCAAAGGAAAATAGTAATTTTGAACGGGAAATATTAGATACTATTGCTTGGAATAAAGATGTTGATGGATTGACTACTAGTTCAATTGGTAGATTAGTAGTGGGTAGCGATTGCTTGGAACCATGTACTCCGAAAGGAATTGTTGCTTTATTAAAGGCTTATGGAGTTGATTTGTTAGGCAAAAGAGTCTGCATAATTAATAGAAGTAATATTGTTGGCAAACCATTAGAACAATTATTTTTAAAGGAGAATTCGACGACTACTCTATGTCATTCAAAGACCGATAATTTAGATGATATATGTCGTAGCGCTGATATTGTGGTAGCGGCAATGTCAAAACCAGAGATGATTACTAGAGATTATATAAGTGAGAATTCTGTGGTTGTTGATGTTGGTGTTCATAAAAATGCTGAAGGGAAGACAGTTGGTGATGTTTCTTATGATGATGTCTATCCGGTTGCAAGCTTGATAACTCCACCGGTTGGTGGTGTAGGACCGATGACTATATGTATGCTTGCTTATAATACTGCTAAAGCTAGATATGGCAGAGAGGTAGAAGAAATATTAAATAAAGGAATAGAAAAGGCTAAAGTTTTGGTTAAATAAACTTTAGCTTTTTAAATTATTAAAAATTATTTTTATTTTTCAATTTATTGAATAATACTTATTATCATGGTACAATCATAACTGTAGTTTAATAGCATACTATGAAATAAAATGGAGGAGTTTGTTTGTTGGAAATAAAAAAAATTAGTAAAATTTATACGACAGAATCTTTTGATCAAAAAGCATTAGATGAAGTGAGTATAAGTTTTCGTGAAAATGAATTTGTTTCTATATTAGGACCTTCTGGTAGTGGTAAGACAACATTACTTAATATTATTGGAGGACTAGATAAGTATACAGCTGGAGATTTAATTATTAATGGTGTCAGTACTAAAGAATATACAGATAGAGATTGGGATACTTATAGAAATCATAAAATTGGCTTTGTTTTTCAAAGTTATAATTTAATTACTCATCAAAGCATTTTATCTAATGTTGAATTGGCTTTAACATTATCGGGTGTATCTAAAAAAGAAAGAAGAAGAAAAGCCGAAAAAGCTTTAGCTAGTGTTGGTTTAAAAGAACATATGTATAAAAGGCCTAACCAATTATCTGGTGGACAAATGCAACGAGTGGCAATTGCTAGGGCGTTGGTTAATAATCCGGATATTGTTTTAGCTGATGAGCCGACTGGAGCGCTTGATTCAAAAACTAGTGAACAAATAATGAACTTATTAAAGGAAGTTGCTAAAGATCGCTTGGTAGTTATGGTTACACATAATAGAGAATTGGCGGAAACATATTCTACTCGTATTATTGAATTAAAGGATGGTGTGGTTACTAACGATACGAATCCTTTTACAGTAGATACCAAAGAGGTTGTTAAACAGAAGAAAGATAAAAGAACAAATATGTCTTTTAAAACAGCACTTGGTCTTAGTTTAAATAATTTGATGACAAAAAAGGGGAGAACCATTTTAACGGCATTTGCTGGTAGTATTGGAATTATTGGAATTGCGCTTATTTTGTCTTTATCAAGTGGTGTTCAGGAATATATTGATCGAGTTCAAAAAGAAACACTTACCTCTTATCCACTTACAATTGAAGCTAATTCAGTTGATATGACTTCGATTATGACCGAAGCACAGGAAAGACAGAAAGAAGCGATAGAAGAAAGTAAAGGAAGTAAAAAAGTTTACTCTAATAATACTATTGGTGATATGATGAGTATTTTTGGTAGTAAGATTGAGACAAATAACATTAAAGATTTTAAGGATTATGTTGAAGAGAAAAAAGTTTTAGATGAATATGCTAGCGAAATAAGCTATCAATATGATCTTGATTTACAAATTTTTAAAGCTGATACTTCGGATGGTGTTTTACAAGTTCATCCTGATTCAGTAATGGAAAGTATGGGATTTGGGACCGATTCTAGAATGATGATTGGTGATGTATGGACACAGATGTTTGAGAATGATGATTTAAATAACCAGTTGTATGAAGTTGTGGCTGGTAGAATGCCGGAAAAATATAATGAAGTGGTATTATTGATGGATTCCAATAATCGTGTATCAGATTATGTTCTTTATGCAATTGGGTTGAAAGATCAAGAAGAATTGGAAGAAATGCTACAAAAGATTATGAAGGGTGAAGAAGTTGAGTCGAAAATAGAGAGTTATACTTTTGATGAAATACTTGACTTAGAATTTAAATTTTTATTAAATAGTGATTATTATAAAAAAGTTGGTAATATGTGGGTTGATAAGCGCGAAGATGAAGCTTATTTAAAGGAAAAAGTAGATGCAGCGGAAACTTTAAAAGTTGTGGGAATAATAAGACCAAATGAGGATGTTACAATTACTACTAATTCTATGGGTGGAATTTTATATACTAAAGAATTAGAAACATATATCATAAATAAGGCTAATGAGGCAGTAATTGTTAAGGAACAAAAGGATAATCCGGAAACAAATGTTATTACGGGACTTAATTTTGAAGATGATGATTTTAGTATCGAAAAGTTAACACCTGAACAACAAGCTTATTTGGCAACTTTATCTCCAGAAGAAATTGCTGATTTAGTTGATATGTATCGTGAACAAAGTGAGGCTACTTATGAGACTATACTTCGGGATTTAGGGGCCATTGATTTAGAAAATCCTAGTTCTATTCATATTTATGCTAAGGATTTTGAGTCTAAAGATTCTATTAAAGATGTGATAACTAAATATAATGAGAAACAAGAAAGAAACGGTCATGAAGAAAATATAATTAATTATAGTGATTTAGTTGGAATGTTAATGAGTGGGATTACAGGGATTATTGATATTGTCAGTTATGTACTTATTAGTTTTGTTTCTATTTCACTGGTAGTATCTAGTATAATGATTGGAATTATTACTTATATTTCAGTATTAGAGCGAACTAAAGAAATTGGAATTTTAAGAGCGATTGGAGCTAGTAAAAAAGATGTATCACGAGTATTTAATGCGGAAACATTGATTGTAGGATTTGCAGCTGGTTTGTTTGGTGTCTTGGTAACAGTACTTTTAAATATTCCAATAAATATGGTTATTAAGGCTTTGACTGGTGTTAGCGGAATTAGTAGTTTACCAATTGTTGGAGCGGTTGTTTTAATTTTAATAAGTGTCTTTTTAACAATGATTGCTGGTTTAATTCCGGCAAGAGTTGCTTCAGTTAAGGATCCTGTGGAAGCGCTTCGAACTGAATAATATAGAGGTATTCAAAATTTGTTGAATACCTTTTTTATTGGTATTGTAATATATAGCGTCATTATACAAATTTGAATTTTATATTTTTTCATGATAATATTAGACAGTAGTGTGTTAGAAAATAAATAAAGAAGAGGTTATTAAAATGATGAGAATGGTTAAGGATTTTATCCATAAATTTTTTAAGCAGCAAAGTAGTGATGATCAACCTTGGTTAAATTATTATTCGAAAGAAGATCGTAAGATAAATTATACGGATAAAACGATCTATAATTATTTAGTGGAATGCGTAGGGGATGATACGGATTTTACAGCATTGAATTATTTTGGCTCGCGAATGAGCTTTGGTGAAATGTTTGATAAAATTGATGTAGCGGCAAAGGCCTTTAGATCTTTAGGAGTCAAGGAAAAGGATATTGTTACTATATGTTTACCCAATACTCCAGAGGCATTGATCTGTTTTTATGCAATTAATAAAATTGGAGCGGTCGCGGATATGATTCATCCTTTATCTGGGGGTAGTGAAATTAAATACTATTTACAAGAATCTAAATCTCGAGTATTGGTTTTAGTTGATTTTGCTTATGAGAAGGTTAAGGATCAGTTAAATGAAACTTTGGTTCATAAAACGGTTATGGTATCACCAAAGGATTCTATGCCTAAGGGGCTAGCTTTTGGTTATACAATTACCCGTGGCTTAAAAATTAAAAAGCCAAAAATGAACGATAGTGATTATATGTCTTGGGGAAGTTTTATGTTTAAGGGAATGACCTATGGAAAAAGCTATACAGCCAATATGAAAAGTAAAGATTTAGCAGTTATTTTACATAGTGGTGGGACAACTGGCAAACCTAAGGGGATAATGCTTTCGAATTTTAATTTTAATGCAGAGTGTCAGCAAGCAAGTTTGGTTATTCCGACTGTGAAACCAAGGGAAAGAATAATGACTATTATGCCAAACTTCCATGGTTTTGGTTTGTGTGTTTCTATGCATACACCGCTTTGCTTTCGAGTAGAGGTTATTTTAATTCCAGAGTTTGATGGGAAAAGATTCCACAGTATAATTAAAAAGTATCATCCTAATGTTTTAGTTGGAGTGCCAACATTATGGGAAGCAATGCTTAATAATAAACGATTTGAGGATGTCGATTTATCGAGTTTAAAATATATGATTAGTGGGGGAGATTCCTTGACTTTAGCAATGGAAGATAAAATTAATAATTTTCTTCACACTCATGGAGCAAGAATTGATATAACAAAAGGATATGGAATGACTGAGTGTGTAGCGGCGGCAGCTTATACGTTTGAAGGAACAAACGAGCCGGGATCAATAGGAATTCCTTTAGTAGGAACAATTGTGAAGATCTGCAAGCTAGATACAGATGAAGAAGTACCTTTTGGTGAAGAGGGAGAAATTTGTATTAATAGTCCAACAGTAATGATGGGTTATTTAAATAATGAGGAAGAAACAAAGAAGATTATAAGAAGACATTCAGACGGAAAAATATGGTTGCATTCTGGAGACCTAGGTTATATTACACCGGATGGAATAATTTATTTTACACAACGTTTGAAAAGAATGATTATTTCTAGTGGATTTAATGTTTATCCTGCGCAAATAGAGCAAGTTATAGAAAAGCATCCTGATGTTGCGAAATGCTGTGTAGTTGGAATCCCTCATCCATATAAGATGCAAGTACCAAAGGCTTTTATTATGTTAAAGGAAGGATGCAAGGAAACAGCAAAGCTAAAAAAAGAGTTAAAGGAATTATGCAAAGAGGAATTAGCTGTTTATTCAGTTCCTCGAGAATTTGAGTTTAGAAATGAACTTCCTAAGACGTTATTAAATAAGATGGATTATAAAAAGTTAGAACAAGAAGAAATAGATAAATATAATTCAAAGAAGAATGGCAACGAAAAGTAGTAGAATTTATACTACTTTTTATTTTTAATATTAAATGTGTAAATATTAAGAGAAATTGTTATGACAACTACAATTTGTATTTTTTTATGATAAAATGGTAGTAATGCAACTGAAAATTTACAAATTTCCAAGTAAAGTTGGTAGATTGCAACCGCGTTTTAGCATATGATTAATAGCGAAAGAGGTGATAATATGAAGTTTGGTGATAAACTAATTTCACTTAGAAAGAAAGCAGGTCTTTCACAAGAGGAGTTGGCATCAAAACTAAATGTATCTAGACAATCAGTGTCTAAGTGGGAAAGTAATAATACTTATCCAGAAACCGATAAGATTGTTCAAATCTGTAATATATTTGATTGTAGAATGGATGATCTTATTAATGATAAGGTAAGTGATATTACACAGTGTGAAAGAAAGAATAAAAATAATTTTGGTTTTATTTTTGATTCTTTATTAGAATTTGTGACTAAAAGTATTAACATGTTTGGAAGTATGAAATTTACTAGTGGTTTAAGATGTGTTGTAGAACTTGGGATTTTGGCTTTGTGCTTATTTGTTTTAGTAATAATAATCTCAGAAGGTGGGTCTTCTATTGTTATGAATTTGGTGGGATTTCTCCCTGATAGAGTTTATTGGACAATTCGTGAGGTTATATGTGCAATATTGCAAATAATTGGGGCTGGATTTTCAGTAATTGTTTTTATTCATGTATTTAAAATTAGATATTTAGATTATTATGATAAGGTAATTAATGAAAACAAGGAAAATACTGATAATGTTAAGGTAGAAAATGAAAAAACAACAGAAAAAAATCCAGAAAAGAAAAATTTTGGATTATCTAAATTTCAATTAAAAAAAGAACCTAAAGTTATCATTAGAGATGAAAAACATACGACATATGCCTTTTTGTCTATTATTTCAAAGATAGTTATTTGGACAGTTAAGTTTTTTGTGGCAATGTTTGTTTTGTGTTTTATAGTTTCACTTGTTGTTTTAGTGATATGTTTAGTACTTTCAATTTCCTTTAGCAAATATTCTATGATGTTTATAGGTGCAGATATTGGAATTATTGCGGCTATCGTTATTAATGTAATTATTTTGTTATTAATGATTTATTTTATTATAAACAAAAAGACTAACTTAAAAATAATGAGTTATATTTTCTTGATTTCCCTAATTTTATTTGGTGTTGGTTGTGGCATTGGTTTGCTTGGATTGAGTGAATTCAAAATAACTGATGAGGCGCTTGACGACGAAGAGATAGTTGAAAAAACAATTTATTTAACTTATGAAGATAATATGGTTATCTTCGCTCATGAAAATTATGGTTCTATACATTATAATATTAAAGTTGATAATAGTATGGATGATAAGAGCATTAAAGTGATTGGAAAACAAGAAAAAGCATTTTTTAAATCAATAAGAGTGTCTGAGGAAGATATTTATGGTATGAATGGTTATTATTTGTATAATAATACGTTCTTGGATTTTGATGAATTTATGAGGTTATTTAAAAAGGATTTAGAAAACAAAATACTTAGAAGTTATTATGTAGATGATGGAGAAATAGAGATTGTTTGCAATGACAAAGTAGCGAATAAATTGATTGAAAATGCTAAAAAGATATATTTAGTAGAGATGGAAAAGACTAGTGATGGCTATTTAATAAGTGATTATGAAGATAAAATAGAAATTGATTCTAGTTGTGATGTTGCCTATGATGCAAAAACAGGGAAATTTACTTATGATGATGGTTGTGTATGTGAAAAGAAAGTTAAAAATACAGTAAATGGTGATATGATTGATTTTGAATGTTATTATAAAACAGAAAATTATTTAGAATAGAAACATTTCGGAGAAAAACATTATTAAGATACCTAGAACAAAGTAATAAACAATGGCTTTGTTCTTTTTTATTTGAAGTGCGTTAGGAAGAAATTCATAGATAGAGATGTCGATCATTATACCAGCAGTAATGCTTAATATTAATCCTAGAATAAAAGAGTTAAGAATATCTTTTAAAAAGATATGAGCTAATATTGCTCCTAAGAATTCTGAGAAGCCGGCGATTAAGGTGTAAAAAAATGCTTGTTTTTTACTTTTTGTTGAATAATAAATAGGGATGGCAATGGAAATACCTTCAGGAATGTTATGGAGAGCGATAGCTAGAGAGAGTTTTAGACCAAGTCTTTCATTTGTGGTTGTAGAGGCGTAAGTAGTTATGCCTTCAGGAATGTTATGGAGTATTAAAACAATGGCAGAAATCAATCCGAGTTTGTATAGATTTGAAGCAGATAGTTTTTTTTCGATCTTTGAATCGACAATAGTAGAAATAGATATTCCTAGGACTATAAATATGGCACTGATAAGGAGGGCAGGAAGTTTTAAGAACGATTCATTAATTAATGAAGTAGCTTCGGGAATTAGCGAAATAAGAGAAATTGTTAACATAATGCCACTTGAAAAAGCTAAGGCGGCAGCAATTGTTTGATCTTGCCTTTTTTTCTTGAAGAAAATAGGAATTATGCCTAATACGGTGGCTAAACCGGCAATTAAAGTAATTGTAAAACTTAATGTTGTTGTATTCATAATTTTAATTTATGCGGGGATAGATAGAAAATATGTTTTTATTTTTATTTTGTGTTATAATATGTTAGAAGTGAGGAGTGAAGTTATGAATTATGATTTAGAGATGGAGAAAATAATTAAAAATATCAATCCAGGTGAGAAACTTTTATTGCATGCTTGTTGTGCTCCTTGCAGTTCGGCGGTATTAGAAAGACTAGGTAATTTATTTCAAATTTCTATTTTGTTTTACAATCCTAATATTACTAGTGAAGAAGAGTATACTAAGCGATTGGTGGAACTTGAGAAGTTTGTTGGGAGATTTAAGACAAAATATAAAATAGATGTTATTGCGGGAAGATATGAGCCACGAGAATTTTTCGATATAGCAAAAGGATTAGAAGCGGAACCAGAACGAGGAAAAAGGTGCTATAAATGTTATGAATTACGATTGGAAGAATGTGCTAAAGTGGCAGAGAAGATGGGAATTAATTATTTTACTACTACACTTAGCTTGAGTCCTTATAAAAATGCATTGTGGATTAATGAAATTGGCAAGCAATTAGAAGAAAAATATGATGGACACTTTCTTTATGCTGATTTTAAGAAAAAGAATGGTTATAAAAGGAGCATAGAGTTGTCAAAAGAATTTGCATTATATCGTCAGGATTATTGTGGATGTGTATATTCTTTTAGAGATAAAATAAAAGACGCTTAAGGCGTCCTTTTAGTTTGAATAGTTAATTCTTTTGTAAGCTCAGGAATGATAATGTTTCCACGAGAGGCATATTGGGGATATTTTGTGACTTCAATGGTATTTTCTTTAATTTTATATAGTGTTGATGTAAAATTGGTTATATTATGGACTAAAAAGGCAAATAAAACTAAGTTGTTTTCTTGACGATATATTTTTAATTTATCAAGTATTTTTTGGATTTGATTGTTATACTTTTGCGGATCAACTAGGTGAAGAAAAGAAGACGCAATCTTGTAATTATTAATAGTGTGTTTTTTTAATCCATTAAAAGCGGCTTGATTTAAATCTGTCATATCAGTTGGACACATGCTTAATGTTAGTAGGTGTTCATAGTTAAAACTTAATTGTTGACATTTATTTTGGCACCAACTGATATCACTAGGTAAGGCTTTTATAGAATGAAAGGCCACAGTATCAACCATGGCAGCAAAGATGGCACAAAGAAAGTCGTTTTTGGAAAAGAATTTTTCATTATTTTTAATAATTAAGAGAGAAACGGAAGATGATGGTAAATTGAAATAATATGGACAGGTAATTTTTTTGGTGGTAGGATGGTGGTCTATTATGGCTATAATTGGCCCAGGTGTAATTCGTTCGAAATGATCCACTAAAATAAAGGCGGAGTTTTTAGGAATCTTTTTTTGATATTTTGTTGGATCAATATTTATTTGCTTACAGAGAGTAATATTTTCTTGAGAGATAACTTTATCAGGAATAATAAATTCTGCTTGATAACCTTTTTGTTTTAAAAGTTTTTCTAGGAGAAAACCGCTAACAATACTATCTAGATCGGGGTTTTCGTGGCCAAGAATTATATATTTTGTCATATCTTCACCTCAATTATTAATATATTATAACATAGATTGACAGTTATAGACAGTATATATCGTTGTCAGTATATAAAAATTAAGTTATACTATATGTTATAAAGGAAGTGATTTCATGAAATATTATTGTATAGGTATAAAGGGGACAGGAATGTCAACACTTGCGCAGATTTTGTTTGATTTAGGAAATGAAGTTAGTGGTTATGACGATGCAAGAGGACATAAATTTACTCAAGATGGTTTAGATGAGCGAGGTATTAAGATCTTTTATGATCATGATCATGAGATAGATAAAGATACAATTGTTACTTATAGTGTGGCATTTAAAAGTGATCATCCGGAATTGGTTCGAGTTAAAGAATTAGGGCTTACGGTAAAAAAATATAATGAAATAATGGCAGATGTCATTAGTCAATTTGAAACAATTGGTGTTAGCGGGACACATGGTAAAACTTCTACTTCATCAATGATTAAACATGTTTTAGAAAATACTGTTGGTTGCAATTATTTTATTGGGGCTGGAGATGGAAGGGCTACAAGAGATAATAAATATTATGTAGTTGAGAGTGATGAGTTTAATCGCCATTTCAGTGTTTATCATCCAGCATATTCAATTATTACAAATATTGAAGCTGAACATTTGGAGTGTTATAAGGACGTTACTGATATACGAGAGACATTTGAAATCTTTGCAAATCAAACTAGCAAATTAGTAGTGGCAAATGGTGATAATGAAGAAGTAAGAAAAATTAATTATAAGACACCTGTTAAATTTTATGGATTTAATGATAATAACGATGTAATTATTAAAAATATATCTTTGACACGGACGGGTTCTAGTTTTGATTTGGTAATTGATGGTGAGGATTTTGGATCTTTTGATATCCCTCTTTATGGAAAACATATGGTGGCTAATGCAGCGGCGGCAATTGTTATTTGTAAAGAAATTGGTATTGCTAAAGATAAGATTGAAGAATTGCTAAAGACTTTTAAGAATGCCAAACGAAGATTTGCGGAGGAAAAAATTGGTGATGTTGTGGTAATTGATGATTATGCACATCATCCGACAGAAATTAAAGTGACTTTGGAGGCGGTTAAGCAAAAATATCCAGATAAAAGATTGGTGGTCGTTTTTGTTCCTAATACGTATTCTAGAACTAAGGATTTTACAGAAGAATTTGTTGAAGCCTTTAAGATTGCTGATAAGACTTATTTAACGGAAATTGATTGTAATAGAGAAAGACAGGAAGATTATCCAGGTATTACTTCACATATTATTATTGATAAATTAAGTGATAGTGATATTATCAGTGTTGAGACGATTGATAAGTTGAAAAATGAGAAGTCTTCAGTTGTGTGTTTTATGGGCTGTGCTTATGTTGATGGTTTGATTAATGCTTTTAAAGAGATTATGAGATAGAGTGTTCTAAAATAGTAATACTTTTAAATCTAAATATAAAGAAGGAAATTATGTTTCCTTTTTTTTGTGGTGATGATATACTGTGAGTGAAAGGAGTAAATATGAATATAGTAACATTGGTAATTATGGTTTTAACGGGGCTCTTATTTTGCTTTTTTGGTTTTCGTTGGAACAAAATTTTAGTTTCTTTATGTGGAGGAGTATGTGGTTATACATTAACTAATTATTTTTTATCGGCAGCTATTACCGAGCCGGCGATTTTGGTTGGTTTGTCAATTATAGTTGCGGTGGCGGTAGCGACTATCAGTTATTCACTATATAAATTGGGGATTTTTTTGATAGGTTTTATAATAATTGGTTTTTTAGCAGTGACGGTTATTCCATGGGAAATTTGGAACCTAGTTGGTGGTTTAATTTTGGGACTTGTTGGCGGTTATTTAGGAGTTAAATTTTATAAGTATGGAGTAATCATTTATACTTCTATTATAGGTGCTGGTCAAATTTTGGGAGCAGTGGCGGAGTATTTTAAAATTAATGAGCAAATTTCTTTTATTTTAGCGCTTATTTTGATGCTTGTTGGGATCTGCTTTCAAGTGACAAATAATCGTGGAAAAAAGGCAGAATAATCACCTTTTATAGCAACTTACAGTTGCTTTTTTTTATGACATAAAAAATATTTTTCGATTCATACTAGTAGTAGAAATTAGTTAGGAGGAACAGAATGAGAGATAAGAGAAGTAATACAAAACAATTATTTATAATCGTTTTACTGGTTGGAGTTTTTGGAATAACAGTAGGCTTTGCGGCTTTTTCATCAGTTTTAAATATTGAATCTAATGCGCTAGTTGAACCAGATCCTAATTCATTTAGAGTGGTTTTTTCGGCTAGCAAAGATGAATTGATCTATGATGTTGTTCCAGTGTATAGTGATGGGATTTTAAATGCTGAAACTGCTAAAATTGATAATAGTAATGATTCAACTATTAGTAATTTATCAGCAACTTTTACGGAACCTGGCCAAAAGGTTGAATATCATTTTTTTGCTAGGAATATTGGAGAGTATGATGCTTATTTAAAAAATATTATTTTTTTGAATGCCACTAGTGGAAATAACCATAAGATATGTACACCAGTAGTTGGAACATCAGCAGAACTTACGGAGCAAGCTTGCAATGATATTAATTTAAAGATAAAAGTTGGAACGGAGGAATTTACTTCTAAGGGAATAACTAATATTTTTAACCATACTTTGCTTAAAAAAAGTATGGAGGAAGTTGTAGTCGTTATTGAGTATGCTAGTGATGGTGCTAGGGCTGATGGGGATTTTTCTGTTGAGTTTGGGAATATTACTTTAAATTATAGTTCGGTAGATTAATTTTAGAAATATTTAGAAAGGGAGGAATATGAAAACACAAAAAAGGGTTTTTAGGTTTCAACTATTTCTTATTCTTATATTAGGTCTAAGTATTTTCTGGAAGCTGGTTTTTAATCAATATATATTGATACTTATTTTATTTAGTGCTTTATTTCTATTCAATAAATTTTTTGGATTTGAAAAAAGAGATATGCGATATACGCGGGAAATCTTGGAAGATGTTTTTTTATATTTATTAGGCTATTTTATATTTTTTTATTTGTTAGGATTGCTTGTTGGTTTTAATAGAAGTGATCGGTTTTTAAATATTATGGGAATTATAAAAATTTGTCTTCCGACCGTTATAGTTGTATTTGGAAAAGAGTTGCTTCGAAATCAAATACTATTAAAAATTGACAAAAGTTTATTATCAGTTGGAGTTATGATAATTCTATTTGTATTGATTGATATTTTTTTGGTGATTGGTTATGTTGATTTTTTTAATAAAGAAGAAGTTTTTAATTTTTTAGCTTTAGTATTATTCCCAAGTATCAGTTTAAATTTAGCGTTCTCTTATATTTCATATAATGGTGGCTATAAGCCGTGTATTTTATATAGGGTAGTAATGGATTGTTATCCCTATTTCTTGTATTTATTGCCAAATCCGAGCAAATATTTAAGTGCCTTGATAGCGTTTATAGGTCCTTTAGTTGTTTTTTATATTGTTTATGAGAAAATGACTTCTTTTTCTATAATTAATATGAAATATAGGAAAACTAACTTTCTTATATTGACTTTAGCGTTGTGGCCGATTGTTATTTTAATTTATTTAGTCTCGGGTTATTTTAGATTTCAGGTAGTAGCAATTGCTAGTGGGAGTATGAATCCTAGCATAAATATTGGTGATGCAATAGTGATTGAAAAAGACCGCCCTTTTGAGCACTTAAAAGTTGGCGACATTATTGCATATGAATATGCTGGAAAAATTGTGGTTCATAGGTTAGTTGGTTTTGAAGATTATAAAGGGATACGCTATTACTATACTAAGGGTGATGCTAATACAGAAAGAGATCAATATTATATTTTAGAAGAGAAAATATTAGGGGTAGTTAAATATAAGATACCTTGGGTTGGATTACCGACTGTATGGCTACATGGAAAGGAGTAATTTATGAAAAAATATATTAGTTATGATATGCGAGTATTTGTATGTATTTTGGGAGCGGTAATTACTTTTATGATGGGTGGTATTTGTTTTTTTAAAGGTTTGGATATTAAAAGTGAGAAAGTTATTAAATATGATGAGAAAAGTAATATTAATTATTTGGTTAATTTGAAAGAAAATTCTTTCTATGAAGAAAAATATTTAAAAAAAGATATGATTTATATTGCTAGTTTAATTGATTCAATTGATATTGAATTTTTATATAATTTAAATGTTGCTGAAGCAATGGATTTAAATATTGAATATGAAATTCTAGCGCGGTTAGAAATTATTGATCCTGTTGATGAAAAGGTTTATTTTGAAAAGAAGTATACGCTTTTGGAAAAAGTAAAGGAGAAAGTTTTAGCGAAGAAAAATTTTTTACTAGAGAAAAGTGTGACAATTGATTATGATCATTACAATAATTTGGCTAATAAATTTAAGGCAACTTATGGAATAGATAGTAAGAACAATTTATTAGTTTATTTGAAAATTAAGAAAAAGGATAGTTCTGGGTCAGAAATATTTGATGAGAATAGTGAAGAGCAGTTACTTTTAACAATTCCTCTTTCTCAGAAAGCAATAGATATTGCAGTGGATTATAAAGAGATTAATAATTCTGATGAGGTGGTTAGAGGGGCTATAGTTGCTATTAATAATAATGATTTATTGATTATGGGCCTTGTTTTTGCAGGTGTTTTTGCTTTCTTTGTGGTTAATTTAATAAAATTAGTTATAGCGGGATCTAAACGAAAGAGTAAATACGATATATATGTAAAGAAAATATTAACACAATATGATCGGCTGATTGTTGAAAGTAGTTATTGCCCCGATATTTCACAATTTAATATCATTAAAGTTCGAGATATATTGGAATTGGTTGATGTTCATGATAATTTGAATTTACCAATAATGTTTTATGAACTCATTAAACATCAAAAAGCTTATTTTTATATAAAAAATGATAAAGATATTTATTTAGTGGTGATTAAGGCGGTTGATTTGGATGAAGATAGCAAAAGATAAATTATTGGTTATTCTGGGAGTTATTATTATTGTATACAGTGTTGGACTTACTATTGGCTATTCTTCGTTTGGATCTAATTTGATGGCAACAAACATAGCTGCAAAAGTAAGATTGGAAGAAGTGATTAGAGTTACTGATTTTAGTGTTGCCGCTGTTGATGGAGAGGCTTATTCGTTTTATAATGAGTATAATATTGATCGACTAAGTTCAAAAATAGTCTTGCCTAGTAGTTCTTCCACAATTACCTATAATGTTTCAGTAACTAATTTTGGAAATGTTGATATGGGCTTAGTCGCAATAGAGGATCTTCCGAGTAATTTGGAGGTTAATATTAGTAATTATCAATATGGAGAAAAGATTAGTAAATTGGGTGGAAAAGTTACTTTTTCAATTACTGTTAAATATAGAACTGGAGAGGCTTTGTTAAAAGAGGAAATTCCGATTAATTTAAAATTTAATTTTAAATCGTTTTATTCTATTAATTATGTCAATATTGAGGATAAAAATTATCCAAAAGAGATAATAGCTGATGAGTCATTAGAGATTAGTTTTCTTGAAGGTGCACCTTATGAAGTGGCTGTTCATGGTGAGAGTGCAGAGGTGACTTTTACTTATATAGGGGGAGTTTTAAAGATAGATAAGGTAACGAGTAATTTAATAATTGAAGGAATTGATAGGGTATTTAATGAGGACTTTGTTATTGATGCAGACGAGGAAGAATTCTTATTTAATGAGAGTACAACTATTAGTGATTTATTAGAGAGAGAGTTTAGTGGAGTTAATGCAACTGATACTAAAATAACTAAAGTAGAGGTAATCATAGATTATAAGTCACATGCTTTGCTGAGCCAGAGTGTTAATATCAATCTTAAAAATGATCAAAGTACTAGTACAACTACAGCTAGATTTAGTTTGTTAGCTGACAGTGTAAGCGTTACTTTTGATGATATTTTAATATTACCGGGTGAAGAATTCGCTATATCTATTGATGAAAGATTAATATTTAATCATAATATAGATATTTATGGTATGAAATTAAAAATATATTTTGAATGATTATTGTGAGGTAGACTTTTGTGGTTTTTTATATTAGAATTGTATTAAAGTAATAGAATGATTACTTTGAGGAGGTTTTTAATGATATTAGTTACTGGTGGGTGTGGTTATATTGGTAGCCATACTTGTTGTGAATTACTTGAGAATGGATATCAGGTAGTAATTGTAGATAATAATTGCAATTCTAAAGAAGATGTAATTGAAAAGATTGAGAAAATTACTGGTAAAAGAGTAAAATTTTATAAAGGCGATGTTTGCGATAAGACTTTAATGCAAAAAATATTTAGTGAAAATACAATTGAGGCGGTTATTCATTTTGCAGGGTTAAAAGCGGTTGGAGAATCGGTTCAAAAACCACTTTTGTATTATCGAAATAATATTGATTCAACTTTGACTTTATTAGAGGTAATGGAGGAGAACAATTGTAAAAAGTTAGTATTTTCATCGAGTGCTACGGTGTATGGGTCTCCTAAAGAGTTGCCAATTCGAGAAGATTTCCCTTTGTCAACGACTAATCCGTATGGAACAACAAAACTATATATAGAAGGAATTCTAAAGGATTTAGTGGTAGCCGATAAAGACTGGAGTATTGCGATTCTACGCTATTTTAACCCAATTGGAGCACATAAAAGTGGTTTGATTGGAGAGAATCCAAATGGTATTCCTAATAATTTAATGCCATATATTATAAAGGTAGCGACTAAAGAATTAGAAAAACTGAATGTTTTTGGCGATGATTATGATACTCATGACGGGACGGGTGTAAGAGATTATATTCATGTTGTTGATTTAGCTAAGGGTCATATTAAGGCTATTGAGAAAATATTAAGTACACATGGGGTTGATTGCTACAACTTAGGAACTGGTCATGGTTATAGTGTTTTGGATTTAGTTAAAACGTTTGAAAAGGTAAATGGAATAAAAATAGATTATACCATTGTACCTAGGCGAAGTGGAGATGTGGCGGCGTGTTATGCAGATCCTTCATATGCCAAGGAAAAACTTAATTGGATGGCTGAGTTAGGAATAGAAGATATGTGTCGTGATAGTTATAATTTTGTAAAAGAAAAAGAGCATTAAGAACTTTTTCTTTTTTTTATGAAAACAGCAAATGTTTAGTATAGTATACATAAGTGCAACTAGAAATTGATTGTATTTTCTTAATATCTGTGGTAAAATATAGCCAAAAAAAAGGAGAGGCAGTATGCAGGTGAGAAAGTTTTTAGAATGGATTAGTGATTTAATTTGGATATTTCTAATAGGAAGTTTTGTGGGTTTCATATATGAAAATTTATTGATGTTTTTTAGAGGTAATTATGCTTTAAGGCAAGGTCTTTTGTATGAACCGCTTATTCCAATATACGGAATTGGCTTAGTGGTTTTTTATTTAATTTATAAAAATTTAAAGTTGGGAAAAGTAAGTAAGCCTTTAAAATATTTAATAATTTTTTTAATAGCCTTAGTAATGGGTGGAGTTACTGAGTACATTGGTTCTTGGATTCAAGAAGTAGTTTTTGGAACAGTTTCTTGGGATTATTCGTATATGAAATTTGATTTAAATGGTAGAACTAGTTTATATCATTCTAGTATTTGGGGAGTTTCAGGTTTGGCTTTTTATATAATTTTGTTACCAATAATAAATAAACTTAAATGTTATAAAAATAATAAGATAGGAATAGCTTTGACTGTATTATTGAGTGCTGTGCTATTGGCGGATTGTACAATTTCAACTCTTGCATGTAATAGGAGAGAGGAGAGGAGAAATGATGAGGTTGCTTCAACGAAGTTAGACCAGTTTTTAGATAGATATTATCCAGATGTATTTATTGATAGGATTTATAATAATGCTAATGTTGTGAAAAAGTAAAAGTCCAATTATTTTGGACTTTTTTATTGTGTTGGAAAATAAGAAAGCATAAAAAAATTATAAGAAGACTTGTAAAAGTTAGAAAATAATGATAGAATGTTATTGTCTTTGGAAAAACGGAGGCAAGATGACCTGTTGGTGAAGTGGTTTAACACGCTACCCTCTCAAGGTAGTATTCATGGGTTCGAAACCCATACAGGCCACCAAATTAAATATTAACTCGGGTTTTTAACTCGAGTTTTTTTGTTAAAAAATACCATTTATAAAAACAAATGTTCGTGTTATAATGATATTGGTGATAAAAATGGGAAGGACATATGCTTGCATTGATTTAAAAAGTTTTTATGCGTCGGTAGAGGCAAAGGAACGTGGATTTGATCCGATTGATGTAAATTTGGTCGTAGCTGATACTGCGAGAAGTGAAAAGACAATTTGTTTGGCAATATCGCCTACACTTAAAAGATATGGATTGCCTGGAAGAGCAAGATTATTCGAAGTGAATCAAATAATTAAGGGCGTTAATAATAAACGAAGAAAACAATTAAAAGGTAAGACTTTTAACGGAAAATCTTGTTTTTTTAAAGAACTTAGTCAAAGGACTGATTTGGCAGTTGATTATGTCATTGCAACTCCAAGAATGGGTCTATATATAGAGTATAGTAGTAGAATATATAATATTTATTTGAAATATATGGCGCCTGATGATATTCATGTTTATTCTATTGATGAGGTGTTTTGCGATATTACAGATTATTTAAAAATTTTAAAACTTAGTCCTGAAGAATTTGTTCGCATATTAATCAAGGAAGTTTATAAAGAGACGGGAATAACAGCTACCGCTGGAATTGGGACAAATTTATATTTAGCTAAAGTGGCGATGGATATTGTTGCGAAAAAGATGGAAGCCGATGAGCATGGCGTTAGAGTCGGGGTGTTAGATGAAGAAAAATATAAGAGACTATTGTGGGATCATCAACCTATTACAGATTTTTGGCGAGTTGGGAAAGGTTACGCTAAAAAATTAGAGAAATATGGTTTTTTTACAATGGGTGATATTGCGAGATGTTCAATTGAGAATGAAGGGCTACTTTATAAGTTATTTGGTGTAAATGCGGAATATTTAATTGATCATGCATGGGGAATTGAGGTTTGTACAATGAAGGATATTAAGACATATAAACCGAACGCTCATAGTATTGGAAGCACTCAAGTTTTGCGTAGAGCTTATAATTATTCGGAAACAAAGTTAGTAGTCAAGGAGATGACAGATAGTTTATGTCTTACTTTAATTAGAAAGAGGAAGGCTACAAATAAAATAAATTTATCTTTGGGATATGATATTGGAAACTTGAATGAAAACTATACTGGGGATGTAGTTAGGGATTTTTATGGCAGATGGGTTCCAAAACCAACTCAAGGAACAATTAATATAGGTTTTTATACTAATTCAGGGAAGATTATTTTAGAAAAGATGGTTGAATTATTTGAAAAGATTATGGATTGGGACTTATTGGTTAAAAGAATTAATATTTCATTTGGTGATGTTTTAGAGTTGACGGAGTTAAATAAACAACAAGTAAGACAACTTAATTTGTTTACATTTATGGAAGAACAAGTTGAGGAGACTAGTAATTTTACTGATGGAGAAATAGCTTTACAAGAGACATTATTAGTTATTAAGGAAAAGTATGGCAAAAATGCAATTTTAAGAGGAATGAATTTTGTGGATGGGGCCACGACGATGGAAAGAAATGGGCAAATTGGAGGCCATAAAGCATGAATAAATATGATGATATTATAAATTTTGAGCGGCCTAATTCTTTAATAAGAACAAAAGCCAGCAGGGAGAATAGAGCGGCTCAGTTTGCTCCTTTTTCAGCATTAGCAAGCTATGAGGATGTTTTAGAAGAGATTAGACGGATAACAGTTGAAAAAAAGGTTTTGGCAGATAATTGTCAAGAGATGATTAATAATAGACTTAATTTTATAAAGAAACATATTAAAGAACAATTTGTAATTTCTATTTCTCATTTTATTAAAGATGAAAATAAAGATGGTGGATTGGTTAAAATAAGTGTAGGTTGTATTAGAAAAATTGATGAAGTTAAGCGAATCGTTGTATTGGCAACAGGGGAGAAAATTATGATTGATGATATTGAAAATATTATTGGTGATGTTTTTGATTTATTGGAAGTTTAGGAATAAAATTATAATAATTTTTAATATTTTTTCGATTGACTTGTGACAGGGTGTCATATTATAATGAGTAAGCATATGAAATAGTGCAAAGAAAATAAGTAGGTGATATAAATGCCTAGTCAAACTTTTTTTAACTTGGATAAAAATAAGCAAAAGAAATTATTAGATGTTGCGATGGAAGAGTTTTCTAATTATTCTTATAATGAAGTTTCTATTAATCAAATTATTATGAAGGCAGGGATTCCAAGAGGAAGTTTTTATATGTATTTTAAAGACAAGGATGATTTGTTTGAATATTTATTTTTGACTAATAGAGAAAATTTTTGTAATCTCACTAGAAAGTGTTTTATAAAAAATAAAGGTGATTTATACAAGAGTTTTATTGATTTGTATGATGAGATTGTTTATTATGTTGTGAAACACAATTATGGGAGAATATTTAAAAATACGTTTATTTTTTTCAATATGCATAAAAGTAATTTTGAAAAGCCTGGTTATCCTATCTATTTAGAGGTAAAGGATCTTATTGATTATGATAAGTTGAAGGAGGATCAGGTGGAATTTGTGTTTATAATGCTTTTTCATCATTTATTTATGACGATTACATACTGTATTAATAATGATTGTTTGAATGATAAAAATTACTTTATAAAGAAGTTGCAAATTTTGTGCTATGGAATATATAAATAAAAGAAAGGATGTATGTATGTTTAAATTATTTAAAAATTTAACGAAAAAGGAAATTATATATGCTTTAATTTGTATTGTGTTGGTTTCTTGCTGCGTATGGTTGGAACTAAGAATTCCGGATTATATGAGTAAAATAACACAATTGGTACAAACTGAGGGTAGTAAGATGGCGGAAATCTTAGAGCAGGGTGGCTTTATGATTGGATGTGCACTTTTAAGTTTGGTTTGTAGTATTACAGTCGGCTATTTTGCTTCTCGTGTTGCATCTAGCTTTTCGGCTACTCTACGAGGAAAGATTTTTGCAAAAGTTGAACGTATGGGAATTGCTGAGATTAAAAAATTCTCAACAAGTAGTTTAATCACTAGAACTACTAATGACGTAACGCAAGTAGAAATGTTAATTGGAATGGGTTTACAAGCAATGGTTAAGGCACCTATTATGGCAGTTAGTGCAATATTTAAGATTTTAAACAAGGGATTTGAATGGAGTATTTTGGTGGCTTGCTGTGTAGCTATTCTATTATTTGTAGTTGTAACATTACTAATTATAGTTTTACCTAGATTTAAGATAGTTCAAAAATTAATAGATAAAATTAATGGTGTTACTCGTGAAAATTTATCAGGCATTAGAGTTATTAGAGCTTTTAATGCGGAAAAATATCAAACTGATAAATTTGGAAAGGTCAATGATGAATTAACTAGAATGCAGTTATTTAATCAGAGATGTTTTGAAATAATTAACCCAACTATGAATTTAGTTATGCATGGTTTAACTTTAGGAATTTATATTATTGGAGCTATTTTAATTCAAAAAGCAGGAATGCTAGAAAAAATTACTTTATTTAGTGATATGGTAGTATTTTCTAGTTATGGAATGAATGTTATTATGTCATTCTTAATGTTATCGATGATTTTTATGATGCTTCCACGTGCACAAATCTCGGCTAATCGTATTAATGAGGTTTTGGATGAAGAAATAACAGTTATTGATGGTTCTTTTGAAGGAAAAACCGAAACTATTGGGGAAGTTGAATTTAAAAATGTTTCATTTAAATATCCTGATGCAGATGAGTATGTGTTGAAGGACATATCCTTTAAAGCAAATAGAGGAGATACAGTGGCTTTTATAGGCTCAACGGGTAGTGGAAAATCAACTTTAATTAATTTGGTACCTAGATTTTATGATGCTACTGAGGGTGAAGTTTTAGTTGATGGTATTAACGTGAAAGAGTATAAACAAGAGATTTTACACAACAAATTAGGATATGTACCACAAAAAGCAGTTATGTTCACAGGAACTGTTGCGAGTAATGTTGCTTATGGGGATAATGGACGTGAAAAAGCAGATATGTCTAAAATAAAGCAAGCTATTGCAGTTGCTCAAGGTGAAGATTTTGTCTTAAAAATGGAAAATGAATATGATGCTCATATTGCACGTGGAGGAACTAATGTATCTGGTGGACAAAAGCAAAGATTGGCAATAGCAAGAGCTATTGCGAGAGATCCAGAAATTTATATATTTGATGATTCTTTTTCAGCCCTAGATTATAAAACTGATGCTGTACTTAGGAGAGAACTAAAAAAATATACTAAAAACGCAACTAGTTTAATTGTTGCTCAAAGAATTGGAACAATTATAAATGCAGATAAAATTATAGTATTAGATCAAGGCGAGTGTGTTGGAATTGGAACACACAAAGAATTACTCGAAACGTGTGAGATTTATAAAGAAATTGCCTTGTCACAATTATCGAAGGAGGAGTTAGAGAATGCCTAGACCTGGTCAAGAACGAGTTATGGAAAAGTCTAAGGATTTTAAAGGTTCAATGATTCGATTAATCAAAAATTTGAATCCTTGGAAATATGTAATGATTATAGCAATTACTTTAGCGATGTTTTCGTCAGCTCTTGCGCTTTTTGCTCCTAATAAGTTAAGCGAATTTGCTGATTTGATTAGTGATGGACTAGTTCCAAAAACAGAAAAGTTAAAAGAGATTGGTGAAGAAATTGGTAAAAACTTTGCACAAATTGATTTTAATAAAAAAATTGTTGAATTAAATACAAACGTAGATTTAACAAAAAATGAACAACAAGAAATAAATACAGTTATTAAGAAACTAGCAACAGTAAAAGATAAGAGCGAAGCTGGTAAATTAATGTTGGAATTGCCAGACAAGGTACTTATTTATTTAATTTCTGATATAGAGATTGATGGTAGTTTAATTACGGCTAGTGATCAAGTAAAGGTATTACGCTTAGCGGCATCTATTGGAGATGAAGTTAAAACTGAGAATGCCTTGAAGTTAATTGATGAGTTACCTGATTCTGTCTATAATTTAGTAAAACCGGAAATAGATATGGATGCGGTAAAAAAATTAGCAATGTTTATGGCTATTCTTTATGTTACAAGTGCATTATTTAGCTTTATTGAAGGACTTTCTACAACAACAGTTTCAAATAGATTTGCTAATTCCTTGAGAAATAGAATTAGTAAAAAAATTAATAAGTTGCCACTTAAATACTTTGATACTCATGAGGCAGGTGATGTTTTATCTCGCGTGACGAATGATGTTGATATGATTGCACAAAATTTAAATAATAGTTTGGCAACGATTGTAGCTGGGGGAACTTTATTTATAGGTTCTGTAATTATGATGTTCATTACTAACTGGATAATGGCGATAACGGCAATTGTTTCTAGTTTAATTGGTTTTGCGTTAATGTTTACAATACTTGGAAAATCACAAAAATATTTTAATCAAAAACAAGTTGAACTTGGTAATATGAACGGATATATTGAAGAAATGTATTCTGGACATAATGTTGTTAAAGCTTATAATGGAACCGAGGAGGCGATAAATAGATTTGGAGAACTAAATCAAAAACTTTATACGGCCAATCGTAAGAGTCAATTCTTATCTGGAATGATGCATCCTATCATGGGATTCGTTGGTAACTTCGGATATGTTATGGTTTGTATTGTTGGGGCATTACTTACTATGAATAATGTAATTACTTTTGGTGTAATTGTAGCCTTTATGATTTATGTTCGTCTATTTATTAATCCACTTACGCAGATTGCCCAAGCTATGACTAGTTTACAAGCAACGGCTGCTGCTAGTGAACGTGTCTTTGAGTTTTTAGATGAAGTTGAGATGTCTGATCAAAAAGATATAAAGAAAAAACTTAATAAGAGTCAAGTAAAAGGTGAAATTGAATTTAAAAATGTTAAATTCGGTTATGATCCAGGACGTACAATTATTAAGGACTTTAGTGTATCTGTTAAGCCTGGTCAAAAGATTGCTATTGTTGGGCCAACGGGGGCAGGAAAAACAACGATGGTTAATTTGTTGATGAAGTTTTATGAAATTAATAATGGTGAAATTTTGATTGATGGAGTTTCGACGAAAGATTTGGCAAGGGAAAATATTCATGAATTATTTATAATGGTTTTACAAGATACTTGGTTGTTCGAAGGGACAATTGGTGATAATATAAGATTTAGTAAGGAAGATGTAAGTGAACGAGAAGTTTGGGAAGCTTTAAGAACTGTAGGAGTAGATCACTTTGTTAAAACCTTACCTGGTGGCTTAGATTATGTTCTTGGTGATAATGATACCGTTAGTCAAGGGCAAAAGCAGTTACTTACAATTGCTCGTGGAATGATTGAAGATGCACCTTTCTTAATCTTGGATGAAGCAACAAGTAATGTTGATACTAGAACAGAAGAATTAGTTCAAAAAGCGATGGATAAATTAACAGAAGGTAGGACATCATTTATTATTGCTCATAGATTATCTACTATTAAGAACGCTGATTTAATTTTAGTTATGAATGAAGGTAATATTATAGAGCAAGGAACTCATGATGAATTACTTGCAAAAAAAGGCTTTTATGCTGGTCTTTATAATTCACAATTTGAACTTGGAGAGGAGTAGTAATACTTCTCTTTTTTTATTTATTTGGGCTTGTAAAAAATAATAAAATAGTCTAAAATTATTATAGTAGGAGAGGTGTTGAGAACATGAATAATAATGGGGTTAATCAAACAACAAATCAGGGAACAGTTACAAATACTAATACAACGCTAAATACGCAAAATGTATCAGGAACAACTTCGATTGCGACTACTCATCCACAAGTTTTAGCAGCATCAGGGGATGCCCAGGCGAGAGCTCAAGCGGCGGTGGACGCTGCAGGAGTGCAGATTAATGCGCCAGTAGAAACTGAGACTAAAATTAAAGATAAAAAGGCGAAAAAAGAAAAGCAACCACGGCAAAGAAATAAATTAGCGGGTGTATTGTTTTTTATTATAATTTTATTGGTTGGCGGTTGTGGTTATTTGTGGTATTATCATCAACAACAAATGTTAATAATGGCTGAAAGATGTACCCCCGTATCAACAAGTGGTGAAGAAAAGGAACTTGATTTAAATTCTAATATTGTTAAAGATTTATACTCAAGGGTAGCAACAACTTTGCGAGAAGATTTAGGTGAAGTGGAACTAAATGATGATTTAAAACTATATTTGGCATATAGACAGATAAATAAAGGAGATTTTTATGAATCTCATTGCAAGTTATTTCAAAAAGCCGGTATAGAACCATTTACCTGTGATGAAACTAGTGGTTTTACACCACTTGCTTTTAAAGCTGAAACGTTAGAAGTTGAATATCGAAAAATGTTTGGATATGATGCAGTGGTACCTCATGGCAACATTCAATTAGGCACAACTTGTATTGGAGGATATGAATATATTGAAAGTCGTGGAGAATATGTTCAGGGTCAATGCTCTTCTACGGGAGCAACACTTTATCGGGTTGATAAGGAACTTACGAGTGCTTATAGTAAGAAATCAATTATTGTATTGAGGGAGAGAGTAAAATACTATGGCTCTGAAGGCTTAACAGTTCCTGATAGATTGGTAAGTGGAACCTATGAGTATACGTTTAAATTAGATATGAATTATAATTATACATTTGTAAGTAAAAAACTTGTAAGTGAATAAATGACAAAAAGATGAATAGTGACGAGGTGTTTTAATGGAAATAAAAAGAATTGTTACAGGAACTCTTGATGAGAATTGTTATGTACTTATAAAAGATGGGGAGTGTTTAGTTGTTGATCCTGGAGCAGATTATAATAATATTAGGGAAGCGGTTGGAGATAATAAAGTTTTAGGGGTTCTTATTACACATTCACATTTTGATCATATTGGGGCATTACGGAATTTTTTGACAAAACGAAGTATTAAGATCTTTAAAAAAAGTAATTTAGAGGAAAAGGAGTATTCAATTGGTGGTTTTAAATTTGAATGTTTATATACTCCAGGTCATTCTAAAGATTCAGTAACTTTTTATTTTAAAGAAGATCAGGCTATGTTTGTTGGCGATTTTGTCTTTCAAGATTCAATTGGTAGATGCGATTTACCTGGGGGATCTATTAGTGAAATGGAAGACAGCATAAAGAAATTGTTAATGTTTAATGAAAATGTGGCATTGTATACGGGACATGGTGAGATTACGACTTTAGATATAGAGAAAAATAGTAATCCTTATTTAAATAATAAGTAAAGGGAGGTAAAAGGAAATATTTACTTCTTTTCTTTTTTTTAGTTTTGTGATATTATAGTGTGTCGAAGAGGGAGGATATTATATGAAGGTTTGGACTAAAGTACATTTAAAAGATAAAGACCGAAGTGTCGATTTAATTAGCAAATCACTTACTAACTATTTATATGGTTATGGGCCAATAGATGATATTAGTAAAAAATATAATATTTCGAAAGAGGATAGAAAAGTCTTAGATCAATATACAGCTAATAGAATTGCCGGGGTGTTAATGCTGTATTTGGCTGGCGATACGAGAAGAATTAATGATATAGTTAATAGATATAATTTGGACAATAGTTTGGTAACAGACATTTTACCAGAATTAGAGGGATATATAAACAAATAAAAAGAACTTAACTTACAAGTTCTTTTTTTAAATAAAAAATAATGTACTTAGGAAAACTAATATAAGGGCAACTACCAAGATTATGGATACTATTTTTACAAATGTTTTATTCATCTTATTCACCTCTATTTATAATTATAAGATATTTGTTGGAAAAAGTAAAATGAATTTCTTCATCAAAGGTTTAGAATTCGAATAGTATTTAGTGGTGATAGAAGAAATGAATAAAGAAATTATTAAACAAAAGAAATTATTATTATTTTTACTAGGAATTTTAGTTTTAGGTTTTGTTGGAGGACTTCTCTTTATTAGTATAATAAGTAGTGATAATAAAGAATTAGTTAAAGAAAGTGTTGAGGGATACTTTGAGATAGTAAAGAGTGGTAAAGAAATTAATGTTTTTAGTGTTCTAAAAGAGTGCTTGGAGAGTTTTGGTGGTAATTTAGTAATTTGGTTAATTGGCATTTCAATAGTTGGAGCGTTTTTGGCAGGGATAGCCGTCTTTTTTAGGAGTTTTTTAGTTGGTTTTAGCTTTGCGAGTATTGTTTATACTTTTAAAATAAAAGGTGTTTTACTTGCCATAATCTATATTATTCCGGAAATTCTATCTTTATTTATTTTATTTTTCTTGGTTTATTATGCCATTAGTTTTTCGATTTTATTATTTAATTATTTATTTAAGAAAAAAGAAATAGTTAGGACTTTAATTATGCGAAGATATTTAAAGGTGTTATTTTTGGTATTAGGGGCTTGTATTTTGAATAGTTTATTAAAGACACTTGTTATTCCATTAATATTACAACTTTTTTAACTTTTAAATTGCGTTTTTTTAGTGTATACTTTAGGTGGTGATTTATATGGAAAAAGTTGTAGGACTTGGAATGAGTGGTGGAGTTGATTCTTCTGTTGCGGCTTATTTATTAAAGCAGCAGGGTTATAAAGTTGTGGGGATTACTATGCGACTTATTACGGGAGAGAAAACTGAAAATGCTATTGAAGATGCAAAGAAAGTTTGTGATATATTAGAAATTCCACATTATGTCGTTGATTTTAAAGAAGAATTTAGGAAGATTGTAATTGATAATTTTATTGAGTCTTATGAAGAAGGAAAAACACCTAATCCTTGCTGCGTTTGTAATAAATATTTTAAATTTGGCTTGTTTTATGAGGCAGCGATTAAATTAGGGTGTGATTATATTGCAACAGGACATTATGCTTGTATAAAAGATGGTAAGTTGTATAGAGCAAAGGTTTTGGAAAAGGATCAGTCCTACTTCTTGTGGGGAATTGATAAAAATATTTTAAAACATGTGATTTTTCCGTTAGCAAATTATAATAATAAAGAAGAAATAAGGCAAATTGCGACTTCTATAAAATTAGAAATAGCAAAAAAGAAAGATAGTCAGGAGATTTGTTTTATTCCTGATGATAATTATAAGAAATTTTTAGATAGTGAGTTGATTTCTAAGCCGATTAAGGGTGAAATCTGTTTGGAAAATGGTGAAGTATTAGGATTACATAATGGACTTATTTATTATACAATTGGACAACGTAAAGGACTTAATATTAGTTATAAGGAACCTTTGTATGTTATAAAGATTGATACTTTAAATAATAAGTTGATTGTTGGTCCTAATGACAGTTTATTTAAAACATCATTAGTGGCAGGTAAAGTTAATTTATTAGATGAGGTTAAAGATGGTGATTATTTTGCTAAAGTAAGATCACGGGGAAGTTTAAGAAAGTGCTATGTTAAATTTAGAGAAGCTGGAAAAATGGATATTAAATTTGTTGAAGCCGAACGAGCTATCACTTTGGGGCAATCAGTAGTTTTGTATGATGAGAGTGGGGCTTGTTTAGGTGGAGGAATTATCGAAGAAGTTGGTAATGATTAAGTATCTAAAAATGATACTTTTTCTTTTTATTGATATTGCTTGAAATACTAATAAATGTGTCAATTTACACTTGATTATTTACATATAAATGTCTATAATTATATTAGGAGGGTAATTATATGAAAGAATTGAATGTAGTACTAACAGAACTTGGTATTAGTAAGGGGAGATTGGCCAAATATCTAGGGGTATCTAGACAAATGCTATATAATTATTTAAGTATTGATGATATTAATAATTGGCCAAAAGAAAAGGCTGCTAAATTATTGAGTTTATTAAATATAGAGAAAATTGATGCTCTAAGCGGTTTGAAAATTACTGGTGAGTATATAATTGAAGTTGAAGGAAGATTAAATGAAGGTATGAAAGATTCTTCAAGCAAAGAAGTAATTGCTGATTTAAAGGGTTTTAATAAAAGAGAACAAGAATTGCTTTCGGATATTATTAATCTTTTAAAAGAAAAGTTAATTGCTGATAAAACAAAAGATACTTATAATACGTATTTATATTTGTATCATTTCTTACAATCAATGGGGACAACTGAAGAATTGAAGTATATTTTAGCATATATGTCTAAATCATTAGGCTTTACAGATCCACTTGAGTTTGCTTTTAACAAGGATAAACAATTTATATTTGAAAGTATTTTATTTAGTGCTATGACTTTATATAATAATGGTGGGGCTTCTAAGAGTAAGTTAAGTGCATCTCATCAAAGGTTTGTACAGGATATTGAGCATAAAAATGAAGAAAAACTATCTCGTACCCAGGAACTTAATACGGCAAAAGTTCAAGCTTTGAAAGAACTTGGCTATACAGAAATAAATGAGGATAATGCAAAAGAAGTATTGGAAAAGATAGCGGAAATTCAATCGAGGAAAGTTTAAAGAGGTGTTTAGAAAATGAATAATTTTTGTGGAAATTGTGGAGCACAATTAGTTAATGGTAGTTGTCCATATTGTAATGGTAATAATGTTGTAAATCAACAACAAATGTCAAACCAACAATTTCAAAATAATGTTAATATGAATCAAAATATGGGGATGAGTAATCAGCCAGTTATGGGTGGAGTTGAAAATTTGAATTTAAATGGTAATAGTAATGTTAATAATGGGTCTATTACTAATAATACTTCTGCTTCAAATAAAGGTATAATTGGTTTAGTTTTAGGTATTGTTGCGTTTTTTATATTTGGATTTTTAGCATTTATTGGACTTGCACTATCTATTACAGGATTAAATGAAGCTAAAAGTAATGGTGGAGCTGGCAAGGGTGTTTGTATTGCTGGAATAGTTGTATGTGGTATTGATAGTGTTTTGTTAGTGCTAGGTTGGATTGTGAAACTTTTGAGTTTAGGAGCTTAAAATAGTTAAGAAGTGGAGTGATGTAAGTGAATAGATTTTGTCCTAGTTGTGGTCAAAAAATTGTTGAAGAGGGAGCATTTTGCATTAATTGTGGCTATAACTTAAGTAAGCAAAATGAAGAACAAGAAAAAACTTATAATAATAATTATAGTCAAGCAAGTAATAATTTAAATACAATTTCAGTAACTAATTATAATAATGGGATGGCGATTGCCGGGTTTGTTTTAGGAATTATTTCTTTACTTTGTTGTTGTTATACATCTTGGATTTCTATTGCTGGTCTTATTTTTTCAGTTGTAGGCCTAAGCAATGCAAATAGTCATTGCGGAAGTGGAAAAGGTTTAGCTATAGCTGGTATAGTGTTAAATTCTATTTCAATTTTATTAACTATTATTTACAGTATTATTTTTTTAGGAACTTATATGCTTTAATATTTGGAGTATTAAATGTTAGAGAAGGGATGCTGGTTTCGAGAAACTTTTGGATTGTATTGTCCTGGATGTGGTGGAACGAGGATGTTAAGAGCAATCTTACAATTAAATTTTTATCAGGCTTTTCGTTATAATCCATTAATCTTTTTATTGCTTGTTTTTATGTGTATTTGGGGCTGTTTTAATTTATATAGACTTATTACACATAAAAATATAATTTGGCCAAAAGAAAGGCATTTTGTGACGTTAGCGGCGGTTGTTGTTATATATATGATATTAAGAAATATTCCACTGTTTAAATTTTTAATTCCAACGGATGTTTAAGATAGAGGAGGGTACCCCTCTATTTTTATTTATAAAAAAATAAAGTTAAAAATGTAACCTTATTTTTTATCTTTTAAAATTGAAATTTTAAGTAATTATAATATATAAACAAAATAATTAAAAAATTAAGAAGATAAGTCTAAAATTTTTATGTATTAGTTTATTAATAGTTAATAAAATTGAAATGATTTATGTTAACTTGTTAAATTTATTTTATGGAAATTATTACTTTATATTTTAACGTTTAATAAATATCATTAACTTCCTATAATTGATATTATGTTAACTTCTATATAGAAAATATATTTATATTATTTGAATTTATATATTATGTCTAATCTTTACTTTTAACATTATAACAACACTTATTGCTTCTTATTATACTAGTATTATAATAGTTTATTAGTAAATTATAAAGTTTTTTTGTTAATTTGATTCTTTATTTACATGAGTTTATTATATATATTAATTATTGACAAAATATGTTTTAATATATTTATTTATCATACATTTGTTTAAGATATTTAATATTATGATTAATTAAGTTAATATTACTAGAATGCATTTTAAGCGATTTAATATTTAAAAGATGGGTATTTGTCTTTCTCGATTTAAAATAGAATTCATACATATTTTTATTGTTTTGCTTAATACTAATAATGGAGGTTAAATTTATGAGTAAAAAGAAAAGTAATGCTAATATTAAATGTGATGTGTCCTCTTGTGAAAATAATAATTGCGAAGAGGGTACTTGCCGTTTAGAGAAAGTATGTATTAGTTGTAGTTGTGATAATGATAAATGTCATGATACTTGTGAGACAATTTGTCAAAGTTTCAAAGAGACAGGCTCAGATATTAATGATAATGTATATGAAGTAACTTCAGAAATTGAAGAAAAATAAAAGTAGGGGAATTGGATTTCTCCTACTTTTTTATTTTCTACTTCCCTTCTCTATTCTAATTCATTTAAAAATGATGTTCCAATAGGTGGAAGTTCTACTTCAAAATTATCAGCAATGGTTGCACCAATATCGGCAAAAGTTTCTAGGGGGCTAAGTCGTTTATTCTGTTTGAAATTACGACTATATATAATTACAGGTACATTTTCTCTTGTGTGATCATTTCCTTTAAACGTTGGATCATTTCCATGGTCAGCGGTGATAATTAATAAATCATCTATTTCTAATTTATTTAAAATAATTGGAATGTCAACATCTAATTCTTCGATGGCGTGAGCATATCCTTCAATGTCTCTAGTATGCCCATATAGACTATCAAAGTCGGCTAGATTTACCATACATAAACCAGTAAATCTTTTATCCATAATATCAGTTAATTTGTTAATTGCTTCAGCGTTATTTGATGCTTTAATGTTTTTATTGATACCTTGACCATCGAATATATCATTTATTTTTCCAATACCAATTACATTATAACTATTTTCTAATAAACTATCTAAAACACTTTTTTGAGGTGGTTTAATTGCGAAATCTTTTCGACTGCTGTGAATAAATTTATATTTGCCAGGATTTCCGGTAAAAGGACGAGCTATTACCCTCCCTACTCTCCAATCTTCTTTAAGCGTTAATGCTCTTATTTTCTCACAATATTGATGCAATGTAGCAATAGGAATAGAATCTTCGTGAGCAGCAACTTGCAAGTCGGAGTCGGCAGAAGTATATATTATAAGAGAACCATAACTTGCTTGCCGTTCACCTAATTCTTGAATAATAGAATCGTCATTGCAACATTTATTTCCAATGACTCTACGACCAGTTACTTGTTCTATTCCCGCTAAGATGTCATAAGGAAAACCACTATTAAAAGTTTTGAATGGAATATCATTTTTGATACCCATCATTTCATAATGTCCATTTAGTGAATCCTTTCCAGCATTAATTGGTTTAGCAATCGTATAGTATGCTTCAACATTTTCATTTTCATTCATATTTAAGGTATCAAGAAAGCCAATTTTTTTTAAATTTGGAATAAATAAATCACATTGTTCATTTATGTGACCTAAAGTATTGGAACCATTATCTTGAAAATTAATAGCGTCGGTTGTTTCTCCAACTCCGAGCGAATCTAATACCATTAAAAATATACGTTTAAATTTCATTTGAATAACTCCTTTTATTTATTACTTCGTGGATGATATTTATTATAATCTTCACGGACTTTATCATCACTTACACGAGTATAGATTTTAGTTGTTGAAATGTCGGTGTGTCCTAACATTTCTTGAATACTTCTTAAGTCAGCTCCCCTATTGATTAGATGTGTTGCAAAAGAATGTCTAAGGGTATGGGGAGATGTTTCTGGGTTAAGGCCTTTTTCTTTTAAAATATTTTTGAGGATTTTAAAAAAACCTTGTCTAGTCATTCCTTTTCCGTGATTATTTATGAATAATTTATTACAGGGAATATTTTTTAATAATTCTCGACGTTTTAGGAGATATAGATTTAAATAGTAGATGGAATACTCTCCAAGTGGTACTTCTCTTTCTTTATTTCCTTTACCCATTATTCTTATTAAGCAATTAGTTAGATCTATATCTGTAGTTGTCAGATTTATTATTTCACTCACTCTTAAACCTGTTCCATACATTAATTCTAACATAGCTTTATTGCGATAGTCAAATGGTGTTGTAAGTTCAAGATCTAAGAGCTTATTAATGTCTTCAATACTTAATGTTTTAGGTAGCGTTTTTCGCAATTTAGGACGTTCAATGAATTCTGATACATCATTTTTGACAAGTTTTTGTTTGAAAAGGTAGATGTGAAAATTTTTGATTACAGTTAAATTGTGAGCAACAGTAGAGGTTTCGGCTTGATTACGCTCCTTTAAAAATAATTTTATATCGTCAGAAGTGATATTTTTTATGCTTGTAACGGCATGTTCTTCTAAAAAATTTTTATATATTTCTAAATCATTCCGATATGAGGCTACTGTTCGGTCGGTTAGCCCTTTTTCAAAGATACAATAATTAATAAAATCTGCAATTGCATTTTCTATGTCCATAAATCTTTCACCATACTAAGTATAGCCTAATTTAGAAAAAAAAACAACTTATGGTTCTAGTATAGTAATTCGAATAAAAGTTTGATAAAATAGATTATGGTGATTAATATGAGTAAACCTTTAGCATTAAAATTAGCTCCTAAAACATTAAGTGATGTGATTGGTCAAAAACATTTAATTGGTGAAGGAAAGATAATTAGTAATTTATGTAAAAATAAGAAATTATTTTCGATGATTTTATATGGTAAGCCCGGGATTGGAAAAACTTCAATTGCTAATGCTTTGGTTAATGATTTAGGAGTAAGACATAGGTTTTTAAACGCAACTACTAATACTAAAAAAGATTTGGATATTGTTATAGAAGAAGCAAAAATGTATGGGGAAATGGTTTTGGTGATGGATGAAATTCATAGGCTTCACAAGGATAAGCAAGATGTATTATTGCCTCAATTAGAGAGTGGTCTTATTACGTTAATTGGGATGACTACTTCAAACCCTTATCACGCGATTAATCCGGCAATTAGAAGTAGATGTCAGTTATTTGAACTTCATGAATTAGAACCAGAGGATATAATCGAAGGGTTATCTTTGGCTATAAAGCATCCGGATTTGGCCGGAATTAAAATCGATGAGAAAACTATTAAATTAATTGCTAAACTATCGGGTAATGATTTACGCTATGCTTATAATTTGTTGGAAATTGCTTTTTATGCAACGGACGATAAGATAATTACTGAAGAAAAAATACGTATGATTAATAGTAAACCTGTTTTCTTTGCTGATAAAGATGGTGATGGCCATTATGATGTTTTGAGTGGCTTTCAAAAGTCAATTCGTGGGAGTGATGTTGATGCTGCATTGCATTATTTGGCACGTTTAATTGCTGAAGGAGACTTGGATTCTATATATCGTCGAATGAGTGTTATTGCTTATGAGGATATAGGTCTTGCGAATCCTGCGATTGGTCCGCGAGTGGATGCCGCTATTAATGCGGCTGAACGTGTTGGCTTGCCAGAGGCGAGAATTCCGCTTGGCACAATAGTTGTTGAGATGGCATTGTCGCCTAAAAGTAATACAGCACACATAGCATTAGATGCTGCTCTTAAAGATATTGAAGAAGGAAATGTTGGTAGTATTCCGGCACATATTAAGACTGATAGTGAAGAATATAAATATCCTCATGATTATAAGGGGGCGTATGTTGTTCAACAGTACCTTCCTAATAAATTAAAAGATAAAAAGTATTATATTCCTAAAGATATTGGTTATGAAAAACAGGTAAAAGAGATATATGAAAGACTTGAAAAACTTAAAACTAGTCAAAATAAAAAGTAGATTATTCTACTTTTTTATTAAAATTTAATTTCAACATCTTGCTTTTTGTTTTCTTCAACTTCAAAGAAATCTTTTTTAGTTAGTCCTTTACTATTGGCAATAATGCTAGTTGGAAATGTAACAATCATTTGATTAAATGTTGAGACATTAGCGTTATATAATCTGCGAGCAGCTTGTAGATGCTCTTCAACGTCTGCAATTGATAGTTGAAGTGCTTTGAAGTTTTCACTAGCTTTTAAGTCAGGATAGTTTTCTGCAACGACATTTAGTTTAGTAAAAGCGTCGGTCATTTTATTATTAATTTCTGTTTTTTCTGGAAGTGTCATGCCTTTGCGTAAATTAATTGATTCAACGATAGTTTCTTTTTCGTGTTTAGCATAACATTTTACTGTCTCTAACATCTTAGTTAAGACATCATATCTTTTGGTTAAGGCGACATCAATTCCTGAATTGGCTTCATCTATTTTAACTACTGCTCTATTTAGTGCATTTGAAGTTGAAATGTACCAAATAACTATAACTAGGACAACTACTCCTATAATTATTAGTGCTATCATACTTTACCTCCTTCCCTACTTTTTTTCTATTTATCAATGAACAAATTCATATGATAATTTAATTAATTAATTTTAAATAAATCATTATCAAGTTCTAATTCGTCTATAAACATAGTAATTTTTTCTATGTCATTAGATATGGCTTGTTTTTCTTTCTCTAGATCTATTTTCTTAAATACGGATGGATGTTCAAAGGCGTCCTTATTATCATAAATTCCTACATGTAAACAATTATTTACAAAGCATAATAATATTTTGCCATTATTTCTATTGTCAAGGTTAATAATCTTTTCCATTGTTTTGGGCGTTAGAATGTAAAATGCTTCGTGAGGTTGTTCAGCATATACGTTAAATCTCTTGTTAAATTCAGATGATTCTAATTCTATTTTTTGAAGTTTTGATTTAGAGAAAATACCGCCCTTTATATTGTTTCCAAACCCTTTTTGACATACTTGAAGATTGGCTTTAAAGTTTTTATTGAATTCAAATACCATCCAGCGACCTTTAAATATTGTAACGTAATACGTCGTCGTATTTCCATCACTATCGGTAGATTCGTGCTCTTCTTCAATGTGAACATCAGACTGCATAAATGCGGTATCTTTATATTTACCGCTTATTAAATCATTAGAGGAATATGTATCACCCATACGCATCATATTAGTGTTTGCAATAACATCATAGCCAATTCCTTGCTCTGGATTATAAGAAAGATCTGTGAGCTTCTGTTCTAATGATTTTGCTACAAAATAGTTTTTGTATTTTTTTGAATAGTCTTTTTCGGGCTTTGCTGTAAATATTAGTGTCAATATTATAGCAACAAAGATACCAATAAATATTGTAAATATTTGCTATGTGAGAATAAAAACAGTTGCTATCCCTCCAATTATTATTAGTGTTAGTATTATATATGTATTTCTTAATTTTATTCGTATTGCATTTAATTCCAAATATTCTCTTTCTAATTCCATACTATTACTCCTACTATATATATGATATCATTTTGTTTACTATTTTAACAATAAAAAAACATATAAATTGTTTTTTTGACAGTTTATATGTTTAAAATAAATAGTTCTATTAATGAATTTGGATCAATGTCAGTTGTTTTTATTTGAAGATCTATTTCTTGAAGTTTAATCATTAATTCTCGTAACTCACTAAGACTATAAAATCTTGTCAATTCTTTGGTTTTTTGAATTCTAAAAGGTTTTTCATTTAGAGTTTGAGCTATTTCATTATTCGTCATTGACTTTTCTTCTAGGGCTTTTACCTGATACATAATTCTTAACTGGCTAGCTAAAAGACCAATAATATTTAATGGTTCAATATTGTAATTTAATAGTTCATGATATTTTAGCAAAGCTTCTTTTTTGTTTTTTTCAGCGAGAGTTCGTGAAAAAGCAAAGGTTAGTTCTGTACTATCGCCTAATTTTTCAAGGCAGATTTCAGTAATATCATTTTTTGTAATTTCTTTTTCAGTAAGTTTATATGTTTTTAACTTTAAACATTCATTTTTTAGCTTAGTTATATCATCTTTACAATATTCTATTAGTAAGTTTAATGCGCCTGGAGCAAGTTTGTAGTCTGTTAATTCTTTTTTAGCAAATTCGATGGCATTCATTGTCACTGGTACAAAGGAACATCTTTTCTTTAACTCTTTGGTTAGTTTTAAAGTATTATTCAGTTTTTTACTAGTAATGAACAAGAGATTATCTGGATTTGGATTATCTAAATATTGATATAAATGTTTAATATCTTTCTCGAAGTCATCGATTTTGATTTTATCAATATTCTTTATGATAATGACTTTTTTGGTTGTTAAAAAACTATAGGTATCTAAATCCTCTAGAGCATTTTCTAGGAGCGTTTCCTCTAAATCATAGATGGAAATAGCTGAACTTTGAAAAGATTGTTTCTTAACTATTTCAGCTATTTCGTTTTGTAATGATAAAAAGTCATTGGATTCTAATAAGTAATTATTATTCATTTCTTAAGACTTTCTCGATATGTTCATATATTTTTGCTAAAGCGGCTGTGTTTTTCCCACCACCTTGAGCAAAGGTTGGGCTTCCACCACCATTACCATCAGAGGAAATAGCTGCATCCTTAACTATTAGTCCAGCATTTACTCTATTTGTGCTTCGTGCTAAAAAGTTAATACTTCCATTGTCTTTGATATTTGCAAAAAATACGAAACATTCTCCTACTTTATTAACTATGCTATCAGCAATTGATTTAAGTAGATTGACATCTTTATTATGTAACTCCATTATGATTCCCATAGTTCCATTATAGTCTTGTAGTTTTTCTAGATAAATATCAAGATTTTCTAGAGTCCTTTTTTCTTTTAATTCGAAATATTTCTTCTCTAGATCTTTTACTTCTTGTTGAACGTATTGAAGTTCGTTTTTATTAAAGATAATATCTTTATATGAAACAGGTTTTTCATTGTCTATTTCTACATTAAAATCTAATTTTATTCCTTCATTTCTTGCTTCTTCAAGAATTTCACGAGCTTTCATTAATAGTTTAATCATTTCATCATTATATGGCTTAATGATATTATATAAAGTTACTTCAATTTTGTCGGCTGTTACAGCTTCTATTCTGTAAACGTTGCTTCCTTTTGATTCACAAGAGCAAATTGCTAGATGTTTAATATTTTTAGTATTTGGGGTATGAGTTCCACCACATAGTTCAATTGATTTACCAATTTTAACAACACGTACTGTTTCTCCATATTTTTCGCTAAATAAAGCCATAGCACCTAATTTCTTAGCTTTATCAAGTGGCATAACCTCGGTAGAAACGATGATATCTTGTTCAATCATGTCGTTTGCAAATTTTTCAACTTCTAAAAGTTTATCGTCAGTCATTTTTCCGGCATATGTAAAGTCAAATCTTAATTTTTCATCGTCTACATAGCTTCCAGCTTGTTTAATTGTATCAGATACTACCTGCTGAAGGGCATATTGTAGAATGTGAACGCTAGAATGGTTTGCTTCTGTTCTTACACGTTTTTCTTTGTCTACGACTAACTCACATTCATCGCCAATGGAGATTGATCCGGCTAATAATTTAACTTTATGAATATGTTGACCATTTGGGGCTTTAAATACGTCTAAAACACGGGCTTTAAAATTTTTACCAACAATCATACCTGTATCGGAAACTTGACCACCTGATTCAGCGTAGAAACAAGTTCTATTAATTGCAATATAGCAGTCATGATTGATAGTATTGACAATTTCATCTTTGGAGAAGATTGCTAAAACATTAGATTTTAAACGATAAATTCCATATACGAACTGACTTTCAGCAGTAAAATCTAGTAGTACTTTCTTTTGAGAAGCCATTTGAGTTTTGTTTTTAGCGTTTTTCTTGGCTAATTCTTTTTGAACGGTCATGTATTTATCAAATTCTTCTTTTGAAACTTTATAACCAAGTTCATTTAAATATTCTTCGGTTAATTCAAATGGGAAACCATAAGTGTCATATAATTTAAAAGCTTCTTCCCCACTGATATAACCGTCGTGAGAATAAGATACTAATTCTTTTAGACGTCTTTCACCGGCCTCTAAAGTTTTTAAGAATAGTTTTTCTTCTTCTAAAACTGTTGTTTCAATGATTGGACGTTTTTCTGTTAGATATGGATAGGCTTCTTTCATTACTTCAACTACATCTGAAACAATTTTATACATAAATGGTTCTGTAAAACCTAGGTGTTTTCCAAAGCGAACACTACGACGTAATAGTCTTCGCAAAACGTAGCCACGACCAACATTCTCAAAGCAAGCGCCATCGGCTAGAGCGAATGTTATGGCACGAATGTGGTCAGCAATGATTTTATACTCTTTTTGACCAGTGTATTTTGCTCCAGCTAATTCTTCAATATGTTTAATTATTGGAACAAAAAGATCGGTTTCAAAATTAGAATCTACATTTTGAAAAATACAACACCATCTTTCTAAGCCTGCTCCCGTATCAATATTTTTACTTGGTAATTCTTGGTAATCTTCGCGAGAAACACCTTCTTTAGAATTAAATTGAGAAAAGACATTGTTCCAAATTTCTACATAGCGTTCTTGATCCTCATCTTTTCTAAATTTTGCGAGAGCATCACCATCTTTATCGAAGGCAACTCCCCTGTCAAAGAAAATTTCAGAATCTGGACCACATGGGCCTTCTCCTATTTCCCAAAAGTTTCCCTCTAAAGGGATAATATGTGATTCATCAAGACCAACTTCAATCCATCTATTTTTAGCTTCATTATCATTTGAATAAATAGTTACATATAGTAAATTTTTATCAATAGCAAAGTACTCTGGTGAGGTTAATAATTCAAAGGCAAAAGCAATAGCCTCATGTTTAAAATAATCTCCAATTGAGAAATTTCCCATCATTTCAAAAAATGTTTGATGACGTTTTGTTATACCAACGTTTTCAATATCATTTGTTCTAATACATTTTTGAATACTCATTAAACGTCTTGATTCTGGTACTTCACTTCCGTCAAAATATTTTTTTAATGGTGTAACACCGGCATTTACCCAAAGTAAACTATCATCATTGATTGGTACTAGTGGGGCGCTTTCAAATAACTTATGACCTTTCTCTTTAAAAAAACGAAACCATGTGTTTCTTATTTCGTTATGACTCATGTACTTCATATTACTTCTCTCCTTCTGTTGTTGTAATTTTCTTTAAAATTTCATTTAATCTAGTTATATATTCATCTAGATTGCCATTGTTAAATATATAATAATCTGCAAAAGCAATTGGCCCTCCTTTAGCGGAATTTTCAATTTCAGCACAATCTCTTATGATTATATCTTTATTATTAAAAGGGCGATCTTTTCTTGTGGCAATTCTTTGATAACGAATGTCTTTGTCACAGCAGACACAGATTAGTTTTAATTTAGAACCAAATTCTTCCTTTAGTATTAAATATTCATCCCAGGAGTATAATCCGTCTAGAACGGTATCTTTTTCTTGGTAGGCGGCAATAATATCATCTTTTAAGATTTTTGCGATTACACCCATGCCATGTTCTTTTCTCAAGGCTTCGCGATATTGTTTTTGACTGTCTGGAGTTATTTCTATACCTTCTTTTCGCATTCGATCGTAGATAACTCCACCAAAGTATATTTTATTCCAGCCTTGACTTTCTAAATAGTCAGTTGCAATTGACTTTCCACTACCGGCCATCCCGACAACGGCAATTAATTTATTCATAATACTTCTCCTTCTTCTATTTCCACTATATCTTTAGCAGCTTTTTTTAGCTCTCTTAAATTTTGACATTCGATTATGTAGTTGAAATCATTATAATTGTCTAGGTCGACTTCGGTGATGTGTTTTTGTTCTTCTAGGGTTAAGTTGGTATCATATCCTGGACGAATTAATTTTATTGTTTTAGCAGTTGGAAATCTTTCTTTTAAGTAAGTAAATTCCATTTGAAGTCTAGCATCAGCTATAATGAAAGCATTGAAGAAACAACTTAAGATTTCTATGTCTTCTATAGCTCTATCTAGTAAAAAGGTTTTCTTTCCTAACTTTTCTTTAATTATCTCAATGCCAACTTTTTGTAGAAATTCTCTTGGCTTTTCATCACTATACTCATTCCATTCAAAATGATTTCTTGCATAAGAATATAGAGGTTCGGTTAAATTTATTATACAGGCTTTATAACCATACTTTTTTAATTCTTCTCTTAAATAGTGTGCAAGAGTATTTTTACCGCTTTTTGCCTTTCCTCCAATTATAAGTAATTTCATCTTTTTATTCTCCTTTTAACCAAATAAAAGACCTCAATAGGAGGACTGAATAGTCCGGTACCATCCTATCTTGGTCTTGATTATAGATAACGGTCTCCCGTAAGACTCATAAAGTAGCTTCCTAATATTCACATAACTATTTCCACCAATCATAGTCTCTCTTTAATGCTTTTGTATTAGTACTCAGTTTTAATCATTGCCTTATATTTCGTTAACACTCTTATTTTAACAAATTTATTTTGTTTATTCAATGTCTTTTTGTAATTATTTTTAGCTTTTAAAGTAAGTTTTTAGTTTTCCGATTGATTACTGTTATCTTCTCCAATAATGCGTTTTCTTAGGTTTAATTTTTCGTCTAAGAAAGTAAAGATGACTTTAAAAGCCGCTATTGTTGGTGTGGCGATAATCATACCAATAATACCAAAGAAATGTTGGAAAACTAATAAGCCAATCATGATTGTTACTGGGTGTAATTTCATGGTGTGACCCATGATTAGCGGTTGATAGAAGTTGTTTTCTAATGTTTGAACAATCAAGATGGCAATAATTACTAATAAACCAGTTAGTGGTGACATAGTAAAACCAACTATTACTGCAGGTATAGCTCCGATATATGGTCCAAAGTAAGGAATGACATCTGTTAATGCACAGAATAATGCAAATATTAATGGAGCTTTTAAACCGGCTAAAGTTAAACCAATGCTTTGAGTTACAAAAACTATGGCCATAATAAGTAGTAAGCCTTGGAAATAACTTCGTAGGGATTCATTTAATCTTGTTCCTAATTCACTATAATTTTTACGCCATTTTAGAGGTAAGACCTTTTCAATGCCTGATGATAGTTTGTCAAAGTCATATAAAATATAAAAACCAATCATTAAACCTAAGACAAAAGTAACACCTCCACTAAAAATGCTTTTTCCAACATTTAGTAAAGCTGTTGGAATGCTTGTTGTTAGGGTTATGCCAAACTTTTCAATAGCAGCATAAACTTCCGCTTTAATACCTGATACTTTTAAGTCAGTCATTTTACTAAACGACTCAAAAACCTTATCTAAAATATCTTGCGCATTTTTTAATAATTCTGGGATGGTAGCAGCAAAATCTTTTACTTGATCAACAAAAGTAGGAATCAACATATACATTAGCAACAATAGTAAACCGAAAATAATTAAGTATGAGATAATACAACCGATTATCCTAGGGACTTTTTTGTTTTGTAACCATTTTACTAGTGGATCAAATAACCAAGCTACTAAAAAGCCAATAAATATTGGTGAGATTACTCCTAGAAATTCCCCAATAAAACTTAGAATCCCCCACTCTTTAATGAGATAGGTTGCTAATAAAACGATAGCAATGATTGCAATTATATAGAAAATTTCTGACAGTTTACTGCCGATAGATAATATTTGATTTAGACTGCTATAGTCTAGTTCTTTATCTTTTTGTTGTCTAAATAATTTTCTAAACATTTTTACACTCTCCTTATCTAAAATTATAGCACAGATACTTTAAATAAACTATGATTTAAAGTATAATATTTTTAGGTGATAACATGAAAACTGTCAAGTATGATATGGTTAATGAATTAACTATTAAAAATTCTAAATTTATTACCTTATTGTTTAGAATTGATGAGACAACTGATATAAGTAAAATTCTTTCTGATGTTAGAATCAGGTATCCTAAAGCAACACATTATTGTTATGCTTATATAACAAAGGAGACTAAGCGAACAAGTGATGATGGGGAACCTGGTGGAACAGCAGGCATGCCAATGCTTAATGTTTTAGAAAAAGAAGAATTAATTAATGTTTTATCAATCGTTGTTAGATATTTTGGGGGAATTAAGCTTGGAGCTGGAGGATTGGTTAGAGCTTATTCAAAAGCGGTTCGAGAAGCAATTATTAGTAATAACTTAATAGATATTGAATTGGGATATTTAGTTAAAGTTGTCATTTCTTATGATGAAGCTAAAAATTTTGAGCATTTGATAAAAAAATATGTGGTAATAAATAAAGAGTATTTAGATAATATCACTTATAATATATTAATCCCTCAGGAAAAGGTTAATATTCTTAATAATTATTCTTATCAAATTATAAATGAAGAATACATAGAAAAAGAGTTTTCATAAATTTTAGAAAACTCTTATTTTTTCTTTAACTGCTTAACTTTTGTTTTGGTATTATCAATATCGTGACGTGTTTTAGTAACATATTTTATTTCCTCACCAGTGAGATTATGAATGTCTACTTGTTGTTGTTTTTCGGCTTCAGTAAGATTATTCCAAACTTGAGTTAAATCTTTTAATTGCATTCTTCTTTCATAAATAATACTTTCTCTACCAAGAAGGACTTTGTTATCAAATTGTAATGGGAGGAAAAAAGCTTTTTCAATTTCCTCATCACTTAGATTATATTTTATAATAAGATTTACTTTCTTTTCTGGATCTTTTTCAAATGCAACATTATATAATTTATAAGTTTCGCTGGCTTCAACATAGTGACTTAGTGATTGCATTAGTAAATTATATTCACTTTCAGTTAAATGATAATCAGTAACAAGCCATTTAAAATATTCAATCAATGCTTTTTGAGCGGTTTCTGGGTTATGCTCCGAACTTTGATCAATCTTATTGTAATAGTTTATTAAATCTTGATATAGGGGTGCTAAATACCCATCAGCCGGAGTTGTATTTCTAATGAAACAGTCATTAGAAATAGCTTCTTCAAGGGAAATGCAGTTTTTAGACATATCTCTTAAGATAGCATCTGGATCAAGATTCATTGATAGTAATAAGTGACGGACAAGTGTCTCGTGACCATATTTACTATAAATCCATGTTGATGGGCGGTTTTGGCCACTTTTTTTATATTCGGTAATAACACGATTAATTAAAGACTGTAAATCCTCATCACAGAGACCTTCACTTTTTAATTTTATAGCTTTTTGAATAACAGTGTAGTTTAAACCATTATTAATACAGTATTCACGTAGTGGTGTTTTGCCATCGACGGTAAGCTTTTGGCCACTCTTTTTAGCTGGGGTTGTCCGCAATGCTTGTTTATTTAAAGCACTTTGTAGGGTGGAAAGATCAACTTCAAATTCATCCATAATGGTTTTCAAAGACTCTTGTTTGGCGACTTTATTTTGCTTTACTTGTGGATTGTGGCGTCTTTTAGCTTCACAAAATCTAGTGGCCTTTTCAATATCTCCATTGAATTTTGCAAGATACTTTCGTAGTGTTTGTGGCCTTAGCCCATGTTCTTTAGCATGACGAGCAACGGAAAATTGTGTAGATGAGGGGCGCCAATCAATGTTTAGTTTTTCAAGGCTTCGATATCTTTTTAAAGCAAGAGGTGTTTTGATAGAGGTGGCATTAGTTTTTCCTGATGTGTAGGCATAATGCTTTTTGCGGTAATCATTAATGAAAATGCCTATTTTTAATATTTGACCTTCAAATTCAACTTCTTGTTTAGCTGTAATGTTATTAATGGTTCCATAATTGTTGTAATGCCACTCTAAGTAACGGATATAGGGATCGTTTTCTAGCAATGCATTAGCTTTTTTTGTGGCATAATCCCAATCATAGCCTAGTTTATCTAAAACTTGCCATCTAGCTTTTTCTAAAGTTGAAGGTTGAAAAGAAGAATCGGTCATGGCTCGTGTTCTCTTTTTTCGACGATCAGAGAAAAAATTGGACATATTTAATCTTTCACCAGCATAACTAACCTTATTGGGAATCCCAGCAAGAGTTTGATTTTTGGCATAATACTCTTCCAAAAACATAATAAATTTATCTTTTTGAATGGCGTCTTTTTTGGGCGACCATTCAAAATCACGTTTGTCTAATTCGGCGTATCTTTTTAGAAAAGTTGGGGATTGACAGCCATGAATAGCTTTGCCTTCTTCATAATATTTGTGGTTAATTCTAACATGTGAAATAAAGTTTTTGATATTGTAGATAGTACCAGCAATTTCTACTTCATCGGGAAGTTGTTGAAACGTGTGGTGTTTATCATAATAAGCAGTTATAAAATTTAACATAATATCGTTTTCTTGAAGTTGTTGTTGCATAACAGTGCGAGGTTCCCAAACGAAATCTAGTTCATCTAATGCTTGGTAGCGACTAATTGCGAGTGGTGATTGGCAGCCTTTTTTAGAGGACGCGGCTAAATACAGCCTATGTTGTTTACGGATACTAGCAATAAATTCTCCTATTTTTAGTGTTTCACCTTCAAAAAGAACGATACTATTACGTGGAATGGTATTAATATCGCCATTAGCATCTTTATATTGTTTTAGATATTTTATATATTTATCTTCTTTCATAGAAAACCTCGATAAGTTTAAAGAATGGCTGTATTATATCATAATTTTTTCTTTTTGTAAATTAAAAAGAATAGTCATCTATTCTTTTTAATTAATATTTTGGTAATAGCAATGTGAACACATAGGCTCGTAAGTAATATTATTTTCTCCATCAATCGCAACCTGGGAACCAGTGGTGGTGATGGTGCCATTTACTTTGCGAACATTAAAGGTGGCTTTTCGACCACACTTACATATTGTTTTTAACTCTTCAATTGTGTGGGCAATTTCTAAAAGTCTGGTTGAACCTTTGAAGCCATGGGTTTTAAAGTCTGTACGAAGGCCATAACATATCACAGGAATATTCAGTTTAACAACTATTTGCATTAATTGGTCTACTTGTTTAGTGCTTAAAAATTGGGCTTCATCTATAAAAAGACAGCTTGGTTTTTCTGATAATGATTTTAGATATTTAAAAATGTTAGCATTTTTTGGAATGCAGTAATCCACTTTTTTAGTTAGACCAATTCTAGAAACCAGGCAATCTTCACCTTTAGTGTCAATGGCTGGTTTGGCAATAAGAACTTTCATTCCTTGTTCCTCATAATTATGAACAGCCTGAAGAAGAAGGGCTGTCTTACCACAATTCATTGAACCATATCGAAAATATAATTTGGCCATCAGTAACCACCTACCCTAGATAAAATTATAGTAAATTTAACTTAGATTAACAAGCATTTTTAGACGTTTTATCACTTTCTTTTCTATGCGGGAAATGTAGGACTGAGATATACCTAGTTTTTCTGCCACTTCTTTTTGAGTTAGCTCGTCATTGTTCATAAGTCCATAGCGTAAAATCATAATATCACGATCACGGGGTTTTAAGTGCATTATTTCATTAATCATAATTTTACGTTCATTATTTTCTTCAATTTCGCGGGAAACAATATCTTTGTCTGTACCTAGAACGTCTTCTAGATGAAGTTCATTTCCTTCGCCATCAAGGGAAAGGGAGGCATCAATACTAACTTCTGCTTTAATACGCTTGTTTTTGCGCAAAAACATTAATATTTCATTATCGATACATCGTGAGGCATAAGTTGCAAGCTTAATATTTTTATCTTTACTAAAAGTATTTATTCCTTTGATTAAACCAATTGTACCAATACTAACTAAATCTTCTAAATCGACACCGGTATTCTCATACTTTTTAGCAAGAAAAACAACTAGACGAAGATTGTGCTCAATAAGGATGTCTTTGGCTTTAGGATCACCATCATCTTTTAGCATTATATAATAGTCTTCCATTTCCTTTGAAAGTGGTTCTGGTAACATATCGGCTGCGCCAACATAGAAAATACTTTCTATTTTGATAAATAGCTTTTTTATTAATTCAATTAATCTTGACATAAATCCTCCTTTAATTTATTTGGTAATATACAACTAGCCCCGTTGAGGGAAAATTTATCAGTACTTAGACCAATGAGAATGTTTTTATACTCTTTTTTATTTATTATTACCTTATCAGGCAATATACAAGGAATAACTCCTGTCGTGTTTAGAGCTTTGTATGGAACATAAATTATTTTTTTTCTCTTGGGATCAACTTTTTCATCAATTAATATAACCGGGCGCTTCTTATATGGGTCAGCTAGGTTATTGCCAGTGTCTAGAATTGCTTCTAATGTATAGGTTTGGTCATTTAGTTTTATTTCAACATGGTATTTATTAGCAATTTTAGTTTTATATTTTAAATGCTCTTTTATATATAAATATATTATTAATGGCGCTACTATTAATATTAAGATAATGTTTAAGGCATAACCATTCTTAATAAATAAGACTCCTTTATTTTGATAGGTTGTAGATATATCAAATAAGTAAAGGGTTCCACCTAAGATAACACTTAAAATATAAAAGTAGATAATATTTTGAAGAAAATTTTTATGACCAAAAGTTGTTGCGATGATAGCGATACTTAAAAGCAATTTTAAAATAAAGAGACTGAAGGAAGTTAGTGGAAGATATAGAAATATAAGGGAGAGTGCTCCTACTAGACTTCCTAAAAGTAATCGCTTTAGACTGACTACTCGCTTTAATACTTTGCTGGTGCCATAGAGAAGTATAAAGTCAAAGAAAAAGTTAATAAAAAATACTAGATCTAAGTATACTTTCATGATATCACCAGAGCTAGTATATAAAATAAAAAGCGACTATTATGTCGCTTTGTTGGATTAGATTTTCTTTTTGTGAATAAATATTTTTATAATGTATGATAAAAATATAATCATAATTATGACAAATGCCCATTCAAGAATGGTTTCAAATAAACCAGACGTGTATTTATCAATGATAGCAATAATACTTTCAGGAATGTATTTGCCAATCAAGGCTGCAACATCTGGAAGCCCAATATTGTATTTTACAAATGTTAAGATTCTTAAAAATATGTCTACTATCGCCATGAAAAAAACAAATGATGAAAAACGTTTAAAGAACATAACAACTACTAATATTAAAACTATTAAAACAATTAAATCTATATACATCAAAACACCTCTATTCTTCTTATAGTATTTTATCATGAATAAAGAATGTTTTCTAGTATTTTTTTATTCAAGTACATCTTTTGCTTGTTCGTTTTCATTTTTTTCATATATTTTAAGTGTATCATTGTAGTAAGTGGCTAATAAAATATTTTCATAAGTTGGATACCCTTGACGTTTTAATTCTTTTACAAACCAGCGTTTTGATTTATTAGTATTTTCAATATTTTCAAGCATAAGTTTTGAGTCTATTATTATATTTGCAGGATAAATAATGGGCTCTTTCTTTAAATTCAAATCTTTTCTAGTTGGCGGAGCTGCCTCTGTAGTAGGTAAAAAACTGATTGCTCCGTTGGCTTCCATAATGGCATATGAGATGTCTCCAATATTAAAATAGCCATTATTTCTAGCCTGTTCTAATAAATCATTAATGTCAATATTAGCTTCTTTTAATGATGAGTAAATTATTTTCCCATTGTCAATAATGACAGTTGGAACGCCAATGAAGAAGCGACGTAGGGTAATACTTTTCATAGTTAAAATAGAAATTAAGTAACCAACTAAACCAAAAGTAAGGATGGCTACGACTCCATTTATCAATTGAGCATCTAAAACGAGAATCATTTCAGCAGTAAAGTTACCAATGGAAATCCCTATGACGTAATCAAAAAGACTTAGTTCAGAAACTTGTTTTTTTCCTAACATTTTGGTAGCTGCTAGAAGAGTTATTAAACTTATTAGACTACGTGGAATTATACTTAAAGCTTCTTTTATATCCATAATATCACCAATATTAGTATGTTTGGGTTGAAGAAAATTTATACTTTTTTGAAAATTTTCTTTAAATTTGGGGATTTATTTTTATAGTTGTAGGTTAAATATTATGTTATAATCAATGATAGAGGTGATTAGGATGGAACAAGGAGTCAATTTTCAGAAAAAACCACGGAAATCACAATTAAAGAAAAAATTAACTAGATCTAAATATCAAAAACAGAGGAGAAAAGCTATGCGAAGAACAAGACTAAGGCCATGGGCATTTGTAGTGCTAGTTTTAATATTTAGTAGTATTTTAGTTGTAAATTTATATTTTATATTTGATTGGGGAAAAGATAATAAAAATATTAATGACTTGGAAAAGCAATTAGAAAAAATTGTCGAAGTTGTAGAAATTACTGATGAAGGAGAAGCAGTAAATCCACCTAATGATAAAAATAGCGATTATTGGTATTATATGGATGTACCATTCTACGATGTTGACTTTTCACAATTATTAAAAAAGAATCCTGATACAGTAGCTTTTATAAATGTAAAGGGAACTAATATTAATTATCCTATTGTTCAAACAAAAGATAACGATTATTATTTAACTCATGCTTTTGATAAAAGTTATAATGAAGCTGGCTGGGTTTTTTTAGATTATCGTAATAGTGAAGGTTTTAATGACTTTAATACAATTGTTTATGGACATGGTCGGCTTAATAAAACGGTTTTTGGATCACTTAGAAATATTTTAAATAAAAGTTGGCAAAACAACAAGGATAACTATACATTGACTATTTCGACTCCAACAATGAATTATGTTTACCAAATATTTTCGGTGTATTCTATTGAAAGTGAAACATATTATATTAAAACACTTTTTAAAAGTGATGAGAGTAAAACAACGTGGATTAATGAAATGAATAAAAGAAATATTTCACCAATTAAAGCAGATGCTAATATTAATGATAAAATTGTGACGCTATCTACTTGTTTAAATGATAAAGGTGGACGAGTTGTTTTACATGCCAAACTTATTAAGCAACAGGCAAAAACTGCATAAAATTATGCAGTTTTTTTAATTTTCTCCTTCCTGTAACATGGTTTCGATAAATATACCATAACCTTTTTTGGGATCATTTACGACGACGTAGTTGACAGCACCTATTAGTTTGTCATTCTGAATTATTGGTGAACCACTCATTCCCTGGATGATACCACCGGTTTTATTAAGTAACTTGGTGTCGGTTATTTCAAAGAGAATATTCTTAGTTGTAGTATCGGGATTTAACTTTAAGATGTTGATTGTGAATGTTTCAACTTTATTGTCTTCAACGACTGTCCTTATAATTGCCTCACCTGTAGTAGCAGTTTCTTTTTTTCCTATTTCAATAGTTTCTTTTCCTGTTATGTCATCTGTATATGTTCCATATATTCCTGAGATGGTATTTTCATTTATTTCACCATATACTTCTTCTTTATTATAGGATGCATTTTTTTCACCTGCTGTACCTACTCTACTCTTTGTAATACTGGAAACATTTGCCTCATAAATTGAACCGTCTTTTATTTCAAACTTAGTTGATGTCTTGGATTCAAGTATTTCATGACCTAGAGAGCCGAAAATTTTAGTATTTGGATCAATATAGGATAATGTTCCAACGCCATTTATTTTGTCTTTGACATAGAGACCAGTTTTAGTAACGGCATCAGGAGTAGTTTTTAGTTCTAGTGTAATATCTTTTTCCTTACTATTACGTAAAATTGTAAATTTAATCATTTCGCTTTTTCGATGTTCAATAACATTAAGCATATCTTCGATAGAACTTATAGTGGTGTCATTTACTTTAATAATTAAATCACCAGGTCTAAAGCCAGCTTCTTTTGCGATTAATTTATTATCTACTTCATAGAACCCAACAACTAAGACTCCTTTTGATTTCACTTCTATTCCGATAGTTTCACCACCAGGAATTACTTTAGATGAATAAGCAACTACTGATAGTGGAATAATAAGAAGTATAATTACAAATAGTTTTAAAAAAATATTTTTAAATTTAATAAAAATCACCTCTTTTACTGTTACTACAGTATTATTGTTGACGTGAAATTTTTTATTATTTAGACAAATTTTTTCCAAAGATAATATTGGTAAAATATTGTCAAATTATGTTTATTGTTTTTTTGTTTTATTGACTATGTTATTATTCTTTTTTATATTATATATAGATTATAGATAATGGAGGAAAAAATGAGTGAAAGACAAGAAATGATTAAAGGAAATTATTATAAAGCTTCTGATAAAGAGTTAACAAAACTTTTACGAACTTGTAAAAATTTTTGTTATGAATATAATAATTTGGGAATTGATTTCTTTGAAAGAAAGCAAGAGATACTTGGAAAAATTTTGAAAAAAGTTGGAAATAATGTTTTTATTGAACCACCCTTTTATTGTGATTATGGTTTTAATATTGAAATTGGTGATGATTTCTACGCAAATCATAATTTAGTTATTTTAGATGGAAGTAGTGTAAAAATTGGAAATAATGTCTTAATAGGCCCAAATGTTGGAATATATCCGGCTAGTCATCCCATTTCTGCTAATGAAAGAAGATGTGGCTATGAATTTGCTAAACCAATAAAAATTGGGAATGATGTTTGGATTGGTGGTAATAGTGTTATTTTGGGTGATGTTGAAATTGGAAATAATGTTGTTATTGGGGCAGGTTCAGTTGTTAATAGGAACATTCCATCGAATACAGTAGCAGTTGGGAATCCCTGTCGTGTAATTAGACAGATTGATATGAACGGGGAAGACATAAAAAACTCTCTTAATTAGAGAGTTTTTTTATTCTTCTACTTTAAATTCTGTTAAAGTTCCATCTTTGTTAACTAGTTTTGTAATAGCAGCTTCGGCTGTTTTTAACTTTTCATCACATTTTTTGGCAAGGACCATAGCTTCTGTAAATTCGGCTATAGCGTTATCTAATGGTACTTCACCACTTTCAAGTTTTTTAACAATAATTTCTAATTTCTCTAAACTTTCTTCAAATGTCATTTCTTTTGTTTCTTCTTTTTTGGTTGCCATAATTATTCCTCCTATAATACTTTGGCAGTGATGCTTCCATCACTAAATTCTATTTCTAAATTACTATCTTTCTTTATATTTTTAGAACTTGTAATTACTTTGCCAGCTATTTTGGTCATGGTATAACCTCTTTGTAAGGTTAATAGTGGGCTTAAGGTTTCTAATTTTGATATTATTTGCAAATAACGATTGGCCTTCTTATCAAGTAATTGAAAAGGATTGGCCAATATATATGAATTTTTAATATTTAAAAATTGTTTTTCTTTGAGACTTATTAAATTGGTGGTTGCATATTTTAAACGTTCAATAATACTATCAAATAGTATTTCTTTTGTTTGATAAATACTTAATGGATTAGTAAAAATATAGCGATTAGTTAGTTCTGTGATCTTTTGTTTATTAATTGTGATTTTATTGCTAATAGCTTTATTTAGTCGGATTTTTAATTGATTTAAATAATTTGCTACATCACTTATTGCTGGAACAGCTAGTTCGGCAGCTCCAGTTGGAGTCGGAGCACGTAAATCTGCGACAAAATCAGCAATAGTAAAATCTATTTCATGACCAACGGCACTTATTATTGGGGTTTGGCAGTTATAGATTGCTCGAGCAACAATTTCTTCATTAAATGGCCATAAATCTTCAATACTTCCACCACCACGTCCTACTATTAAGGTATCAAGATTATAGTCTTTGCTGCGCTCAATTTGTTTAACAATATCAGCGGCAGCTTCTTCACCTTGAACCAAGGATGGAAAGAGAATAATTTCTGCTAGCGGCCAACGTCTTTTGATTGTTGAGACTATATCTTTGATGGCGGCTCCGGTTGGAGCGGTTACAACACCTACTTTAGTAGGAATTTTGGGGATGGCTTTTTTTATTTTTTGATCAAATAGTCCTTCAGTTTCCAATTTTTTCTTTAATTGCTCAAAAGCAATGTATAAATTCCCTACACCGTCTTCTAACATATCATTTACATATATTTGATAGCCTCCATTAGCCTCAAATACGCTTATTTTACCAGTCACAAGTACTTTCATACCATCTTGGGGTAAAAACTTAATATTTTTGGTTGCTGAGGCAAACATAACAGCGTTGATGCGACTGCCCTCATCTTTTAAAGTAAAATAGTAGTGTCCTCTAGTATGAGCTTTAAAGTTTGATATCTCACCTTTTAAAAAAACTTCGTTTAAATGTATATCGTTATCTATTTTATATTTAATATATCTTGTTAGTTGTGAAACGGTTATATATTTATCGTTCATGTTACCACCGACCTTCTATAGAATTAAAGTAAAAAAATACAAAAACTGTATTTTTATTTCTCTTCTTCATGATAAACCTTATCTAAAACGCCATTAATCATTTTAGTAACAGCTTCATCCGAATAAAGTTTTGATAACTCAATTGCTTCATTTATAGCTACAACACTTGGGGTATCAGTATATAAAAGTTCATAGATTCCAAGTGTAAGAATTGCTTGATCAACTTTATTTAAACGAGACATTGTCCATTTGTTTAGGTATTTATCGGCTATTTTATATATATTTTTTTTATGTTCTAAGATACCGGCAATAGTGGTGTTGACAAAATCATTTTGAATTTCTATTTGCTCTTTAATTAAATCTTGTAAATCATAATCTAATTTAGCTTCTTCTAGTAAATTTACTTGATAAATTACCTTCATAATTACTTCTCTAAGTTCACTTCTATTTTTCATAAAATCACCTACCTTATTTTAACATATTAAATTCATTTTTTACAATTATTTAGGTTTAATTTTTATTATTTACTTTTGTCCTTTACTTCTTTGTTTAATTCGTAAAGAAAACTTAATGCTTCCATTGGGGTCATTTCTAGGGGATTAATATTTTTTATTTTTTCTTCAGTAGCATTAATCTTTTCTTCAGTTTCGCTTTCGGTTAATTCAAAAAGTGAGGTTTGTGTAAAGGTTTCTTTTTTTACATTCTTTTTTTCATAAACACTTAGGACATCACTTGCTCTTTCAATTAATGATTGAGGGAGGTGGGCCAAAGATGCAACATGGATTCCGTAACTTTTATCAACGGCACCATTTTTTACTTTGTGAAGGAATGTTACTGTTCCATTTTCCTCAATTGCGGAAACGTGAACATTTTTTAAATGCTTTAAATCTTTTTCTAAAACAGTTAGTTCATGATAGTGAGTGGAAAACATTGTTTTGGCCTTTATTTTGTCATGAATGTATTCAAGGATTGCTTGGGCAAGACTCATTCCATCGTACGTGGCTGTTCCGCGGCCTAATTCATCAAAGAGAATTAAGCTTTTTTCGGTGGCTTCTGAAATGGCATAATTGGCTTCCTTCATTTCAACCATGAAAGTTGATTCACCACTAACTAAATCGTCACTAGCGCCAATACGAGTAAAAATCTTATCGAATATTGGCATTGTACAACTTTTACAGGGCACAAAACAACCAATTTGAGCCATTATTACTGTGATGGCACATTGCCGCATATAAGTTGATTTACCAGCCATATTTGGACCGGTAATAAGTAAAATATCTGTTGTTTTATCCATCACTATATCGTTAGGAATATATTTGTCTTTCATTACTTGTTCTACAACTGGATGACGACATTCAAGCATTTTTATATTGCGTTCGGTTGTCAAGGTTGGACGAGTAAATTTGTATGTATCCGAAACTATAGAGAATGATTGGAGCATATCAACTTCACTAAGTGTCTTAGCTAGTTTTTGCAGACCATTTATATAACGTTTAACAACTTCTCTTATATCCATAAAAAGTTTATATTCCAAGGAAATAATCTTTTCTTCGGCCCCTAATATGATATTTTCTTTTTCTTTTAAAAGAGGGGTTGTAAATCTTTCACAATTGGCAAGAGTTTGCTTACGATCATAACCGTATTCCTCTTTAACTAATGAGCATTGGCCTTTTGATACTTCAATATAGTAGCCAAATACTTTATTAAAACCTACTTTTAAATTCTTTATTCCTGTTCGTTCACGCTCTTCTTGCTCGAGCGTTAAAATAAAATCTTTAGAACCACTACTTATTTCTTTTAATTCATCTAATTCTTTATTGTATCCAGGTTTGATTAATCGCCCCTCATGCAGAGTAAATGGAGCATCTTCGTTAATTGTTCTTTCTAATAATGAATATAAATCTTCAAAAGTATCAATCTTTTTATCATATTTTAGTTCAAGAAGAATTTCTTTAATGTGTGGTAAAGCTTTTAATGACGATTTTAGTTGTAACAAATCTTTGGCATTTAAATTACCATAGGTTATACGACCACAAAGACGTTCTAGATCATATACTTCAGATAGTTCTTTAATCAAATCATCTCTTAAAATGAATTCGGTTGATAGTTTAGAAACAAGATCATAACGTCTTTCTATTTCTTCTTTAGAAGTTAGTGGGTTTTCTATATTATGTTTTAAGAATCTTGATCCCATGGCAGTTTTGTTTTTATCTAGTAACCATAATAATGAGTATTGGCGTTCTCTATTTCTTAAGGTTTCTACTAATTCTAGGTTTTTCTTTGTATTAACATCGAACTCTAGAAACTCACTTGATTTGATAACCGTTGCTCGTTGAAGATGATGCATATCTCCTTTTTTTGTATCAATAATATAATAAAGTAGATGTTTTAAGGTGTTAATTAAACGAACATCTTCTAAGTTCTGGTAGATATAATCATAATTTGGATCATTTAATTCTTCTTTGGTAATTGTAACCAAGATTTCGTGTTGAGTACGTAGACGTTGGACTATTTCTCGATCAATTGGATCGTTGACAATTACTTCTTTAAAACCGTTCCTTGTTATCTCTTTTATTGCACGATCAATTTCGCCTTCAATTAAGGTAACATATACTTCACCAGTAGAAATGTCAATGTAACTAATTCCATAACAATAGGAGAAATCATAAATATTTGCAATAAAATTATTGTTTTTAGAATCAATGTTAGCATCTATTCTCGTGCCTTTTGTGATAACCTGAACAACGTCACGTCTAACCATCCCTTTTGTTTCTTTAGGATCATCTAACTGTTCACAAATGGCTACTTTATACCCCTTCTCTATTAAAGTATCAACATATGAAGAATAAGCATGATGGGGAATGCCACACATTGGTACTCTTTCTTCAAGGCCGGCTTGTTTGCCTGTTAAAGTTAGCTCTAAAATGCGGGAAGCAATTATTGCGTCATCAAAGAACATTTCATAAAAATCTCCCAGTCTAAAAAAGATAATGCTATCTTCATAGTTATCTTTTATCTCCATATATTGTTGCATCATAGGACTTAATTTAGTTCTATCTACTTCACTTCGTTTCATTTTACTTCACCTACATCGTACATATTCCATATTATTATAACAAAAAAAGACTCCCTATCAAAGAGAATCTTACATTTTTTGACTGTTTTTAAAAACCACGAGTACTTCCACCGCCACCAGATGAGCCTCCTCCACCATGGAATCCACCAAAACTACCACTTCTCGAAGAGGTCCTATAGCCACCACGATGATTATAGTAGCCTGTTCCATGACTAAAGATAATTATAACAATCATGACTATTTCTGAAATTAAAAAGGTGCCAACAGATGAGGTTCCAAGAAATCGACCAATTAGTGTAAATGAAGCAATATTGGCAACCCCTGTAAGGCTAGCAATAATATTCTTGGTGTTTTTATGATTTGTATTTCTAGATTTTGACTTAATTAGGGAACCAATAATAGTTCCAAAAATCACACCTAGTATTGCTGATATTGCAAATGGTTCTTCAGTTTCGGTTGAGGTATTTTCTTGATTGGTTTTGGTATGCACTTCGGCAACATTTAATGTATCTACGTTGTAATATTCACAGAGTTTCTTTACAAAAGCACTATATCCATTTTTTATACCCTTATCCCAGTTATTTTCTTTTAAATAAGGGATGATGTATTGATCCTGATATCTTCCTGTTAGACCATCGGTTAGAACTTCTTCCAGACCATAACCAACTTCTACACGAAATTGACGTTCTTCTAGGGCTAAGAGAAGCAATAAGCCGTTATTTTTATCTTTGGCACCAATTCCATAATCTCGGAATAGTTCAGTAGCATATTCCTCAATAGATGCTCCGTCAAGAGAAGGAACTGTTACAACGACTACTTGTGCAGTGGTTTCTTTTTCAAGGGCCACTGAAGTTTTTAAAATGTAATTTTTGGTATCTTCTGATAATAAGTTAGCAAAGTCATTTATATAAAATTCTTTAGTTGCACTTGGTAGAGCCTGGACATTGGTTATATTGAATAATCCGAATAAGATAATTAATATACTGATAATTTTTTTGTTCATAAAACACCTCGGCTCATAAGAATACTTTTATTATTCAAAATTAACTTCAGGGACAGCACTTTTATCAGTTGAAACTTCAAAATAATCAACGTCATCAAAATCAAATAAATTTGCAATAATATTACCAGGAAATTTTTTTATAGCTGTATTGTATGTTTTAGCGGCATCATTATAATCTTTTCTAGCAACGGCAATTCTATTTTCAGTTCCAGCTAGTTCATCTTGTAAATTAATAAAATTAGTGTTTGCTTTTAGATCAGGATAATTTTCAACAATAACCATTAGAGAACTAATGGCACTGGTCAACTCATTGTTAGCGGCACTTTTCTCTTCTATGTCATCAGCTTTTAAAAGATTTTCTCTAGCACTAGTAATGTTGTCGATAACTTCTTCTTCGTGAGCGGCATAACCTTTGACAGTGCTTACTAAATTAGGAATTAAGTCAGCTCGTCTTTCTAAAGCTACGTCAATAGCCGCTTCTTTTGTTTTTACATTTTCCCCTAATTCAACAAAATTATTATACGTTGTACTTAATGAAAAGATAGCAACAATAACAATTATAATAACTACTCCTAAAATAATTAATCCGGTATGTTTTTTCATAAATATTCCTCCTATGTTTAATTTTATCATGAATGGGATAATACTGCAAAGAAAAACAACTAGATTTTACTAGTTATTTTTACTTGTTATTTTGATAATTTTTAAACATTTCTATACGTTCTTTTATTTTATCTTTCCCGATGATTTTCATGATTGAAAATAAATCTGGAGATTTAGTTCTACCGGTTATGATGACGCGAAGTGCTTCACAAACATCTCCGACATGTCCTTTATAATCTGCTGGAGATTTTTTATAATCTTTTGGATTAGCAGCATAACCATTGGCGCTTGCAAACTCTTTGATTGCAGCAAACCATTCTTCATTTGTTACATCTAAATTTAAAATATTTTCTACATAGTCAGTTACTAATTCAGTATCATAGATTTTATCACTATCTAATTTCTGATAATTCTCTTTTTTAAATAAAAAATCAATCGCATAAGAAAATTCTTCTTTAACGTCGCTATATTTGGCAATATCTTTACGAGGACGAGTACTATCCTTTTCGATGTTAAAGAAAGCAATCATTGATTCTTTGTTTTCTTCTAGTAGATTAGCATAGTCATTGTCGTGTTTTCTAGCCCAAGCAAGTGTTTCCTCATAAACTTCTTTGCCACTTTTACGAGAAAAATAGGTTTTACATAGATTTACTAATTTGGCTTCGTCGAAGGAAGTTCCGCCGATAGCTTGTTTTTCAAAGCTGAAAACGAATTCACTAATATCTTTGTCGGTATTATTTAAATACCATTCTTCAAAATTTGTATTTGTAATTGTTGCTAAATATAAGTGTAAAGCTTCGATTGGAATACCATTCTCGTCATAATATTTTACTCCAAACCAAGGATCTTTTCTTTTGCTTATTTTACGAATATTTCCGGTTTCTTTATCTTTAATGGTAATTGGGGCGATATGGGCATATTTAACTGGTTTAAAACCTAAGATTTCAAATAATTGAATATGTAATGGTAAACTACTTACCCATTCGTCACCACGAATTACATGAGTTGTATGCATTAGGTGATCGTCTATCGCATGAGCAAAGTGGTAAGTTGGTGTCCCATCTTTCTTTAATAGTACTGTATCAACATCATGTTCAGGAAATTTTAGTTTTCCTTTGATGCAATCTTCTACTTCAATAGTATTATTTGGATTACCTGGTGATTTTAAACGAATTACATAATCTTCACCATTAGCTATTTTTTCTTTTACTTCTTCTAAGGATAAATCACGATCAGCAGCGTAGTGACCATAAATTCCTATTTTAGTCTTATTAATTTCTTGTTCTTCTCTAATAGTGGCGATCTCTTCTTCTGTCATAAAGCATGGATAGGCGTGACCATTAATAATCATATCTTTAACATAAGTCTGATAAATATTAGTTCTTTCACTTTGGATATATGGTCCGTATTCCCCACCAAATGAATAACCTTCTGTTGGCAATATGTTAAAATCATGTAAAACGCCAGTTATATTTTCAATGCCTCCATCAATCATTCTTTTTTGATCGGTATCTTCAATTCTTAAAAAGAAACTTCCACCACTTTGTCTAGCATAGACCATATCTGCAAAAGCACTTAATAGATTTCCTAAGTGCACACTACCTGTTGGTGATGGTCCATAACGTGTAACCATTGCATTTTCTTTTAATTTTCGTTCGGGATATAATTTTTCATAATAGTCTCTTGCCTTATCTATATTTGGAAATAGTAGTTCTGCTAATTCTATTCTTTCATTTTTTTCCATATTTACACCTCTTTTTGATTTCTCTTATAATAATATACTAAAACTTTTAAAAAAGCAATTAGAATGGTCTTTTTATGCATTCTTTCATAATAAAAACCCTGAATAATTCAGAGTTATTTCTAATTGGCTGCCCCAGTTAGATTCGAACTAACGCGTCGTGCGGTCAGAGCGCACTGCCTTACCACTTGGCTATGGGGCAAGAGTCTCTTTAAATATACACCTAATTAGATAATTTTGTAAAGATTATTTTATACAATTTAAAATTTTTTGTGCGTAAGAACAGCTGGCAGTGAGCTGCTTATTGTCTATTTTTGCAGCGTTGATGACTGTTTGTACTAACTTCTTAGCAATTCCTTGACCTTGGTAATCTTGATATACCCAGGTATGTGTTATATCCCATATGTTTTTAGTTTCAATAAAACAGCATTCACCAATTTCCTTGGTTGTATCAGTATCGTAAGCAATGCTTCTCATTTCTTCACGGTCAAATTTTATTTTAATCATTTTAAAACTCCTTTTTGATATTTATCAAGTTCTATTCGTAACTTTTAATAAAATGTGTAAGTTTTTGGGATTTGTTAGTTATATTTGGCTCATTTAGTGGCTAGTTAAATTATAACTAAGATTTATATAATTCATGATTTCTTGATCAGATAATGTTTCATCTAAAATTATTGTTAACCAATATTGCTTATTCATATGATAAGCAGGATAAAAGCCCGTTCTTTTAAGGGAGGCTGTTATTATATCTTTTGGTATTTTTACATTGAGTATTTCAACTTCGTAGTCGCCAACTGAAAGCTTATTTATATTTATGTTCATGATTAATCCATACCATTTTTTAGATAACTCGTGTCTAAATACACCGGCAGTTGGGGTTTTGTCCCAAGGAAAATCTGGTATAGTACCATAGACTCTTTCTATAAGTTTGGCAATGCGATTAGCTTGTGGTGAGATGAATAGTTTGGTTATCGTACATTGGTCTTTAATGTCGAGAAGGAGTTGCTCGTAAATGGCTCTAACACTTGAGGCAAATTTACCTCTTGCTACTTCTAGCCGAAAACTAGTGTATTCCTCCCCAAAAGATAAGTCATAGATTTTGCCTGATATTTCATTATTTGCAGCAATATTAATTTCTAATTCAACTCTAAAAGTATTATTCATAATTAATTTCTCATAGTGATAATTATTTCTTTTAACAAAACCATAATTAAGAAGTTTGGTGGGAATAAATTGACTTGTTTTAAAAATTTCAGTTTCTATACTCATCTTAATACATTTCCTTTAAGTTTGATTTAGAGGGTTTCCTTTAGTAAAGGTTCTTGTTTCTTTTCCAAAGGATAACACTAATTTTTTAGATGTTTGTGATTTGATTTTAATAGTTTTTTCTATATTCTTAGAGTTCTTTTCACATTTTAAAGTAATTGTTTTGGTAGCGTCATCATAAGTATATTCAGAACAAAGATCATAGTTTTCTATAGGATTACCGCAACTACAGTAATATCCAAACATGCCATTTGAGTAAAATTCTATATATGTCTTATCATTGTCGTTGTCACTAGGTCTTTCCCAACTGATATCAGTGAATTTGTATTTACTATAATCGATGATTTCTGAGTCTTTATTTTTACAGGCAGTTGCTGAAAGGCAGATAAATAATATTACTAATATCTTCTTTTTCATTTTTTTCCTCCAATTTATCATTATCATATTAAGTATAGCTTAGATGACACAAAAAAACTAGATATAAATTATCTAGTTAATTACTTATTGGTAGCGATGGAGGGAGTCGAACCCCCGACCTTTCGGGTATGAACCGAGCGCTCTAGCCAACTGAGCTACGTCGCCATAAATCAATCAAGCAAATTAATGATAACATAATTACTTGACTTTGACAATAGTAAAATTAATTTTTTTTAATTTTAGCGACAGGTAAATTAGTAGCACCTATTATGCCACTATCATTAAAATTTTTAGCAATAAAAATATTATATTCAGGTAGTAGGTCTCTTAATTTATTAAGATAATGGGCGTAATATATAGAAAAACTGCCACCAATGCAAATGTTTTTAATACCTAATTGAGCATTTAAGAGATTTATTCCTGTTACAAAATTAGATATGTATTTTTCAAGTAATTCTTTTTGACTAGCTTTATCTAAAAAAATAGCATCTCTTTTTAGTTTTTTACCAACCTTTTTATTGTATTGATTTGAAAGATATTTGAAACTAGCTATATACTTATTATGTTTTGAGTTAGGAATTTTATTTATATTTAAAATTTTCCAAATTACTTCATCTTTAGCTAAAAAGATTTCGTTTGACTTTTTGTTTATTAAAGAAAAGCCAACTCCCGTTCCTATTGTAATCATTAAAAATTCATTAAGATTTGTATTTTTAGCTTCGGCGATTGCTGCACAATTGCAATCATTATCTATATAAACAGGCACCTTATATTTTGCTAAAACTCGTTTAAAATTAATCTTTCCAACTACTAGGGCTTTACTGCCATAAAATATAGTGTTCTCTGGATCGTATCCACCTGGACAACCAATACCAATATAGTTAATTTTTTTATTATCCACAAAAAGATCTATTTCTCTAATTAAAAATTTACAGTATTTCTCAGTTATTTTTTTATTAAATATTTTATTATATATTTTTGATGGTGGATTATAAGTAATGTATTTCTTTTTTATTAATTTGTTGTTTTTCACTAGACCTAAACCAATATGACTAGCACCTAAATCTATTCCTAACTTATACATATTATTCACCTAGTTTTATTATAACATACATATTTTAGTTTACTTATCTAAATTATTCTATTATAATAAATTACGTTAATGGAGGGAAAAAATGAGAGTATATCGGGGAGAAATAAAAAATATGTATATTCGAAAGATTGACTTTGCTGAAGGTGTTGCTCAAGCGGTAACAGATACTATGGTTGTTAGAAAAGATGCTTTGTTTTATACAGGAATTACTAATAGAAGAATTAGTTTTGAATTCAACACTTATTTGGCTACTGAAACAGAAGCCAAGGCGTATTTAGAGGAGAATGTTCGAACTAATCCAAATACATATATTAATTCATGCTTGTATGTAGATTATGGTACTTTAACACCGGAAGAAATGTCCAGAAAAGATGTAAAAGCGCTAAAAAAGATGTACCGTCAACAAAGACAAGAAAAAGAAACAGTGATTAATTAACTGTTTCTTTTTTTAGTGGTTGGTGATTTACGTTTTACTAATTGGTAATTAGTAGGATCTTTAGCAGTTTCTTCTGTTAATATAACTTCTTCATATACATTTGGTTCACAACATATTTGGTCGTATGCATGCCAGGTGCTATCATTTATTAGTTTCGTTATTCCACGAGCACCAATTTTGCGATCAAAAGCTTGCTCAGCGATTGCTAGAATATAGCCTTCTTTGGTAGTCAATTTAACTTTGCGCTTATTAAACACTTCTTCTTGTTGTCTTAGTTCGGAGTTATCAGATTCTTTGATGATTCTTGCAATACTTGCAGTGTTCAAATCATCTAAATGAATAATAGTTGGTAATCTTCCCATAAGCTCTTTAGACATCTTTCCGACATTTACAAAATCTTCAACAGAAGGTTCTTTGTTTTGAGAAGGTGTTGATGTTGTATCTTCTGAACAACATGGTTGAAAACCAATTTTTCTTTTACTAGTAGAATTAGGTTTTTTATTATAAACATCTAGAAAAGCCCCGCTGGCAACAACTATCATATTTTGGGTGTTTATTGGAATAGAAGTATTTTGAGTTACTTGCTGAGGGTTTTCAGACGCAATATATTCTGTCCCTTCAATAAATTTTAGGAGAATATCTTGCACTGATTTTCCATTTGAATCATTCTTTTTATCAGAACCTTTTTTATCTATCTCGTCAAAGTAGACAATTGCTGACTCTGCCAATTCTTTATTTTTACCACATGCTACATATAAATTCCATAGGTATTGTTCTAAACTTCGGCCCACATATGAAGGAGCAGTTAACTGTGTTGAGTCAATTTTTAATATCGGTCTATTAATATAGGCACTTATTAGATTCATTAGTAAGGTCTTCCCTACTCCACTATCACCTGTTAAAAGTATTCCCTTATCTTTAATTCTTTTATCAATTAAACGAGATATTTCAACAATGGTTCTTCTTGCGGCACTATCTTGGGCAATTAAAGTTTTTGTTATTTTACTATATAATTCAGGAATGTTTATTTGAGAAGTCTCGGTTTGAGGATCTTTAAGCGGTCCCGGAGTTGGAACTTTGGTTGGTGGTGGGGAACTTATCTCATCTAGCTCACTTTCTAATTGTTCTTGTTGGATATGAATTGATTCGATGGCCATTTCGGCTTCTTCTCGAACATCTTCTAGCCTTTCAGCTAAATCAATTAGCTCATCTGGGGTGAACTTATCATCTACTACTTGACTGACAAGACTTCTAATAGTTTCTGTCAACATATTTTCATCAACTTCAACTTTTTCCGGCATCATTTCAAGTGATGATGCTGTTATTACGGTTTCAGCACCATCATCTAATTCAAGACCAATGCTACTTAAGAGTCTTTGCTTTTCTGTTTCTTTATCAAAAGATCTTACAATACATAAATCATCAGATTTAGAAGTAAAGAAACGTGTGTTTTTATATTGTTCCTCAAAGGCGTGGTGATCTTCATAGGCTGTAGAAATATCTTTAGTTTCAATTAAATTATAATAGTAACCTTTTACTGTTTCATCATTTTCACTATAATCTGTTATAGGTTTATAGGTAAATCCTGTATATGTTCTTAAAATGTTAGTATCAGGATCAATATCTCCGGCTGTCAAACCATCCGGAATATATATACGATCTGATTCATCTAAGTCAATTCTTTTTAATGCTACTGCTAAATATTTTTCTGGCATATTATGACCTCCCTACAGAAAAAGTAAAATTCCTGATAATTAATATATACTAAATGTGAAAAATAAACAAGAAAAAAGATTAAAACTTTTTGCTTTAATCTTTTAGTTATTCTCTGTATAAATTAATTCTAAATCAGTATTGTAGTATTTTAAATTCTTTGTAGAATTATCTTTAACAGTAATATAGTTTGAATAAACAGATAAATATGTTCCAGATGGAATATTTAATGTTTTTTCTGACAATAGATTGAAAACCTTTTTATTATTGGTTTCTTTATCAGTATAGTACATAAATGTTGATTTGGCATTTGGATAAATATAAGATGTTTTGAATTGGTGAACTGGTTTTTGATCTTTTAGATTGACTAAGTACCAGCTGTTATCTTTTCTAGCATATATATAATCTTTTTTGTTTGCTTTTAAGTATTTATATAAATCAACATTTAGATATTCTAAACGATCCCATTCGGCTTTTAAAATTATTTCAGTATCTTTAGACAAACCATATTTACCATTTTGGTATAATTCTTTATAGCCAGTGTATTTTTCCCATTCATCCAAATCAGCGGTTTCTTCGTTTGAATCAGTTGGTCTTTCACTCTTTATTTCCATTGTTTTTAAATTTAAATATGTATATCTGCCATCTGAATATGCTTTCGTTGAATCACTAATAGATAAATAGCCTGGATAATATCTTATACTAACATGGGCTGGATCAGTAGTTTGATAGACTATTTTATCATTTTGAAAATATATGTATGCTTCATCAGTATATGAATTTAGTTTGTTTATCTCAAATATATTATCATCATCTACAGCAATATATTTTGGAGTAAAATCATATACTACTTTACCGTTGTCACAATTAACAATAGCATATTTTTCATTCTCAATATTTACTCGGCAGTAAGTTTCTTTTAAGGTTTCATCAACTTCTGATGGCTCAATGTTGATATAGTCCTCTCCTGTTTGAAATTTATATGTGTAAGTTATTTTCCCTTCGGAATTCATAATTCCACCAGTGTTCTTTTTGGAATTAACCCAAACAAAGTAGTTTTCATCTGCTTCTTGGACTCTTACGTCATTTGGGGAAATCTTTTTCATTGAACTATTATATAATTCTTCTTCAATAATCCACATATCACTCTCTGCTAAATATTTGATATTTCCCTCAGCTTGTTTTTTTACTTTTCCATTTTTGTCAATGATTTGGTAAACTGATTTGTTAACACCATCAACTTTAGCCTCTGTTCTTACAATTGCATGATTTCCATAAAATTCTGAAGCTGCTTCATATTTGGCTTCAATAACCATTTTTCCTTTAGTATTAATATAACCATAATTATTGTCTTTTTTGACAGCAATTAATTTTTCTGGATTGAACTTATTATTAATTGATTCTTTAGCTTTCTTTTCTTCATTGTTTGGCAATAAAATAATGAAAGCAATTATTGCGATTAAGGTGATTACTATTGCACCAATAGCAACAAAGATAGCTGTCTTGGAAACGGTTGGGCGAACGCTGGTTGGACTGTTGTTTAAACCAGGCTGCATTAATACATCGTTGATTGGATCGTTTGGTGTTTCGATTGGTGGAGCATCTTGCACTGTTGTTCCTTCTGCTAGTGTTGATGAATTGTTTTCAGGTGTGCTAGCTACCTCCTCAAGTTTTTGACCGCAAGTTCCGCAAAACTTGGCGTCTTTTTCGTTTTCAGTACCACATTTTGGACACTTCATATATACTTCCTCCTACTCTTTACAAGTTTATTATATCACATTTTTAAAAATCACAACTATTTTTTATAAAAAGAAAAAGAACTAAAACAGTTCTTTATTTACTTAAAATATTCTTGGCAATATTATATAGTTTTGCCATGGCTTGTTGGCTATTATTCTTAGACATATTTTTGTGCATTTTATCGATTGCTTTAGGATTTTTAGAGACTTCTTTCATGAAGTTCATAAAAGTAAAAGGTACTCTAAAGCGCTTGCCATAGCCATTTCTTTCAAAATATTTATAATTGGCAACTTCTTGTCCACCAGAACAATTGATCATAATAATTGGTTTTTTAAAATAAAGGCTCTCCGTGCTTTGTGCACCACCTGGTTTTGAAACAACAAAGTCACAAATTTGTAACAATTCTGGGACATTGTTGACAAAGCCCATTGTCTTTATATTTGTAGCGCCGTATTCTCGAATCCAGGTATCGACTTTTTCCTTTGAATTTTGATTTTTGCCGGCAACATAAATAAAGTCAATATTTAAATTTGCTTTTATTATTTTTTTAATGTAAGGCAGCGAAAGAACGCCACCGTTTCCACCACCACCGAAAAATAAGCAAATTGGTCTTTCTCCGGTAAAGCCATATTTTTCTATTGCACTCAAAACGTCAAAGTCTGTTGATGTAACAGGGTGGATTGGAATTCCTAAGGGCTTAATTATTTTAGGATCAACACCTTTTTTGACAAGATATTTCACCTCATCTTTGTCACCAACAATTATTGCTTGCTCACGCTTGTAGCCTTTAAGCCAAAGTGCATGAGCTTCATAATCTGTTACAACGGTAATTAGTTTGCAATGTGTAATTCCTTTGCGATTATATAAGTCAATAAGACTACTTCCAAAAAAATGAGTTGAAATAGTCAAATCGGGATCAAAATCCGTTATCACCTTGCGCATTCTTTTATTTCTAAAAATACTAGTACTTAATTGCGAAGCAACCTCACTACTAATTTTGCTATCAAATAAATTATAGATAGTTGACCAACCAAGTGGGAATTTCAATAAGAAAAAGTCCGTTACTTTTTGACTTAATCTACCAATGATTGGTGTTGAATATTTCAATAAATCTATTGCTAAAATATCTAATTCTGGGTCCTGACTTTTGAAATACTTTTCAATATATTCTGCTACTGCACGGTGCCCATTACCATACATTGCATATGTTATAAGAATTTTTTTCTTCATATCATCGACCTCTATCTTATTATACACTAGTTTTTTTCTTTCGTCTAGATTAGACACAATAAATGTTTGATAACTTTTAGATAATTCTTAATATATAAATAGAGCCTTCTGGTCCCTATTTTTTGTTGATTATTTTAAACTTTTAGAAATTTAAATTTAAAAAATATATAGTTTAACAAAACTAAAATTATAATTGTAATTATATTTAATACTAAGTTGTTTAGATATAATAAAGCTATAAACAAAGAAAATGCAGTTGGAATAAAAACTATGTATCTTTTTTGACCGAAACTGAAAACAGTAAGTACAAGTACTACTAAGAGTAAATGAATAATGTTTATATTGTACAATATATCAATAGGAATATAATTATTCTTTCCTATTATTATGGAAATAATAAAAGAATAAATACATCTGAAAAAAGAAACAAAAACAAGTAAAATTGTCATTTTATTTTTAATCCAACTTTTTGAAGCAATTCTTAAAATTATATTTTCAAAAGCATTTTCGTACTCATAATTAAAAAATAAATAAGTAAAGTATATTAATATTGAATACTGAAATAATAAAACTAATATTCCAAAATAATTAAAATCATTCAAATGATATCCACCTAATATTATTATATAATCATCTAGTCCAGGTTCTCGAACAAAACTTATTGAAATAATATACATAGCCATTAAAAAGATTAGTAATAAGAACCACTTAATACATTTTTTTATACAAATTATACCGATTTTACCTTGTATTTTCATTACATAAGCCTCTTTCTTTTAATAATTAATTTATATAGTAGTCGTAATATAATTAATAATATTAATATATAAACAATGAAAACTACAAATTCCAAATAAAATGATAAATAATTAAGAGATATGAGATAGTTTTGAAATAAGCTTGGAATTTTAAAAATCCGATCAATAATAAATGATGGCTTAATAAAGAAAAAAATGACATTCAAAATTATTATAAGAAATTTAATTATATCGTTTTTTAAATAGATAAAAATTAGAAATATAAAACTACTGGCGATTGTATATATACAACTGTTTTTTATGAGTTTAAAAATTAAATAAAATAATATATTAATGTGATAGTTTTCATATAATGATATTTGGTAATTGCCAAATGAAAACAAAAATGACGATGCTATTGCTATTATAAAGAATGAGCAATATAGAATTATCGTAGAGATAATAATTGCCGCAAGGCCATTTTTCACTAGTTCTTCATAGGTACTATACCTAGATAAGAAAAACTGATTATAGCAGACATTTTTTATTATGCTACTAATTAGTATAATTAGTGAAAGAAAAAATATAACGTTTGAAAGTGGACTTTCTATTACATTCAATAGACGCTCCCACACATTTGCTCCTTGAATTCCTGATAGCATTGAGGGAATTATTGCCATAATACATATTAGAAATATACTTGTATATGTCTTTTTAGTAACAAAGCTATTCAAATTCATTAGATATTTTAATTTTATATTACTCTTTTTCACAAGTTATTTGCCCCGCACTAAATTTATAGATTTTATCTGAGATATCATATAAGTCTTCTTTTATATGTGAACATATAATAATTATTTTATCTTTTTTTATTCTTTTAAAATACATAATTAATTTCTTCACGGTTTCTTCTTCTATTCCATTAAATGGTTCATCCAAAATCATTATTTTAGGATTTTCCATAATCACTTGGGCTATCCCTAATTTTTGTTTCATTCCTAAAGAATATTTATGATATTTTTTATCCATGTCTTCTGTCAGATTTACAATATCTAATGCTTCTCTTATTTGCTTGTCGTCTATTTTTCTTTGGATATCTGCTAGTAATTTTAGATTTTCATAACCCGTTAATTCCGGAAAGAAACTAGGCTTTTCAATTAGTGCTCGTAAGTCTTTGGGAAAGTCATTGCAAAGATTATAGTTAATACCATCAATCTTAATTTCTCCACTATCTGGGATATAGAACCCACATATTAATTTTAGAAAGACACTTTTTCCTGTTCCATTTCGACCAAAAATACCATAAATTTTGTTTTCCGTAAATGATATTGAGATATCTTTAATAACTTCATTATCTTTAAAAGATTTAGAAATATTTTTTACTTCAATTCTCATATTAAACCTCCACTATTCATTTTTTTCACATTCTATTATTATTTTTTCTTTATCTTTGTATTTTGAATAAACTATATACATTGAAATTAAAACAAAAATTATTGGAATTAAAATAGAATAAACAAGTCCGTAATAATCAAATAAACTAAAAATACTTAAAATATTGAAAACAACCCCAAAATCACTCTTAAATATTATATTAGAAATTATCATATTACAGAAAACCTCTAAAAAGATTTCTATCCCTAGAAAAAGAAGATAGGAAATAATGGTGGATATAAAAAAATTATGATTTTTTTTACAGACACATATTGCTATATTTACATATAAGATAGAAAGTAAAAAAATTCTAATGATATATGTTAAGGCAAATATAAATGGATTTGTCATTGTTTCTTTGCTCCATGTGACGTAACCACCTTGCAATGCATTTTCATAATCAAAATTGCCTGTGCATAAATAACATACTACAAAAGCGATTATTGTTAATATAGGCAGGATTAAAACAGATTTAGAAGAATTAAGGAGAAGATTAGAAATTGTTTTTTTATAACTTTGCCTTGATAAATAGTTTTTGAAAGAATTATTTTTTAAAAATCTATTCATTTTCAATACAGTTGGAATTATAATTAATAAAAAGATTATAAAGGTTATACTGTGATATCCTTGTGCAAAGGTTGAAAAAAACATACTATAAAAATCTAATTTTGGAAGTGGCTGTTCTTCCACTTCCATACAAAATTCTTTCCTTTCTAAATCTGTTGGTGGGTTCTGCTTACATTCATTTTTAATTTCTAACTCTTGTTTTCTTTGATTATTGAAGTTTAATAGATACTTATAGACGTTAAACGAAAAAATTGATAGAAGTGCAATTAAAACAATAAATATAATTGAGTCTTCTTTTAACCTCTTCTTCATTTTAAACCTCCGTTTTTGATTAAATTATAAACTGTTTTGAACTAATAATTCCAGTTCCCAGATGTATATGTAGTTAGTGCTGTAATATCGGTTCTTCTTAATGTAATATGATACTTACCTGGTTGATTTAAAGCAGAATTATTACATGTCACGGTTTGATTCATATAAACAGTTCGATCTGTAAACAAAGTTCCAGCCTTATTTTCGAATCTAATACCAATGGGACAATTTGGACATGGACTGGTTAACGTTGTGTTTGTATATGTATTTTCATATGTTTGGGTAGCATACGTCGTTTTTTCTCTGTCACTTGTAGTAACCTTCCCTCCAGGAGCGATATTTACAGCAACTACCCTAGTTGTGTATGTTGCTGCAGATGTAATAGTGGTATCTAGAATTATAGCGACTAAAAGTATTAATAGTGATTTTTTAATAAATCCATAAGTTTAATTCTCCTTTACTTTTTATTTATCTTAATTGTAGTTTATCATAGTTTTAAAATATTTAATATATTTTTATTATTCTAATTTTTATTTTTGGCACATAAAAAGGATTATGATGTTCATAATCCTTTATTATCAAATGGTGTCCCTGGCCAGACTCTAACTGGCGACTTACCCTTTAGGAGAGGGTTACTCTATACAACTGAGTTACAGAGACAGATGAAAGAGTTAATTAACTCTTTTAAATCTCTTGAATAACTGTAATAATCATTGGTTTTGATTCTGTTTCTCGATAGAAAAATTTTCCTAAAACATCGCGAACATCATTTTTTATTTTAGCATAATCTACACGTTTTGTGTTATTTCCTACAGTTTTTTCTATTACTTCACGTGAGATTTGTTTAGTTTCTTCAAGTAAATCTTGGCTTTCTTTTACATAAATAAAACCACGGGTTAAAATCTCCGGACCTCCTAAAATCTGTTTAGTTTCACGGTCAAGAGTGCAACTAATTATAACTATTCCATTTTCACCTAACATTTCGCGATCTTTTAAAACTAAATCGCCGATATCGCCTTGACTTTTACCGTCGATTAGTATTTCGTCAACTTCAATGTGCTCAACAGAGTTGGTGTTCTTTCCTTTAACTAATTCTAAAACATCTCCATTTTGCTTTAAAATAATGTTTTCTTTTGGTATTCCTAACTCTTCGGCTATTTCGGCATTAGCATATTGATTTCTGTATTCGCCCTTTACTGGAAAATAATATTTTGGATTCATTAAATTGATCATTAACATTAAATCCTCGCTTGATGCGTGATGAAGAAGATGCTTTTTAGCAGAAAGGCTTACTGCATTGGCTCCTAACATTGCAATTTCATCCATAATTACAGCTGTTCTTTTTTCAATTCCTTCATAGCTTGGCTCAGTTATAAAAATTGTGTCTGTTTCTTTAATTTTGATGAATTTGTCATAGCCTTTAATAATTCTTTCAAGATTGGCAAATGGTTTTTCCTTCTCGTCAGAGATTAAAACCACTGTGTCTTTCAGTTCTAAGTCTGCTAAAGTTCCAATCCTGTTAGTATCAATGTGTAGGTAACCTTCTTCCAAGGCCTTATTTATTAAGTCTTGAAGGCTTTTTCCCATGATGACAATTTTACGATGAGTTTTGGAAACTTCGTTAAATATTTCTTGAATTCTATAAAAATGAGCCGGAAGAATCGTGGCGATAATTCTATTCTCATTTTTATTAAGAACTTCTTTAATAAAATCTGAAACTCTATTATTAGGAGAAGTATGCCCCTTCTTAGCTGCATACATAGATTCAGCTAGTAGGCACAATACACCTTGTTTTCCAACATATGCTAATTTGCCAATATCAGTTTTATAAGAGCCCATCATCGTGGAATCAAAAACGAAGTCTCCTGTATAAACTATTGCGCCATCTTCAGTATATAATACATAGCATACTGCATCTGGTATCGAATGGGTTACACTAATTGGAAATAATGAATTTTTTCCAAATTCCAACTTCGAATGAGGTCTTATCTCCTTGATAACAGCCTTATTCAATTGCTCCTGGGTCAAATCACTTTTAACAATTTCTAATGTTAATTTTGTTCCATAGATGGGTACATTAGGTAAAACATCTAGAATATCAGGAATAGCACCCATATTACCTTCGTGACCATGAGTCAAAAAGATTCCTTTAACATTTTTTTTATTTTTTACTAAGTAATCAAAATTGGGAATTATGTAATCAATTCCTAGATTTTGATCGTTATCATATTTTAGTCCGGCATCAAATACAAAAATATCTTTATCAACGTTTACTACATACATATTTTTTCCGTTCTCATTAAGTCCGCCTAAACTAAAAATTTTTATTTTACTCATTTTTTTCTCCTTTCATTTTATTTAATATCCCTATATATTTATTTTTAAAAGAAAAAGAATTTTGATAATTCTTTAATTAATACTAAGGGTTAAAATACCATAGTAATTATAACATTAATTGGTAAAAATAGCAATTAGTAATTACTTAGCTAGTTTTTTTAGGGCATTTTTGGCTGCTTCTTGTTCAGCTTCCTTTTTTGAGGTCCCAACTCCTATTCCATAGACAATATTGTCTATTTTCACTTCGACTGTAAAGGTTTTGTCATGAGCGGGTCCTTCTTCCTTTAATAATTCATAAGTTAAACTTTTTTGTGTAGTTTGGACATACTCTTGAAGAGAGCTTTTATAGTCACTGAAGAAAATAATGTTTGGATCTTCAATGAATGGAACGATTATTTTTAAAGCGACATTTCTTGCTGTTGCATAACCTAAATCAACATATATAGCACCAATAAAAGCTTCGAAAATATCAGCAACTATTGCTTTTTTATATTTTCCACCTTCTTTTTCTTCACCATGACCAACTTTAATATACTTGCTCAAGCCGAGACTAGCAGAGTATTCACTTAAAGCATTTTCACAGACATAACTAGCACGAACTTTTGTCATTTCCCCCTCTTTTTCCTGCTTATTGTTATAAAGGTAATCAGCTAGCACCAAATCTACAACTGCATCACCTAGAAATTCTAAACGTTCATAATCGGCCTTTGCACGATGTTCGTTCGCATAAGAACTGTGAGAAAAAGCAGTTTTATAAAGTTCTAGATTTTTAGGTTTAATATTTAGTTTTGTAAATAATTCTTCCATCTTTCTTCACCATTAACATTATACCAAAATAGTTTAATTTAGTATACTTATAATTGCTATTTTTAATAAATTATAGTAAAATCAAATATGTATATATAGTATGGTTTACAGGAGAAAAACATTTCTATTATGATAATGACTATGGTGATGAAGATGAAAAAAATATTAATTTTTTTGATTAGATGTTATCAAAAAGTTCCTGGTCCTTGGCACAGGGAGTGTAGATTTGTACCAACCTGTTCTAATTATGCAATTGAGGCAATTAATAATTATGGTTCGATTAAAGGTGGTTTAATGGCTTTAAAGCGAATTGGAAGATGTAATCCCTTCGGTGGAAGTGGTTATGATCCTGTACCAATGAAATATAAGAAGGAGAAAAGACATGAAGAAAGTTAAAATTTTAGGGTTATTAGTGTTACTAGTAACTGTTTGTTTTGGGGCAACAGGTTGTACTAGTGATAATATGGAAGGAATTGACGTTTTAGTGACAAACTACCCAAATGAGTATGTTACTGAAAAATTGTATGGGGAACATTCAACTATTACTTCAATATATCCTGATGGTGTTGATATAAGTAATTATAATATCAGCGATAAACAGAAAAAAGATTTTAGTAAATATGATTTATTTATATACAATGGTTTGATTGAAAAAGAAAGAAATTTGGCGGTTGATTTATTAGCAATGAATCCTAATTTGATGATTATTGATACAGCGTATGTTTTAGAGACAGATTATTCACCTGAGGAGTTATGGCTAAATCCCTCCTCACTACTAATGATGGCACAAAATGTAAGACTAGGCTTGGAAGAGTATATTAGCAGTAATGTATTGAAAGAAGAAATAGATGTTGCATACGATGAATTAAAAGTCTTGTTATCTGAACTTGATGCAAATTATAGAATTGATGTTGAAAACACTAATGATAAGACCATTGTTGTTGCTAATTCGGCATTAAAGTATTTAGAAAAATTCGGTTTAAATGTTTATTGCATTGACAGTGATGCTACAGATAAAACTATTAGTGAGGTGCAATCTTTAATTAATGAAAAAAAGGTAGCATATATTTATTCGTTTAAAGAAGAAGAATTAAATGCTAAGGTAAAAAAATTGGTTGAAGATAATGCTTCGGTTTCGGTATTAGAAATGCATAGACTGGATAATATTTCAGACGATGAAAGAAACGATAAAGCTGATTATATTAGTATTATGGAAAATAATTTAGAATTAATTAAAAAGGAAATATATTAAATAAAAAACAATCACTTAGTTAGTGATTGTTTCTTTTTGCATAGGTTACTGGAGAAACAATTGATTTAGCTGTTAATTTTTTTATAGCTATTTCCCAATCTGGTGATTTAATATCATCAGTTAGCACGGCTGATACCTCAGCATCAGTCAATGGAACTGGGCATCCGTAAGCTTCCCAGGCATCTTGTTTTGCAAGATTAATTTCTGCTGGGGATAATTCACGATCTCTTTCATAAGTGTTTAATAATCGTAAATAATCTTTGCCAGGTCTTATTTCAATATCTAATTCTGAAAAGTAGCCCATTAATTATTCTCCTCCCTCTTTTACCAACGTTTGCTATTATAGTATATTGAAGTTTATTTGTCAATTTATTTTTAGTTAGACATTGTACTTTCTATTTGTTTAAATATAAAACGCATCATTTTATCATATGTGTTGGCAATTATATTAGATAATTTGTTGGCAAATTTATTGGCGGCATTGGAATAATCTTTTTGCTTAACGATGTAGTTAGAGGCCACAATCTCTTTACCGGCAGCAACATCGCTTTCAAAGCGTTTAATTGCCTCCTCTGTTAGAATGTTTTTATTGCTTAATGTTTGTTCATAATAACCTCCCGCTGTAGTTAGGTAAAGTGAGATGAAAGAAAGAATGAGCATAATAACAATAAATTTAAGAAGGGATGTTAGTTTCATAGGATTTTATCACCTCCAAATAACATTCGGCAAAAGCCAATGTCGAATTCATTACTTCCGTTGGGGTGTTTTGATAACCACCCATTTCAATTAAAATACTGCGAGGAGAAAAATCTTGATTATAGACACCATTGACACCAGGGCCACTCTTTTTATATATACCTTTAGAAAGGTTTGGATATTTTTCATTAATTTTAGCATTTATCTCCTCTGTAAACTTAAGATTTTCTTGATATGTTGGGTTCTCTAAACCTATTAAAAAAAGTAATTTAGCATATTTCTTTCCATTGATTTCAACTGTGGTTTTATTTTTAGGTAGACTATCTCTATGAACATCAATAAAATATTTTAGACTAGGTGTAGTCTTTTTTACATCTTCTAGGAAAACACGACTGGCTCTATAACTATATGCATAGTTCCAGGAATTTTTATTTAAAACCTCTTTGATATTTCTTTCTTCGACAAGGGTTTTATAAGATGCCTTATTGAATTGTTCTTCTAAAATATAATTGGCTATCATCACGGTTGGGTTAACGGAAAATTCGACAAATGAGGAGGCAGCATATTCTTCAGTTTGATGAGAGTTGTATATGTAAATGATGGGATTTTCCTCTGTTTCTTCTTTTACTACTGGCTTAGGAGGCGAATTGTTTTTTGGATCTTTCAGATTAATATTCTTATCAATCAATAGGTAATTTATTGGTTCATTATAAATGTTTACTAACTTACCTTTTATATAAGAATAGAAATTATCATCTTCTAAAAAAGAAGACTTTTTTAAAAGATAGGTTACTAATTCTTTATCGGTTAATTTTATTGGAGAAATATTTAAACAATGATAAATTACAAGAAGACATAATATACAAGCAAAAAAAGAAAAATAGGGAATTATTTTTCTTTTAGGCCTTTTTACTATAAAGCGTTTTTTCATATTATCACCAAGATAAATATAATATAATTTTTACTTGATATTTGTCGGATTAAAGTGTTGATGAAGGGTTTTATTAAGAGCTGTTGAAATTAAGATAGATAATTTGCTTATAAGAAAATCTATTTCGGTTGGGGTAACCATTAAATTGTAATTTATTGGTGATAGGACCTCATAAATTAATTGTTTAAATTCCTTATCAGTGAGAGTACCTATCTCCCCTAGTATTTCTTTTTTAAGTTCTTTTGACAGGGGTTTATTTTCTTGAGAATAATCTTGCTTTTCTGCAGGAATTAATTTTAAAGAAGCTTTATTGAAATTATTTAATTTATAGCTAAATTGTTTTTCTAGATATTTAAAAGTATCACTCACTATTGTAGTAGCGTCAACAACAGTTGGAACACCAATGGCAATTACGGGAATTTTTAAGGTTTTAGTGCTAATTTCTTTTCTATTATTTCCAACTCCGCTACCAGGATGAATGCCTGTATTTGTTATTTGAATGGTTTTATTGACTCTAGTTAAAGAAGAGGCTGCTAAGGCATCTATTACGATTAAAAGTTTGGCATTAATATCTTTAACCAGACTAGTAATTAATTCGCTGGTTTCAATGCCAGTTGTAGCAGTTACTTCTGGAGCTAGGGCTGCAACGTTTTGATATCCCTCTTCTACTTCACCCAAAGCAAAAAGATAACGTGTAACAAGAATTTGTTTTATTGCTTCAGGTCCTAATGAATCAGGTGTAGATGCAGAATTTCCTAATCCTATAATTAAAACCGGATCTGTTTCTTTTAACTTTAGGTTATTAATATAGGGTTTTAATTCTTCAATTAAAATAGCTTCAACTTTTTTATGATTATCTTTATCAGAAATATCTTGGAACGAAACAGTAGTATATCTTTCGTTAGAGTCATTTGAAATGGTTGTATCTATTTTTATTTGATCTATTTCTCGGGTTGTTGTTTTATAATTTGTTTGATCATTGCTCTCGACAATTAAATCTGTCCTGAGAGAATATTTTGATAAATCGATTGTATGCATTATATCACCTAATAATAATATTTACTAAAATCATAAAATTTATTTGCTTTTTTTCCTTTTTTTTGGTAAAATTGATTTGTTTACAAAAGTGAGGTGAAAAAAATGCCAAATATTAAAAGTGCTAAGAAACGTATGCGTTCAAATGCTAAGAAAACAGATGTTAATACTTTAGTAACTTCTAGTATGAGAACTGCTATTAAAAAATTCGAAAAAGAAGTTAATGCAGGAAACAAAGAAGCAGCAAGCAATAATTTAAATATCGCTGTACAAAGAATTGACAAGGCTATGTCAAGCGGATTAGTACATAAAAACAAAGCTGCTCGTTTAAAATCAAGACTTACTAAAATGAGAAATACAATGGAATAAACCAATTATTATTAATTGGTTTTTTATTTGCTTTACTTCTTATAAAAACTAGTTTAAAATTGAATTAGAGTAAGAAAAGAGGCTTGATGATGAAGAAATTTATTTGTTTTTTAGTGGGATTAGCAATGATTACTAGTTTAATTTTTATTTTTAGAGATTATATTACTGAAATATATTATGATGCAGTGAAATATTTTTCACCAATTGATATAAAGTTAGAAAAAAATGAGTATTACCGTGATTATGATTTTAATTATGTACAAAATACAGCGGATTTTGAGCCAGAGAATATAAATGATATTCGGAATATATTTTATACTGTTATAAATTCTGGTCAAGAAACATTTTCATTTTACTGTCCTGATGAGTATACTACTTGTACTGAAGATGTAAAAAGATTGGCAAATGATCAAGAAGAGTTGTCACATATCAACAATTTTGTACATCCCTTTAATGGCTTTAAGCATATTGAAACACAGTATAATTCTTTGGGCGAAGTTACTATTACAATATTTAAAAGTTATGATAAAAGTATGATAGAAGCCATTGAGAATAAAGTTGACTCTGTGATTGCATCGAACATTCCAGCAACCGCAACAGATGTTGAAAAAATAAAGATTATTCATGATTATATTATTAATAACACAAGGTATGATGTGGATAGAAGTGATAGGAATATTATCAATTATAAGTCAGATATTGCTTATGGTCCCCTACTTCAAGGCTTTGCAATATGTGGAGGCTATAGTGATGCAATGCAAATCTTTTTAGAAAGATTGGGTATTAAAAGTTATCGAATTGCAAGTGCTGCACATATTTGGAACGTTGTATATGTAAATGGAAATTGGTATCATTTAGATTTAACTTGGGACGATCCAATTACGACTGATGGAACACAGATTCTAGATAATAAATATTTTCTAATAAATACGACTACTTTGCATAGTTTAGATACAACAGAACATATATATGATAAGAGTATTTATTCTGAGGCAATATAAAAGCTCTTTTTAAAGTAGTACAATGAATGTAGACAGTATAAAAAAGACACAGTCTACATTTTTTGTTACAATAAAAAAGGAAGGTAGCTATGAGAAAAAATAATATGAAAACCATTGAAGAAAAATTAGAAATGATTAATAGATATAAATCTGGTGAATCAGCCACAAAAATAGTTAAAGAAAATGCTATAAATAAAAGAAGAACAAATTGAGAATCAAATTATTTTGCATATCGACCAAGGTTCTGTTTATTCAAATATAAAACTATAATAATCTCCTTAATGATTTTAATATCCAAAGATTAATGAGCCAAACTGGTACTCCAACGGATAATCCAGTAAATGAATCGCTAAATGGTTGGATTAAAGAAGAATCGTTTATAGATTTCAATTTTGGACATGCTAAAGATGTGCCAAATCTAATTAAATTATATATTGATTATTACAATAATGAAAGGCCTAGTTATGCATTAAATTATAAAACCCCAATTCAATATAAAATTGAATCGAGGTTTTAATGTGTTTTTTATAAACTGTCTATTTTTAGTTGACTGCTTTATTTAGAGTTTTTTTGATTTTGGCTATTTGTTTATAAAGTCTGTTACGGCATTAATCGTATTTGTAAAATCAACAAAGTCAACGCTGAACCAATTAACATTAAATTGATGTTTGAAAAAGGTATATTGTCTTTTGGCATAGCGTCTTGAATCTAACTTAATTTGCTCTACTACTGCCTCTTTAGTCTTTTCACCTAAAAAATACGGAACAAATTCTTTATAACCAATACCGGTATTTAAGATACGTGATGATTTGTAATAAGGTTTTAAGGATTCAACCTCCTTTAAAAGTCCATTTGCCATCATGTGATCTACTCGTTGATTAATTCTATTATAAAGAATAGCTCGATCGGTGGTTAAGCCAATTATTTTTACAGGATATAATAACTCATCTTTATCATGTGTAATTACTTCATTATTTTCATACTTATTCAAAAGTGCTATTAAACGTTTACGATTGTTTTTGTGAGGTAATTCATCAGTTGTATACGTAGATAATCTCTTTAGAATTTCTTCATTTGACAAGTTTGTATAATCATTCGTTGTAGTTCTAGCGGTAAAGTTATAATTATAAAGAGCGGCTTTTATGTATAGTCCTGTTCCACCGACAATAATTATTCTTTTGTGACGCTTAGTAATAGTAGCTATCAGTTGACGAACATCTTGTTGGTAGTCATAAACCGAATATTGTTCTAAAACGTGACGAATATCCAGTAAGTGATGGACAATATTTTCACGTTCTTCTACGGTTGGCTTGGCACTACCGATATTTAGTTCTTTATAGATTGCTACGGAGTCACCATTAATTATTTCAGCATCTAGTTTTTTAGCTAACTCTATACTAAGTTTTGTTTTTCCAACACCAGTTGGACCAATTATTACAATAATATCTTTCATTTTTACCCTCCTAATCTAAAGAGCGTTTAAAGAGTTTTTCTAGATCTAGTTTAGTATAAGTAATAATAGTTGGGCGACCATGAGGGCAAGTAAATGGATTCTCACATTTACGAAGTTCATTTAATAGCCATACCTGATCATCATAAGATATATAGTCATTAGCTTTGACAGACATGCGGCAAGCCATGGTTGCAGCCATTCGCCAAACAAATAAATCAAAGTCAAATCTTCCTTTTTCGATAACAATATCTATTACTTTACGGATACATTCTTCAGCTATATCAACTGGAATCCAACCTGGATGCGTTCTTATAATAATGGTATTCATACCAAATTCTTCAATAGAGAAACCATATTTATTAATTAAATCAAAATTTTGACGGAGATTCAAAAATTCTGGGGTTGATAATTCTATTTTGACTGGAATAAGTAAGTCTATAACTGTTTTGTTATTCTCTAGGGCAGCTAAGACTTTTTCATAATTGATTCGTTCAGCGGCTGCGTGTTGATCAATTATATACATGCCATCTTCATTTTCAGCAATTATATAAGTCAAATAAACTATTCCACGTGGAATCATTTCTTTAATTCGGTAGTGCGGAAGCACAACTTCTCCTGATGTTTCCTCGGACTGGAGCTCTTGATTATAATGAGGCTCTGCCTCTGCAATGCTAAAATCTAGTGTTATATTTTCATATTGGGTTGGTTCTTCAACGGTAATATTCTGCTTGTTTTCTGCTTGAATTATCTGCTGTCTTACTTCAGAAACGGAAGAATTATCTCGAACTGAGATAGTTGGAATTAAAGTTAACTGTTTTAAGTTTTTTTCGATAAGTGTCGTTATTAATTCTTTTAGGGTATCCATTTTAGAAAATTTAATATCCATTTTCGTTGGATGAATATTAATATCAATTAAAATTGGATCAACGTCAATATTTAAAACAATAATTGGAAATTTATCCTTGGGAATATATGTGTGATAACACTCGGTAATAATTTTATTTAATTCATTATTTCTAATGATTCGACCATTAACTAGTGTAGTAATTGAATTACGATTACTTTTAGTAACCTCAGGGTAAGACATATAGCCACTAATATAATAATCATCATTCTCCCCTTCTAGAGGAATCATTTTTTTAGTTATATCAATTCCATATATTTCGTAAATTACTTTTAATAAATCTCCACTACCATCGGTTTGGAGTAAAATCTTGTCATTGTTTTTTAAAGTGAATTTTATGTTGGGATAAGACAATGCCATCTTATTAACATAATCAACGATATTAGCTAACTCAATATATAAATTCTTTAAATATTTTAGTCGAACAGGAGTATTATAAAACAAATCTGAAACAGTTATAGTTGTACCTTTCTGAAGATCACAACGTTCAATCTTCATGTCCTTACCACCAGAAAGGGTGACTAACGTTCCAACACTTCCGTCTGAGGTTTTTAAACGGATATTAGAAACCGAAGCGATCGATGGCAAAGCCTCTCCTCTAAACCCAAGCGACTCTATATAAAATAAGTCATCGAGATTTTTTAGTTTTGAAGTAGCATGGCGCGAAAAAGCTAACCTAGCGTCAGCTTCTTCCATGCCAATTCCATTATCAGAAACGGTTATTTCTTTAACTCCTGAGTCAATAAGAGATATCTCTATTTCATCGCTTTCAGCGTCAATAGAATTTTCTACTAATTCTTTAACGACGTTCATTGTCTTTTCAACCACTTCTCCGGCGGCTATTTTATTAGCAAGAATTTCATCCATTACTTGTATTTTACTCAAATTACATCATCCTAACTTAGAAAAATTACCCCTTTGGCTTCAGTTGTTGTTTCACTGTCATCATTAGTACCTTTTATACCGTCGGCGCCAACACTTTTCACTTTATGTTTTGATTGATAATCATGACATCTTATATCTACTAAATAAGAATAAGTATCCAACTTAGAGCCAGTACCTTTGACTTTGGTAATATAAACCTGGCCACTACAATTGGCTGTTTTAGAGGTTGGATCTTTTAGTTCTGGCAATAGACCTTCGTCAACTAATGTCTGAACACTAATCTGTTTATAATTAGCACTATTACTCAAAAAACTATTTAGCGCAGAGGCGCTTGTATATTCATCAAACCCTGTAGTTGTGGGGATTACTGACGAATGTTTTTGAATGTAGTTTTGAGCGGCACTATAAGTACTTGTTTCCATAGCTTCATATGACTCTTGACGAGCCTTTCTTTGAGAAGAGGAAACTCCACCAATGGCCACTCCCATAAGTATTGACAATATCGCTACTGCAGCAATTACTTCGACTAAGGTAAAACCCTTATTATTTAATTTCATTTTCATTCCTCCTTATTCTCTCTTATTATACTATATTTCTTTTAAATATGAAAATAAATTCTCTGCAACATCATCTGGTAAAACTTCTTTTAAGGCAGCTAATGAGGCTTCTTTCATTCTCTTTAGAGAACCAAAGTGTTTAAGGAGTTCTTTACGTCGCACCTCTCCTACTCCTGGAACAACATCTAAAACACTGGCAAGAGCACCTTTGGCTTTTATATTACGATGATAACTGATGGCATATCTGTGAACTTCATCTTGAATTTTTGTTAAAAACAGGAATAAATTACTATCTTTTTTTACATCTAAGATTTCATAAGAATCATTCATAATACTACTCGTTCGATGATTTTTGTCTTTAACTAAACCAATAATTGGAATAGTTAGTCCAAGAGAAGAAAGTATTTCTTTAGCGACACTTATTTGGGTCGCTCCACCATCCATAACTATTAAGTCGGGTTTTTCTAGGTTTTCCATTAATACTTTATAATATCTACGATAGAGAACCTCTTTCATAGCTGATAAGTCATCTTTAACATCAGCACTAATTTTATATTTACGATAATCATCCTTTTGGGGAATAAAATCATTAAAAACAACCATTCCTCCGACATAAAAGGTTCCAAAAAGGTGGGAGTTATCAAAGGATTCCATTCGAGAAGCTTTATCAATGTGCAAAAGTGATTTTAGTTCATTGATGGCTGCTAGTCTTATTTCATCATCCTTTTTTAAAGTTTCTTCTTGAAGTTCCATTTGTTCTTTGGCATTTTCTTTAGCTAAATCTAACAATTTTTTTAGTTTCCCTTTTTGAGGTTTTGTTACTTTAATGTTGAAATAGTCAGCTAATAAGTTTTCGTCTAGTTCTAACGGAACATATAGTTCTTTTGGTGGTAGTGCACCTTTATCATAAAATTTGATTAAATATTCTAGAACCTCTTCTTCGGCAAGAGCTATTGTTTGAATAATTTCATTGTGTCGGCCAAATAAAAGCCCATCTCTAATAAAAAAGATCTCTATTGAAAGATAATTATTATCATGGTAAAAGTTTACCAAATCGAAGTTATAGTTTTTGTTTAGATCAATCTTTTGTTTACGTAAGGTTGTCTCAATATCCTCTAACATATTTTTTAGTTCTAAGGCCCGTTCAAAATTTAGGTTTTCACTGGCTCGTTGCATTTCCTCTTTTATCTTTTCAGAAATGATTGTTGGATCACCATTCAAAAATGACGTTATTTCTTTAGTCATTTTGGATATTTCTTCTGCAGGGATTTCTTTGACGCAATATCCTAAACATTCATGAATATGATAATATAGACAAACTTCTTTCTTTAATTTATCACATTTCCTTAAAGGGTATATTCGGTTAATAATCTCTACTGTTTTCCGAGCGGCTTTCGTATTTGGGTATGGTCCATATAAATGGTTTTTGCTTTTTTTACGCTTAGTGTTTCGCACTATTTTAAGAGTTGGATATTTCTCATTAGTAAGTTCAATATAGGGATATGTCTTATCATCCTTTAAAAGGATATTATATTTTGGATCATATTTTTTGATTAATGTTATTTCAAGAATTAATGACTCTAATTCTGATGATGTAACAATATATTCAAAGTCATCAATGTCTTCAACTAACATTTTAGTTTTACCGGTTACAGTACCAGTAAAATAACTTTTTAATCTATTTTTGAGATTTTTTGCCTTACCAACATAAATAATTACCCCATCTTTATTTTTCATTTGATAACTACCTGGTTTAGTTGGTACTAAAGCAAGTTTCTCTCTAAAGTTTTTCATAATATCACCAACATGTTTATTATATCAAAAAAAAGGAAAAGTTACTATTTCCTTTTTAGTCTTTATTGATATTTTTCCATTGCCTTCATCATTTGATTAATCTGCTTTTGATTTGGTTTTCTTCCCATTTGCATCATTAGAGCTTTAATCATATCTTCATTGATAGGTGGATTCTTTTTTAAGTACTTTTGCATTACTGTTCTAGCAATAAAGAACCCTGCTACTGCACCAACAAGAAGACCTACAACAACTAATAATATATCATGTAACATTATATTCATCTCCTTAGTTATATTGTACAGGAATTATATGTTTAAAACAAGGTTTTATTACTAAATAGTATAGGTTTGAAGAGTTATTTTGGGATTTTTGTCATCGGTTGTTAAAAAGAAATAATCGCATGAGGAGAAATTACATACGAAATAGTTAGAAGAAAAGTTTTTTAAAATCGAGAAAAAAGTAGAAAAATTTTGTTCTGATTCTAATCTAATATAACTTCTTTTTATTATGAGACGACTAACCTCATCTTTATAGAGGTTGTTGATGTAGTGAATGTTACCCTTCTTAGAATATGGAACATCTTGATGAAATTGGAGAAATAGTTGACGATCTATTTCTGTCTTATTAATTTGGTTAGTTAATTGAGCAAAAAGATTATAACCAAATGAAGCTTCTTCTTTGTCTAAATAGTATATTTGTTTTAAAATTCCGTAAAGAACTCTTTCGTTACCGGTATATAGTTTTATAAATTCATCTTTAATATCAAAAATAAAATAGACTTTCATAATATCACCATAGTCAGTGTAACATTATAAAGAGTCTATTTATGTCTTATTTAAGTAAATTCTCAATTTTTTCTTCTAGGGTATCTACATCAAATCCATATTTTTTATAAACATCTGTTTTTTTACCACTTGAACCATATTCATCTAAAGTTATTAAATACTTGCTGTTGAATATTAGTCCATGCCATGAGAAGGAAGAGGCGGCTTCAACAACAATTTTTCTAACTTCAACAGGAATTACTTCTTCAATATATTCTTCTGTTTGGCTCAAAAAGCGATGAAGATTTGGCATTGAGACAACACGAATGTCGATGCCTTTTGTTTTTAAACGCTTAGCGACCTCAATTGATATTGATACTTCTTCACCAGTAGCGATAACAATTCCGCGTGGTTTGTTTGGTGTATCATAGATGATATAACCACCCTTAGATGTATCATTGGCCTTCGCTGTTTCTAAAATTGGTAGTGAGTTTCTTGATAAGCAAATGGCTGCTGGACCGGATTTTTTTTCTAATATAGCTTTATACGCACCTATTACTTCATTAGTGTCTGCAGGTCTGAAAACATCCATATTAGGCATAGTACGAAGAGCTAGAAGTTGTTCGACAGGCTGGTGAGTTGGGCCGTCTTCACCAACGCTAATTGAATCATGTGTAAAGATATATGTTACAGGTAAATCCATCATACAAGCAAGACGCATTGCCGGCTTTAGATAATCTGAAAAACTTAAGAAAGTAGAAACATAAGGTCTAAAACCATGTAGAGCTAAACCGTTTGCAATCGCTCCCATAGCATGCTCTCTAACACCAAAGTAAATATTCTTGCCTAGATAATCATCACAAGAAAAGGCACCCCCATCTTTAATATAAGTTTTATTGGCGGCAAATAGATCAGCACTTCCACCAATAATATATGGAAATTCTGGAACAATTGTATTTAACAATTTTGATGAAGTTACACGAGGGGCTTCTTCATTTTTATCGGTTGGCGGCTCATAAAATAATTCTTTTAAAGATATGGATTTATCATCCCCCATGAAATAAGCCAGTTCTGCCTTTTGTTCATCTTTTAAGTTCTTTAATTTTGTTTCAAACTCTTTAACTACATTTTTACAACGAGCATTGATTATATAACGAAAATCATCACTAACATTTTGGGAAATAGCAAATGGAATATCACGCACCTTTAATTTTTCTTTTATATTGGTGATATCCTCTTTGGCTAATGGAGTTCCGTGAACTAATGCTGTTCCTTGAAGTAAAGAGTGCTTTCCGATTGTTGTTTTTATTTCAATTAGTGTTGGCTTATCAGTACTAGCATGAGCTTCCTCTATTGCTTTAGAAATTGCCTCAATGTTGTCACCATCAGTTACTGTAATAACATTCCAACCCATCGAAACAAACCGCATTGCAATATTTTCGGTAAAAGAAAGTGAGGTTTTCCCATCTAGAGAAATATCGTTGGAATCGTATAATAGTATTAATTTATTTAGTTTTAAAGTTCCGGCTAAAGATAGAGCTTCATAACTAACCCCTTCCATTAAGTCACCATCACTGCATAAGCAATATGTATAATGATCGACTATTTTATAGCGAGCATTTAATGATGCCTCGGCCATAGCCATTCCAACTGCAGTTGCCACTCCTTGTCCAAGCGGTCCGGTGGTAGTATCAACACCCGGAGTTACTTTATATTCTGGGTGTCCTGGTGTTTTTGAGCCTATTTTGCGGAAGGACTTCAAGTCATCTAAAGTAAGATCAAAACCGGCCATATAAAGTGTCGCATATAACAATGCTGAGCCATGACCAGCTGACATTACAAATCTATCCCTATTAAAAAAGTTGGGGTTTTCAGGATCAAATCTTAGATAATGCGCGTATAATGTATAAATTATTGGGGCTGCTCCAAGGACAATGCCTGGGTGGCCACTTTGAGCTGCATCTATCATATCAATTCCTAGGCAGCGTAATTGATCAACTATTCTTGATTGAATTATTTCACTTCCATCAGTTCTTTCTGTTAACATTTATTGTCACTCCTTTGTATAGGATATTATACCATATTATTGATTATGGCGATATTTTATTTTTTTATATACCTCTACAACTATTAAAACGGTAAGTGCTAAAGCAAATAAACCTATTAGATGCATTATCGGAATAGAAACAGTCTGAAGTAGTTTAGCTAGAATATCAACTTCCATAACAATGATTTGTAGAACTATTGAGACGATTACACCCCAAACAACTAATTTATTATTTTTAAGTGGAATAGTAAAAGCTGAATTTTTCTCACTTCGACAGTTAAAAACATGAATATTTTGAATGAAAACCATTAAAGTCATAACATAACCTCGAGCGATTGGAACATCCATTTTGGCAATATTAATTAAATAATACCATAAACCGAATAGTAGTAGTCCAATAAATAGTCCGGCAAATATTGTTTGGGATAATAAAGTCTTATCAAATAATGATTCTTTTGGATTTCTAGGCGGTTCCTTCATAATATCACGTTCGGCACGTTCAAATGATAATGATAAATCTTGAATACCGTCAGTAACGACATTTAGCCATAATATTTGGATTGCTACTAATGGCATATCTAAGTTGCATAAGGTAGCTAAGACAAAACATAATACTTCAGAAATACCACAAGAAATTAAGAAATAAATTATTTTTCTAACGTTGGCATATGCTACACGACCTTCTAAAACACCACTGACAATTGATTTAAAGTTGTCATCTAAAACAATCATTCTTGATGTTTCTCGGGCTATATCAGTACCACTTCCCATCGCAATACCAATATTGGCACTTCTTAGCGCTGGGGCATCGTTGACACCATCACCGGTTACAGCAACAAATTCACCTTGTCTTTTTAAAGATTCAACAATTTCTAATTTTTGAAGTGGTGTAACCCTGGTATAAACGACCTTTGTTTTAACAAATTTATCAAAAGCTTCTGGTCCTTTGGCAAGATACTCATCAACCTCAGCGCCGGTTGCTACTTCATCATAGGATGCTGTAAGTTTTAATTCTTTGGCAATTGTGAATGCTGTTAATGGGTGATCTCCTGTAATCATTAATACCTTAATACCTGCAGTGCGACATTTTTTTATAGCTGGTATTACCTCTTTTCTAATTGGATCGATAAAACCAACCATTCCCATAAATGTTAATTTATCAATATCTTTTTCAGTATAAGATTCTTTTTTAGGTACTTTTCCATTAGCTAAAGCAATAACTCGTAGTCCTTCACTAGCCATGGTTTCATTTTGCTCTTCTAGTTTCTTTAAGTCAAATTTCTTCATAAAATTACTACTTGAACAGAATGAAGATACTTTTTCTAAAGATCCTTTAATAGTACAATATGTTTCACCATTTTTTTCGTAAAAAACAGCTGAATATTTGTTTTCTGATTCATAAGGAATACTATCGAGTATTTTGACAGAATCTTTTTTTACTTTTAACTTTTTGCCGAGAACAAGGAACGCAATATCAATTGAATCACCAAAGCGTTCATGTTCAGTAATGTTAGCTTCATTGTTGATGGCTCCTAAAAAGGCTATTTCTTTAGCATTAGAAAGATTTTCACCAATTATTTTGCCTGTTTCCTCGTAACCAACACCGGTAATGTCATAGGCTGTACCATTTGGAAGTAATATTTTTTTAGCGGTTTGTTGATTTACTGTTAAAGTTCCCGTCTTATCAGAGGCAATTACGGTACAACTTCCAAGTGATTCAACTGAGTGTAGCGTCTTTGCAACAACTTTATGTTTCGCCATATGATTTGAAGCAATTGTTAATGCCATTGTTAATGCTAGCGGTAAGCCCTCAGGCATTGCAGAGACAGCTAAAGCGACAACAGATAAAAAAATCTCTTGAGCTGGTAGCCCTTTACTTACTAATAGTACAGTAATAATTATTGCAACAACAATAATTAACATAGTTATTTGTTTTGATAATTCTTCAACCCTTATAGTCAAAGGTGATTTTGTCTCTTTAGTGTTGTTAATTGTATCAGCAATTTGACCCAATTCTGTTTTTAAGGCTGTTGCAACAACAATTGCCTTAGCTCGACCAGTTACAACTGACGTACCAGAAAACAGCATATTAGATTGTTCCTGAATTGGCATTTTTTTATCAGCTAGAGCGGCCGCTGTTTTTGTGACAGCAAGTGATTCTCCAGTTAAAATAGATTCATCAACAGTAAAGTTATGGGCTTCTATAATACGTAAATCAGCTGATATTTTATCTCCAGATTCCAAGAAAACAAAGTCCCCTGGAACCAACTCTGAAGAGTCGACTACTTTTTCTTCCCCATCTCGTAAGACTTTATTTTTAACTGTTACTAATTTAGATAAAGCTTCGGCTGTGTTATTTGCTTTATTTTCTTGATAAGTCCCCATTATTACATCAATTAATACAATAAAAATTATTGCGTAAGCCTCAATTGGCTCGCCAGCAATAAACGATGCAATTACTGCTACTAAAAGTAGTAATTCAATAGGATTCATTATTTCTCTTAAGAAAATTTTAAAAATACTTTCTTTTTTCTTTTTTGGTAAGATGTTTTTACCATATTTAGCTATTCTTTTCTGACATTCTTTTGATGTCAGTCCAGTCTCTGTTGTATCTAAGTTGTCAAGAAGTTGGCTTTTAGTTTGTGAATACCATTTCTTTTCCATGTTTTTCTCCCTCTTTTTATTTTGACTTGAGTTTCTATCCTACTCTAGTAGTCATTATAACAAATTTAAAGATCTTTTTCAATGATAAGAAAAAGAAGTGTTAACTTCTTTCTATTTAACTTTGGTTTTTGCTTTGTGATTTTTTTGCGAATACAACTCTGAATTGCGATATTCTCTAAGATGACTAACATCTTCTGTTACTTCCAAATAATTAGGTAGATATCTCTTTTGTGTCTTATTAGTGTCTTCTATTTCTAGTAGTTTTAATCCATCATCAAAGCAATCTAATCTAAAGTATTGATTTTTGTATGAAAAGCAGTATCTAGTTTTTAATAGTGGTTGTTCACATTGAGGAATGCTATCAAAAAATTCATTCTCTGTAATGTTTTTTCTTTTAACAATCCGATCTGCTGAGTTTGGGATGTCAATTTTGGTGATTTTTGTATACTTTGTTTCTCCTTCTTTGGTGCTTTTACGGTATAATACTTCGCCATATTCTGTTGACCTTATATATTGCACTATATCGATTTTTACAGGCTTCATTCCTAATAGTTTCTTCATATCAACATAATCTACCAAGTACTTTTCTTGTTGCTGAAGTGGATATGGGGTTTTTAAGTATTCGTGAATTGCTTTGTTGACATTAGCTATCTTGGTTTGAAAATCGACATCATTACCGATGATTTTTAAATTGTCATGCCCTAACCAAGAATTTAAGGTGCGTTGGTCTTTTTCTTTGGCCTCCGCAAGGGTTTCAGTTCTAGCGCCATTATTTGATGTAGTATAGAATTCAGCTTTGCCATCGGCGGCTGTTTTTAAGTGAAGGACTAAATCATAACGATTTAGTAGATCGAATTGGGTTGTCCCAAAATCTTTTATTAGTTGCTGATATTCTTCTTCACTAACATAAGCTTTATCATCTAATAAGCCTCTGTCACAAACTATTATAGTTTTAGCATCTATTGCCGCAGCAGCTTTAGTAGCCATGTCTTCTAACTCAAGTTGAAGTTTCATAACGTATTTTTGAAACTCGTACATTGATAAAGAATTGGTTCCAAATGGTCTTAGACCGCTATTGATTAGTATTGTTGCGGCTTCTGGAACTATTATTACATGGTATCCTTTTTCTTGGAAATTCTCTTCAATTGCTGAAATTGATGTGGTTTTTCCTCCACATGGACCTCCTGTTAACACAACCTTTAGTACTTTCATATAACACCTCATATCTTTCTGACAATTTTATTATATGTGTATATTGTACGTTTGTCAATAAGTGTTGTGTATTTTATACATAATTTATAAAAAGAAAAAGAGCTTCAAATAATTATCTATTGAAGGCTCGTAACGTTCCTAAAGAATAAATTTTTTCCTTTTTAGGGGTTCCTAAGGACAAAACCCATTCATTGCTACCAATTAGATGTTCTTGACAAAGGAAAATCTCTCTCTTACCCCATTCGTCGTCAACAGGAACATTAATGTATTTACGTTCTTCTAATTTACCGGTAGTTGGATGAATTTGATATTGTGTGTTAGATGAATAACAGCGTATTAGGTTATCATATCTTATTGGGACATTATTTGCTGTTAGTTTGTTGGCCAAATCTTTTATTTCACATTGAGCATTAGATTTATATATTGGTCCCAAAAGTTTTTGTTCTAGTAGACGATTTCCACCGTGAATTGTTAGAAAGAGCAACGGTGTCGTTAGATATGATAGTGGTTCCCCATCAGTAAGGAGATTAATACTATAATATATGGCTGTACTCATAGTGGATAATTTAGCCGTTTTGGTTAAGGTTCTTTTTAATGAAAAACCAGTTTCAGCTTCTTTGACTTTATCTGGCAAGTCATAGGTAATATTCAATTTCATCTTCTCACCTTTCTTTTTATTTATTTGGGGCTTTACTAAGACCTAGGGTGTAGACTTTTTCTTCTCTAGGAGTTCCTATTGACAATGCCCACTCATTAGTCCCAAGTATATGTTCTTGACAAAGAGATACTTCTCTTTCTCCCCAAACGTCATTGACAGGAACATTAATATATTTTTTTTGTTCAATAAAGGGATTTTTTAAATTTGTTTCATATTCTGTTTTGTATGTGTAAGAAGCCATTAATTCGTCAAAACTTGCATTAACATTAATATCTCTTAGTTGGGAAGAAAGGTTGGCTATTTGATATTGAGACAATACTTTAGATGTATCTTTACATAATGTGGTTGCTAGTCCAATTGATGTAGCATGCCATGTAATATATATTGCTAAATCGCGAAGATATTTATCAGGTGGAGCGCTTAATGAGAGGTTGATAGCGGTACCAATGAAAGCGTTTATACCGGTATAACACAATCCTTTTTTAATACATTTTTTTAATGAATAACCTTTTTCTGCCTCAATAATTTTATCCGATAGGTCGAATGATGTTTGCAATTTCATATTAATTCCCCCTGTATAGAAAAACCACACTGATTTAATTAGTGTGGTCAAGTATTTAAACGAACAATCTCTGTCCGCGTATTTCATGTGGTGCGGGTAACAGGAGTTGAACCTGCAAGCCTTGCGGCACTAGATCCTAAGTCTAGCGCGTCTGCCAATTCCGCCATACCCGCATATTATGATTGGTGGACCCTACTGGACTCGAACCAGTGACCGCCCGGTTATGAGCCGGATGCTCTAACCAACTGAGCTAAGGGTCCGTTGCTATTTAATAATAGCACATATTTTTACCGGTTGCAAGTAAAAATATAAAAAAAGTAGAGAAAATTTCTCTACTTTCCTAACATATTTAATAAATTAATTTTGAACATATCTTTTTCAGGATTTGTTTTAGAAATCATGACACCTTTATATGTGGCTAACTCTGCTCTGTGTCCCTCATCAAGAATTCCTTCTGGTGTAATATTTGTAAGTAGAATAATTCCTTTTTCAGTGTAGACTGTGTAATGAAGAATTATTTCTCCATGTACTTTAGCGAATAATTCATCAGTTGGTAATTTTAATTCATAAGAAACTGTTTTATCTTTATCATTTCTACTTACTTCTTTACCTAGAAAAGTCCCTCTTCGCAATTCTGGATAATAGCTAAAAGTTAATTTTTTGTAAGCTAACATATTATACTTTCTTACAGATCTTTCTTTCTTTCTAAAATCATTTTCATCCAAATATTCAAATATATAAGTGTTTTGCATATATTCAACCCCCTCAATAACTATGAAAGTCTAATTGTCTTGAAGTAACCCCTCTGTACCTTCAAAGTACACATATTATAACACATAATAATAGTTTTGTCAAATTATTTGTTGATAGGCAAAGAAAAAATGCCATTTTTTGGCATTTTTTTCTATTAAGCAGTGTATGTATAAACTTTAGCTGACGTGCTTGCTGTACTTTGAGTTTCCATTTCTTGAAGCATTCGATTAACAATTTCAGCATTTGATGAGACTGTATATGGCTCTTCATATGAATCCAATCCTTCATCAAAATATTCTTCACTTGTACCAGAACTTTGAGAGGAATTATCAAATGATTGACCTGTTTCATTAGGATCTGGTAATGGATCATCGTGATCTACTGCACCAGAGCCATCTGTTGTAATATCACCAACAGAATCGTTTAAGTCACCGTTACCATTTGAATGATCATCATCAAAGTCTGTACCATGACCTAAGTCGTCCTCATTTACTGTTCCACCATTATTTATATTGTTATTGGCATCATCTATATTATCTTGGAAGTCTTGATCATCTTGTTTTACTTCCTCTTCTAATCTTTCGCTTTCCTTATCAGCTTGTTCTTGCATTTCCTGGCGATTCTTTTCGGCCTCTTTTTCAGCTTCCGCTCTTGCGGCTGCGTTTTCTTTATCAATTTGCTGATTAACTTTATTTTCAGCATCTTTTACGGCTTGTTCACCAGCAACTCTTACCGCTTCATCTCGATCACTAGTTGTGTGTGTTTTAGTTTCAGTACTATAAGTTGTCTCTGTATGAGTTGACGTTGTGGTTCTCGTAATTACACCTGTGTTATAGCCATTAGCATCAAATACGAAATGTCCATTAACCCACTTTTGGAATTCATCTAATTGACTTAAATCTCTGTGAGCATCGTCAATTACATAATTTCCTTCGATCATTAATTCTGTTATTTTAGCATTCATAAACTCTTGGTAAGTTGGAACATCATCATTTGTTTCTGCCATAAGAGTTATTGTTTCAGCTCTTTCAAATGCATCTTCAGCGATGTTGCATAAACCAATATCGTTAAAGTAAGCAGTGGCTTTATCTGATAAAGTGTGGTCGATAGATAGATTTTGCCACATAATTTCTGAGGCAGCTACCATTGGTGCTACTGCGGCCATATAGTTTTTAACTGATTTTCTTGAGTCAGCATGTGATAACCCTTCTTCTCTTACTTCGTTAGAAATTGGAAAGTCCTTAAATAATTCTTGATAGAAAGTATTAACTGCTGCTACTCTTTCATCACCTGTTGCTTCTTTGCAAGCATAGAATAAGTCTTCATATTTTTGAACAAAGGCTTTACCTTCGTCAGAATTGATAAATGCTGCCATATTAACAGGTGTTTCTCTGTCTGAAATTACATATGCTCCCATTAATTGTAATTGTGCATTCTTATAGGCATGAGATAGAGCTAAAGAATCAACTTCTGAACCATTAAACATTAATTCAATTTGTTCTTTACTATAGTCGTTGTAAGCTAAATTTAATGCTATGACTTCATCCCATGATAATGCAGCTTTTACGTCTTTGCCGGTTTCAACATATGCTGCGGCAAAATCTCTATTATACATGTCTAGGTTTTGTCCTTGTTTTGTCATGATAGCTTTTAAATCTTCATTTTTTGTCTCATTTAATAGGTTGATATATGCTGCATCTTGAGCCTCAACTGTATTTTCGTCAATTTGTTGTAACGCTATATTATTGTTAAGAATTTGCCCTGATTTACTATTTTTTCCTAAATGATATCCAGCAGCTGTTCCACCAACTAATAGTGAAGCGGCAACGGCTAAGGCAACTACTTTTTTACCAACTTTTGACTTTTTGAATCTTTGCCATAAACTTTGCTTTTTAGGAGGCTGAGCAGGGGTTGCTGTAGCAGAAGTGGGAGTTGTTGGCGTTGGTTGTGTTCCCTGAGCTGGTCTTTGTTGAGAACTAGTTTGACCTCTCGTTGGATTTTGGATTGGAGTGGCGCTAGTTGTTTGACTACCAGCAGCTGGAATAACGATTGGTACTACCGGAATATTTGAATGTCTAGTCTGGTTGTTTACAGGTTGTTGTTGGCTAGTGTATCCGTTGTTCTGTGATTGTTGTGACTGTTGTTGAGTAGTTGGAATAACAATAGGTGTTGGTATAGCGCTAGCACCATTGTTTACTGGTTGTTGAGAAGGCGTTTGAGTATTTTTAGCGGCATTACGAGCCTGCTCTTCTCTTAAAATTTGTTGAACTTTCATAGCTATTTCAGCTTGAGTTTTTTGCATTTCAGCTTCTGCCTCATCTAGTTCTTGTAAAACTCTTGGCGAACTATTTTGGCTGGCAGCTTCTTCTCTTAGTCTTCTTAATCTTTCTGCTTGAACACTATAAATTCTATCTGCGGCCTCTTGTTGGTCTCTTAAATAACCTTCTAATTTACTGTTATTAGTAGGTTGTTGTGATTGGTACACCTTTTGTTTTACAGCTCCATTCATTCTTGATGGAGCAATTTTAACCATCTCGGCATTTACTGCTGCCGCTACATTTTCAGGTGATACTCTAATAAACTCTTGAAATCTTCTTTCAAAATCTGTTCCTGACATTGTATAGACTTTGTCCTTGTTCAACATTGCACGGAATTGTTGACCAGTTAATTTTTCGGCATTAGCAATTGTATATGCTGCTTCTAGACCTTCTTCATGTGTTGTATTTTTTACACTTCCATCCTCATAGAATATACATGCTTGTTGCATGGCATCTTCACGAGTTGGATCCCAAAATTTGTAGAATACTACATTTACTATTTTTTTATTCATATCCTTATCCCCCTCTTAATTAGTTAGCTAATTTTTTCTCTCCGGTATATTTCCAACCATTATTTAATAAGCTAGTATCATTATAATGGCTCCATTTATATTGAGTTTTTCCTGGGTCTGTTAATTTTCTTGTCTTGGTACTCTTATAACATACTGTTCCATATAGTGGCTCAGTACGAGTTGCTATTTTAGTCTTACGTATAGTTCCATAAATAGGTACTTCTTTAGTTACATATGAACCACATTCTGCTGATACTGAAGTTGATGATGAAGAACCTGTTGATGAACCTGATGGTGTAGATGTTGTTGATGACACACTGCTCATTGAACCGGTATATGTATATTTGTCATATACATGTTTTGGTAATGATTCACAGGTTTCCTCACAATAACTATAATCTGCTCCTACCCATACATATTTAGTTGTTGAGGTTGATCGTGGTGGATTAGAATAAGTTGCGCGTCCATTATATGACCAACTTCCAGTAGAACCGGCTGTTGAACTTGTAATAGTATTAACTGTGGTATATGTTTTAGTTGTCGCATAGGTTATGTTATTTATTATAATGTAATTATATTTAGAACATGCTTTTTGAGTATATGAACCAGTTTGTACGATATCGTCATATGTTGTTGTATATTTCTTTTGATATGTTCCGATTTTTTCTTTTCTTGAATATAGTTGTTGCTTTAGTAAACAACTTGTACTCGAATCGCTACAATTTATAGCTTGAGTTTGGCAACTAGTTTCTTGCCATGCAGACCATTTCGTCCAAGCTGAGAATTCTACTCCGGTTGTTCTTTCATATTCATAAATGTATTTTGGATCTGCTGGCGGAGTAATTGGATCTTCTGGCTCAACTGGTTCGTCAGTTGGCGTTGGAACGGTTGGATCACTAGGATCACTTGGGGTATTCCCACCTGAGTTATTTCCACCACCGCTAGAATTGTTGCTGCTTGGCTTGTCTCCTTTTACAATAATTTGAGTTTCTTGTTTTTCACATATGTACGAATCACAATATGTGTAGCAACCTAGATGAACTAAAATATAATCTTCTTTCTCGCTATCTTTTAGGTTGACTTTTAAAATGTATTCTTCATCGGCTTTTGTAATTTGAACATAACTAGCTTCGACATCACATGCCTTGTTATTTTTATCAATTAAGGCAACGACTAGTTTCTTGCCAATCATATCGCTTAAGGTCATCTTGTCTGATTCCCCTACTTCTTTAGGTAAGCGTTCGTCTGTATAATAAGCGATTGCTGCTTCTTTCATAGTATCTAGATTATCATTAAAAATTTGCTCTCCCAACGCATCAAGCTGCTTACTGTCAATAGTTGTCTCTGTATCTAGATTTTTAACTACTGCTGGTGCGATGAATTTTGGTAATAACCAGACAAGTAGAAAAACAAAGATGATAATTAAAATTAGTTTTAATAGAAAGTCTCTAAAAGGAAAACCTCTATTTTCATAGTCTTCTGTGTACATGCTCGAACTCCCCTTCCTCACATAGTGCCTTATATTTTAACACTAAAGGTCGATTTTGTCAAGTTATTCATAAGTCTGTTTGCTACAAAAAAGTGGAATAATTCTATGATATTACTATTATATTTTAGACAATTTTATGAATAACTCTTTTTTCATTATAACACTATATTTTCGTTTTTTCTATTAATAATAAAAATAACACATCAAATTATGTGCTATTTCTTTTTTAGAGTGACTATTGTTGAACCAACATTGAAATTATCAATTTTATAGTCTTCAACTAATTTATTTCTTTTTAATGTTTCTTGAGTTGTTTTACGAATAATGCCCGTTCCTATTCCGTGAACTATGATTATAGTTTTATTACCAATTTTATAATTGTCTTCAAGGAATTCGTTAATAAGTATTCTAGCATAATCCCGATCACATCCATGCAAGTCTAATTGAGGAGTATTACTATATAACATCATTTTCTTCTTTACCATAATCTAGCACTTCTTCAAGCGTTGGGATTGAGAATCTTGAACCAATTCTTGTAACGGATATGGCCGCTGTTATTGAAGAATAATGGATGGCATCCTCTAGAGAATAACCATTACCGATGAAATACGTAAAAGCTCCATGAAATATATCACCAGCACCAGTTGAATCAACTGCTTTTACTTTAACACTTGGGATTTGCTTATATTTTCCGTCAATCTCTGTAAAACTACCGTGAGATTCTAAAGTGATAATAACGTTAGTATCAAAATATTTTTTTAATTTATCATAACATTTTATTACTGTTTTCATGTCATTATAATTTATTTTGATTCCAGCAAATTCTTCGGCAAAATCTCTTGAACAAATTAAATATGTAACAAGTTTTCCTAATAATTTTGTATCTTTGTTTAGACGTCCAGCATCTAAAACACTAATTGTTTCATCATCGTCATTATCAACTAAAACTTTTAAGGCTGTCTCTGGATGCTCACCATCTAACAAGACAACATCAGCATCAACGGTAACGTCTTGCTCTAGATGTCTAATTGCTGGCTTTTTTGATGTTAAAATCGTTCTTGAACCATTACTCATATTAGCAATAATATAACTACTAGATGTTTGGTGACCCTTTCTAATTTCTATGTATTTAGTGTTGGCACCTATTTTTCTAAAATCCTCATAGACTAATCTACCATAGTGATCATCACCAACAACAGATATTAACGTTGTCTTGGCTCCCCATTTTGCTAAAAGATAAGCGCCATTTGAAGCTGGTCCACCACCACATTCTATATGACCATCTAAGCGATATTTAAGATTTTCAATTGGATATTCAGTAACTGGTAAAGTAATATCATATGTTGAATGTCCAATACAAACGTAATTTTTCTTCTTCATAAAAATTCACCCTCTTATTCTTAATATATTATAGCAAAAAAAGATAATAGATACTAGTCATTATCTTTTATTTTTTAAAAATACCAGGAGCTAAATAATTTTAAAGTGTCAACATAATGTTTAGACATCGGTAGACCAGAAATTACTGGATAATAAATTAAGAAAAAGGCTAAGACTGCTAAAAGATATACTGGCGTTATATAAGTTATAGAAGTCTTTTCTTCAAATTTTTTAAGACTAACAATAATCAAAAGCATTAAAAATGGTAAGACTGGAAAAAAGTGATATAGGAACATTACGCGACCTATGAAAATATATGGTAGCCACAAGGAAAGAATTGTTGTAAGTAGTAAGAAAACACTTTTATCCTTTTTTTTGATAAGTAAATAAATACCAATAAAAAATGACAAAATTCCCATCCACCAAATAACAACATTTCCCACAGCAATTATTGTTCCTTTAGTTATATTGGAATAATTTTTAGTATAATACCAAACAGGTCTATAAGATATAGGCCAACTGTACCAAGGAGAAGAAAAAGCATGCTCGGCTTCTAAAGTAGAATGATATTCATACATTTTACTAGTTTGAGTAATAACCGCTTTAGGGCTATTTGTGTATGTTACTTGATTGTTTGGATAGATTAGATATATTCCAAAATAAAGAATCAGTGGGATAATAACAAAAAAGCAGGTTCCATAAAGAAAAGTTTCTTTTAGAGGCTTTCTTTTTTGAATTTGAGAAGAAAAATAAATTATTGCTAAGGCAAGACCAGCTAAAAAACCTGTCCACTTTACCATTATTGATAAAGAAAAGAACAAGCCTGATAAAAATAAAGTTTTTTTGTTATCAGCTATTAACACATAGCGATACATGAAATATAATGCTAGCATAATAAACAAAACTAAGAAACTATCGACAGTACCAATTCTTGTTTGAGTAAAATGGAATGTATCAAGAAACATTAGGAGTGCAGCAACTATGGACCATTTCCTCGTTTGAAAAAGAAGTTTGCCAAATAAATACATTACATAAATCATAATTATGCCGGCAATATTACCCATTAGACGATAAAAAAAAGGAGAAAAATTGTTAAAAAGGAGAACCGGAATTGCTTGAAGCATTTTTCCAAGAGGTGGATGAACCCATTCATAAGCTTCTATCCCTACTTTGTAATCATAAGCTGTTCTAGCAAAATATATTTCGTCAAAGTAAGTAGAATTTAGATAACTTATTTCAGTTGGAACAGTTTGAGGTTCATCTGTTACTGTATTTACCCGTTTGTTGTTACTAGTGACAGATTTTATTTCTATCTTTTTACGATAATTATTGTAAAAAGAGATTTCACCTAAAGAAGTTTTTTCTTCTGCAACTATTTTTAAGTATTTGGCAGTTGTTGGAATACTAAATTCAACCCAGGAGAAAGCTGACGCTTCTGAAATAGTTGTTAAATAGTCATACTGCTTACGATTTTGTGAAGAGTAAATAGAAATTGGACCAGTTACATCACCATTATAAAACTTTGTCTTTAAAACGGCCTCTTGATTTCTCAATTCTATAATTAAGGCTTCCTGCTTGCTAAGATATTTAAACGTTTGGGGATTGGTCATACTACCTAGATTTATAAAAGAAAGAATTGTATATAGAATAATTATTATTCCAATTATTAAATAATCTATCTTTAACATTTTTCTTTCCTTGGTATTTAGTATTTCTTTAATTCTTTTCATAAGATAAACCTCTGATTATATATTTCTTTAATTATTATAAAATTTTTCAAAAAAAAAGAAAACAGTTTTACATAAATATTTTAGATCATTATACTGTTTCTTTTAATTCAATCTATTTTTTTAATAAAATCTTTGGAGAAGATGCTTGATTTGTTTGAGATTTTGCGGCACTTTCAACGGCTAGTTCAGCGATATATTGATTGGCCTGACTTTCTACTTTTCTACCAACTGTTATTAAATCGTTTGCTTCAATCCCATATGCGTTCATAAGAGCAACAAATAAAACAGCAGGCCAGGCTTGTTGTACATCTTCTTTTACTAAGGCTTTTTCATATTCATATGGCGTATTAAAACTTCGACCAGTTGGATATTTAACACCTAGATTGATATCTTTTATTCTATATATTCCAAATAATCGTTCTGGATTTAATTTGCCTTTTTCAGCTAATTCTCTATGTAGCATACCAGCGGCTTTAATAGTACGTGGATCATCTTCCATATTATTTTCTGACTTAGTAAGATAAAGCCCAGCCTTACTTTTATCAACCATACGACTAAATTTTGACCATGCATATAATAATTCTAAAGATTTGTTTCCACTGATTTTTTCTTCAAGTATTTTCGTTCTTAAGTCACCGTCTTCACCATTTTCTCTTTTTAATTTTTCTCGCCAACGAAAGAAATCTTCTGTAGTTTGAATTTCAGGAAAAGCTGCAAAATCTTCTTCAACCTGTTGGTACATTTTTATTAATTCTAATTCTTCTTCTCTTGTAAGTCTATTCATATTATCATCCCTCTACTTACGTGTGTTTGCATATTATCCCATATTTTTATTATTTTGTCAATATCTAATACTTTAGTTATTATTTAAGAAGTTTGGCTAGAGCTAGTTTTTATTTACATTTTACATTTTTTAGATATAATAACTATTCACAGGTGATAGTATGGATGAAAATGAAATTATTAAAAATGCACAAAGATTAGTTGGGGGTCGACAAGTTATTACTGCCGATACACCTTTTCATCAGACCTCTTTTATTTATAAGACTTCTAATGAAGATTTTACTCTATATGAACATTTATACGATGGCAAGAAGAAAATTCTAACGGTGGAAGGTTCAGGAGATCAAATTTTAAATGCTCTAGCTAAAGGAATAATAGATATTACTGCTTTTGATATTAGTGTTTATCCGAGATACTTTACAGATTTAAAACTTAGTACCTTATTAACCCGCCCCAAAAATGAGTTTGAACAATTCTTTTATCAGTTATCTACTTATGATAAGGATTTTGACAGCGATACTTTTGATAATATAGTTGAAGCAATGCAACAGCATTCTTTTTCTGGGTGGAATCCGGAGAAATCTTTAATTTTTTGGAATTCGCTATTTTGTTTTTTTGAAGGATTTGATATTTATAATTCATGGTTATTTTCTAGTGAACCCTATTCCTTAACGACTATTAAAGAGAGAAATCTTTTTTTAGACTCTAATACTTATAAACAGATAAAAAAACGAATAGCAGAACTTAAATTAACTCACAAAGTAGGAAACATTATAGAAATCGCAAAAGATAATTCAGAACAATATGATATAATAAATCTCTCAAATATAATAAGCTATTCGCTTGATGGTACCGGGACTGCATCACTGCAAAAATATCTAAATTTATTAAGAACTCTGCCCTTGGCAGATGACGGAATTGCTATTACTTATTTATTTAATCTGTCAAGTAAGTTGGAGGATTGTATTAGAAGAGATTTTTATGATGTTAATTATGATTTAGTGACAAAAGATAAATCTAAAGATGCTGTATTAGTTTATAAAAAAAAGGTATAATAGTTGCTATTATATCTTTTTGTCTGTCATTATGAAATTTTAAGATAACTTAAATTGTTTTATTTAGCACTACCACTAGACTTGGTTGCTTGACTATCATATTCATCTAGAGACTGTTTTTCATTTGGAGTTAGTTTATCTCTGTTGTGTCGCCTAACAAAATTAACTAGTTTTAAATAACTTTCTTCGCGTTCATCTGAAGTTTGAGCCGCTTTATTATCACCAATTTCTGTTAATATATCAAACATATCGTCGGTTGGAAATGTCGAATTATAACCATTTAAATCTAGTGTCTGTCTTAGACATTGATAGGCTGTTCTTTTATTAGCATTTCTAAAACAATGGTTGCTGATAATGCCAAAACACAATCTAGATGCCTTTTCGATTATTGTTGGATAGAAATCTATGCCAAAGAAACTTGCAAAAATTGCATTATGGGCGGATTCGAATAAGGCACCAGTTTCATCTATAAAACCAGCCTCATCTGCCACTTCGCTATTTTCTAGGATTATATCATGAGTTCTTAAGATATCTTCTCTAGATAAAAATTCACCTTCGTATCCTTCTCTTTTCATTACATTAACCTCTTCATTATTTCTTTATCTTCAGACATCATATGTTTAATATATAAATCATAGCTTTCAGTACCAGCTTTTTTTCTTTCAATTGCCGTAACAGCTTTTTTAATGAACCCCGTGTATTCTGTATCGCTTAAATAATCTTGTGGCTTAGGGTCTGGATTGACCGGTTGGCTGGAATCTAATTGGTGAATTCTTTGAATAAGGTCTTTAGACTCACTAAAATTATGCCCAAATACTTCAATTATCTTATCATCATCTAAACCTTGTTTTTTGAGAAAATGATAAAGGGTATTACTATCTTTTACTGAAACAAATACTGGTAACCACTTTAATAAATAATCATAGTCTACCCCTAGTTCTGAATACACTAGCAAAGAGTCAAAAAGGTCTTTCTTTGAAACATTCTTCAACAAATCAGAATAACTGTCTGTTAAAAAACGACTTGTATCGAGACTTAAAGTAGCACTTAAAACTCTGTATTCCTTTTCTTGGTGAAGACTATTAAAAATATCTATCCAAGGACCAGTAATGTCATTAGCAACAATTCTGTGTTCTAAGTATTCTAACTCTTCACTTGTTAAAGTTTTTAAGTAGTTTGTTAATTCATAATTTTGATAAGCACTTAATGCAGTTTTTGTAATGTCTTTAAGTTTTTCAAATTTTGTTTTTGCTTCCATAAAACCTCCTACAATATACTTTTTTCGATTCGCCTATTGTAGCATATCGTCTTTATTTTGTCTACTCTCTATTTAAATAATATCATATTTTTCTTAATTATAAAAGTGATTTTTACTCTTAAATAGGATTTAGTTTTTAAACTAATTACCATATTGTTTAATGGCTTTTTCGACCAGCAGTCACCAAGAGACAGGATCAGTTATTTATATTTTTATGATTTTACTAGTTGAGTTTAATATTATTTTATCTGTATAAAAGAAATTCCTAGAAAAATCTAGGAATTTTAATTTATTTAATTTCTAATTATTGACCTTGTTTTTCTTTAATAGCAGCTTGGGCAGCAGCTAAACGAGCAATAGGCACTCTAAATGGTGAACAAGATACATAAGTTAGACCTATATTATGACAGAATTCAACACTTGATGGATCCCCACCATGTTCTCCACAAATACCTAATTTGATGTTTGGTCTTGTCGCTTTACCTTTTTCGGCAGCTAATTCAACAAGTTGTCCAACTCCAGTTTGATCAATTCTTGCGAAAGGATCTTGTTCATATATTTTATTTTCATAATATGAGCTTAAGAATTTTCCAGCATCATCTCTAGAAAAACCAAATGTCATTTGTGTTAAGTCATTAGTTCCAAATGAGAAGAACTCTGCTTCTTTTGCAATTTCGTCAGCCGTAAGAGCAGCCCTTGGAATTTCAATCATTGTACCAATATGATATTCCATATCTGATTTCTTTTCTTTTTTAACTTGTTCAGCTGTCTCTACAACAACATCCTTAACAAATTTTAATTCTTTAACTTCACCTACTAGAGGAATCATAATTTCAGGAATAATATCGTAGCCATCTTCTTCCTTTACTTCTATAGCAGCTTCCATCAAAGCACGAGTTTGCATCTTTGCTATTTCTGGATATGTAACAGCTAGACGGCAACCTCTATGCCCCATCATTGGGTTAAATTCATGTAACTCTGCACATTTTGCTTTTAAATGTTCTACTGTCACACCCATATCTTTTGCTAATGTCTTAATATCTTTTTCCTCTGTTGGTAAGAATTCATGTAGAGGAGGATCTAAATAACGAACTGTCATTGGTAGACCTTTTAACTCTTTATACATTGCTTTAAAATCACCTTTTTGGAAAGGTATTAAGGCTTCTAAAGCTTTTTCTCTAGCTTCTACTGTTTCTGATAGAATCATTTTTCTAATTGCAGGAATTCTTTCTTCATCAAAGAACATGTGTTCTGTACGACATAGACCAATACCTTCAGCACCTAATTCAATTGCCTTTTTAGTGTCTGTTGGGTTATCAGCATTTGTTCTAACACCTAATTTTCTATATTTATCGGCCCACTCCATAACACGACCAAATTCTCCGACTATTGTTGCATCTACTGTAGGAATTTCACCATCGTAGATGTTACCTGTTGAACCATCGATAGAAATTACATCTCCCTCATGGAATGTTTTACCAGCTAATTTAAATTCCTTTTTAGCTTCATTCATTTGAATGTCACCACAACCTGATACGCAGCAAGAACCCATACCACGTGCAACAACAGCAGCGTGTGATGTCATACCACCACGAACAGTTAGAATACCTTGAGCTGCCTTCATACCAGAGATATCTTCTGGAGATGTTTCAAGTCTTACTAGGATAATTTTTTCACCTTTTCCACCAATTCCTTGTTTTTCAGCATCCTCAGCCGTGAATACTACTTTACCGCAAGCAGCACCTGGAGATGCACCTAAACCTTTACCAATTGGGGTAGCCTCTTTTAATTTTTTAGTATCAAATTGAGGATGTAATAATGTATCAAGATTACGAGGATCAATCATTAAAACAGCTTCTTGTTCAGTACGCATTCCTTCATCAACTAAATCGCAAGCTATTTTTAAAGCAGCTTGAGCAGTTCTTTTACCACTTCGAGTCTGAAGCATATATAATTTACCGTGTTCTACTGTAAATTCCATATCTTGCATATCACGATAATGTTCTTCTAGAGTTTGGCATACTTTCTGGAATTCAGCAAATGCTTCTGGGAATTTTTCTTCCATTTCGGAAATATGCATTGGTGTACGAACACCCGCAACAACGTCTTCACCTTGAGCGTTTGTCAAGAACTCACCAAATAAACCTTTTTCACCAGTTGCTGGATCACGGGTAAAGGCAACTCCTGTTCCACAATCATCACCCATATTACCAAATGCCATTGATTGAACATTTACAGCAGTTCCCCATGAGTATGGAATATCATTATCTCTTCTATATACGTTAGCACGAGGATTATCCCATGAACGGAATACAGCTTTGATAGCACCCATTAGTTGTTCTTTTGGATCAGTTGGGAATTCACTACCAATCTTCTCTTTATACTCTTTCTTGAATTGATTAGCTAATTCTTTTAAGTCATCAGCATCTAATTCAACATCTAGAGTAATACCCTTTTTTTCTTTCATTTTATCGATTAGTTCTTCAAAGTATTTCTTACCTACTTCCATAACAACATCTGAATACATTTGAATAAATCTTCTGTAGCAATCCCATGCCCATCTTGGATTACCTGACTTCTCTGCTAGAGTTTCAACTACTTCTTCATTTAACCCTAAGTTTAAAATGGTATCCATCATACCTGGCATAGATGCTCTTGCTCCAGATCTAACTGAAACTAATAATGGATTTTCTTTGTCTCCAAACTTCTTTCCAGTTATTTCCTCCATTTTTTCAACGTACTCATTAATTTGGCTTTGAATTTCATCGTTTATTTCGCGACCATCTTCATAATATTGAGTACATGCTTCGGTTGTAATTGTGAAACCTTGTGGTACTGGTAAACCAATATTTGTCATTTCAGCTAAGTTAGCACCTTTACCACCTAGAAGGTTTCGCATGTCGGCATTACCTTCTTTGAATAGGTAAACATATTTCATTTTATATAATCCTCCTTAATTGTCAGTAGACAATTTAAGTATACTACGAAAACTTTATTTTACAAAGAAGAATATCTGTTTTTTTACTTATTTTTACAAAAAATTAAACTATATAAAAGTATCACATTAGTGTTAAATGTGATATCTATTTGCATCTATTTAATTTGAGTTTTATTCACTATAATTAACGCCCTATATTTCATAACTATTTTATCTTATTTAACAATCTATTTATATTTATCTGTTTTTCTTATCATTCGTGGGGAGGATAATTGGGCGTGTTAGACTTTTTTTGTAATATTTTTATATTTTTGGCTCTTTTTACATTAAGGTCACGATATTCTGCTCTAAACTCTACAAAATCTCCTACTTGAATACATTCAGCCGGTTCTGGAGTACTAAAATCGGCAACATGAAAACCAAATTCTTCTAATTCGTCATTGATTAGACCGTGACGACCGTCAAACACTACTATTTCACCTATTTTTTTCATTTTTTACCACCTTTATTACTGCTTATTAAAGTATTATTTTCACTTTCTTCTAACATATTTAGTATAGTTAATTTTTCACTTAACAAGGCTAATTCTGCTGTTTGTGACTCTTGTCCTGTCGGTAAGATTACTTCTTCAATTATTTTTCCATCTTTTATTGCTACATACCAGTCTTGCCCCATATATATATCATCATAGCTTTCTTTATTTATTGGCTCGAAATTTCTCTCTTTTTCTTCTCTTTCTGCCGTTTCTTCTGTTAATAAAATATCTAGTGCTTTTATTTTAGTTAGACTTTCGTTAGAGGCTTCTTTTTTTCCCTTAACTTTTTCTCTTTTGGTTTTATATATTATTGGCATAGGTAGAGTCGAATCTATTTCTACATTTTCTGGTTCTTTTGTACTTGCTAATAGATAGGCTATTTCATCTAAATCTGCATGAGGAAAAGGGTCCATTAAATAACTATCTTCTATAATTGGAAAACAGTCATCTAAAAATCTGCCATCTGGGCTAAGAAAGACATATTCTAACGTATCTTTGTTTTCTAAAGCTTGTTTTATTATTTGATTACTTATGTCTAACAAAAACTTAGGCTGATATAAAGATTCGGCAATTCCTCTTATTCCTTGAAACGGTGCTAATACTATATAATTTCCCTTTCTAAAACAAATACTACGGGCAACAAATTCATTTGTATTTTTATCTGTTATTATAATTACATCTGCGTTATGACCAGTTAATGCTTGATAGTAGGCTTTTTCTCCTGCACCTTGGGGACCTATACAACTAAAATTACATTTTTTTCCTATTAATAATCTTTCCCTGTCAGCATCATTGGCAGATTCGTAATGATAATCTCCGTACTCTCCTTCTACTCTTGGAATAAATGTGTACTCTCTTGCTAACATTCCTTCATAAACTGTTAGATAATCTAATGGATTCCTACTTGTTTGTTTATCCGAAAATCTGATTTGTTCCACTATATTTTTCCCTAAGACACTTATAGTTAGATCATCTGCACTGTCATATGCTTCGGCGGTTGTTAAAAAGTCATAGAAATGTGACAGTGCGGAGTTTAATGTAATATTTTTGTCTGATGATTCTTTTCTTATGTGGTTTAATACCATTGTATAGTTTCTTAATAAAACTATCATCTCTTCTGTATTAAAATCATTTAAATGACCTACTAGAGGTAACAGTTCCAATATTTCTTCCGGAATTTCTTTATTTGATAAAATATCTTGGGCTTCTTCTTCGGATATCGTTGCTAGGATATTTATTATAGTTTTATAAGTATCTTTCATTGTTCCTATTTTAAAATTGTTATAATGATAACCTAAATCCAGCTTAGGAAGTTCTTGTTCTGTTACTGAAACATTATTTAAAAACTGTGCTTTTATTAAAGTATATTTATTTAAAATTATTGTTCTTACTTCATCACTAGCGTTAGGTAAGATTGTTGCTAAGATGTCTTTTGTTAATCTACCAACAATAAATTGTTCATTTATTCTACCTAATTGTTCTTTTGTTAAATGAAAATGTTCTTTTACTATTTTTCTTACTTTATTAATGTCGTCATCATAATTTTCTAATGATTGTTTTAATTCAGCTTCTGTTATTCCTAATTCTTGATAATTTTTAGTGGCTAATAAAGAGTCTATCTTCTTTAGTTTAGCCCCTATTATTCTTCCTCTTTCCTTTTTAACTGTATATGGCAACTTCTCTGTTAGTTTCTTAATCATCTCTGCTTTTGTCTTCTTAATATAGGTTTCTTCTTGTTTATTCAATATTTGATTATAAAAGTTAGTAGTTAATTCTCTAGGAAGAACCCTTTGATCACGGTAATAGTTATAGAAACTCTTTATTTTTTCTAAACATATGTCGTAATGGCTTTTATCGCTTATCATTTGGCTAAGCACACTAGATATTTTCTTAAAATAATATTCTTGGTTATATTCATCGATTTTTTCAAATTCTTTTAATAAATAGTCATTTATTTGATTTAAACTTTTAAAACGGAAATTTCTTTTATCTCTAATGAACCTTTGCTTTGCTACTCCGTTCATCATTTCATCTAAACGATGGTATAGTCTTTCTTGATTATTATTGTCTTCGTCGAAGTGGTAACTTAAAATTTCTGCTAATCTAGCTGCTGTTTTGGCTTTTATTTTAGCAGAAGAAAAATATGGCAGGCTTTCAAGTTTCGCAAACTCCCCCTTTTTTATTAATTCCATCATGATTTCTTTTTCTGTTAATGTTAAACTTTTATTTTCCATAGTTTTCCCTCTTTTTACTGACATTTTTATTTTATCATATTTTTTATTATTTTAAAGACTGTTCTATAACTGTATTGTGCAAAATATGATGTAATTTTGGCATACAATAAATTTAATTTTTTACTCTTAAAGTACTTTCCGAGTAAAAAAAAAGACTATTTTAGTAAGTCTTTTAAATCTTCTTTTGACATATAACCTAAAGCTTTATCTACTAGCTTATTTTTTTTGTAAATCTCTAAAACTGGAATTGATAAAATTCCGTGTTCTTTTGCGAGAAGTGGTGCTTTATCAACATCTATTTTTACGATGGTTAGATTGTCTACTTCACTTTCTAACTCTTCTAAAATTGGAGCTAACATTTGACATGGACCACACCACGTTGCATAAAAATCCACTAAGACTAAATCTTTTTTTATTTCTTCACTTAATTCTTCTTTTGTTTTGATATGTTTCATATATTAATATTTTTTTAGAACAGAGTCTAATCCTTTCACTTTTTTTAGTTTGTCTAATACACGTAATTGCTCTACTGTTTTCTTACTGACAACATCGTATTCAAGCATTGTATCAATTAGTTCTAGATTTGCTTCATTAATTGTAATTTCTTCGCCAGATACCCTGTCTGCCAAATCATATACATCAGTTATTGTTTGAGAAATATCTTTTGTATATAGTGATAACAATGGAGTTTTGTGAACAATCGGCGTTATCATTTTACTTTCTGCTATTATGGGATTATTCTTAAATGGTACAACTACTAGCATAAGAATAGCAAATATTAGTAAGTATCCTTCTAATAATCCTACTACTAACCCACCTAATTTTGATGGAAGAGCTAAAATAATAGTTAGGTTAACAAGTTTTTGCAATACACCAGATAATTTTAGAACTATTTGATATATAGCATATAGAACACTAAGAATAATTAAAAAAGCAATTAGTTGATAAATCAAAATATTTAATGACACTAGCCCTTCTATCGATCCGCTAAAGTTAAAAAACGGCAGATATTTACATAAAACATTTCCTAACTGTTCTTTAAAAGTATAAGCTATTACGAAGATTAAAATAAGCCCTACCAGGGAAACAGTTTCCTTAATAACACCATTTTTCCAGCCGGCTAAAGCAAACATCACCAAGACAAGAATAATTCCTATGTCGATTATATTCATATTATGTACCTCCTAATTATAATTATAAACTATTTTTTGATTTTATGCTATAATATCTTATAATGAATAAATTGAGGTGATTAGTTTTGAACGTTGTTATTAAAGTAAATGATGAAGTAAAAGAAAAGATGATAGAATACTACAAAGATAAACGACGAGATAAGGTTATTCCCTATGTAGTCTTTCAGGCACAAGAGGAAGATACAGTAATTACTCTGTATGAGTCTGGAAAAGCGATGTTTCAAGGTGTAAGTGCTGATGTTGATGCGGCAATGTGGGGAACTATTCTCGATAATACTAAAGAAAAGAAAGCTGAAAAAAAATTAGCTGAAGCAAAGTATTATAACTGTAACGCTGTAGGTAGTGACGAGGTAGGTACGGGTGACTATTTTGGACCAATTGTTGTTACGGCTTGTTATGTAAAAAAGGAAGACATTGCTTTTCTTGAAAAATTAGGTGTTGGTGATTCTAAAAAAATTGACGATACAAAAATCAAAAAAATCGCTCCGGAGATAGCCAAAAAGATTAAGTATCGTAGTGTTATTTTGAGCAATAAAGAATATAATGAAAAATATACTAAAGATATTAACATGAATAAGATTAAGGCTATTATGCATAACAAGGTTTTATATCAATTAATGCAAGAAGAAAAGCCTTCTATTGATTATATTATAGTAGATGAATTTGCTAGAGAAGCTAGATATTATGAATATTTAAACGGGGTTACAGCAATTCAAAAGAATATTACTTTTATGACAAAGGCTGAAGACAAAAATCTGGCTGTTGCTTGTGGTTCGATTATTAGTAGGTATTTATTTTTAAAAGAATTTGACAAACTTTGTGATAGTATCCATATTCCCCTTCCTAAAGGAGCAGGCAAAGACGTAGACAAAATTGGAGAAGAAGTCGTTGCTAAATATGGTAAAGAAAAGTTAAAAGAAATTGCCAAGTTTAACTTTAAAAATACTGATCGTATTTTGCATACGTTAATTTTCTAAAAAAGATAGTTTAGTTAAAGTGATACAGTAAAAGTAGACATATCAAAAATGAAGTGAACCCCAAATGGTTCACAATAAAAAATAGACATTAGGCAAAAATCTAATGTCTTTTTGATTTTAATCGTGAAGTGTTGTAAAATACTATCCAATCTTTTACGAGTTTTTGGTATTCTTGTAAAGATGTTATATTATTGTTATACAAGTTTTCTTTTTTTAATATTCAGGAAATGATTCCATCGGTGAATCATCAATAGGTGTTCCTTTTCTTGACATGAAAATTTGAATATTATTAGAATTACAAATAGCTTTGTATTGATAGGATGTATATTGGAATCCTTGATTACTATGTGGGATTAATCCATATACATTTTTTATTTTTGATATTGCCTCATTTAAAGTAACAATAACCAATCGGTTATTGTTAAATTTAGAAATTTTATATGCTATTACTTTTCTATCATATAAATCTAATATTGTAGATAAATACATTTTTTTATTGTTATAAATTAAATATGTTATATCTGTTACCCATATTTTATTAGGCTCATCTGTATTAAATTTTCTTTTAACTAAATTTGGTTTGACATTTTCCTCAATTCTTTTATTGTTATTGGGGCGAATTCTTTTTATATATTCTGGTTTCAAATGGTATTTATTCATTATTCTTCGTACTTTTTTTGTGATTAAATATTACACCATATTTAATCTTTATGCCTTCAGTTATCCTACGATATCCATATGTACCTTTAGAATCATCAAATATTTCTTTTATTATTAAATAATCACAATAATCTTTATCTTCCCTGTTCCTATATTTATAATAAGTTCTTTTACGTATTCTAAAACAGTACACATATTAGAAAGTTTATAATTACTTATATACAAATTTATAAATGTTATTTTCTCTCTCGTTGTGTATCGAGGAAGGCTTGGTATTTTTTTAATATTTCATATCTTTCTTTATAATCAACATTTTCTTCTTTAGGTCTACCAGAACCTTTTTGTCTTATCGTTATGTCTTTTCCTTCTCTAGATTGTTTTATCCACTTGAAAATGGTTGATCTAGAAATGTTATATTTCTTAGATAACATATCTAAAGAAGCTTCATTATTAAAGTATTTTGTAATTATTTCTATTTTATACTTGGATTAAAATGCTTTCCCATAAATAAAATAATACCTCCTTTCACGAGATATTATTTTACATCTACTTTTTTAAAGTGTCTAAAATAGGGTTCACTTCATTTTTTGATATATCTACTTTTACTGTATCACTTTAACTAAACTATCTTTTTTGATAACTTTGTTTTGTTATAAGTTTGATTATAATATATTATTATGTATCGTGCATAAAGCACCTGATGCAATGCTTGCTATGATAAATATGATGATATTTTTAAGAAAAATGTAAAATGAAAAAGAAATTGTTTTTCTAAATATTAAAAAAACTAATAGAAAGAAAAGAATTCTAAAAAATAAGACAAATATAATTAGTACTAACATTTTTTTGATTATTATTTTAAAGTAACTTGCTCGCAATATTGTAAATTCAAAGGAATTGTTTTTTTCATAATCAAAAAATAAAAATGCTATATAACAATGAAACAATAATTGGAATAATAGCCATAAAATTCCAAACATAGAATAATTGGCAGAAGTCCCAAGAATTGATTCAAATAATATTATGTCAAATTCATAATTTGAAAGATAGGACACTGTAACAATCATTACAAATAAAATAATAAAAAGAAGAAAAAATTTGTAATACTTTTTTTTAAATAATTCAATTAAACATAATGTTTGATATATCATATTAAATATCTCTACTTTCTTTTTTTAGAACTTGTTTTGTGGTAAAAAGTGCAATTAATATAAAGGTATATTTAATTACATAATTTATAGGATAACTCGAATGCAAATTCATATATAATAAATGCCCATTTGTTATTATTAATACTATCGATATTAATATAAAGAATAAATAATATCGATTATTTTTTACAAATTTTTTTATTGCCAAGAAAAATACATTTGTAAATATTAACAAGAGCAAGGTATATATCAGAACATATACTACTTCAATTAATTCAGATGGGTTATAAATTTTATAATTAAAAACGATAAGTAAAAAAAAGATAAAAATAGAATTCATAAGCCAATAAATAACTATATCTATATTGCATTCTTTGATGATTTTGGAATAGGCAGCAGAATTGCTTGTCATTCTAATTCTATAATTGTAATTATTGTAGAGTTCCTGATATTTTGTATTTAATAGTATTATAGAAATAAAATTACACAGAATAAACCATTTATTTTGGTATATCTCAATAAACTTTGTCGGAAAATTATGACTAATACCATATGATAATAATGGAATTGCTATTCCTATAAAGGTCACTAATAAAGTATAAATTAATTGCTTTTTAAAAAATAAATAATTATTATTTGTCATTTATCTTACCATTATCTAATACATATATTTTATCTGCTAGTTTATTTAAATCTTCTTTTATGTGGGTTGATAATATTATTATTTTTCCTTTTTTGACTTCTTTTTTTAGAATGTCAATGATTTTTTTGACACTTTCTTCTTCAATTCCATTAAAGGGTTCATCTAAAATTAAAATTTTAGGATCTTCCATTAATACTTGGGCAATACCTAATTTCTGTTTCATACCTAATGAATATTCTGCAAATTTCTTATCTTTCTCTTCATATAAATTAACTTTTCTTAATGTATCAATAATTTCCTGGTTTCCTATTTTATTTTGTATTTTAGCTAGTAATTTTAAATTTTCAAAACCAGTTAATTCTGGAAAAAATGCTGGAGATTCTATTAATGCTCTTAGATTTGGACAATATAAGTTTGATTTTGAGTAGTTTTTGTCATCAAACAACACTTCTCCAGTTGTTGGTTTATATAAACCACATATAATTTTTAATAGAACACTTTTCCCTGAACCATTTCTGCCAACAAGTCCATAGATATTACCTTCATTAAACCGTAAATTAATACTATCTAATATTGTATTTTTCTTTATTTTTTTGCTCAAATTGCATACTTTTATTTCCATTTTGACCTCCATATTTTAAATTAAATATTTTTTTCACAATTAATTACTAATTGTTCTTTGTCACGGTACGTGAAGTAAAGTGCAAGAAATGATAATAACATAGCAGAAAAACTAAATATTAATACAGGGGCTATTCCAAAGACAGTATTAAACATGAATAAGTTCATAACATTAAATATAATACCAAAATCATTTTTAAAAATAATATTAAAGATTAGCATTGATACACCTACTTCTAAAAATAATTCTATTGCGATATATAATATAAATGATACTATAACGCATGGGATATATTTATTAATTTTCTTTGCGACAATTAATGATATATTGATGAAAAAGAACGAATGAAATAGTATATTTGCCATATAAAGAACAATGAATAAAAATGGCTTAGAAAGTAAGGTGTAAGGCCATGAAACACTATAGCTTGTCATAGCATATGTTAAATCAAATGTTGTATATGTCGAAACAATAAGCATCATATACAGTGTTATTAATGGTAAAAGCCAAATATACTTGTAAGATTCTTTTAACAGTTCCTTCATAAAATTAGTATAACTTTGTCTTGTAAGAGCATTCTTTATATATTTATATTTTAGCTTCTTACAGATTCCATACATCGATGGAATTATTAACAGTAAAAATGCTATTACATTCAAATGATGAATTCTAAATACTAACAAATCGATATATGCAGTATAAAAATCTACTTGCATATTTTTATTTTTTACTATTCTTTGGCACATTTTTATACTTTCCGTGTCACCGTTCGATGCTTTTAGAATTTTCTCACATTTCTCAACGGTTGATTTTATATTATTATTAGTAAATTCAACTGTCTTCTTTTCTTCTGCCGCCAGAACTCCAATAACTAAAAAAGATATTACAATAGTTGCTATAACTAAAAAATTTTTCTTGAGAAACCTCATTGTCTCACCTCAACTAAAATAATAAAGAGTTTATTTTTGTGATAGTTATTTAAATAGTTTTTTTGTTATATACTGTCTCCGGTATATCCCTGATAATACCAGGTCAAATCAACCGTTGTATCTAGAAGTGTATAATTGTATCTCGCAACTTTTAGGTAGTAATTATATCCTGCCTCTCCAGAACCATCGCTAGGACTTATTTCGTATGGTTTTTTACTCATCTTTATAACTCTTCCACCCAATGTACCAACATTTACTTTATGCGGCCTAACTCTGATTTCACAATCGGGGCATGGATTAGTAAGTGAAGTAGATGCTTTGTTTATTTGAACAAAGTGACTTCCTCCTTGTGTTTTACTTATTGTACCTGTCTTCGAGTCTTGCTGATATTTAACACCTGTCATACATATGCCATAACTTGCTGCTTGCGCTTCATATGGAGATAATAAAATTGTAAAAGCACTAACAAATGCTATAATTATAAATAATTTAATTTGTTTATTCATAATATTTACTCCCATTCACACAATTAACATAAACTCCTTATGGTTTTATTTTATCATACAATTAAATAATATAAAAGTTTTTGACAATTAATAATCTTCTTTTTATCACCAGTTTAAATTAACTATCTTTTTTTGATGATTTTTTTAAAGTATATATTTTACCGCAGCATTCTTTTCCTTCATTGCAAAAGCCTTGTGTAACACAGGTTGGTCCAAGAATTTTTTCATAACACTCAGCACCAGATAATTTTTTTATTTCTTCATGGAGACCATTTGCCATAGCTCGTGTTTCCCATTGAGATTTACTACATTCACGAAGTCCCAAAATGTGTTTTAAGGTCTTTCCATCAATATTTGTAACTGTATTAACGAGATTCCCGGATAAGGTAAAATAAACTAAATCCTCTTCTCGAACACCATACTCATTTTTAAAACGATTATACATTTCTTGGTTTAGAGCAAATAAAGAGTCATACATTTCTTTGGCTGCTTCGTTCCTACTTATAGTTGGGGGAACTTTGTATTGTTCAAGATCAATATTTGGAACAAAATCAGGTGGCATAATATAATGCGTTCTGTGCCTTGTAAGGTGAGTTAGAATGGCTAGTGAAAGCGGTATTTGAAATTGAAAATTAATTTGAGATAATTCTTTTCCATCCGAAGCAAAGGCGATTTTCTTCATTAATTCTTCTTTAAAAGCTGGATTATTCTTAACAGCTTCTTCATATACCTGAGTAGCTTCTTCTCTAGTGTATTGATATCTGCGCATTATTGCAGAGATAAGAATTGAGTCATCTATATTATCTTGACTATGATTTAATAATTGAGGCTTTGATAATATTGTGTATGAATTTTTATTAGTATTTTGGTTTAAATACGTTTCTACGGCATCTTGCCGCTGAGATTGGTATTTGTCTATTTGAGGAATTATGTATGGAATAGATTCTTCAGCAATATGATATAGTTTTTCTCCTAATTCCTTTAATTCTGGAATATTTGCATCTTTAGTTTTTGTTAAGCGGATAATTAAATCCTTTAATGTGTGAGCATCCATTCCCATAATAATATTTGAATGATATGAATAAGGCAAAACAAAGCGAGCATCTTCAATGGGAATATTCATATCTTTCAATGCTGAATAGCTGTCAAATAACATTTGCATATGCTCTTTATACTCTTCTTTTAAGGCAGTATTGTTAGGAAGAAGATTACCATTACAATCGTGAAAGTCAGGAATAACAAACCATACCTTGGAAAAGTCAACTTCACGACGGGATTTAATAGTAAAGGAAGAAAATCTTTCTTCAATGATGGTTTGCTCGACTAATGGCGAAACATCTTGGAGAGCAAAAACACAATAGTCATGATCGCTTATTGAATCGTGACCCATTCCTATAACACGACTAGCAAAATTTATATTTTGTTCAAAGGTTTTCTCCTCGGATAAGCCAACTATATCTAAGATGGTTCCGTGAGCTCGGGACAAACGCCCTGCGGTTGCTACTATTTCGCCCTTTCTGGCAATTTCTATTTTTTTTAATTCTTCTAATAATTTTTTGCGTTGTTTCTCGTCAGGAACATTTTCTGATAAGACTTTTTCTACTTTTTTATAATCTAATGCACCTAGTAATTTTACTTGCATATTTTATCCTCCAATTTTTATATTGACCAGTCTAGTACATTATAACAACTACAGTGAAAAACATAGTGTTGCAAAAGCAACAATAAATTAGCTATTTTTGAATGCTAGCTTTTAACGGTTGATTTAATTAATATAAAAAGAACGAATTAATCGTTCTTTGAAACAAATTTATTAAATTTTTTAATAATGGTATCATCTTCTAGTGATTTCTCTAATTTTTCAAAAAGGGCTTTTTCAGTTTTTGATAATTTTTTTGGAGTTATAACTTTGAAGATTACAAACATATCACCCCTGGTATTGTGATAATCATTGTTGATACCCTTGCCTTTAATACGTTGTTTATCGCCACTATCTGTACCAGCAGAAACATTCAACTTGACATTTCCATAAAGGGTTGGGATTGTTTTCTTACAGCCCAATGCTGCTTCAGTTATTGATAGTGGTACCTCTAAATATATGTCATCTTCATCTCGAACAAAGAAATCATGACGTCCAACAACAAACTCTAGGTATAAATCACCATTATCTCCACCATTCTGTCCAGGATTTCCCTTGCCACTTACACGTAAGCGATCCCCTGTATTAATACCGGCTGGAATATTAACGGTAATTTTTTTATTTTTCTTAATACGACCTTTGCCATTGCAAGCACTACATTTCCTTTTGTAGGTCTTCCCTTGACCATTACAGTCAGGGCAAGGAGATTTGGACATAAATGCTCCTAATATTGTTCTTTGTTGGGTGGTAATCGTTCCAGTACCACCACAGGTGGAACATTTTTCAGGATTAAATCCACCATGTCCATCACACTCTTCACATTCTTCAACTACGTCTAGAGTGAATTTCTTTTCGGTACCATATACAGCCTCATCAAAGTCAACGGACATTCGCATTAAGGTATCGCTACCACGACGGGCATGGGTTTGTTCTTCTCCAAAGCCACTGCCACCAAAGCCAGAAAATCCGCCAGCTCCACCAAAGATAGAATCAAAAATATCTTCGAAGCCAAAACCGCTTCCTCCGAAACCGCCACCAGTGTAATTTCCATAAGATGAACCACCAGCTCCGCCAGAACCTACACCAGCATGTCCATATTGATCATACATTTGTTTTTTTGATGGATCAGATAATACAGAATACGCCTCTTGGGCTTCTTTAAATTTTTCCGCTGCATCTGGGTTATCTTTATTTAAGTCCGGGTGAAATTCTTTGGCCTTTTTTCGAAAAGCACTTTTAATTTCTGCTTCAGTAGCATTTTTAGAAATTCCTAAAACCTCATAGTAATCTCTCTTATTTGCCATTCGTTCACATCCTCACATTATATATTCAAAGAAGTAGTCCTATAAAACTAGGACTACTTTACAAATTATTCTTCTTCGATGTCAGCTTCTTGTACATCATCATCGTCATCTTTAGATTTTGCCTTTTTCTTTGACTTCTTAGCTGGTTGATCTTCGTCGGCATTTTCGGTTTCTTCTTCAGTTTGACGTTCTTTAGCAGCTTGTTCGTAAACTTTTGTTGCTAGAGACATAGTTTTTTCTTGAAGTTTATCTTTCTTTTCTTTGATTTCATCTAAATCATCATCTTTAATTGCATCACGTAATTCTTCAATTAGATCTTCAGCTTCTTCTTTTTCTTTTTTGTCGATTTTATCACCAAGGTCTTTAATAGCCTTTTCTGTTTGGAAAATCATTTGTTCGGCTTCATTTTTTGTTTCAACGGCTTCTTTACGCTTTTCGTCTGCCTCTTTATTTTCTTCTGCTTCTTTACGCATTCTTTCTACTTCTTCATCTGATAGATTTGTATTAGAAGTAATTGTAATTGATTGTTCTTTATTTGTTCCTAAGTCTTTAGCGGTAACATTAACAATACCATTAGCATCAATATCAAATTTTACTTCAATTTGTGGTACTCCACGTGGTGCTGGTGGGATGTTTGTTAATTGGAATCTTCCTAAAGTTTTGTTATCACTAGCCATTGATCTTTCACCTTGTAGGACATGAACGTCTACACCTGGCTGATTATCAGCGGCGGTTGAGAAGATTTCTGATCTTGAAGTTGGAATGGTTGTGTTTCTTGGTATTAATGTTGTCATTACTCCACCTAGAGTTTCAATTCCTAGTGATAATGGCGTTACATCTAGTAATACAATATCTGTTACATCACCAGCAATAACTCCGCCTTGAATAGCAGCACCCATAGCTACTACTTCATCTGGGTTAACCTCACGTGATGGTTCTTTACCTAATTCCTTAGTAATTGTTTCATATACTAGTGGAACACGAGTAGATCCACCTACTAAGATTACCTTATCAATGTCTTTCTTAGTCATTTTAGCATCTTTTAATGCCTTCTTAACTGGTTCTAGAGTTGATTTAACTAAATCACCTATTAAGTCTTCAAATTTAGCTCTTGTTAAAGTCATATCAATATGTAATGGCTCATCATCTTCATTTTTAGCGATAAATGGCGCAGAAATAGTAGTTGATAAAGTTCCTGAAAGGTTTTTCTTTGCTTGTTCAGCAGCTTCTTTAAGACGTTGCATTGCCATTTTATCGTCTGATAAATCTATACCGTTTTCTTTTTCAAATTCTTCAATGATATAATCAATGATTGCTTGATCAAAATCGTCACCACCTAAATGGTTATTTCCATTTGTAGACTTAACTTCAAAAACACCGTCTCCTAATTCAAGAATTGATACGTCGAATGTTCCACCACCTAAGTCGTAAACAAGAATTGTTTGGCCTTCTTCTTTTTCTAGTCCATATGATAAAGCAGCAGCAGTTGGCTCATTGATGATTCTTTCTACTTCTAGTCCGGCAATTTTACCAGCATTCTTAGTTGCTTGACGTTCAGCGTCGTTGAAGTATGCTGGAACCGTAATTACAGCTTTGTCTACTTTTTCACCAAGATAACTTTCAGCATAGTCTTTAATATAAGAAAGAATCATTGCTGAAATTTCCTCTGGTGTATATTTTTTACCATCTAATTCAACTTTTTTGCTTGTACCCATCATTCTTTTAATTGATGAACAAGTATTAGGATTTGTTAGAGCTTGACGCTTAGCGGCATCTCCTACTATTCTTTCACCCTTTTTGAAAGCTACTACAGATGGAGTTGTTCTTCCTCCTTCTGGATTTGGAATTACTTTTGGTGCTCCAGCTTCTAGTACGGCAGCACATGAATTTGTTGTACCTAAATCGATACCAATAATTTTACCCATAATTTATATCTCTCCTTTATTTTTATTTTTGATTAATTTTAACTGATGCTGGTCTAATTACACGTCCATGTAATTTGTACCCTTTTAGCAAAACTTCTATTACTACTTCGTCTTCTAATTCTTCGACAGTATCAGTTAATAAAGCTTGTTCTTGAGCGGGGTCAAATATTTGCCCTACTCGGTTTATTTCTTCGACACCAAATCTTTTTAAGGTTTCAGTTAATGAAGCATACATCATTTTGAAACCACTTAAAAATTTGGAAATTTCGTCTGTTAAATTGTTGTCATCTAATTTGATGGCACGTTCAAAGTTGTCTACCACTTGAATGATTTCTAATATCAAGTCTTGATTAGCAAACTTTAGCATACTTTGAGTTTCTTCATCTTTTCTTTTTCGATAATTTACTAATTCAGCCTGAGCTAATTTTACTTTTTCAATTAGATCTTGATTTTCTAATTGTAGTTTATTAACTTCAGCTGTTAATTCTTCTTCCTTTGGATTAGGTTCTTGCTCATGGTGACAACCACCGCCACAGCAATGTGGTGTATCATCTGATTCATGGCAACAAGTGCATTCTTCGGTTTTTAGTTCTTCAACTTTATTTTCTTCTTGTGTCATTTTATTCTACCTTTCTATATTTTCTTTCATGTATTCTAATAGACCAACGACGCGATCGTATTCCATTCTTTTTGGTCCAATAATAGCAATGGTTCCTTCTTCATCACCACTTTTAAATTTGGTTTTAATGACGGTAACATCACTATCGATATTATTTTCATTTCCAATATAGACTTTAATATTATTATCATTATCCTCTTCAATGCTACGGAGAGTTTCTCGATCCTCTAGCTTATTGAAGACATTTTTAATTTTGTCTATATTGCTACTAAATTCCGGTTGTTCTAGGAATTTGTTTCTGCCAACAATATTTACATCTGTTGGATTTGTGAAATCGTTGAATACGTGATAGAAAGCATTATATAGTTGTTCATGTTGTTTAACATAATTACCTATAATTGGCTTTATTTCAAACTCCAATTTTGTACTTACTTCATCAATTGGAGTACCAGAGATTAAGTTGTTTATTAGGCCAACTGTTTTTTTAACTTCATCTAGTGAGACATCTTGAAGTTTGATACTTTTATGTTCTACATGGCCCTTATCAGTAACTATAATTACGATCATACTAACATCATCAATCGGAACTACTTCAATTTGTTTTAGAAGATTCTCATGAGAGTTGCTACCAAGCACTATTGTTGTATAATTCATCATATCCGATATAACTTGTAAACTTTTAGTAATTACATCAGATAGTGCAAGTTGCTGATTACGGAAGACAATTTGTAGTTTTAGCATATCCTCAGCATTCATTTTCTTTAATTCCATTAGATTATCAACATAGTAACGATAACCTTTTTCGCTAGGAATTCTTCCTGAGGAGGTGTGCGTTTTTTCTAATAGTCCTAAATCTTCTAAAGTCGCCATTTCATTACGAATAGTAGCGCTTGAACACGCTAGAGCTTTAGATATAACTTTGGAACCAACTGGAGTTGGATCTTTGATATATCTTTCTACTATTAGTTTTAACATTTTATTTTGTCTTTCAGTCAACATAACATCAACCTCCTAGCACTACTATTTTATGAGTGCTAATGATATTGTATGCCTTTTTTTAGCACTTGTCAACATTTTGTGCTAAAAAACAAAAAAAAAGAAAAATTGTTAGGTTACAACTCTTCTTTTAATAATCAGCGTTGTAAAATTTAAATGTCTGTAATTTATCATTGGGGTTACATCTAACCATTCTAAATGGAGCGTTTTGAGTGGTAGCGGTGGCAGCTAAGCAGTATCCTGACCTTGATTTTGATTGAATCATATAATAATCATTTTTAGCTGAAGTGCTGGGGTGATAGATTTCCCATTGTTCCCAAGTGTTACCAGCATAGGTAGCTAAAGTTGCTACCGGTGTATATTCTTCAAAATAACCATTGTTATCAGTTTCTTTTGGTTGAAGTGCCAAGTTGTCTTCAGTTTCGGTTATTTTATAAAGATTTGTTCCTACAGAATTAATAGTCCACTTTTGTCTTTTACTGCCTTCATAGAAAATTAATTTCGATTCAACTGTTGAATTTGTAGCCGTTAAGACACGACCTTGATCCGAAGCTAAAGTGATATAGTAATTTCCGGCGGGAATTGTGTTCAGATTATCTAAGTGAACATCACTGACTCTGATTCCCATGGCATTTTCTGCTGGAATATAGGTAGTAGTAGAATCGTATGTTTTAGTGTAAGTACCGGCAGAAGAAGTAATTGTTATTTCTTCCTTTTTGAAAGTAGTTGTTGAATGATAAAAATGGAAAAAAGCAACTTCTTGTAGATTATAAGCTCTATTTAAAGTGTATTCTGCACAGATAGTTTTCCCGTTACCCGCAGTCATAGTTAGTGTCTTGCTCAGTTTAGTTGCGGTGTCGCCGTCATATAACCCGGTAGATGCTGGAGATTTAGATGTCGCTTGAGCAATAACGTTATTGCCATCAATATCTAAGGCTTGGACCTCTGTCCACAATTCTTTAGAGTTGTTCAAATCACTACCTAAATCAACCGTAACACAGTCTTTTATTTTGGTTACATTTTGGAGAAGATTACTTTTCTTTGGTGGCGGAGAAGCTTTTGGATTTCGAGAAACCAACTCAATCTTGGCCTTTCCGGTTAAACCATTAACGGCATGAAACATCGTTCCCCCAATGAAAGAATACTTTTGACCTCCGGATACATACGTTTTTTGACCACCATAGCCAGAAATGTAGGAAGCCCCGGTATCACTTCCTTTATAATTAGAAGTTGAATAAGTTCCACCGTTTCCGCCACCACCAGCCAACATGATAATGCTATTGGCAGAGGTAACGTCAGCATAATTGGACCCACCACTTACTAGACGAACATCTGAGGCACCTCCACCTTTAGCTGTTGTGGAATTAATCTGGTTAAAAGCCTTACCACTAGATAGACCGGTTCCTCCAATATAGAAGTATAGATGCTCGTTTTCTTCTAAATAAATAGTTCCAGCAGTATAAGAACCACGATTTGTAGTGGCATCTCCTATCGTTCCTGCGGCGGCCGCTCCCCATAATTCAATTTTATACCAACCAGCCATTCCATAAGGAACAATAAATTCTTGAACGTCTCCAGTATAGTTAAATTCTGTGACAGTGTTACTATGACGGCTAAGTTCTTCATCTATTTTCTCAATCAAATTAGTAGTATTTTTTCTATTAGAAGCCATAATACTCATTAACACCGTAACAACTAAGAACGCGACTAAAAGTAGGCCGTATAATAAAGACGATATTGCAAATCCCTTGTTATTTATTCTTTTCATCTAATCACCATCTATTCTATGTTTTATTGTATCATACTTGTTTGATAATGACTACCCATTTATCTCCATATTTTTTTTCTTTTATAATCTTATATGTATTAGGAAATACAATTCGCTTTAGACTATCACTTTCACAGACAATAATTCCCGTCTCTTTTAAAAGGTGCAAATTATTTATTAGAGTAATACTCTTCTCGATATAATCGGTATCATATGGAGGATCAAGGAAAATAACATCAAAACTGAGTGATTTCGTATTTAAATATTTTAATGCTTTCTGATAATCCATATTTAGAACTTCACAGGATTTAATACCCAAATTTTTTAGATTATTATTAATTGTTCGTATTGCCTTATTATTACTATCAACTAAATAAGCTGAGTCTGCTCCTTCTGAAAGGGCTTCTATGCCTAGGTTACCACTACCAGAAAAAAGATCCAAAATATAACTATTAGGTAAGTAGTTTTGAATCATCGCAAAAAGGGACTCTTTTACTCGATCCATCGTTGGCCTAGTCCCATTAATATCATATCCTTCAATTTTTCTTCCTTTATATAGACCACTTATTACTTTCATAAACCACACTTATCCCTTTTAGTAATTTGTTTTAGTTCTTGGTTAATTTCCAATATTAGAAAATTTAGTTGGGCTTCTTGATGTTTATATTCTCTAATAATAGGATTAGCCAAGATATTCTCTTTAATCCTTTCATCCTTAGTACAATTATACTTTTTAATTAATTCTATTAAATCTTTATCTTTAATTATTTCTTTATATAAACGTTTGAGTTCTTTTACGCAAGTTGTGTCGTCAAGTTGACGTTTTAATATATCCAGTTTTTCATATAAATTTTCCATATGTTTATTTTAACATATTTTTTTATTTTAATACATCCATAAACGTTGAGATCAATTCAATATTTTTAGATAGTTTTTTGAGTTTATCTTCTCTCGTTAACTTATAAAAATGTTTAGCATGCTCTTCAATTTCTCTAATTACTGCGCCATTACGAGTAAGTTCTTTGTACCAGCTTGAGTCTTCCCTTAAATAATTATAGACTAAAGGATTATTTTTAATTTGGTTTATTGTGTATTGATCCATTAATCATCAAAATAGGTATAAAGTGGTTTTGGTTCATATTGTGGTCTAACAAGGTCATTATTATTTAAGCCAATATCCTGAAGAAGACCAATTGTTTTTTGGAGTGACGTAACTCCTTTTTGAACTTGTTCCATATCGAGGTTCTTGAAGGTTTGAAATAGTTCTTTTAATGGTTCTTTGGCAGGCTGGGAAGTAAAGAAATTGTCCCAAACAGTAGAATTTTCACCATAGATGTCATATAGTTCATATAATTTTTGCCAAGTAGTTTTACTTTTTAGAACAGATGCTGCTAATTCAGGGTGTTTTCCGGCAAAGATTTTAAATGTATCTTTAGACATATTATCACCACTATATTTTATGATAAAAAGAAAAAAAGAAGAATATTTTTTCTTCTTTTATTGGTTTCTGGTTTTAGTAAATTCTTTGGGACGATCACTTGTTAAGGTGGCTTGTTCTTCTTCTAAAAGCATTTGATCAATGATACGATCTAGTTCACTATCTGTTCTTTTCATAGGTGCTGAGTCCGCTTTTTGGGTTTGATAGGTTTTTGATAATGATTCTTCAATGGCTTTTTGTTCTGCTTCATGAAAAGCATCGCTGCTGTAGTAACTGGGCGTTGGGACGCTTTCTTCATCAGAATTATGGTCATACTTTTTTAAATATGATAAAGCAGTCGCACCTTGAAGAGCAGCAGTAGTTAAAGCAAGTCCGGGCAATAATGCAGTTGGCAATGATAAGGCTGGAGCTATTAAACCTAAAGCTCCAAGGCCGAATAGAAAGCCGGTTTTTACCTTTCCTGTTTTAGTAGAAGCTGGTTTTTTACCATCTAACTTTTCTTTGACATTGATACCCGCAATTAAACCTTCTAAAGCAACATTTGCTAGTAGCAATGGGTTGAAAATAGCGCCTGCAAGTAATAAAGTCCCAGCAAAAAGTTTATCAGTAACAGCATCTAAATCTGCACCAAACTGGCTTTTGGCATCCCATTTTCGAGCTAATTTCCCATCGAAAAAGTCTGTTAATCCAAATAAGGCAGCTGCGCCGGCAGCAAAAGCTACATTCCCAACTAAGGCAGCTGGAATAATTATAACTGGTGATAATAAACGAGAGGCTGTTAATAGATTAGGAATCTGTTTTTTTCTTTTACCTGGTGTTTTTAAATCGGTTAAAGCTTCTTTAAATTGTTCTTTATAATTTTCTTTTAGTTTTTCTTTATTTTCTGTCATAATATCCCCCTAAGAAGTTATTGTATATCATATCATAAGTTATTATATTTTTCAAGCGAAGAAAAAAGACACTAATTACAGAAAAAAGACACTAATTACAGTATCTTTAATTTAGAAAATCATCAATGGTCATTAATCGATCATCTATTTCTTTTAGAGAAATGCGGTCTTTTTTTGCCGGTTCAGTTACTTTCTCTTCTTCTATATTGCCTACTGTTTCTTCTCTTGATGCAGTCTCTTCTAATGAAGCTGGTGTCAATGTTGCAACTAGAAAAGCATCTTGCAAAGTTTTTTTGCTAATTAAGCTTCCTATTGAGTGACGATCGGCAATTGGTAATTCTGTTAACTTTAAGGTCTTGATGTCCTCATTTTTGATTCCAATAAATTCTTTAACATCAGCAACAAATGTTTTTAGAACTTGATAAGGATTAGTTTTAACTTCTCTTATAATTAATAAGCCTCGACGAGCTCTTGTTGATAATTCAAATTCATTTAAACGAACACGTTTAGCAGTTCCTTTGTCTGTAATAACTGTTATATATTCATCTTGGGTAAAATCAAAATTGTTTATGGAAACTAAGTAATCGTCTTTTAACTTAATTCCTTTTACACCAGCAGCCTTTACACCTACTAATGGTACTTCTTCAGCTTTAAAACTTAAAGCATAACCGGAATCAGTAACTAGGAATAAGTTTGGCTTTGTTTCAATAAAGGCAGCAATTACTTGGTCATCGTCTTTTAGTTTCATGCAGCTAGTTGGTTTTGAATACCTTTGAAGTTTAAATTCTTTAAGTTTGGAGCGCTTAACCATACCATTTTTAGTGGCAATAACTACATTACTATCTGTTTGGAAATCATAAGCAGGAAGTGCGGTAATAATGCTTTCTTCTGGTGAAATTTCAATAATATTGCTGACATGTTTCGGCATATCCTTCCATTTTAAATCCGGAATAATATGAACAGGAATATGAAGGTAGTTACCAGCAGTTGTAAATAAAAGAATTGTATCGGTTGTGTTCATCTCATAAATGCCAAGGATATAATCGTTTTCTTTAATTGTTAAGTCATCAGGATTGGAAGCAGAGTAACTTCTAAATGAGGTACGTTTGATATAACCGTCTTTTGTTACCATGACAACGACGTCTTCTTTTGGTATCATGGCAGCGGTGTCAATCTTAATTTCTGTTATTTCTTCCTTGATATCTGTTAAGCGTGGAGTTGGATAATCATTTTTAACATCTCGTAAATCCTTTTTCATAACAGATTTTAATACTTCTTCGCTTCCTAGAATGGCAGTTAAACCATTAATGATCTTTTCTAAAGATTCTTTTTCATTTTCTAAAGCAACAACGTCTGTATTTGTTAAACGATATAGTTGCAAGGTTACGATTGCTTCTGCTTGGGCTTCTGTAAAGTCATATTCTTTTACTAAATTATCTTTAGCATCGGACTTATTTTTAGAAGCACGGATTGTTTTTATTACTTCGTCTAAAATAGAAATACATTTAATTAATCCTTCAACAATATGGTATCTAGCTTTAGCGTGCTTTAAATCGAATTCTGTTCTTCGTTTAACAACTTCTTTTTGATGTGCTATAAATGCATCTAAAGCCGCTGAAAGCCCTAATAGTTTAGGACGGCGATTAACTATTGAAACCATATTGAAATTGTAGCTTATTTGCATATCTGTATTTTTTAACAAATAATTAATAACTAATTCTTTGTTAGCATTTTTCTTAAGGTCAATAACAATACGAACATCGGCAGCAGACTCATCTCTAACTTCAACTATACCATCAATTTTTTTGTCAATTCTAATATCGTCGATTTTCTTTACCATTAGAGCTTTATTTACTTCGAATGGTATTTCAGTGATAATTATTGAGCAACCAGATTTGGTTTCTTCGATCTCATATCGACTTTTAACAACTATCTTTCCGCGGCCAGTGGCATATGCTTGCTTTATTCCCTCTAAGCCTTCAACGATTCCACCGGTTGGAAAATCTGGACCTTTTACATATTTCATTAAAGTATCTAAACTACAATTAGGATTGTCAATACGATGAATGGTAGCATCAATTATTTCTGTTAAATTATGAGGAGGAATATTAGTGGCATAACCAGCTGATATTCCCATTGCTCCGTAGACAAGTAGGGCTGGAAATCTAGCCGGAAGTACTGTTGGCTCGATGGTTGTATCATCAAAGTTGGGGGCAAACTCTACTGTATCTTTATCAATATCTCGAATCATTTCATTAGAAATTTTTGAAAGACGGGCTTCTGTATAACGATATGCCGCTGGAGAATCTCCGTCTATGGAACCGTTATTACCATGCATATCAATATAAGGTAGTCTAGTTTTCCAAGGTTGACTCATTCTAACCATAGCATCATAGATAGATGTATCACCATGTGGATGGTAATTACCAATAACGTCTCCGACAGTTTTAGCACTCTTGCGATATCCCTTATCATAAGTATTCTTCTCTTTATGCATAGAATATAAAATACGTCGTTGAACTGGTTTTAGACCATCTCTGGCATCAGGTATTGCACGATCTTGGATGATGTACTTTGAATAACTTCCAAAACGCTCCCCCATTATATCCTCTAAGGTATAGTCAAAAATCTTTTCAATAATTTCTTCTGTTTCCGACTTTTTTCTAGCCATTATTATCACTACTTTCTATTTTGATTTTGACATTTAGTCTTTTTTGATTTTTAAATTTCATAGTTATCTTCTAAGGTAAATTCAACATTTTCATCAATCCACTCTTTTCTTGGAGAAACATCATCGCCCATTAGAACTGAAACACGTTTTTCTGCTAATTGAGCGTCTTCAATATTAACACGGATTAATGTTCTACTGCCTGGTTTCATAGTTGTTTCACATAGCTGATCGGCATTCATTTCACCAAGTCCTTTGTAACGTTGGATTTCGCATTTTTTACCTTTTGACTTTTCTTTCATTTCTTCTACTGTATAAGCATACTCTACTGTTTTACCACTTTGAATTTTAAATAATGGTGGTAGTGCAACGAATAAGCGGCCATCTTCAATTAGTGGTTTCATATAGCGATAGAAGAACGTAAGTAATAAACACTGGATATGGCCTCCATCTTCATCGGCATCAGACATAATAATTACTTTTGAGTATTCACAGTCTTTAATATCAAAATTTGAGCCATAACCTGCTCCGATTGTATAAATCATTGTATTAATTTCTTCATTGCGAAGAATTTCTTCTTCTTTGGTTTTTTCTGTATTTAGCACTTTACCACGAAGTGGAAGTATAGCCTGATATTTACGATCCCTTCCTTGCTTAGCTGAACCTCCAGCCGAATCTCCCTCGACTAAGAATAACTCTTTTTTATCCTTATCTTTACTTTGGGCAGGGGCTAATTTACCAGAAAGCGACCTTTCCTCTTTTTTCTTGCTTGTTCCTTTGCGAGCTTCTTCTCTTGCTTTGCGAGCAGCTTCACGAGCAATTTTGCTGCGAAGACTTTTATTAATAATATCTGTAGCTATCGCTTTATTTTCTTCTAGGAAAACACGCATTTGCTCTGTGACTAAGGCCTCCACTGCAACTCTAGCTTGTGGTGTTCCAAGTTTTCCTTTGGTCTGTCCTTCGAATTGGAGAATTCCTTCTGGAATGCGCAAACTGATAATAGCAGTTAGCCCTTCTCTAACGTCCCCACCTTCTAAGGCCTTGTCTTTTCCTTTGATAAAACCATTACTCTTAGCATAATCATTAAACACTTTGGTTAAGGCGGTCTTAAACCCAACTTCATGTGTTCCACCATCGATAGTTTTAACATTATTAACAAAGCTGACAATATTTTCGTTGTAGGTGTCAGTGTATTGCATTGATACTTCAATATCCATTTTATCTTTGGTACCGGTCATAGTTAAAACTTTATGTAAAACTGTTTTGTTTTTATTTAAATCTTCAACAAACTCCTCAATACCACGTTCATAATAGAATTTTGCCGCGCGTTCATCTTCTTCATCAATTACTTCAATAGTAATACCTTTTAGTAGGAAGGCACTTTCTTGCATTCTTTCACAAATTGTCGTATACGAGAAATTAGTTGATGAAAAAACTTCATCATCTGGGAGAAATCTAACTGTAGTTCCTGTTTTGGTGGTCGAACCAACTTCTTTTAAAGGAACTGCAACGTGGCCACCATTTTCAAAACGAATGTAATGTTCCTTTTTATCTCTCTTGATTGTTACTTCACACCATTTAGATAAGGCATTTACTACACTCGCACCAACTCCGTGTAAACCACCGGATACCTTATAACCTTCACTTTCAAACTTTCCACCGGCATGTAAAACCGTAAAAATTACCTCTGGTGTTGACATACCAGAGGCATGCATTCCGGTAGGGAGCCCACGGCCGTGATCTTCGATACTAACGGATTTGTCTTTGTGAATGGTTATTTTAATAGAATCACCAAAGCCATTGATGGCCTCATCTATTGCATTGTCGACGATTTCCCATACTAGGTGGTGTAATCCTCTTTTATCTGTTGAACCAATATACATTCCTGGTCTTTTTCTAACTGCATCTAATCCTTCTAAGATTTTAATTGATGAGTCATCGTACTTTAATGCCATTTTTCTTCCCTCCTAATATCTAACTACTAGTTATTATAACGAAAATTAAGATTCTTTTCAATGATAGTTTACTTTTTTTGACAAATTTTGTTATATAGCAACAAATTAAGCCATAATAAAAAAATAAGTCAAGTTATTTTGACTTATTTTTACTTACTTGGAAAAGGAATTATTTTCTGAATAGTTTTAGTTTTTTGTTGAGCAGTTGTTTTGAAAGGATGTTCTATGGAACTTAGTTCTTGCTCTTCAAAAAGTGTATCTACTATTTCCTTTCTTGTAAAGAATGGAAGATACGTCCAATTTTTAAATGTATTTATCAGTTCTTCTTGATGAACCTGCTCCCTATTATTTACTGTTGCATAGACCATGGCATTATAAATAAAAGAGCTCGCAAGAGAAATTGCTTGAAAATCTGGAATTGTTTTTTTTAGTTCTTGACGATGATCTCTTATAATTGTCTTAATAATGGTTCGAAGAAAATCAATATCCCAATCTAAATTTCGTGGGTCTCCTAAATCATTTTCGAGAAAATATTTGCTTTGTTCTAAAGATTTAATAATGTTATAGCAATCGTTTCCGTCATCAATATCAAATCCCATATATTTATCACCTACTTCTTGATTCTTTAAAATTTGGTAGCAATATATATCAGCGACAGTATCATTTCTTTTGATGTGATAACCATCGTAATCTTTGGATGTTACTCGCGATGAAGTAAATTCTTCATAAATTTCTTTTTTTAATTCTGGCTTTACTAAAAAATCGATTTCTAAAACCTTTTGTGCTATTTCTGGATTAAATGACGTTAAATTATTCTCAACTAAATAGAAAGAAATTTGTGATAGTACATGGTTCATTAAGTCTTCTCGATCAAAATTCTCCTTATTGGGCGTTATTTTTTCATAATAGTTACAATTAATTAAATATAGAAACTGGTTAATTGAGTAAATTAGATTTTCAGTTATGGGAATGTTTTTAGCTATGAGTTCCGCTTCTATCTCATTGAAAAAACAAGAAGTCATTCTATTAATAATACGATCCTTTTCAAAACTTTCACGTAACATAATTCCTAGTTGAGCTGCATGATGAATATCACTTTCTGTTTTTTTATCTAACCTTTTTTTAAACTTATCAGCTCCATAATATATAATTGGCGACATTAAGACAGTTGAAGCAGTTAAAAATGAAATCGTCTCTCTTATCCCATTAAAGCCAATTATTCCTGATAGTAGTGAAGAAAGTCCTAAGGATATAGAAACGCTGGAAATGAGATTGAGACTCTTAGCCATCCGCTCTTCTTCTTGGGAAATATTAGTAAACATTTTCTCCAGTTCTGTTAATTCTTCTTTATGGTTATTGTCCCTCGACATATTATCACATTCCTTTATGTGGCTTTTATTCTACCATAACCAGAAGAAAAGCAAAAGAAAAATTAGAGATTTTTCTCTAATTTAAGATAATTCATTTAATTTTTCTAACTTTTTTTGTTCCATCTCTTTCATCATAACTTTTACGTTATGCATTACTTGTGGATTGTTTTTCATATACATATATCCAGCAACTCCCATTCCTCCTAAGATTGCTGCGATAGTCATATTTCGCATTGTATTGTTTTTTCTCATGATATCACCTCTACTCTTATTATGAGAGGTTATTTTTTATTTTATACCATTAATTAAAAATTCTTTTATTGTCGTACGACGGACGTCAGTTGAAGTATTAGCAACAGCAATTTCTAAAGCACCTAAACTGCCAATTAAGAATAATTTGCTTTTACTTCTAGTAATTCCTGTGTAAATTAATTTACGATATAACATTTTGCCATAGTTTTTAACAACAGGCATGATAACAATATCAAATTCGCTTCCTTGAGCTTTATGAATAGAAATTGCATAGGCTAAACGAAAACAATTAAAATTGGTTGGGGTGTATTTAACTAGGTTACCGTCAAAGTCAATATGAACTTCTTTTTTGGGAGTAGTTTGAATCTTTTTAATAAGGCCAATATCACCATTGTAAACATTATCATCGGGCATATTAGTTAATTGAATAACTTTATCTCCTTCGCGGAAAATTGTCTCTCCGATACGCAGCTCTTTTTTTATCTTATCACTGGGATTGAAGATTTCTTGAATACTGGCGTTAATAGCATCAATTCCTGTATATGACTTATACATTGGCGCAAGAATTTGAAAATTTTTATATGATATATCCCGATATGTGGTGGCAATTTCTTTAATGTGATTAAGTACAGTTTCACTAGGACAACTGATAAAAGTTAAATCTTCATCTTTATTAAAAACTTGATTAATAACTTCTCCATTTCTAACATCGTAAGCAAGGGATATAATGTTAGAATCTTTTCCCTGACGATAAAGTTCTTTTAGTTTAACTACTTCAAGCATATTACTTTCGATTAGATCGTGGAGGATTTGACCAGGTCCAACTGACGGCAACTGATGATCGTCGCCAACCATAATGATTTTACAATTAGCTGATATTCCTTTTAGAAGACTGGCCAGAAGATAAGTGTCAATCATACTTGCCTCGTCTAAAATAACGAATTCTACTTTACTTTTATTATACTCATTTACTTGAAATTTATTAGTTTCCTTTTGCCATTTTAAAAAGCGATGAATCGTTGAAGCTCGGAGGTTAGTAGTCTCAGTCATCCGTTTTGCTGCTCGCCCGGTTGGAGCTAGAAGAGCCACTTTTTCTTGAAGTTTATCATAGGATAATTTTTCTAGATGACGATATAGTTCAACAATTCCTTGCATAATAGTAGTCTTCCCTGTTCCTGGTCCACCAGTTATAATTAAAAAGTCCCGCTCATAACTTTCAATAATAGCTTTTTTTTGCTCATCATTATAAGTTATTTCATAGAAGTCTTCTAAGTCTTTAATAGTTGACTCTAATAGATTAGAAGTAGTTTTAGGATTGCTTTCTAATAAGCGCAGACGTTTAACAATTAGAGTCTCAGCCTCATACATTTCTTTTAAGTATAATCTTTTTTCTTTTTGGACAATTCGACAATCATTAACTAATTCTATTATAGCTTGGTCATAAATGGCCTGATGGGGATTTGTTTGAAGTACACGTGGTAGTAAACTTAAAAGTTCCTCTTGATAATAATAACTATGACCATATGTGTTGCTAACTTCATTCATAATATAAATAAGCGCTGCCTTGATACGAATTAGAGAGTCTTTCTCAATACCTACTTTTAAAGCTATTTGATCTATTTTTTTAAAGTTTATATCATAGATGTCATAAAGTATTTGATAGATGTCATTTTCTATTACCGATTTGGTACGCCCCTTATAATAGTTATATACTAACATTGAGTCTTTAGTAGAGAAACCTAATTCGCCTAGATAAAGTATAGTTTCATAGCTGGATTCATATTCTTTTAGTTTGTTGTGAAGTGTATCAACATTGGCTTTGGTTATTGTGGGAATTAATAGTAAATTATCTGGTGTTTCAAGAATTATTTTCAAAGTATCTTTTCCTAGAACTTCAACGATATTTTTGGCTTTTTTCTCACCTATACCTTTAAATAAACCACTGGTTAAAAATTCAATAATTGAATCTTTTTCTTCTGGTTTACAACGCTCATAACTATCAACCTGAAATTGCTCACCATATTTTTCATGAGTGATAAGTTTACCATAAAATAGATAAGTATCCATTTCATTTAATTCGTGGAAATAGCCAGTAAAAGTTATTGTCCGATCTAAAAAATCAGCTAGCCGACTGTCATTTGTATCTTGCACCTTAAAAAGGCCAATGTTATAACCACTGGCATTTTGATAAATACTTCGCTTGTAATTTCCTTTTATATATGTTGACATTATTCCTCCTTAAGCTATTCGCCTATACAGTATGGATAAGCAATAGATGTTATTTTGACAGTTACAAATGTATTGTGTTCTAATTCTTTGTTAATTTTAACATATAAATAATTTCCTGTATGACCAAAACTAACTCCATCTTTAGTCTCTTCGATTAAAACCTCAACTTCTTGATTTAAATATTTGTTGAAATAAGCTAATTCTAATTCTTTAGATACAGCAAGTAAGGAACGTGCTCGACGCTTTTTTTCTTCGTTATCAATATGATTTGGTAATTCTTCGGCTTTGGTACCTTGGCGCAAACTAAATGGAAATACGTGAATTTTAGTAAGTTCTAACTCACGACATGTTTGGATAGTCCTGTTAAACATTTCTGTGGTTTCACCTGGAAAGCCTACTAAAACATCGGTGGTAATAGAAATATTTGGTCTTATGGCTCTAATTTCTTCAATTTTGTGGTAGAAAAAAGCTAAATCATATTTTCGATTCATTAGTTTTAAAACTTCGTTACTACCGGCTTGCAATGGAATATGCAGATGATCAACAATAATTTGATTATCTTTAATAACAGCTAAGACGTCACTGGTTAATTCAGTTATTTCAATTGAAGAAATTCTTAGACGTTTAAGCCCAGAAATAGTAACTAGGTCTTTTAAAAGAGTGGCAAAATTCGTACCTAAATCTACTCCGTAATTACCGGTATGAATTCCTGTTAAAACGACCTCTTTATAACCATTGGCTACTAGGTCAGTTATCTCCTTTATAACTTGTTCTTTTGCTTTTGAACGACATTTTCCACGCACAAACGGAATTATACAATAGCTGCAAAAATTCTCACAGCCATCTTGAATTTTGACAAAAGCTCTAGTACGACCTGGGAAATCAGTGATATACATATCTTCAAAGGTAGTTTTCTCACTGTCGTATAATCTTTTAATTAAAGTTTTCTTTGCAAAATATTCATCTAATAATTCAACAATTTTTGATTTGTCTTTAGTTCCTAAAACGATATCTAAGCCTTCAATATAATAATCTTTGTTAGCTTCAATAAAGCAACCCATGGCAACAATGCAGGCATCGGGATTGCGCTTAATAGCAGCCCGAATCATCTTTTTGGATTTGATATCTGAAGTATTAGTTACAGTACAGGTATTTATGATATAAACATCACAAATATCGCTAAAGTCCTGGATTATGTAATTATTTTCTTTTAATTTACTTATTATAAATTCACTTTCATAAGTATTTACTTTACAACCTAATGTTAATATTCCTACTGTTCTCATTAATTATTCTCTTCTTTCCATGATTGATACCAACTATCTAACTTATTTTTCGTTGTTTCATATAATTCTTTTGTCTCATCAACTATTTTATCAATAACTGGAGTAAAAGACTCTTTCATAGTTTCTTTACTCTCGTTAAAAGTATCTACTTGATCATTATAGTTTTCTTCACCAATTTCTTCTTTATATTTATTAGCCAAAGACGCTTTTAAATTAACCAGTTTATCTTTTATATCATTATAAGTTTTAGTAGAGGTTTGTTTGATTTTTTCCTTATAACCAGGGAATGATGCTTCTATTTTAGTATCTATCTTTTCGTATAAAGCAATGACTTGGCTTTTAGCACTCGCAGTTAAAGTAGCAAAGGTCTTTCCTTTGATTTCTCCGCCATAAAAAATAAAATCAGTTAATGTTATAAATGTATTAGTCAAAGTTTTTTCTTCTTCGGGAGTTGGATTTGATTTTGTAGTAATTGTTCCTACTTCATAATCAATCTTTTCAATATATGTAGTAAATTCTTGGTCAGTTAAGTCATTAGATTCTTGCGTGGTTTTGGTGCTGGAAATTAAGTTATTTTCTTCCTCTATGCGATAATCAATTGACTCTTGGTTTTTTGTATTCTTGGTTTGGTTTTCTGAGTTTACAGTCGTGAAAATTCCATATGATGTAAATAATAATATACCCCCAAAGATTAGTAAAGCAATTTTTTTCATAATATTCCTCCCTAAATTGGTTACAGTATAGCATATTTCGACATTTTTATCAATCATATATATTATACGATAAAAGGGTCTATTTGCCGATAAAAAAAGATTAACATAAGCGTTAATCTAAATTTTTTTGTAATTCACGAAGAGTCATTAAAAATTCGTTCGTCTTTTTAATCTCTTCATCTAACTTATCATAGTTAGCAGTATTTTCTAAAGCAATATTTTCTGCAGTTTCTGTCTTTTCAATACCATAAATTGGTGAAATAACAGGTGTTCGTTCAAATTTACGAGTGTTTTGATAGGACTCGCTTAATGGTTTAACCGATTCGACTGTAATACTAGTTGGTTGCTCATCTATAGTTTGCTCAACTGGCTCTGTAACTTTTATAGTATTAAAATCTGCTAAAGTTACTTTGACTGGCTCTAATTCTTCAACTATAGATGAAGCTGATTGCTCATGATTCTCAACTGGCGTAGTAATAGTGGTAATGTCTTCCTTTACAGCTTGCATTCGTCTTTCTAAATCTTCTATACTTATAGGTTCATTACCTTCATCAGCATATTGTGTTATTTCATTAGATGCATACATTTCCTTACTTTTTTTCATTAATTCGTCTAGACTAATAATAGCATTTTCTTCTTGCTCCTCTTCATATGATGTCAAATCTATCGTTTTAGCTTCTTGCTCAGCTTTTTCTAATTCCTCAGTTAAGCGCATTAATTCTTCTTGAGCTTGCTGTCTATCTGGTTCAATTGATGTGTATTCTAATTCTTCTTGAATTGAGGTTACTTCCGGAGTAGTTGTATCAGAAATAACTTCCTCTACAGATAAAATTTCTGGTTCTTCATTATATTCTGCTGATGCCGTGGTATCAGTCATAGTTGATAAAACCAAATCCTCAACATTAATTTCTAGAGCTGGCTCTTCAAGTAATTCTGTATATACAATCTCTTTGTCTTCTTTGCCGTCGTTAGCAATTTCTGCTTCTTCTGGCAAATTATTTATCTCCTTTGATGTTAATACTGCTGAATCGACATTTGTTTCTTTTTGAGTTACATATTCTTCTACTACTGGCGATAATACTGGTGTCTCATAAGTCTCAATAGAAATATCTGTTTTTTTATCTTCGACAATTTCAGTTACCTCTTCTACTAATTTATTTAACTCTTTAGTATTATGTCTTTGTTTGCATTTGTAATAATTTTTGTCTACTAAATATATTATAAAGCATAGTAGACAAGCAACAACTGCTACTATGTAAACAACTATAATCTCCTTTGATGTTAAAAATTCTATTAATTCATTCATCTTGTTCACCTCTATATTATTAGAATACCATAGCTAATTTTTTTATTAAAGAGCTAGTGTAACTAACTTACCACATTTTACATTTACTTTTACAAAATTTGATATATGTTCGATTTACAAAAATTTACATTTACAACTTCGATTATATACCTTACATATCAATGATACCATATTTTTTAAATAATGCTAGCGTTTTTTCATATATTTTTAATATGAAAGAGAAATTTATAAAATCAACGCTTATTTTACTTATTGGTGGAGGTATTACAAAAGTACTCGGACTCGTCATCAAAATGGTAATGGGAAGATTAATTGGTTCTGAGGGTCTAGGTCTTTATATGATGATTTTGCCAACCTTTTCTTTGTTTATAGGCATTAGTCAATTTGGATTGCCAATTGCTTTGTCTAAATTAGTGGCGGAAGATACAAAAAATAACCGACGTCTTTTTGCATCAGTAATTCCAATTTCAATGGTGATTAATGTTTTTTTAATTTTATTTATTTGGCTGATGGCTTCAACATTAGCAAACGATTTATTAAAAAACAGTGATACTTATTATGGTATTTTGGCTATAAGTGTAGTAATTCCTTTTATTAGTTTATCGAGTATCTGTCGAAGTTACTTTTTTGGAAAAGAAAGAATGTTTCCACATGTTATTTCTAATGTTGTTGAAGATGTTGTTAGATTGATTATTATGATAGTTGGTATTCCTTTTTTTCTTAAAAAGGGAATTAATTATGCTGTTTGTTTTTTAGTCTTATCAAATATTATTAGTGAATCAGCATCTATTATTGTTTTATTGTTGTTTTTGCCAAAAAAATTTTCAATTAAAGCTAGGGACTTGCGACCTAGTAAAAGTTATATGCGAGAGAGTTTATCGATTGGAATTCCAAATACGTGTGGGAGATTGGTAGGAAGTGTTGGATACTTTTTAGAACCTATTCTACTTACTGCTGTTTTGCATCATGTTGGCTATTCTTCTAGTTTCATTACTAATCAATATGGTATCTTATCGGGTTATGTTATGCCTATTTTACTCCTACCCTCCTTTTTTACAGGGGCAATATCTAATGCGTTATTACCTATTATATCAAAAGAATATTCTCTAAAGCGATATGAACAGGTAAAGAAAAAATTAAAGTTAGGTATTGCTATTTCTCTGGCGATTGGAATCTTTTTAATGAGTTTTTTTGTTTTAATACCGGAAGTCTTTTTATCACTTATCTATCATACCGAACAAGGTAGCTCATATATGCGTTTCTTAGCACCAATCTGCCTTTTGCAATATATCCAAGCTCCGCTTTCCAGCAGTTTGGAAGCAATGGGAAAAAGTAAAACTGTCCTTACATCTAGTTTGTTAGGTGTAGCAACACGATGTATTTTATTAGTAGTTTTGTCATTACTTAAAATCGGTTTATGGGGATTAATTCTTTCTATTAGTTTGAATGTTATTGTGGTTACGATATATGAATTGATAATGATTAGAAAATTTTTAAAATAATTTTTACGATTTATACATTGTTTTTTCACTAAATCGACACATTTATTGTATAATATTCTTAGTTAGGAGGGATTTTGAACATGAAAATATTAATCGTCGATGATGAAAAAATGATTCGAGACGTAATTAAAGAATATTGTCTAGCCCAAAATTTTTTGGTAGATGAAGCTGACAATGGAAAAGTTGCTTTGAACAAACTACTTACAAATACTTACGATTTAATGGTATTAGATATAATGATGCCACAGATGGATGGATTTACTATGTTGAAAGAATTACCGCGCGATAAAAGAATTCCAGTGATCGTATTGTCCGCTAGGGGTGAAGAATACGATAAATTAGCGGGATTTGATTTAGGCATTGATGACTATTTAACTAAGCCATTCTCACCAAATGAGTTAATAGCTAGAATCAAAGCCATAATGAATCGATATAGTAATACTTTGCTTAATATATATAAACTCGACTCTTTAGAAGTTAACTTTTCTGCCCATTATATAAAAATAGATAAAAAACAAATAAATGTTACTCCAAAAGAGTTTGAAATCCTTTCCTATTTAATTAAAAATAAAGGTATTGCTATTTCTCGAGAACAATTACTTTCTAGTTTATGGGGATATGACTATTTCGGTGATGATCGAACTGTTGATACCCATATCAAGATGCTAAGAAATAATTTAGGTAAATATCGTGACCACATCGTAACTGTACGTGGGGTTGGATATAAGTTTATTGAAAATGAAGAAGAATAATAGTTTAAATAGAGAGATATGGAAGTACTTTTTAATTTTTTCAATAGTAATACTTGGTGTCTTATGGATATTTCAAGTATTATTTTTAGATCAGTATTATAGATATGTAAAAATAAATGATATTAAGTCCGTAGCAAAATTAATTGCTCTTAGGCAGTCATCTAGTAAATTTAGTGATATAGTTGACAAAGCGGCCTATGATAGTGAGGTATGTGTAGAGGTAATAAATAGTAATTTTGTTACACTCTACTCTTCTTCTAGCTATGGAAGGGGTTGTTTTACAGGAAAAGAAACTAGTATGAACTATAAATATAATTTTATGACTAGCGGAGAAAAAAATAAGACGTATGAATTAATTAATCCAATGTATAATAATGATACGCTTGTTTATGCTGTAAAACTTAAAAATAATAAATATGCCTTTGTTAATACTTCTCTTGATCCAGTTGATTCTACGGTTGATATTATTCAAGAACAATTGGTAATTGTCTTGGTGGTAGTCTTGATTTTGTCATTTGCAATTTCTTATTTTATGTCTAATTATATATCATTGCCTATTGTTAAAATGAATACTGCTGCTAAACAGTTGGCAAAAAGAAATTTTAATGTAAAATTTGAAAATGATTCAAATATCTTAGAAATAAATGAGTTAGCGGAAACACTAAATTATGCCAGCAGTGAATTAAGTAAAACGGATGAGTTGCGACGGGATTTGATGGCTAACGTTTCACATGATTTAAAAACACCGCTTACAATGATTAAAGCGTATGCTGAAATGAGTACTGATTTACATGCTAATAATAAAGCCAAACAAAAAGAAGATATGAATATTATCGCTAACGAAGTTGATCGTTTAACAATCTTGGTCAACGATATTCTAACCTTATCAAAGATGCAGTCAAATATTGAGAGCTTAGATATTGAAGAATTTGATTTAATTAATTTGATTGATGACATATTAGAGCGATACAAGGTGTTAAAAGAAACAGAGTCTTATACTTTTAATTTTAATCATAAGAAAAAGAAGATTATGATTAAAGCTGATAGAAAGAAACTAGAGCAAGTTATTTATAACTTAGTTAATAATGCAATTAATTATACAGGAGAGGATAATTCCGTTACAATTAATATTACTGGGGAAAATGATTATGTAGTAGAAATCATTGATACTGGGAAAGGAATTAAAGAAGAAGACCTACCTTATATCTGGGATAAGTATTATAAGAACAATAAAAAACATAAACGTAATTTAGTAGGTACGGGCTTGGGATTATCAATAGTCAAAAATATTTTAGAATTGCATGGATTTGAACATGGAGTTAAATCAAGTGTTGGAAAAGGAACTATTTTTTATTTCATTATTAGTAATAAAGAAAAATCTTTAGATGATTAGTCTAAAGATTTTTTAATTATAAATGATAAGTTCATGCTGACATCTAGTACAAGCAACATATAGAAGATTTTTTTCATTTTGCTTGTAAGAATTATTTCGATCATTATAAATAATTACACTATCAAACTCTAAACCTTTAGCGGTATAAGCTGGTATTATAATTAATTCTTTATGAAACTTCTTTGAGGAGGCTTCAACTAAAGAAATTTCAATTTCATCTTTTAAAAGATTATAGAGTTTATCAGCTTCCAGATTATCTTTTGTGATAATGGCTGTTGATTTATAATTTTCCTTTAGGTAAGCAATATCTTTTAGAAGGGACTCTTTTAATGTTTTAACGCCCTTTCTAATTAAAACCGGCTTATTGTTATCTTTACGTATGGCATTAACATGATTTAGATTTAAGATTTTATTAGTATAGGCAATTATTTCTGGTGATGAACGATAAGTTTTTAATAATTCTAAATATTTTGTATCACCTTTAAATAAATTACTCAACTCTTCTAGGGACTCATAGGCATAGTAAGGATTAATATTTTGATTTATATCACCTAGAATGGTAAAATCAGCACGTTGAAATATTTTAGAAATGATTATATATTGAAGACGATTATAATCTTGGGCTTCATCAATAATTACTTGTTTAATATTAGCTTCATATAAGAACCCTTCTAGACTACCTTTAATGTAAGTAAATAACAAGGCATCTTCATAATTAATTGTCTTTGGATTGACAAATGAATTTATCACGGCATCGGGAAGAGGCATTTTAGTAAAAGTGCTCTTCCAGAAATTTTTATAGATAGTTTGGTAGTCTTTTTTGAAATTAGCATTTTCTTTTAGCAGTTTAGCAAAAGTTCGATTTTTTTTCCCACTTCCATTATAAAAATTAGATGATAGTTTTTTAGCAATTTCCTCTACTCGTTCAAAAAGTGGAAGACGATCATATTTATGATGAAGAAGATCGTTTAATTCATCTTTATCGACAGTATTTATTTCGTTTTCAGTAAACGAATTAATGAATTTAGCATTTTGAACATAATCTGTAAGGTATGCATCTAAATCTTTAATTATTTCATCACTTTGTTTATATTTTACAAGTTCAGGATAGGTTTCTTTGTAAGTGTAATATCTTGAGACAAAGTCAGTAAAAGTTTCGACTTCCTTATATTCTGTAATAAAGGCTGACAAATAGTCGGCAAAAGTTGTTTGAAGAGTATTGGCTTCTCCAAGAGAAGGTAATACATCAGATATATATTCAGTAAAAATATTATTGGGAGAAAATATTAAAATGTTGTTACTGGTCAAACGCTCTAAACGATAAAGCAAAAAAGCTATTCTATGTAGAGCCACTGTAGTTTTCCCAGAACCAGCAATTCCTTGCACTATTAAATTATTATCTTCTAAATTACGAATTACTTTATTTTGTTCTTGCTGGATGGTGTTAACAACATTTTTCATTTTTTCACTAGACTCTGTGGCCAGTACTTCTTGAAGAACCTCATCATTAATATTTAAGGAATTATCAAAAACTCCAACTAATTGATTATTTTCGATTTTATATTGTCTCTTTCTTTTTAATTCTCCAGTATAAATGCCGCCTGGAGCCGTATATTCACAAGGCCCAGTCTCATAATCATAGAACAGACTACAGATTGGACTTCGCCAGTCATAAAGAATGTTATTTAGGTTTTCATCTTTTAAATAAGTTAGTGAAATATAAATATTATATAATTTGTTTTTTTCATCATCTTTAAAAACTATTGAGGCAAAATAGGGTTTATTTTTGATTTGACATAGTTTTTTAAAATAGCGTTGTTTTTGCAAAGCTCGCTCTGCTTCGTGGGATGTGGCTGCCATAACTTGCTGCATTTCAGCTTCATCAAAACTGCTAGAATTCTCCCACATCATCTTTTTGAATTCAAGCAAGTTTTCTTCATCGTCATAGACATCTTCTCCTAAATTTGAAAGTGTCTCACCTAGAAGTTTTTGTACTTTTTTTAAGATCTTTTTTTCTTTTTGAAATTCTTCTTCACTAATTGCCATGCTTCCCTCCTTATATTTAACTTGTTTGAAAACTAAAACAGAAAAAACCACATTTTTTCCATGTAGTAGTACTTAGAAATATGTAGTTTTTTTGCAAACGTCTATATGAATATAGCATATTATTTCTTCTTGTGCAAGAGTGTTTTTAGAAATTGTTAAGAGTTAAAATTACTTAAGTTTCTTTAATAATGAGGTAAACTCTTGTTCTATTTCTTCTAATCGCTCTTTTGTTTTAGCTTCAAATCTTGCGGTAATATTTGGTCCTGTATTTGACGCGCGGACTAGAGCCCACCCATCAGCAAATAGGACTTTTACACCATCTATATCTAAAAATTCATACCCCTTTTCTTTGGCGTAGTCTCCGACCTTAGCAACAACTTGAAATTTAACATCATCTGGGGTGGCAAATTTTAATTCCTCGGTCGAATAATAGTGAGGTATTCCTTCCAATAATTCATCAACTGTTTTATCAGTTTTTGATAGTATTTCTAGAATACGAAGCCCGGCATATAAGCCAGAATCGAAGCCAGGAAAACGATCTCTAAAATATACATGACCAGATAGTTCACCACCAAATGGTAAATCAAAATCCCTAACGGCAGCTTTGGTGTAAGAATTACCAGTGCGATAACAAATTCCCTTACCACCTAAACGTTCTATCTCATCACTTACACATTTAGAACATTTTACATCATATAAGAATTCTTTTTTGGTTACTTTATTAATTAAATCTCTAATAATAATGATCATATATTGATCCGTTGGGATAAACTTTCCAGAATTAGTAATTAATCCCATACGATCTCCATCACCATCAAAGCCAAGACCAATATCAGCTTTAGTTTCAAGTACTTTTTTCTTTAAACCAACTAAATTTTCTTCAACACAAGGATCTGGATGATGGTTTGGAAATGTACCATCACTTTCATCGTAAATACTTATTACATCAATTGGGAAAAGTTCATATAATTCTTTGGCAATAATACTTGTGGTACCGTTGCCAGGATCTATTACTGCTTTTATTCGTTTTGGACCAAAGTTAAGACTCCTTTTGAAAAGTTCAAAATACTCATCTTTAATATAGTACTTCATTACTTGTCCCATACCAGTATCTCTTCTAAAGACTCCTTTTTGGATAAAGTGTAGAAAATCTTGGATTTCCTGACCTTTACAGTTACCATTTTCGTCAAAGGCAAATTTAAAGCCATTGTCGTCCTTAGGATTGTGAGAAGCCGTTACCATAACACCACTATATACTTTGAGTTTAATACAAGCATAGTAATACATTGGTGTTGTGCATAAACCCAAAGATATTATGTCAATACCAGTCTCTCTAATACCCGTTAGTAAAGCTTCATATAACTCTTCACTACTAGTTCGATTGTCATGACCAATAACACAAATAGTTTTTCCTAGATTTTTAATATGACTACCAAAGCCTAAACCAATTGTATAGGCTGTGTCAACATCTATTTCAGTAGGCACTTTACCTCTAATATCATAGCCACGAAAAATATTAGTATTTATATTTTCTTTAATCTTCATATATATCCTCCTATCATACCTATCTTAATGATAACATAAACTGCTAAATTAAGCACTAATTTTAATATAAAAAGATAACTCTTTAAAAGTTATCTTCGTTAACATATAAATTAATCTTTAGTTTTATTTACAAATTATTTTTTTAGTCTTCTAACTAGTTTTTTTACGTTAGCAATAGGTTTAGGATAAATCAAGTCATCAAATTTATCATCAAGACGTCTTTGCTGTTCTTCTGGGGTGAGTCCTGCTTCTATTATAGTTCCGTTATTTATCATGACTTTTTGACCTTTTCGCACTTTTATAAAAGTGGCGTGACTGCCACTACCAATCATGACTCTAACAGTTTTTTTATCAGTATCACTCATTCTCTCACTTCACTTTCCAGTTTATTTAATTATATCATGAGTAATGGTAAATATTTTTATTTTTTAATAATAAAATACAAGAAATGGTGTTCTTTTAAAATTATAAGGTAGCAAGCCAACTGTCGATTTCTTGTTCACTAGTAACTAAATTATTACTATAACTTTCAAAAACAATATTCATGCCGGGTTCCACTTGGGAGTTAGGACATAAATTAGTAATTTCTTTGAAAGTTCTTCCTAGCCAACCAGCATCGGTTGCGAAGGGCTTAATAACTTTATTAGACAGATTATTCTTTGTTAGAAAAGTTCTAATTGCTGGAGCTGATCGATACCACCAGACTGGAGTACCTAGTATAATTTCATCGTATTTATTTAAATCTAGTTCTATGTCTAAAATATCAGGCAACTTGGTGCTAGACTCACTATTTTGTTCATCATTAACTACTGTTTCATAATCGCTAGAATAAGGAATAACTGTTTTTATCTCTAAAATATCACAATTTAATTTATCTCTAATCTTGTTTGCTATCATTCTTGTATTTCCCGTATAGGAAAAATAAACTATTAATTTAGACATTTTACTCTCCTTTATATTTTTTATTATATTTAAACCAAACCAAATTACTTAAAATTGTTTAATATTATTATTAATAAAGTACCGTTTTTTAGTTTAAGAAATTTATAATAACTTCTTTTTCTTTGAAATTTAATTCATCATCTTAAGCAATGTTAATTTTTGGTAATCTTATCTAATTTTTATTCTTGTTAAATATTCTTCCTCTGTTTCTCCTACTATGTAAGCCCCGTTGTTTTGTTGGACCTTTAGAGAACTTGGGTTATCTTTATGTACGGATAAATAGATTTCATCTTCAGAAATTATCTCTTTACATTTATTAATAGCAAGTTTTAAGCCTTTAGTGGCATATCCCTTTCCTCTAAACTTAAGAAGAATACTATAACCAATATGCCCCGGCCCTTTTGCTAAAAAATCATTTAGATAGTGTCTTATTTTAAATAATCCTACGATTTTGTCATCATCCCATAAAAAATAATATGTATCTGGAACATATCCTTTTGGAAGTCCAATTCCTTTGGAATGATTTATCAATTCAGGTATTATTTGCTCTTTAAATTCTTCTTCTGTTTTATCGTAATATTTGTTTTCAAAACCATTCTCATTTGGTGGCATTTGTTTTATCGCTTCATATTCTTTTTGCCAATCTTCTAAATTTGCTTCTTTTAAATATAACATAATTCTTCTCCTAACTTATCATATTTAACTTAAAAAATTCATAATTAAATCAATTATAACTTCTTTTTCTTTGGGATTTGATTCTGCAATGAGTAATGTCAAGGCCGTCAATGTATTGTTATCAATAACCTGCTTACTATCCTTGTATAAGATATCATAATAATTTAAGAAATAGATGAATAATGTAGCAGCAATCCTTTTATTGCCATCTATAAATACATGGTCCTTAACAATCATATATAAAAAATTTGCGGTTTTTTCTTCTATACTTTGGTAAACTTCATTATTATCGAATGTTTGATAAACATTTCCTATTATTGCTGCTAAGCCGTTATTTCTTTCAATAGCAAAAATAGCACTTTCTTCATGTAATCTTAATTTATTAATTATTTCCAAACAGTCTTCATAGGCTATTCGTTTTTGGCTATTGGTTCCCTTAGGTTTTAATAAAGCTTTATGATCATAATCATCTAATAAATTTAGTGCTTTTGAATAGCTTCCAATTACTTTTAAAATATCTTGGGCATCCTTGCCTTCTAGTTTTTCATCAATTCTATTGGCAATATCTATTAACTTAACGGTCTTTTCTAAATACTCTAATCTTTTTTGGTTAATAGTATAGCCTTTTATCATATAGTCTTTTAAAACTTTTGTTGCCCATTTTCTAAAAATGACACCATTTTGTGATTTAACACGATAACCAATGCTGATAATCATATCTAAATTGTAAAATTCAATATCCCGAGTTACTTTTCTATTACCTTCTTTTTGAACTGTCGCAAATTTTGCGACAGTTGAATCATCAAGTTCTTCATTTAAAGCATTATTAATATGCTTGCCTATAGTCTTGATATCTCTATTAAATAATTTTGATAATTGTTCGCGATTTAACCACACAGTCTCATCTTTCATATTAACTTCTAGTTTTACATTTTGATTTTCAAATAGAATTATTTCATTTTGCTGGGGCATGGGCAGACTCCTTTCTTAACTCTTACAACTAAATTGTATAGAAAAGAAGATCGATTGTCAACGTCCTTTGACGAACGTTCATTTTTGTCTGTTTGCTAAGGCATTCTACTAAGAGTTTAATTTAGAATCTTTATACATTATAATTTATTATATTCTTCATTTGTTACAGGTTCTAACCAAATATTCTCGGTATTTTCTCCTGGAACTTCTACTGCTATATGACTAAACCAAGAGTCTTTTTTAGCACCATGCCAATGCTTTACATTAGCAGGAATTGTGATTACCATTCCAGGGTTAAGGGAGATTGCCTCTTTTCCTTCTTCTTGATACCAGCCTTCTCCTTCAAGGCAAACTAGTATTTGCCCACCATTTTTAGTTGCACTATGAATGTGCCAATTGTTACGACATCCAGGTTCGAAGGTGACATTAGTAAGAAAAGTATTATCGGTTTTAGCAAGAGGCTTTAAGTAAGAATTTCCAATAAAATATTGGGAGAAGGCGGTGTTTGGTTCACCCATACCAAAGATTCCTCCATGTTTTTGAGTCTCTTGGTGGTCGTCACCATAAATCTCTTCGATTAAAGAAAAAGTGCTCCAAGCTTTAGGCCAACCACTATAGAAGGCTAGTTGGGTTACTAATTCAATTATTTCGTTTTTAGTAATGCCATGTTCTTTTCCCATAATTAAGTGTGACTTTAATTGTGGGAATAAACCTTGAGCCATTAAGGCAGAAATAGTAATCATACTTCTATCTCTTAGAGAAAGCTGCTTTTCTCTACTCCATACTTCTCCAAATAATATATCATCGTTTAGTGCGGCAAATTGAGGAGCTATTCTTCCTAAATTATCTCTTCCCGCTGTTTGTTTTTTCATTTTCTATTCCTTTCTACTTAATATTTATAATAAACTGTCGGTCCAAGCTTTGATGTCGGAGTTTGAAACTCCAGAATTAAAGCGGTACCCTTCTTTCCAATTTCCTCCGGTTGCTTTCGCAGCTAGTAAGTCAGCACTTTGTCCTAACTCGCTTGATGCAGAAGTACAGAAGGTAATTACCGTTTTATCGGCAAAATTATTTGATATCACAAAGCTATCAACAGGCCATGCTGAAATACCCCACCAGATTGGATAGCCAATTAATACTGTGTCATAGCTATCCCAATTAGCAACATTAGTTCTTTTTAATTTTACAGTTCTTAGGGATTCATCATTATGCTCTTTTGATACGCGCGAATCATTATCTGTCCAATCTAGATCGACTGAAGTATATGGCTCAGCTGGTTCTATCTCAAAAAGATCAGCATTTAGGTTTTTGGCAAGCTGCTCTGCCACTCTTTTGGTCGACCCCGTAGCAGAATAATATACAACAAGTACTTTACCATTTACACTAATTATATTATTTTCATTAGCTTTTTCTTTATTAAATATGAAGTAGCAAACTAAGCTAACAGAAACAATTATTATACTTATTATGAGTCCTATAATTATTTTTCTATTCATTTCTTTCACCTACCAATTCTTTTCCTCTTTGCGACAATCGTCATTTGTTCTTCTTTCCTGGACAATGCTGTCAAACCAATCAACCATTTTGGGATCTTGGTGATTAAAAAATAGACTTGTTCCGGTATCTAATTGATTGATTTGATTTATATCTTCGCTAGTTAATTCAAAATCAAAGACATTAAAGTTTTGCTTTATTCTTTCTACATGAGTAGATTTACATACAACAATTACCCCTCTTTGAATTAACCAACGTAATATTACTTGAGCTGCACTCTTATTATATTTTTTTCCAATATTAACAAGAGTTTCATTTTCAAAAAGGCCATTTCTTCCTTCACCAAATGGAGCCCAGGCTTCAATGTGCACGCCATATTTTTCCATGTTCTCTTGAGCTGTAATTTGAGCATTCATAGGATTAGTTTCTACTTGATTAACAGCTGGAATGACTTTTCTTCCAAATAAACACATATCACTTAATCGATCAGGATAAAAGTTAGATACACCTATTGCTTTTATCTTTCCTTCTTTGTATAAATCTTCTAAAGCTCTATATGCCCCATAATAATCACTAAATGGTTGATGCAATAATACTAAATCAATGTAATCAGTCTTTAATTTCTTTAATGATTCTTCGACAGATTTCTTACAGTTTTCGTAACCATAATTATCAATCCAAACTTTAGTCGTAATAAATAGTTCTGCTCTTGGCACTCCACATTCTAAAAGGGCTTCTCCAACTTCAGCCTCATTAAAATAACTTTGAGCTGTATCGATGCTTCTATATCCTACTTTAATAGCATCTAATACACATCTTTTCGTTTCTTCCTTAGGTATTTGATAAACACCAAAACCTAAAATCGGCATTGTAACGCCATTATTCAATTTTACATATTCCAATTTTATCCCTCCTTGATTTTTTAAGATTACAGTGTTATTATATAGGCCGATAGTAACTATCGGTCAAGACTTTTTTTATTTAAATTAGGAGGCTTATTTTATGTATTCGATGAAGGAAACTTGCGAAATGGTGGGAATGAGTTATCAAACTTTAAAGTTTTATTGTAATAAGGGGCTTATTCCTAATGTTAAAAGAGATAAAAATAATTATAGAATATTTGATGATAATAATATCGGGTGGATTAAATCATTAATATGCTTGAAGAAATGTGGTATGAGTATTGAAGAAATAAGGCAATATCTTAATTTGTATCTGCAAGGTGAAAGTACAATTTCCGAAAGAAAAGTACTGTTGGATAAAAGAAGAAAGAAATTAGTTAAAGAACTACAGCAAATTCAAGACAGTATTGATTACATTGATTGGAAACAAAATTTTTATAATGATGTTATAGCTGGGAAAATAGAATATTTTAGTTATTTGACAGATACAAAGAAACAGAGTTAAAGTTAACTCTGTTTTTATTTATTAGTATTTTTAATGGTAGTATGCGCAGTAATAATAGTGAAACTATGACAATTAATAGTTATTCTTATATTGTCAATATCACAATAATAATTTTTGCCTTTTTTAGAAACTAGACTGTTTGCAGATAGAATTTTATTTTTCAAGTATTCTACGACATCATTAGTTGATAAATTTAAATTTTTTTTAATTCGAGTAAGACCCAATTCAGTCGTATGAAGTTGGTTGAGTTTTTTTAATAGTTCTTCTTTTATCATTGTTCACTTCCTATTTATGGCGTTTCTTCGCAAATACCATTCTTTGTTTTAAAGTAGTCCTCGATGTTTTCAGCAGTCTGTGATAAATCACTAAAATCGAGATAGTTATTTTTCAATGTTTTTTGAAGTTCTTTTGGGCAATTAGAGCAATTAAAGTAACCGTCTGTTGCGACATTAATAATATAATCTGATTCAGCAATCTGACATTGTAATTCTATTTCCTCTGTATTTGTTACAATATCTCGGTCAATAACTGAATAAGAAAGAATCGCTATCACTAGAAAAACTATGTAGATAATGAAGAGGATTCCTAATACTTTTAGAATCTTAATTATAATCCCAGCTAATTTTTCTGTATTACTAACCTTTTCCACTAAAATATTTTGAACATCATTGTTTAGTAGTTCGTCAATACTTACTTTTAGAGCTTTAGATAATAATTTCAATTGTTCTGGGTTTGGACTAGTTTCATTTAGTTCCCAGTTAGAGATTGTCTGTCTTGTGACGCCTACTTTTTCTCCTAATTGTTCTTGTGAAAGACCAAGTTTTTTTCTTAATTTTAATATATTTTCACCTAACATAATAACTCCTTTCACTAGAAATTATAGATTATTTGCAGCTACCAAATCTACCAAAGTTTTTTGGAAATTTGTCAAAGACTTTTAACATTTTGGGCTTTGCTCTTATTTTTTCTATTGATCACATATATTCATGATTAAATTGTCGTCGTATGCTTGGTTTTTTATTATTCTAAAACTTTCACTTTTCTCGTTAGTATGACACCGTACTACATCATAGAATATTGTATCATAATAAATTGTTTTATTTATGGTAGTGGTTCTATATGAAAACCTAGGTGCTTGATGAATAATTACAACACCTAAATAATCAATTAGAAATAATAGCAATATAAATAAAGTAAAAAAACTAAAATTACATATTAAACGTTTTCCATAAGATAACCTTTTTGTAAATCTACTTAACCCTAATAAAGCGATAATTCCACCAAAGATAGAATATATACTCCCCCAACTAGATTCGCTTGGAAAAATAGCGATAGCAGTAATGGTAATAATAATACCAAAGCCTAAAAGTAAAAAACCAATTAGGTTATTTTTTTCGGTTAGCTTTTTATTAGTATAATCAATCGTTGTAATAATGTTTTCTTCAAATTTCTCTTGGTAATTATCCTCCTTAATATGCTCACCACTCAATAAATCGTTAATAGAGATATCTAACTCACTACATAGTGGTTTAAACAGGGAAAGATCCGGCATATTTCGACCATTTTCCCAATTGCCAACAGTTCGATCTGATACACCTAACTTTTCTGCTAAATCCTGTTGCGTATAGTTTTTTTCTTTTCTAAGTTTTGCAATAAATTTACCTATTTTTTCTTGATTCATAAATGTCCTTCCTTTCACATAACAGCATATACAATAATGCAAGTTTTTGACAGGAAATAGTTCAAGGGTTAATAAAATTAGATTTTAATTACTTATTACTTTTAACTCGTGATTTATAGAACTTATAAATTATAATGAAGAAAGCAATTATGATTACAAGTAAAACTATATATGATATCTTATCAATAATACTTAAAATTAAATCCTTTTTATTACCAGCGAATGCCCCAACACAAACTAAAGCTGTATTCCATATTAAACTACCCAAAAATGTATATGTAATAAATTTAAACATAGGCATTTCGCTCATTCCAGCTGGAATACTTATGAGACTTCTTACAACAGGAATAAATCTACAGAAAAAAACTGTTTTATTTCCCTTGGTATCAAACCATTGATCTGCTTTTTCAATGTCTTTAGGTTTGACTCTTAATAATTTTCCATATTTACTTTTAATAATCTTAATAAGTCTTTCTTTATTTAGAATTTTACCAATATAGTACAATACAATTGCGCCTAGCAAGGAGCCAAGAGTTGACGCAAGTATGACACCAATAATGGTCATATTACTATCGATAGTCATGAAACCACCAAAAGTTAATATTAATTCACTAGGAATTGGGGGAAATAAGTTTTCAATTAAGATCAGTAACCAAATCCCAAAATATCCATAACTATTCATTATTTCAACAACTAAATTCTCCATATAAGCCTCTCTTTCAAATTATCATCCGTTTTGATATTAAGTCTTTTTATCTATTGTTTTTTTAGATACCATCAATAATAATTATTCCAAGACTCAATAAACTATACCCTACTGGTAGTAAATGCTCTAATAAAATTACTTTACTAATGAAAGAGTAAATCAAAAAAAACAAGAAACTATCTTTACGTATTTTTATTTTAAAAATTACTCTTTCCTATCTTTATTATCCCATTAGTTTCATTATAACAAAAAAAAGCCAGATCATAAATATAATTTGGCTTAATAGATAGTTTATTTCTTGGTATTTTCATTATAAATATAGTAAATAGATTCCTACATATTTTTTAATTTTAAGAGATTACTGACTTGTTCCCTAGTAATACTTGGATTAATAAAACTAAAGACAAAGGCAAGGACAATAATAACGATCCCTACAAATATTAACATAATAGCTGGGAGAGTTATTCTGTTTTTCTTTTTCATACTGCAACTCCTTATTATACTTTATATAATTGTAGCGAGAGATTCTTTATTTGTCAATCTTGGTTTTTTTATGAGTATTTTTTAGTTTTGTAACCAATTTTTTGTAATCCTTAAAATTAATATATTTTAAGGACTTAACATCGGGGAAGGCATTAAATAATCGTTTAATTTGATTACTAATAAAATTATGGCTATGTAAGTAATCTTCTATTTCGGTCTTAATTGTTTCTGTGGCGTCAGTTCGATCATATTTTTTAGCTTCTATTTTAATATTTATAACTGCTATATAAGATATGATGATATCAGCAATAAAAATAATTAAGATAATTAAAGAAATTAAGATAATTAACCAATGGGGTACTTTAGTTAGGCATCCTTCAATTAAAGGATTTACTATTTTAGTAATGAAAATACTTCCTAAACCAAAAAGAAAGCTAACCATTAGACAAACGCGTCCGTTGATGTTAAAGCTAAGATGTGAGTAGTCCCACCATCTTAGTTTAAACATTTTTTCCATTATATAACTGGTTACGTATTCAATAACCGTACAAGCAACGGTACTCATAATGAATAAGACAAGCAAATCATCCTTATAGGGACTTAGTAGTCTGACCATACAGATTATAGAAACACCATAAATTGGGATATATGGTCCGATTAAGAAACCTCTATTAAAGGTTAATTTTTTGTCCATAATAAATATAAAGAAGACTTCAGCTAGGTAGCCGATCATCGAATAAATTATAAATAGTAAAAACAAGTATAATACTTCATAAATCATAAGTTACTCCTTTTATAGGAAGATAGCAATTAATTGAATTAAAAAACCAATTGTTATTCCTATATACGCGGTCTTTTTGTTCTTTAGGGCATGTAACCTTGGATATAGTTCACTTATTGCGATAAATAATAACATTCCTAGGGTTAAAGATAATAATATGCCTAAAACTATTGATGAAACAGCAGTTAAGTTTAGAAAGAATAGAATCAATCCTCCTACAAATGAGGATAAGGAAACGGCTATAATACTAAGTATTGTTTTACTAAGTGTTTCTTTACTTTGATGAAAGGTACCAGCAATAACCATTCCAAGGGGAATATTATGGAAACCAATACCTAGTGTTATAGCAATACCAAGAGAGGTATTAGAAATTACAGCTGAATAAACAGCCATTCCTTCAATAATATTATGTAATACTAATGCACAAGATGTAATAATTCCAATATGAACTAGGTTCTCTTTCTTCTCTTGAGCAGTATCCATTTTTCCGTCATCATCATGATCAGGAATAAAGTGATCAAGTAACTTTAAAAGACCAAAGCCGAGAACAGTAAATATAATAAATAGGTAAATATGTTTAGTACCAAGATGCTCAATTATTTCCGGAAGCATATCTGTTATTATTAGCATGATAATTACCGAAAATGCTAGTCCAAGCGAAAAATCGACAACACGTTCTTTTCTTTTAATTAAGAAAGCAATTAATGCTCCTATAATGATAAATAATCCTAGTAATAGTGTGGTTAATAAACCAAGTTTTGCGTTATACATAAATCCTCCTATAGTACCATGCAAAGAATAACAATGGCAGCAATTATTAAGCGATAAATCATAAAGATTTTAAAATTATGTTTTTGCAAGTATTTTAATAAATATTTTATACAGATTAAACCAACAATAAAGGCAATGGCAATTCCTAATAAAAAAGTTTGAAGATTAGCAGCGATTATTTGCCAAGTGGCTTTGTCAAGTAAGTCTAAAACTACAGCTCCACAAACGACAGGAGCACTTAAGTAAAATGAGAATTTGGCAGCTGACTCTCTATCAATGCCTAGCGTTCTAGCAGTCGCAATAGTTGTTCCACTGCGAGAAAAGCCAGGTATTAAAGCAAGAGCTTGGGAGCAACCAATGATTATTGCATCTTTCATAGTCATATCTTTTACTTCTTTTTTAGAACTACTATATTTATCAGCAAGATAAATTAAGATTCCCATAATTGCAAGGGCTGTGGCAATTACGTATAAATTACCACGAATGATACTTTCAATTATATTTTCAAATAGTAAGCCTGCAATAGCAGCTGGGATCGTGGCAATAATTAAATACCAAAATATTTTACCCTGCTTATCTTTTATGCCTTTGGTAAGTCCCTTACCAATCATTTTAATAAAATCATTAAAGAAAAACACACCTATTGCTAAAAGAGTTCCTAAATGGAGTGCAATATCAAATGATAAAGCAACATTATTACTCATTGTCGCACCTATACCAAAGACATCTCTAAATATTATTAAATGCGCTGAGGAAGAAATAGGTAGAAACTCAGCAATTCCTTGAACAATACCTAAAATTATCGTTTCTATAAACGTCAATTTATTCATCTCCTAACTTATAGCCTATACCAAAGGCTAGAATAAATAACAATAAGCCAACAAATACTTGAATAGTTGAAGTTGGAAGACCAATTAAACCAATAAATAAGCCTAAAACACTAGCAAATATAAAACCTAAAATTCCATAATAAGTTGTTGTTTCATATTTTTTAAATAAATATTCAATTAATTTGGCAATAAGTATGATACCAACTACGATTCCAATGCCTAAGGGGATTAAGATGGACAAATTATATGTTAGGTGTTTAAAATTCGTTAGATCACTTATAACTTCAACAATTGGTTTGTAATAACCTAATAGCATCAATACAAACGAACCACTTATTCCTGGAATAACCATAGTGGCGGCGGCTACTGCCCCGACTAAGAATAATAAGATTTCTTGGTGTAAAGATACTGTTGATAGGTCAACGGCTTTGGTGCCGGCATTTAAGAAAGTCATAATCATTACAATACTAAACGTCAATAAAAAGACTGCTAAATTATGTGTTTTTATCTTTTTATGTTTTACCTTTTGTATTAGTAATGGGATTCCTCCCACTATTAGTCCAATAAAGAATAGCGTGGTTGGGAGTGGGAATTTTGTTAGGGAATAATTAATTATTTTACTCATTAATAGAATAGAAATAACGGCTCCTAGTCCTAGAGGAATAATAAATTTAATATGTTTCTTTATATTCTCAAAGAAGTGTGATATGGCGTTAATCATATCTTCGTATATTCCCATTGTTATTGCGAGTGTTCCGCCACTGACCCCAGGAATAATATTAGCTATTCCAAAAAAGAACCCCTTGATTGCTAAAATAATAAAATCTTTCATGATAATCTCCTTAATTTTCTAATACACTCATAATTAATGGCACAACGTGTTTTTTGCGTGATACACAGTTTGGTATAAATTGACCTTGCTTAATATTATCTTTTTCATATGCAAGAGCAACAATCTCTTTTCCTTTTTCGTTAAAGAGAACATAACTTCCATTATTAACTATATCTGTTACAAATAGGGCCACCAGCTTGTAATTATTAGCTTCAGCTACCTCATTTAAAACATGAATATATTCCGCTTGTTCGGCTTCTATCTCCTCAAAATTCATTGTAAAGAATTGCCCAATAGCAAAGGTTTTATCTTCAACAGTATATAGTTTAAAATCATTGTATAAAACGTCTTCTTTAGTCATTCCCTCTAGAGAGGTTCCGGCTTTTAACATTGCCATTCCATAATCACGATAATCAACTTCGGCAAGAACGGCTAATTCTTGAACGGCAATAATATCTTTAGTTGTTGCGGTTGGACTTTTTAAAATCAATGTATCTGATAAAATACCAGACATTAAAGCTCCTGCAATTTCTCGTGGAATAGGAATTTCCCTTTCTTTAAATAAAGTATAGACAATAGTACAAGTGGACCCGACTGCCATATTTCTAAAGTTAATTGGATTGTTTGTAGTAATGCTGCCTAAATTATGATGATCAATTATTTCAACTATTTGCGCCTCTTCAATACCTTCAACACTTTGAAGTTTTTCGTTGTGGTCTACTAAAATTACTTTTTTAGGTTTTTTCTCATTCAAATCTGTAATTTTTAATAAACCTAGGCAATGGTTTCTTTTGTCAACTATAGGATAATTTGTATGTTTTAGTTTATTGTTAACTTCTATTACGGTATCAACAAATTCAGTATTTTCAAATTTTGTAGGATTATAACTTCTAATCATAGTTTTTATATAATTCGTTAAAGTTAAAAGTTTAGCAATATGATATGAGTCATATGCGGTACGCATAATGTTTACTTTATTTTCTTCGGCTATTTTTATGTGCTTTTCTTTAATGTATGAGTCGCTAGAAATTATGAGTAATTTAATTCCTGATTCAACAGCGTATTCAATAACACTATGACGATCTCCTACTATTAAGATCATATTCTTATCTAGCTTAACATTTTCCATAAATGTTGTACTGCGATAAGCCGCAATTAAAGCTTTGCCAACGATTTCATCATTAAATCTTAAAATTGGTTGAGCTTTTAAAACTTCAAGAAGATTATCATAGGAAGTATATAAATCATCAACATTTTCATTAATCATAGTATGAGATAAGTCTTTAATGGTGATTAATCCTTTAAATTCACCACTCTCTTTGACAACTGGAAGCCCAGTTAAGCCTTCTTTTAACATGTATTGATAACCATTATATATAGAATCTGTCTCTTTGATAAAAAAGTTCTTATGAAAATTAACGTCTTTTAATTGGAGTTTTACATCATTTAAATATTCTGGTGTTTTGATGTTAAAGTAGTTTAGAGCATATTCTGTCTCTTTATTAATGTGTCCTAATATTCTGGGTTCAGTATTATCGCCTAGAGCATTTTTTAGATATGAAAGGGCAACAGAAGACATAACTGAGTCTGTGTCTGGTTTTTTGTGTCCAAAAATAAATGTTTTTTGCATAGTGGCACACTTCCTTTCCTAATTATAATAATTGGTTTTAAAAAAAGAGCAACTGTTCTTTTGCTCTTTTTAGCGAAATTTTATATAGTTGATAAATACTATAAATAAGAATGTTACCGCGGTTGATAATTCTTGTCTTACAGTAGTTCCACGTTCATAAATTGCGGCAATATCGTCAACAATGTCAACTATCCAACTCTCTAAATACTTTGGTGGAGTAAAAGTTACAGGAAACATATGAGTTAAAATTATATCTTCTTGTTTCTCACTCAAATCAAAATATTTTTTGGCATTTTCTAATGCATAAGTTGGATGTTGTCTTAGTTTTGCAACTTGATTCTTGTCCTTTACTTCATCTAAAAAGAAATCATGTAGTAATGCTGCTTCAGTTGTTTCTTTATAATCTAGTCTCAATAATTTAGTTATCTTATATGAATAATAGGCTACTCTCATCGAATGTTCATATCTAGTTATCCCATGATGAACAATTTTCTTAGTATCATTGAAATTACTATTATCTAGTAATGGTTGAATTATTCGATGAAACTCCTTCTCTTTATATCTATACATGTCTTACTTCCTTTGCTTAGTTATTCTGCTAATTTCTACCCTATAATGATATCACAAAACTTATGGTGTTATCAAGATAAAAAAACAATCTGTTAAGCGTTTACACACTTTTTACAGCAGGCAAGGCATATTATACCACACTTTTTTTATTTAGACAAGTTCTTCTAAAATTTGATTTAATTCATCCTCATCTTCCCTTGTCATTTCCTCTTGTGAGAGGTTTTGATTGAACCAAGCAGGAATATCTTTGGCCTCTTCTTTAAGGCTCTTCGGCGGTGCTTGTTTAGTAGTTGGAGTCTTCATAAGTCTTTTTAACTTTTTATGTTCCTTTTCGGTTATTCGCATGGCATCTTCGACAGTTTCAATATTCAGACGTTTCCATTGCCCGGCAATGGTTTCAACATAACTTTTTTTTAATTGTTCATTGTTTATTTTTAAGACATATGCAATTAATACGTTAACCACACCGGGATTTAATTTTTGATCTACTAGGAGGCTTTCAATTAGTCGCTTATCACGATCAGTTGGTTCTGCTCCCTTATATTTTGCTTTTAGGAATTGAAATGGAGTTAGATTTTCAAAAGCATAAACCATTTTTGCCCATTTTGAAGTATCACCAGTAGGTTTCTTCAAAAATTCTGGCTGTTTATTATAGATTAAAGTTGGAAGGTTGCCACCATTTTCAAATTGATAATAATCACGGCAACTTTTACGAAGAACTGTTTTGTCAATTAACCCTTTTTCATTTAGGGCATTACGAACTAAGTTTTGCATATCTAGGGTCGATAAATTATATGTAAAGCTTAGGGCATTTATCAACTCTTTTGTCTCTTTATTAAAGCATTTCTCATTGAGGTTATTATCAGGAATGGAAGAAATTAATAAATTAAAATCAATACCTTTATTGATTAAGATATTATTAGAATCACGTTTAGTAATATCTTCATTCATTTCTAAAACATTACCTCTAACAGATTCAAAAACATCATCAAAATTACACGTAATATCTTCATAATCTTTTAGAGAAATGCGTGGAATTTTAAAATAACTTAAAAGTTTTTCATACTCTTTTTTGCCTAGGTTATTATATAGGACAATATTTAGTATTGGATGATTGAAAAAGTCATTAGCGGAAATAGGTGAAAAAATTAAATAGGCATATTGATTGACACTACCTTTTTTCATATATGTTTTAAGAAGTCCAACCCCTTCTAATTTTTCACGGGCAATAACAATATCTTCTAATTTTAATTGCATAGTGGCCATTAAATGATGGTGAGTTTGATCTTCACTCATTAATTCTGATTTATCTAAGTCATCTAAAAGTGTGTAATATAAGCACACAGCAGTAAAACCAATAATCGGTTGGTAAAGCATAGAAACGATTTTGCGATCCGTATCATTAATAACTGTTTTGTTAATCACTGTATAGGTATCAGCCGGTAGAATAGTTAAATTTTTCATACGAATCACCACCTGTTTATATAGTACAATATTTATAAAAAAAAAGAAAGAAATTCTTTCCTTTTTAATTTTAAATATTAAAGTCTTGGCATATTTAACCATTCTATAATGGTATTTGATGTTATGCCGGAAAAATAAATAAAAGTAAGGGCAATTAACAAAAATGGACCAAAAGGAATCATGCGTTCATTTTGCTTTTTTAAAAGTATCAATGAGACTGGTAGAGCAATAAGACTAGCAATAAAAACAGATAAGGTTCCTAGTAAAGGGTCAAGAACTAGGCCAAAAACAAACATCATCTTTATGTCCCCACCACCTAAACTCTCTTTTTTTAATGTTTTATTTCCTATTAACATTATGATATACATCAATCCAAAAAGGAAAATACCTGAGAGAAGATGCTTAATTGTTTCGATGAGACCGATATCAAGAAGTTGAAAAATTATAAAATATAGTGAAAAAAAGACAAGCAATTCATCGGGAATAATTAAATAAGTAATATCACTAACCACAACACTCATTAATAAGCAAACAATGCCAATAGCAATTACTAATTGATATGAAAAGCCAAAGGCATAGAATGCTAGAGCAAATAATAAGCCAGTAAATAATTCAACAAACGTTGATAAGGAATCTATTTTGGCTTTGCAATAACGGCATCGACCCTTTTGAATGAGATATGAAACAATCGGAATCATTTCATATAAATATAATATGTGTCCACAACTATCACAATGTGAGTGGGTTGTTGTAAAATTTTCATTTTTGGGTAAACGTAGGCCAATTACAGTTAAAAATGAGCCCATCAAACTACCAAAAATAAAAAAGATAATTAGATATAGTATTGTCATAATTATCCTCCTTATTAATTCTTTTTATTATTGTAATTGTTCATACATTGAGAACATTGGTTGAATGATTGATAATAAGATGATACCAACAATTACTCCTAAGAATAAAATCATGATTGGTTCAATTAAAGCTTTCATTTGATCAATAACACTTTTATGTAAATCTTGGAAGTGTTGTGCAACTTTTTCCATCATTGTCCCTAATTGACCAGTTGTCTCTCCTGTTACTAACATTTCATAAGCAACAATTGGGATTGCCCACTCGCCTTTAAAAGCCATTGAAATTGTATCACCTTTTCCTAGATTAACTAGGGTTTTATCAATTATTTCTTTATAAATTTCGTTATTAGTAATTCGTGATAAAATTTCCATACTATCAGTTATGAATACTCCATGGTTCAATAAAGAAGCAAATGTTTTGGTAAAATTGGCTATTTCGTTGTAAATAATAATATTTTTGACAACTGGCAAATGCATTAGAATAGTTTGAATAGTTTTTCTAAATTTTTGGATTTTTTTATAGGCTAAATAAAAGCCTACGATGGCGCCAACTACAACAATTAATAATATCCACCAATTTGCTTTCATAAAATCACTTATTCCAACGATAGCTAATGTTAGAGCTGGTAAAGTAGCATCGTTCGATTCAAACATTGTGGTGAATTGGGGAACTAAGTATGTAAGCATAAAGATTAAGACAGCGAAAGCAAGGACTAAAACAACCGCAGGATATGTCATAGCTGATTTCATTTGTTTTCTTGTTCTTTCCATTGATGTATAGTACTCACTCATATCATCTAAAATTGATGGTAAATCACCTGTCATTTCAGCCGTCTTAACCATGTTTATTAATAGTTTAGGATAAATATCTCCTTGAGCCATCATAGCGGCAGAAAAACTTTCTCCTCGTAATAGCTCATATACTAATTGATTAAAACTTTTCTTAAGACCTGGTTTACTGGTTTGTTTAGCCAAAATCTTTACGGCATCAACAAGAGGAATACCAGCTTTTATATAGGTTGATAATTGTGTTAGGGAAAAAGCTAAATCGTCGGCCTTAAGCTTATTTCCGATATTAATATCAATATCCCCTTTAGAACGAGGTTTGACCTCTAAAACTTCATAATCTTGAGATAATAGGAAGCTACGAACATCATCTTCCTCTTCTGCATCAAAGGTTCCTGTTTCTTTTTTACCTAGTTGATTAATAATAGTATATCGGAAAGACTTCATTGGGCGAGCTTTTTTCTGTTCATTAACTGTTTCGTCAACCATATCAGTAATTTTTACTTCTTGTCCCATTTGCGTTGCACCATCATCAGTTGTTGCGATAATTCCTGTTTGCTGAGCTACTTCTGGTTGTGGTGTGACAGTTTGTTCATTAGAGGCAACTGGAAGACCAGTTGTCGGATCAATTCCTGGCATCGATACTAGAGGTTGTCCTCCTGGCATCGGTGGAGTTGGCGTTGTATTCTCTGGCATTGCAATTTCTACTACATCTGAATTTTTCTTCTTTTTCTTACCTAGTAATCCCATATGCATCTCTTCAAAGTGCTTAACGCACTAGATCCTCCCACTTTTTTTATTCTCTATATTTGAAGTCGTCAAAAACAACACTTCATATTCTATATAATTGTACCATAGGATCTATTTTTTGAAAATCACTTATTTCACTTTTTTAAGTATTTTACATATATTAATATTAAGAGGTGGGCTTATGTTTCCAAATGCATACGTAAGACCTAGTTTGTTTAGTAGAGGGTTACAAGCGAGTAAAGCAATTAATTGGAGTGGATTACTTGATGGTACACAGAAAACGCTTGGCGTTATAAACCAAGCGATTCCTATTGTTTATCAAGTTAAACCACTAATTGGAAATGCAAAAGCAATGTTTAAAATAGCCGATGCATTAAATAGTAGTGACGTTAGGCAAGCCGGTACAACTAGTGTTGAACAAGTTCCTGTAAGTAGAGAAATCAATAGTAATTCTAGTACGAACAAGCCAGTATTTTATGTATAAAAAGAACAATTAGAATTGTTCTTTGTTTTTTGATTCATATTTTTTTATAAATTCTTCACGGTACTCTAAAATTCTGTTTTCTTTAATGGCCTCTCTTAGCTCTTCTGTTAGTTTTATTAAGAAACGGATATTGTGAATTGATAATAAACGTCCACCCAACATTTCATCGGTTGTGATTAAATGACGGATGTAGGCTTTTGAGTAGTTTTTGCATGTATAACAATCACAATCATCTTCAACTGGTGATAAATCATCCTTATATTTAGCATTGTTAAAATTAATTTTACCAGTTCTTGTGAAAGCCTGACCATGTCGGGCTATTCTTGTTGGTAACACACAATCAAAGATGTCGATACCTCTAATTACACCTTCAATAATATCAATTGGATCCCCTACTCCCATAAGATATCTGACTTTGTCTTCTGGTAGATACTTAATACCATAATCAATCATTTTATACATAGTGTCTTTATCTTCTCCAACTGAAGTTCCACCGATTGAGTAACCGTCAAAATCCATTTCAACGGTTTTCTTGCAGCTGTATTCACGAAGATCTTCAAATTCCCCACCTTGAACAATACCAAAAAGCGCTTGATTTGTATTTTTATGAACTGCTTTTCCACGAGCTGCCCAGCGGAGAGTTCTTTCAACTGACTTTTTCATATAATCATGAGTAACAGGATATGGTGGGCATTCATCAAAACTCATAGCAATATCACTATCTAGTTTATTTTGGATTTCGATGGACTTTTCTGGAGTTAAAAAAAGCTTACTACCATCAATATGACTTTTAAAATGGACTCCTTCTTCTGTAATATCCTTTTCCTTGTTTTTGGCTAGGGAGAACACTTGAAAACCACCACTATCAGTTAAAATTGGGCCATCATAATTCATGAACTTATGAAGTCCACCACATTTCGCAACAATATCTTCACCCGGGCGTAACCATAAATGGTAAGTATTAGCTAAAACAATCCCACTGTTGGCGGCTTTTAATTCTTCTGGCGACAAACCTTTAACCGTTGCCTTTGTTCCTACAGGCATAAACATTGGAGTTGTAAATGTTCCATAGTTAGTTTCTAGCGTTCCTAATCGCGCATTAGTATTTTTTTCTGTTTGTTGAAGTGTATATTTTATTTTCATAGGTACCTCCATTAATCACGTTTATCATTATAAGCGATATTTTTAAATTTTACAAGTAAATTAAAAAGAAGATAAAATCTTCTTATTTTTTTAGTAACTGAGTTGGGGTCATTTCTTTTGTCGGCTTAACAACATTAGTTACTTGAGCAGTATATGTTTTGCGATTTTTAATAAATGAGACGCTGTCCCCTGCCTTTAAACCAAATAACTTATAGCCTAAAGATGAAATTCGTTCAATATAAGAATCATCTAACTCATGACTTACAGCATGATTAATCATCTCATAACGAGCATCTTTGGCAGTTTCCCCATCGGCTATTAAAAGATCAAAAGTAGTTCCAATCCCAATTGTTCCATCAGTTGGTGGGGTAACAACTTTAGCATTTTTTAGAACTTTATTTATCTCTGATAATCTACCGCTAATACTTGGTGTCCAACGTTGAGAAGTAAGACGTTCCTTTTCTAACAATAAAAGCTCTAATTGACTTGGTGTTATACTAGTACGCTCTTGATTAGCGATCACTTGTTCTTCTAATGGTAATGAGTTTATTCTTTGACGTTCATCTTTGGCAGCTCTGCAAATTCGACAAGAATTAACTTTCTCACGAATGAAATGGGTATATTCATTAGGATCAGCAATGATATTTTCTACTACTCCGGTAATTGTATGTTTAGAATTATTACGTTGATCAATTACTGTAGCACTAAAAGGTTCTTGACTCTTTTTACCGATGACCGCTGCGCCAACTGGTGAATCCTTACTAATGAGATGATATAGTTTGGACATTCCATAGGAACAATCTGTTAGAATAACAGAGTTAGTTTCATCATCACCATCAAATCTTAAAATGAATTTTGTTCCAATGCCTACTTCTTCGATTGGCCTTTGTGTAACGTAAGTTGCTCTTCGTAAAACATCTCTTACATCATCTAATTCAGTCAAATCTTGTTGGTATTGCATCTCTGTTATATGATTACCAACTTGACTAATAGAAACACCTTCACTACCTATTGTTTCTCTACTTTTTAGATAGTCTTTATAATCTTCATAAACTTTTAAAAGTTCCTGTTCTCTTTTTCTTAATATACTAATTTGTTCTGGAATAAGTATTGCCATTTTCTTCTCCTCCTTCTATAAGACGCTTGTGGGCTTTATTATATCAAAAAAGATTGCAAGAAGCAAATGTTTTATTTAGTTATTTAAGGCAAAAAAAATTATTGATTTTTATCAATAATTTATGAAGGAAGAGATAATAAAACTATTTGATAAACATTGCATCTCCAAAAGAAAAGAAACGGTATTTTTCTTTGACAGCTTCATTATAAGCATTTAAAATGTTTTCTCGGCCAGCTAGTGCTGATACTAACATAACTAAAGTTGACTTTGGTAAATGAAAGTTTGTTGATAAGCAATCAATTCCTTTAAATTTATAGCCTGGATAAATAAAGATATTAGTCCAACCACTACATTCTTTAAACGTATTGTATTTAGTCATAATTGTTTCTAAAGTTCTAGTCGAAGTTGTTCCAACAGCAATGATTCGTTTGCCTGATTTTTTGGTTTGATTTAATAAGTCGGCAACTTCTTTGGTCATACTAAAATATTCACTATGCATTTCATGTTCTTCAATCGTATCTACACTAACTGGTCTAAAGGTTCCTAATCCAACATGTAAAGTGATATAAGCTATATTTATCCCTTTATCGGCAATTTGCTTTAATAAATCTTTGGTAAAATGAAGCCCCGCTGTTGGAGCAGCAGCACTACCAACTTCTTTTGCATAAACAGTCTGATAGCGGGATTGGTCAGTCAATTTTTCGTGGATGTATGGAGGAAGTGGCATAGTACCAAGTTCTTCTAGGATCTCCATTAGGATACCAGAATAAAGCAACTTAAAATGGCGGATGCCCTCTTCGCCGACAGCAATACATTCAGCCTTTAATTTTCCATTACCAAAATTAACAATAGTTCCTACTTTAACACGACGAGCCGGTTTTACTAGACATTCCCAGTTGTCACCACTAGTATTTTTTAAGAGAAGAATTTCGATTATGGCAGATGTTTCTTCTTTTTGACCTATTAAGCGGGCAGGAAGAACTTTAGTATCATTTAGAACTAAAGTATCGCCTTTTTCTAAGTAATCAATTATATCTTTAAAATGACGGTGTTCAATAGCGCCTGTTTTTTTATCTAGCACTAGTAATCTTGATGCATCTCTTTTTTCGAGGGGAGTTTGAGCAATTAGCTCCTCTGGCAAATTGTAATTAAAATCTTCTACTTTCATAGATAATATCCTCCTTTTTCTAATTCTTCTCCAATATAGTCATAGGCAGTTTGGCTAAGTGTTGCTGGTGGGGTATTTCTCATATATTCTGTTACTTGAGAGGAACTCATGCCACTGTCTAGTTTTAAATTAGCAAGTTCCATAAAGGAACTTAAAGCCATATGATCTGTACTTAGTGATGTAATTTGACTTAATAACTCTTTAGTCCAACGGTTTCTGGCCTGTTTATAAAAACTAAGGGGTTCGACGGTGGAAAACTTGGAAAGTATTGCTATTTCGTCAAAATTTAAATCCGCAATTGTATCGGGATAATATGCAAAATAAATAGCACCTGCTAGGATGGTTGGAACTTTATGATAACGGTTACCGTTGGCTGCGCCAGGACAGTTCATTTTAGTGTCAACATGATGAAGATAAGCAATAAATCGCTGAGATATATTCTCATCCATGACATCTAGACCATGAAGTGCTAATTTTAAAGTGCCATCATCAATAAAGCTTCTCTCTGTATATATTGGATATTCTAATAAATTGTTCTTTAAATCATTAATAGTTTTTACTGATGTAAAAGCTTTCAGCATTCTAGCCATATGACCACCTCTTTTTACATCAACATATTATAGCATAGATTCAACTATTTTAAAAGACACAATTAGTGTCTTAATTTTTGGGAATTCCTAATATTTCATAGGCTTTATCGGTGACCATACGACCACGTGATGTTCTTTTTAAAAGTCCCATCTGTAATAAATATGGTTCATAAACATCTTCAATAGTGGTTACTTCTTCGCCAATTGAAGAAGCAATAGCCTCAACACCAACTGGACCACCATTAAATTTTTGAATGATTGCTAATAGTAGATCGTGGTCAGTACTGTCTAATCCCATATTATCTACTTTTAAGCGATTTAATGCCTCAAGTGTTATTGCCATATCAACACGACCATTACCTTTTACTAAAGCAAAGTCACGAACGCGCTTAAATAATTTATTGGCAATACGGGGAGTACCACGACTTCTCTTGGCTAATTCTACTGCAGCATCATCAGTAATTTCAATACCTAGAACACGTGATGTTCTTTTGACAATATCAGTTAACTCTTCAATAGTATAAAATTGAAGCTTAGATGTTATTCCAAAACGATCACGAAGTGGTGACGATAAATCACCTGCTCTAGTAGTGGCTCCAACCAATGTAAATGGTGGTAAATCAATTTTAATATTTCGGCTATTTCCCTCACTGCCAACAATTATGTCTAGAGAAAAATCTTCCATTGCCGGATATAGGATTTCTTCAATATATCGAGGCATACGATGAATTTCATCAATAAATAAGACATCACCGGGTTCAAGCGATGACAAGATGGCTGCTAAATCGCCACTTTTTTCAATACTTGGACCACTTGCTGTTTTTATGTGAGTTCCCAGTTCATGGGCAATAATAAATGCAAGTGTTGTTTTACCTAAGCCTGGAGGCCCATATAATAAAACGTGATCTAAGGGCTCGTTACGCATTTTGGCAGCCTCGACAAAAACTTTAATATTTTCTTTAACATCTGTTTGACCAATATATTCGTCTATTGATTCAGGCCTAATGGTATTATCAATAATATTATCGTCGAATAAATTATAATTATTAACTACACTTTCTGTTTCCATTAGACTGGCCTCCTTTTATCTTAATAATAATTTTAATGCATCTTTGACTTGATCTTCAATAGCTAAAGAAGTATCTACCTTGGCAAGGACTGGTTTTAATTCCTTTTCCTTATAGCCTAAACCAATAAGTACTTCTTTTAATTCAGTTTCAGTTTGAACTTGATCATCAGAAATACCTACACCAATAAACTCTAACTTTCCTTTTAAATCAAGAACTATTTGCTTAGCTAACTTATCGCCAATTTTGGGAAATTTTTTTAAATATAAAACATTTTCACGCTCAATAGCATCCATAATTCCTTGGATAGAACCGACCGCTAAAATTGGTAAGGCCATTTTACAACCCAAGCCCTTAACACTTATTAATTTTAAAAATAATTCTTTTTCTTCAATAGTCTTGAAACCATATAAACAATGCTCATCTTCAGAGATTTTTTGATATACGTAAACCTTATAATCTTTTCCAGGTTCAAAAGAATATGGGTTAGAAACATAAATTACATATCCTATTCCATTATTATCTAAAACTATAGCATTGTTCTTTAGACTTGTTACTGTTCCTTTTATATAGTCATACATTCTTACCACTCCATTTACATTATATAATAAATATTCTTTATATTCAAACTATTATCAATTATAATATACGAACAGTTGTTTGTCAAATAGAAAGAATAAAAATAGTTATTGCTAACTATTTTTTTCCAGTAAATTTCCTTTTTAAGAAGTTTTTAGCTTGTTGAAAACGATCTTTAATATTTGGTATTAAATATGTTGAAAGAATTGAGCCTAAGAAGGCAGCTGTTAGAAATTGCATTCCTAGGACCGCCCTTATTAAAAAGATGGCAATAATAAGATATAAGCAAGAAAGAATTAAAACAATTATAATATTTAGAAAATTATTCATATTTTTCTTATCGTAGAAATTTACTTCTTTCTTATTTATTAAGTTATTAGCCTTTTCTTTAAAACTTAAATACTTTTCTTCAAGTTCAGTTGCACTTAATGGATTTGATCTTTCATATAAATCTCCGCGCATTAGAATATTTCCTTCTTTGGTTAATTGAACATCGACATTAGCATAATTTTCCAATGGTAGATTAATGTCAAACTCTATGGCAAGTAAAGATATTAATTTGTTTCTAGTTTTTCTAGAAATGAACTCAGCTTGGTTTACAAAGCTCTTAAGCTCATTGTTGGCTTTTCTTAAATCTAACATTTTTTGATAATTGCGTTAGCTAGTAGTAAGTCAAACTTTCTAACATCTATTCCTTTGCGTAATTTTACTTTAATACTACCCATTATTGTCCACAGTTCAACTTCAGCGTTTAAGTCTATTACCCCTGCGTTTTCTGTCGACCACATTAGGACCGATGAATATGGCAAAGAATAGACTTCGATTTTAGTTCCTGTAATACCTTGAGTATCACGGACAATCAATCTTTTGTCAGTAAATATAGCTATGTCACGAAATGTTTTATATGCAGCTATGGCTTTTTCGCCGGCCACTAGTAATTTTTCAACATCAGTTGGAACGGAGCATTCTGATATTAGAGTCCATTCCAAGATACCTTTTGTTTCCATATATGTCTCCTTTTTAATCTTCCTTTAAATTATAGTAAACATCTTGAACGTCATCTAGGTCTTCTAGCGTTTCAACTAAATTATGAACTTTTTCACTGGCTTCTTCGTCCAATTCAACTTCCATATTTGGAATATATGTTAATTCACATTCTAAGAATTCTTTAACGTTTGCTTTTTCTAATGCTTCTCTTACAGCTGTAAATGTATCTTGAGCTGTAGTGATAATATATGTATTATCAACATTTTCAAAATCTAGTGCTCCAGCATCAAGAGAGGTCATCATCATCTCTTCTTCATCATACTCACCCGGAATAATAATTGATCCGCGGCGCTCAAACATGTAGCTTACGGAACCATCTGTCCCTAGATTTCCTCCAGCTTTCGTGAAGGAACTTCTAACTTGAGAAGCAGTTCTATTTCTATTATCTGTTAAGCAATCTACCATGAAAGCAACACCATTCGGTCCATAACCTTCATAGCGAACGTTTTCATAATTTGCACCTTCGGTAGTACCTGCTGCCTTATCGATTGCCTTTTGAATATTGTCTTTCGGCATATTTTGTGCTTTTGCCTTATCAACAGCTAATCTTAATGCGGCATTTGTTTGTGGATCAGGACTACCCGACTTTGCAGCTACCATAATTTCTTTCGCAAGTTTTTGGAATACTTTTCCACGGGCTGCATCTAACAATCCTTTTTTTCTATGAATTGTAGCCCATTTTGAATGTCCACTCATATTATACCTCCTCTTTTCTCTCTTATGATATCATACTTTTATTAATTATAAAAGCAATTTGTGTTATAATGTAGTTATTAAGTGGTGATTTTATGTATATTAAAGTTGGAAATAAAAAAGTAAGATTAGTTGAAGCTAATACTTTTTGGGAAAGATTAAAAGGATTAAAATTTGTTCTTGGTCCATTGCAGTACGGGGTTAGGTTCCCAAGAAAGAAATCTAGTAATACTAATTTTTTATTTGAGAACGTTGATGTTATATTGACTGATAAAGAGGAAAAAATATTATTTTTAATAGAAAACGTTGGTACAGAAAGAAAAATTAGGAAAAAGAAGAATGTTTACAATACTTATTTTGTGCCAACTAAGACGGTTAAGGATTTAAAAGTTGGAGAAACATTGAAGTTGGTTGTAGAAAAAGAAGATAAAGAACGACGAAAAGAATTAGAAGAAAAGAAAAAGAAACAATTTAAATTGTTTAAAAGAAGTAAAGAAGAAAAGTAGACGATAAAAAAAATTAATTGAAACCCTATATAACCTCGTTTCATGGTCATGGAAACGGGGTTATATTATATTTAATTTTACATTAATACTTTCTCTTTGAATGCTATCATATTATTCACCATCTTTCCTCCAATAAAAAATGTAGACATCTGCTTTTTAACTTGGCCTACATTCATTATATTAATTTATTTAAGTCTATTTTTGCTTATGATAACTCTTTATACATCAAAGTCTTTTCGACTACTCTTTTTACATCTTGATCATTGAACGGCTTACCCAACATATCGATTATTGGGTATTGATAAGCTTTATCAATAGTTTCTTTAGTTGAATCACCGCTTATAATTGATACGGGGATTTTTTGAAATAAATTGTTTTTTTGCATGTGTTCTAAGACTTTAAATCCGTCAACAACTGGCATATTTAAGTCTAGTAGCATGGCAACAATACTTTCATTATCCTTATTAGCGGTTAAAATGTCAATTGCTTCTTGACCATCTTTTGCCATACCAACTTCATATTTACCATCAAAAATTCTTTTGGTAAAATTTCTAATTATATTAGAATCATCAACTACAAGAATAGTCTTTTCTGTATAGACAGGCGCAAGGGAAGTAATTAAAGTTGCTGATTCTCCATCGTCGGACATATATTCTTTGATAATACTAGTAGCCGCATTAGCAGCAGTTATTAATGCCGAAATATTTTCTTGAATATAATAAATATCGGCTGCTTTACTTTTTTGTTCATGTTCATAAGCTAGTTCTGATAACTTATTAAAGCCAAAATATTTAGCATCACTCTTTAGTGAATGAACGTAAATAGCATAATTGGTCATATCCTTAGTAGCTAGATAGTGTTGTAATTTACTAAGTTTCGTTTCAATACTAACAACAAATTCACCTACTGTGTCATTGTATGTTTCAATGTCACCAAATAATTCTAGACTTTTTTGTAAGTCTACTCCCTTTTCTATTAAGAATTCTGGGCTTTTCATATACTCACCTCGTACTTTACTATTTATTTTAATTATATCATATAATTTATAATTAAAAGAAAAAATCTTAAATAATTAAGATTCTTTACGTTCATTATAAATTACCGGATAAGGATTACCATATTTTTCCAGGCTAAAGGTCTTTAATTTTCCCATATTTCTATCAGACATGCCATTTTTGGCAATATATTCGACCATACCAATCCATTCATCATCCTCTTCTAGATAGCCGTAACCAGCACGGTTTCCCCCTTCGCATAAAGCAACAGCAAAATCAATTTCATTTTCACAAGCGGCTTCAACTATATCTATAGCCACTTCGCAAGGCATAAAACCTATTATCATTTTTGCTTGTGGTATTTTAGTATCTCGATTAAATTGTTGTCTCTTAACTATTAAATTTTCAGGACAATTATCTGGCTTGATAATACGAGGATCGTAAACTGTTATGGTTCCTGTCTTTTGTTTTAAAGCAATCATTTTAGCTAGTGAGGGAATAATACCTCCAGCTACCTCAACTATATCTCGATCAATATCAAATCGCTCTGATAATTGTTCAACGAAACCTCTATACATACTTTTATCATCATCTAAGAGATCTAATTCCGTTAAAACTTGACGTAATATATCGGAGATAAAGAAACCTTTACTATATTCAACTGCTTTAGCGGCATTTTTCTTTAAAAATTCATATTCTACTTCTGTATAATCAGCTTTATGAGCCTCTAGGTAAGCTGCAATCTGTCGTTGATATTCTTCTTTATTTTTTGTCGGCATATTATAATTATAATCCTTTCTTTTGCAAGCATGATGAGGTCTTAATTTTGTTTAACATTTGTAGTTGGTGTTGTTCTATATTTGTATGTTGAATCAATGGCGGTATGCAAAGCATCAACGTTACTTGCAAATTGAGCTGGGGAACAAGAAGCTTGATATAAAGCATTCATCTGTTTCATGCCTTCAAACTCAATCATATTGTCATATTGATAATTTGGTTCAGTTCTTTTTACTTGCCAAATATAGAATGGTACACTCATTGATTTACATAGTAATTCTCTTTTTATTCTCCGCATTCCTTCGTCTTCAGGCACATCATAATTTGCAGCGATTTGACTAGCTTGAATTTGGTCATACATAGCTTTTGCCTCTGGCATATTGAAAAACGGATGAGTATCTAAGGAACGTAAAGCTGCCATTTGTCCTAACTCATACATAGTTTCAGCAGCCTCTGGGTAAATTGTTGTTAAGTAGATTCCAACTGGTGGCTCGGTGGGTGGCAGAACAGTATATGCCTCGATTCCATCTTTACTTTTTGCTTCATTTAACTCTGTTTGAAGAACTGGAGCGGGGATTTTAAGTGGTCCATATTCTAAATTATGAGCTACATTTAATTGGGATATTAGTTCTGCATAAGCAATATTGCAATCCATTATTTCATAGGCATTAGGATCTGTAATATCTGGATGCTCTCTTATCCAACTATTAATTCCTTTAATTCGGTTATTTAAATTTATTAAATCACTTCTAATACTTTCTGTACTCATATATCCTCCTTAATATTAATCTTTATAATCAAAATAGAAATCAAGAATTCGTACTTGGTCGCCTTCTTCAGCACCTAGTTCTTGAAGTTTATCATCTATTCCCATACGACGTAATTTTTTACTGAAGCGGTAGACTGCTTCTTCACTTGAAAACTTGGTCATCTTGAAAATTCTTTCGACTTCTTTACCCTCAATTACCCAGACATCGTCTTCTTTGGTAATAGTGAAAGGTTCTTCTTTTTTAAACTTATATAAAACGTGGCTTTCTATTTGACTTTCATCATAAAGTGGATTGGTTGGTATGGAGTCTAATAAATCAGCCAACCTATTTATAACTTTATCTAACCCTTGATTCGTAGCAGCTGAAACTTCATAAATTTCAGTTGCTACTTTTTTCTTGAAAGCGATTAGGTTCTCTTTGGCACCTGGCAAATCCATTTTATTGGCAATAATTATTTGAGGTTTAGCTAATAACTTTTCATTAAAATCTTTTAACTCTTTATTAATAAGTAAATAATCTTCATATGGATCACGCATTTCACTACCACTCATATCAATTACATGAGCAATAACTCTCGTTCTCTCAATATGACGTAAAAATTTATCTCCTAAACCTTCTCCAAGGGATGCCCCTTCAATTAGGCCTGGCAGGTCAGCAACTACATAGCTCCTATTATCGCTAGCTCGAACGACACCAAGATTTGGTGACAAAGTGGTGAAGTGATAAGCAGCTATTTTAGGTTTTGATCTAGAAATCATTGAGATAATAGTGCTTTTTCCAACACTTGGCAAACCTACTAAACCAACATCAGCTAACATTTTTACTTCTACTTTTAAGGTTTTTCTTTCCCCTTCTTCACCTTTTTCCGAATAATCTGGAGCGGTATTTGTTTGTGTTTTGAAGGCTGTATTACCGCGACCACCGCGACCACCTTTAGCAATAATCTCTTGTTGATCTTTTTTGGATAAATCAGCAATAATTAGACCAGTATCTAAGTCCGTTACAACAGTTCCTTGAGGAACCTTTACGATTAGTGGTTCTGCACCTTTACCATGCTGGTTTTTGCCGCGACCGTTTTCGCCTTTTTGCCCTTTTAATGTTTTTTGATAACGCAAATCTAATAAGGTGTGAAGACCTTCATCAACTTTGAAAATAATGTCACCGCCGTGACCACCATTTCCGCCATAAGGTCCTCCCATTTCTATATATTTTTCACGACGGAATGCTGTACAACCATCTCCACCATTTCCAGCTTCAACTTTAATTTCTACTTCATCGACGAACATGCTTCCATCCCCTTTCCAAAGTGCTTTTATTATAGCAAAAGATTACATTTTTGTCTATTATTTAATAAAAAAAGAGCCTGGGGCTCTTGATTTTACTTCTATTATTCTGCTACTGGATAAACTGAAGCTTGTTTCTTATTTCTTCCTAAGTGTTCAAACTTAACAATTCCATCAACTGTAGAATATAGAGTATCATCATTTCCACGACGAACGTTAGTTCCTGGGAAAATCTTTGTTCCACGTTGACGATATATAATAGAACCAGCTGTTATGAATTCGCCATCAGCTGCTTTAGCTCCAAGTCTACGTCCTGCAGAATCACGACCATTAGATGTTGATCCTTGCCCTTTGTGGTGAGCAAATAATTGAATATCTAATAATAATAATTTCATAATTCTCCTCCTTACTTTACTTCAATATTTGTTGGATATTTGCATTCCAACTCTTTCAAAAGATTAACCATATTCCCAAGTAATTTTTGAGTAACTTCATTAGAATCAATTTTACTAATTATAAGTCCCTCTTTTGTAACTTGGTAACTTAGACTATCCTTATTTAACGTTAAAATTCCATTTATTGTCGTGATTGCAATACTACTAGCAGCACTGCAAACAATATCCTTCCCATAATCATCATACATTGCATGACCAAGTATAGATATTTTAATATAATGAGAATTTTTTGTTTCTACTTTTACTTTAATCATAAATTAACCATTAATTTTAGTAATTTTGATCTTTGTATAAGGTTGTCTATGTCCTTGAGTTTTACGATTTGATCTGTCTTTACTCTTGTATTTGAAAACTCTTATTTTCTTTTGCTTACCGTTTTTAAGTACTTCACCTTCAACAGTAACGTTAGTAAGATAAGGACTACCTACTTTACTATCAAGCATTAAAACTTGATCGAAGCTAACTTTATCACCAGCTACTGCGTCTAATTTTTCAACAAAAATCTCAGAACCTTCAGTAACATAGTATTGCTTTCCACCAACTTTAACTACAGCGTTCATTAATATACCTCCTTTTTTTAACTTAAGACTCGCTCTTGAGGCACGTTTTCACGATTTCTACCTCTTCAATGCGGTTTGAGCATGAGGCGTCAAACAGTTAGATTATAGCATGCTGACACTCATTTGTCAATCATATTGCTAAATATGAAAAAAAGTCAATTGTAGAGTTACAATTGATGTGACACCACTCATATACAAAAAAAGCAAAAAATCCG
>URZY01000001.1 GCA_900552495.1 uncultured Mycoplasmatota bacterium | reverse complement strand
CATTTCATAAAAAAATAAAAGACTATTAACAAATTTTTATTTGTCAACAGTCTGAAAGTAGTTTTAAACTACTTATTACTTAAAACTAAAACTTCTCTAAAAATATAACACCATTTACCTAACTACACATCTAATAATTTGCTCTACAAAATAAATTAAAACTTTTATTATTATTTAGCGATAACTCTACAAATTATTGTTCCTACCAATAAACCAATAACAGAATCTATAAAATACCAGGCTGTATGAACCAAAGCAGAAGCATTGTAGTAAATAAATACTGATGGTATAAATAATACTGATATAATTATTGAATAAAAATATTTCAACTTACTCTTTGATAAACTAGAAATTAGTATTGATAATATAAAAGTCGCTACTAAAATCAGTAATACCATTCCCATTGCATCGGTTGGTCCTGCAAATAAAGGAAAAATATAAAACATAAACAATTGTACTAACAATATTACTATTTCTTTCCAATATTTTTTCGTTTTTAATCATCCTTTCTAACAAATTACTATAAAACTTTCAAACTACAAAATTGTAATTTATATCTTACTTATAAAATGAATTTCCAAATCATAGGAATAATAAGAATTAAAATTATACCCACTACACATACAAAAATCACTTTTTTAAAACTTTGCTTTTGTTGTTCAGTCATATCATTATACCATTTCATAAACCAATATCTCCTAAAAATTAAATTATTTTTTGCTCTATTTACATCAAGTATTATATCATAGAAAAAGCAAAGCTCCTATATCATTCGACCTACCTTATAAAACTACTTTATTATTGACAATAATAGATTAGATAATTCTTGTTCAGAAATATTTGAAGTTTCAATATCAAAATTTATACCTTTATAATTAAACTCCGTAAAATATGATTCATTATATTTTAAAATCTTTAAATCAATATTATTTATTTTAGATATTTTACTCCCTTCTTCTGAAAAATAATAATCCCTGATTGGCTTATTCTCTCTGGAAAATGAAACTCTTATATTTCTATCATTTTTTGTATTTGAATAGTTAACTACATAGCTTTGCAATAGACTATATTCTTGACTATCGCTATCAGACTTAACATATATTTCATGTGCTTCTTGATTTTCACAATCACTTGGAATTTTTATATCAGCTATTTCTTTAAAATATAAAATATTTTCAAGATTAGTTATTTTAACATCTGCATCAAGTTTTAATACCCCTTGAGTCATATTACTTACATCATTAATATATAAACTAACATTATCTTTTGTTTCTATATTTGGCTTATATATATTAGGCTTTAATTGCTTGTTATTATTAACTAATAATATACAACTTATAACAATTACTAAACAAATCGGTACAGAAGACCACTTCCATAAATTACTATTTTTTTTCACTTTTTCTCCTTTTTCAATTTTAGCAATTATTTCTCTATAATAATCACTAGGATTCATATCTTGTTCTATTGCTTGTTTTAATTTTTCTTTATTTGTCATTTACTTACCCCCATTTCCAAAATTATCCTGTAATTCTTTCAATGTTCTATAAATTAAATGTTTTATATATGATTCGCTTCTTTGCAATTCTTTAGAGATTTCTTTAATACTTAATTCTAATTTATAGTATAAATAAAATACCTTTGGAATATCTTGATTTTTTTTACTTTTTATATATTTCCAAATTGTATCCCAATTATCTGCTTGGATAATAATTTCATTTATATTCATACCATCTTCTAATGTTTCGATTAACTCTTGGTCTTTATCATTTGTTTCAAACAAAGAAATTATTTTGACCTTTTGTAAAAATGTATAATGTTTTTTAATCTTATTATTCGCAATACCTATAAGATAACTTTTAATATTAATATCTGATACTTCTTTTTTACTTAAAATCTTCCAAAACTCTAAATATATTTCTTGCATAATGTCATTCGTATCATTAATATTATGACATTTTATGACTACATATTTAAGTAAATCTAGATAAGTCTTATCATATATCTCATTAAATTTATATAGGTTTAATCGACTAGTCATATTCATCACCTACAATATAATAATCCCTGTTTTTTTTAAAAAAGTTCCAAAAATTTGAAAAAAAGCAAATTTTTTAAATCTGCTTTATCATCTACCATCTCTATAAAAAAATGCCCTTTTTAAAAAGTTAATAGCAAATATCAAAAATACTGCTACTACAATTAAAATTGAATAACTCTTATTTGCTATAGCATAATAAATCATATAAAATAAAAATCCAAAAACATAAACAAAAAAGCTTATTCGAAAAATGCATTTAAAAATATTGGATAACTTTATTTTATTAAATAATAAGAATACTTTTTCCATCATTATAGCCAAAGAACATATCAAGAATGGAGTAATAATTATTCTTGCCAACCATTCATTTTTAAAAAAAGCCCAAACAAGAAACACAAGTGCTACAAACGACACAATAATTTGTCTCATAACGTATATTTTTTTCATAATATCTCTCCTACAAAATGTAATTTATTATTGATGAAAATATAATTTTGTTTGTTGTTCAATCTTTAATTGTAATCTTTCTATTGTTCCATCATTATAAACATTATTCATATCATTTCTTACGCTATTTGGAAATATATTTTTCATATCAATAGAATAATAATTTCCATCTCTTGGCATCCTTAAAGCAACTACGCTAAATTTACCATCTATTTTTTTTACAACAAACTTATAAGGAATCGATGAACTACTACTTTGCTTTATTTCATCATTTTCTAAATAATAATTTTCTTCTAGCACCCAAGCATATATGTTATAATGTTTATCTTTCTCTTTTTCTTCGATTAAATATACTCTCATACTAACAAATGCTTTTTCATTATCATTGTGTTTTTGTTCATTATCATCTTTTTCAATTAGATAATTCGTAATAGCAAGTTCTATTTCTTCTTCTTTTATATCAATTGGTGGAGCGTAAGAATATCCCCAAGTACCAAATAAAATCGGTCTATTATTCCTCATTCTATTTACATCAATGCCATACATTACCACAAGCATTACAATAAATATTAAAATAATCGATAAAATAATCTTAAAAATTTTTTTCGTTATCTTAATTTTTTTATCTGAATATTCTATCGTATTTATAATATTTTCTTCCAACTTTTCTTGATAATCTTCCTTATCTAGTCTTGCACCACTTAACAATTCATTTATGGAAACATCTAATATTTCACATAATGGTGTTAACAATGATAAATCCGGCATTCCTCTACCGTTTTCCCACTTTGAAATTGCTCTATCTGTAATTCCTAATTTATTTGCCAAATCAATTTGAGTCATCTTTTTTTCTTTCCGAAGTTCAGCTATAAATCTTCCTATTTTTTCTTGATTCATCATATATACCTCTTCTCATAAATAAATTATAATATAAAAGTCATTAAATTACACCAAACGAACCGTAGAGTTATAGAAATTACAATTTACCTAATAATCATACCATATTGCAAGATCACTATAATTGAAAATAACTATTTGCAAAAAGCTATCTATTGTAAAATGAAAAAATTTTTCTTTCTTTTGGCTCATCTTTTACATACCTTTTTACAAAGTCACTAACCGCATCACCAACACACATATCTCTATCAAAAAACTTTTTTAAAACATCTAAACTATAAATAGAATTACTTTCAACTCTTTCTCTCGTAATAAAATTAACAATTTGCCTATATTGAAATGGATCAATATTACTATTATTAGAAAAAAGCAACATATTTATTAGTCCATTAATTTTACTGTAATTCCACACATTTAATATAGTTTGTCTCTCTCCTAGTGATAACGAGTCTATTAGAGTTTTAACGCTACTATAACTACCTTCAATTACTATTTTTTTTAATTGTCCTAATATTGAAGAATCAATTAAATTTGTATTTAACATTTCTGAACTCAATACTACTTTATCTAACTCATCAATTAAATAGTTACCTGGATCAATCAAGTTTATATGTCCATTATATATGGTATTAGAAAGATTAATATCTCTTAATATAACAGAATTTCTACGTAATAAATCTAAATCTTGCTCTAAAATTTCCAGTTCTCTAAAAAAATTCCAAACACTATCCCCATCTACACTTCTTTCTCCTCCAACATAAGGCATTTTATAACCAATTAATTCATTACTATTATTCCATAAAGTTTCCTCTGGAAGTAATATCCTTTGTGTTAAAATTTTCTTTAAAATATTTAATTCTTCTAAAGATAAATGCGACAATTGATAATCACTTTTATATATTTTTATTACTGAATCTAAATATCTATATACTGCAAACTCTGATCCTTTATTTGACAAAAACTCAATTTCATTTATATTTAATGGCAACCCATCTTCATTAAATATTTGTTTCATAAACTTCACCCATCAATTGCTACAAACTTGTAACTATGTGTTTTTAATTAACACGATTCAATATAAAATTGATGACTATTATAACACAATTTTAAACACAATAAAACTCGAACTCTAAATATATTTTAAAAGTTCGAGTTTAATATCAATCTGGTGCCGAGAGTAAGAATTGAACTTACCGCTGATCCTTACCAAGGATCTGTTTTACCACTAAACTATATCGGCATATACATAAGAATATTATACTACATATTCTTATAAATTGGAAATATTAATTAAACTATTATCATCATCAAATTCTAATTTAAACAATTCACAATAATTCCAATTAGTATCTGATATAAATTTTCCATTAAAATAATAACCATCTGAAGGAATCACATCACACCAAATTTTAAATAACGTCGTCATGGCGGTTGCATGACTAATAATGCAAACTTTCTTTCTCTTATTTAATTCTAATACCTGTATTAAAGCTTTATGCATTCTTTCTTGAACTTCATTCAAACTCTCGCCATCACCAATTTTATAATTTTCATCATAAAACTGTCTCTTTTCAAAATCATCCGGTAATTCACTCCAAACATTAACGCCAAATTTTCTCTCACCAAAGTCACTTACAACATTAACATCTAACCCATTAATATCAGCAATATACTTAGCTGTAGCTATTGCTCTAACATAGTTTGAAGAGTAAATCCCATCAATTCCAACAAAGCAATCCTTAAAAGCTATTTTCTTAGCTAACTCTTCCCCCGCAACTGACAAGATTTGTTTCTCATTACATAACTGCAAATTATCACTGTTCATACCATTTTTAACTTTTAAACATTCCGAATGTCTCATAAAGTAAACTGTTGTCATAAAACTCCTACTTTCAAATAAGCCTTCTTTCATCAATAACTAAATTCTTCAATTAGTTAAAAAAAACGAGTAACCAATGACTCGCTATAACATAAATGGTGCCGAAACCAGGACTTGAACCCGGAACCTACTGATTACAAATCAGTTGCTCTACCAATTGAGCTATTTCGGCATGGTGCTCGTATCCGGACTTGAACCGGAACTCTATCGCTAGAAGTGGATTTTGAGTCCACCGCGTCTACCAATTCCGCCATACGAGCAATACAAATAGATTATAGCATAATCTATTTTGCACTTTCAAGACTTTTATAACTATTTTTTTGAATCTTGATTAATCCCGCCACCAATTAAGCTAGTTGCTTTTCTATAATCGGCCATCATAGAGTTTAAATCGTTTCCAAAAGAATCCTTTACAATAGATGTTTCTTGATCACTAAACATCCTGTCTAACTCCATTGAATCCTCGTTTATATCCGTCTCTTGACTAATAGAATTTTGAACCTTTTTAGCTTGATATCTAATAGCCGCTTCATTTCTTATCTTCAACATTACTTCTTTATCAGATAAAATCACAGGATTATATCCAGTCTTATCTTCCTCACTAAATATTATATCTCCACCATTATTTATTTTTGCCGTCAAAGCTAAATCAATAAAGTCACTACTAAAACCTATTATTTCATCAACAAACATCCCAAATTCTTTTGGACATTCCTCGCTTTTATAAGCTTCACCAATTCTCTCAAGTAAGCCAGTATCTTTAACAAATCTAAGTGATTCCATTGATCTCATATTTGTCATAATAAACTGATCTAACTGCCACCAAACACCAGGAAAAGCATTTCCCCACCAAAAGTGATCCTGACTAGAAGCATTACTGCCAAGAGGAAACGCCGTCACCGCACCATTTGCCCCTTGTTTATATAATCTTTCTTCATCTGTCTTAAATATGTTTTCCCTTAAATCTGCCGGTAATATTAAATCCATTTCTATTTGATATCTCTCCATTAAGTCAGGATGAGCCTTAGCCATAATCTCATATGGCATACTAACCACTTTACCACCAAAAGAATCTTTAAGTGCACCTTCAGCTCGCTCATCTAACAAATACCCTTCTGTTATTTGTGAAAAATCATAATCATCACCAAATTTTGTTTTAAACATGTCATTAGCATTTACAGTGTGCTTAATAATATCCGCCAAAACTTCATCAACAACAATTCGCCCAGACTCATCTCGTTTAACTGTAATTTGAAATTGATCCTCTAAAATATCTAACAAGGATTCATCTGCAGTAATTCCCTTATCTATATCAGCTGTCAATGACTTAATCCTAATCATATCTGGTTTCCAGTCTGGATATCTTTTAATTGCTCTCTGAACTAAAATATCCAATTTATCCATATCCATAACTAAACCCATCGACATTCTAAGTACCTTAGCAATATCCGCATCTAATTCTATTCCCTGATATTTTTCTCCTTTAGCAGCATATTCCATTACCTTATCAATTGTTGCCACAATATCATACTGTGAATAATAATCAGCCACATCACTTGAATTAATTAAATTATCCATAAAGTCTCTAACTACTTGAGAATTACTACTATTATCACCCAGTAATTTATTAATAGTATAATCTTTTATAAATTTATTATATAAAGGAGATAATACCACTGTCTCATTATTACTAACTTTTCGTTCTAGCTCTATTAAATCATTTCCAGTTAAATTCTGTCTTAGTATCGCAATCTTTTCCTCATCTAAAACTAAACTTGGCATTTCATAACTAAACAAGCCATAAACAGCATCTCTAACTCCATCTAAATCTTTCTCCCCAGTATATGCAGAAATAATATTAAGCATACTATCCGTAAAACCTTGTCGCATTGCCTCCGCATTACCCGGAACCGTTTGTTGGAATTTACTATGTAAACCACCATCAAATTTTGAAGATTTACCATAACAAGCTAAAACAAAATCCAACATTCGCTGCTTTACATCATCAGAAAACTGAAAATCAGAAATCATTTTATCATAATTACCAAGAGAAGAATTTGGTAACTGATGCTTTTTTACAACAGCTGAGGCAATTGAATGAATTATTAAATCTTCATTTGTTGCCGCTCCTAAGACATTAAGATTAATCATGTCTAAAAGAGAATAATAATAACCTGCCTCTGCATGATCCTTAATGCTATTATTTTCCGTCTTTTTAAGAGCCCCTTCAAAATAAGAATTATAATACGTTCCTTGATAAAATCTCCCTACATCATGAAATAAAGCTGAGGTGTACAATATGCTTTTTACCAACTCATCAGATACCCCTAATTTTCTAACTTCCAAATCTGTTAAATATACAATTCTTGCCGTATGGGCATATTTTACTTGTAAATTATCTAATCGCTGTAGTTTCAAAAGTGATACCAAATTTTTGTCGATTTCTTCACTACTAGCACTAATACTTTGTTGCAATTGAGCAACCGTTCCATTTTGCACATTAAAAAGATATTCCCTACTATTACTAATTAATAAATTAACTTCTTCTTTAGTCATTTTACCAATCTTCGAGCTTGGCAAAGCAAGAATAACCCTTGCTACCTCATCACTAATAAGACCTCTAACTACTGCTTCATTTAGAAAATAAGGATCATTTTTTAAATGTGTTAATACACGATTATATCCGCAATTTTCCTTAAAATCCATTAAATCATCTGCATATATCGAATTTAGACTTTCCTCGCTAATTTCTGATTTTAAAGTATTATTATAAGGCAAATTAACTAGAGTATTAACACATTTTTCATAGTATTTATTAAAACAAAAAGCAGACGCTTGAAAGCTTGTTGATGCGTTATTTAAAAAATTCCTAAACCAATCTAAAACATAACTCTCTTTTTCATAAACTAATGTCCCATCTTCTATCATAGTAACACCTCACTACATATGCTTCTTACTTAAATCAGCACTAAAGTCTTTACTGCTTTCCTTTATCTTCTTTTCATAAATCTGTTCCAGTTCTCCAGCAATATCTCTAAAGACACTTACTGCCGAATAAGTAGTTTCTACATTACCACAATCACCATCAAACTTAAAATTCATAGCAAAATGACAGTTATCTGCATCCTCTTTTATCTCTTCATCTTGACTCAAAGTACTAAAATAAGTAGCCGCCTCTGCATATCTCTTTTTAGCAGTAGCAGCCAATCCCAATGAATCTAAATCAGTAGAAATTTCAGCCGTCGTCATAAAATCACTAAAAGTTTCACTTTCCCAATTTCCATTTAAATGTTTTACTATTCCTGATGCTACACAAAGATTTCTTTCCATTCCGAGATACGCTGGACTATTTAATACTTTTTGAAAACTATCAATCTTTCGTCGAAAATCCCCAGCATCTTCAATTTCTGCTTGATTACTAAGCAACCATAAACTAGTTCCCGTCAAAATAGCCAAACGATTATTTAAATTTTCCACCGTTTCACTCTCCTCTAACGGCTCCCCTTTTCTAATTTTTGAAATTTGGGCAAATATTTCATCTTGTTCTTCTTTAAAATCCATTATCCCACCTAACTTTCTACTGTCTCTTTATATTTTGAAGTATACAAATCTGACTCTGTTTCCTCTTCTTCTACTACTTCATCTAAAAATTCTTGCATATCTGGTAAATCTTCAATTGTGGCTAAACCAAAATAATCTAAAAAGTCACTAGTCGTTTCGTAAAGAATAGGTCTTCCTGGCAAATCACTGCGTCCCACTTCCTTAATAAACCCCTTAGCAACTAACTTTCTAATCATAGCAACACTACCAACTCCGCGTAATTCATCAATTTGAACCCTAGTAATAGGCTCATTATAAGCAATAATTGCTAATGTCTCCAGTGCCGATTGACTTAAAACATTAGTTTCAGGATTTTCTATCAACTTTTGATAATATTTACGATGTTCAAACTTTGTTGTAAGTTTAAATCTATTACCTAAAAAATCTATTCTAAGGCCTCTATTTTCATCCTCATAAGATTTTTTCAACTCCATCAATAATTCTTTAGCCTTTGCCTCATCTATTTCTAAAACATCTTCTATTTGTTCTAAAGTCAATCCTTCCTCTCCTACAACAAACAAAAGTCCTTCTAAAACCGCTTTCATTAACGCACAACCTCCTCTACCACGATGTCATCAAAATTATTATCTTGCATTATTATTAATTCACCACTTTTAGCCATTTCCAATACTGCTAAAAATGTCGCTACTATATATTCTTTTGTAATTACTGGAAAAAGTTCAAAAAAAGATACTTTCTTTTTTCTCTTCAACAAATTCTTAATATCATAACGTCTCGAAGATACACTTATCTCATTAACCGTAACTTTTGTTTTTAATGGTTTACTATCTTTCTTCCGAACCAAATATCTTTTAAAAGCTTCTACCAAATCATCAAGAGAAACATCTACTCTTACCTCTGATACCTCATCAATATAATTTTTATAATTCTCAGGTAACTTCGTATATATTTCTCTCCTCAAATTTTCCTTTTCCTGTAACACTTTAGTAATCTCTTTATATGCTTGATACTCTAATAATCTATTAACAAGTTCTTCTCTCGGATCTGCTTCCTCTTCCTCATCATCTTCACTTTTAAAATTAGGAAGTAACATCTTACTTTTAATCTCAATAAGTTCAGAGGCCAAGACCAAATACTCACTAGCTACCTCTAAATTCATTTTTTCTTGTAAATCTAAATAATCCATATACTGTTTAGTTATTTTCTCTATTTCAATATTCATTATATCCATTTTGCTTTCTTTAATAAGATGCAATAATAAATCTAATGGTCCTTCAAACTCATCTATCTTGAAACTAATCTCCATTATAATCACTCCGAACTATAAACTAATTATATCATAACAACATCTCATATGCTACTTTTCTCTAATATTTTCAAGCATTTCAAAAAAACTATGTTATAATATCAAAAGGTGATTACTATGAAAAATTTTACTATGAAAGACGAAGCTTTTATTTGCGAAAACTGTGGTCGCGAAGTAGCTCCTTTAGGCTATACAGCTAGAGACCACTGTCCATATTGTCTATACTCAAAACATGTCGATCTTATGCCTGGCGATCGAGCAAACCCTTGCCAAGGATTACTAAAACCAGTTGGACTTGAAAAATTTAAAGATACCTATAAAATTCTCTATAAATGCATAAGTTGCAGCAAAACTCACAAAAATATCATGGCTAAAGATGATGATATGAACCTTATTATTCAAATTTCTAATTTAGAGCACTAAAAAAATACGTTAAAAATAATTAACGTATTTTTCATTTTATATTTATCACTAATCCTAAACTTAATTTTTGGGTTTAAATACTAAACTAAACACAAATGAAAAGATAATTGCTGTTGTTATTCCTGTTGCTGTTAAATCAAACATTCCTAAAAACAAACCAACAAAACCATGACTATTTGTTGAAGCCAAAGCTCCATGAATTAACGAATGCCCAAAACTAGTAATTGGTAAAAGAGCCCCTCCTCCAACATATTTAATAATTAAATCATAAATACTAAAAGAATCAAGTGCTGCTCCTACCACAACGAAAATACTAGTAATATGACCTGGTGTTAATTTTGTATTATCAAGAATTATTTGAGCAATCAAACACACCAAACCACAAAATAGAAATGATCTAATTAAAAGCATTATACCGCCTCCAAACTAATTGCATGCGCAATTGAATAAATATTTTCCTTTTGAAAAACCATTGTCGGAGAAAATAATGCACCAGTTGCAATCAACAAAACTCTTTTAAGTTTTTTCTTTTTTAACTGATCATATACATAAGAAAAGTTAACTAAAGCACTGCAAACCGGTCCAGAACCTCCCGCATTTACTTCCTCTTGTTTCTTTAAATCATAAAGCATGATTCCGCAATCATTATAGTTTTTTGTCAAATCAATATTTTGTGTCTTCATCATATAATCAGTTAATATATCTTTACCATATCTACCTAAATCGCCAGTTAAAATAAGATCATAATCCTCAACAGTTCGATTCATTTCATTTAAATGTGTTGTTAAAGTCTCAATAACTGCTGGAGCCATAACTCTTCCCATATCATTAACATCATTTTGACCATAATCAACAATCTTTCCTAACGTTGCACATTCAACCTTTACATTACTTTTATCCTTAGTAAGAATACAGGCTGCTGCTCCTGTTGCCGTAAAAGTTGCACTAGATGGTCTCGGTGCTCCGTATTCTGTTGGATTTCTAAATTGCTTTTCACTACTCATATTATGACTAGACACAACAACACAAGCATTTTTTACTCTTTTATCATCAATAAAATTACTACCAATTATCATTCCCAACACACTACTACTGCAGGCTCCATACACACCAATAAAACTTTTCCCAACACTATAAGTACCATAAGTTGACGCTGTAATTTGATTAAGTAAATCTCCTCCTATTGTCAACTCTATCTCTTCTTTTTTCATTCCGGCCTTTTTAAGTACTAAGACTAACGCATCTTTAACTAGTTTTATCTCAGCCTTCTCAAATGATTTTTCTCCAAAATATAAATCATCATAAGACTTATCAAAATATTTTTTTAATGGTCCATTTTTTTCATATGGACCACATACCGTTGCAGTATCTTTTATATATACATTCTTATAATTAAAAGTCATTATATCACCTCAATAAAATATCTAATCATTCCAAAAAACCAAGCTGATACCACACCATATAAAATAACCGAACCAGCTAATTTGAATATATTAGAACCAATTCCATAAATCAATCCTTCATTTTTGTAATCCAATGCCGCACTTGTCATTGAATGTGCAAATCCTGTAATTGGTATTAATAATCCACATTTAAATTTAGTAACTAACTTATCAAAGAAGCCAAGTGCCGTACACAAACTTGCCATAAATATCATTATCATTATCATAAATGTTGTCGCATCACTTCTCGATATATGAAAACACATGCATAGAATTTCGATTATTGCTTCTCCTAATAACCCTACAATACCACCAACTACAAAAGCAATTAAGGCATTTCTGCCTCGTGTTTCCAACGCTTTATGTTGATCAGCAATTTTATCATATTTACTATTTTTCATTTTTTATCACCATTAATATCTTGGCCTAAAGTTTTTATTTCATACAAAAAACTTAAGAGTCATTCTTAAGTTTATAATCTTTGTCTTAATTTTTGTAAAACCTTGCCTTCTTTACGTGATACTTGGACTTGACTCATACCTAAACACTTACTAGCCTCACTCTGTGTCATTTCTTGATAATATCTTTTCTTAATTAACTCTTGTTCTTCCTGATCAAGTTTACCAATCTCTCTTCTCAAATCTAACACATCAGCACTCGTTCCATTATCAAAGCTCATTACCGAATTGTATAATGTCACATCCTCATCATAAGCAAAATCTAAACTTTGTACCTCTTGCATTGCAACTCTTACATCTGTTATCTTATCTTCATCTATTTCCATAAATAAAGAGACCTCTGTATCCGTTGGTTCTCTTCCTAATCTCTGCCGCATTATATCTCTTGTTCTTTCAATTTGTTGTCCTAATTTAACCATATCCTTACTAACTTTAACACTTCTATTTTCTCTAACAAATTTTGTAACTTCGCCAACTATATAATAATAGGCATAACTAGAAAATTTAACACCAAAACTTTCATCAAAATGCTCCTTTGCATCTATCAATCCCATCATTCCAACTTGATACAAATCCTCCCTATCAAAATAATTACCATATTTTCCAATAATACTATAAACTAAATTTTCATACTCTAATAAGTCGTCCATTATCCTCCTTAAATTGTTAAATAGTTAAAAGCTTGAATCCCCTCCCTAACCAAAAATAATCTATCTTGCTTATTAAAAGTATTTTCATAATTATCAAGTCCACATAAAACAACCTTTCCACAATTTAAAAATATCTCTACCAATTTATTATCAAGCCATGGCATTATACTAAGATCTATTTTATCCAAATCTTTAAAATCAAATACAAAATAATGCATCCCTTGCTTATATAATAAATAGTTAAGTTCATTATCAAATTGATAAATGGTTTCTTTATTAAGCACTCCTTCTAAATGTATAAATAATATTCCTTTTACAACATCAACGTCAATTGAAAGCATATCTATTCACCTCTCAAAAGAACTATAAATTATTTATTATAATTTTTCTACCTATTCGACAAAACAAGACAAATATTTTAATCGACAAAACTCGACAAAAAAAGAAAGACTTAAAGCCTCTCTAACACTAATTCTTTATAGCCAGTCTCTTCATCTAGCAATCTTCTCATACGATAATTTTCTATTTCTATAATAGCTATCTCGGCTGTCGTTCCAACTAAACATCCATCTGTCAAATGTCCACCAACAGTCTTTCCTTCACCATCAGCAAAAGCAACATGAATATGTACGCCATCTTCCGATATTGTACCAGTCATACTAACTATTTCGTAATCCCCATCATTGTGATAAAATTTTTTACCTCCTGCTAATCTAAAACTAATTGAATAGCAACAACCAACACAACTACCAATTATTCCTGCTTTTATATCATTCTCTTGGCAATATTTAATTATCTCATTTTTTAAATCCATCCCTCTCGTAAGTCTAAATAAATGCATTCTTACCTCCTTAAAGAAAAAAGAAGCCTATGCTTCTCATATAAACATATAACTTGGTTTTTCATAATGAGAAACTTTTTTTTCATCGGCATATTTCTCTACTAAAACCACTCTTTCTTCTTTTAAACTTCTTTGTACATCAATAATTCTTTGGTTTCTAGAGCCTTTAAAGTATAAATCATAGCTCTTTTCTTCTAGAACAAACTTACCGTCGACCAAAACATCAATTTCTTCTAAAAGTTTTCTTTTACTTTTACTCAAAAGCATCATTTCATAAGTAAAACCTGTGTAACACCAAACATTAAGTCCCATTTCATGGGCTGCTTTACTTATTTCATAACAAGCTTCACTTTGACATACAGGATCTCCTCCAGAAAGAGTTATTCCATCTTGATTCTTTACTTTTCTTAAAGCTTCAATTACCTCTTCCACTTCGACTTCTTCTCCCCCATTAAAATCATGTGTTCCTGGATTATGACATCCTTTGCAGTTATGAGGGCATCCTTGTGTCCAAAGAACAACTCTCACACCCTCACCATCTACAATAGAATCAGCCTGTAAGTCAGCGGCCAATCTAATCTTCATTATTTTTCTGTTTTCTTATTCAATAAATCTTTGTAACCACTATGTTTTACACGATCTCTTTCTTCAGCTCTTTTACCATTATTGAATCTTGATACATCCCCTGCTAAATATCCTGTTACTCTTCTTATTCTCTCGAACCCTTGTCCTTCTCCAACTATTTTTTCCATATTTCTATTTCTCCCTTTTCTATATTTTTATTTATCTACCACAACAACCAACAGGTGTTGTAATTTTTTCCATTGGAACTCCTTCAAATTCCTTACGTCCGCAACCAGGACACACATCATTAATTACTCCAACATAACCACATACTGGATCTCTATCTACAGGATGATTGACAGCACCATAACCAATTCCTGCTTCCTTCATTGTTCTAATAACACTTTCAAAAGCATCTACATTAGAAACTGTATCCCCATCTAATTCAATATATGAGATATGTCCACCATTAGTAAACTCATGATATGGTGCTTCTTTCTCAATCTTATCACTAATGCTAATATGATAATATACTGGAACATGGAATGAATTAGTATAATATTCTCTATCTGTAACACCCTTTATTTTTCCATATATAGCCTTATCTATTGCTGTAAATCTTCCAGACAATCCCTCAGCAGGAGTAGCTAAGCAAGTAAAATTCAAATTATACTTACGACAATTTTCATCACATTTATCTCTCATAAACTTAATTATTTCTAATCCAAGTTTTTGACTTTCTTCACTTTCACCATGATGTTTACCAGTAAGAGCTTTTAAACATTCTGCAAGTCCAATAAAGCCAGTAGATAAACTACCATGTTTCCATACCTTACGAAGTCTATCAGTAGGTTTCAACTTTTCGCCATTTGTCCACACCCCTTGACCAAGCAAGAAAGGAAAATTATAACAATGCTTACTACATTGAACTTCAAAACGTTCTAATAGCTGATCCCTTACTACATCCATAACTTCACCAAGTTCCTTATAAAAACCTTTCATATCTGCTTTATCTCTTTCTTTTAAAGCAATACCATATTTAATACCAAGTCTTGGTAAATTAATAGTTGTAAATGATAAATTACCACGTCCTGTAACAACTTGATTATCAGGCGATGTAACATCAGCCATAACTCTAGTACGACATCCCATATAAGCAATTTCTGTATTAAAATCTCCTTCTTTATAAAACTGTTTATTAAATGGGGCATCAATAAATGCAAAGTTAGGGAAAAGTCTCTTAGCAGAAACTTTACAAGCTAATCTAAACAAATCATAATTAGGATCTTCCTTATTATAGTTAACCCCTTCCTTTACTTTGAAAATAGATACTGGGAAAATTGGCGTTTCACCCTTACCAAGCCCTCTATCCGCAGAAAGTAAGAAATTCTTAGTCACCATTCTACCTTCTGGAGAAACATCCGTACCAAAATTTACTGAAGAAAATGGTACTTGTGCTCCTGCTCTCGAATGCATCGTATTTAAATTATGAATAAATGCCTCCATCGCCTGTTCGGTAGCTCTATCTGTCTTTTGTAAAGCTTTCTCATAACTCTTTTCAAATATTTCATGAATTCTATCTGAACCTTTTTGATAATCACTAAATTCACTTACATCTAACTCAATAGATTCGACTTTATCTATTTCTCGAATAATTCTATCTATATTAATTACCGGAATAAATCCTTCTAAATCCAAAAAATCATAAATTGTTTGCTTGAATTGCTTTTTAAATGTTTTTAATACTCCTGGAGCTAAGTAATAATCTAAAGCTGGAATCGCTTGTCCACCATGTTGGTCATTTTGGTTAGCTTGAACAACTATACAAGCAAGAGAAGCATAGGTTGAAATATCTTGAGGTGGACGAATGTATCCATGTCCTGTATCAAAACCATCTTTAAATAATTTAGATAAATCTATTTGACAACAAGTAGTAGTTCCCATTGCTAGGAAATCCATATCATGAATATGAATAGTACCATTGTCATGTGCTTCTGCATATTCTTTTTTCATTAAATATGCCTTAGCAAACTCTTTAGAAACTGTTGCTCCATATTGAAGCATTGTCCCCATTGGACTATTTCCATCAATATTAGCATTTTCTCTTTTCGTATCTTCTTCATTAGCTGACTTTAATCCAAGATTTTCCAAAGATTTTAAAAACTTATGAGTCTTATTATCTCCGAAAAAGCTTTCTCTCGATTGATTTCTTCTCTCACGATAACTTGAAAATGATTGATAAACATCGTCATAACCTTTTGAAGAAAGTTCATTTTCAATATAATCTTGAATTTCCTCTATTTTAAACTTATTATTCTTAGTTTCTGCATCTTTTTTTATTTTCTTCAATACAGCTTGATAAACCTTTTGAATATCCTGTGATGAATATTTTTTTGTATCATTTTCTACCTCTTCATTATCCTCTTCAATACTGTCAAAACCCTTTTTTATAGCTAAAGCAATTTTCGCACCATCAAAGGGTACTTTCTTCCCATTTCTTTTAATAACAGTAACACCTTCTAGTAACTCAATTAGCTCTTGAACATCTGCCATAATTTTTACCTCCCACAACTTTCTTACTAAATTCATTTTAAAAAACAAAAATATAAAAATCAATAGCCAAAAACGACATTTTTTTAACAAAATTTTAAAACCATTGATATATCTAGATTTTAGTAAAAAACTTTTTTGTTCGATTTACGTCCATTGACAAATTTAGACATTCGGTAAAACTGATTTTTAACTTTTTTTATTTTTTTGCTTTTTGTTAATGACATTTTTTCCTTATTTTTCAACAAATTAGTAGTTTGCATTTTTCATTTTTTTAAGAAAAATAGAAAAATGATTTTCCAATTTTTTCAATTTTTTCTATTTTTTATCGTCAGTCGATCCAAAACCGCCAGTGCGTCTACCACTAGCATTATCATCATCAATTACCAAATATTTTGTAAACATCACCTGAGCTATTTTATCACCTTTTTTTATCAGAATTTCATGATCGCTACAGTTAAATACTTGCACCATAAAGTGACCATCATTTGTTTCATTTTCATAATAATCTGAATCAATCAATCCCAACCCATGCGGCGTAAGTAATCCCTTCTTTGGTCCCCCGCTTCTAATCATTAAAAAATAACATTCATCATCCATGCAATAAGCCTTTAACCCTGTTGGAATAAGTGTTGGCTTTATCCCTGGTTTATAAACTGGAATTACTGTATCTTCGGCCGCCTCAATATCGTAACCAGCTGCGTGAGCCGTTGACCTTTTTGGCAAATTAATACCCTTATCTTCCCATCCTTTTGCTATTTCAAATCCACGTGTTTTCATATAACTCTCCTAACTATTAATTTTCATATCTTATCTAATATACTCTTTTCTAAAAACCAACAAAACCTTATAATGCTTCGTTTTCCTGTTCTAAATACAAAACCTTTTTATCTTTTTGCAAACTCTTTTGTACATCAATAATACACTGATTACTACTACCAACATAATGTAATTCTTGTTGGGCAAGTCTCAAAATAAACTTCCCATCCAATAAAACATCTATATTATGTAAAATTTTTTCTAAATCCTTATCATTTTTTTTCTGTTCTAATAATTGTTCCCAAGTAAAGCCCGTATAACACCAAATACTTTTTTTCGGATATTTATTTCTTACTTCACTAACCAGTTGAGCAATAACCTCTCTACTTTCCCTTAACAGTGGATCTCCCCCTGACAAGGTAAGACCACTACACCAGTCTTTTTCTAACTCACAAAATATTTCTTTTTTAGCGTCTTCGTCAAACTCTAATCCATCGTCTTTATTCCAAGTAATCACATTATGACAAGCTTGACAATGATGTGAACAACCACTTGTCCATAAAACAACTCTTAGTCCCTCACCATTAAGCATATCTGCTTTGGTTATATTATGATACCGCATGATTATTCCTCCTACATTGACTTTCTCTCACTAATTTCTGCCATTTTCGCAGCTCCAAGCATTGTATCACCATGAACTCTTGAATAGGATAAATATCCATTCATTCGATCAATCTTTGTCAAATCACTGCTTCCGCACTTTGGGCAAGTATCCATTTCTAACTCCTCATGACCACAGTTATTGCAATAAGCAAGTGATAAATTTACACCTTCATAAAAACCTTTTTCCATTGCTCTTTCAATATAAGTAAGCATTGCCTTGGTATTATAACTTAAATTATATCTAACATATTGAATTCTTCCACCTTTACAAAGTTCCCAAAAACGGTTTTCCAAGTCTTGCTTTTCAATACCTGTAATATCTTCCCAAACACCACAATGAAAACTATTTGACACATATTCTCTTGAACTTACACCTTCAATAACTCCATATTTTTTTCTAAATTGTTTTACTTGTAATCCACATAAACTCTCCGCTGGTGTTCCGTAAATAGCATATAAAATCCCATCTTCCTTTTTATACTCTAAAGTTTTATTATTAATATATTTTAAAACTTCTAAAGCAAAATCCCCATCTTCAACAATACTTTTACCATTATAAAGGACTTGCAACTCATTTAAAGCTGTAATCCCATATGACGCTGTACACGATTTCATTATTGGTTCAATTGCTTCATCCGGTCTTAAGTTACCACCATAAAAACCCCCTTGACAATAAGCTAAAGGATTAGTTGACGCCTTTCGTTTAGCTAAATACCTATATGTCCTAATATGAACTTTACGAATCATTTCTAAATAATAATCTAATACTTCATAAAAATCTTTCTGTTCTTCTCTAGCTTTTGCTAAAATCATTGGTAAATGCAAAGAAATTGCCCCAATATTAAATCTTCCTATAAACACCGGCTTATCATCCTCATCAGCAGGTTCCATTCCCCCTTTTTCAAACCAAGGTGATAAAAAAGCTCTACATCCCATTGGACTAACAATTCGTCCATATTTTTTATACATTTCTGGAACATAGCCTTCTCCCGTCAATGACAAGTAATCCGGATACATTGTTTTTTTACTACATTCAATAGCTGTTAAAAAGCTATCTCTAAGACTCTTCCCTTTACCATGTTTATTTTTATCATATAAAAATACTAATTTAGGAAACAAAGTTGGTTTTTTAAAACCTTTTAATCCTTGACCCTCTTTATGAACGTTTAACATTGTTTTAGTAATCATTACTGCAAATTTGTCTTCATCAACTCCAAATGTAAACGTTACGAAAGGATAATCTCCACGACTTGAACTTACTGTATTTAGCTTATACTCAATCCCTTGATATCCCTGTTCACATTCTCTAATCGTCTTTCTCCACGCATATTCATCTGCTTCTTCAATATACTCTTTCCCTTTTATGTCTAAGTATTCATTATACCATTTATCATAGCTAAGTTTGGCATACTTCTTTAATACTGTATCAACCTCTGCTACTGTAAAACCACCGTACTGCATTGCCGTTGTATTAATAATTACATCACCCATAACATTAAAGGCCGTCTGCAAACTCTTAGGCTCCGTATACCAAATATTACTCATTTCAAAACCATCTTTTAAAACATTTGCCATATCAAATAGACAACAATTCATAGTATCACGTCTAAAAGACATATCATGAATATAAATATATCCATCTTTACAAGCTTCTATCTCCGCAGGAGTTAAGAAAAACTTTTTATATAATTCCTTATTTAGACTATTATAAATTAAGCATCTCTGTGTCGTTACTAAAGCACTATCCATATTAGCACAATCTTTATCACCAATATAAGTAATAACTTGTGCCTTTTTATATACTTTATCTAAAATATGTACAATTTCCCGTTTGTAATCACGATATTCTCGATAACTCTTTGCCACTAAAGGATTAACTCTTTCTAAAGCCGCTTCACAACAACTATGTAACTGCTCTACTGTTGGATTAGTCGTTTGCGTTCCCAATAATTTTTTTACCAACTCCACAATTTCATCTTGCGCTTCTTCTGTTAAATCAACCATTACTCGTTCTGCACTTGAGCAAACCGCACGTTTTATTTTCTCTGGATCAAATGCCTCTAAATTACCATTTCTTTTAATAATCATTATTTTCTTTTTTTCATTTTTCACTCTAGCCATACTTTTACCTCCGCCATACACTTCACATTGTACCTTAAATTTTCTTTTTTAAATGTTGCATTTGCAACTAAAACAAAAACTTGTTATAATAGAAAACCAAAGGAGGTAAAATTATGCTTGATAATACAATAAATGACAAACTTTTACTTTTCCGAAAAAATTTGTCAAAGTGTGTCAATGTGTCAACAAAGATTTACACTAATAAAGAGTTAATTTTAAGTTATACTCCCATAAAAAAACAAATTGGCTTTATTACTTATGGCAAAGCCTTTATTATAAAAACTGATATTCATGGTAACACAACCATTATGCGTGAATTAAAAGAAAATGATATTTTCTCTAATTTATTTTTTAAATATTCTGAAGACGAAATATATATTGTTAGTAATAATTATACTGAGGTAGCTTTTATTGATTACTATGCAACATTAAAAAATTGTAGTCTTAATTGCCCTTTTCATGCTACTTTAATTACTCAACTATTTGAATTACTAATAGAAGATAATCGCCAACTAACAGAAAAAATTGAATTGCTTTCAAAACGTTCAGTACGAGAAAAGATTATTTTTTTCATGAGAAAGCGTATGAATAAAGATAATATTTTTAAAGTAACCACCTCTTATAAAGCGATTGCCGAATACATTGCTGTTGACAGAAGTAACTTTATGCGAGAACTTAACAAAATGGAAAAAGAAGGTCTAATCAAAAGAACCGGCCGAATAATTAATATTTACATATAAAAAAGTACTTAAATAAACAAGTACTTTTTATCTTTCTAATAAACTTAAACTGACTTTTTCCTTTTCTAAACTAATTTCATCAACATAACAATCAACTATATCACCAACACTAAACATATCGGATGGATGTTTAATAAACTGTTTACTAAGTTTTGATATATGGGCCAATCCATCATTATGAAGACCAATATCAATAAACAAACCAAAATCAACCACATTACGTACCGTTCCTTGTAATTTCATTCCTACTACTAAATCTTTGATATCTAACACATCACTCTTTAATATCGGCTGTGGCATCTCATCCCTTGGATCTAAATTTGGTTTCTTTAATGAAGCTATAACATCTTCTAAAGTATAAATATCAGTTCCTAATTCTTCTTTAACAGACTCTTTATCAATTAAATCAATTTTTTCAATTAATGCCTTTGTTCCAATATCATCCATCGTCATTCCCAAATTATCTAGTAATTTTAAAGCAATATCATAACTTTCAGGATGAATTGCTGTTCTATCCAAAACATTTTCTCCATCGACTACTCTTAAAAAACCAATTGCCTGTTCATACGCTTTCTCAGTTAATAACTTTTTCTTTAAGATTTCCGCACGAGAAGTAATTTTTCCCTTCTCATTACGATAATCAATGATTTTATTAATTGCCTTTTTAGTAATTCCAGAAACATATTTTAAAAGTGATGCTGAAGCTGTATTAATATTTACTCCAACACTATTAACACATTTTTCAACCACAAAATCTAATGAATTTGATAATTTCTTTTGTGCCACATCATGTTGATATAAACCTACTCCTATCCCCTCAGGAGGAATCTTAACTAATTCTGCTAATGGATCCTGAAGTCTTCGTCCAATACTTACAGCACTACGTTTTTCCACTGCCAACTCAGGAAATTCTTCAATCGCCACCGGTGAAGCACTATAAATTGATGCCCCGGCTTCTGAAACAATAACATATTTACAATCTAAATTGTACTCTTTAATCATCTCAGCACAAAACTTTTCTGACTCCCGCGAAGCTGTTCCATTTCCAATCGCAATAATTGAAACATTATATTTTTTTATAAGCTGAACCACCACTTCTTTACTTAATTTCATTCGCTCTTCTGTATTTCCATTTAAAAAAGGTTTAATAACCGTTGAATCCAAATATTTTCCATTCTTATCAACTACAGCTAGCTTACAGCCATTAACAAAACCTGGATCAAATGCCAAAACAACCTGTTCTTTCATCGGTGGAGTAAGAAGTAAAGCTTCCAAATTTTTTCCAAAATTATCTATTGCTGCTGCCTCTCCAACTTCTGTTAAGTCACTCCTAATTTCTCTTATTATTGATGGTTCTATAAGTCGCTTATAAGCATCAGCAATCGCTTCTTTTACAGCTTCCACAACAAAAGACTTTCCATTCTTAATCACCTTTTTTTCTAAGAAATCAAGAACATTATCTTTAGCCACTTCAACTGTAACACTAAGAATTTTTTCACTTTCTCCACGATTTAAGGCAAGAATTCTATGTGGCTTGATATATTTAATTGGCTCACTATATTCATAATACATTTCGTAAACTTTACCTTCATCAAGAGCATTTTTCTTTAAACTAGAACTAATTACTCCGTTTTTATAAAAATAACTTCTAATCCATTTTCGATAAAAAGCATTATCACTAATCCATTCTGCAATAATATATTTAGCGCCCTCAATACACTTTTCACTTGGCAAATCTTCTTTTACAAATTTACTAGCCCTCTCTTCTATACTTCCCGTCATTGGAAAACTCATTATCATCTTGGCTAATGGTTCAAGTCCTAAAGCTATTGCTTCGGTAGCTTTTGTTTTTTTCTTTTCCTTATATGGACGATATAAATCTTCCACTTCCACTAACTTAGAACAAGAAAGAATATTTCCCTTAAGTTCCTCCGTAAGCATTCCTTTTTCATCAATCAGCCTAATAACATCTTCTTTTCTTTTTAGTAAATTAACTTGATATTCATAAACTTCATTAATTGATCTAATCATTTCTTCATCTAAAGCCCCTGTCGCTTCTTTTCTATATCTCGCTATAAAAGGTACAGTATTACCATCCCCAAGTAATTCTAAAACAACAAGTACCTGTTTTTCTGTAATATTTAAATTCTTTGCAATCTCTTTAATAATCATTTCATTCATTCTGTAAAAAACCTCCATCTTCGATCATTTAATATTTTAACATACAAACTTTAAAAAGAGAAACACTAACTAAAGTTTCTCTTTAAAATTTCTCTCTATCACTTTTCCTATTTACAATTATATCAGTCAAGTAGTTTAAAACCCATATCGTAATATCTCAAATTTTCCCTTAAAAACACCATTTTGATTAGCTACCGCTTCACTTTCATAAAGTAGGTCAAACTGAAATCTTTTATCAAAACCAATTCCACCACCACGATCTAATATTATCATTAAAAAATCACCATTTACCTTAATTATACTTCCAAAGGGAATAGATCTATCTGCCGCTGCAATTCTAACCTTACCATACTCATAATCATCAAAATAAATATTGTTTCTAACATCAATTCCCTCATAAGCTAAAAAACCACTACAACCACTACAATCCGGTCCATAACCACTCATCTTTCCATAAAAAGAAGCTAATGCTAAAGTATTATCTGTAATACTTTCATTATCTACCTCTTCTACCTCCTCTATTTCTTCTACTTTTTCCTCCGTATTCTCTTCTTTTGCAATTTCTTTTATCCACGCAATATCTTTATCTATAATATTATCATCACTATAATTATAAGTTCTATTATATTTTACTTGCACTGGCAAAATCATAATAATACTTATCATTAAAAATATAATTTTCTTCATAAAAAAACTCCCTGTAAATATGAGATTACCATATTTCTAGGAAGTATTTCAATCATTTTCCTTATTTCCCAAATATTACCACTATTTAATTCTCTTACAAGTATAAGCAGCAGCATTCATATCCCTTTCGATTTCATCAATATTTTGATCCTTTTTATACTCTGGATAAATACCCCCTGCTTCAATAAATGCTGACATTGCTTCTTCTCTATTAATTGAATCATACGTAAATACTTGTTTTTCCTTTAATAATCCATTTTCTAAACTACAAGTAATATCAATACCACTTAATGAACTAGCATTTTCTTTAATTTGTAAACACTCATTATTAAGTTCCGTTAAGTCCGCCTCATCAAGATTAGCATCTCCCCTAATCTCCATTGTATAATTAAGTCTTTTTAATTTGCTATCTCTAAACTCAAACTTTGCCGTATAGGTATAATCCATATTACTAGTACTTTTTTCTGACTCACACGACAAAGTACCCGTTGTTATCTCTTCAACAACCGTTCCTTGATTATTCTTTTTCGACTCTAACCAAACTGTAATATCATCAATATAAATGATAAAGGCTAATAATCCTCCAAATAAGAGAAACAAAAAGATATTTTGAAAAACTCCGCCACCTTTTTTCTTATCATCAGCTGAATTTGGTGAACCTTCTACTTTTGGTTCTAATGTTTCAGTTGTTTCCTCTACCTTATCGGTTTTACTAGCCATATCAGCTGGTGAGATAGCTTTTAAAGCCACTTTATCATTGACCAATTGTACCCGTTGTATGTCTTCTGACTTGTTTGGAGCTGCTACAGTTTCTGCAGAAGCAACCGCACTAGGAACAACTGGAGCTGCTGGAGTAGTAGATGCTGTCGGTGTTGGTTGCACTACCCCAGGTTGTGGGGCTGTTGTATTAGGTACTGAACTATTTAAGTTATTAGGATCGCTATTCACAATTATCAACTCCTATTCTACTATGTATTATAACATAACTAATTATCGTAAACTAGTAATTTTTTCCTGAAAATTATCACTTTTTACAATATAACTTCCTGCTGTTACCATATCACATAATCTACACTTAGAAATACTCTTCTCATTAATTCCACCATCTATATTAATAATAGCTGGTATATTATAAGATTTTAATAATTCTCTTATTTCTTTTATTCTTCCTTCGCTATCTTCAATAAATTCTTGTCCTCCAGCACCTGGTTCAACACTCATTATTAAGACCATATCAATATAAGGTAAATATGGCAACAATTCTGAAACCTTGGTATTTGGTTTTATTGAAAGTCCCGCTTTTATAGAATATTTCTTTATTAAATTCAAACACTCCATAATATCTTCATTAATTTCTACATGAATTGTTATATATTCAGTATTAAGTTCTGCATACAAAGGAATATATTTTTTTGGATCTTCAACCATTAAATGAACATCTAATCTTTTTGACGTATATTTATAAATATTTCGCATTTCACTAAATGGCATTGTTTTATTTGGAACAAATTTTCCATCCATTATATCAACATGAATATAATCAACATCTGTTTCGTTTAATTTTGTCAAATCTCTCCCTGGATTTTTACTACTTAAAAAGGATGCACTAACTTTCATTTTCATTCCTCCCCAATAAAACTCAAGTAATTTTCATATCTACTCTTCATAATATTATTCTCCAAAACTGCCTTTTTTACTGAACACTCTTTCTCCTTTGTATGATTACAATCTTTAAACGGACAAGGATATTCTAAGAAATCTCTAAATGCTTCTTTAATTTTTTCCCTTGTTATCCCTTTAAAATCCAATGCTGAAAAACCTGGCGTATCCATTACCTTACCATCAAACAGCTCAAATAACTCAACTACTCTTGTCGTATGACGACCACGTCCCAATGCTAACGACACCTCGCCAGTCTCCAAATTCCAATTTGGGTTTAATTTATTTAGCAAACTACTTTTACCAGCCCCTGTCTGACCAGTAAATACACTTGTTTTATTAGTAAGTAAATTCTTTATTACATCCAAATCTTGATTTGATACAACCTTGTACCCCATTTGCTTATAATAATCTAAAGCTTCATAAATTTTCTTTTTTTCCTCTTCTGCAGTTATATCCTCTTTAGTAATACAAATAATAGCCTCTACCTTATTTATTTCCATTAAAACAATTAATTTATCTAACAAATTTAACGAAAAATCCGGATTAACTAAACTTGTAATTAAAAAAGCTTGATCAATATTACATACTTTGGGACGATAAAACTCATTTTTTCGTGGTAATATCTTCTCTATTAATCTCTTCTCTTTACTGAAAAGAACATAGTCTCCCACTAATGGAGTAATATGTTCTTTTCTAAATATACCTCGACACTTACAAGGATATGTTTCATCACCACAACTAACAATATGTAAATCACTAATTATTTTTATTATTTGTCCTTGCATATATCCCCCTAAAGCAACTACTCGTCGCTTCCTGTTGTTCCTGTTCCACTTGATTCCTCACCATCTGTTGACGGTGTAGTTGGTTTTTGAGTTGGTTTTTTTGCCACCTCAACTGTTAGCGTTGTTCCTCTAGCAATCGGACTTCCTGCTGCTCTAGATTGACTAATAATCTTTCCTTCAGTATATTTATCAGTCTCAACCTCATTTACTTTTATAATAATTCCATATTTCTTACAAAATGCTTCAGCATCTGATAGACTCCAACCCTCAGCATTCATATCTGGAAATTTATCAACGACATCAGGAATATAAAGAATTATTTCATCGCCCTCTTTAACCTCAGAGCCTGCTGCTAAAGATTGACCAATTATCTCTTGCTCATCATATTCTTTCGTATTATCCGCTGGTTCCTTTTTCTCAACTTTAACATTTAAGCCATATTGTGTTTTTAAAATAGTTTGCACCTCAATATAGTTTTTACCAGTATAGTCTTCTATCTCAAAAGTCTCTTCACCACCAGATTTATAAATCGTTACCTTGGTTCCTATTTTAACACTTCGTCCTTTTTCAGGATCTGTTTTAACTACCATGTTTTTCTCTACTTCTTCTGAAGAAACTACTTTAATCTCTGTATTAACTTCTAATCCTATTTTTTGTAATTTCTTTTCACAAGCACTAACTTTTAGGCCCTTACAACTTGGGACAGTAACTGCTTCACTTTCTGGATTACCTGGTAAAATAAAAAATACTATCAAAAATATTAATAACAATACGCCTAAAACACTAGCTAAAACAATTATGACAATCTTATTTTTTTTGTCATCTTCATCTTCAATTTTTGTTGCAACTGGATTTTCTGTTTCATCTTCTAAAATATCTTCATCCTCTTTAGCTTCATCTTGACGTTTTTTCTTAGGTGTTTCTTCATGTTCTGGGTATTTATATTGATATGGTTCTTCATTCATACGATCCTCATCCAAAGCCGTTAAAAGATCCTCATGCATACTTCTCGCATCCTCATAACGATTTTTTGGATTCTTAGCAGTGGCCTTTTTAATAATATTCTCAATACTTTGTGGTATAGCTGGATTATCCTCCCTAAGACTTGGTAATGGATCACGCATATGTTTTAATGCTATTTCAACTGCATTGTCTCCTCTAAATGGTAAACTACCACTCAATAATTCATAGAAAATAATTCCCATTGAATAAATATCACTCTTAATAGTTGACCCCTTACCACTCGCTTGTTCAGGTGGCAAATAGTGTACACTACCCATTACGGAATTAGTTTGAGTCAACTGGGTTGAATTTAAAGCCATCGCAATACCAAAATCCGTAATCTTTATTTGACCATCATCCTTAATCATAATATTTTGTGGTTTTAAGTCACGATGAACAATATATGAATCATGTGCATGTCGCATACCATCAGTAAGTTGTAACATTATATCAATTGTCTCGGATAAAGTTAAGTTTCCTCTTTTCTTCAACAATTGTTTTAATGTCTTACCGTCGACATATTCCATAACAATATAGTAAAGTCCATCATCTTCACCTACATCGTACATTTCTACAATATTAGGATGTGCAAGAGAAGAAGCAGACAATGCCTCACGCTGAAATCTTCTGACAAATTTTTCATCATTCGACAAGTCTCCTCTAAGTATCTTTATGGCTACATTGCGATCCAAAATAGTATCATAACCTAAATAAACATTGGCCATGCCACCTTCACCAATAGCACGAATTATTTCATAACGTTCATTAATCTTTTGCCCCTTTGTTATCACTTACCGTCACCTTCTTTTTCACGAACTAAATAAGCAACCGAAATATTATCTGTTCCACCCCTATTATTAGCATTTTGAATTAATCTATTAACTTTATCCTCTACCTCACCTTCACCAAGAAGTACCTTTTCTATCTGTTGTTTCTCTAGCATATTAGTAAGTCCATCACTTGAAAGTAATATTTCTGTAATATCCATATCACAATCAAATATATCAACATCAATTTCTAAAGCTGCTCCCAAAGCTTTCATCAAAACATTTTTCTTTGGATGATTACTCGCTTCCTCTTTTGTAAGTTCACCAGCACTAACAAGTAAATTTACCAATGTGTGATCATAAGTTACTTTATGAAGTTTTTCATCTTTCATAACAAAGCCACTTGAATCACCAACATTACCAAAAAGTAAATATTCTTTAGTAAGAACTGCCATTACCAAAGTTGTTCCCATTCCTTTACTTTCAGGATGTGTTTTTTCATGCTGAAAAATAAGTGTATTAATAGCATCAACAGCATCTCTAATCCAATTAACTGCATCAACTTTACTCATATTAATAAACGTTTCTTTAAAATGTTTTCCTAAATAACCAATCGCAATTGATGATGCTACTTCACCAGCTGAATGTCCACCCATTCCATCAGCAATAGCCATTAAATAACTACCTTCATTATTTTTCACAATAATTACGCTATCTTCATTATGATCGCGTACCTTACCTGCATCAGTTAAATAAAAAGATTTCATAGCTCCTCCTTCTTACTTCTAAGTTGACCACAAGCAGCACTAATCTTACTACCAAACTCTCGACGAATCGTCACATTTATCTTATTCTTCTTTAGTATATCATAAAACTTCATAATTTGAATAGTACTACTTCTTTTAAACTCAATATTATTAGTTTCATTATAAGGAATCAAATTAATATAACAATTAAGACCTTTTACAAGCTTGACTAACTCCAAGGCACACTCTTCTGTATCATTTATCCCTCTTAATAAAATATACTCAAAAGTAACACGGCGATTAGTCTTTTTTAAATATGCATCTAAACTTTTTATTAATTCTTCTAGAGGATAAGCTTTATTAATTGGCATAATCCTATCTCTAAGCTCATTAGTTGGGGCATGTAAGCTAATCGCTAAATTAATTTGTAAATCCAAATCACTAAATTCATTTATTTTAGGCACAATTCCACATGTTGAAACTGTAATATGTCTTGCACCAATTGCCAATCCTTTAGGATGATTAATAATCTTCAAGAACTTAATCAAATTATCATAATTATCAAAGGGTTCTCCAATTCCCATCACTACCACATGACTAATTCTTTCTCCTAGTTGTTTCTCAATCATTAATATTTGTAAAACCATTTCATAAGCTTCTAAATTACGAACTTTTTTTCTTCGTCCTGATTCACAAAACTTACAGCCCATATTACAGCCAACTTGGCTTGATACACAAATACTATTTCCGTAGTCATGTCGCATCAAAACAGCCTCGATATGTTCACCATCACTAAGTTCAAATAAATACTTATTAACATCGACATCTTCTTGAATTTCTACAATTTTTAATAATTCAAAAGAATAATCCTCAACGACAGTTGCCATTATCTCCTTTTTTATATCAGTAATCTGCTTATAATCTTCTATTCTTTTTTCATACAACCAAGAAAACAACTGTCTTGCATGAAACGCCTTTGAACCTATTTTTAAAAAATATTCTTCCATCTCTTCCATTGTTAAACCATATATATTCATCGCGTTTCCCTCCATCATAACTAATATTATACTTTTTTTCTTCCTAAAAATAAAGCAAAAACTACTAATCATCCGACTAGCAGTCTTACTTTTCAACAACTTCCGTCAACTTAGCTTTTAATTCCTCATCATGATATTTAATTGCATCTTTTGACTTCTTAATTTTCTTAAAATTGGTAGCATAAGCCCTACCATCTTCTAATACATAAACATCAACTTTTAATGATTTTAAATGACTATAAGGATTTCCCCTTAAAGGACCACATACAAACCTCGCTAAACAGTTAGTATAAGGATTAGTATATTCTATTACTAAATGTATATCATCAATATCCTCAAAATCATCATTAGCATAATTATAAGCCTCATCAATCTTCATTCCTTTAATTAAACCAACGCACTTTTTTCCATTTTTCTTAAAAAAACTTTTTTCCCTAGAAATTGCAATTGTTCTTGCTCCTAAAGCAATAAATAAGATTGAACAAACGCCAATTATCTCCAGCATCAATACCAAATCCGAAATAATTATCCCCAAAATCAGCAAAAAAACTACCGCAATAATAGAATAAGTCGTAAACTTTTTATTATAAAAACTAAAAAACTCTTTTTCATAACCAAAATCCATTACCTTATTCATGATTATCACCTCTACCTAAAATTGTATCACTCCAAAGGACTAGTAAGCTCTTCTATTTTTCCATATTGCTCATAATTCAAAGTGATTGACATACTATTTACACAAATTCCTCTAACTTTACAATAACTATCCAACACATATTTAACTGAATTAACATAATTATCTTCATCAGCACCAATTATAATTTCATTTGGTTCCTCAAAAATATCTATATCTTTATTTTCTAATAACTTAGAAATAGTAGCTGAACTAATACTATAATTATAAACACTTCTTCCACTTTCATAATTTGTATTAGACATATACGTAGCCTGTTGAACTAACTCTTTAATAATATTTACTTCATAAAATTCTGTATACTTATAAGGATTCTCAGCCTTAAGCCACAAGCCATTACTATTAAGAAAATAATTACCATTTTCCAAATAATATTCCTTTTTATCAAAACTAATTATTCGTTCCTTTTTTCCAGTTCTAACACCAGTGTAAGTACTCGCAACTCCATCTATATCAATTGTATATTGAAAATTAAAATTATTACTTTCAATACTTGCATAACTAAATCTATTTTCTGTCCCCGTCTGATATTTTCTATTTCGAGAATCACCATAAGCAGGTCCGCCCGTCCTTGCTGCAATAGCAATAAGTAAAAAGAATACAAAGTACGCTCCAAAAAACACCACAGCCTTCCCCCTAGGTGTTGACATTAATTTTTTTAAATTAAGTTGTTCTTCGCTTTCTTCATTTCTTTTTTTCCGTTTCATTATTCAAATACCTTCCCAATTAAACTTTCTTTGTTAATTCCATTCAAATAACTTCTTACATCCATTCTTTTCTTTCCAAATGGCTTAATATTAGTTAAAATAATTTCCCCATCTCCTGTCGCAACTCCTATTCCATCCTTATAAATATTAATAATTTCTCCAGCTTTCTTCAAAGATTTTTCCTTTCCAATAACAGCTGTATATATTTTCATTTCTTTACCCTCAAAAATAGCATTAGCTCCAGGTACTGGTGATAAGCCTCTAATTAGATTAAAAATTTCTAAACTTGGTTTATCAAAATCAATATGTTCTTCTTCTCTTTTAATATTATAACCAAACGTTACTTCTTCCTCTTTTTGCTTAATACGTTTATTTGTTTTTTGAATAATATTTGGTAGACTTTCCAACAATAATTCTTTTCCCATTAAGCTTAAACGATCATGTAAACTTTCTAAATTATCATCTGCTGTAATTGTAGTTTCACTTTGACTAATAATATCTCCACTATCCATTTTTACATCCATATACATAATTGTAATTCCTGTTTTCTCATATCCTTCAATAATTGCTCTATGGATTGGTGCTCCACCCCTTAATTTTGGTAAAAGTGAGGCGTGAACATTAATACAGCCTAATTTAGGATAATCTAAAATTGCCTTTGGAATTATTTGACCATAAGCACAAGTAACAATAATATCTGGATTAAGTGCCAATATTTCTTCATAATCTTCTCTAATTTTTTCTGGTTGTAACACCAAAATGTTTTTCTTTAATGCTGCTTCCTTCACCGGTGTCATTACTACTTCTTGATGACGACCAACCTTTTTATCCGGCTGTGACACAACTCCTACGACCTCATAATTTTCAATTAACCCTTCTAATATAGGAACTGCAAAATCTGGCGTTCCCATAAATACTATTCGTGTCTTATTCATATATAAGCCCCCTCCCTAATTTTTAGCTAAAACTAAGCATCGTTAAAATTACTCCAATTGTTATACACATTGTCCCAACTAATAACAATATAGATACTTTACCATAAGTATTAGAAAAAGCAAACTCATCATCACTTCTTATAAAAGTTCTTTCAAGTTCTACTGCCAAACTATCTTTTTTCTCTTCTTTTGTATACTTCTTTGAACTACTTAAATTAAGTAAAGTAATATCATCTTTTCTAATATATTTAGATACTAAAACATTACTCCTTTGCCCTAACAACTTACAAACTGCCTCAATAAAACTATTATCCTTTACTTCTGTAATAAATTTATCAATATCAAAATCTACTCCTAAACTACTCCTCGTAATCAACATTAAACTAATTGTACTAGAGTTTTTCTCTAACAACTTCCATTCACTCTTAAATGCATCTAAAAATATATACTTCTCAGTATCATTAAGTTTTAGTTTAGCACATACTTTATATAGATTTTTTAAACATAGTTCATAATCTCCCATTGCATAAGCATCTAAAGATAAATCATCATCAATAAATTCATTTTTCGAAACCAATTTAGAAAAATACATTGGTGAGTTAACAGAATAATAGCACCCCATCAGAAAACTATCTGTAAAAGAAACTGCTTCTGCATCAAAATCTTTATCCATTAAACTCAAATGTTTCTTCTCCTTTAAAATATTTTGTACATTTCGAAACTTAGCATATAAATTCTTATAATTTTCCGGAGAAAATCCATTTTCCAAAATACTACTATAATAATGTGGTGTATAGCCATGAATAAAATATCCATTAACTATATACTTATCATATATATATCTTAATACGGTCTCTTTTGCATAATCAGTATCTATATCATTAATACCTAACTTATATGCACAAACCCTTCCAATAATCCTATTAATACCATAACCAATTTCTGAAAAACTATCAATTTTTCTAATCAATTTATCAACTTGTTCTAAAAAATCATTAAAATAATACATTTCTTCAATTATCAATTTATATTTAAATAAAGCATCATAAAACAAAAACAATAGTTGACTACTTCCAGAATACATTTGGTATCCCATCGAACTACTCGTCTCTTTCGCATAATATCTAGCACTATTACAAATATCGACTAATATTTTTTTTACATCTTCTCGTTCTAGTAAACTATCTAACACACTAAACCACCACCACTATTGGTTTTTATCCGATCATATTAAACCAACCAATTATATAATATAGTAAACCTACTACTATAATTATAAATAAAGAAAATAAAACTATTTTAACTACTGGGTTATTAATATCCCAATAACCATCAGTTTTAAATGAGGCATTATCCATCAAGTTGTTAAAGGTTTCTTTATTGCGTTTATTAACTTCCAAATTCATGTTATCCGGAAAATAAGAATCTTGTGTCTCATCATTAGAAAAAGTATCATCATTATCCTCAGAATCTACATCTATATCTTTATCAAGTTCTTTGTAAAAGTTATCATCGAAGAAACTCATCTTGACTCACCTCTCTATCATCTTTAATAATAACATAAATTAATAAATTTGACTAGGATTAAAATCAACATCAATTTTTATATTAGTTTTTGCCTTATAATACTCTAATATTTTTTCTAATGTCTCTTTTAATCTATCTTCTTTTTTATATTTTAAAATAATTCCATAACGATAAATATTATTTACTCTAAAAATTGTTGCTGGAGTAGGTCCCAAAACTGTTGTATTATATAAATTTCTCACTAAAGCACGTTTAATTTTTTCAGCCTCATTCCCTACCTCATCTACTTTTTTACCACTGATTTTAATATAACATAAATAATAAAAAGGCGGATATTTAAGTGTTTTCCTAATATACATCTCTTTATTATAAAATCCTATATAATCGTGCGTTTTAGTATAACTAATTGCATAATGTTCCGGATTAAATGTTTGAATTATTACTTCACCACTTTTTTCACTTCGGCCACTCCTTCCCGCAACTTGACTAAGTAAAGCAAAAGTATTTTCACTACTCCTAAAATCGGGAATGTTAAGCGATGTGTCAGCATTTATAACCCCAACTAAAGTTACATTCGAAAAATCTAATCCCTTAGCTACAATTTGCGTTCCCAATAAAATATCATATTCATGATTTTTAAAAGCATTAATCATCTTTTCGTGAGCTCCCTTACGACTAGTAGTATCAACATCCATTCTTAAAATTCTTGCCTCTCCAAAAAGTTCGTTCAGTTCTTCTTCTATACGCTGGGTCCCAACACCTAAATCACTTATAGCCTTTTCCGAACATTCAGGACAGATATCATATACTTTAGTCCCGTATCCACAATAATGACAACGCATTGTATTACTACTCTTATGAAAAGTCAACGAAATATCACAATTAGGACATTTAAATGTATAACCACAATTTTTACAAGTCACAATTGATGCATATCCTCTTCTATTAAGAAGTAAAATTATTTGTTCTCCTTTTTTTAATTTATCAGCAATTGCCGTTATTAAATTTCTTGAAAAATGTCCCTTACTTTTTTTTATTTCCTCATTCATATCAATAATTCGAACTAGAGGTAATTTTTTTCCATTTACTCTATTTGGCAAACTTAAGTACTTATAGACTCCTTTTTGAGCCCGAGCCATTATTTCTAGCGAAGGTGTTGCACTACCAAAAATAACCGGACAATTATGGTATTTAGCTCGAACCAAGGCTATATCCTTCGCATTATATCGTGGGTTAGAATCACTCTGCTTATAGGAATCACTATGTTCCTCATCAATAATAATCATCCCTATGTTATCTAAGGGAGCAAAAATAGCACTTCTTGCACCAATTACAATTACGGCCTCTCCTCTTTCAATCCTTCGCCATTCATCATATTTCTCACCATCCGATAAAGCCGAATGTAAAGCCGCAATATTATCACCAAATCTCTTTTGAAATCTTTCAACCATTTGTGGTGTCAAACTAATTTCTGGAACCAACATAATGCTACTTTTTCCTCTATTTAACGCATCTTCAATTAATTCCATATAAACCTCTGTTTTCCCACTTCCCGTTACCCCATGCAACAAATAAGGCTTAAAATTCGTCTCCTGTAAAACTTCTAAAACAACTCTTTCTTGATCATTTGTAAGTTGCATTTTTGTACCTAGCTCTTTATCATAACTTAATCGATAATGTTCTCTTTTTTCTATAAGCAAAACACCTTTTTTCACTAATGTCCCTAATATATTACTAGAAAAATTACACAACATTTCCTTTTTTACTATTTTATTTTCTCTAATAAAACTAACAATTTCTTCTTGTTTACCGGTTAACTTTCCAGCAAAACTATCATTCACTCTATAAAAAATATCATATCTTTTACTAACTACTGTTCCATTAGAAGCTTTTAATCCCTTTGGTAACATCACCTGATAACAACTTATTAATGTAGCTAAGGTATTCTCTTGCATTATTTTACCTAATTCCAAAAGTTCCGTATTTAAAACGATTTCTTTATCTTTTATTCGAATAATTTCTCGCAGTTTATAGCCTATTGATTCATTTTCCTTTATTTCTAAAACAAATCCATCTAATACCTGTTTTCCAAATGGAACTTCTACTCTAATTCCAATCTTTATATCAGTTTCCAAATCTTCTGGTACTTTATAATCAAATACCTTATCAATATTTTTATTAGATAATTCGACTAATACACCAATAACCAAAGTATCACCTCCTCTAATAAAATTATATCAAAATAAAAGAAGAAATCATATAAAAGATTTCTCCTATAAAACATTATCTAACGTATCAACAAACAATATCCCATCATATGTTTTACTTAAAGTCTCAAACTTATATTTATCACTATTTATTGGATTGTAATAATAAACATATTTTACCTTTGTCCCTGACCAAGTCCTTTCATAAACTCTTTTTAAAGTAATATTAATGTCATACTTTACCTTTTTACTACTATCTGCTCTAAAAAACATATCATTAGGGAAATTACTATCATAGACCTTTAAATACAATATATCAGAATCATCTTCATCCTCAACAATTTTATATGCATTCAACGCATGTTGCTTATCCGAAAGTAAAACTACACTTACTATTTTTCCTTCTTTAAACTCCTTAATTACTTTTTTTATTGTGTCTTCTTCAATATAAGAATATTTTTCAAATGAACTATTCCATTCCCAACCATACCTATTAAGTCTTACTCTATCATTAAAATAATTATCATAATACTCTAGCGCTTTCACAACTTCACTATCCGGTTTATTCATTTTTTTAGAATTAAGTATCTCCTCATTATTTTTAACTTCATCAGCATAATCCATTAATGCCTTTTCAGTTGGCTTATAATTATAAAGATTTTTGTTCCAAATAGTGGTATAACTATCACTATCCATTATATATATATCTTCTAAGCTTTTAGGAATTCCCCCGTTATTGTAAATTTGCGTAGTCATATAACTAAATCCCATCCCTACTCCACCAGTAGATTTCTTAGTTTTTACGTTTTGAAAAACAAAAGCATTAGAATCAACCTTAAAATCACTATCGGCACAATAAGTACAGTTAATATTATTCTCTTTCTTATCCTTTTCTTTTACAGTTTCCGCACTCTTTTCTTTACCACCAAAATTAACATTTAAGTACTCATATAATTCCTCTTCACTAGAAACTCTCTTATATACCACAATATAGTCTACAAATGTTTTATTTTCATTAGCTACATTATTATAAACCTCACTATCAAGTTGACCCAACAAACCTTCAATAAATTCAATTTCTTTTTCATTAGTGTAATGATGTTTTACACTAAATTTATCACCAATCTTGCCATTAATATCATCAGCTATCGTCTCATCACTTTCTTGAACAAGACCATTATTAAACTCAAAAATATAAATTGGTTGTTTAAAAATCTTTGTTAAAAAGGGAAAAGCCACCACAAAGTATTCTTTTTTTTGTTCATTATCATAGTTTCCATTTATCATCGCAACACTAGAACTATCCATCTTCTTAATAACACTATCTTTATAAACAATTAAAATTGGATTATCATCTTTAACCGTAAATACTAAATTTTCATTCTCTTGTTTACTACTTATCTTTTTTATTTTATTTGTAATAATATCATAACTTAAAACTTGATAGTTATTTGGATTATCCAGTTCAACATTTATCTCACCACTAAAAGAAAACAATCTAAATGGTTGAAATCCCAAATAATAACCTTCCGGTATTAAACCATGATATTCCTTATAAACAAATTGCATATCGTAAGCATTATCTATCTCTACTTTTACTTTTGGATTAACCGTTTCTAATATTGTAAAAGTTTCATATCTTTTCTTTAAATCATAACCCAAAAAAACCTTATACCCATCACTATAAATATCATCTGCTGTAGAGTACTTAAGTGGATTACTTTTATAAATATTTATTTCATCATAGTCACTAAGTCCATCCCCATCACTATCATCTGCTGTTATATTTAGTCCTCTTTTTTCAGCTTCTTCATTAATAATCCCATCATTATTCCAATCCTGCTTTTTGGAAGCACTATCAAGCTCTTCCACTGTTTGATCATTAACTAATAAGGACTTTTCAACAACCTTATTATACACGTATTCTCTATACCAACTTACTCCTTTTACACTACCAATTACCAATAAAATAATAATTATCAAAGAAACTAAGCAGCCACCACAACCACTAGACTTTTTATTTTCTTTTTTTTGTGGCTTTGTTATTTCCAATGGTACCTCTAAATAAGCTGTTTCATGCTTACTCCGCAATCCTTCAACCATTAATCTTGACCCACATACGGAACAAAAAACAGCACCATCTTTTACCTCATTTCCACAGGTTTTACATTTCATAAGTCCAACTCCTTAAAATAAAAGAATAGATTTCTCTATTCTTAAAATAACTTAATAATATCATTAACCGTAATAATGAACATTAATAGTAGTAATAAGAACATGCCGATCATATGAATCTTATTTTCTAACTCTGGATCAACTGGAGATCCTTTTATTTTCTCAATAATTATAAATAATATATGTCCACCATCAAATGCAGGCAAAGGTAATAAGTTAATAAAGCCTACATTAATACTTAAAAAAGCAATTAAATATAAAACATTTTGAAATCCTGCTTGAGCGGAATCACCTACTACAGAGTAAATTCCAACCGGTCCACTCAATTGATTCAAACTAAGACCCCCACTAAATAGATACCCTACTGTGATAGCCATTTGTTTAAAGACTGACACTGTCTTTTTTCCAGTATACTTTATTGCATTAACAAAACCCGTTGTTTTCTCATTTTTAATAGTAATGCCATAAGCATAAGTTACTTCATCATCTTTTTTTACCTTTTTAGGCTTAACTTTATATGTCTCTTTACTTCCATCTTCCTTTTCCACAACAAATGTATTTTTCTCCGTTGGCTTAGCAACGGCCATATATAAGGCTAAATCATCGCTACTAGTTATTTTATGTCCATTAAATTCAACAATTACATCCCCGGCTGTCATTCCAACAGAAGCTGCGGGATATCCCTTCTCAACACTTCCAATAGAAGCATTCATAGTAGTTCCACCCCAAATTAAGGCCATTAAAAACAAAATCAATATTGCGGAAATAAAGTTATTACCTGCTCCAAAAAACATAATCAAAAATCTTTGCCAAGCACTTTTCGCTTGTAATCTTCTTTTTTTTGGAACTTTTTTTACCTCATCGTCCTCAACATTCTCACCTGCTATCGCACAAAAACCACCAATTGGAACTAATCTCAAACTATATTCTGTTTCTTTACCTTTCCAACCAAATAGTTTTGGTCCCATTCCAATCGAAAATTCATAAACATAAACCCCATTTAATTTAGCCATCATAAAATGACCAAGTTCATGCACAAAAACAATAAATCCTAAAATTAAAATAAATAATAAAATGTTTAATATTGTTGCCAACATAATCCCTCCTTGTTAAATAATACCAAGCACTAATACGAATGCTAACACTACAAACACTAAACTATCAAATCTATCCAAAATTCCCCCGTGCCCAGGAATCAATTCAGAAAAATCCTTTTGTCCATAGTATCTTTTAATTGCCGAGAAAGCTAAATCCCCAATTTGTCCAACTCCTGTAAGTAAAGCTGTTATCAAAATAACAAACACCAATGGAACACTTTTACTAATAACTGTTACATAAAATAAAGTTGCTACAATTGTTCCCATAATTGTTCCACCAACAGCACCCTCAATTGTCTTTTTTGGTGAAATATCTGGCGCTAACTTATGCTTTCCAATAAACATCCCCGTAAATAATGCAAAAGTATCAGTAATAATTGTTATTAATAATAAATACAAAATATAAGCTAAATCAAAATTACGAATCATAACTAATAAATTAAAGCTAAGTCCAATAAATACAACAGAACCAACTAAAAATAGAGCATCATTTAAATTATATTTTTTACTATCATTAATAAATACCATTGGTGATAAAAATAAAAATATAATTGCTGACACTAACCGATAATCTAAATTATATTGAAAATCAATTGCTTTATAATTACTTATTATAAGTACCGCAACCATTATATAGGCAATAATTCTCATTCCTAATGGAATCTTTTTTTTCACCGCTCTAATGTGTAACAATTCATACAATCCTAACATTCCAATAATACTCATAAATACTGTAAAATAAATTCCTCCCATTAATAAGAATGGAATAAATATTAACGCAATTACAATTGCACTAGCAACTCTTTTAGCCATACTAATTACCTCCAAACCTTCTAGAGCGTTTATTAAATTCTAAAATTGCTTTATCAAACTCTTTTTCATCAAAACTAGGAAATTCGACGCTAGGAAAATAAAATTCTGCATAGGCATTTTGCCACAATAAGAAATTACTAAGTCTTTCTTCTCCACTAGTTCTAATCATAAAATCAACCGGTGGTAAATCATTATACAAGTTATGTTCAAACACTTCCTCAGTAATATCTTCTAATGCTAGTTCTCCTTCACTAACTTTTCTTGCCAATTTCTTAGCTGTATCAACCATTTCTGCATGACCACCATAATTAACACAAATATTAAATACCCCTTTAACATTATCTTTTGTTATTTTAGTAACCTCATCCATAACTTTCAATACTTTTTGTGGTAAAGGTTCTCTTCGACCAGAAAAAACCACCTTAATATTTCGCTTATTAAGTTCATCAAAATACTTTTTAAAGGCAATTGCAAATAAATCCATTAAAAAATTAACTTCTTCTTTTGCTCGTTTAAAATTTTCTGTAGAAAACGCATAAACACTAAGGACTTTAACCCCTTTAGAATATATATAATCAGATAACTTTTCCAAATTATCAAATCCCGCCTGATGTCCTTGTTGAGCACTCATTCCTCTTTTCTTAGCCCACCTGCGATTACCGTCTAATATTATCGCAACATGTTCCGGAATCAGCAGTTCTTTATTTTCATTGTTCATTACATTACCTCACTATCTCATTAATATTAACTTTTCTCCTACTTTCATTATACTCCAAGAGAAAAAAAAAAGAAAGTCAAAGACTTCCTAAAATTTGTCAATATTAATTTTTATATATTTGTTATCCTTCAAGGCACTACTTGCTTGAACTAAAGTTCTAATAGCGTTAGCACATTTTCCTTCTTTTCCAATTACTCTTCCAATATCGCTTTCCGCTACCATTACTTGAATAAGCATAACATTTTCCTCTTCAGTAGGAAATTCTTTCACGCTAACAGCATCAGTATCTACTACTAAAGACTTAACTATTTCTTCTGTCAATGTTACTAAATCCATAACTACTTATCCTTCTTTTCTTTAGATTCAGCATATTTCTTCATGATTCCAGCTTTACTTAATAAATTTCTTACTGTATCAGTTGGTTGTGCACCATTATTTAACCATTTTAAAGCAACTTCTTCATTAATTTTTACGCTTCCTTCGCCAACTGGAGCATAAGTTCCAATTAATTCTAGGTATTGTCCATCTCTTGAACGTCTAGAATCAGTAGCTACGATTCTATAAGTAGGTCTTTTCTTTGCACCCATTCTTGTTAATCTAATCTTAACTGCCATTTATATCCCTCCATTTCCTCATTTGTCTAGATTATTATAATATAATCAAATTATGTTGTCAACCTTTTTTTTATAACAGTATATCTTATTTTCAAAAGAAAAATAACACTTAACGTGTTATTAAACAGTCTCATCTAAATAATTTTCATTTATTTCATCAATTGTCTTATCTTCTACCTTTTCTGTATCTACTGGATTATCTTCTACAATTTCATCCCAAGGATCTTCATCATCATCAGCTTGTATTTTAACTTTAACATCCCCAACTAATTCAACCCCTAATTCTTTTTCTATCACATATTTTACAGTTGCTCCATCAATATCTATTTTTACACAATTAGGCTGTTTTAAACTTCTAACAATAATTTGTTCATTATCATTTTCTTCATCTCTATTACGCATTTTAACTACTTCACTATAAGTATTAGTCTCTTTTACAACTTCTGTCTTTGTATCATTATCATATGAATACCAAACATTTACGTCATAACTTCCATTTATATGTATTGAGTCACCAGATTTCACTCCATTAAAATTATGATTAATAACCCAAACACCAAGTACAGTTGACGGACTATTATTAACGTTAATTACATGTTCTGATGAAAACAACTTTTTACCTTTTGCGATAACTGCCTTAGTAACAATTTCTCTATAATTAGCCATAAGTACCCTCCTCAATCTAATTTATGCAACTATTGCCAAAAAGAACACAAAATAAATAAAATATGTTAAAATAATAAAATAAAGGAGGGTTATTTATGGCATCGGCAATTATTCATTTAGCCGTCGCAAAGACACTAGAACAATATTTAAATATAAATAATAAGCGAGATTACTACCTAGGAACAATCGCTCCAGACATCGCAAAATTACTAGGAGACAATAAACGTCGTTCCCATTTTCTAATAAATTCACAAGACGACATTCCAAACATCGAATTATTTAAAGAAAAATATCCTAAATTTAAAGATAATTCTTTTGACTTAGGATATTTCATTCACCTATACACTGATAAAATTTGGTTTTCTAGATTTCTCCCAAAAATAATAGCAGGTAATTCCATAAAACTACTTGATGGAACTATTTTACATACCACCCCAGAAGAAATGCAAAATCTAATGTATCAAGACTATACCAATCTAAACATTAAATTACTAGATGAATACAATATGGATTTATCTTTATTCTATGAAGACTTTATCATTCCAACAACTAGCATAGATGAAATACCAATTGATAAATTAAATATTTTAATTGATAAAATGGGTTTAATAATTGAAAACTCCAAAGAAGAAAAACCCTATTCATTTGATACATACTTAATACTAGAATTTATTGATAATGCCTGTCAAGAAATATTAGAAGTATTAACTAAATAGAGAACCTTGTTTCTTATTTCATAGAAACAAGGTTTTAATTTTTTATACTATTAACTTATTTTAACTTTTATTTTTTTGCTTTTTTAAGTTAGCTACATTTTCTTTTACAGATTTGCTATCCATATCATCAATTTCAGATATACTATAATATTTATACAATATGTTAAAATCCTCATTGCTTATTTTTACACCTTTCGAATTAATGATATACCCATTACTATAATCCATATGAGTTGTCCTAGGACAATAATTGTCAGTTATTTTTTTAGTATAACCCATAATTGTAAAATTGCCATCTTCTGCAGTACATTCAACTACACGATAAAGAAGTCCATTATAAATAATCATTTCCTGTTCCTCTTTAGTTTGTTTTATATATATTAAAGGCTTATTTTTTAATTTCATACTTGTAAATTCTAATACTATTAATGTTATTAAAACAGCCACAATAATGGCAATAACTATTAAACATTTATTTATTTTTTTCTCTTTTTTCAAAGCTTTCACCTCCATTCAGCTATATTATTTATTTTTTAGTTATTAAAAGGTAATATTTAACACTACTTTTTTATTTTTATAACAAATATTAGTATGCGTTCGATACACCTTGCATGTTATCATAGTATGAACCTATACCTGAATTAAATAGGAAAACTTCACCCATTCCATTCCCAAAAGTATAATTTTTAGATTGCGCTAATGTTACAGTTTGTGTAGCATGTTGATAAGAGCCATATCTTCCAATATGGTCAGATAAAACTTTACCCTCTACTACAATTCTATTAGTTAATCCATATAAAGAACTATAATCATATAAATTCTGTGAAATACCTACTCCATTACTTTGAATATTCATATTAGAACCATTATAACTATATTCAGTTGTATTAACTCCTTCATCATATGAATAAGCGGTTTGATCTCCCCATGCTGTTGTTGCTTGCCAATTGTAATATCTTACTCCAATTACATCATATGAGCGAACAGATGGCATAATTTTCCATTCATTCATAAGAACAATCCTTTCTTCTTCAACTACATTATTTGAACCCCATCCCCAAATTATCATATACAATTTTTTATATGTAGTTTCCCAACATTCTACAGCGAAATCCTCTGTACAATTATTTGCACGTGAAATTATTGGGTTATTGTATTCTTGCTTAGAAACTTCATAATCATTTGTAGTAGCATTACCATTTGAATCTACATATGTTATCGTTTTAATATATTTTTGTGTTACGGCTGTTTGAGTAAATTTTTTGTTCATTTCGGTATTAAATTTATCTTGACTCATATTCATTATTGCATTTTCAGTATAAAAGTTAGATAAATATTGATATTGTTCATCTGTAATCTCTATATCATTAACATTTGTAATTGACATACTTTTGCTCGCATCGGTATAAAAAGTTGTATTGCTTTGAGCATTTACTGAAATACTAAAAGATGAAAATATTAAAGCAAATAATCCAATAAATAAAAATATTTTTCTTTTCATTTTAATTTTTCCTTTCAACAAATTTTTTTAATAAATTAGTTTTACCCTACATATATCATCTCCAAACTTAATTTGACAACATAGCTATGTTGCTTTCTCTAAGATTAATATCTTTTCAACGCTTTTCATTGATAAATTACAATATAACCATCTATATAAATATCATCATTATTAGTTTTAAAACCAAGTAATTGATATTTCTTATATACTTAAAAAAAAATTAACATAGTAGAAATAATAATTAATACAAATATCAATATATTAAATATAGAGTACTTTACGAAAAAATTTTAAATTTATCTTGTAATTTATTAGTTTTATTTATACATAAACTTTGCTTACTGCTTAATAACTCTATTACAGTAATCTCCAATATATCGACTAAATCATTTAAAAAAAATGTCAAATATTGTCAAAATACCCTTCTCTTTTGATACCATCCTACTATTTATACTCTGTTTAAAACTTAATGACTTTTGAGTTAATTTTTCTTTTTTATTTAACCTTGCAATTAATTTACTAACTTTTTCTTGATTTATTATTATTTTTTAATCATCATACAATATTATTATAGCACGTATAATACTGATTAGTAAATTAATGAAATTGTGAACTTTCTTTTTACAAACTTAATATTCTTACTCATATATTAGTAAAATATATAATCGGGTTTAACAAGACTACTAGGTATCCATAAAATGGCGGACTAGTTCTTTTATTTTTCTAATTTTAGAATGTGATAGTCATTTATTAACACTATATAACAAGCATGACGAAAAGTATGAAGTGAAAAGAGTTCAATCATAAACATGAAAGAATAATACCTATACATAATTTATTAGCTATTGATGTTGCTAAATCTAAAAGTATAGTTACTTTAAGTTCTTATGGCAAAATTCTAATTGAACCATATAAAATCAATCATTTTATTAATGACTTAACTAATTTGCCCAATAGAATTAATAAACATTACTACGATAATGGAAGTCACGGATATTTATCATCACTCAATAGAAAAATTTTTTAGAAAATCATCTTAAAGCATTGTTATAAATCGCCTCTATAAAAAATTAATAAACTAAATCCTAGAAAAGCCAAAGCTGATAAACAAGGCTATTTTAATTTATTTAATATTTTCTACGCAAATAATAAAATTAATTATATTTAAATCTTAATGTCTTCTCAGACAATATTTTGCATTAAATGAGTTGCGTATAAGTCTTAAAAATCTGGTTCATTTATATTTTAGGAATATTAGTTAGTCTCCAATAAAAGCATAATATATACGTTTATAAAAAGATATTCACAGGCAAGCATTATTTAAACCAGTATCTTTAGTTATTTGAAATGTGCTAATTTCCATATCTAAGACAGGTTTAATTATTTTATATTTTTCTTCAGCAGGCCATTTCTTGTGTTTTTGACCTTTACTAGCCATTTTATTATCTCCTTATTATCATTATAACAAACAAAAAAGTGGAACGTCTTTTTATGTGTCCACTTTTATCTTACAACTTCATTTCCCTAAAGTTTCTTACTCTTTTGGATTAACAACCCTATAAAAATAATCATTTAAATCATCTTTAATTAATTCAATTTGTTGATTAACTAAAGCCAACTTCTTTTTATAACTATCATATAAAGGTATACTATCAAGTCTTTCTTGAACCTTTTCAAGTTCTTCTCTAATTTCTGGATCTGCTGTTTTAATTAATTGTTTCTGTAATTTTTTTACCTTAGCAACCAATTCTTTTATTTCATCACTTTTATCCATTTTCTCTTTTAATCTAATACATTCTTTAAATTCCTCACTACCAGTAATTGAAGAGACAATTTCTCCTACTGCGCTACCCAATTTCTTTTCCATCTAAACTCCATGTCTTCGCCGAAGTAATCTCAACATTAACAATACTTCCGACTTCAAGACTTTTATCACTTATAAAATTAATTAACTTATTGGTATGGCTGTACCCAAAGTACATTCCCTTTTTCTTTTCTGAAACGCCTTCAACTAACACTGGTAAGATTTTCCCTTCTAGTTTTTTATTGTTTTCTAAGAAATATTTATTCACAATTGCATTTAATCTTTGTAATCTTTCTTCCTTTTCTTCTAAACTAGTCTCATCTTTAAGTCTCGCCGCCGGTGTACCTTCTCTAACCGAAAAAATAAAAGTAAATGCATTATCATACTTACAATATTCCACAAGATCTAAAGTTTCTTTAAAATCTTCTTCACTTTCCCCAGGAAATCCCACAATAATATCTGTTGAAATAGATACACCTGGAACAGTTTCTTTAATTTTATCAAATAGTCTTAAATATTCTTCTTTAGTATATCTTCTTCCCATCAGTTTCAAAATTCGACTAGAACCAGATTGTACTGGCAAATGAACACTTGGCATAATATTTTGATATTTTCCAATCACTTCGATCATCTCATCCGTAAAATCCCAAGGATGAGATGTCATAAATCTAATGCGAGGAATATCTTTTTTAGCAATATCTTCAAGTAGATTACTTAACGTATAGTCTTCATATAAATCCTTACCATAAGCATTAACATTTTGCCCAAGTAAAGTTACTTCCTTATATCCTTCACTAATTAACTCATCAATTTCTTTTAAAATATCTTCTTTTGCTCGACTCCGTTCCATTCCTCTAGTATAAGGAACAATACAATAAGTACAAAATTTATTACAACCATAAATTATATTTACATATGCTTTATAACTATTAGCCCTAACAACAGGTAGTCCCTCAACCAAATCGCCTTCTCGAGAATACACCTCAATTTGTTGTTTATTTTCTTCAATCGCCTTATCCAATATCTCAGGTAATTGATACATATTATGCGTCCCAAAAACAAAATTTACAAACTTATAATCTCTTAGTATTTCGTCAACTACACTTTTTTCTTGGGCCATACAGCCACATAAACCAACTATTAAATCTTTTTTTACAAGTTTTAAATGCTTAAGTCTTCCTAACATTCCAAATGCCTTATTATGAGCATTCTCTCTAATTGAACAAGTATTCAATAGTACCAAATCAGCCTCGTTATAATCATCAACCTTCGTAAATCCAAGTTCGATTAGTAACGCTGATATATTCTCACTATCATGTTCATTCATTTGACAGCCATAAGTTTTCAAGAAAAACTTTTTTCCAGAATACTTACCTTTAATACTATCTTCAAATGAAAATTCTACACGTTTATATTCACGTTTATCTCTTGTTCTTGCTTCTTTATAATCAGGTAGCCGCATATCATCACTTCCATTCTTTCACTCCCAAATATAATACCTTAATCCCTCTTAAAAATCAACTTCACCAAGTATTTTTAATTATTTTTATATTGTTTTCCAACTGGCTTACTACAATGCTGGCAATCATCATCAGCAACAACGACTCCATTATAACCACACTTTGCCTTCAGCTGATTAACACGATTAGTAAAATTCAATTCAACTTGATCGCCACTAGCAACACTCGTAGCCTCTGCTACAGTATAATAATCAATTGCCTTTTCATAGTCCCCTAATTTATCATAACCCTCAGCAATTCTAGCATAAATAAAAGATTTAGGACTTTCCAATTTTGGTAATAATTGATGATATATATCGATCATTTCTTCAAAATCACCATTACGATATTTATAATTAGCTAATCGCAATGCTCCTGTAAAGTTAACATATGGACCATTTGGATCAAAATACTTTAACACTACTCTCTTCTCTCCAGTCTCCTCTTCAAGCACATAAGTCTGAATTTTTTGAAAGCTAGTAGTGGTTTCAACCACTCTCTCAATATCCTCCTCAGACATAGGTTCTAGCATTATTAAATTTGTATCTTCAAGTAATCTATCCACAACATCTAATACTGCATATGTCACTTGACTAGGTTCCTCTACAACTATTTCCTCCTGTGGAACTAACGTCTCCCCATCATTAGTAACACCCTTTTTTTCTTCACCCACTGTAACTTCATCAGACTCCCCAACAGTAGCCATCACTTCACTTACTGACAACACTTTATCCGCTGGAAGTAAGGCATTCTTCTCTGAATCAGTTAATAAAACTTTTTTAGTAAGGCCTAAATCAGCCTCGCTAATTCCTACGCTAGCAGCATCTTCTAATAATCTACTTTTCATTTCAGCTACATTAATATGTATACCACCTAATTTTTCAGACATACTTAAGATATCTAAATAAAGAGCTGCCTTATAAAATTGTTTTCGCGCTAAATTATAATAAAAATCTTGAATATATACTGCTGATAAAAACTCAAACTCATCTTTTGCCAAATCAGTTAAAGCTTCCATCGGCCTAGTAAAACCTTTATCATTATCTAAAACACTCAATTGTACTAAATCATTAACATAGTCCTTCCAATCTTGTTTTCCCAAATGTGCTAAATACTTATTTATTAAAGAATTAGCTTCCTCAATATCTTGATTAGTTAAACAAATAGTTAACTCAGTAAATAATCTATCTCCTACTTTATCTACCTTTTTTACATCAATTCCATTATTACTATTAAAATTGATATTTCTATCAAGTCTCGTCATTTCAACTTTTATTTCATTTAAAACTTTTTCTAGAGCTTTACTACTACTGTTTCTAGCATTACCTCTAGCTATATATTCTTTATTTCGATTATAAGCTTTTACATAGTCATGTGCCATAACCGCACTATAAGTATCGTCTTGACTATCTTGATTAACAACCGGCAATTTATCCTCATTACGCATTCCTATTAAATCACTAAGTGCCGTTAATAATATATAATCCGTTTTATTAAGTCCATGAATAGATAATTCACTAAGTAAAATATTTTTAGCCGCAGCATAGTTTTGATCATTAATTAATCTATATAAATCACTATGAACCTTAATACTATTACGTGTCGCATATCCCAATAATACTTCAACAATATCCAGATTAATTTTTTTATCACGACCATTAACATCTTTCATCATACTACTGGCAGATCTAAAAGACTTATTCATTATATTCTTTCGTATTTTATGCTGCAAATCCTTATCACTATATCGCTTATCTCCAGGTAATACTTTAATATCATCATAAGTCATTTCCCTAACCCGTTCTTTATAATGTTCCGGTAAATCTCCCATAAAGCTAAGTAAATATAACCACAAATTATTATCTTGTTTGTAGTATTGATTATCTATCTTATCTAATATCTCAAAACTTTTTACAGCCTGGTCAAAATCACTACTAATAATACTATTAAAAAATACTCTTGTTTGCAAAGAACCATTATTAGGATCAATTTCTATTGCTTTTAATAATGCTTTTCTTCCTAATTCCGGATTATGTACCTTCTTTCCAAAACATACATTTGCAAATGTCAATAATCCCTTAGCATTTCCAATCGCATATTTCCCTTTTTTAGGTCTAACTAACTTTCCCTCTTCTACAAGCTTAGTCAAATCATTCTTATTTAACCCTAAACTTAATAATTCTTGAGTTGTTAAAATATCCTTTTCTAAATATTCCCCATACATTTTAAATAAAATTTTAAAATTAACCAAAATTATCACCTCACAATACTAACTATAATCATAATATCACATATTATTAAACAAAACAAAAAAAAGCAACTAAATAGTTGCTTCATTAACGACTAAATTAATAATATTTTCTAATACTGCTGATCTATCTCTTAAAATATCTGTCTTAATAATGTCTATATTCTCTACAATTATATCAACTAATTTTTTCATCGTTGGTTCTAGTTGTTTTTTAACCAAATTTTCAACTATAACTTCTAAATTATTTAGTCTTGAATATTTACCATAATAAGAATTATTAACACAAGCACTACATAACTTTTTAAATGTCACTAAATCTATATCATTAAATCTTTTATCTTCTAATATTTTAAATGCAGTATAAATATAATTATTATTAATTGCCCTATCTAAAATTGTTTCCCCCTTATTATTTTTTATATTCGGGGTAAAATTTTTTTTCTTTTTTAATTGCTCCACTACTTTTAAAGCCCCAACTGAATTATCCATCGCTAGAATATGACCAAATGTATTTCCCTCAACATTTTGATGGTTTACATCCCAATTTCTTTTTTTCATAACTTTCATTACTAAGTCATATTGTTTAGCCTTTAAAAGTCTTGTAACAACATCATTTGCCGCGCCATCACAGGTATTTACGTTTACCTTATTATCATCAAGTAACTTTTCAACTAAATCAAAATTACTATTTTTAATAAGGCGAAATATCAGGGACGGCTCCTCGGAGCAAACATCAATTGCCTGTTGCTCACTGAATAACATAAATAACACCTCTTTGTTCATGTGACAGTTATATATTTTATCAGAACACCATCTTTTTGTCAAATTGACCACCATCCTCTTATCATAATTATGATAAGAAATAAATTATTTTATACAAAAAAAGGACGTCTGTCCTAATTTATTTTACATAAACAACATCATTACTGTACTAAGTGTATTTTGAATACAATGCACACTCATATTTATACAAATATTATTTGTTTTAACATATGCCAAAGCCATTACAGAACCCATTGCTACATATTGTAACGATTGAACAATCATATTATATATGCCTATTTCTGAACCAATTGTATGCATCAACCCAAATATAATACCTGAGGCAATTACAAAAACTACATCATTCTTAAGAAATCTTCTTAAACATCCCCTAAAAATAATTTCCTCTACAAATGGAGCCCAAATAATTGCTAGTGGCGCAACATACCAAAAAGGTGAAGAATTTAAACCACTTTGATTCGCCGTAACTGTCTCGCCACCTAAAATCATCCTAACAATTGCTGCCACATAAGAAAAACCTAACAATATCGCCCACCACTTAAAAGATTGTCCAACATGCAATGATAAATCACTACGATAAGCCTTAAAATCTCTCTTTAAGCGTTTATTAAAAACATAAATTCCAAAAGCAAACACCCCACCATAATAAAGTACCATTACGACAATTGCACTAATCGGACCATCTATTAAACCACTTATAAAAAATTGCGTTGCATATAAGGCAATTAAAACAACTGTTAAAAATAAATCTTTCCCCGAAACATTCAGTTTTTCTAACTTTACTAATTTTTTCTTTTCTTTTACAATTACATTACCATCAATATCGACTGGAAATACTTTTGGCGTTGTTCCAATTATAACTAGCGCAATCGCTCCCAGTAGAGTAACTATTCCACCACCATATAAGAAAATTGATACGGCGACTAAAATAATTGATAAAGTCTTCTTTTCACCCACTTTATTCTTACCAAAAATAATTAATAGTACAATAGCCAAAATAATTCCAACAACAGCAGTTAACATAACTGATGAATAAAGTGTTTCCGCCGTATACATTCCAGCCATCATCTCTTTAATTCTTTCCGGCATTAAAGACACAGCTTCTAGCATTTCTTCTGCCTGCTTTACAGCAATGCTTTTCCCAAATATTAAATAACAAAAACTAACAATAAATTGAATTATTGCATAAATAATCAAATATACTCTCTTTTTCATAAGTTTCTCCTCACTAATACAATATCATAAATCAAAAAAAAGATTAATAACTAACTCTATTAATCCTTTTATTTACATCATATTTTACAAAAAGCCTAACTATTATTACTTTAATTTTGTTCCACAATTAGCGCAGAAATTAAAGCCATTATTTTTTGTTCCACAGTTTGGACAAAAAGCCATTGGGGTTGCACTAGTTGCTGGAGTCACATTTTGATTATCCTCTAAATTCTCAGCATTTTCTCCATGCGCTACCACACCTGGATGTAATGGTTGTCCTGCTGGTGTTTGACCTTGCGCATAAGCAGCGTGTGTTGAACCACTGTTATTCATTGCATTATTGGTTACTCCACCGAACATTCCACCACTTGCCATATTCATCATTCCAACTCCCATGAAACCATTCATCGCACCATTTTCATTACTTGCTGCTGCTTGAACTGCATTAGCATAAGCCCCAGTAAGCGTTCCTTGTTGCATAAATGCATTGGAAGATAATTCATAATTATCAATTTTCTTTTCACTTTCTTCATCAAGTGTAACTGATTCAACAACAAAGCCCACTAAGCTAAGACCACGATCACGAATTGGCTGATCAAATACCCTATCAGTCATTGTCTTCTTAATTTCATCAGTGCTATTAGGCAAATCAAGAGCTGCCACTTTATGATCTTTACTTCCTAATTCACTTAATACATTTTGAAATGATGCTACAACTTCCGAACGTATTTGTTCAGTTAATTCACCTTTATGATATACTTCTGCTGTTCCAGCAACTTTACTCATAAATACTGCCGGATCAACAATTTTAAATGTATATTTACCAAAACACTTAACTTCTACACGAAGAGGACTCGTTCCGCCAGTCATTTGATTTGGAATTGGATGTCCCCAATCTTGATAAGGAATTGGTGCTGGCGTTCCAAACTTATTATCCATAATTTCTTTAGCATTCAAATAAAATACTGCCTGTTCCTTATTAGGCGCACCATTATATACAAAACGTGTCCACATTTCTTTAAACACTGGTCCAAATTGTCCAGCAAAAAATGAAGGTGATGTTGATTGATCAAAAGTATAAATACCTTGCTCTGCTGTTGCATCAACAATTCTTCCACTATCAAAAATTACTGCTATTTGTCCTGGCGCAACTTGAATTGCACTATCTTTTGAAATAATACCATTGGCAGTTGTTACCTTTCTCATTAATATGTCTTGACCTAAGTCTTCACATTTAATATACTCTTTCCATTGATCGCCTAAAGTACTACCAACAGCACTTACAGCGGCTTTTATTAATCCCATATTTCTTCTCCTTCTATTTTACATAATTTTATTATACCACATATTTTCAATACGTCTACTATGATTTATTTCTTCGTCTTCTTGTTGTCTTCGCATCAATAAAATTATCCCTAATATCTTTAATAACGACGGTTTCTTGTTCTAAAAAACTTCTTGCAGTCGTCGCTGGTTTAACCATTTTATTCATTGAAACTAAAACCACCATTCCAATTAAAGTTCCAATTCCTGCAAAAACCAAAGCTTCTATAATCCAAGATTCTTTATGAACTGTCCCATCAACATCAATAACAACATCTTCACCTTTTGTAGCCTCTCCAATTCCTACAAACCCCCCTATTGAATTTACAAAGGTTGAACAAGCTTCATAAAAATTTTTTTTCATTATTTTATTATATACATTTTTTAAAATTGGCTGCATTCTTGAATCCGGAAACAAATTATAAGCTTTACCACTGGTTGTCATATAGATTTCACTTTCATAAAAATCAATTAAAAATAATAGTCCATCATCTTTAAAAAAATTATATTGATAAAAATTATGTGCATAATCCTTTGTACTACCAACTGGATTGTCCTTAATAGTAACTATTGCCATATCCATATTTGTTTCATAAATAAAATTAAAGATTTGCTTATAAAGTTTTTCTTCTTCGTCATCAGTAAGTATTTCTGCAAAATCATAAACTTTTTCTTCAGCATTTATAGCCGGTGTACTTAAAATCGCCTTTCTATTACTATTAGTAACGACAATGTCTCTTGGCACTAGATAATCAGAATCCGTTCTTGTATTGACCTTCGTGCTCGCAAACACATCACTACAATTAAGTAAAATACATAGAATTATTAAACAAAATATTTTTCTTAATCGCACTACTTCATCACCTACCTAAATAAACTTTAGACCTAAAAATGCTACTACAAATAATACAATAAATATTAAAAGTCCCCATATTATCGCTTCTTTTATACCAATTGGAATATTACCAATAAATTTTCCCGTTTGACCATTCATCGCAAAAATATAATCCCTATCCTTATACTTTATATTTACCATCCAAACTGGTAATAATATGTAATATATGTTTTTAGCGACAACAGACATTTGATTATTACTAACACTTACCTTATCATGCTTAACTGTTTCTTTCATTAAATAAACTGCTGTGTTATTAGCTCTATCCTGAACTCTTTTTAAGCCCTCATCTTCAGAAACATCATATTTTTCAGCTAAGAAACCTGCTAAATAAGCATGGTTATACTCTTCTAATTGAGTATAATCAAATGGTTCTAATGAATCCATTAAATCATTAGGGAATCTAGTTGAAGCATCCGCAAGTACCTTTTTAAATTCAAATTTTCCAGACTTTTCTACATTATACTTTTCTGTTTTTGTATAATGATATTCTTTATCACTCCACTTTTTTACATCTTCCCCCAAAAACTCTACCATCCCCGTTGCTTCCAAGTCATAAGCCCAAAAAGGAATATAAATCCCTGTAATTTTGTCTATATTTTTAGGATCTTTAAAACAGTGTGGTGTTAAGGGTTTTCTCTTAGTTAAACTTTTAAAAGCCTCTTCTGCATCCTTTTTAACATTTTTAAACGGAATAATAAAATTAGGCATCTTTGAAGTTTCTATCTTTTCTTTTAATATAGCCGTACTTCCACAATAAACACAAAATGTTGCCGTAGTAGTCTCATCAGCTAAAATTTCAGCTCCACAACTCTTACAATGATAAGCCTCCATTTTGTTTTCAGAACCTTCATCTATTTGCTCTTCTTTATTAGTAGGAGCGTTAACACTATTACATTTTTCCATTTCTTCTAAACTAAATTTACTACCACAATACTTACAATCCCAACTTTGCGTAACTGGATTAAAAGTAATTCCCGCCCCACAAGTTGGACACTTATTATCCAATGCCTCCACCTTATCACTTCCTTATTATCTATGATTATATCATAATTTTATTAATATCTAACAAGATCGTTAATTAAAAAGACCTTACTAACTACATCCACTACCCTGCTTCCACAATAACTACATGATTTATATCCTAAACTAGTAATTGGCGATCCACAATTAGGACAACTAATACCATATACTTGCTTATCCTTATCCGCAATTTTACTTGAGTCAATCACATAAATATATTCACACCTTACTCGATCCTGAACCTTCTTTTTAGAATTGCCTTTAATTTCATAATACCAAAAACTAGTATCAGTTCTTATCGTCGCAACACCACTATTTTTTTCATACTTTGAAACTACTGTTTTATTAATTGTCATATCTTTATATTCAACGGTTATATCTCCTAAATCTTTAATTCTCCCTCTCACAAAATTACGAATCTTCTCATTTTCTATCTTATCTGGATTTTTCTCCTCAATTGCTATATAAACATCCATAATTAGTGCTTCACTTTTTCGTTTTAATTCATTAATATTAACTTCTGGAAAATCTTTTTTTATAATATCTAAGTAAATACTTTCCATACTTGCTAATGACTTAGGCACCTCTTCATCCTCTAACCTAGCCTCTTCTATTATTTTTCTAATACTATTTCCCCCAAGATATTTAGCTGAAATATCTTTTATTTTTCTTTTAATATACAAATAAAAACCTAAAATAAATACTATTAATAGTATAACTCCAATTAAAAATGCCATTTTATCTTTTCTCCTACTATAAAATTATATCACAAAGAAAAAGAATTTAGTATTAAACTAAATCCCTAAGCATCATATTTTTTTAAACTAGATTCCTTCTCAACTACCTCTACTAACATTTTTCCTTCTTTTGAATTACAATCAACGTTTATATTGCGTAACCCACTAGTATTTTTCACTACTTCTACAATGTTATTTTTTTCCATTACTTATATCACCATTATTATTATTATTAAAAAGAATAATTTTTATACATTTATTTATCATTTACTAACTCTATTGTTTTTTCAACTAAACAATTGGCTGATTCTTGATTAATCATCCTTCTTTGATTTTTAACTAACTCTTCTTGTAAATTAACATCATCCAATAACATATTTACTTTCTCAACAATTTCTTCTTTCGTAGAACACGAAAAACTCATTTTGTTTTCTTCAAAAAACTTTGTATTATATGTTTCAATACCAGGAATAGGAAAAACATGTAATAGTGGTTTACCTATAGATGCCACTTCAGTCGACGATAAACCACCCGGTTTCGATAAAACAACATCAGCTGTACTAATTAATTCATTCATATTATGAATAAATGGAAACAATAATAATCTAGGATTATTAATACGTTCAAGTTCACTATATAATTTCTGATTTGTTCCGCAAACAACCATGATCTTTAAATTATTTCTTTTAAGAAGTTCTTCAAGTATTTCATCAACTCGACCAAATCCCATACTCCCTAACATTATTAAAATTACCTGTTCATTTTCCTTTATCATTAATTCAGTTCTAATATTTCTGGCTTCTCTTATAAATCGCGAAGATACTATAATACCAGTATTTAGTAAGGTTTTTTTCGCTATTCCTTTACTAATAAATCTTTCTTCTAACCCTTTTTGAATTACTAAATAATCTGATTTTGACTCTTCTAAAAAAGGACATGGCTCATAGTCTGTCGCCACCGTAATAAATTTAACTCTTTTTGGATAGATATATTTATTAATAGCTGTTAAAGTAAGAGCTGGAAAAAGATGTGTTGTAATTACTACATCAAAATCATTCTCAATAATATAACTATATAATTTATGTCTATATAACTTATTAAATAAATAGACTGGACTCTTTATTTTTGTTTTGCTATAAAGTTCTCCTAACTTATAAACATTTTTAAAAACTTCTCCATTCCCAGCCAATGAAGATAAGTACATTTTTTCTGTTACTTTCTTAACCTTAACATTAACAATATCATAAAAATCTTTAAAAACTGCTTCTATATTATTCTCTTTAAATTCTTCTAAAATATACTTTGCACAAGAGTTATGACCACCACCTGTACTACATGATAAAATTAATACCTTCATTATATCTCTTCCTTCATTTTCTCATAAACCCTCGTTTTTAAATCTTCAATTCGTTCTTTTTTTTCTAACTCATTATTTGGAAAAATAGGTTCAAGGACAACTGCGTGAATACATTTCTTCCTTTTATATAACTTATAAATTCCTGTTCTTTCTTTAAATTCAAAGCGAATTGGTTGAATTGGAACATTTGCATCTACCGCCATCTTAAAAGCTCCATACTTAAAATTTCTAATATCCTCATAATATGGCCACAAAGATCCCTCTGGATACATTTGAACAATTCTTCCTTTTTGTAATGATGTATTTATTTGCTCATAAAACTCCTTCTTTTGATAATCCTTAGTCGGTATAGGAATTGCATATAATATTTTAATTAAATGTCTTATAAATGGTATTTTAAAATTTGACTGTAAAGTAGGAAAATAAACTCTTCTAGGAGAATAAACTAATCCAATCATTGTACAATCCATTGGATGAATATGATTAGAAATAGACACCATTCCCGTTTCATGTATCAATAAATCTTTATTAACTATCTTAAATCCAAATAAAATTCTATTAAGAACAGATAAGATAAGAGCAATCGGAATAAATAATAAATTTGAAAGGAAATTAAAAATAAAACTATCAGAAATAAATTTATATCCATCTTTTATCTTAAATTTCAATGGCTCCCACATATGAAAAATATGTGCATCCTCCTCTAAGTTACAATAATCATATTGTTTCATAATAATCACCTAATAATTAGATTATAACATATTTTTGCTATTCTTTCAAATGACACATCCTTTCAATATTTCTGACTTCACATTATTTTAAAGCATGTTATAATCATAATAAAGGGAGAAGTAATATGGCAAAAAAAGAAATAAAACCTTATATAGATAATAAAACGGCAATTATCAATGGAATTACAATTGCTGCTGCAGTTATACTTGGAATGACTATCACCTCAATTTTTCAACCCAAAACCACCAATAACAATCAATCAACTATTTCTACAGAGTCAACTTATCAAAAACTAGATAAAAATAAATTAAATTCCAAAACTACGACAGTTGAAGACCGCAAAATTTATTATCAAAAAAATGTTGACACTATTTTAAAAAATATGACAGCAAAAGAGAAAAATGCTTTCTACGTCAAACTCAATCTCAAATATCAAAATAATAAAAGTAATAGTACAGATAATCTTACATTTCTAAGAAATGATAATCAATATCAAAAAGATATTTCAATTAAAACCAAAACAGTTTCTATCCCACCAGGAATTTATAAACTACTTTCTGATAATGCCGACCTTGGTGAAATAGAATTGTTAACTCCAGGAACCAATTTAAATATATCTATTGATTATACAACAAAAACTATCACCATCGAGACAACGAACCCTAAAACAAAATAAAAATAGTATTCCTACTATTTTTATTTTTTACCACAAAACAGCTTTGGTTTATAAACTACCCCTTTAATTTTGATATATTTTTTCAAGTTAAACGAAGCTAATAATATTTTAATATCCAAAACAAAACATTTATTATCATTATATATTTTATTTAACTTACATTTCTCCACTAGCAAATAATTCAAATAATAGTCTTTTTTATCTTTAACATTATTAGGTATTAACCCTTCATTTCTATAAACATATGCTGCAAGACCATATATTCCCGGAGAATATTTACTATATTCCTTTTTCTGGTTCTCATTATAATATTTTATATGTGCATAAATATCAGGTCTCACCCCTACGAAAGCCATTTGTCCAAATAATATATTAAATAATTGCGGTATCCCATCTAATCTAGTTCTTCTAAGAAACTTACCTGTAATTAATATTCTATTATCATTTTCTTTAGTAACAGCAAAATCATCTTCTTTATGTACTTTCATACTTCTAAATTTATACATATCAAAGCGTTTCATATCTTTCCCAAATCTTTCTTGCTTAAAAATAATAGGGCGCCCATCTTCAATTAAAATAAATATAGATATAACAATAAAAACAGGTAGTAATATAATTATCAAAAATAAAGCTAAAATACTATTTATTATTTTTTCCATTTGGTCTTATTATCTCAACTCCACCCATATAAGGTTGTAAGGCCTTTGGAATTCTAATACTTCCATCTTCATTAATATTATTTTCAATAAAAGCAATTAATCCACGTGGTGTAGCTAAAACAGTATTATTTAAAGTATGTAAATAATAACTACCCTTATCTCCCTTCGCTCTAATACCCAATCTTCTTGCTTGCGCATCACCTAAAGTAGAACAACTACCTACCTCAAAATATGTTTTTTGACGAGGGCTCCATGCTTCAATATCACAAGATTTAACTTTCAAATCAGCCAAATCACCACTACAACACTCAAGCGTTCTAACTGGAACATCTAAGCTTCTAAAAAATTCAACTGTATAATTCCACATTTTTTCATACCATTTCATACTATCTTCTGGTTCACATATTACGACCATCTCTTGCTTCTCAAATTGATGAACACGATAAATTCCGCGTTCTTCAATACCATGTGCCCCAACTTCTTTTCTAAAACAAGGTGAGTAACTAGTCATTGCATATGGCAAGTTTTCCTTTTTTAACAACTGATCTTTAAATTTACCAATCATTGAATGTTCACTAGTACCAATTAAGAATAAATCTTCACCTTCAATTTTATACATCATTGCATCCATCTCTTCAAAACTCATAACTCCTGTAACCACATCGCTACGAATCATAAATGGTGGTACACAATATGTAAATCCTTTGTTAATCATAAAATCTCTTGCATAACTAAGCATTGCTGAATGGACTCTTGCTACATCTCCCATTAAATAATAAAATCCATTTCCACTAGTTCTACCAGCGGCTTCCTTGTCCAATCCATTCAAACTTTCTAAAATATCAGCATGATATGGAACTTCAAAATCTGGTACAATTGGTTCTCCAAATCTTTCATTTTCTACATTCTCACTATCATCTTTTCCAATTGGCACACTAGAATCAATAATATTAGGAATCACCATCATTCTCTCTTTTATAGCCTTACTTAACTCATCAAATTCTTTATCAAGGTTAGCTATTTCATCAGCTGTTTCCGCAACTTTTCTCTTTACTTCTTCTGCTTCCTCTTTTTTCCCTTCTTTCATCAATTTGCCAATTTCACCACTTAATCGATTTTTATCCGCCTTTAAGCCATCAACTCTAACTTGTACCTCACGCACTCTAACGTCTAATTCTTTTACTTCATCTACCAAAGGTAACTTTTTATCTTGAAATTTCTTTTTTATATTTTCCTTAACCATTTCTGGATTTTCTCTAATTAATTTAATATCTATCATAACTTTACTCCTCTACTAACTTTCTAAATATATTTTTTTCTAATATCATTTCAATTTCATTTTTACTAAAATCTTGTTCTAATAATTCTCTTAAATCTCTTTTTACAGTTGCATAATCAAACACTTGTGGTTCTTTCTCATCTCCAAATAGTTCAACACCAAATGTCATATCATCAGTAGATACCCCTACATGATCAATCCCAACTATTGAAACAATATGTTTTATATGTTCCAAATATTTTTGTCTAAGTTTCACCGTATCTTCATCAACGGTCGAAATAAATCTAGAATAAGAAACAACTCCAACAATAGCATCCAACTCTTTTAATACCTGTAACTGTGCATCATCTAAATTTCTCGGATGAGAACATAATTTATAAGAATTAGAATGGCTTGCTATAACTTTTACTTTTTTTCCTAGCTTTATTTGCTCCCTTAAAAAATAAGCTACATCATAGAACGTTTTTCTATTCATATGTGACATATCAATTATTATTCCAAGATCTATCGTTTTTTCCAATAATTCTCTTCCCGCTTTAGTTAAACCATCATCACCTCTAATACCACAGCCATATTTATTAGGATTATTCCAAACAAGTAACATACTAGCAAGGCCTTCCTTATAAAGTTCTTCTAATTCCTTAGTATCTTTAATATAGTCACATCCCTCTATACTAAAAACTAACTTTTTATCTGGCAAATATCTTCTAATAACCTTAGTCGCTACCTTAAACATTTCTAAAACATCTATATTCTCAGCCTCAGCTCCTAATTCTTTTTTCATTTCCTCAGGATTCATAAAATATAAATTCATAAATACTCCCGAGACATTTTCATCTCGATAATTTTGAATCCATTTTTCTAAATAAGAATAATCATCCCTTTTATAACACTGATAAGCTACCGACAGCATATCATAATGCATATCAATCATTTAATCCCCTCCTTAAATAGAAAAAGATGATACCTAAGGAGTGCCAAATACAGCACGGTACCATCCTTTATTTTTCTTAATTTTGATAACGGTATTACCCGGAATTTCTTCATCTATAGAGTAGATAAATAAGCCTTTAATATCGTTTCCACCAACCACGACTTCTCTAAAATTAAATAAACTTATTATTAGTTCTAATAATCGATTTGTTAATATTATAGACTAAGTTTTTATTTTTATCAAGATTTATTTAAAAAACTCTAACTGCTCTAAAAAGAATTCATAAGCCATTTTAATGTAATCCCAACCTAACCAAACCGTAAAAGCAAAAGCAACTAAAACAATAAGTGAAAAAACAAACTTTCTCGCACGATATCCTTTTTCAGCCTTTGATTTACCATGACCATCAATAGCTATTGAAGACTTATAATTTTTAAGTGAAACTTCCTTTTCATGCATATATACAGCATTACTGTCAAAACCAATAATCGGAATCATAATAAATGGAAAAAATAATGTTAACCAGCCACTACGATAAAACTTAACTCCTAATTGAAAATTCGCTATTATTGATACAATTATCCCTATGATTGGAATAAATGATAAAAGAAATAACCACCCATTTCTAAGTGTTACTTTATAATAGACATATGAACTATAAAAAGGAATAAAGAAACTCCACCAATTCTCACCCGCTTTTATAAGAATTCTCTGATAAGAATATGCCAAAAAGAAGAAGACTCCAAAGAAAACAACCATTCCAATTAATAATCCCATATTCACATTACCTAATATTAAAGAAATGATTATTAATAATAAAGTTGGCAACATAAACACCAAGAGATTAGTAATCATACAAGCTTTAAATGGATAAACAACTACTTCCTTAGGGACTTCTATTCCATTATTTTTGGCAGTTTCTAATCCACCAACATAATCCTTATACTTTATATTATCAATGGCATATTGCTTCATAAAATTGTTTTCTTGATTATTGTAATTTAAATTACCACACTTCATACAATATCTTGCTGTTGCCTTCATCTCTGCACCACATCTTGCACATTTTATAATACCTGGGTTAACTTCACTATTAATTGCCTGGTTTGTCATCGTCTGATCAATTACCTTTTCGCCGGCGTCATTAGCATCAGGCTTTACAACTTCACCTTCTTGAATAAACATATGACTATTATTTTGTTTCATAAAAACACCTCATATCCTAATAATAATATACCACAACTAAGAAAAAGTTAAAATAAAAATTTATCATTCAAAAAAAAGAGGCTTACTTAGCCTCAATAATTAACTTAATTGCAGTACGTTCTTCTCCATCAATTGCAATATCTTGAAAAGCTGGTATGCAAACTAGATTTTTTCCTGATGGAGCCACAAAACCTCTTGCAATTGCCACGGCCTTAATAGCTTGGTTCAGTGCTCCAGCACCTACTGCTTGAATTTCTACTACTCCTTTTTCTCTGAAAACATTAGCCAATGCTCCTGCCACAGAATTAGGATTAGATTTAGTTGAAACTTTAAGTATTTCCATATTAATTATTCCTCTCTTTCGTACAATAAAATATACGTAAAAATTTATAATATAGAACTAAAAATATTAACTTTTAACCTTAACTATGATAAAATTACAATAGAGGTGGCGTCTATGGAAAAGAAAAGAAAAAAGGAATTAACATTTATTCTTATATTTTTTATTTGTGTTACTTTATCCCTAGCCTATCTTTTTCAAGCTTCCTACGCTAAGTATAAAAAACAAATTAGTGGTAATGTAAAATTTTCTATTGCCGAATGGAACATCAAATTAAATAATGAAAATATTAACGGTAAAAACGTCTTAGAAAATGCTATCTCACCAACTTATTATAAAAATGATTTTGTAGAAGAAAATGTTATTGCTCCAGGAAGTACCGGTTATGTTGATCTAAAAATAGATGCTTCTGCTGTCGATGTCACATTTAATTATTCCCTAACAACCAGTATTCCTGAAGAATCAGCCATTAAAGATTTAAAAATAACTCATTATCAATACAATCCTGACATTGCAACTAACGAAAAAATAGTCTATAACAATAATACTCCACTAACAGGAACAATTGTTCATAATACCGAATCGACTGTTATAAGACTATACATAATTTGGGACGATAGTGAAGAAAATATTATGGATAACAAAGCTGATACCGAAGCAGCTTCCAATAGTGAAAATCATGGTATTATTAAAGCAACTTTTAATTTTACACAAGCAAAATAAAGAACCAGCCATCACAATTGATGACTGGTTCTTTTTATTTTAATATCTGAGAAACTTTTAATTGAATATCTACACTAACACATTTCTTCCCAGTATTTGCCTCATATTCAGCACATTTACTACCAAAATAACTATCTGCATCATCTTTTTCTAAATATAAAGAATCTCGCATTGTCATAAAAGTAATTTCATTAACAGAAGCTGGTGTAAAACTGCCATTACTATATGTGTAATAAACAAGTGAAGGATCATAATTATAAATCTGATTCAATTTAAAATATTTTGTTTCGTCTTCATATAACCAATACAAACTAAATTCAAAATCCAATTTTTCTCCTGGATCAATTCGATCACCCGATGCATTTAACTCAATTGTAAAAGGATATCTACTGCCCATCAACTCAACAATCTCATCACGACTATAATCACCAATTATAGCATCTTGTCCCATAATCGTAAAACTCTTTATATTATAATCAAACTTAGCGCTTACTTCTCCATTGTTCGTTATTCCTATTATCTTTTTGTAAGGAATATTATTACTGTCATTTGTAGTATCACCAAACCCCGGATAAATATCCCCTACATCAATAACTACATCGTTAACCTCAGCCGAATCACTATAAAAATTTACATCCCAGGCAACAACCGTTGCATTAAAATTAAAATCTGCTTTAGAAATATAAGTAAACCATGCAAAAGCATTAACTCCAAATAAGAAAATAATCATTATAAATGTATGTCTTTTTAACTTTTTGCGGCTGTCTTTCAATTTATTGTAACCATTTTCACTCTTTAATTGCTCTTGCCTAAATAATTTCTTCTTCATCCTCTTTTTCCTCCTCAACAGAAGGTATCTCATCTTGCTTATTCAGTTTTGGTGTTTCTACCTCTTTTAAACTAGTAACTTCTACTATATCTTGTTCAACTTCTTCTCCCCAATTTTTATTTTTTTCGATTTTAACAAGATCTCCTCTTTCAATTCTTCCCTCATATATCGTCTCTAGTATTTCTAATATTATAATTAACGATAATGGTAAGAATATTAAGAAAAAGAAGCCCCATAAACTTTTTACAACATGATTAAGTTCATTTATAAAAAATACTTTTCCATATACTTTTCCCAAAATCTGGTCCTCATCAATTGATGGATCTTCTAATTCATTATTAACACCTTGTGTAACAATTCTGAAACCACCATCGCTTGTCTCTTCTATTTTAACAATTCTATGTGTAATCGTTAATCCTTCAAAACCTCCGCGCTCACCTTTATAAGCAATATCATCCCCAACCTTTAAAGTTCCAGGATCAACTTCTTTAATATATATAACATCATTAATAACATACTCTGGTGACATGGAACCAGAAGCAACTGTAAAAACTCTATATCCAAATAAAGGCGCATTCCCAGTAAATCTTTGATATAAAACAAAAATAATATAAACCGCAAGTATTAGACAAATCAAAGTTTTAATAGTTCCATATATAAATCTAAAAATCTTATTATTTTGAATAAAATCTATAAACTTTTTCATACTATTCATCACCATTTAACAATAAAAATATTTCATTTCGACGTTTCTCTTCTCTTTCAAATCGATCATTAAAGATATTAACTACATTTCTAGCCTTTTCTGTATTTTTCGTTTTAACTGTTGATATTTGTTTATCAAAAATTTCCTTCAATCCATCTTCACTTATTGACATATCAGCATCCAATATATTTTCAATTACTCTTTGCAAAGTCTCAGACACCAGTTTTTTATCACTAACACCATTTTGACCATTTCCATTAGTTATTCCAATTGTTCTATTCGCAATATACCATAGTAAAAAAGCCTGATCATATTGTTCTTTTAAAGTTCCCTTATCATAATAATCTTGCTTATCTTTTTCTTTTCTATCTTTTGACCTAAATGATTGAATATAATTCCATAATTCTTCTGCCTTTTTAAAATTTGGATTTTTTAAGATTACATTAGTTTTTCTAATTGGTGATCTAACAGGAGATACATGCAATTTATTAAGTGTCTGCATCAATTCTGTACCACTAAATCCATCCAACTGAACCTGCACCTTTTTTAACCTTTCAACATAACTAAGCCCATTTTCATTATTCTTATTTTCCTTAATATTTTTATCTAAAGAACAAATTCGAAGTGAAACTCGAACATCTTCTGAACCAACTTTTGTATTCGCAACATATGCTAAATCCTTTTTATCCATATAAGAAGAATTTTCACCGGTAGCTTCTACTCGTTGTTCAAAAAATGTTCTTAAATTATTAACTAACGTATAAATAAATCTGTTTTCATATGTATCTAAACTTTCTTCTTTATTTATATTTAAAATCTTCGAAGGCTTGACATCCCCCTTCTTTTCATCTATATCTTGTATAAGATTGGTATGTTGCGTTAAATGAATAACACTTTCAACAGTTACTTTCCTAGCTAATTCTACTTTAACAATCTCTTCTTCATTAATAATAAATCTTTTTGGATTACGTAAAATATTGTCTAAATAAGGAAGTGTTTCTTCTATTTTCTCTAACCACTCATAATCAAATTCATTTAATTCATACTCTCGTTTTACTGCTAGAGTAGAGTTTAAATTATTCATAAATAAATCATCTCTAACTAACTCGAAATCTTCATTATTAGTATTTTCTTGAATAATTTCTTCCTCCATATGAATGACACCTCCTATACCATCTTCTTAAGTCTTAACAAATACTCCTTACATTCATTAAAATTCTCTTTACCAAAATTCTTATCTAAGAAATCAATAAAACCATCTATTTCATCTCTAATATATGCTAAATTCAACTGCTCAAACTTACGTAAAATTTTTCTAGCAATGTAATAGTCTACTCCATCAACTTCTTTTCCTCCACAAGCTACAAATGTCGCTACAAAATCTTTCATTTGTTTAACAATACGGTTACCAAAAGCAATACGGAAATGCTTAATAACATAATCATCCATCGCATCTATTTTTTGTAACATTTCTTCTGTTACTGGGTGTTCTGCTTTTGCTTTTTCGAATAATCCCTCTAAATAAGAACTATTAATGTTCATAGCTTCCGTATCAATAGGTTCAAATACTTGACCTTTATCATTAATATCAATTGGCATAGCACGGTCATACACTTTATCTGTTACAGCAAAAGTTGAATCATCGTTATTGATTGTACCAATATACCACATATTTCCTGGAATATGAAGTTTTCCGCCCTCAAGTTTCTTAGGATCTGTATCCCAAACACTTGGAACTAACTCAATTACCCACTCATCACGACTAGGCATTTCCAAAATTGATAGCATCTCTGCAAAATAGTATTCAACACGCGCAATATTCATTTCATCTAGTACCGTTACATAAACATCATCTGTATAACCGGCTTCATACATTCCTTTTAAAACTTCTGTCTCATTAAACTTCTTAGTAAATTCATTAAAATATCCAAAAAGTTCAGTCCTATCTCTCCAAGATGGTTGAACTGATGCTATAATAGCATCTCTTTTAATAAATTTTCCCCACGCATATGCCAAGGAAGTTTTACCTGTACCAGAAATACCCTGTAAAATAACTAATTTAGTAGCAGAAAGAGCAGATATAAATAATCTAATCATTTCCGTTGTATAATAAAGCCTTAACTTAGAAGCAGCAAAGTTTCTAAACGACTCAACCAATTCTTCCAAGGTAAAGTTATTACTATAATTCTGAATGACATATCCCTTATATTGCAAATCAATTGCATATAACTTAGAAAATCTAATATCACTCATATCAACATCTTCTAGAGTCTCATCTTTTTCTTCTTCATCCATAACTTCAATTTCAGACTCTTCGCCTGGTTTTAATCCCAATTGTGACACTTTCATAGCCAAAATCTTTTCTTTTTCTTGGACAAGTTGCGCCACTTCACGGTTTAAATTACCAATTTCTTCAAGCATAGATTCTTGCTCAACTAATGTTTTTCTAAATCTAATATATTTTCTAATTATAAACCAGATTAATAAAACTATAAGACCTAACATTACCAGCAAAACAACCACAGCCAAAACTACTAATAACCATTCACCAATTCCAAAGTCTTTTCTATAAAACTCTATAACATAGGCATATTCTCTAAAATTAAACATTTGAACAATACCATTAACAAACCCAAAAAATATTTTTCCAAGTCCACTAAAGAATACTGACATAAATTCATATAAAAATCTAATAAAAGTATTCATTTTACTCCTCCTTAGTTATATAAAGTTCTACCCCAGGACTACACTCCCATCCTAAAATAACCTCTTTATCCTTCTCCTTATAATCACTTATAAATATATAATCAAAGAATTTTTCCGCATCAATACTATTTAATTTATCAAGCACTTCTCCAATATGCTTCATATCTTGATAACAACCAACCTTAAAGCCTAAATATTCCAAAAAATCCTTATGATATGTATAACTATTAAATGACACTGCTAAAACCAAATATCTCTTTAAAAAAGGATTATCAATCATTCGAAACAAATCAATATTACCTCTTTGAAACATTTTGTCATCCAAAACAATTACATATTTACCTATCTTTTCCTGATAAATAAATTTTCGCATCAATTCTCTTGGTAATTTCCAAAAAATATTCTTTAACTTTTCAATAGTAAATCTATCATCAGCATAAACTCGTTCAACCATACTTTTCTTATAATTACTCTGTAACGTTCTAATATTATAATCAAGTTTTACATAATATAAGCTATCTTTCTTTAAAGTTTGTGTATGATCAATTTTAAAATACTCTTTTTCTTCATTAAAAACTTTACTCAAGATATTCTCATTTTCTTTTATCTTTGCAATCAACTTACTACTATTAGACCCCAATCTAACTTTCATTTGTGGATATTTTTCTATAAACTCATTAAATTGTTCTAAGATTTCTCCCTTCGAAGTAAATCTAATTTGATCTAGATGACATATAAACAATGCCACCTGTACCATTTCACTAATTGCTACTTTATTCCGCTCATATTCCAAGTTTGGAATAACAAATTCTAAATCCTTATATTCATCTAATAATTCTTCCTTTATTCCCTCAAATTCAGCCTGAATTGTGGAAAAGCCAAAATCATCAGCCTCATCTAAAGTTCCCAAAACATGATAAAAATACGTATTAGTATACGTTTCAAAATAAGTTCTCAAGCATGTACCCATCAATTCTTGATCATAATCCATAAAAAAGAATGAAGCATACTCACTAAGACGTCTAATTTTATACTTTACAAAACTTCTAATAAAATCACTATTCACCCTAGTCCCTCCATCCTAGTTTACATTGATTATATCACATAAATTTCGACAAAAAAAGTCAAAAACAAAAACTTATATTTTAATAAAACTATTCTGCTAGCTCAACATCTACCTCAATAATTGATGTATCATTAACAATTGGATAAGTAAAATTTTGTGTTCGATCAGCTTTATAAAAAATTATCTTTTCACTTGAAGTCGCATCAATCTTAAATTGATATCCCTTAACATAATCAAAATTATTTATCTGAACCTTTTCCTCACTACCACTTACTCTATGCAAATATGAATTTGCAGTCATATCTAAAAATACAACTGCTGGATCAAAAGAAATAGTAACTTTTGCTGAAAAACAATTTGCTTTTTCGGTCTCACTAAGTTTTTCATAATCATCCAAACTAATCACATCACCTATTTTATAATTTGAAAAAGCTTGCTCCACTTCATAAAAAGGTACTGAATTTGTTAAACTTAATGTCATAAAATTATCGTTTTTGGCATCGACAATTTCATAACTAAAACTATTATTTTCAACACTAATAATGAATTTTCCTTTTAATGTCTTCTTATAAGGACTCTTACTTATAACCTCAACATCAATGTAAACCTCATCACCTGCTTCAAATTTTGTTCCCTGATTAGGAGTCATTGTAACAGTAAAACTATCTGTTCCTACATTTTCTCTTAAAACACCCATGTATTTACTAGCATTACAACTAACATCAGCCGAACAAGTAACATTTAAGTTATATTCGATATCTGCCTCAGTATGAACTAAAGAATTTTTCATATTATTTAAATCAACATTTATTGAATAATTATTAACACCATCCCAATTATTAATTTTATATTCCTTAGCATTAATCGAAAGTACACTACTATTAAAATAAAACCCTTTCGTCTCCAAAATATAATTATCAATTATATTATAAATATATCTACCAAAAGTAGCCGCAAAAAGGACAAAAACTACTAAACTACATAAAACAATAATACTCAATTTTTTATGCTCTTTTATATATCGCATAAAACCACTCCTAACTAATAATTTGCCCTGATTTCAACGTAATCTCAATATTTTCAATTGCATCTGCATAAGTTGCATCTTGACTATACTCGGCTGGAAAAAGCACAGAAAAAGTATAAATATCTGTTACTTTATCTTCATAATTCATCCTATATGCTTCACTTGTTTTATAAACTCTATACCAACTACCATCACTATCTTTTAAAACTTCAACGTTACTAAGTAAATTAGTAGTCGATCCATTTCTATATAAACTCAATTGAATTGGTAAATTAGTAGTAGTTTTTACATCAATTGTATATTCTAAATTCACATCGCTTTGTTTATTCGCATCAAAGTTTGCTACACTAAACTTATAAGTATACGGTGTTGTTGAAGGAACAATTTTAGCCGGATCAATATTAAAACTTAATTTTTCCCCTCCAAAAATATAAAGTGCTTGATCAATGTTAGCATTAAGTTTTACATTTGATTGATAACTCGCAAAAGCTCTTGCCAATAAACCAAATGCCGCAAACAATAATAAGACTAAAACAATTCCTACTATAATTAATCTTCTTTTTTCTTCTTTATACTTAATATTCTTTATTTTTTTCTTTATTGCCATCAACATAATCTAAGCTCCTTCCACATATTCTGGAGGAAGTTCTTCACCACGATATTGCTTAGCCATAAAATTAAAAACTAAAAACGAATCTAAATCATTTACTGTTTCTGGATCATAAACTATATCCTCATCACTTTCCCAAATAACATTAACAACTACTTCCGGCATAATACCACTTCGTATATCATCTAAAGTAAGAATTCCTGCAAATTTATTTGAATCAATTCTACGTAATGTTACATTATTAAATTTCATATCTGTTATTTTTAAATGTTTTGTCTCATCAATATCCTTATCAATATATTCAAATTCATAATATATTGCCACATCTGTTCCGCTTGGATCAATTTTAATAGTCATACTACCATCACTACCTGGCGCAACCTTTCCCTCGCGAGCGTTCTTAGTATTCCATTTTATATTATCAATCTTAATCCCCGTCGTTGCCTCTTCTGTCGTAATATCTTTACCATCAATCTTTATCTTCCAACTCGCAATAGGAGAAACTATCTTACCATCAACATTTGACTCATAAGATGTATAAGTCACACGCGACTTTAAAAATAGAAGGCACAAAAGTATTAATAAAACAATTAATAAAACTTGTAGAATGGTCTTAAAATTTTGTTTCATTCTATATTTCATACTTCCACCTCCTATTATCACCTTCAATTATAACATAAACTCCTCAATACTAAAAGAAAAAAAGGATTATCTAAAATCCTTTTTTATAGTATTTCAATATCATCAGATGAAGACTTTTCTTCCTTTTTTATTTCTGATTTCTTTACTGCTTTTGTTGGCTCTTCTGCTTCTTCATATTTAAGTACCATAACAAATTCATATATTTGATAAATGAATACTACCATAATAGGAAGTAAAACCAAGAATAAGAATCCAAATCTTGACATTAATACATCTAAAATTTTACCCCACGTAGGATATAAATTTGATTCTTTACCTAACACTTTAGTAGAGGCAACTGTTGTTCTAGCATCATCATTCAATATATATAAAGATGTAGTTTCTCCCTCTGTCATCTCAGCAACAGCCCCACTCTTAACAACATACTGATTATTAATGTTTACATAGTAATAAATCACATCACCAACTTCGATTTTCTTACTACCTCTAACTATTAATAAATCGCCTTCTTTAGCTTTATCTATATATTCATAAGTTTCCTCTTGCATTGTTACAAAAGTATAATCTTCTATCTGTGTATAACCATACTTATTTCTAAGTAAGATACCCATTGTTATACATATAACATAGACAATAATTACCACTTCTAAAAATGCCCATAAAATACTTCCAATTTTTCTAAATACTTTGCTTGTTTCTTTCATATCTTTACCACCTATTTTATTCTATGATAACACACTTAGGAATCTTTTACAACGTCCTTAGTAACAATAATATATTCATTTTCTTCCTCTATTAACTGTCGACCATCATACAATCTAAATACTAACTTATATGTACCACTAGTTAAATTCTCTTGTAATTCAAATTCATAATTATTATCACTATTAACTGTTGCATTCAGTGATTTTTCATATAAGTAATCACTACCATAGGCACTAGTACCTAATTCATTAGTAAATAATGTATTAAAATCAACCTCGTTATATACAGTTGTATCTTTATCAGTTACATCCCTCTTATACAAATCAACTCTTATATTAGGATTAACTAATACCGAACGATATGTTAATACATACTTATTTACTCTTGATTTTAATTGATTTAAACCTGTATCTCCATCAACAACTTTTGTCTTATCATCAGTCGTAACTTTAATAGCATTATCATCTCCAACTACTGTTACAGCAATTTCTACAATAGCTGATTTTTCTAATGATGAATTATGCTTACCGTCAGCCGATGCAAATAAAACAAAACGTAATTTATATTGACCTGGAGGTAACATTTTATCAATTCTTAAATTCATACTCTTACTCAAGTTTGAAACCTTACCAGCCAATTTAGTTCTAAAGACTCCATCACCATCCGCAAAAGTGGATACCCCATCAATTGATAAAACCGTTCCAGTAAGTAAACTTGAACTCACTTGATTGCCACTACTATCATACACATACATATTAAGACCCATAGCACTAGACTCATAATTAGTATCGATAATAGCTGCTCCATTTGCTGTCTTATCATAACCAACTACTGATTGAAAATCTAATTTATTATCAATATTATAATATAAATACTCACTGGCACTCTTCATAGACTCTTGTAAAACTACATTAGATGCATCATATAAACTAAATTTCATTAAATCACGTCTAATACCTAGTACCGTAATAAGTTCAATATCATCACTATCTCGAAGTTCAAATAATATAGATTTTTCTAATTGTTCACCAGTTATATTAGTCTCTTTTAAATCAAAAATAAAGACAAATTCTTCCATCGCGGTGTTCTTACCATCAAAATACTTTTTATTAGCAGTTTTATCATTATAATTATTATTACTACTTGTACTACCCATTCTAACAAACTGACTTATTGGATAAGCAATCTCACCTTCATTTTCAAGTTGACTTAAACTATCAGCATATACAGCCTCTGTAACGTCAAAATAATAATACTGTGGATTATTAATATCATAACCATAATCAATCATCGTAATTTGCGTTCCAACAGGGAATGCATAAGTTGACGTTAGAACATGATAATTATCATAATCAACCCCATAAATATCTTTTAAAGCTCCCGTTGCATACAATGAATAATAAGCTGTAAATTGACTCCTATTTGTTATATTAACAGATGTTGCTGAAGGCATTTCATACTTTTTATCATAAGTGATCGATGCATCATAACTATTTCCATCATTATAATTTCTTGCCACTATATTAACTGTAATAGTAACATAATTAAATGTACTTTCAATTTCATTAATTTTCTCTTCTGACTGTAAGGTTATCAAAACACTACCTATATCTCCTTCTTTTGTAATATTCTTTGGATGATATAAATAAAACATCAACGATGGTGCGACCTTTTGACTATCAGTTTTATACATTGTTTCCCCAGAAAAGCGACCACCAGAATCACCAGTAAACTCTGTTACTCCCGCATTAGTCCATTCTCGAGTTTCACTTTTCATTGCTAAACCAAATGTCGTATTCGCAATATCTTCATTTTCTGCTATTCTTGGAACTTCACTAGGATCAATCAAATTAATTCCTGCATTTAAGCCTGAACTATTAAAGCCCATTACTTCAAAGGCTGTATCCCCATCTGGAAAATCCAACATAGTTAAACTATATGTTCCTAAAGAGGAATATTTTGACGCCGTTAAATCAACCGTATAATTTATTGTCTGCATACCAATCATCCAACGATAGAAGTTTGAATCTGGTGGAGATGGTTCAATATATTCTGTAATAATCTCCGTCATTTCTTCATTGAAAACATTTGTATAAAAGCCGTCAACTTTTATATCATGATCAGTATGATGAAGACCTAATACATATGAACTACCAATAATCATATCCCAAGCCCCAGTTGTATCACCATAATCTATACTATAATCATACAATCCATAAGATAATGAGCCATCACTACTAGCATTGTACATTCCAAAGAATGTCATACCAGTAACTTTACCATATGAAGTTGCATCTTGCGTCGTTGTAATGTTTAAATTATTATATGGAATCATATATACTCTATTATCAACATTTTTAGTAACTTTTTTCGTTTGATCATCAATTTCCACAGATGCTGGCACTAATTCGCCATTAACATCAACACCAGAATAAAGTTCTTTTAAAAGATTAGCATTCTTTCTAAGTAATAATGTTGTATTGTTTTTTATAATTAACTTATCAATTCGGTTAAATGAATATTTAATTGATGCAAAGTCATTAGTACTATCTTCAATACCTATAAGTTCCATATAACTATTATCAATTACTAGATTATTAGTTCTTTGAATAGAAATATTCTTACTTGGTTTTTCTTGCGTACCAAGTTTTTTTATTGAAATATTTGAAGTACCAGATGAAGAGGAAGCATTACCAGATCCAAATATTGAACCTGCCATATCAAATTTCTTGCCACTGCTTAAATATCCAGTACCATCAATATAAATATTAATTGAGCCTACTACTGAGAAGAAATCAAAATCGTATTTGTCGCTACCCTCAGCATTAGCTTCTCCTCCACCAAAGACTGTACCATCAATAATAATATCAGCTTGTTTTAACGTCTTATCAGCAACCACGTTGCTTCCAATATTTGTAACAGTTCCACCATAAACAATCGACGTATTAGCACCACCATAAACATTTCCATATATATGACCACCAACTATATTAACAACAGCAATAGAATTACCACTGGCTTCCGTTCCAGTAAAAGCTTTATTTCCGCCACCAAAAACACAACCTTCATATGGTGTTTTAGATGTTGCCGTCCCTATAGTAGTAGTACCATCAACAGTAACATTAGTATTACCATAAACAGTTGCCGTTGTACCATTTCCACCAGCATATAAACTACCTTTAATTGCTGAATTAGTTACAAAAACCTCGGTTTTACCAGTGACTTCTCCTTCGTCACCACCACCAAACACATTTGTATTAAGTGTACAATTATCAATATCTAAGAATGTATCACCATTAACACTAGCAGCCTTACCGCCACCATAAATATTAATAATATTAGCATTTTTAGTGACTACTTTAGTCGTCCCAGAAATAGCTTTATTTCCACCACCATAAATATCACTAATCTCGCCACTATTTACCAAAATACTAGTTGGTCCAGTCGTTCCACCTAAGTTATTGCCACCATAAATATTAGTTACCTTAATTGTTGAATCATCAGCAATTGGATCAGGTTTCACTACATTAACATCTAATATATATTCATCTCGATCATCAGAATTATACCATTCATTATAAACAACTTGAAAATTAAAACTCATTGATGAATTAGCATTTAATGGTACTCTATTTCCAGATGCATCAATATTTTTTACTGTTGCTTTTCCATTAACAAACTCAATATCATATACCGAAGATGTTACACTAGCAACATCAAATGGAGTTTCAAATTCAATTTCCCACTCATCATGCTTGATAGCTGCTGTATTCCTAATAGAAACATTATATTGCACAGTCGTCCTAGTCCATGAACCAGAAAAACTTGTAATTGTTGGAGTAACTACTACACTTTGCTCTAGGGCGCCACCAACTTCAACATCAGTTGAACCAACAGTTCCCGCCTTGTTTGAGCCACCATAAACATTAGTAATTTCTCCACCATGAATATTAACATCTGATGTAGTTAGACCAGCTTCATTTCCGCCTCCGAAAACATCACCAACCTTACCATCATTAATAACCACAACCGACTCACCCGTAGTCGCTAAATCTCCACCACCATAAACAGCTTCAATTTTTCCGCCATTAATTATAACATTAGAGTTATTGGTTGTTCCACCAGCATTATTACCACCATAGACTCCGCTTAACGACGTCTTAAGACCTACTGGAGAAACCATTTTAGCATCAACAACAAAGGTATCAAAACTTATCGGGTTATTATAATCATAAGCATAATCATAATTAACAGTTACATCAAATGAATAACTACCATAAGCAGCTAATGAATTATTCCAAGCCGTTATATTCGATATTACAACCCCATCAGTTACACTTTGATATGGATGATTAGATATTGAATAAGAAGCAGCCTTATAATTGCTAAGTAAATTTAGACGCAATGACCAATCATTATAAACAGTTGCTGTATTATTTTTTAACGTAACGTTATAAACAACACTAGTTGTACTACCATTACCCCAACCACCAGTTCTAGTAACAGCTACATCAACTAAGTCCTCCACATTAACATTTCCATCTACTGTAACCTGACTACTTTCTACTGTTCCAGCTGTATTAGAACCACCAAAGATCTTATCACCAATAACATTTTTTATTGAAACAATAGTAGTTTTGGCATCCGCTTTTTGTCCACCACCGTAGACATTATTAATACTAACTGCTTCAACAACCACCTTACTTATACTTGTAACAGGTGCTTCCATTCCACCACCGTAAATATCCCCATTAATAGTTCCACCACTAACAGAAACATTAGTAGAGGCGGTAGCAGTTCCTTCATTGTTACCACCATAAACATTAGTAACTACTCCCGCAGTCATTGTAACATTAGTTTCATTAACAACTCCATTTATATTAGAACCACCAAACAAGTTTGTAACATTTGCACCTTGTAAATAAATATTTGTTGTATCTTGACCAGTACTATTACCTCCACCAAAAGCATTACCAATAATACCACCATTTAAATAAACATAATCTGTACTTGCTGGCTGTCCGGCTGCATCATTACCCCCATAGACACTCCCTATATTACCGCCATTAACATTAACTGTAACAGGTGCATATACCTTTGGAGTATAAGAGGTATCTCCTTTACCTCCTCCGAATACTGCTCTATGGATCTTTCCATAATAAACATCAACCGTCGTACTTAAACTAGTATTCTCACTACCACTATTGCTTGATCCGTTAACACTACCATAGGCTGAACCACCATAAACACTACCATTTATAGTAAGAGGCAACTCACTTAAACCGATAGTTAAATCTCTACCAATTTTAACAGAAACATTTCCCGTTACAAAAGTCCCGGAGTTAGTTGAATTAGTATATCCACCTTCACCTCCACCATAAACATCATTTGTAACAACACCACCAATAACATTTACATTAGTATTACCATAAATTACACCTTTAGTACGGGAACCACCATAAATATTACCAACTTCTCCCCCAGTCATCTCAATATTAACATTAAACGTTGTTGAACTTCGACCAGCACCATTGTTATTTCCTCCACCATAGATAGAACCAACAACCTTACCGCCCAAAATATTAATATCTGTCTTTGTTGAAGAATTAATTTCTGTTCCTACAGCACCATAATTTCCTCCACCAAAAACATGTCCATTAATTACAGCCTCTTGATCAATGATTATTGTTGATGAACTAGCTGTTCCAATATTTGTATAGTTATTTCCAGAACGTCCATTACCTACACCATAGACAGAACCAACAACTTCGCCATAATCACTAGGTCGTCCCGCTAAGGCTTCATCACTTCCGATAACAGCATTACCTCCAATATAAACCAATGTTGAACCAGTTAATACACCTTCACCATTAGATCCCAAATAACCATTACTTCCACCATAAACAGCCCTATTTACTACTCCACCAGTAACATTAATTAATCGGTGCCCATAAGTTTCTGTTCGACCAGCTCCACCAACAATAAAATCAATAGAGCCACCCTTAATATTAATAAAAATATCATTAACATTTCCTCTATTTGAGGAAACACACGGTCCACCAATTAAATTATAAATATAACCGCCTTCAACAGTAATCGTTCTAACAGCACTATGCGTACCACCATTTAAAGCCGCAACATAAATACCATATGTATATTCATCTTTATCAGTCCCAAAAGAACCATATTTAACAATTGTCGTAATACCCGTCTTAGTTGAAGTAACATTTCCACCCCAAGAACCAGCTGCCGTTTGAGTAACTTCCATTAACTCAATATTTTCCTCACCAATAGCACGATCAAAGTCACTAGCATAAATTGCTGTTGCATCAACATATACTGTCCTACTTCCTATTGCTCCAGCAACAACACCAATATTATTATAATAACCAGATTCTATAATCAAACGATACTTCGTCGGATTACTACTCGTTCCTGTTGAACTATTAGTTCCTCCAATAACTGCCTGAGCCGTTAAATAACTTCCGTTACGAATAATTCCCCGACCAATTTTTAAATTATGATAGTTACCTTTTATTGACCCAGAAATATAAGTACTTGTACTACTACTTGGAGTTCTATCACTAGGTCTACTAGCATTATATAAGCGAACATATTCTATTCTTAAATCATCTTTAGCACTAACTGACGCGTTAGCACTACTCATATTAAAAGTTGCTACTACCTCGCGGCCATTATGCATCCCAGTAATTGTCATTGGTTTATCATTAGCTGATGAATTCCAAAAATTAGTAGTAATAGTTGCTGTCGTATTAATAAATAAAATATTTGTATCACGATTAATTAACCAATAATAAGTATTATTATATACATCCACAATATTAGGATTTCCATTCTCATCAGTAGCTTGTAGTAATTCATAATATGTACAGCTTGTTGAATTACATGTTCCACTATCCATATAATTACCATTACTATCATAATATCCTACTACTGACATCCCCCTTAATAAAGTCTTTTGAACGTAATAACCGGCTGCAGATTCTCCATTAACAAGATCCTTAAAAGTAGCTACAATAGAAACATCCTTTTTTATTAATGTACGATCAGTATCATCTGTAATTACTTCTTCATAATAATCTCGACCATTAAAATACTCACTATTTCCATTTCTCATATAATAAACACAAGTTGTCTGACTACATCTTGAGTTTCGTGAATCATAATGATACTCTAAATTCTCATCATATCTCTCACGAGGAATTGCACCATTATACGAAACTTCTGTTTTATACCATAACGAAGTTATATCTTCACTAACCTCATAACTACCTTCAAATTGCTTAAAACCTCGATCTTCTAACTCATTAAAAGCATTACTATAATTAGAGCTACTAGCTGAAGTAACTGTTCCCACTGTTGCAGGAACCCATCTAGCATGAAAAATGATATTTACTGTTTTACTAACATCACTAACCGGTATTTTAGCAAAATATGTATGAATTTCACTATCAAACCAAATTTTAACTCCAGGATAATCACTAACCCAACCACCGAACGCTTTATCATCAGGACGATCTGCGTACGGATTATCCATTAACTCTACTGTAATATAGCCATCGTCTAAAACATAATACTTATAATAATTAAAATTACTTACTTGCTCATCCAAACTAACATATCCCGTTGTATCAACAAGACTTGGATCACTACCATTATACTGAATAAAAGTTTTAACTAAATTGTGAGTACCATAATATCCTCTATTAGTTCCATCTGGTAAAGACGTACTAAAATTCTGCCAAGTATAATTTTGACCAATATAATTATAATAATCGCTTTCCAAATCATTCAAATATGCAGTATCACCAACAACTCCAGTTTCATGTTCTACTAAGACAGAATTTCCAAATGCAAAATTAACAGCTGGCATAATAGACTCTTCTGCCAATACTCGAAATAGTTTTAAAACACCATTTTCCTCTGCCCAATAAAAATCACCTGTAATACCTTCATCCAAGTTAGTTATCAAACTATCGCTTGCAATGGTATTATTTCCCTCTTTAATTACCAATTCACCATTATTAACAGTGACTTCATATAAAGGATCAATTATACTATCATTATTACTAACAACATAATTCCAAGCAACATCAGCCATCAGGCTACCAGCCTCTACATCAACAACAATATTAGACAAAGATGAAGAAATTGTATGACTTATTTTTGCTAAACCGCTACTATATTTAGAAGTTAAATTCAAATTAATATATACATTTTTAACAGTGGTTTCCCCTAAAATTTCCCCCGAAATACCACCTATTTTACTAGCATTATCTTCTGAGGCTCCCTCTAAATTAATATCACTCTTTATTATTGAAACATTCCAAATACTACTTGAAGCTCTAACTTCCGAAGCAATTACTCCAACTTTTAACGGTACTTTATTTTGTACTGGATAAATATCAAAATTCTCTAAATTAACATTTGTAACGCTTCCTCCATCTAATATGGAGAAAAGACCATACATCTCATAATTATTAAGCGTATTTCCAGTTACTTTAACATTCTTAATAGTATAACCATTACCATCAAAATTTCCTTTAAATACTCTTTCTATTTCTCCATCAACAATACCAATCGACCCAAATTCATTATCACCTAAATCAATGTCACTACCTAATTGATAATAAAGTTGGTTATAAGTTTCCGAATTTAATCCTTCAATTAAATTTTTAAAATATAAAAGATCCTCACCACTCTTAATTATATAAGGATTACTCTTAGTTCCATTTCCACTTGAAAAAGACGAAGAAACACTAACTCCATCCCATTTAACCACATCTGGATCACCTAAAGAGAAGTAGCTACCAAGTACATTAACAACAGCAAAAGAAGCCATAACAACAAGCAATGCACTTAAAATGTAAACAACTAATTTATCTTTTAGTATACGTTTACGAGCCACCTACAATCCCTCCTAATTATTTGCATAATTTTTTAATTTAACAAGTTTCTCTATTCTTTCCAATTCAAAAACATTCTTATTATCATATTTTAAAGAAATCTTCTTCATAAAAGAAATCAATAACTTCAATTGTTTCTTTCCATAAGTGTCATTTTTCTTAACTTCTTTAAAATAACCATGCTTATCAATTTGAATCTTATATTTCATAATTTTAAATATTCCATCAAAAAACTCTTCATCATTATATAAAACGGCAAAAGCCAAAATTCTTAGAAATATATATATTGGCATATCATATATCTTATTTCGTAAATTTTCATAAAGTCCAGCCTTTTCCAGATCATAATCATAAATTTCTTTAAAAGTTGGATGATTAATAGCCTCATCTAATGATGCCATATCGTTAAGCAATAAAATATTGGCCACTTTATATACAAACTGATACTTTGCTAACCATTTCTTATTAATCTTAGCGGTTGTAAGTGAATTATTTTTTATTCTAAGCAAATTATTAATTTGTTCCAATAACTCTTGCTCTTTCTCCCTAGCATTATTTCTTTCTTTAGTAATAATATTATTATTATCAATATCAATAACATCTTCAAGTTCTAATATTTCTGTATCATCATCAACTTCTTTTTCTTGACTTTCGTGAATTTTCTCAATTTCTTCTACTGGAATATTAATCGTTAAACCAGTTGACTTTTCTTCTTTACGATTCTTTTTACTAGCAAAGATATCATCCGGCACATCAGTATCTTTTGAATCTTTATTTTCTTCTCCAACTACGTATTTTTTTATAATCTTATCAAAATTAATAAGTGATACAGCAATAAATAAAATCAAAAATATTGCTAATGATTTTAATATAAAGCTTGGTGAAACAACTAACTTAACCTCGCCAATTAAATCTTCTTTATCGAAAGGATCATCGGCCACATTATTTACGTCACCTTGAGTAATTAATTTATCTCCTACCTTTTGAATTAATCTATGTGTAATGATATCACCATTTTTATTTACATAACTAACTACATCATTTTTTTCCACATCATCAGTTATTTTAACAAAAATGATATCATTAACTTCAATTGTACCCGACATACTTCCTGTAGATACAACAAAATAAGTATATCCAAATACATTAACATAGTCTTTCTTTAAAACATCCGTAACCACAAATGTATAAACACATAAAGTAACCAGAATAATTAATATACTATAAGCTAAATACTTTAATACTCTTTTAACATATGTCATAAACATCCACCATTCTATCCTTTATACCTCATTATATCATAGCAATCGACAAAATTCTATTAATTCCTACAAAATAAAAAAACTTTTTTAAAAAGTTTTTTATATAATTTCTTCATTAACAATTTCCCATCCCTCGAGAGGAGTAATTGCTTTAATCTTACAAATATAATTCATTTTACTGCTATCAAGACTACTTTCCTCAATACACAAGGATTTAATAATAAAATTTAAAGTCTCTCTAGTCATATCAATCTTCTCTTTTGAAATATCATCAACACTAACATTAAGACCTAAAATTTTATATTTATCCGCAATAATCTCTGTAATATTATAATCAGCTAACCCATTTACTTTTCTCAAAAAGTCATTAAAAGAACTAAATAAAAATTTAATATATCTCTTAAACTCCTTTTCAAGGACAAAGTCTTCCTCATCACCAAAAGTTTCAATGAACATCTTTTCAATATAACTAAAAGAAAGTAAACTTGCCTCGAATATATCATAAATACTTGATGCATCATCTAAAGAGTCTGCCACAGTCATATTAAATTCCACATCATTTAATTCTTCATATAATTTATTTAATTTAACTAATTCTTCATTAATATGAAGCATCGAAACTTTCTTTGAATCTTTCTTCGCCTTTTTGTGAAAAAAGTCCAAGAATTTAGGCTTATTATCACCAAAATAATCTTTTAATAGTTTTTGGCGAACCTTATCACATTCAATTACTTCTTTATTCTTTTGCTCGTAGGTTATCTTACTATTTTCTTTTTCTTTAAAGCGTTTAATTAAATCTTTTAAAATTACCTCATACCGATAAAATTCTTTTAATTCATTAAGAACTCCATAAAAATCTCTAATCACCACATCATATTTTTTTCTTGCTTCTTCACTAAGAGAATTATAACTTCCACCCAAAGCAAATACATTGAACTTCTTTTCTCTCGTAAAGGAATTTACTACATAATCAGAAATATTTTCTTTTTTGCTTAGAAAAAGTTCTAAATTTCTAAACGGATCCTTAGCCATAGCCCACATAAGTTCTGTTTTGCTGCGTAAATACAACGGAATTACTTGTTTTCTCTCAATCTCTTCTAAAGTCAAAGTCTTTGAAATGTTATCTTCCATATACTTATTTAGTTGCTCACTATACTTAAATATAATATTATGTAAACACATTTTTAAATGCATAATTATCTTAGGACATTCAAAATAAACTTTTTCAAAACATACAGAAGCTGTATCCTTAAAATCTTCCTTACCAATATTCTCTAAATACATATCCATATAAGTTTTTGTAAACATTGAATAAGAAAAATCATCACTTGTAAGAACAATATTTGCCAATTTAAACTTTTCAATAAACTCTGATAAACTATTGTTTAACATTTCTAAAGAAATAGTATCCGTAATCCGTGATAATAAAATATCCAATCCTAATTTAACAGAAACAGCCAACTTATCATTTATCTCAATAACCAAATTTTCGTATTTATTAATGGTTTTATCCATTTCTTCAAACATTGCATCATTATTAATTGGCATTATTTTTTCTAACCTAGAATCAAGTTCTAAATAAACACGCCTCGAATAATAACCAAAACTTTTTAATTGCTTATCAACATATTTATTTCTTTCATTAACAGCATTACGGTGAAATTTCTCACGCAATTTTTTGGTCCCTTTTTCAGACTCCAAAGGAAAATTATCTATATGATTCTTATCTACTTCAATTTCTTTAAGAATCGAAATATCATTTAGTAGACTCATTTTTCTTCTCCTCCTCGTCTTTTTTCTCTTCTGCCAAATCAATAATGCTTGCCTCTAAATAAGCACGATGCTCCTCAATTTTATTAAATAATTCCAAAAGTTCTTCGTCATTTAAACCGGCTAATTCTAAATCTAAATTTTTATTCATAGCACACCACCTATATAATATATAAAAAGCCTTCAACATTGAAGGCTTTATAAATCAATATCTCAATTAAGCTGCCGCAGCATTCATACTAAATTGAAGATTGTAAGAAATTGATCCTCCAGATGCATCATTTTCACAGTCAACATCTTGACCTTCAATCCACATATAAACTCTTACTTTTGTAACACCTGCTTTTAAATCAAAAGCTTTTTCAAAAGTAGTTCCAATACCAGCTGCTTTAGTAATAATTTTTGGAGTTACGGCTTGGAAATATCCACCATCTGTTGAATTAACTGGCATATTTAATTCAGCACCAATTGGAGCTTTAACTCCAACATAATCTAAGTAAGTTGCATCTGGACCTTCAGTTGCAGGCTTACCATATTCGTTAATAGCATTATTAACACCTGTCGCTGTATGAACATCTGAATTTGGTTCCCAAATAATTACTTCTGAATCAGTAGAAGCCTTCATTCCTTGAATTGTAGCTAAATCACTACCAGCTGCTGTATTACCAGACATTACAAATGCAACTCTTGAAGCATTTTGAAGTCCATTAGGACCTTTTGAATAAATAACATTTGAAGCATTAGTTAAATAAATTGGCGTATCAGAAGTTGTTCTAAAGAACAAATCAAATGCTACGAAATCACCACCAGTACCATGTGTTTCCTCTGATTTCTCTGCTGTTAAAATGTTCTTTCCTCCAGATTCTTGAATAGATCCTAAAAACATATTCATAAATCCGTTTGATTCGTTAATAGCACCAATTGTTGAAACTGGTGAACTATTACCTGCTGGAATTTGGTTCTTTGCAGCAGCATACTTAGTTGTTGCCCCAAGAATATCTTCTTGAGTTACAGCTGGCTTCCAAGTAGTACCATCTACTGAAAGTTGCAATCCATTAGTAGCAGCAACATTAACATCAATTTGATTTACTGTTACAGTCTTATTAGCCGTAAACCAAGCATATGTACTTGTAGTTAATAAAACTCCAGTAAATAAAACCATTAAAATTGCTAAAAATATCTTTTTTCTTCTACGATTTTCTTTTACTTCTTTCTTAGTCATATTTTTTTCTCCTTCTATTTAATATGTTCTTCCGTAATATCCATATGCATCTTGATTTCCCCACCAAGTAAGTCATTTAAACACTCCGGATCATCACCTTCAACCCAGACAACAATCGTAAATCTGTCTTTAGTCCCCGGTTTCATTTTCTTTCTTTGCTCTAAAACAGCAATTGATTTAGAAACAAACATCTTAGTATCAGGTTCAGCTTTTTTCGTCTTCTTGCTCTTCTTTGCATAAACAGTTGGTTTACCATTACGGTAAATCATTATACGAATAGCTTCATCTACATTCTTAATAGTATCATCTATATCTATCTCATACCAATAATTAACAACTTCCTCACCAGCATTAACTACATGAAATGTATAAGCAATATAGTTATCACCATTATGTGCGCCTACAGCTTCCTCATCCAAATTATTCGGCAACCACTTAATCGATATATTATCCATATAATCAATAGTATCCGCTGATAACTTCCTTGTCTTAGAATCAGCTTTTCCATCAACAGATAAGAATATATTCTTTCGATTAGACAAGTTTTTATCTAAAGAAACTGTAAATCTACCACCATCGTACACAATATATAAAAACAAATATATAACAGAAAGAATAACCAACAATAGCAAAAACACAATCTTCACGACACGCGTAAATAACTTATGTTTATAAACTTTATTTGCCTGTACTTCAACATTACCTTTCATATTCTCACCACTTGTTTATAATATTGTCCCAACACCTGCCACCTTTCCTACTATGTTTATTTAATTATAACAACAAAGCAACTCTTTTACAAGACCAAATAAGAAAAATGTCGAAATTAGACACGTACTATTTTTGTAAATCAAAAAGCTACCTATTTTTCAAGATATTTACTAATTTCTTTTGTAATAGCACTATAGCCATCACTAGTTAAATGCAATCCTTCACGAGTATAATCTATCTTTAATTTATCATCTTCATCAACAAGTAAACTATATACATCAATAAAAGTAGCTCCTTTTTCCTCACATAAAATTTCTATACTACTATTCATTTTTTTAATATCTTTATTATTACGGCGTCCAATCATTTCAATATTAATTTTTTCATCATTACTATCATTAATTGGTAAAATTGACAAAACATTAATTTTTGTATAAGCTCTGTTTTCTTTTATTTTATCGATAATTTCACCAATATTTACAACCGTATCTTCCCTCGAAATATCATCATGCGTAAAATCGTTAGTTCCAATAAGTAAAAAAACTTCTGAAGGATTATAACGATAAATCCTTTTTTCCATATCCTCTAAAATACTTATCGTTGTATTACCAGAAACTCCACTATTAACAACATGTTTCCCTTTAAAATACTTATCTATGTCATAACCCTCAAATATTGAATCACCAACAAAAACAATATTCTCGTCATTTCTTACAACTTCTTCTTTCTTTATTTTAATCTTTGTTTGAACTTCATCTTTTATAAACAAAGTATTTGAAATAAAACCTAATACAAACGCCACTAAAACTATTAAAAACATTAAAAGAGGATTTTTTTTCTTATCTTCAGTTAAATTATAATCCTCAAGTTCTAAAATCTCTATTTTTTCACTAGCACTATCTTTTTTCTTTTTTTCTTCTTTAATAAAACTAACATCTAACAGTTCTGTTTTTTCTAACCGTTCATCATCAAATACCAAGTCAACAACTCCAGTTTTTTCTAAATCTTGAGACTGATTCTTTTCACCCTTATTATTATCATTCTTTTTAGAAACATTATTTTTACTATTTTTATTATTATTATTATTTTTCTTTACTTTGCTTTTATTGCTATTAGAACTATTCTTCTTTCCACTATTATTACCCTTATTTCCATTAATACTATTATCAGTTAATTTTGTCTTGTCATCATTCATAATACTAACCTCTACTTTCAAAAATATTATACACCAAAATTGTAAATATTAAAGCAAAGAAAAGAATTAAACAGTCAGTTTGACACTAATTATTCAATTCTTTCAAATAAACATTTCTGATTCCTCTATTAAACTGCTTTTTACCAATAAACCTAAATCCCATTCCTACCAAATTATCAATCGACAATAAATTATCAGGATGAATTGTTACAACAGCCTTCTTATATCCTACTTCTTTAGCATATTTATCTAAATATTTAATCATTTGTTTTTGTAAACCATTGCCACGATATTTGGAATTTACCATTATCGGACCATAATCCACAATCTCCAAATAATCGTCAGCCAACCCAAACTTCTTCAAATCTTCCTCTGTTGTCGGAATAAGCATCATCGAACAAACAAAATTATTTTTATGATAATACATCCAAATTCTACTACCATTGTTCAACAAATATAAAATGTCATCTCGACTCATATCACCCAGCCAAGCCGAATCTACCATATCATTAGCCACCCTATCTCGCCAATAAATATATTTATCAACATCGATTTCCGTAACACATTCCAAACTTTCTAGCAATAACTTCTTCATACCCAAAACATTAATTGGTTCAATTCTAATACAAAATATTCCATTCTTTAAAATACCCTCTTTATAACCAGAAAATCTTTGTAAAGCTTTAACTCCTTCATTAAAGTCATTAGTACTAGATAAAGTTTCTTCACATCCCTCAACTAGTAATAACTCTTCAGCACTTTGATACCAATGAACATAAAGTACCTTTGTTACCATTTTTTCTCCGGTAAAATTTGTTAATTTAATATAATCCCCTGTTTCAATAACTGAATAATCAAAATCACCATCAACCTTAGTAACACGATTTTCAAACTTTTTTCTTCCTTCTTTTATAGCATTAAAAGCTCTATCGTTAACAGAAAAATTATAAACCATACCTACTCCTCACTAAATCTCAATAAATATCCATCTGGATCCTGAACTAAAAATTCTTTATCAACGTAAACCTTTCCTAAGGCCTCATACTCATTATACATAATCTTACTAAACACGGGATATTTTCTTTTCATCAAAAAATTGTACAGTTTCTCTATATCCTTAATCTCCATACTTAAATTTATTCCTCTACCATAGGGATGCTCTAACTTTCCCGTATCCCAATTCCCATTATGTTCTTGAATCATAATTTGATTACCATTAAGTTCCAAAAAGACAAACTTTTCTTCAACTCTTTCGTATACAACTTCAAATCCCAAAAGCTTATAAAAATCTTTACTTTGCTCAATATTAGAAACACTCAATTCTGGAATCAACTTATTAAATTTCATTCTATCACTCCTACCATAATTATAAACCAAAAAAACAGTATTTGAAAATAAATACTGTTTTAATACTCCCCTAAAATTAAATCCTCAATTTCATTAATTAGTAGTTCAAAATATCCCAATGACTTTATGTTCTTACTAACCGTTAACTCACTTTCCTTTACAACCTTATTTTTAGATAGAACTTTTATTTTCCCAACTGTATCACCTTTTTTTACTGGCAATTTAAAATTATCAACATCTATAGAATATTTATAATCTTTAATATTTTCATCTACCATTTCTGTCACCAACAAATCATCCTTTAATATTACCTTCACTACCTCACTATTTGCTTTATCAAGCCTAATTTTTTTTACAACATCACCCTTATTTTTTAACTTTTTAACTTTAACATTTGAAAAACCATAATCTAATAAATTCATAGTTTCTGTATTTCTCGTTGTCGCATCTTTTTCGCCAAGAACAATTGCTAAAAGTCGTAGATCTCCCCTTTTAGCAGTAGCCGCCAAACAATAACCAGCATTGTCTGTCGATCCTGTCTTTAAACCATCGGCACCTTCATAAAAATGTACCAATTTATTAGTATTTACTAACCAAAATTTATTTTTAGTATTTTCTCTTAAATAATCTTCATAAACAGATGAAAATCTAAATATTTCTGGATGCTTTACAATAAGTTCTCTTGCTATCGTCGCCATGTCTTTAGCTGATGAATAATGTCCGTCTTCATCTAACCCATGTACATTAACAAAATTAGTATTTTTTAAGCCTAAATCCTTAGCTCGCTTATTCATCATTTTCACAAATTTTGCCTCACTACCTGCAATATATTCAGCCATCGCAACTGTCGCATCATTACCACTCGCCATCGAAATTCCTTTCATTAAATCCTCAACTGATATTTTTTCTCCCTCAGAAATATAAATTTGTGAACCTCCCATATCAGCCGCATTTTTACTAACTGTTACAATATCATCCCATTTTATATCCCCGGCCTCTATTTTCTCTAATATTAAAATTTGCGCCATCATTTTAGTCATCGATGCCACTGCCACTTCTTTAGTAACTTCTTTTTCAAAAATAATCTTTCCACTATCAACATCCATCAATAAACCACTAACCGCATTAGGTATTAATTTTTCCTCTTCCAAGGCCAAGCCATTTATAGGAAATAAACTAATTAAACACACTAAAACCATAAATAAAACAAATTTCTTCATAAGTTCCTCCTATAATTTTCTATGATAATTCTAAATAATTTATACATAAATTAATTAATCAACAACTAAAATAATATAGGTGATTATATGAAAAACAATTTATTATTCTTAATTATATTCCTTCTTATCCTAATAAGCATTTCTTATGGCTTATCAAAAAGCAACACCTCTCCTACTATTAAAGAAGAACCAAATTTTGAAACAAAAATAAAAAAGTTATCTTTCTACAAACAGGAAAATAACTCTCGCTATTTAACTTATTCCAAGGAAAATACTAAACTATCCCCAAAACAGGTTGTAACTCATGTCAATATTGGTCTTGATAAACCGTTCTACACCAATGTAAAAAAAGCCCCACATCAAAATAAAACAACCATTCTTGTAAATAAATACTTTTCTCTTGATGAATCTTATGTTCCTAAAAATTTAGAACCTCTAGACGAGGCATATTCAAGAAAGGGAATGTATCTTGTTAAAGAAGCCAAAAAAGCCTTTGAAGCACTCTCTTTAGATGCATCTTTAGAAAACTTAACTATTAAAGCTATGTCTACCTATCGTTCTTTTTCATATCAAAATAATCTCTATACCGCCTATGTAAAAAAAGATGGTGAAGACCTAGCAAATACTTATTCTGCTAAACCCGGCCACTCAGAACATCAAACCGGTCTCGCATTAGATGTCTACAACGAAACCACATCTTATACTGATTTTGAAAACACACAAGAATACACTTGGATGCAAAAAAATGCCTACAAATATGGTTTTATTCTTCGTTATCCTAAAGAGAAAGAAAAAATAACTGGCTACTCCTATGAATCATGGCACTATCGTTATGTTGGCTTTGAAATAGCCGAATATATTCAAAAACATAATTTAACTTATGATGAATACTATGTGCAATTTCTTGACTAAAAAAAGAGCCGAAGCTCATTTTAATCATATTTCTTTTTAAAATAATTATATAGTCTATAAAACAAAGTAAATAATACCCAACCAAATAACAATAAATTACTAACTTGAACAAAAGCTAACAAAAGATCATTTTGGTATATTGAACCAGTATTATAAATATCAACACCACTAGTTACTGAAACGATGATAAAAGATATAAAAAGAAAATACATAATAGTAAAACACCCATAATTAATTATTTTCTTTACTACTTTCATCTTTTTATTAAAAATAGTATAAATCATTAATCCCGTAATAAAAATAAATTCAATAAAATAAGCAAATGTAGATGGAAAATATATAAAATTCATAATTGCTTTTACAAAACTATTAATACAAAGTCTTACATAGTCACTATAACTAATTACAATTCCCAAAATAAAACCTAAATAAATTCCAATTGCCGCAATATTTATATATTTATTCTTTAATTTTATATTAACTAATAAAATAACAAGTAAAAGAAGGCTAAGTACTAACATCTCAATTGAAAGAACCGAAGAAAACATATACTTAAATATTACTCCAATCTTATCAACTAAAGATAATTCCATAGTATCACCTCCTATACTAATTCTAAAATATAGACAGTTTGCAAGGTCATACTATTTCTAGTGCAAGTAATAAGTGTTAGTGTCGTCTTATCATAATTTCTAACAATTTTTACTTTTCCTGTCTTTGGAACATCGTACACCTTTGTTAACTTATAACTATACTTATTACCCTCATAAGTAACATAGGCATAATCCCCTATTCTTAAATTATACAAATATTCAAAATAAGAAATAGATGCCCATCCCGAATGTGCCATTAATATCAAATTACCATTTTTGACATCCGGCAAATTTGACCCTTTAACCAACGTTACATTGTATTGTATATTATTATATTTTGAATCAATATTATAAAAACCTCTTTTTAATCCTATTTTTGGTATTTCTAAAACCCCTAAATATTTACTATAATCAACCTCGTCTTTTTTATCAGGAATTAAACTATCTTTGTCTAAATTTTCTAATTCTTCTATTTCAGTTGTTTCTTCACTATCATCCGCTTCAATAACTTCATTTTCTAAATAAGAAGCCTTCATTTCTGCAAAGACATCATTTCGCATTTTACTAAAATATTCATAGGTTAAAACAACACCGCCAATAAATACAAGTAAAGAACCAAGTAATAATATTTGGCTCTTTTTCAATTTATTAATTGTTTTTTTCTGGTTTCGCATTAACATATATAATTCCTACACCACTTAGTAAAACAATTAAACCAATAAAGTAAATTGTTTGTGCTGCACTCATACTTGTATCCGGCACATCTGGTGTATAGTCTAGTTGGATGCTTAGAGGTTTATCTTCACTTCTATTTAATATACCAACGTTAATGACTTTTTGATAACCTGGTGCAGAATAAGAATTTGCACCATACATTTTAAAATTACCGCGAATATTAATTTCAATGTTCTTCGTTTCATCAGTTACTTTATCAACAGGAACTCTTACATAAAACTTAGAAGTTGGTGACATATTAGCAATATTGTCATAAACATTACCTGATTCATCAACTAAAATTGTTCCTGATGGAGCATTCTTTAATGTTACTGAATAACTCTCAAAACTATTAATTAATGGTGAAGAAGTTGATCCAACAACACTAACTAAATCTGATTGATAATATTTATTATCATTAGTAATTGAAATTGTATCTGACGCTTTATTAACATTTAAATGTACAAATGGTGTAGTTCTATATTGCTTTGCCTGTGCAATCAATTTATTAAGTCCAAACTTTTCAAAGATTGTCGTTCCAGGCGTGCTAACAGCTGGAGTAACCATTTCATCACCTATAAATAATTTATCAACGTTTTTAACCTTATCGTTCCATTCCACGAATTTACTATTATTAGCATCTCTAACTTCGTATAAGTATGACCAAAGTGCAGCTTGTGTTGCCCAAACTTGAACCATTTCTTCATACTCATTACCACTTTCATCAACAAATGGCTTATTTGGATACATCTGACTCATTAAGTAAATTAAACCTTGATCAGTGATTTCTGGCCCCTTTGAATAATCAATTCCCGGTTGAAATGGAATATTATACTCTATACAAAATACTGGTATCCTAGTTCCATCATCATCAATAATTCCATGAAAACCTAAAACTGGTAAAATACTACCTTCACCACTCGAACTAGATTCTCCATAAATTCTAGTTGTATTTTCACCCTGACCAGTTACAAACTCATCTGGTAGAGAAGCTCCTGTCTTATCTCCTGCCGCAAAGGAAATCTGATTAAAACCAAAAGCCACTAATCCAGCAATTCCTACAATTGCAACTATTATTGTTGCAACCATCGACCCCTTGTCATTAAAAAACTTTTTAAAAAAGGGTTGTTTTTTCTTTTTCCTATCGTCATTCATATAAATCTTTTCCATAAAAGTCACCTACCCTTATACAATTATTATAACATACTTTAGAAAAGTTAAAACATAATTTTACTTTATCTCAAAAATATTTTACTTTATCTCAAAAATATTTTCATATTCTTTCTTATCCACTTTTTCATTAACATAGAGTGTTGCCAAGACATCACCTTTTTTAACAGCTTCGCCAACTAATTTATGGAGTTTTATTCCTACACCATGATCAATTTTATCTTCTTTATTTCTTCTACCTGCCCCTAACGTTACAGATAACTTTCCACATTCCAAAGCATCTATCTTTTTAATTACTCCATCACGATCAGCCTTAATTTTTTGTCTTTTTTCAGACACCACCATTTTTTCCAAATCGCCGCCTTGCTCTTTAACCAATTCTAAGAATTTTTGATAAGCATGTCCTTTATTTAAACTATCTAATACTTTTAATTTAGCATCTCTCTTAGAAATGTTTTTTCCCATACTTACCATATCCGTCGCAAGTTCTATACATAAATCAACAAATGGATTATCATATTCTTTACCTTTTAATACATCTATTGCTTCCAAAACTTCTAGACTATTTCCAATTGCATATCCCAACGGTGTATTCATATCACTAATGACACATCGCACCTCTCGCTGATAAAATTCTCCAATTCTAATCATTAAATCACTTAAATGTTTAGCTTCCTCCTTAGTTGCAATCAACGCACCTTTTCCAACTTTAATATCAATTAAAATTTTATCCGCTCCTGCCGCTATTTTCTTACTCATAATACTAGAGGCAATCAAAGGCACAGAAGAAACTGTTCCTGTAACATCTCTCAAAGCATAAACAACTTTATCTAACGGTGTCAAATTAGCTGTTTGTGCCGATGATACTAACCCAATTTTCTTTATTTGCCTTAAAATCTTTTCATCACTTAAATTAACTTTAAACCCCGGAATACTTTCAAATTTATCAATCGTTCCACCAGTATATCCTAGACCTCGACCACTCATTTTAACAACAGTTACTCCACAACTAGCAACGATTGGTCCAATTACCATCGTCGTCTTATCGCCAATTCCTCCGGTTGAATGTTTATCAACAATTACTCCAAACTCATCACCAAAATCTAAAATATCTCCACTATCAATAAATATCTTTGTCAAAGCATATATTTCCTCATCTGTCATCCCATTAATACAAATAGCCATTAACAAAGCCGCCATCTGGTAGTCTTTAACACTACCCTCTAAATAACCATTAAATATAAAATCAAGTTCCTTATAACTCAATTCTTTTCCTAGTCTTTTCTTATTAATAACATCAACAGCTAACATTAATCTAACACCTTCCTAAATATATCAGACTCACGCATAACAAATCCAAAATTAGTATATAATTTTCGAGCCCCTGTTCTAAATCTACTCGATGTAAGTTGTAAAAATAACACCTTTTCTTCTCTAGCAACAGATTCTATCTTTTGTAATAACTTTCCAGCAATTCCCCTACCTCGATATAAAGAATTAACACAAACATAATCAATCCATATATTTTTTTTTTTCATAATAGGATCATAACTCCTAGAAGCCAATGCATAACCAACTACTAATCCATCACAATAAGCCACCAGTTGCAAATACTTATTCTTATCTAAATTAAGAACTTCCTCACCAACTAGACCTTCTACTAATAAATCATGTACTTCAGGAAACGATTCAATTAATAAATCTTTTACCACTTCATAGTTAGCATTATCATAATCTTTAATCACTAAATCCATAAATTCACCTATCTTCTATAATAAACAAATATATCATAAAAACATTAAAATTACTAGGTCTTAAACTAAAAAGTAGCCAGCAAAAAACTGACCACTAATTTCTACTATTACTAATTTTTTTATTCTTTTTTTTCTTCTTATCATACCCAACAATTAAAATAATTGGAGCGCCAAAAACCAAAGCCATAAGTGGCACAGCAATTCTTAAAAAATTAACAATATAATAAGTTAAACTATTTTCATCTAAATTAACTGAATAACTAAACAACGTTAAACAAATCCACCAAACAATTAAATATAGAAATAGTATTACAATAGACTTTCCCGTACTAAACTCTTTCTTACTCTTCTTTACTGCCATAAACTTATCCTCCCATATCAAAGTCTATATTCCATATTATAAAGTTATTATATCACATTTCAAATAAGAAAGAAAACTATTTAATTTCTAAAGAAAACTATTTAATTTCTAAAGTACTCAATAAATCATTTAAATACTCATCATTAAACTGTTCTCCTAAAAATATAAAACTATATACTTTGTCATTTCTTAAAATACATACATTTCTAATTACCTTATCTTCATTTATATTATATATATACCCAACATAATCTCCCTTAATTAAAGTAATACTATTAACCCTTGGTATAGCAACATCAACAAATAAATTATAAGCATAATTTTCCTTAATCTCTCTATCACTCATAAATATATTACTCTTTTTATAACCAGTCTTATAAATATATTCTAAGAAATCTCTATCATCATCAATCTCATTTTTAAATAAAAAATATTTCTTATCAGCTGCATTAAACTGTCCAAAATCAAAACTAGTTTTATTATTTTTATCACTAATATCTCTAAAAACAACCGCCTCAGTAGTAGAAAAATAATTTATATAAGAATCTCCTACACTTATACTAAAACCAACCTTTTCTCCATTATCAAATTCTTTTTTAAAAGTGGTAGTACCACTAACATCTTCTCTTAAAAAATCCTGAAAATCATTTCTTAACTTTATATCATCTACTATTAAATAATCATTATTTGGAAGAGTTCTCTTATAAATACTTAACGTATTCTTCACTTTTAATCCTGAAACTACCTCATTAAAATTTTCGCTATCTACTTTATGTAACTCTAATAGAAATGTTTTATAAGCAATAAAAACTAAACTAAAAATTAATGCCATACTAACAATTGTTCCAATTATAATCTTAAACTTATTTTTCTTTATCTTTGTTGTCGCATAATCAAGTGTCTTATGTACAATCTCGTTTGATTTATTTGAAACATCATTTTCCGCAATTCTTTCACCATTAATTAATTCAACAATCGAAACCCCTAAACACTCACTAAGTGGTTTTAGCAATGAAATGTCCATTAAACAACGACCATTTTCCCACTTACTAACTGCCTTATCTGTTACATTTAATCTTGTAGCTAACTCTTGTTGTGTCATCTTCTTTTCTTTTCTAAGCTTTGCAATAAACTTACCAATTCTCTCTTGATTCATATATCCTCCTACTATTACTTAGATTATATAACAAATCAAACAATTTCTCCTATCTACCAATAGTAGAATCCTCATCATCTGCCAATAATTTCTACATATTGATTTATAAAGTTAATTAAAGCATCTCCAACTTGCTTCATTTTTTCACTATTTTCTAAATCCCTATACCAACCATTAATTTCTATTTGCAAAACATCACATTCTGTTTCAAAATAGACCTTCTTTGTAATACTTCCACCTTTAAAAGGTTCATTCATTTCAATCAAAAAAATTCCTTGCTCATTAAAAGCATCGATCAATTCATTAACCGTTGCGTAATCAGTAGTAAGATTATTCAATGTTCCTATCTCTACATTAAATTCCCTTTCTCGACTCGCCCCATGCAAATCAATTACCAATTTTATTGCATTATCTTTTATATTATCAAGTAACATACTTTTAAAGTCATCATCATCAGATCTATTTGAATCAATTCCTGTATCTTTATTTTTTACCAAACAAAAACTACTAGTTTTTTTTGCAACATATAAAGCCAAGGCTTTTGTAAAAGGTTCACTTAACTTACAACTACCATCTTCTCTAACTTGTCGCATCGTATGTACAGCCGTCAAAATAACAGGCACTTCTCCCTTTTTACAAATATAAGTTAAATTAGAATATTTGTCTTCCAATTCAATCATTTCATTCTCATATTCATTCATATTATCACCACTACTAGTATATCATAATAAAGAAAAATTTTTCTAGAAACAAAAAAGCAGACTATTTATCATCTGCTTTTCTACTAGATAAAAATGTAACTTTCTCTGCAATAATTTCAGTCAAATACTCTGTTTTGTTATCTTTTTCAACCGTACGGGATTGCACTCTTCCCTTGACACCAACTATATCTCCCTTTCCACAATATTCACTAGTATTTTCCGCAATACTATCAAAAGCAACACAATCTATAAAATCTGTATCATAACCTCCTTCCATATTTTTAAAACTTCTTGGAATTGCTAACGCAATCGTCGCCACCTTAACTCCCTTTTCTGATTTATGTATTGTAATATCCCTTGTAAGTCTTCCAACTAAAACAATTTGATTAAGTATAATATCACCTCCTTTCGAAGATGTATAATACTAAACAAAACTAATATAATCAAACTGCAAATTTTTAAAATCCAGGGTTTAAAAACAAACAAAAAATGAAATTATCTTAATCGAAAATTTCATTTTATAATCCATTATCTTTAATAAAAAGCAAAGTTTATACTTTTATAAGTTTCTTTTAATTAATTGATTTAGTTCAACAGCATATTCCATTGGTAATTCTTCTCTAAACTTTTCTAAAAAGCCTAAAACAATTAGTTCCATAGCTCTTTCCTTATTAATTCCCCGACTCATCAAATAAAATAAATTATCCTCGCTAATTTTTGAGACAGTTGCTTCATGTTCAATACTACTACTAATATTGTAACAAGAATTAATTGGAATGGTATCACTCTTTGACATATCATCTAATATTAAAGTATCACACTTTACATTACTAATACTATTAATAGCTGCCGTATCAATATAAACTTTTCCTCGATAGGTAGCATTACCACCATTTCTTGAAATACTCTTAGAAATTATATTACTCTTTGTATTCTTACCCAAATGAATCATTCTAGCTCCACTATCTTGTTCTTGCTTGGATGAAGCAACAGAAATAGTAATACACGTTCCAGACGAATTATCTCCCTTCAATACGCAACAAGGATATTTCATAGTAACCCTGCTACCTATATTTCCATCAATCCATTCCATTACCCCATTCTCATCTACCAATGCCCTTTTAGTAACTAAATTATAAACATTATTAGCCCAATTTTGAATGGTTGAATAACGACACTTACTATTTTTACCAACATAAATCTCTACAACAGCCGCATGCAATGAAGACTCGCTATAAGTTGGTGCCGTGCATCCTTCAATATAATGAAGTTCACTATCATCATCAACAATAATTAAAGTTCTTTCAAACTGTCCCATATTCTTACTGTTAATTCTAAAATAACTTTGCAATGGCCTATCTAATTTTGTATGTGGTGGTACATATATAAAACTCCCTCCACTAAACACAGCTCCATTAAGCGCCGCAAACTTATTCTCATCATTTGAAACAATTTTGCCAAAATACTTAGCAACAAGGTCTGGATATTCTTTCATAGCCATCTCAATTGAAGTGAAAATTACCTTCTTGTTTGTTAGTTCTTCAAGCATATTATGATATATTACTTCACTCTCATATTGAACTCCCATACCACCTAAATGCTTCTCACTTTCTAAAACCCCAAGATCGTCAAGTTCATCAACCACTGGCTTTAATACACTATTCCAGTCACTTTGAATGGCCTCATCAACATCATTTGATTTATAATAAACAATCTTCGAAAAATCAAGATCTACATGAGGACCGAATTTTGGCATTCCTATTTCCTGAAAATTTTTAAAACTTTGTAATCGATAATTTAGAGCCCAATCATTTTCTTTCTTTCTCTTAGATATTGCTCTAATCTTTTCCTCATCTATTCCGATTATTTCCACTGTATCACCTTACTTTTTGTTATTTACTTTTTGTACTTGTACATCTCTATCTTCAAAGAACTTAACCATAGACGCTCTAGATTCTTCATCCTGCTTCATTATTTTTTGCATTTTAATTGGATTTCTAAGCATTCGTGCTGCCGCTACATCATATCTATCAACAAAATAGAATGAACTACCAAGCATAAAATCTTCTAATTGACCAATAGTTACAGTATCACCCGAAAATATATTTTCTCCAATACTTGCAACCGTTAAATAACATGGACCAGTTTTAGCCTCACCGCCAATCAACGCAACCTTAGTACCAAACTCTTCACCATAACGCGTTACATTAGAATATGGCAATCTTTCAAAGACAGGATACATTTCTAATGGATTAAAAGGATTAACATATAAACCATCCCCCATCTTAACTAAAAATACATATCCTAAATTTTTACTTACCTCAATACCATTTTCTTTTTCACTAAAATACTTTATTCCAACAGTTCTCAAATCTTTTATTTTTATTTCTTTACTTTTATTCATTATCTAATTCCTCTAACATTTTATTTACTGCAACACTTGGCAGTAATGCACAATTCTTTCTATTAGGTTGTTTACAAATTTCATCGTAGACATTCAATTCTCCTAATATCTCACTATTATAATCTTCTTCATTAATCATTTTACGATAATTAAGTAGAATTTCTTTTACCTCATCTATCCTTTTCCCAATCAAACTTCTAATCATAATTGAAGTCGCCGAGGTACTAATAGCACATGCCTCACCATCAAATCTTATATCCTTTACAACACCATCTTCAATCTTCATCATAAAATCAAGATTATCAATACAACTCTCACTATTAGTATTTACTTTTAAATAACTATCATCTTCAATCAAACCTCTATTCATTGGATCCTGATAGTTATCAAGGATTATCTCTCTCCGTAAATTACTATCCATAAATCCTCCTATATCACAATTTTAAAAATATCATCACTTTGTTTTAATACCTTGATTAGTTTATCAACATCCTCTTTTGTATTATATAAATACATACTTACTCGTACTGTATTTTTAACTCCAATTTCATCCTTAACCATCTTTGCACAATGATTACCTGCTCTAACATAAATATTATAATTATTTAAATAAACCGAACTATCCTGTGCAAAAACCCCTTCAATATTAAAAGCCAAAATTCCACTCTTTGAATTTTCATTATAAATTTTAATATTTTTTATTTTTTTCATTTCTTGGACTAAATATTTCTTTAATTCTACCTCATGATTATGAATATTATCCATTCCTATCTTCATTAAGTATAAAATAGCTTCTCTAAGTCCAATAACTTCAGCAATAGGTGGTGTTCCAGCTTCAAACTTTGTAACACCTTTTTTTAATTCATAAGAACCATCACTTTCAAAGAAATTATTCATACCACCACCATAATATAGTGGTTCCATCTGACTTAAATATTTATTTCTAACCACTAAACATCCAATCCCTGTTGGACCACACATTTTATGACCAGAAAAACTCAAAAAATCAATATTACTATTTTTAAAATCTACTGCCATATGAGGAACACTTTGAGCACCATCTACACAAAATAATATTCCCTTCGAGCGACAAATATCTCCTATAGCTGAAATATCTCTAACGTCTCCAATAACATTAGTAACATGGGCAATAGAAATTACTTTCGTTTTCTCAGTAATAGCTTTTAAAACACTATCTACAGTTAAAGAATAATTATCGTCAAGTTCCATATACTTTAAAACAATCCCTGTCTTCTCACTTAATTTTATCCACGGCAAAATATTAGAGGCATGTTCGCTCTTTGTAAGTAATACCTCATCCCCTGACTTTAAATTCTTTTCCATATAACCAAAAATAACCATATTTATAGACATTGTTGTCCCGCTGGTAAAAATCACTTCATCACTTCGACAATTAAGAAATTTAGCAACCACATTTCTCGTATCATCATATAACTCATTCGTTTTTATAGCCGCATCATAATCGCCCCTATGAATATTAGAAGTATATTCAGTATAATATTTATTCATTGCTTCCACAACACATTTAGGTTTCAAAGTAGTCGCACCATTATCAAAAAATACAATATCCTGATTTAACATTGTAAAATCCTCTCTATGCATATCTTCACCTCCTAAATCTTTTCTATCTCATCCAAAAATAACTTAATTTTCTCATTTTCCCTTACTGTATTATTAACTAAAAAACCTTGCAATAATAATCTGTAAGCAACCTCTCTACTTATTCCACGACTCATCATATAAAACATCATCTCATCTTTAAACTTTCCTATATAAGCCGCATGATTACTATCTACATCGTAATTATCTATTAATAAGTTTGGACAAATTGTACTCTTACCATTATCCATATTAATTATTTGGTTATCCTGATTACAAATACATTTACTACTATCCTTTAAAACTATTCCATCAACATAATACATCAACTTATTACAAAATACATTAACGCCATGATTAAATATCTCGCTATGTGTCTTACTCTTCAAATGATTAACTTTTATACTAAATTTATTATCATCATAATTAATATTATTATAGTAATATCTAACACTAACGCCTTCTCTTACTAAATTTAGTTCAACATCACTACTACTATTAATTGAAAAATGATAAATTATAGTATCTTTCTCTATATTATATTTATAGTTTTTATTTTCGTTATCATCTACTACATAAATTATTTCTTCCATTACACACCAATTCCCACATAACCAGCTTTTTCTACTTCAAATGCCAATTCTAAATCTCCAGTTTTTTGAATTTTTCCATCAACCATAACATGAACATAATCCGGCTTAATATATTCAAGAATTCTTGGATAATGTGTAATAATTAAAATTGCAACTTCAGGATTTTCTATCATATAATCGTTTATATTAGCACAAACAGTTCTTAGACTATCAACATCTAATCCAGAATCTAATTCATCCAAAATTATAAATTTAGGTTTTAATACTTTTAATTGTAATACTTCATTTTTCTTTTTCTCTCCACCGCTAAATCCTTGATTCAACGATCTATGTAACATACTACTATCTAAAGTAACATCATTCATCGCTTTATCCATTTCCTTAATAAATGAATATAAATTTACTTTCGTACCAGTAATTTCTCCCTTAGCTGTTCTTAAAAACTCACTATTAGAAACACCCTCAATAACTGTAGGATCTTGCATACATAAGAAAATTCCTCTTTTAGCTCGTTCATTTACCTCTAATTTTGTAATATCCTCACCCTCAAAGAAAATATTTCCCCCAGTAACTGCATAACCATAATGACCCATCAATACCTTCGCCAAAGTACTTTTACCAGTTCCATTAGGTCCCATAATTACATGAACTTCTCCTTTATTAATATTAAGAGAAAATTCTTTCAATATATCTATATCTTTATCCTTTACACTAGCACTTAAGTTTCTTATTTCTAACATCTTGTTCATCTCCATCTATATCTATTTTAACCAAATAATCATTAAAATATAAAATCACTTATATTCTATCACAAAAGATAAAACTATACAAAAAAAGATCATAAAACTGATCTTCTTCTTTTTTTACTCAGCATGTTCTAATAAATCTTGAGCATCTGCTAAGATTCTCGCTAATTCACGTTTTCCTTCAACCTGTGGCCTTAAAGCTTCTAGTTCACTTGTTTGACTATTGATTATACGGTCTTGATCATGAACTTTATCCTCAAGATTTTGAATTTTATTTTCCAATTTACTAACAATCGTCTCATAGTTTTTAACTTTTGCTTTCAAAACTTCCATTTCTCTAACTTGACTTCTTGCTTTTTCTACTACATTTTTATGTGTAGTAACAATTTGCTCAAATTTAGTCTCATAAGTTGCAATTTTTTCTTTTTGTTCCTTATTAAGTTTTATCAAATTAGATAGTGTTGAAGCAACATCTTCAATAATTGTATCCTTAGAAGACAACCTTAAACTTGTATCATCATAACTATCATTAATAATTTTATCCGCATGTAATGTTGAATCAGCAAAAATGTCTGCTTCTAAATCCATATCAAATAAATCTTTTTTAAAGTCTTCTACCTCATCTAATTGCTTTTCTTCTTTTTTGTCATCCTTAGTCATTTCTACATCAGTATCTATTCCAACTTTACTATCATAATTAATATTATCTTTAAAATCAAAAGACATTAATCCTTCTTGAGCAACTGGATTATCATTTACCTCTTCTTTAACATCCTCGCTAGTTGGCATATTAAGAGGTAATTCAATTGCTTCCTCTTTAGGTGCGTATGAATCAGCTGTCTCGCTTGAATCTTGCAAAGGAGCATTAGCCTCAGAGTCATCTTTCCCTATTTCTTGAACAATTCCTTCATTTTCTTCTGACGTCAAATTACTGTCTTCCATTTGTGAAGAAACATTATCGTTCCCAACTTCAACCTGATTATTAGGTACATCTAAAGCTACATCTTCAGGTGCAAAACCACTATTTATTTTTTTATTATTATCATCTAAAACAGTATTTTCTATAGGATTTTCATTAGTCGCTTCTTTAACTTCATCAGCAAGCGTGCTATCAGGTGGAATTGTGTTATCTACCATAACTTCTTGAGTATCTTGAGGTTGAGCCATATCTTCAAAAGAAGCTGCTGTAATATCACCAGTCATCGCTCCATCAATTTTTTCTTTAGTAACCTCAGTATTTTGAATATCTAATTTTTCACTATTTTCACTTGGTAAAGGTACTTCAACCCCACCAGCGTTCGGCAAAACAAATTCAACAACTGGTGAAGAAATTGTATTCTTACTAAAATATAGAGCTTCATTATTCTTTATTCCAATAAAGCTATAATACTCATTATCAATAAGATTATTACCATTCATATCGCAAATAGTTGCTTCAGAAAACTGATCGTTAAATACAAACCGACCATCGTTACCCATTTTAGCATTCATATTATCTTTAATTGTTGCTGGCGTTGTCACCAATTTCGTTGCTGCTAATGGATCACTTCTCAATTTAATAGCTTCCAATACACTAGGTGTAGTAGAATTAGCTCTTTCTACTAATAATAACCCGTTTCCAATAACTTTAATAGATCTATTAGAAAAAGGTATAACAATATTACCATCACGATCAATTACTCCAACATTCGTAGCAACAACAACAGGGTCAATTGCTTCAACTAACGCTGTGGATGCTATAATATTACCATTTGGAATAGAACTCTCATCTAAAAAATAATATTGTTTCCCATCATCTGTAAGACCATATGTACATACAATATCTGTACGATCTTTATATTTTACAAGTCCTTTTTGAATTTGCATTATAACACCACCCGATTTTATTCTTTTATTTTAACCCTATCATATACCTTATATTAACACAAAACCTCTCTTTTAACAACTACTTTTTTATAAAATTTAGCGAACCATCTAACACCATTTAATTGCAAATAATTAGACAATAAGATACAATAAAAGTGGTGATAAAATGAAAGAACAACACAAATTGACTATCCAAATGGCATTCTTTTTCTTGATAATATTTGTAATATTTGGAACGATAATTTTAAAAGAAAAACAAGATATTCTCTTTCTTCCCAAGATAGAAACTAAACTAAACGAATATCTAACTACCAATTACAGTTCCTTAAACTTAAAAACCTCCAAGATAAAATCTAAAAATAATAAGTTTACAATGAAAGTAATGAATTCCACCAATAACAATCTATATTTCTATATAACTTACCATAACAAAAAAATAACTGATACCTATGAAAAAGATTACCAAGAAGGAAATACTCTAATTAATTACTTAAATAAAGAAATAGAAAAAATAATTAAAGAAAAAACAAACGACAGCTATAAAGTAAAAATAAACAACACTTACGATAATTTTTCATCTAAAATCAAAGAAACGCTTTTAAAAGAAGAAAAATTAGAATCTTTGAAAATCTACACTCTAGAAAAAGAATTAACTACCTCATGGGATGGCCAAACAATTACCAAAACAATTTCCACCATAATGACTACTCTAGAAACAGAAAATATTACGCCAAAAAATTATACTTTCATAATTAATGACAAAGATGATATAACAAAATCAGTTAAAATTACTAATTTAACCACAAAAAGTATTGAAAATAATAATCTATCTATAATAATTAATGATATAATAAATGATAATAAAACAAGTATCTTAAGTGAAAATAATATTACTTATGAATACTTAAATTAGGAGGCATATATGAATGATTGTATATTTTGTAAAATAATAAAAAACGAATTACCCTCAAAAACAATTTATGAGGATGATTTAATAAAAGTAATAATGAACATTAATCCAACAACGAATGGTCACTTACTTGTGTTACCAAAAAAGCACTATGTAAATATTTTTGATATTGACGAAAAAATAATTTCACATAGTTTTAAAATAATAAGAGATAAACTTTATCCCTTACTAAAAGAAAAATTAGGATGTGAAGGCTTAACTATTTCTGAAAATAACCTATTAGGTCAAGAAATACCTCACTTTCATATTCACGTAACACCACGATATAAAGACGATCTAGTTGATTACCTTTACAATAAGGACATGCTAGAAGACATAGAAACAGTTTATTCTAAGCTTTTATCATAAGTGTTGCAATAAAATCAACAATCATAGCACTAAGTACCAAAATAGTGATTATTTTTGGTACTTTTTTTATTACTTTATCAAGTTGTGGTTTAATAATATAAAGAAAAAGCAAAGACAAAATTCCCCAAATAATAGATACTTCTAATGCTATATATTTTCCAATATTAAATCTTAAATCCCTGTAATCCCAAAAAGTTTTATCAAATACCAGTTCAATAAACATACCACCTATCCACTCCGCAATTGTGCTAACCAACATTATTAATAAAAATAACACTATAATTTTTACAATTTTATTAACCTTTAATCTATTAAAAATTAAACGTTGAAGAAAAATACTAAGACAAATACCAAAACCATACACCGGTAACCAAGGTCCATACAATATTGAACTATTCATTGAAGTAAAAACAAACGTTTTCAAGCATAATTCCATTATAAATCCCAAAACAGAGCCAATAATAAACATATTAAGATAATAAAACATAAAATCACCATTAGTATTATGAACAAAACTAAAAAAAATATCAAAAAAAAGAGCAATTAACAAGTTATTGCTCCTCCTAAAATAATTGCAAGTAAAATATATAAAATTAAAACAAGAACATAACCATTACCTCTACGAGAAGTAACTTCACCTGTAGTGCAAGACACTTAGAACACCTCCTTAAATATAAGCACCTAGAATGATAATTAATAAAATAAATAATACTAATACGATAGCTGAACCTGATACATGATTATTACCCATATTTTTTTCCTCCTTTTTTTATACTTTCATCATATTTTATGGTAAACTGTTGAATTGTGTTCATATTTATTGCACTAAAATTATTTTTTTGTTATTATAATTAAGTGTATAGGAGGAAATATATGAAAAATAAAAAGTTAATTTTAAGTATTAGTTGTTTATTATTAATTTCTTTATTTGTAACCGGTTGTAAACAAGAAATTGAAGTAAAAGACGGTTCTAAAGTAGCTGTTTCTGTAGATGGCGGAAAAATTACCGCAACAGATTACTATAATGAAATAAAACAAACTAACATTTCTGTATTAATTGATATGATTGATCATAAATTATTTGATAAAAAATATCCACGTACAGACGAAGAGGACGAACGTGTCGAAAAAATTGTTAAACAATTAAAAGAAGCGTATACAGATGAAGCAACATTGAATGCCGCTCTTAATCAATTCTACGGTGTAAGTACTGAAGAAGAGTTAGAAGACATGATTAGACTAGAATACAAAAGAGAATTAGCCATAAAAGACTATATTGCAAAAAATATTAAAGATAGTGAAATTGAAAAATATTACAAGGAAAATATTTTTGGTGAAGTTGAAGCTAAACATATTTTAATTATTCCTTCAGTATCAGATGATGCCGACGATGATGAAAAAGAAGAAGCTGAAAGTCAAGCTAAGAAAACGGCCGAAGAAATAATCAAAAAATTAGAAAAAGGTGAAGACTTCTCAAAATTAGCTAAAAAATACTCACAAGATACAGCTACTGCATCTAAGGGTGGAGATTTAGGCTATTTTGAATTAGACGAAATGGTTGAAGAATTTTCTAATGCTGTTAAAGAACTAGATACAAATGAATATACAAAAAAACCAGTAAAAACTAGTTACGGTTATCATATAATTTTAAAAACTGGACAAAAAGCCAAACCAAGTCTAAAAGATGTCGAGGATGATATTAGAGAAAAAATTACACTTCAAAAACTAGACTCAGAAGCAACCTTATATTATCAAACTTTAATTGATATCAGAAAAGACAATAATATTAAATTTAATGACACCGTTATTGAGAAAAAATACAACGCTTTGATGAAGCAACTACTTGAAGCTGCCGAAGAACAAGCTCAAACAAATAACTAAAAAGATTTGACTAATTATCAGTCAAATCTTTTTTATATAAAATAATACTTTTCTCCCTATAAATTTCCGTATATTCATCACTATAACTTAAATAAGTTGCAATAGGATATTTACTATCTACTAAAAAATAATCAAAATTATATTTATCGATAGTCTTAATGTAATCACCTTGTAACAAAGAAATATCGCTATAATCTTTTAAATTATTTCTAGAATACAAATCTGCTCTACCATCAACGAACACAAAAATATCATTATAAATAAGTTCTCCTCCATAATCATACATATTATATAATCGACTTGGATTTTCTTTTTTAATGGTACTAATTAACTCTTTACTTAATACCCTTTTATCATATTCTTGAATAAGTGTAGATCTATTAGTAATAAATATTCCAAAAAATATAGCACTAAGAAGTAATAAACATCCACATGTTCCCTTATCTACTTTTCGACTTTCTATATACTTAAATATGACATAACTCATAATAAGATAAGTATATCCCCAAAATCTTATACTCTTTAACCCCAAAACTACCGAAACTCCAAACAAGCAGAAATCTATAAACTCTATTTTTTTCTTACTAAACAACATCACCAACATAATAATTATAATAAAAGCAAAATAAGGATAATGACTTGGATTACTTAATACAGTTGGTTGCCATTCACTAATAAAATTAATCATTACAGTATCAAAAATATTAATATATGGATACACTAACATCCTAACACCATGTGGATTAAAACAAATGGCTATTATGCATAAAAAAGCAACAATTAAATATTTCTTTACTTGTTTCTTACTTATTCTTTTAGCCCAAATTTTCGTAAAATCAAACTTAAAAGCTCCCACTACAACAAATATAAAACAAAATAAATAACTTAAATTGCTAGAACCACCATGGAAGTTTGCCCAAAACAAACTAACAAGTGGTAACCAAAAAATTTTTCTAGATTCTGCATTTTTATATAAATCATATAAAAAATAAATCGTCAAAGCCAGAAAACTAAAGCTAAGTAAATGAGGTCTCGCCTGCATATAAACACAAAATATTAAAAAGCCAACTAGCCATAACATACTAAAAATAGTATTTTTTAAATAATCTTTTTTATTAGTAAAAAACAAAATTAAAAGGAGTCCCAAAGTCGCTACAAAAGTATATATAAATAAATGTACCTTTCCAAATATATTCAGCAATAAAAATATTAACATATCAAAAGCCCATTCATGAGACATCCAATAACTACCTTTTAAAAACCAAGAAAAAACATCTTTTGTTAGAATATTTTTATTTAAAAACATCACTTCCCCTGCTTTAACATGCCAGAAATAGTCACTTTCTTTATGAAACAGGAGACTCATAAATAAAGAAAAACAAACCAGTAATAAGCAAAAACTTAAAACATATTTATGCTTTTTTATAAACTTCTTAATTTTCATAATAAAGTCCTTTCTGATATAATTTTTCTTTTATTTTATATTCAAGTTCCTTTCCTTCATACTTTCTACTTAATCTTTTACGTAACTTTTCATATTCTTTATTAGCGATATCTTTGTTATTAGAAAAATCAAATTTTTCAATAACCTTAGTAACAATATTTAACTCATATCCTAAATTTAGTAAATCATTCTCAATTTTCTTCTTTAAAATTATCCCTCCACGGCTCCTATTGGAGTTAAATAATCTTGTTGCCACCTTATTAACTTTTTCAAGTTGTGTATCTATATCAAAACCACGCAATTCAGTATCAATAATATCACTAGCAACCCTATGTTCCAAAAGCTCCTTTTTAATTTTATAAGGTCCTTTATTTGTCGCAATAATCTGATTGTTTATATAACTCTTAGCAAAACTTTGATCATTTAAATAACCTTGCTTTACTAATTTAGTAATTGCTTTATCAATCATTTCTTCTGGATATTCCTTTTTTATTAAGAAAAGCCTTGTATCATAAATACTTTTAAACCGACTACTTATACTCGCAAGCGCCACTTGATAAACATCACATTCTTGATTAGCCATCTCAATAACCAACAGCTCCTCATCAGTTAACTCTTTCTTTAATAAAAGTTCAAATTTCAGAATAACATCCTCATATAACAATAACTCTCTACCATCATCTAAATAAATCTTATATCGACCTTTAGTTGTCTTTTTATATCTCTCTATTTTCAAAATCATCACCTACTTAAAGTATATCAAAAAAAAGGAATTAAAAAAAGGAGATTACTTCTCCCCTTTTTTTGTTACCTTGATTAAGCCTTCTGAGACTTCCTCAAGAGCCCTTCCTATATTCTTTTTACATTTATACTCGGATTCAGGCATCTGTAGATATCCATCTTTTGCCATTTCTTTACTTCTTCTAGCAGAAATATGAACTAATTCATATTTAGAATCAACTATATTAAGTAATTTGTCGATAGAAGGATAAATCATTCGTATCACACTCCCTATTATTAGGATAAAACACCCTATAAAAATAATCAACAAACATGACACAATTAGACACTTTTATTTACAAAATTACTTTACACTATAAAAGTTCAATTTCAATTCCTACAACCCCATACTTTTCTTGTTCGTCTCTTGGATAATAAACCTCCATATCTTTGGGATCTGCTGCTTCATCTATTCTATATCCTAAAGAAACTTTATCATAATCATGGTATAATTCATCAAAAGATTTATAAATATGTAAAGCAACAATTTTTGTTTTTATTTTTTCCCCAGTCACTCGATTAGTAAAGTACAAATAATCACCAACTTGCATTTCTCGCCTTTTTTCATCATAAACTCTAAGTTCTATTGTCTTAGATCCTAATTTTATAAGTTTAAATGGCTCATCATGTAATCTTGATTCAAACACCATAAATCTCATCTCCAATGCATGTACTAACTATTTTTCATAATTTCCTTTTATTTATGTAACCCATTTTCAGCACTACCAATCTTTTGAGCCTCACTCATCATATTAGCTGTCTCATTCAATAAACTATTATTTCCACGAATAATACCATCATTAGTAAGACATAAATCAAATCCCTGCTCCGCTGGATAAGCAGTAACCGATAAATTATCACAATGATGATTTAATCTTAAAAAAGTTCTTAAAAATTTTTCGGTTAAATTTGACTGTATTCGTAATTGCTCTTCATATGATTCCGCATAAGGTTTCTTACCTCTCTTACTTTTAAATTCATTAGACATAACCTTCGAATTCCATCTTTCTAACAAAATAGGAGAGATAACAAAATCATCTATTTCCATCTTATCCATATATGAAGTAAAAAGATTAGCTACTAATAAAAAACTTGGTGATATATCATTTAAATTTCCTTCTTCATAAATATCAAAATTATCTTTCTCCTTTGAAAAACCTTCTCCAACTTTATACAACTTTCTATTTATTTTTTTTGAAAAAGTACTTTCTTGCTTATTATAATTCTGAATAGCATAAACATACGCTTTATTATCAGAAACACCAAATTTTAATCTTGGTAATTCATATTCTTCACCAGTATCCGAAATACAACGAACTACAAATTGATAAGGAGTTTCATTATTTAACTTATCCTTGCAAACTTCAACCTGAAGATTGCAATCTAGTATACTAGATTGTCCCAAATCATATTTGCAGGGTTTAGTAGCATCAAAGAAATCAATTCTTCTTCGTAGAAACCTACTAGGATCTGAAAAATCCTCAATTGTAGCATTAGCAAATAAAAAAGCTAATATTGTCTTCTCTTTTGATATTCTATCTACTTCGTCATACATCTCTCCAGAAACAACTTCTTCTGAAAAATTACTATTATCATAAAAGTCCAAACATTTATCTACATAATTAACTAATAGTTCATCAAATTCTGCTTTGTTCTTTATATGTAAAGTTGGAATCATTAAGTCTTTTAAATCAACACTTGCATCATATCTAATTCCATCATCATCTAAAATTGTATTAAAAACAATATTATAATAGAAAAAACTATTAATCCGGCCTTGAGCAGCCTCTTTTAGGATATTATCATAAAATATAGTTAAAACATCCATTACACTTCACCTACTACATAGTATAACATTTTTTAAATGCAAACTCTAATATTATTAAAAATTTAACAAAATAAAAAGGATGAAAAATCACCCTCTAAATCTTACTTATCTAAATTGACAACAAGAACCACATTGAATATTACTTACAGTATTTTCTTCACTACAAGTAAATACTGGTCTATAAGTATGTTTATAAACATGGTGGTTAATTATTCTTGTATGAATTGGACAAGTATGTCCTTGACCCTTTTTGTTATATTTTATTTTCATTATTAAAAGCATTGCCTATTGGTTTCATACTATCAATAGGACTTGCAATTTTTATGTCTTTTAAAAGATTTAAAGCCTCATACATTTTTTGTGTATTTTGAATTGGCTCTGTAATCTTTTTTATTGTTTCTTGTAATTCTTTTAAAGGTTGTAAACACTCCATATTAATTCTATAATTTTCATTCACAATCTTTGATATTTCAGATGCCAAGTTCCCTACACCTTTTATAGTAAATCCTCTAAGCAAATCAACAACACCTAAATCGAAATCCACTCCATAAATTTCACTACTTTTACAAGTATAACTGTTTTTTGTTTCATTCAATTGTAATCTTACATTACCTAGTAAATATTTTTTTTCATTTTCTTCTATAATTATATCTGTAATATATTTTTTAGTTCTAAAGACTATATCAACATTGTACCCATTTCCTTCTTTTATCACTTTATCTATATAAAAATCAGTCTCATCAAAATCTTTAAATAAAACATCTTCTAGATTAACTTCGATACCATTTCCCATATAATAAGATGAATCAACATTAGCAGGTAATATTAAACTCTTTATATACTTTAATATTACATTACTATTATACAATTTAACAACATCTGTCTTATATAATTTGTATTTTTCAATAATAGCATTAAAGGCATTTTGTCGTTGATTACCATTTGGCTCTAAAAAAACAATAAATAAGTTTACATTTGGGTGATGTTTACTAAATTCAGCCGTTAAAAACTCTTCATTATCTTTAAAAATTTTATCTCCAGAAAACAAATAAAATTCGTCATACTTATTAATATATTCACTATATACTATTGTTTTCCAAATTAAAGAATCTTTAAAACCAGTATTAGGTAAATTTTTATCAAATGGTGGATTTTTCTCTAAAGAATCTTTTATTATTTCTAAAAATAAATCTTGATTATAATCACTAGTTAAAGTAATGACTTTTTCTTTATATTCATTCATTTCTTTTAATAATACTTCATCAAGATTAAACTTAGGTAAATCACCCAACAAACCATAACTTAATAAGTTATACTTTTTTTCAAATGCATCGTAACTATTTTTAAAAGAAGCCTTCTTTTGATTATACAATTCTTCAAACACTAAATCAGGAACACAATATTCTAATTCATATTTTGGTTTGGTTTCATTTAATGAAAAAATATAATCAATAAAATAATCCATTTCATCTAAAAAAGTTGTTTTTTTATAACTATCTTGATTTTTTAAACCAAAAAAATTAGTATCTGTAGTAAATCCTATTTTCATACTTCACCTTCTTCAAATATTTATTATATCACTTATTCTTTATTTTCTATCATCAAATCATCTTCAACATATTTATATGATAAAGCATTATCTTTACTAACTACATTTTCACCTAGATTTTTTTCTAGTTCATCTCTAGCAACTTTTGCAGTACGTCCACCTAGTTTAGCAACTTTCTTATTTTGTTCTAATCCCAATGGTCTATGTTTCTTAGCAAGTTCTCTTGTTGCTATTTCACCCAAGTCCGCTAATGCAACTTCAATATCAGTCATATTATCCCTTAAAGATTCTTTTCTAAGTCCTTTATGTTGTTTATATTGTTTAGCAGTAAATCCAGACCACTCTTTATATATTTCATTAGTAAGTATTGCATATTCAACTTCTTCAGTTACTCCATTACTATTCCATACATCAGTTAATTTCTTTCTATCTTGAATACCTTTGATTCTTTTGATGATCCAATCTTCATCATATCCTTTAGCACGATAAGTATCAATTGCTCTTTGAACAGTTATTGAGGGGTCAAATACTTCATCAATTCTTTCTTTACCTAATCTAGCTAGCCATAATTTCATAGGTTCAGCTTTCTTACTTGGAATAGACTCAACAATTCTAAACATTCCTTCTATATCGACAACATCCGTCATGCGATATTTACCATCACGTGCTTTTAATTTCAACCTGTGACAATTTGTCACGGTTTCATTTCCCTCTTGTTTTAGTCTTTGTTTCAGTTTTCTCCAATAACTAGCCGGATCTACACTATCAGTCAATGCTTCGACTATATCAACAACACTTATATAATATTTTTCTTCATCTTTGCTCCAAACTGTTCTAATAGTCTTATCATTAAACATCTTATTTATTAAATGCATTTGTGCTTCTTTCATATGTACCAAGCCTCCCTTTTATTTAACAATTTACAAAACATATTATATCAAACATTTGTTCTTGTTTCAACATTAAAAGTAAATTTAATATCAAGTTTTTTATCTTCATAAATATCTAATCTATCAATAAGGTTAATAACAAGTTCTCTACTAGGATTTTTCATAGATAAAAATTTATTAATATACTTTTCAATCATTTTATTTTGTTCTTCTTTATTAAAAGTATCATTACTACAATCAATCAATTTCATTAGCTTATCTTGCTTAATCTTTAGTTCATTTTCTAATTTTATCTTTACTCTATTAAACTGTTCTTCACTAATCACCTTATTAAGCTTATCTAAATAAATACTATCTAAATTTTCATTAATACGATTTATTTCTTGCTCAAGTAGTTTAATTTCTTTTAGACTATTATCTACTTCATTATCATTTAAGTTACTTAATACTCTTTCTTTTACTTTCTTACTATCTAAATATTTAAGACAATAACTTCTTAAAGTATCTAATACAACTTGCTCTAAAACATCATAGTTATTACAATGTAATGTACAAAATTTCTGTCTTATATAAGTTCTATAATAATTACATATTGTATAACATCTATTATCTTTTTTTCTTCTTGGTTGAACTGATATTCTATGGCCACAATCTCCACAATACATTAATCCATCTAATAAATGAACTTCTTTCTTTTCATTTCTACCTACATTCTTTGGTATTCTCTTTTGAACTTCATAAAAAATTTCTTTATCAATAATAGGTTCATGTGTTCCTTCAACTATAATATAATCTTTAGGATTATTTCTAACGACTTTTTTAACTTTATAATTAACTTTACTTCTTCTATTTTGTACTAAATCGCCAGTATAAATTTGATTAGTTAAAATATCTCTTATTGATTTAGAATGCCATTCACCTAACTTTAAATTATAATTACTCTTCCATTCAAAACTATAATATTGTGCAGGAGTCTTAACTCTTTCATCAGTTAATTTTTTAGCTATCTTAAAAAAAGATAATCCTTCTAAACACATATCATATATTCTTCTAACAATAATAGCTTGTTCTTCGTTAATAACTAAATGATTTTTATCATTAGGCTCTTGCATATATCCAAAAGGACATCTTCCCCCAACCCATTTACCTTCTTTTTGTTTTGCTCTTAAACTAGATTTTATTTTTTTAGATATATCTTTAGCATACATATCATTCATTATTGCTTTAAACGGTGCTATATCATTATTGGAATTATCTAAGTAAGTATCAATATTATCAGTAACAGCAATATATCTAACATTATGTTCTGGAAAATACTTTTCAATTAAATTACCAGTACCAATATAATCTCTGCCTAACCTAGACATATCTTTGGTAATAACCATATTAATCTTTTTAGATTCAATATCATTAATTAATCTTTTAAAACCAGGTCTATCAAAATTTGTACCTGAATAACCATCATCAACATATATATCAAAAACTCTTAAATTATTTTCTTTAACATACTGAAGTAATAAACTCTTTTGATTAGTAATGCTTTCACTTTCATAAATCTTCTCATCATCTTCTCTAGATAATCTTATATAAATACCAACATTATAAATCTTATTTAAACTCTCTAAATAATTCAATTCTTACCTCCATCTTTATTTAGAGATAAATAAGTACAAGATGACTCTATCATATTATTTTCCTTTTTCAAAATCATTAAGAGTTCTTTTAATAATACTTTAGTAAAGATATCTTCTAAAGAAATATTATCCTCACTAAAAATAACATTAATATTATAATCTCCCATTATTAAATCATCCTCATTACTATAAAAAAACTTATGACTTCAGTACTATGATTATTCATTACTACACTTCCTTTATTCCAATAAAAAAGACCAATAAGGTCTAAAATTACCAATCCCAAAAACCACTATTTTTAATAGTAATTTTTATATCAGGATAAGAGCGTGGTGCCGCAACATTAAAATTACCAAGTAATTTCAATGTTTTATATGACACCAAACATATTTTGCACTTGCAAAATCAATCCCATTATCAAGTAAAAACTCGATTTATCCCTTTATTTATATAGGTTCTAACAAATTCCGGTGATTTAAAAATTAACACATTTACCGAGATTACACAAAAAAAGAAAAGTTATAGCTAACTCTTCTTTCAAAATAAGCTTATTTAGTCACATTCTAACATATATAATTTGGAATCCATGGTTTATTTAGTAGAAATTTTGTGTTTATTTTGTGCTGTTATTATTATCTTCTAACAATTCTATATAAACTTGATTATTATCCTTAATAACTTTAAGTGGTTTATTGTACAAACTACTATAATAAGACAAATATTTTGTATATTTTTTTAATTCTTCTGAATTATCTTTAAATAGTATTTTTATTGAATCTATTTGTTTACTCTTTTCGTTTTGCTTCTTTTCTTTATCCTTGTTATACCAAATATCAGCACCATGCCCAACTAATTTCACTCCTAAATTAAGCATTAAATTATTTGAAATAAAACTATTATCTTTAAAATGTGATACAACATTTAATATCTCACTTTCTTTATATGCTTTAGCAGAATTTATATATTTATTATATATTTCTTCCCATTCAGAAAAATTCACTTTATGATCATTTTGAATATTATTTAAATCATCTATAATAGAATTTAAATAAATTTCATCACTTATTTCAGAAACAATAATTTCTAATAATTTACAGTACATATATAAAGTTACAGAATATTTATATGACGAAATCAACTCGCATAATTCGCTTATATTTTCAACGACAACTTTTGCCTTATCTTTTTGATTAACTTTTTCTTTATGTTTATTTATTTGTTTTTTATAAAGTTGAATAGAACTATATATATTATTTTGAATAGATTGTAATTCGTTTAACACAGCACTTTTATAGTTTTCATTATCATAGCATACTTGCAAATTATTAATTACATTGCGAAAATAATGTTCATAACTCTCTAAATTACTTTTTTTATCATCACTCAAAAAACTCTTAATTTGTTCTACATCTGAAAAGATTGATTCAAGTTTATTATCTATTTTATCCATATAATATTGACCTGTAGCAACTGACATCACAGAAAAAACTGAACCGACAGCTTGTTGAACTCCAGATACAGGTTTTAATAATGCAGAACCTTTATAATTTGTATTAGTTGAAGAATCAACAATGTTTCCAAGCACATAACCTGGATGTTTTGCTGATTTTTGAAGTGTGCCTAAACCTTTATCATAAATAACTTCATATACATCTTTACTGGAAATTACTTCTGCAATCTCTGGAACTGATTTAAATATTGCATCAACCCTTGGAACAACATCTTCCGCTAATTGAATGTAATTATTCTTATTTTCAATAACAGCAACACTATTGTTAATCCTTATAATATCTTCATTCAAATAGTTTTTTATAATAAGTATGCTATTATTATCAATTAATTTTTTCTTTTCAAAATTATTTTCAATTATTGATTTACTATTTTTGTTTCCCAATTTTAATTTCATTTCTTCTCCTTCTTAAAAGTATGATATGTCACAACAACCTCAGAATCTTTTGAAAATATTTCACCTTCTTCAAATCCTGTATCACCAACAATAGAAACACTTTCAACCTCACCATCTTTTGTCATCCATCCAGTAACTAAATCCTTTATTGCTTTTGATTCAACATTTTCAAATCCAGCATCTTCTAATTGCTGAACAACAACTTCATAGTTTTCTCCCCTATATTTTTTTGCACTCATAGGTACTTTTAGTTCATGCTTATCAGGTTCACTCTGTTTATCATAATAAAACGACATACCAACAGAAAATAAACCCATAAATATCATAATACCAAAACAAACAAAAATCACAATATTATCACGTTTTTTTCCTTTATCTTTATATTCTAATTCCTTTATCTTTCTTTCATTTTCTTTTATTTTTGCTTCATCAGTATAAATCTTATGATGATTAATATTTTTTGTTATTTCGACTCTTTTAACTTCGTCATCTACTAAAAAATCTGTACCACAATAATTACAAGTAACTTTTTTCAATTCTTCGTTTACCTTCAATATTGCTCCACAACCTTGACATTTTAATTTCACTAATTTCATTTTTATACCTCCACGAGATTTACTAATTAAATTATACCACACAAAAAGACATTCACCTATCGAATGCCTTTAACTCGTACTTATTTAACTCCACTTACTCTAGTCTTACATAAAAGGACTCACTTGTGGAACCTCATGAACAAAAGTTCTGTTTACCACTCTTTGTTGAACACCTTCATTAATTGGAGCATTATAACCATTCATATTATCCTGCATCATATTATTCATTCCCATCATTGTAACATCAACATTCATATCATTTTCAATTGTATTGTTGTTTCCAACAACTTGATTATCAAAACCAAAATTTTGATTCATACCTTGATCAAACATAATATACCTCCTACCTTATAATATGTTTCTTAAAAATTTGAGACACAAAAACTTATTAAATATCCTATTTAATTTAGACCTTTTTTAATAATAATTTTTAACAAAAAAAGAATTACTAAACCGTAATTCTTATACACTAAATGAAGTTAATAATTCTGATTGTTGCATATCTTCTGTTGTCATCTCGGTTTGAATTGGCATCTCTCCTACTTTAACAGCAACTTTCACATTCATAATATCACGATACATAATTCCAAGTTCCTGTAAATCATTATCTAAATTTTCAGCCAAAAATACCTTATTAGCCTTTTTTATAGCCTGATAAGCGTGTTCCAAGGCTGCTTTACTATCAAATGCAAAATACGTATAACTACTCCCATCTAATTTCCATGAATAAAGATTTAGCAATTTATTTGTAGTACTTTGTTGAACTTGCATTATAATAACCGAATTATCTAAAACAGTTCCCTTAGACTGTGTTGTTATCGCCTCTTCAACTTTCTCTGATTGAAATTCCACATATCCAAAATCATCATAAGAAATATTAGCTACACTACTTCCCAAATAACCATTTTCTAAGCGGTCTCCAACTCTTCTACAGATATTTTCTAATACCTGAATCTTCTCTTCATAACTTGCCCCTTCAATCATTTTTTTAACTTCACTTATATTCATATTCTTATCCTCCTAAAACGGTAACTTCATATTACCATTTGATATTTGTTTCATCATTTTTTTCATTTGATCAAATTGCTGAAGTAATCTATTTACTTCTTGAACAGATCTACCACTTCCCGCCGCAATTCTTGTTTTACGACTTGCTTTAATAATATCAGGATTTCTTCTTTCCTTTGGCGTCATCGACAAGACAATTGCTTCAACATGAGCCATTTGCTTTGGATCAATTTCTATATTAGTAAGTCCCATCTTCTGCGCTCCAGGAATCATTTTTATAAGTTTTTCTAAAGGACCAAGTTTTTTCACTTGTTTCATCGTTGATAAAAAGTCTTCTAAATCAAATTTACCTTGCTGCATTTTCTTTGCTGCTTTCTCAGCTTCCTTCTCATCAATCACTTCGGTAGCTTTTTCAACAAGAGAAATAATATCTCCCATTCCTAAAATTCTACCGGCCATACGCTCTGGATCAAAAAGTTCCAACCCATCCAATTTTTCTGAAGTACCCATAAACTTTATTGGTACATTAGTCAAATGTCTAACAGACAATGCTACTCCGCCACGGGTATCACCATCTAATTTAGTTAAAATAACACCTGTGAGTGGTAATTTATCATTAAAGCCAGTAATTACATTAATAGCATCTTGTCCCATCATTGAATCTATAACTAATAATATTTCCTGCGGATTAATATTATTCTTAATACAATCCAATTCATCCATCAATTCTTCATCAATATGTAGTCTACCTGCAGTATCAACAAGTACATAATCATAACCATTTTCTTTTGCATAATTCAAAGCATTAGTCGCAATTTTTACCGGATCATTTTTACCTTCATCATACACTTCAATATTTAATTGCTTACCAAGCTGTTTTAACTGATCGATAGCTGCTGGTCTATAAACATCACAAGCAACTAATAGAGGCTTTTTACTGTGCTTTTTTCGCAAAAAATTTGCTAACTTTCCAATTGTAGTTGTTTTACCAGAACCTTGTAAACCAACTAACATCAAAATAGCTGGATTACCATTGGTATTAAGTGGTGCATTTTCTCCCCCCAACAATTCGCATAACTCATCTTTTACAATTTTAACGAATAAATCTCCAGGATTAATACTACTAATAACTTCTTCACCTAAAGCTTTTTCCTTTACCGTATTTGTAAACTCCTTGACTACTTTATAATTAACATCTGCTTCCAGCAAAGCTAATCTAATCTCTCGCATCATCAAAGAAATATTATCTTCTGTAATTTTTCCATATCCCTTAATTTTATGTAATGCATTTTGTAATCTTTCGCCTAAACTTTCAAACATATATATCACCTAAATTTATTATAGCAAAAAAAAACCTAAAAAACAAAAAATAGTATATCTCTATACTATTTTCTATCTCTATATTATACAAATTTTACCATTTCTGTTCCCGTTGCTACTCCACTATCTCCATCACTAGCTAAATTCATATTACTTGGTATATTAGTAGTAAAACCTTCTGTTTGTGAAGCAACAGCATTTACTAATGCCATATTAGGATTTATTGGACTAAAATTATTTATATTTGTAACATCAGGTTTACCAAATGTATCTTTTTGATTTTCATCGCCTGGTGAAACATTATTAACATCAAGCGCGCTAACAGGGGAATTAGTATTTAGCATTTGTCCTGGTACCTGAGTTAAAGTATTAGAATTATCCATAGTAACATTACTAGCACTATTAAACGAAACCAATGTTGGTGCCGGCTCTACAGCCTGTGGTTTTTCTTCAGCAACAGTATTAACTGTCATATTTTGTGTTTTAAAAGTCTCTCCACCTAAGAAATTAACTAGTGTTTGACTACCACCATTTGAAGGCGCAACTTCCATAGCCGAAACACTAGGATCCACAAATGAACTAACCGGTGGCATTGGATTAGATGTTACAATTGGCACACCATCCAAATCTTCTTCTACACGTTTCTCACCAGCCGCATTTGTCCCATCATCACTTAACAACCCAAACTGACCATTACCATGCGTTGAAACCGAGTTACCATCAGCTAAAGTAACCAAACTAGTCTCTTTAGCATTTGTAACATCGCTAGGTGCCACTGGCTCCAAAATTCCTACCACATTAGTAGTCGTCGATGGACTTGTCGCAATTTCTGGAATCGCCCCATTACTAGTAGTCGTTACTGACTCAACATTAGTAGCAGGCTTAGTAGTAACAGCTGAACCTCCTCCCCAATAAGAAACAACATCACAGTTTCCACTCCAAGGTGCAGGATCCGGCATATCCATTCTAACAATCATCGGAATTCTAAAAGCGCTTCCAAAACCTAAACAAGTTCCAGCCTGTAAATTCTTTTGTTTTTCCACAATTTCATCACTAATATTTGGAACCATTTTTCTAATATACTCAAGATCAACAGGATGGTTCATTTTAAAAATTAAAAAGTTAGAACACTGAGAAATTACAGTATCTGAAAGTTCTACCGGTCTTTGTGTAATAATACCAAGAATAACACCATATTTACGTCCTTCTTTAGCAATCCTCTCAAAAATGTTATATCCAAGCAAAAATCTATCCGTATCATTTTGAATATAACGATGTGCTTCTTCAACAATAATATGAAAAGGATCACTAGCTCTTTGAACTAACGCTTTGGAATGATCAAATATTAATCTCGAAAAAATCTTCGTAATTACCTTAGCAAAACTATCATCAACATCATCCAAATTAATATTAACAAACTGGTACTTTCGTCCATCCTTATTAACTAAAGACTTTAAATATTGTTCAACCGTTAAATATTCCCGAACATCAAAAAACGAAGCATTGTTACTAACAATTAATGAATGCAAACGAACTTTTAACGTAACAGCATCACCATAAGTATTTTTATTTCTTAACCAACCTTCACTAATCAATGTAAAATTAAGAGCCTTTTCCAACGTATCTAATGTATAAAAAGCCCCATCTGCTGGCTCATAAGAATCAAGTTCATCATCAATAAATGAAGAAACATATTCTGTAAGTAAAACACTTTCAGAAAAATTACCACTATTATCAATTAAAAAGCACTCTCGAAACTTTCTCGTATAACCAATTCCTTGTACAACTGCTTCCAAATTAAATTGGGGGGTAGAACAACTAGCTAAAATTGAAAAAACTTCATTTCTTTTATTTGGTGCAGTCTCATTTGTATATAGAATAGTCATTATTGCTTTTGCAATCAAATGATTTTTATAATTATTAGCATCCATATCCTTTTGAGAAAAAACTAATGCTAATTTTCTCATTCTTTCAACAATTGGCAATTGTGAATGAGTAGTTACTTGTAATAATAAGGCTAAATCATCAACATTCAATAAATAAATAGGAATTCTTAAACTATCACTTCCTGGAGCATTCTCATTAGTACTAATGAATCGATAGTGAAAATTTTGATTTATACTATTTAAATTGCTAAAGGCATTATAATATTCACCAGATGAATCTAACATAATAATATTAGCATTACATGGATTAAGTCTCTCATCTCTAAACATATTTTGGAATAATCTTGAAATACCACATGATTTACCAGAACCACTATTACCAAAAATTGCAAAATGACTACTAAAAAAATTATTAACATCCAAAAATACTGAGGATCCTTCATAAAAAGGGGTATTTCCCAATTTCATAAATCCTCTTTCATCCCGTCCTGTAATTAATTGAATCTCATCATTATTAATAACACGAATTTTAGCATCCAAGCGTGGTTTTCTAATGGTACCACCTAAAAATCTATTTCCAACAATTTCCCCTAAAAAACTAGCATTTACAGTATCACCATTAACATCATTAACTTCCCCTAATATCTTTTTTGTTTCGTCTTCAAAAACCAAATGCAAATTCATTAAATTCATTGTAAGATTTTCACTATCTTTCAATCTGATTGTCGCACCCTCATCACTAATAAATGTTATTTTATCAAACATAGCATTACCCCATTTCAGTTTTTATTCTTCTCACCCTATCATATATTATAAATTATACATTCTCTCATTAATTTTTACAAGAAAAAAGATAAGTTAGTTCACAACTTACCTACAATAATTCTTCCAATTGTTCTCTAACATTTTCATCCTTTATTTTACTTGATAGTGCTAACAAAGTATTCCTTTTCTCATAAAGTTTCAAAATACTTTCATATTCTTTTAATTTGTCAGTAACAATATGAATTTGCTTAAAAATTGCATTTCTACTAACATCGTAATTTTCAGACATCTCTGAGAAACTCAAGTTATTAAAATAATAATCTTCAAAATATAACTTTTGCTTAGCAGTTAATAAATCTCCATACAAATCATATAACTCATTAAAATAAACTACATCCTCCATTAAATCACCTCTAAAATTAATGTAAGAATTTCCAAAACTAAAATAATTGCCCCACAAGCATAATAAAAATAGGCCTTCTTTGATTTATTATAAATAATTTTATTGTTATAACCAATAATAAATAAGGTAATCGCTAAAACAAACTGTAATACATCCCATACTTTATCATTAAACAAATACCAAACAAAACATATCAAAGTGAAAATTGTAAATATAAATTGTAAATCAGCAAATAAAATATTAAACCTATTGATAGGACTAATTCCCTGATATTTTTCTTCTCCTGGCATTTCCTCCAGTAATTTTGCACCTTTTGTTTTTTTCTTTATCTTGTTTTCTTTTCCTTTTATCTCTTTCTTTGTCATAAGAATCACCTACATCATATCTTTAAATAATCCATAAATATATTTTTCAATATCAAATACTTGTAAATCATCTTTTGTTTCACCAAGCCCAATATACTTCACAGGTATTCCTACTGATTCCTTTATAGCAAGAACTATTCCACCCTTTGCAGTTCCATCCAACTTTGTTAATACAATACCTGTTATATTTGTAATTTCTTTAAATGCCTTTGCTTGACTAATCCCATTTTGACCAGTTGTAGCATCAATCACTAATAAAGTTTCTGTCGTTCCACCTTCTATCTGTCCATCAATTACTTTATTCATTTTCTCAAGTTCTTTCATTAAATTAACCTTATTTTGTAGTCTTCCTGCTGTATCTATTAAAACGACATCATATTCTTCTTTCTTTGCCTTTTCTAATCCATCAAAAACAACACTCGCTGGATCAGCCCCTTCTTCTTTTCCATAAAACCCAACACCTATTTTTTCGCTCCATTCTCTAAGTTGGGCTGTCGCTCCAGCTCTAAAAGTATCTGCTGCTACTAATAGAATTTTCTTTCCTTCCTTTTTTAATTGATACCCAATCTTTCCAATAGTTGTTGTTTTTCCAACCCCATTAACCCCAACAAACAATATAGCCGTTGGTCCATTATCATTATAAGTAATTTTACTAGTTAATACAGAATCATTTACATAAATAATAAATAACTCATCAACTATTATTTCCTTAAGCATTTCTGGATCTTCTAATTTCTCTTTTTGAACTCTATCTCTCAGGCGATCAATAAATTCCATAACAGTATTAACACCAATATCCGCCATAATTAGAATTTCTTCCAATTCTTCAAAATACTCATCCGTAACTTTTCTATACTTATTAGTTAAATTAGCCAATTTAGACACAAAACCTTGACGTGATTTAGTTAATCCTTTTTCATAGATTCTAACATCTTTATTTTTAGACTGCAACTCATCTACATTATCAATATTAGTGTCGGTTTCATTTAAATCTTCCTGAATATTATTTTCATCTAAATTATTTTTCTTTATTTCATTTTCATCTAACGTTTCATTTTTCTGAAACATACTTTTAATCTTATTAAATAATCCCATCTATATCACCATCTCCATTTTATCATAAATAAGCAACATTTACAAAGACAAAGCTCGTAAAATTATATTCACATTAATACATTAGTACACCTAGACAAATAAAAATTTTTATAGTATAATTTTAGAGTTAATTCTTTATATAAATTTTTAAATATAAGAAAGGAGTTTTTATGAATAATCAAAAAACCAATGAAACAAAAATAGTTGTTTTAGGTGGTTTAGGAGAAGTCGGAAAAAATATGTATTGTGTAATGCATAAAGACGCAATTGTTATTATTGATGCCGGTGTTAGTTTCCCAGAAAGTGAACTTATGGGAGTAGACTACGTTTTACCTGATTTTACATTTTTAAAAGAAAATGAAAACAAGATTAAAGCTTTACTAATAACTCATGGTCACGAAGATCACATTGGAGGAATTCCCTTTTTACTTCAAAGTATTAATATTCCTGCAATTTACGCTCCTAACCATGCTAAAGAATTAATTGCTGTAAAATTACAGGATCGTAATATCAGATATGATAATTTATTTGTCTATACTGAAAATACAAAATTAAAATTTAAGGAGATTGAAATAGAGTTTTTTAGAACTACTCACTCTATACCTGATTCACATGGGATTAGCGTTAAAACGCCCGATGGAAGAATATGCACAACTGGAGATTACAAATTTGATTTAACCCCAGTTGGTCCAATGGCCGATTTATACAAAATGGCCTGCTTGGGTGAAGATGGGGTAGATTTAATGATTGGAGATTCTACTAACGCACTAAATGAAGGATTTTCTAATAGTGAATCAGTTGTAGATGAAACACTTGGTGAAATGTTTGATAAATGTAAAAATAGCCGTATTATTATTGCAACTTTTGCTTCAAACATTTATCGTGTTAAACACATCTTTGAAACATGCTACAAACATAACCGAAAAATATGCATCTTTGGAAGAAGTATGGAAAACAATATTAATATTTCTATTAATGGTGGTTATATCGACCATAAAGAATTACTAGTAACACCAGAGGAAGCCAATAATTTAAAACCAAATGAGGTAACATTACTATGTACTGGAAGTCAAGGTGAACCTCTAGCGGCCTTATCAAGAATTTCTAATGGTACTCATAAACAGATCAAACTACGTCCTGATGACGTTGTAATCTTCTCATCAAGTGCCATTCCAGGAAATGCATTAAGTATTTCAAAAATAGTAAACAAATTATACTTAAAAGGCGTTAAAGTTTATACCAATAATGCATTAGCCGATTTACATACATCTGGACATGCCAACGAAGAAGAGGTAAAATTAATGATTCGCTTATTAAAACCAAAATACTTAATGCCATTCCATGGTGATTACCGCATGCTAAAAAAGCAAGCTGATATTGGTATTAGTTGTGGTATCCCAAAGGAAAATACTTTTATTTTAAAAAATGGTGATACACTTAATTTAAAAAATCACATTATTACCAGAGGCGAAAGTATGCCTGGAGCTGATATCTATGTTGACGGTAACAGGATTGGCGAAATTGGTAGTGCTGTCATAAAAGATCGCAAAATTATGGCTAATGACGGTATTTTAGTAGTAATTATTAATGTTGATATGAAAAAGCGCGAACTACTAATTAAACCTAATATTACAACAAGAGGCTTTATTTTAGTAAACGAAAACGAAGAATTAATTCACAAAATTGAAACCAAAGCTGAAAATTCAATTAAATTATCTCTTCAGGATCCACGCTCAACATTTGCCAATCTAAAAAATGATTTAACAGAAAACTTATATCCATTTATTTACAATCTAACAGGTAGAAAACCAATTATTCTACCAATTATCTTAGATATAAAAAAAGACAAAGATAACAACTAAAATTGTTATCTTTTTTTTATCTTTAAATACATATCTTCCCCAATAAATTGCCTCAATTCCACTACACCACTTCGACAAAACAAGGCCACACGATAATAAAAATAACGTCGTGTAACATCAGAAACATTAACCAAAAGCTTATAATGTTCAAATGTTAATTTATTAAGTTCATCATAATAAATCGGAAAGCATTTATAAAATTTTTCCATATATCTAACATTACTAATTGAAAACAACTCACTAAAACCATATTTATATGAATAAAATGTTGATAATTTTAATGCCGGATTCCAACAATAATTTCTACTATTCATTACAGTTTGACCAATCTTCCAAAAGAAAAAAATCGACTGAACACAATTAATATATATCACCTCCTGTTAATATTATTATCTAAAAGAAAATTTTTTCAAAAAAAAGAGACTATCTATTTAGCCTCTTCTTGTGCTCTTGTCTCACGAACAACTGTAATTTTAATAGTTCCAGGATATTTCATTGTACTTTCAATTTTTTCTTTGACTTCTCTAGCAATCTTATGAGCTTCTAAATCATCTACCTCTTCAGGTTTTACAATTACTCTTAACTCACGTCCTGCTTGAACCGCATAAGTTTTTTCAACTCCGGCAATTTCATTTCCAACTTCTTCAAGTTGTGAAAGTCTATTAATATAATTTTCTAGTGAATCATTACGGGCTCCAGGGCGAGATGCTGATAACGCATCGGCAATAGCAACTATTGTAGCAATTACACTATTAGCAGCGGTATCACCATGATGCGAAGCAATTGCATTAATTACAACCTCATTTTCACGATACTTTTTAGCTAAATCTACCCCAATATCAACATGACTTCCTTCGATTTCATGATCAATAGCTTTTCCAATGTCATGCAAAAGTCCTGCTCTCTTAGCCAAAGCAACATTTTCTCCCAATTCACCAGCTATCAAACCTGACAACTGAGCAACTTCAATTGAATGACGCAAAGCATTCTGACCATAACTTGTTCTAAAGTGTAGTTTTCCTACAATCTCAAGTAATGCTGGATCAAACTTGGTTAACCCAAGCTCGTATATAGCCTCTTGTCCATACTCAATAATCTTTTGTTTCATATCTTTACAAACTTTATCGTATAATTCTTCAATTCTCGTTGGATGAATTCTACCATCCTTAATTAAACTCTCAAGCGTTACTCTAGCAATTTCCCTTCTTAGTGGATCAAAACTAGATAAAACCACTGCTTCTGGTGTATCATCAATAATTAAATCTACTCCGGTAATTGCTTCTATTGTACGGATATTACGTCCCTCACGACCAATAATTCGCCCTTTCATTTCATCTGTAGGTAAATCAACAACTGTTACAGTCTGATCGTTAGCAATATCAGCAGCATATCTCTGCATTGAACTTACAATATACTCTCTAGCTGACTTATCAGCCTGAAGTTTTGCTTCATTTTCTCTTTCGTGGATATATTCAGCGATTTCCTTACTCATGTTTTCTCTAACTTGACTCATTACTTGTTCACGAGCTTTTTCTTTGCTAAATCCTGAAATTTTTTCCAATAAATCTAATTGTTCCTTTTTAATTTCCTCCACTTTACTTTTCTCATTTTGAATTTCAATTTGGCGTTCAGAAAGTTTTTCTTCTCTTTCATCTAATGCTAACTCACGTTTTTGATACATTTCATCACGCTTATCAATATTAGCTTCACGTTGTAATAATCTATTTTCAGATTCCTTTAACTCTTCCTTTCTTTCACGAATTTCCTTATCTAAATCCATCTTTAATTTATGAGCTTCTTCTTTTTGTTCAATAGCAGCATCCCTTTTAGCTTTTTCTATTTCCTTTTTTGCACTCGCAATCATAGATTCCGCCTTTTTAGATGCTTTACTAACTTTTAAACTATTTATAACAAAAGCTATAATAAAACCGATTAGTAAACCAACGGCTATAAGTAAAATGGAGATCATTGTATTATTCATAACATTCCTCCATCTAGACCAGGTACTAAACCTCTAATCTAATTATATTGTAGAATACAATTTCAAATATTGTCAAGGAAAAGAAAAAGGTTTAAAGCTTAAAGCCTTTAACTACTTAATAAAAAAATTCTTAATACTTTCATAATCAGAATATTCTTCACGTCTATTTTCAATTGCCATATAATTATCTCTACCTTTACCAATTACCAAAACAACACTCTCTTTGTCTGCTAACTCTAAACCCTTAAAAATCGCAGTCTTTCGATCAACAATTCTAATATAATTTTTCTCACTACTAGAAACCATTTGATCAATGATATCATTAACATCTTCATATCGTGGATCGTCCATTGTAAAAATCGCTATTGTTGATTTATCTAAAATCAACTTTCCAATTTTACTCCTTTTTTCAACTTCTCTGCCACCTGCGGCCCCAGTAATCGTAATAATTTTTTTATAATTTTTTACACTTTCAAGTAAACATTTTATTCCATTATATGTATGTGCATAATCTAATATAATATCAAAATCTTGCCCAAAATTTAAATACTCTCTTCGTCCTTTAACTACTTTTAATTTTGAAATTTCGTCAATCAAACCGCTAGGATTCATTCCTTTTAATAAACAAATAACAAAAGCCATCGCTACATTATAAACATTATATTGTCCTTTTAACGGACTAACTATCTCATATTTATTTTCATTTGTACACAAATTAAATTTAACACTATTAGACATTTCATTTACATTGCTTATAACATATTCATTGTCACTATTAATTCCAAAAGTATGTAAATTACAACTGTCAATCATACGACAATTATTATCATCACCGTTTATAATAACAATTCCAGTTGGCTTTAATAAAGACAATAATTTAAATTTACATTCCCTATAATTATCAATAGTTTTATGAATATTAAGATGATCTTCTGTAATATTTGTATATGCTACCATATCATAATTAAAGCCTTTCAATCTTTCGTGAAGCAAAGCTTCACTTGACACTTCCATAACTACCAATTTACAATTTCTTTCTTTTATAAATTTTAAACATTTAAATAGTTCCCCTACACATGGAGTAGTATTTGTTGTTGGATAATAACTGTCGTTTATTTGAACACCATTAGTACCAATATAAGCACATAATTCTACTTTATTTAAAAGTTGACTAACAACTGTCGCTGTAGTTGTCTTCCCATCTGTACCAGTAATTCCTATAAAGGAGAAATCACTTGGACTAACATCATAGAATCTCTTACAAACCTCAAAATAATAATCATTGATATCCTCAACCACTATTGTAGGAATTTTCAATTTTACATTTCGATCAACAATTACTGCTACAGCCCCATTATTTATGGCATCTTCTATATAATCAAAATGATCAACATAATAACCCTTAGTTGCTACAAACAAATACCCTTCACTCACATTCCGTGAATCATCGGCAACTCCAATTATATCAATGTCATATTCACAATCTACAATTTCATTTAACTTTTTCATACAGCCTCCTAAAAAATATTATGTTAATCAAAAAAAGAAAAGACAATTATTTGTCTTTTGCTCCAGCTTTTGCAGCTTTATCATCCTTTACTTCTAAAGCAATATCATAATATTTCCTTACTTTAAGTTCAATTTCATCTCGCAATTCTGGAGTATCTTTTAACAACAATTTAACGTTTTCTTTCCCTTGACCTAACTTCTCGCCTTGATAAGAATACCAAGCACCTGTTTTTTCCACAATACCGGCTTCAACTGCTAAATCAATAACTTCCCCCTCACGTGAAACACCTTCACCATACATTATATCAACAACTGCTGATTTAAACGGTGGGGCAACCTTATTTTTAACTACCTTAATTGTTGTCTTATTACCAACTATTCCATCACCCATTTTTAACTGTTCATTACGGCGAATATCAAGCCTAATTGTTGAATAAAACTTAAGTGCTCTACCACCAGGAGTAGTCTCAGGATTTCCAAACATAACACCAACCTTCTCACGTAATTGGTTAATAAAAATACAGGTTGTTTTTGTTTTATTAATAGTTCCAGATAATTTTCTTAAAGCTTGTGACATTAACCTCGCCTGTAATCCAACATGAGAATCTCCCATTTCACCATCAATTTCTGCTTGTGGAACAAGTGCAGCAACAGAATCAATTACAATAATACTTACAGCTTCACTTCTAACAAGAGCCTCACAAATTTCTAAAGCCTGCTCACCAGTATCAGGTTGTGACAATAAAAGTTCATCAATATTCACGCCAAGTCTCTCTGCATAAACGGGATCCAATGCATGTTCTGCATCAATAAAAGCCGCTCTACCACCTAATTTTTGATGTTCAGCGATTGCTTGCAAAGCAAATGTCGTCTTACCGCTAGACTCAGGACCGTAAATTTCAATAATTCTTCCACGTGGATATCCACCTACACCTAAGGCAATATCTAAAGAAAGACAACCGCTAGAGCAAACATCAACCTTAGTATGTTTACTATCACCAAGTTTCATAATAGATCCCTTACCAAACTGTTTCTCTATATCATTTAATACTTGCTCTAAAGCTTTATCTTTATCAGTTACTGTTTTCATATTTCCTCCTAATAAATAACTTACAATACCATTGTAACTTATCTTAAAAGAAAAATCAATATCTTTTCGAACAATTGTTTTATTAAAATCTAAGCCAATTTATACCAAAAAATAAAAAATTCCCTAATAAAAGAGAATTTTTGCTACTTACAATTCTTTGATTAATTCTTTTTTGTTTTTGGAAAAATAATTTCTTTATTCATATTAAAATATTGTACAGCAGATATAATTGATAAAATACATGCAATATATAGCAAGCAATCGTCAACTCTAATATTCCACATTGCAAATGGCAAATTGTAGAAAAATGCTAAAGTTGTACCAACCATTAATGTTGCTGTTTTTAATTTTCCTGAACCAATAGCTGCAACAACCTTTCCCTTCCCTGCTGCCTCCATTTTTATTGCATTAACAACAATATCTCTCAAAACAATAACTACAGGAATAATTACAGGAATAAACTGATGTGCTGCTAAAATAATTAATACAGAATTAACTAACACCTTATCAGCAATTGCATCTAACATCTTTCCAGTATCAGTAATTTGATTATTTTTGCGAGCCAAATATCCATCCAAAAAGTCTGTAAGACTAGCAATAATAAATATCACTCCTGAAATAATATATTGTAACTCAACAGCTACACCACCAATCGTGTAAGTTGGAAATTGCAACCCAACTTCATAAAATGGGAAACACAACAATCCCACAATAACCAATGACAAAATCAATCTTAGAACAGTAAGTTTAGTAGGTAAATTCATAAATGTACTCCTTTCCACCAAATGGTTTTAACTCTTCTACCTGCGTTGGAGCTTTATTAGCATTACTAATTATAAGATATATTATTAAAACTAAAAGTATAAAACACCCAACAACAACCCCAATTGTCCACATGGAAATTTTTCTCTTATATTCCATAGTATATGGCGACTTTGTTTTCTTTTCACTTTCTTCTAGTTTTTTTTGAGCAGCTTTAATATCATCTAAAGATATTTTGGAAGTATGTTCAAACAAGAATTCATTAAATTCATCTACAACTTTCTCAGGATCAAGCCCAAGATATTTAGCATATTGCTTAATTAATTCTTTTAAACTATATACATCTTTAAAAGCTCTAACATTTCCACTTTCTATATTTTCAATTTGAGATGTAGAAAGTTCCAAGTCCTCTGCTGCTTCAGCAATACTAACACCATTAGACGTTCTAGTACGCTTTAAATATTCCCCTAACTCTTTCATAAACACCTCACTATAATTAACAATAATATAAATAAGCCATGTTCTGTTCCTATTTCTAGGTGACAAACATTTATCTACCAGTTGCCCGGTCCCTAACTCCGTTTGCTTCCTTCGTTAGAGCTCTCCTACCAAATTTGGATTTCTCTCTCGCGGGGTTTACCACGTTTCACCTCTTCGTTTCCAAAGAATTCGTCTCTGTGGCACTTTATGGATAGAACCATATTAAAAACTTAGGTTCTTCTCCGCCGTTAGAAAAAACTACCCTAGGTTATTTTTTTCCTAGGCACGAACACTACAGTCATCGCAGACTGTGAGAGCATGGACTTTCCTCAAGGATCTCAAGAATCCCAGCGTTTGTCTATATATTACTTGTTATTACTTAATCTTCATTTTTAGATTTCAAACCATACACCATCTTTTCAAGTTGTGATAATCTACGGATAATATCAACATTTGTAACTTCTGAACTATCAACATTGTTTTTAACAACTTCCATACTAAGCTTAGTATTACGAAGTTCCTGTTTCAATGACATAATCTCCGCAAGCAAATCAGCCTTTTCCTTTTCTAAAGCATCTATCATATTTAGAAATTGTTCATAGTCATCAATGATAACATCCAAAAATTGATCAACTTCCTTTAAACGATATCCTCGAGTGTCAATTTTAAACTCTTTTTTTAAGATATCTTGTGGCATAAGTGAAATTTTATTTTGATACATATATATCACCTTTTTCCCTTATGCTAATATTATTACATCAATGACTGTTTTTGTCAATTATTAACGCCGTCTTTATATAGTGAATTCTTGAAGAAATCGATATTTCTCTTGTATTATCAAGCATTCTCCCCAATAACCTCACAACCTCAAAATTATTCATATTTTTTATCACCCAAAACCATCTTAATACTTTTTTTAACAAAAATCATAAATTCGACCAAGTTAGATAAAAAATTCCATAAAAATATCATTGAAATAATATAGAATTTTTCCAGTCTTTATAGTATAATAAAACATAGGTGATTAGATGAACTATCCAAATGGAATTAAAAGAATGTCTACGGTTAGTATAACTACTCATAAAAATAGAGGTATGACTCTAGAAAATGAGCTTAACCTATCAAATGAATATTATAGAGAGATAGACAAAGCTTATATATACAAAAAGCCTACCCCTATAAAAATCACTAAAGTGGATTATCCTTCAAGAAATAAAGCCATGATTAAAGAAGGCTTTTTTACAACACCATCTACCACAGACTACAATGGTTTGTATAAAGGCTTTTATATCGACTTTGAAGCTAAGGAAACAAAGAGTTCAACTGCATTTGCTCTTACAAATATTCATCCACATCAGATAGAACATTTAAAAAACATAGATAGACATCACGGAATTGCTTTTTTAATTGTAAGATTCACAACCTTAAATGAAACCTATCTATTATCAGCAAAAAAACTAAATATTTTTTTAGAGACAACAGATAGGCAATCAATTCCAATTGACTTTTTTAGAAGTCAAGCTCATCTAATTAAAGATGGATATCAACCACGGATTGATTATTTAAAGATTGTAGATAACTTAATTGGAGGTAAATAAAATGCAAAAAGAAGTAAAAGGAAAAACAAAAAGAACTACTCCTAAACGTTCTAGTTTAAAAAGTCAAATAAAAAAGAGACTCCCTGTCAAAAAAACTAGTACTAACAATAGCAAAGTAGATTCAAATCAAATTAAAAAAAGAGTAAGTATTAAAGATACCAAACAAGATAAACAATACAAACTTATTGCTTTAGGACTATTGGTTTTAGCAATTATCATTGTTTATATTGCCCTAGGCATTGAATTTGCGGCCATAGCAACGCTAGGTGCTGGTCTAATTATCGGAGTTGGTTTATTATTAAGAAAAGTAAAAAACAATGCCAAACGCCGAAAATTAGTCAATATCATTATTATTTTTATCCTAACAATCGGTATTTTAGGAATTGTAGCGTTCGGAGCCTTTATCTTATACGTAAAGAGTATTGCTGATCCAGAATTTGCTGAAAAAGAAAAAGGTCTGCAAACAGCAGAGACAACACTATTATATGATATTAATGGTGATGTTTTTGCTAAACTTGGGACTGAGCAAAGAACTAAGGTTACATATGAAGAATTACCAGAAGTTTTAGTTGATGCTATTATAGCAACCGAAGACTCAAGATTCTTCCAACACAACGGCTTTGATGCACCACGTTTCTTAAAAGCATCAATTGGGCAAGTATTAGGAAGTTCCGACGCTGGTGGTGCTTCTACTATTACAATGCAAGTTGCTAAAAATACCTTCTCTCGTCAAGAAGATGGTGAAATAGCATCAGGAATGAACCTTGAAGGAATTGCTCGTAAATTTCAAGACATTTACATCGCAATATTCAAATTAGAAAAAAAATACACAAAACAAGAAATAATAGAATTCTATGTTAATAACCATTTCCTAGGTGGAAATATATATGGTGTATCAGAAGCAAGTGAAGTTTACTTTGGAAAAAAAGTTAGTGAACTTAACTTAAGTGAAGCAGCTATTATCGCTGGAATGTTTAAGTCTCCTAACTACTATCGACCAGACACAAACCCAGAAAATGCTGAAAAACGTCGTAGCACCGTACTATATTTAATGGAACGCCATGGATATATAACTGAAGAAGAAAAAGAAATGGCAAATAGTATTCCCGTCGAATCACTAGTCGACTCTTCTGCATCCAACCCAAAATATGACAAATACCAAGGTTATATAGATACGGTTGTAGAAGAAGTAAAAGCAAAATACAAAGTTAATCCATATACCACTTCATTAAAAGTATACACAAATCTCGATCCAACCAAACAAGATGCTGTAAATCGTGTACTAAGTGGTGAAGCTTATACTTGGATTAATGATGTAGTCCAATGCGGAGTTGCCGTTATGGATACGGAAACAGGTAAAATTCTTGCTATTGGGGCTGGACGAGACATTGGAAAGCGTGCCAGCAAACAAATAGATAACTGGAATTACGCCACTGATAACAAACGTCAACCTGGTTCATCAGCAAAACCATTATTCGACTATGGTCCAGGTATTGAATATAACAACTGGTCTACTTACACATTGTTTGACGACTCACCATATCAATATTCATCAGGGCAATCAATTAAAAACTGGGATGGTGGATACTATGGAACCATCACTCTAAGACGTGCACTTGCAACATCACGTAACATTCCAGCCTTAAAAGCATTTCAACAAGTTGATAATAAAAAAATTGTAGAATTTGTTACAAATCTAGGAATTGAACCAGAATTATCTGGCGGTAAAGCCCATGAAGCTCATTCAATAGGAGCCTTCGACGGAGTTTCACCATTAGATATGGCCGCTGCTTATTCTGCTTTTGCTAATGGTGGTTATTACAACGAACCATATAGTGTTTCAAAAATTATTAATAGAACAACTGGTGAAACTCACGAACGTACCTCTGACAATTATGTTATAAAAAGAAAAGCCATGTCTGAAGCAACAGCATTTATGATTTCAGATGTTTTACAAGACGTTGCCCTAAATGGTGGTACACCAAGCAATGTTGCTGTAAAAACAGGAACGACTAACTACCCATATGACTTAATGGCTAGTAAAGGTTTACCAGATGATGCTATCAAAGACTCTTGGGCAGTTGGATACTCAACTAAAACAGCTGTCGCAATGTGGTATGGTTATGACAAAATCGATCCAGTCTATGTACTACATAACTTCCCAGACTCAAGACGAAAGGATCAAATCTTTAATGCTTTAATTAAACAAGGAGCTATGGAGTCCAATAGAGCTGCATTTAAACAACCATCCAGTGTAACAAAGGTTGCCGTTGCAATGGGATCCAATCCAGCAAAATTAGCTTCTCCAACAACAAAAAATGTTGTCTATGAATACTTTAAAACAAAATATGTTCCTACTGAATATGATGAACCACCACTTGCAACCCCATCTAATTTTAAAGCAACTTACAATAAATTAACTAATCGTGTTACTTTAAGTTGGAGCCCTGTCGCACAAAGTTCCCAAGCTAAGGAAGAATATGGTAGTTTTGGTTATAATATCTATAAAGATGGCGTCCTACTCGACTGGACAACAAAAACAAGTTATACCTTTGAAACAACGAGTCCATATTCTACATATACCGTTGTTGCAACTTATAAATCATATAGTGGTATTCAAAGTGCCGCAGCTTCGTATACTCTAAAAGAAGAAGCTGAAACACCGGAACCAGAACCATCACCTTCGCCATCACCATCTCCGGAACCAACAACATAAAAGAAGAATCAATCAAGATTCTTCTTTTTTTCTCTACAAATGTCTTTCAATTTACAATTCTTACACTCCGGTTTTACAGCCTTACAATAATACCTCCCAAATAAAACTAATTGTAGATGTCTCCTTCCCCATACTTTTTTATCAAATTTCCGCATTAATTTCTTCTCTATTGTTAGAACATCATCTTTTTGATAAGCCAATTTTAAACGTTTCGACACTCTTTCCACATGTGTATCAACAGCAATGGCTGCAACACCATAGAACTCACTTAAAAATACATTAACTGTTTTTCGCCCTATTCCAGGCAAAGCCTCTAATCTTTCTCTTTCGGTCGGAACAACACCATCGTATTCATCTACCAAAATTCGAGCAATCTCTTTAGTATAAGAAGCCTTTTTTCGAAAAGAACCAACTGGTCTAATAATATTCTCCAAATCTGAAACATCAGCTTTCTTTAATTCCTCTAAATTCTTATACCTAGAAAATATAATTGGAGTTACGGTATTTACTCTTTTATCTGTAGATTGCGCACTAAGCATTATTGCAATCAACAATTCATAATCATTATTATAATTAAGTTCACATTTTGGATCAGGAAACAAATAATCTAAATATTCTTCAATTTTACTCGTCATCATCATCAAACCAATTATAATCAATTATATCTAAATCTATATTTTCGTCGTGTTTGTTTTTAACATCATTTCGCATCTTACGATTCTTTTCCACATCCGCAGAACTCTTAATCCCAGCTTTCCCCCATTCAAATAAAATCTTATCAATATACCGTAAATTAGAAACATTATTCATAGTTGCTTCTTTTATAGCCTCTTTAATAAGTTCCTCACTAAAACCTCCATCAAGCCAAGCTTTAATAATTTCAAATTCTATTGGACTCAAAGTCCGACCAAATTCTTTCTCTATTATTTCAAAAATATTCGAATTATCATTAATAGAAGTCTTATTAACTTCATCTATCGTAATCATAGATAATTTATTATAAAATTCTTCCATAATTACAACCTCTTCCATTAATCCCTTCTCATTCTTTAAAACTTCAACTCTAATAAAATGCTTATCCGTTAAAACACCTACATAATTCATTACTTCCGTAAGTTCCATATTTAAATCACTACTAAACTTAACAGGATCAAACAAAAACTTATTCCCCATATTATATAAATACATTAAAAATATAAATTCTTCCATAGATAATTTAAAGTCTCTATAATGCTGTAAAAAATAAATTGGAATAACCATATTCCCCTGTTTAAATATTTCTATTAACTTCGAACTTTTCATCATTATCATCTCCATTAATGTTCATATTATATCATAAACTAAGAAAAAAAGATAGAACCACTATCTATACTTACTTTCGATATATTCTATAATTCTATCCTTCTCATTCTTAAGTCTTCTATATAATATTTCTTTTTCCAAATCACTATATATATCTTTAATATAGCTACCTGGCTCTCTATTCAACAATTCCATAATCTCTTGACTAGTAATCAAAATATCCTTTTTACTTTGAATAGCTAAATTATTATATGCTTCTGTAATATTTTTAATATCTAAACCTTTAATTTCTCCTGCAACACTATTTGCATATAAGCCATATTTATATAATACATATGGATCTAAATTATTATGACTCATTGCCTCTTTAACAGCCTTTATAAGCTCCTTTTCATTACTAGAGAAAGGATATACATCCAATGCATCTAACACAGTCCAAACACCAATTAAACTACTAGTACACTTAACTTTAGGTAAATTAGGTAATTTTAATTGTTTATCTAATCCCAATGCTAATAAAAGTTCAATCCCTCTATCCGCTTGTGGACTAGAAAAAATTTTATCTAATTCTTCCTTTTTGCGGTTAATAGACAAAGTATCTAATAAATAGCTTTGCTCTTTTATCGCTTCAATAACCTCTATATCTAACTTAAAATCTAAAATAGTCGCAAATCTTACAGCTCTAAGGATTCGTAAAACATCCTCTTCAAACCTAATTCTTGCATCACCAACTGTCCTAATCACCCTTTTTTCTAAGTCCTCTCGTCCATTAAGCAAGTCTACTATTTCTCCATTCTTATCCATACAAATAGTATTAATAGTAAAATCTCTGCGCAATAAATCTTCATATAAATTATCTATATACTTAATACTTGCCGGTCTCCTATTATCAACATAACCAATTTCCTTTCGGAATGTTGTTATTTCAAATCTTACACCTTTCATCATTACTGTAACTGAACCATAATCCTCACTAGGTAAACAGCTATCTGCAAATATTTCTTTAATCTCTTTAGGGGTTGCATTCGTTGTAATATCAATATCATTAGAGTCTATGCCTAATATATTATCTCTAACAAATCCACCTACAATATAAGCTAAGAACCCATGAGAACAAATTTCTTCAATTACTTTTAAAGCAACTTCCTTCAATGATATCACCACCTTGTATTCATCTCTTACTCCTAAATATATTATACCATATCAAAAGAAAAGAACCTACTTATAGGTTCTTTTTTAACTAAATTTAATATTAGTTTACAGCATCTTTTAATGCTGTACCAGCTTTGAAAGTAACAGCTTTTCTAGCATCGATCTTAACAACTTCACCAGTTCTTGGATTACGTCCTTCACGAGCAGCTCTTTCAGAAACAGCAAAAGTTCCAAAACCAACTAGTGGTACTTTATCTCCTTTAACTAGTGCTTCTGTAATAGCAGCGAATGTAGCATCGATAGCTTTTGTAGCATCAGCTTTAGTTAATCCAGCAGCTTCAGCAACAGCTTCTACTAATTCAACTTTTTTCATACTAAATTTACCTCCCTATTTTTAATTAAGCATTATGTTATGCTTACATATTAAAATTACCATACTTTATAGACAAATGCAAGTAATATCAACAACATTTTATTATTTTAAACAAGAACAAAAGAATAAAATAAATTTATTTATCTTAGACGTCGCCACCTAAGTTTTTCTGTTTTGGTAAACCCACATTTTTGTTCCAAATACTTTTTCTTTTTATGGCCACATATATTACATATTTAACTACTTAAATAATATATTTTTTCTTTCTATTGTAATCTCAACCTATCACAAAAAAGAAGAATTTATTTTCTTCTTCTATAAATCACAATTACTTTTTTAGTTTCTTGTTAATGGCTTCCAATAATTGAATAATATGTCCTATAGCGAAAATAAACAAACACAATATTAAACCACAAAACCAAATAAACAACATCAACGAAAAATTAAACTCTGTTGTTAGACAAGTTCCTGAGTACAAAGTAGAACTAGAACCACAGGTTGGAAATAAATTTCCAAACAAAATTCCAACCATAAAAATAATTAAAAATACAACGACAGCAAATATCTGATAAAAATTAAAAGTTAATTTTCTTAAACTTTTATGAATCGTATTAACCTTTGGTAACTCTGTTTTTGATCTTTCAATTTCCTCAAACATATTCATATCTACTTACTCACCTTCTTAGTAGTTTTATTATCTTTCTTCTTTATTGGTTTTTTTCGACTTTTTATCTCTTTTTTCAATACCTTATCACTTTTATCAGTCTTCTTATCATTCTCTACAATCTTAGCAACAACTTCTTTAGATTTTTCCGGAAGTTCACTAAGTTTTTCATCTAATTCAGAATCTTTATACATCTTGACAGCTTTTTCTGTTAATTCATTTGCTTCATCTACAACATCTTCAACAAAATTACTTACCACATCTTTTGCCTTATCCAATTTTTCATCTAACTTATTATCTTTAATAATATCTTGAATATCTTCCTTAATATCATTAACTTTCTCACTAACATCCTCAGATATATCACTAACTTTATTCTTTATACTATCATACTTCTCATCCAAATTATGATCTTGAACAAAATCATCTACTGTCTTCTCGATCTTCTCTTTTATTTCATCAAAACTACCATCATTATTTATTGCTATCTTCTTCTTATCTAAATACATTCCATATAAATACACATACCTTACAAACAATCCAACATAAAACGTATCTAATAATGATAGTACCGTTCCATCAAAACTAGTACTAGATATTAAATCAACCGCTAATAATGTAATCGCCAAAATTAAAATTGTACTAAAATAACCATTATTAGAGATTTCATTAAACGGCGATTTTCCTAACTCCGCATTAACCCATAATCTCGTATTACGTAGTAATGTATGAAATAAATAAATTAATATTAAAATATCAATCATAAATTGTAGTAAACTAGAAAGCCCAAACGACTGAAAAACTGTAAGTAAAGATGTAACCGCTGCTAATAAGTATAAAACAATTAAAAATATATTTAAAAAATCAAAATACTTCTTCCCAGTCTTAGTCTTTAAAGCTATAAAATAAATACAAACCAATAAATACATTATATTATGATTTAAAATACTCCCAAGCATTGTAACTGGACTCAAATTATTTTTAATCGCAAAACTTTGACTAAGTAATACAATTAAAGCAATTAAACCAATAATAAAAGTCGTAATTAAATTAGGATTATTAAACCATTCAACATCATTTGTTTTTTTTACTTCCCTGCTCATCATTATCCACCATCCTTTATCTTGATTATACCACAACAAATAAGCATCTTCGAAAAAGAAACTAAAATTTCTTTGAAACTTGACAATAATATGATATAATTAAAGCTGATTTGGAGGGGATACTATGTCTATGCCTACAGTTGCCTTAGTTGGAAGACCAAATGTTGGAAAAAGTACACTTTTCAACAAAATAGTTGGAAAAAAAGTTTCTATCATTGAAGATATACCTGGTGTCACAAGAGATAGAATCTACCAAGAAGCAATTTATAATAAAAAGAAATTTTATTTAGTTGATACTGGTGGAATTGATGCTACAAAAATGACTTTTAATGACGAAATAAAAATGCAAGCAGAAATTGCTATTAAAGATGCCGACGTTGTAGTATTCATTGTTGATGGAAAAGAAGGACTAACTCACAATGATTTAATTGTAAGAGATATTCTTAGAAAATCTAATAAAAGAGTAATTGTTGCCATTAATAAAATGGATGTTAAAGATGCTAAAAATAATATATATGATTTTTATGAATTAGGTTTTGATACTTATATTCCAATCAGTAGTATTCATAATACGGGTTATGTTGAATTAATGGATACTATTACCATGGATTTTCATGAACATGAAGAAGTCATTGATAATCGACTAAAATTTTCTATTATTGGTCGTCCAAATGTTGGAAAAAGTAGTCTCATGAATGCTTTACTTAATGAAGATCGCGTTGTTGTTTCAAATATCGCTGGAACTACCCGAGATTCAATTGATTCTGTTTTAAAGTATCATAATGAAGAATACGTTTTAATAGATACCGCTGGTATGCGTAAAAAAGGTAAAGTTTTTGAAGCCATCGAAAAATATAGTTTACTTCGTTCTCTAAAAGCCATTGATCGTAGTGATATTTGTCTAGTTGTAATTAATGCAGAAGAAGGAATCAAAGAACATGATAAACATATTGCTGGTTATGCTATTGAACGTGGGAAAGGTCTTATTTTTGTAGTAAACAAATGGGATACTGTAACAGACACCACAATTCAAGAATTCGAAAAATTAATGCGAGCAGAATTCCAATTTGCGACCTACGCACCTATTGTTTACTTATCTGCTCTTACAAAAAAAAGAATTCATACTTTAATGCCTGAAATTATTAAAGTTGCAGAAAATATCAAACGTGAAATAAAAACCAGTGTTATTAATAATGTTATATTAGATGCCTATCAATTAAACTTACCACCATCATATAAAGGTAAACGTTTAAAAATATATTTTACTTCTCAAACTGGAACCAAACCACCAAAATTCACATTTAGAGTTAATAGTAAGGGGTTAGTTCACTTTTCTTACGAAAGATATTTAGAAAATAAAATTAGAGAAAATTTTGACTTTACTGGTACTCCAATTACCCTACAATTTAAGAATAGAAATGGAGATGATGAGTAATGATAATTAATAACAACAATCCATCACGAGGTTTTGCAAATCAACACCGCTCATCAATCAATAATCAAAACAACACAAATAATCAACTAAATAATAGTTTTGAAAATAAGTGGAACAAAATAAAAGAATATAACGAAAATAGACCGCAATCAAAAAATATTTTTGTTAAAGACATCAAAGAACAACACTACGCTGATTCCAGTAATACTAATCAAATGAAAGATCGCACCCTTGCTCTTTTAAATGAACGTCTAAACCAAGGAACAATTTCTCTAGAAGAATTTAATAAACGCTGTGCTGACTTAGGTAAGCAGCGACTTGCTTCACAAAAAAATAACAAGTTATTTTAACAAAAATTAACCTTCTACATATAATTTAGTAGGAGGTTTTTTATGTTCGGAGATAACTTTTTTAAAAAAGTCGAAAACAAAACTAATGTTAATAAAGAGACAATCCTATCACTTGCTCAAAAACTACAAAATTCAAATATGAAAGACGAGAAAACTATAAGAGAAGTAATTAATGATATTAGTACTATGACTGGAAAACAAGTATCAAAAGAAAAAGAAGACAAAATTGTCAATACCATCTTAAAAGATAATGTTCCTACAAATATTGACAAATTATTTTAATTTTTCCGTTTTTTCTCCCCTATAATGAAAAAAATATGATACACTTATATCGATAATAGGAGGAGTAAATATGAATTGTCCTAAATGCGGTACAATCCTACAAACAAATGCAAAATTTTGTAGACGATGTGGAGCAAACGTTCAAACAGATTCAACAAATACCCACGCTGAACAATACCAATATAATTTTAACTACAGCAATAAAAGTCAACCAAAATATAATATTGATTCTCTAGCCGGTCATGCTGAACAATATAATTATAGTTACAACTATAGTAATAAAGAAAAAAGCGATTATAATACAAATCAATCACACCAAGAGCAATACGATTATAATTACATATATAGTAAATTTAACTACATTCCAACACAAACAGCTGGCGATGAAAAATACTTAGAAGCCTTTATTGGTCCAAGTTATAATACTATTAAAAATTCTAAATTTTCAATAGGAACATTTTTCTTTGGAATTTTCTACATCCTTTACAGAAAAATGTATTCCCTTTCTTTTGCTTACTTAGTTTTAACACTTGCTTCTTTCTTTTTACTAGGTGAATATGCAACGTTGGTAAATATAATAATTAGAATTATTATGGCATTTAAATTCAACGAATTGTATTTAGCTTATGCAGAACGTAAAGTAGAACAAATAAAACAGAGTAACTTTGATAAAACTAGTCTTGAATTATTAGATGAATGTCGCAAAAAAGGCGGTGTTTCTCTAGCCAAAGTCATTACTATAATAATCATTGGCACAATTATAATACCATTTATCCTTTTAATAATAGGCTTTATGCTACCAGAAAAATATATTAAGGAAGAAAACACTTCAAGCGATAAAGAAACTATAAATGAATTTTCTACCCCATATCAATTAAATAATTTAACTTATTCAAAGCAAACCAACCTGCTACCAATAATTGATCAAAATAACTATAAAGTATATTACTATAAATCAGATAATGCAACATGTAATATTTCTATTAAAGCTATCAATAATGACAAAAATTATACGGCATATTCTTATTTAGTAGAAAATAACAGTTATAATAATATTGACACAACCGTTTCTAATATCTTTTACTATGATGCACCAAATATTACTTGGAATGGTTTTACAGTAAAAAATTCAAATAATATAAAAGGTCTATATGCAACCACAGACAAAGAATACCTTTATACCATTACCACTGAACATGCATCACAATATGATAATAATTGTCAAATTATTTATAAACAATTATTTGATTCTACAAAATTCATAAACTAAAAGAACTTTTGTTCTTTTTTTTTATTCAAATTCATACGATTTACTGTATAAGGAGAATGTATATGGATAAACAAGAAATAATTAAAAACATAGCTAAACGCAGTGGTGGAGACATTTACCTAGGTGTCGTTGGCGCAGTAAGAACTGGTAAATCAACTTTTATAAAACGTGTTGTTGAAACTTTAATTGTCCCAAATATAGAAAATGAATACGAACAAAAACGAGCATTAGATGAAATACCACAAAGTGCAGCTGGAAAAACCATCATGACTACGGAACCAAAGTTTGTCCCAAATAATGCCGCTAAAATTAAAATAGACGATTTTAACTGCAATATTCGCTTAATTGATTGTGTTGGTTATATGATTGACAAAGCTATTGGTGCAAGTGACGAAAATGGTCCTCGTATGGTCAAAACACCATGGTATAACGAAGAAATACCTTTTACTGAAGCTGCTGAAATTGGTACCGAAAAAGTCATTAAAGATCATTCAACAATTGGTATTGTTATTACCTCAGATGGTTCAATTGGTGAATTTGAAAGAAATGATTATATTGAGGCAGAAACCCGTGTTATAACAGAACTAAAATCTATTGGTAAGCCATTTATTGTCGTTTTAAACTCAACTCACCCATCACTCCCAGAAACTGAACGTATGGCCGAAAATTTAAAAGAGGAATACAACGTCCCAGTCTTACCTATCAGTATTGAAGCAATGACAGAAAAAGACATGTATAACATTTTACGTGAAGCACTGTATGAATTCCCAGTTTTAGAGGTAAAAGTTAATATGCCAGAATGGATTGCCATTTTAAATCCTGATCACCCTGTAAAAAAATCATATATTGAATCTATTAAAGAAAGTATCATTGAAATTGATAAATTAAAAGATATTGAAAATATTACTAACCACTTTATTGAAAATGAATATATTGAAAAAGCCTACTTATCAGATGTCGATCCTTCAACAGGTATAATCACAGTTAATTTAACCGCCAAAAAAGAACTTTACCAACAAGTTCTAACTGAAATAATAAAAATAGATGTCCGCAATAAAGCTGACCTATTATCATTATTCCAAGAGTTTAATACTGCCAAAAGAGAATATGATCAAATAAAATATGCTTTAAAAATGGTAAAACAAACCGGTTATGGAGTTGCAACTCCATCAGTAGAAGACATGAAATTAGATAAACCTGAAATAATTAAACAAGGTCCACGCTATGGAGTGAAATTAAAAGCCGTTGCCCCATCTATTCATATGATTAGAGTTGATGTCGAATCAACCTTTGAACCAATAATCGGGAGCGAAGTTCAAAGCAAAGAATTAATAGATTATTTAATGAAAGATCACGAACGTAACCCTGGTGACATTTGGAAAAGTGAAATATTTGGCAGAAGCCTTGATTCAATAGTTCAAGAAGGAATTCAATCAAAAATTAATATGATGCCAGATAATATTCGTTTTAAATTACAAACAACTCTATCCAAAGTAGTGAATAAAGGTTCTAACAATATGATTGCCATTGTAATATAAAAAATCTACTATTTAGTAGATTCTTTTTGTTTTATCTTTTAATTTAACATATTCATTTAATAAGTTACTGTCATTAAAAGTGACTTGTCCATTCGAAATAGTATAATTATTACTATTATCTTTTAGAAACATAATAACAGCTCTAACCGAATCAATATAACTATTAGTATCAATTCTCTCTATCACTAACTGTTGTTTACTATTTTCTAATTTCTCACTAAAGTGATTTTTTGTAATTAATTCTTGATATAACTCAATTACTTCCTGATTATCTGTATATTGTGTAATATAATTATCAATTGAAAGATTATCATCCAAGTAATAAAATACTTCGTCCATATCTTGATTAAATTCAACTTGATATTCATCAAGATATTTTAATGTCTGCTCAAATAAAGGTCCATCACTTTCTATACTACTAGTAAGAAGTAGCCCACTTAATTCCACCCCATTAGAAGCATTAGCAACCTTTTGAACAAGGGTTGCATAATTACTCAAATAATCTTTAATAGCTTCTTCAATCACCGCATAATTACCACGGCTTTTAATCGAATAACTGTAATCATCTTTAAAAAAGTTAAGATCTCCTAATGCATTAACCTCATTACTTAAAATATTCTTCAAAGTAACATCTCTAAGTAACAAAATCCCACTAACAAGCAATAAATCAATAATAATAAAACAAATAAATAAAAATAGTTTCCTTTGTTTACTCATGACCATCACCTAGTATAATTTTATCACAAAATAATACTATTGTTTAGTACTTTATTTACATCTTTACCATAAATAAATTTTCCGAACTCAACCTTGGCAATGAATGGATCAAAATTATCATCTACTAGGCAATAAAAAAGCCCCTCAAAATACCTTTTATCATTACATTCTTTAATTACAAAATAATCATCAGTTTCAAAATAAAATCTTTCATCCATATAAACCACAACTCGCAAATCAAGACTATTTGAATATTCTGAATCATCCAATTTTATTGCCTCTAAAAATATACCAATTTTATTGTGTGGAAAAACTTTTATTTTATAAAAACCACATAGTCCTAATCGTAATTTTAACTTATATAAAATATCTTTAACACAATTAACAATTTCATCACGACTTTCATAATCAACATTTTTAATTATTTCTTTATTAACAAAAATTTTATATATTCCTTTTTCACATATTTCTATTTTCATATACTCACCAATATAAGTATATGAAAAAAGACTTAGATAGTTTCTTCTACCAAGCCTTCAATTTTCCTAAGCACATCTTTTACTCCTAACTTAGTTACACTTGAAAATACAACTAAGTCATCGCCTACAACTAAATCAAGCGTCTCAAGTAAAATCTTCAAATTTTTTTCTTTTTTACTACCAGTTACTTTATCTGCTTTAGTCGCAACTATTGTTACTGGAACATTATAATATTTTAAAAAGTTATACATTAACAAATCATCTTCTGAAGGTTTATGTCTAAAATCAATTAGCATAAATACTCTTTTTAATTCTGATCTTTTCTCTAAATATTCTTCAATCATCATGCCGAATTTAGCTTGAGTCTTTTTATCAACAGCGGCATAACCATAACCAGGAACATCTATTAAATAAAATGAATCATTTACCCCATAAAAATTTAGTGTCTGAGTCTTTCCAGGTCTAGCTGATGTATAAGCTAAATTTTTTCTTGACAAAATTGAATTAATAAAACTACTCTTTCCAACATTACTACGTCCAACAAGTAAAAACTCTGGTTTACCATCTATTGGATATTGACTTCTTCGAGTAGCAATAACCTCCAAATTAGCTTCCTTAATAACCATACTATTTCTCCTCACTAACTATCTTATTATATTCAATAAGACAATCATCTAAATCTTGCATCAAATGCATTGCTTCAGTAAAAGTAGCTAGCTTCGCACCTGAAGCAAACTTATGCCCCCCACCATTATATTTTTCAGCAACCTCATTTATTTCCGGCCCTCTAGAACGAATTGATACCCGAACTTGATCATTCTTAACATCTTCAGTTATTGTCGCCCAAACTAAAACCTCTTTGATGAAATTAAAGTTATTTATCATATTACCAGCTGAAGCACTATCAACCTCTAATTGATTAAGTATTTCATTAGTAATCTTTATATATCCCAAACCATTATCTGTAACAATCATATTCAAGGCTATATAACCTTCCAAACGAACCTCGTTCATCGGTCTCAAATATAACTTTCTATAAACCTCACTAAGTTCAAAATTATATTTATCTAAAAAAATTGACACTAAACCAAACGTTTTCGAATTACAACTATCAAATAGAAATCTATTTGAATCAGAGACTAAACCAAGATATAATGTCTCAGCAATACTCTTATTACACTCTAAATTAACACTTAGAATAAAATTCATAATAATTTCTGCTGCTGAACTAGCCGTATCTTCTATATATTCCAAATCACAAAACTTTTCTACAAATGGATGATGATCAATTTTAATCATATAAGAAAATTGTGAAAAATCAACAGAATCAACTCTTTTTTTATCCGGTGTATCAACAACAATCAATAGAGCATTACTTACTTTTTCAATTCTATCCAAACGACCAATCTGATAAAACTTCGCACTTCCAGTTCCAATCGCCAAAACTTTCTTCCCTGGAAAAGTTAACTTAATCGCATCTCTTAATGCTAACTGACTCGCTAAGGCATCCGGATCAACACCCACATGTCTTGCGATAACAATTGTGTCATACTCCTCAATTTTCTTATATATCTCTTTAAACATCACACATTTTCCTATCTATTGATTAAGTTAAGCGTATCTCTAGCAATCATTAATTCTTCATCTGTTGGAAGAATATATATTAATGAACTTGAATCATCAGCACTAATCTTTCTAAATTTGCCTCTTACATCATTAGCTTCGGCATCTAATTTAAATCCTAAACAAGCTAATTTTTCAACAATCGCAGCTCTCGTAGAAATACTATTTTCACCAATTCCAGCAGTAAAACATAATACATCACAGCCACCTAATAAAACATAGTATCTTGCAATATAATCAACTACTGTTCTAATATATTTATCTTGTGCTAACTTACATTGTTCATTTCCATTAGCAATTCCCTCTTCAATATCTCTTGAATCACTGCTTACTCCACTAATTCCTAAGAATCCTGATTTTTTATTTAAATCGTCAATAATTTCACTAGCATTCTTTCCCTCTTTTTCCATAACAAATGGAATAATTGAAGGATCAATATCTCCTGAACGAGTTCCCATCATAATTCCAGCAAGTGGTGTAAATCCCATTGAAGTATCAACACATTTACCATCTTTAATTGCACTAATTGAACCACCATTTCCTAAATGACAAGAAATAATCTTCAAATCATCTCTTTTTAGTTCTTCAGCAATGCTTAAAGCAATATACCTATGACTAGTACCATGAGCACCATATTTTCTAACTTTATAATTTTCATACCAACTATAAGGTACTGGATATAAATAACTTACTGGATCCATTGTTTGATGGAAAGCAGTATCAAAAACTACTGACATAGGTACATTTGGTAAAGCTTTTTTAAACGCATTAATTCCAAGTACATGTGCTGGATTGTGTAATGGGGCATAATCCTTCAATTCTACAATATCCTCAACAACCTTATCAGTAACTAAAATGGATTCACTATAACGGTCTCCACCACTAACAACTCTATGTCCTACTCCATTTATTTCATCTAACGATTTAATAATTCCTAAATCAACTAATTTTTCTAAAAGAATAGAAACTGCCACACTATGATCAGGCAAATCAATTTCTTGTTTAATCTTCTCACCATTATATTTAATTGTATAACAACTTTGTTCAATCCCAATTCGCTCAAATAATCCACTAGCAATAACTTCTTCATTATCCATATTAAATAGACTAAACTTTAATGAACTACTACCAGCGTTTATCGACATTATCTTCATAAAAATTTACACCTCTTTCAAATAATCTACTAGTATTATACACGAATTATATTTATTTTTCCACCCAAAACTACAAATTAAAAAACAAAAGATAGACCCATCGGCCTATCTTTTAAGCTTAACTATTTATTGTTGTAGCTTCCACTAACTTGGTTCATACCATTTTGAACTAAACGTCTAGTAATTTCTCCACCAACTGATCCGTTAGCTCTACTAGAAGCATCTGGTCCTAAATTAACACCAAATTCGTTAGCTATTTCATATTTCATTTTTTCAATAGCTTGTTTAGCTCCTGGAACTCTCATCTTCATTGAGTTTTTGTTGTTCATTTGTTTCACCTCCTGTACATTACTAGAATGTGAACTTTTGAACTTTTAATACATATTTTTTATTGGAAATTTATAGTAAATCATTAAACTCATTTTCCATTGTTTCTTCAACTTTTATTGTATCAATATTTAGAACAGCTTCTTCAATCATTTCCTGATAATTAAATTTTTCTTCTTCAAAGACTGATACATCAATTCGTGGATTAATAACAGGATGTTTTGGAACAAAGACTGTACAACAATCTTCAAATGGCAAAATACTAATATCATAAGTATTAATTTTTCTAGCAATGTCCATTATCTCCAATTTGTCTAAACAAGCAACTGGCCTTATTACCGGTATATTAGTTACATTATTAATTACTTTCATACTAGTAAGTGTCTGTGAAGCAACCTGACCAATTGATTCACCATTTATAATTGCCAATCCCCTATATTTTTCAGCTAATTTTTCCATAATCCTATACATCATTCTACGCATAATTGTAATACAATAGTCTTCTCGACAATTCTTATAGATTTCCTCTTGAATAGGTGTAAAATTAACAATATGTAAATTGATATAATCTGTATAAAAAGACAATTTTTTGCATAATTCAATCACCTTATTTCTAGCTTCTAAACTAGTATGCGGAATAGCTTCAAAATATACGGCATCTATCTTTACTCCACGTTTCATTGCCAAATACCCAGCTACTGGAGAATCGATTCCACCAGATAGCATCAACATCCCACGAGGCTGTGTACCAACTGGATAGCCACCACTTCCCTTATAACTATTAAGATAAACGTATGTATTGTTTTCTCTAATTTCCACTTTTACTAAAATATCTGGTTTATGAACATCAACCTTAATATTATCAATATTTTTTAAAATCACACCGCCAAGCACATGATTAAATTCTTGGCTATGAATAGGAAAGTTTTTATTACTTCTCTTAGTTTCAACCTTAAAAGTTTTAAAATTCTCACTCTTAACAATATCCAAAACTTGTGTTTTAATATCTTCAATATTAGTATCAACAATATATGCAATGTGATACATATGAATACCGAATACTCTATCAATTACTTTTTTTATACTCTCTAAATCTCTATCTAAAAATTCAATATACATCCTTGCCCTATCTTTAGATATTTTTACATCATATTTTTTTAATTTATTTTTTACATTATCATACAAAGTTTTAATAAAAAAATTCCTATTTCCTTTTTTGGTACTTAACTCTCCATACTTAATTAATATAACTCTATTCATAAGACTTCCTCCACCACGCATATTTTATCACAAAACTCCATTTTTAAACAAGAAAATACTGACATTTAATCAGTATTTCCTATTTATCATACACATGCAATAATTTTTTATAAATATCCTCATCAACCAAAGCTGTAGCTTTTATTGAAATATCTAAAGCATCTTTATAATTTCCTTTAAAGAATTGTCGTTCAGCATCAAACAAGCCTTTATCAACTTCCGGATAACTCATACGATATCTATTGCCATAAACAATCGACATTTCAGCAAGTTGGGCTGTCTTAATCATCTCATTAGTCGTATTATAAAGTTTTAAAACTAAATCCCTTGCTGTATCTACTCTTGTATTTAAAATCTTAATTACTATTGGCTTTTTTTCCAATTCTTTAATAACTTCCAATATTGCTTCGTTAGCTTCTGACAATTGAACAAAATAGTTATCAGTAACAACCGGTAATTTATAAGCCCGCATTCTCGACCTACATTGTTTTAAAAACTCTTGTATTTCTTCTAACTGTTCTCTTGCTCGAACTTCATCTTCATACATATTTCCTAATGATTTCAATGCTTTATCAAAGTCATCTTCCATAGAAGAAAGTCTTAAAGTCAAACTTTCTACTTCTTCATTAAGCATTGAATAAGGAGTAGCACCAGCCTCTACTTTTTGAAGCAATTTTTTATAATCATCATTAATTACTACCAATATTTTATTTACTTCATGAATAATTTCAATATCCTGTTCTTCTAAATCATACATATTCTTGATATCATCTAATTGTTCATAAACATCACTAACTAGTTTATTAGTTTTACCAATTTTTTTCTTAAAATCAGTATTTACCTCTTCAAATACTTTTCGTGATAATCTTTCCTTCTCAAAATCAATAAACAAAGCATCAAAATACTCAAGCATTGTCTTCAAATCAAACATTGCACCTTCTAAGTTAAGTAACTTAACCTTATCTAAAATCGCTTCAATATTTTTATTCGTTTCCTCTAAATTATATTCTATATTCAAATAATCCAAAGGATATCCTTGATTAATCATATCTTTATATGTTAAATCTACTTCTTTCATCCTATTTGGAATAACTTGTTTAGCCATCAATAAAACATCTGGAACCTCTTTAATTATAATATCCATATGTTCAATCATTGTATCAAGTGCTTTCACAATATGAACAACTTCATTATACTCATTTTTTTCCATCACTTTTTCAAAATCTAGAAATTTACTTTCTATATTATCTAATTGCAAACCAATAGCATCTTGCATTGAATCATATAATTGTTTATGATCTAAAAACTCTTTATTTAAACTACGATATTTAGTTTTTAATTTAATAACAATAGCACGATATTTCTCCTCGCTAAGTGTTATATCTTTTATTTCTTCTAAAAGTCTCTCCGCCGACTCTCTAGCCTTATATATTTCTATTTCAATTTTCGCAATATTAACAGTACAAGTTTTATAATCTCTCTTATCAATAAATACATCTAAATCAATTAGCATATCATCAATTTTAGTTAAACGATGTTCTCTAATATAGGAAAATCTATCTTGCCATCTATTATATTTTTCTTCCATTTTATCATTCTTGATAATAGGTTCAACTTTTGAAAGTTCTAATAAAACTGGAGTTGAAGCCACCAAATTTCTTTGGACTTCTAAATTCTTAATCTTTTCACGATAATATCTAAGTTGTATTTTCTTTATAAAGTGAAGAATAATTATAACAATAACAAGTGCAATAATAACTGCCGACCCAATAATAAGATATTGTCCTTCCATATCCTCACCTCTATTTTCAATTCTAAACATATTCTATCACAAATATACAACAATTTTCTACTGTTTTAGATAAAATTCTTCTTTTAACGCTAACTAGTTACATAAAATCCTTGACATATCAACATATTTAACCTATAATTAATAATGCAAATTCCTTGAAACAGCGGAATTGGAGTGTTTTAAAGTGTTTTTCAATCTTAGCTTAGTAACAAGAGCTGTTTATGCGAAAAGGTAAGAAAAACTCCCTAAGATACGACCAATTCATTTCATTGATTTGTAAAAATGAAAGGAGAAATTAAATTATGGCAAGATACACAGGTCCATCTTATAAGCAAGCTCGTCGTGTTGGCTTTTCAATTAGTGAAACTGGTAAAGAGTTAGCTCGTCGTCCTTATGGTCCGGGTCAACATGGTAATGCTCGTAAAGGTAAGCCATCTGACTATGGTACACAATTAAAAGAAAAGCAAAAAGTACGTTTTATGTATGGAGTTAATGAAAAACAATTCCACAAGACTTTCCTAGAGGCAGGAAAGTTATCTGGTATTCATGGTACTAACTTCTTAAGATTATTAGAATCACGTTTAGATAACCTAGTATACCGTATTGGTTTTGCAACAACTCGTCGTGCTGCTAGACAACTTGTTAACCATGGACACGTAACAGTTAATGGTAAAAAAGTTGACATACCATCATACAAGGTTAAAGTTGGCGATGTTATCTCATTAAAAGAAGATGACAAGAACTTAAAAGTTGTTAATGAAGCTCTAGAAAAAGTTACAAAAAGAGTTGAATTCATCACTTATGATGAAAACAAAAAAGAAGCTACATACGTTAGACTTCCAGAAAGAAATGAACTTAACGCTGATATTAACGAAGCATTAATCGTTGAATTCTACAACAAATAAAAAAGACTACACAAAATGTGTAGTTTTTTTATTTTATTAAACCAAATAAATAATTGGTATTACTATAGCCATTATTAAAAATAAAATAATAAAGAACTTTGACAAACCATAAGAATAAAATTTCTTATGTTTACCATTTCCCTCCCACATTTCATATATTTCCACATAAGGAACTGGACTTCGTCTATACCAACCTTTAACTCTTATCTTCTTACCAAATAAGCTTTTAGTTTTAGTTAACCCATCAATTATATTCATAAATCCAATTACTCTTTTATAATCGACAAAAACGATTCCTGTCTCATCCTTTAAAACAAAATCTTCATTAAAAATACAACCTGGATCCCCTCTTCCAATAACTTCTCCTTCTAAAATACAAGGAACAGAAGTAACTCCAGAAACCTTAACTTCAGCTAACAAATCGGCTACTTTAGTTTCCTTATAATCTTTATTTTTATGTGTCCGATTAAGTTTAATCAAACCAAATAACAATGCGATAGCTGGAAAAAACATTAATGCTTTTAATAACATTACTTTCTCCAAAAATAAATACATTACAACAAGTACAATTGCCAATATTAATAAAATAGTAGGGATAGCTATTAATAAAAGTTCAAACAAGAAATCATCAACATAACTTTCTGTTGGCACTTCATCAAATACAATATATGGATTTTGATCAAACTCATTACTTCTAGCCGAAATAGCCTCAAGTCGCTTAGAAATTAAAGGATGTGTTGAAAAAAATTCATACCATTTTGCCCAAATATTCCATTTCTCCCAACGCATAGCTCTCTTAATATTGTCTTTTGAAATTTTACCATCATCATAACTACTTACAATTAGTGACTTCGATGTTTTTGCATCCATTATACCCAAAGTATTAGGGCGAGAAGCAGACATTTTACCCTCTTTAGTAGTTGATGTCGTTAAACCATAACCAATCTTAACTAACGCCTCTGCTAAAGCATTAGGATTTTTCGTAACTTCTACCGCAAAACTATCCGCATAATATTCCCTAACTCTTGACAACCACAAAATAACATATTGGCAAATAACATAAAATATATAAGCTATTAATCCGATAATCGCTAATTTATTATCATCATCATCCAAATTAGATGTAAACGTTAAATAAATATAATATAAAATTAATGGAACCAATTGTGCAACTGTCATAAATAACATATCATAATGTACAGCATGTCCCAACTCATGAGCTACTACACTTTTAACTTCCTCTTCATTTAATAGTTCAAATAAACCACGAGTAACAACTATTCTTGCATCATTTTTTGTTCGACCATAAGTAAAAGCATTTGGTGCACCATCATCAATATACCCAATTTTTGGATACTTCATATTATTAGTTGCACAAACTTCCTCAACAAAAACCTTAAAATAGTCAGGCATCTGATAATCAAACTTAGCCTTATAAAACCACTTCATAACAATGTCTGTAAAAAATGGTGCTAATAAAAACTGCAATACAAATATTATAATAGATATTAATACTACCAAACTTAATTGTATATCACATAAAATACAAATCAAAAACACAACTGCCGCAAGCATTCCATACAAGCAAGCCATTGTCAATAATGAAACCCCAAATAAACCTTTCTTTACCATAAAAATAACCTCTTTCAAAATACATAAATCAAACAATTAAAATCTTATTTATCTTTTAATTCAAATTCCTCAAAATAACAATTTTCAATTGTTCGAAGAGTCAATTTCTTATTTAAATCACTCTTCAATATAATATGCCTCATCGCTCTAATAATTGCCGCATGAGTTACAATCAAAACGCTTTGACAAGAATGATGTTCATATAAAAAATCTAGGAAATCCTGGCAACGTTTAAAAATATCTTGTAAAGCCTCTACCCCCTTTTCGTCGCTATTTAAATTATAGTCCCAATAAAGATTAACATCATATTCACTTCTAGGCCTACCCTCTAATTGACCAAGATCTCTATCAATTAATCTTTTGTCAGGGATCATCTGCACTCTATCTCCAATTAAAATCATCGCTGTTTCCACCGCTCTAACTAATGGTGACATATAACAAACATCATAATGTTTATTTTTTATTTTATTTCTTAATTTTTGACATTCTCTTCTCCCTGTATCATTAAGTAAAATATTAGAACTACCTTGACAAATATTTAAATAATTGCTTTCTGTTTGACCATGTCTTACTAACGTTAATTTCACTTACTCTACCCCCAACGTCTTAAGCGCATAACTATAAGTAATAAATTTACTTAAATAACTACCATCCTCATATGATGAGTAACCAACTACCAAATAATTATCTTCAAAAATAATTATATCTGTAAAATAATCATCTCTATCATCCCCATAAGGAACAATCATTACTTTTTCTAAATCCTTATCATACTTTGCAATTACTCCATCATGATTAAATGCCTTACCATCTTTATCATTAGCCTTATCAAGTAACGAAACTGTCCCGATTGCTACTACATCATCCTCTTCATCAATAACCAATTGATTAAATCTCTCTACTCCTTTATTATCATAAGTAACATCCTTTATATAATTAAGTTCCTTATCATATTGAACAATTAGTCCGTCACTATCAGTTTGATTATTTTCAATCACCTTTCCACCACTAACAAACAATTTGTCATCTTTAATTACTATTCCAGTAAATCCCAAATTATCAACATTTTCATATTCTACACTTTTCAATAACTTTCCATCTAAATCATAACAAGCGACAACACCTTTAACTGAATCAGTCTTACCAACAGCATAAATTTTTCCACTATCAATCACTAAATCATTATAAATAGCAGTCTTAGAATCTCCATAATGCTCCATCCATTCAACTTCTAACTCCTTATTATATTTAGCAATATAAGCTCCACCATCTTCACTTAAACCAACAATCATATCCTCATATACACTTTGTCCAACTACAATATAACCATCATCTACTTCATAAACATTCGTATACTTAGAATTGCCTAATAATTGAAAATCAGCCTCATATAAAATATTGCCTTCTTTATCATATTTAACAATTAATGCTGTCCTAATGCCCTTTTCATTTTCCTCTTTAGTAGCTTCGTAACTACCAACTGCTACCAAATTACTATTTTCATCTTCTAAGACATCAAAAAAGACACCATTATACCCTTTATTGTACAAAACTTCCATTTTTTTCTCTTTTTTCAAATTATATTTAGTAATCTTTGCCTTTTCAAAGTGCTGTTCATTATTATTATTACTTCCCACAGTTACTAACCCATTTTCAACGGAAATAACTGCATTTATCCCATCAAAATATATTGACTTCTTTTCTATAAAAAAACCAATATAAGCTAATTCTATAACCAAAATAACCACACAAATAAAAGTGACTATTTTTAATATTTTACTAATTTTTTTCTTACTCATAAAAACCTCCCATTATCATTCTAACAAAATATTATATTCTTTTCCACAGAAAAAAAGAAAATACTCTAGATAGCACTTTCTTTTTCTGTCAATTTTACTATTCGTAAATTCCTATATAATACTTTTTCTTTCCACGGCGAATAATCATATATTTATTTACTAAACAATTTGCTTTAGTAATCATTAATTCTTGTTCTTCTATCTTCTTCCCATTAAAGGTAATAGAACCATTATTAATAAACTCACGGGCCTCTCTTTTACTAGAACAAGCGCCACTACTCACCAATAAATCTACAATATTAATATCAGAATCTATTTTAAAGGCCTCGATTCCTTTAAATGCTGCCTTAATATCACTCTCATTAAAACTACTTATATCTCCACTAAATAACTTTTCACTAATTAAAACAGCATTATTATAAGACTCTTCGCCATGTAAATCAGTAATAATACATTTTGCAAGCATTTTTTGTGCTCCTCTTAAATGTGGTGATTTCATATGTTCTTTCATAATAGAATCGATTTCTTCTGGTGTTAGAAAAGTAAAGACCTTTAAATATTCATATACTTTTGAATCATCAGTATTTAATAAATATTGGTATAGTTCATAACTTGAGGTCTTTTTTTCATCCAACCATAAAGCATTCCCTTCGCTTTTACCAAATTTTTTCCCGGTTGCATCTAAAATAAGTGGCATTGTAAAGGCATAAGCTTCCTCACCTTTAATTTTACGAATCAAATCAACACCAGTAGTGATATTTCCCCATTGGTCAGAACCTTCTACTTGCATTACACAGCCCATTTCCTCATACATATGTAAAAAATCAAATCCCTGAATTAACATATAACTAAATTCGGCATATGTAATTCCACTATCAAGTCGACGATCAATAATATCCTTTGATAGCATATAATTAACATTAATATATTTTCCAATATCTCTTAAAAAGTCTAAATAATTATAATCCTTAAACCAATCATAATTATTAACTAATTTAGCTTTACCATCAAATATCTTATCTATTTGTTCTCTAATACAACCAATATTTTTATCTAATTCTTCTAGACTCATTATTTCTCTTTCTGCCGTTGGCCGAGGATCCCCAATTCTTCCAGTTGCTCCACCACATAAAAGAATCGGCTTATGTCCCATCAACATTAATCTCTTTGCTGTAACCAAAGAACTATAATGTCCTAAATGTAGACTATCTGCTGTAGGATCAGTTCCCCAATAAAATGTAACACTCTCATTATTAATTTTATTTTCAATACCATCGCCAGCTACATCCTTAACTAAACCTCTCCACTGTAACTCTTCCCAATTTGTCATTATCTTCTTTCCTCCTCTAAACGTAAATCAAATATTTCCTCTAAATTATGACCATAACTTTTATATACACCATCTACATCCATCGTAGTAGCTGTTTCTTTAGAAAAACCTAATGCCTCCAAAGTCTTATAAACAGCCTCCTCACTACTGCCTTCAATTTCCAAATAAGTAGGAATTAATGGCCAAAAATCAATATCAATATCAACACCATTTAAAACATAATGTCTTCTTCTATTTTCCTGATATCCTTTTGGTTCATAGCCCAATTCTTTCAAAATTAGATGACACCTTTCAAAATTATCAACTTCTATTTCTAATTCTTGTGTTCCATCAATCTTCGAAGAAACTAAATTCTTAATTGTCAAAGTTGTTTTATCACCATTAGTTCTAAGTCTAATCCATTTTCCATCAACCTTTGGAATTAAATCGTAAACATATCGCCTTTGAATTTTATCCCAACAAAACTCAGCACCCAATTCCTTTAACCTTGTTTCCACAACATTTGTATCAATTTCCAATATTCTTACTTCATATTCTGTATGCATCTATTTCCCTCCTAACAAAAAAACGAATATTTCTAATCACCTAAGGACGAAATATTCGCGGTACCACCTTAATTCATAAACTATCCAAGTCTATGCACTTCATATCTTAACGCGATAAACGTTTTTTCTCCAAACACGTAATTCATTTATTCACCTTTTTTAGTTTTCACCAACCACTAAATCTCTATTTTAACAGCAAATAAACTACTAAATATTCTTCATCGAAAACTTACATCTATAATAACATAAAATTTTAATATTTAAAACATTTTATAACATTTTTTCTCTAGCATCCAATTTATTTTGATGTATTCTCCCTTTTGATATATATAGTTCATCTAATTTTTTATTTCTCTTATCCTTAAATTTTGACAAATGAACATTCATCATCTTAGTACTAGAGTTTTCAAATACCATATATATTTTACCATCCTTTGAAATATCAATTCCTTCAACCCCTGTCACATTAGTTACAAACTGACCAATAAAATTAAAACTATTATCATAAATTCCAATTTTAGAAGGAATCTTCCCATAAGATTGACTCATAGCATAATAAAGTTTATTTTCATTTTTAAATAAACATAATCCTTGAATGCAAGCCGGTAAATTAGAAAAAACTTGATAACTATCCACTAATATTTTCTCATTACTATATCTAAGTTTATACTTAACAATTCTTCCTATTTCTGAACAGGTAGCTACCAACAAACATCCCTCGTAAAAATAAAGCGTAGCTGCACTAACATTTCCCTCTAACACCAAACTAATATCTAAATTACTACTATCGTATTTTATTATCTTTCCACTTCCGTCAAGTACAGATAAAATACTGGCCAGATTATAAGCATTTACTCGTCCATAACTACCAGTTACAAATAGAACATCATTAATATCATCATAACTAATTCCACCAACATGGGCACTATTATCTAATTCAATAAACCCACGATACATCCCTGTTTTTTTTGCATAAAAATATATTCGTGACTTTTTTAAAAAACCATCACTATTCTTATGATAAGCCGAAATAATTATATATTTATTTGCAAATGTTAAACCTTGAACCGTATAACCATCATTACCAATATCAGAATAGTTAACAGTTGGACAAATATCTACTACATTATTATCTAACTCAATTTTATTTTTAAAATATGTCTTACTAAAAATTCCCATACTAATATTATGCTCCCTAAAAAAAAGAATGACTTATATTTAAGCCACCCTTCTTATTTACTTTCAAGTTTTTTTAAAACTTCTTTAGTAACATCTATTGTTTTTAATCTAACTTCTTCAGCCATATCTCTTAAGATTGGTGTACCTTTTTCAATAGCTAAATCAACTAATTCTTGAGCTTTTTCTTTTAATTCTTTTGATTTTTTCTTTGCAATATCTAACACTTTTTCTTTATCCAAGTCTGCTAATTCTGCTTTTAAGCTTTCAAGTTTCATTTCAAACTCTTCTTTAACTTCATCAATATCAATATTTTTAACTTGTTTAACAAGCTCATCAATTTTAGCCTTTAAGTCAGCTCGTGTTTCACTACCTTTTTTAGGTGCAAACAAAATTCCTAATCCTGCCCCAATAGCTGCTCCTGCCAAAAATTTTCCAAATCCTGATTTTTTTTCTTTACTCATAATAATCCTCCTCTTTCTTCATTCTCTTATTAAAAATTCTAGAAATTCCGCCAACAATAGTTGTAATAACCGATTCTCCAACTGTTGCTAATGTATCTGATACTCTATCAACAACATTAAATGCCGTATTTAAAGAGTTGACCTTTTCCTCAACATTATCAACTATTCTATCTACTTTATTAAGTACTTGAATTAATCTGATTCCTAAAATTATTAATACTATTAATAATATGAAACCAGCTATATATAATAATACAGGCAAAATTACATTTAAAGCTTCCATTCATTCTCCTCCTATTCGTCTTCTTTATACATTGAATCAATTAAATCAAACAAATTATCATCTGAATCAACACTTTCTGCTTTCGCAATAACAGGATCTTCAACTTCCTCTTTAACTACAACTTTCTTCTTTTCTACATCGTCCTCTTTTGCTGTCTCTTCCACTTTAGAAATAATTTCTGGATCCTCTGCAATAGTTTTTTCCTCATCGTAACTTTCTTTAGTTCTACGACCAGTCGGAGCAGGTTTATTTGCATCAACATAATCTACATTATATTCTAAACCTAAATCTTCAAAATATTCTAAAGCATCACCCATAGTTACTTCTTTAACTGATGGTTTATCTTCATCATCACTTAAGTCAACTAATAAATTAGTATCATCATCATCTTTTTTTGTAGATTCAGAAACCTTTCTCTTTGGCTCCTCTTCAATTTCCTGAACTATATCATCACTTAAGCTCCCATAAGCCTTTTTTCGAACGTCTTCAACACTTAAATTTTCCCTTGCATAACTACTTGTCAAACGGATTTCTTTTTTTGTTACAACATCCTCTTTTTTATAGTTTTTATCTAAAATTCCATAAATTGGCGATATAATTGGTGATGGTTTAAAATGTGTTCTATCCTCTTTTTTCTCATATATTCCACTATAAGATGAAGAAACACTATCATAAGAACTCTTATTGCTTCCATATTCTGGCATATTAACCTTATTAGCATCATTAATACCGTAAACACTCTTTTCTTTCTTATTCCTATAAAAACTTGTCTCTTCTCGAGTAGAAGTCTCATCTTTTTCAATTACTTTAACAATTTTTGGTTCACTAGAACGATAACTTCTTTCATCATCAACTTTAAAATCATCATCATCCATTACCTTAAAACTTCTTTTTTCTTCTATAGGTTTAACTTCATTAGGTTTAATTTCAAAATCTTCATCTAATAATTCATCTTCCTCAAGTTCTTCTACCCTAGGCTCTTTCTTCTCAGGTAAAACAACCTTCTTCGCAATAGGACGCTCAACCTCCTTACTTTTAGGAGTTTCTTTCTTCGGCTTTTTAGGTTTTTCTTCTACTTCTACATATTCTTCTTCAAATAAAGCATTCTTTATTTTATCAAATAAGCCCATAAATTCACCTCTTTAATAGTCTTTATCCACACTTATTGAGTTATCGTCTTTATCAAGGCTATTCTTGTTACTTGCGTCACCTTCTCCAACAACTTCCAATAAATCTTCATTAGAACTATCATCATCAAACAAAGTAAAGTCTTCCTCTTGATAACTTAACACATTGTCACCAATTAAACTTTCTAAAACTTTATCATTAAACTCTATAGTTCTTAAAACATAACACATATTATTAACTACTGTTGTCAAATCTTCCTCTGATACATATGCTTCCATCTTTGCATAATTAAACATAAATTGAACGTAATACTTCCCGTCAATTTCTTCTATATTGATATATCCAGTCTTACCTTTATAATTTAACTTATTTGAATAATGAATATTATCGTCAACCATATAAGTGTTTTCTGTTTTATGGTAATAACTAATTGCATCAATATATAAATAATATTTATTCGCATTCTTATCTAAAAATACTGCATTATATTCATCTTTTTTTAAAACTTGTAATCCTTTCGGAACATAATACTTATATCCATCAAAAAATACGTTGTATAATTTTACATCATCAGATAATAAGATTTTTATATTCTTACCTAAATCCGTTCCATCCAATTTCCTCACTGTACAGCCAGATAAAAACAATACAACAATAGAGAGCAAAACAATTATCTTTTTCATATTTCACCTACTCTTATTACATTATACCAAATTTTTTGTAAATGTAAAAATATTTTATTACTATTTACTTTTTTGGACACCCTTCCTTGCAACTACTGCATAAATTGGCATTCCTTTGCCAACAAACTTATCTTCATATTCAGTTGTAATAAGACCTTCCTTTTCTTTATGTAAATCAAATGATATATCACTCAAAGTATATCCATAGGAACTATAACTTTCTAGTGAATAAATATATAAATCTTGATTATCAGTTCTTTGATATATCTCACATACATCTTTAAAAATAGAATCATATTTTTCTAAAAAAACTCTACTCGACAGTCTTCTTAAATGATGACGATTCTTAGGCCATGGATCCGAAAAATTCAAATATAACCTATCAATTTCTTTGGAAAAAATCCTTTCAATATTTAATGCATCCATTCTAATAATAAGTAAATTATCTAAATCATTTGGTATTTTAGGTAAAGATTTTGCTAAAACACTATCATATTTCTCTATTCCAATAAAATTAATATTTGGGTTACTAAGAGCATTTTCAATAATAAATTTCCCTTTTCCCATTCCTATCTCAACATAAATAGGATTATTGTTTCCAAATACTTTATCCCATCGACCAATATTTTGTTCAGCATTTTTAACTAAATACTTAGAAGATTCTAATATCTTTTCTTTATTTTTCACATTTCTAAGTCGCATTTCTCAATCACCTATCTATATTTTATCACACATTTTAAACTATTTGCATATAATAAAATCGAAAGTCAGGTTGATAATTATGAATATGCAATATCCATTTTTTCCAAGTCCACAAATCCCTGGAGCAATTCCCGGACAAATGCCTCAAATGATGACATCAAACATTGAAGAGGAATTACTAAAAATCCGCCAGGAAATATTTAATCTCAATGAACGCTTAAAAAGATTAGAGACGAAACAAAAGCAAAACTATATGCAAAAAGATGACAATCTTCATATGATGTAATAGATTTTCATCTTTTTTTATGCCCAGAACTTTCTCTATGTGATATACTAAATACATGAAAGGATGACAAAAAAATGTTAAAACTTAGAAGTATCAGTAAAAAAGAGTTTGACAATTTTACTCAAGCAAAAATTGACTCCTCTCATTTCATGCAAACAAGTTCCTGGGGAGAATTTGACAAAATTACTAACCACACTACTCCATATTATCTTGGATTAGTAGATGAAAATAATGAAATCATCGCCGCAACGCTAATTCTTGAAGAACATTTATCAATGGATTTCTGTTCTCTATATGCACCCCGTGGCTTTGTAATAGATTATAGAGATCGACGCTTACTTAGTCTCTTAACTCAAAAATTAAAAGACTTTGCCCATCATAAGAAAGCAATTTCTTTAAGAATTAATCCTGCCATTATATATAAATATTATGATAAAGATCACCAAGAGCATATAAACAATTCAACTATTGAAAAACTAAACAATATTAAAAACTTAGGATTTAAAAAGAAATCTAATATTAAATTATTAGAATACAATTATTTAATTGATTTAGAACAAAACTATCAAATCATCCAAGAAAATTACTCCAATAATATCAAAGAAAAGATTGCTTCAACATCCATGTATGACATTGAATTAACTATAGGAACAGCTAAAGATTTAAATGAATTATTTAATCTTCAAAAGAATAAGAAAACAGATTATTATGAAACTTTATATGATATTTTTAGCAATAATGAGAACACTAAAATTAAGTTATTCTTAGGAAAACTTCATATAACTAAAACCTTAAAAACAATTGAAAAAGAGCTTCGAAGAATAAATAATCAAATGTCTATAATTCCCATCGATAATTTAGATTCTTCATCCAAAGAAAAACTTGCTAATTTAAAAACTCAACGTGAAAAGTTAAACAAAGATTATGAAAAATTTAAGAATTATAAATTAAAATATGGTAATTATTTAACGATAAGTGCCAATCTAATGATGGAGCACAATAAAACCGTTTGGATTTTGAGTGAAGCCAACAATCATATTCTAGATGAAACAAATCTTCGCTATACCATCTATAACGAATATATTAAATATTACAAAGACAATGGCTTTAGTATTTTTAAACAATTGAGTCCCATTGAATATCATCCAGATATAAACGAATTTAAAAAAGAATTTGGTGGACAATTTATTGAATATATTGGTGACTATGAAATAATAACTAATCCATTTATGTACATTATTCTTCGCAAAATACTACCTATTTTTAAAAAGGAAAAGGAGGAAAATTATGGAACTAGTAACACTTAACGAAAAAGAATTCAAAAAATGGGCCGATAAACATGACCAAATAACATTTCATCAAACTAAAGAGTGGGCAAATTTAAAAGCTAAAAATGGCTGGGCTGCTCACTATGTTGGTTTAAAAGACAATAAAAATATTGTTGCTGCAGCACTATTACTCGCGAAAAACGTTCCCTTTATAAAGAAAAAAATGTTCTATTCACCTCGCGGTTTCCTAATTGACTATAACAATTTTGAACTCTTAAGTGAATTTACAAACCAGCTAAAATTATATGCCAAAAAAAACGGTGCTATCTTTGTAAAGTTAGATCCATACATAGAATATCAGGAACATAATAATAATGGTGACCTTGTAAAAGACGGTTATAATAATAAACAAGCAGTTGAAAATCTAACAAAACTATCATACAAACACTATGGTTTCAATTTAATGCAAGATACATTACAGCCAAGATGGATGCACGTCATAGAAACAGAAAATAAATCTCTTGATACCATTATGCAAGATATGGAATCGAAAACTAGACAAATTCTCCGCAAAAATGAAAAATGTGGAATTACAACTCGCGAAATATCAAGAGACGAACTACCAATCTTTAAAGACATAATGCAACATACAAGTGATCGCCGCGAATTTGTTGATCGACCACTATCATACTATGAAAGTATGTGGGATTCACTACACGACAGCGGTATACTAAAAATTTTAATTGCCGAAATAGATTTTAATTTATATAAAAAGAACACCGAAGAAGAATTAAAACAAAATAAAAAAGATTTAGAAGATCGAATTTACAAAAAAGAAAATAATTTATTAAAGATGAATGATAAAAAATATAACCAAAGTAATAAACAAAATGAAGAAACTATTACACGATTAGAAAAGCAATTAGAAAAAATTGAAGCACTAAAACAAGAACATGGTGAGAAAGCCGTTCTTGGAGGCATTTTATTTTTAATTTATGGAAATGAAGTTCTATCATTATACGGCGGCTCTAATGAACAATTAATGCAATTTCAATCAGCCTATACAGTTCATTTTGCAGGTATAAAGATGGCCGTAGATAATAACTATAAAAAATACAATTTTTATGGTATAACTGGTGATTTTAGAAAGGAAAATCCTCTATACGGATTATTTCTTTTCAAAAAAAGTTTTGGTGGACATGTATCAGAATTAATTGGAGAATTTGATCTTATTATTTCTCCGTTTTGGTATAATACCTATAATCTAGCCTTCAGTGTTTATCATGGATTAAAAAATTTAAAAAAAAGAATTCACAAATAAAAAACTTATCTCAAAACAAGAGATAAGTTTTTTTAATCAATAAAATATGCATAAACTATTAACTCTTTCAACTAAAAAATACCATAAAATACAGCCAATCAATAAGCCACCCGTAATAATCAACCAAACAATATAAAATTTATCAAATAACTTCATCTTTTTCTTTTTCATATTACTTCTTAATAAACCCTTTCAATTTATTACCAAAAACATTTTGAATAGTCTTAGTTTTCCACATAAAAAACAGATAAACAATTCCCCCTATTATCGTATAACCTAGAATAATAAACAAATTAACTATTCGATTAGCACTGACAATAGGAATAACAAATTTAACCAAAAATAACATTACCACCATCAACATACAACCCGATAAAATATCTAAAAAATTCCTTACCGTTTCTTCATAATCAATTTTATACTTACCATGTAAAACAACTAAACATATAATAAAGGAAACGGAATATGCTACTAAACTAGCCGTAATAACGCCATAATAAGCCGGAAGTCCAAGTTTCGCAAAAGTTTCGATCAAACTAGTATTTAAAATAACTTTCAGTACTACACCAACTGCTAAACTCACAAACACAGTCTTATAGTCCTTAAGTACTTGAATTATAGAAATTGCAGCCGTAAATAATCCCATAAAAAGACCAACAAAAATAAAGTAAGACAACACACTTGCACCATAAACACTCTTACCATAAAATAGCATCCATACTGGTTCTGCTAAAAAACTTAGACCTATTGTCATCGGCAACATCAAAAACAGTAAAATACTAAGTGCCTGATTAATCTTTTTATTAATATCATTTTTATCCTTTTTCACAACACTTTGCGTCAAATTAGGAATTAAACTAACTATAACACCTGTTGACACTGACAAAATAATCATATTAAACTTAGAACTCCAAGTAGAGAGCATACTCATAATCGTTTCTGCATCACTAACACTATATTTAGCAATATCCACGAGCCCTTGAACAACAGTAACCATATCAACATAATTATATAATGATTTAAATATATCAATTAAAATAAATGGTATAGCATAAACTGCTAACTTTCGAAAAATCATTTTATTAGTAATAATTGGCTCATTAACATTCCGTACTTTTTCATCAAATTTCTTTTTATTTTTCCGTCTTTTATCTACCAAATAAATATAAGAAACTAATGCTCCTACTGTTGCCCCTGCTAAAGCAATTCCAACTGCACTTGTCAAATTTAATTTAAAAATCTTAATAGCCGTATAACTGCCAACCACAATTATTAAAACCCTAACAATCTGCTCCAACACTTGTGAAATAGAGGGTGGGCTCATAAATCTATGCCCTTCAAAATATCCCCTATAAATACTTAAAACAGGCACTACTAAAATAGCAGTTGAAATAACTCTAATAACAAAGGTTACATCTTCGACTGTATTTCCACCAACTAAATCTCCAAGTATAGCTTTTGCTAACAATGGAGCTGTAAACATCAATATAATAAAACAAATCAAACCTAATAATAAAGCTATTTTCTTTCCTAAAACAAAAGCTCTCTTCTTAGCTCCATAATAACCAAGAGTTTGATATTCTGACACAATTTTACTCATTGCTAAAGGAATACCCGCAGTTGCAAGCGACATAAAAAGAGCATAAATAGTATAAGCATAACCATACAAAGCTCCGCCTTGTTCACCTATTACTGCATGAAAAGGAATAACATAGACAATTCCAAGAATTTTCGAAATAACTATTCCAAGCGTCGTAATAAAAGCACCCGCAACAAAAGAGTTTTTCTTTAAGGTCTTATCTTTCATTGTATTCCTCCTAATATTATTATCATACCACAAAAGACAAAAAAAAACACTAAGACTTAAATCTTAGTATTAACTATAAATAATCATAGCTGAAAAACAAAAGACTTGTTCTTCACTAAATACACCCACACTAACTTGATATTTAATATCAATTACATTAATTGTATTCTCCGTTAAAAAATTATTAACTTCTTCTTCTAAATCTTTTTCATCTTCTAAATCAAAAATTTTAACTTTCATATTTTCACCCATTAAAATATATCATTTAAAACCTAAAAAATTAGACGAAAAAAGAAACCCAACCGGTTTCTTAATTATTCTTTTTTGTTTCGTCTCTTCTTTTCTGCATAACTTTTGCCCCAGAATCAGGAATAGATAAAGCCGTTGAAGAAGTAACATCAAAAATATCCTTACGGTTCCTATTATATTTACGAACTGTATCATTAATATCCAATTCAATAATAGAATCACAAATCTTATAACGATAAAAACCTTTCAAATCAGCATAATCTTCCTCATTAATAGCTTTATTCATAGCTGCACGATATTCTTCTTTTTCACTTGCTTTTACATAAATTGGTGGAAAGCCAACATTTTCAAGTAATTTGTTAGTAAAACCTCGGATTGTTCTTCCATTACCATCTGCAAATGGGTGAACTTTAATTAACTTAGCATTCAACTCCACACATTCATCTAAATACTGAAGCATTAAATCTACATCACCAGAATCCTTAACCAACTCTCCCATTTCCAATAAAAACTGAACATCCTTGTCTAACATATCTAAACGATATCTAATTTCTGTCCAATCAGCAAGTTCTGCTCTACTTCCAGGAATCCATGCTGGCGAATTACGAAAATCTCCACCGAAAGACGCATCTGGAACACAAGAAAATAAAAGACGATGCAAATCCTTCAAAGTATAAACATCAAATCTATAATTTATATCATCAGAGTGAATATACTCATACATCTTTTCAAAGCCAGCCATTTCTTCTTCGCCATGAACATTTTCTAATTTACTTTCATTTAATACATATCTTCTAACAAAAGCTTTCTTCATTTCATCAAAACTAACACCTGTTGGCTTCAAGGTATAATATAGTTTTATTAATTTTGTTGGTACATCCGCATCATTACTATATAAAGATCCGTTATGCTTACGATACTTATAACCTAAAAACATTTCTTGAATTATAAAAGATGCATCTACACCTAAAAAATCCAAATTTTTTACAACTTCATTTTTATCTCCCATTATTTTTCCCCCATTCATTAAGTTCAACATATTATAACATAAAATTCCAAATAATACAATATTTTCATCACTCTATTAATAAAAAAAGAAAAATACTAGTTTTTTTCTAGCCAATTAACCATTAAATTTAAATCTTTCTCACTTAAATATATTTCTTCATTGAGTAACCCAATTTCCGGATAAATGCCATTTTCAATATGAAAATCACTTCCAATCGTTGCCATTAAATTATTTTCCTCAGCAAAAGAATTCCAAAATGCCACTTCATTAATTTTTTTATTATTTTTATCAATATAAATGTAATTAGCTTCGATGCCATCAGCCCTCATATCCTTAATAATCTGCAAAATATCATAACTCGTTAATTTATCTTCATATCTATAAGCAACAGGATGAGCTAAGACCACCTTCCCACCAGCCTTACGAATTAAGTCAGCAGCGACAACCGGCGTAATACTGTCTTTAACTACATAAGCTAAACACCCCTCATTCATAACCGTTTCAATAAATTCTCCTTTATCAGGAATGTGTCCAAACTCTTTTAATAATAAATCCTTATTTTTACCATTATTAATAATGTCTAATGCAATATGTGCTTTCGTAACCGCAGCAATCTTATCTAATTCTAAAACATTCAAAGTATAACCTAAATCAATCAATTTCTTTGCAACATTATTTAAATAATCATGTCTTGCATTTCGCAAAGAATTAAGTTTCCTTAATAAATCGTCATTCGAAAAATCAATATTATAACCTAAAATATGCAATCCATTTTTCCCCATCTTAGTAGAGATTTCAACAGCCGGAATTAATTTAATTCCCTGCTCTTTTGCATACCCCAATAACTCAGGAGTATAAGCCTCCACAGTATCATGGTCAGCTATCGCTATAACACTAATCCCCTTTTCCTTTGCCTTATCAACTACTTCTTTAGGCGACAAAGTCCCATCAGAACAAATAGTATGAATATGTAAATCTATTCCTTTTCCCATAAACAAATTACTCCTTAAAAATACCGCTTATATTTCCTTGTCCATAACACCATTTAATTAAATAGACTAATTCTACCACCTAAATTTTAAAAAGTAAAGGGCTTATATCTCTACTAAAAAAGAGAGTGCTCATCTAGAACTCTCTTCTTATTTTATTTCACAACAATATTAACAATTCTTCCTTTAATGATAATAACCTTAACAATTTCTTTTCCAGCTATATGACGTTTAACATTTTCATCATTCATAGCTTTATTTTTTATTGTCTCATCTTCTTCATCAACACTAATCTTAATAGTTCCACGTACTTTACCATTTACTTGGACACCAATTTCTACCTCTGTCTCTACTGTTTTTGCCTCATCATAAACAGGCCACTCAGCATAGCATAATGCTTCATATCCAAGTTTTTCGTTCAACTCCTCCGTTATATGTGGTGAAATCGGATTAAGAAGTGTTAATAATAGACGATAATCGGCTTTAGTAAACTCATGGTTATCATATTCATTAGCTAAAATCATTAAGGCTGATACAGCAGTATTATAAGCCATATTAGTCAAATCATTAGTAACTTTTTTTATTGTTTTATGTTGAATTACCTCCAAATCTTTTGTAAGTTCATTACTATCAATAGCTTTATCTTTAAGTCTAATAACTTTATCAATAAACCTCTTACAACCTCTTAATGAATCTGTACTCCAAGGGGCATCTTGTTGATAATCACCCATAAACATTTCATACAAACGTAACGTATCTGCCCCATATTCATTAACAATATCATCTGGATTAATAACATTACCTTTAGACTTACTCATTTTCTCATTATTTGAACCAAGTACCATACCATGACTCACTCTTGTCCAAATCATTTCTTTATTTGGAACTAAGCCAATATTATATAAAAATTGTACCCAAAATCTTGCATATAATAAATGTCTCGCCGTATGTTCCATACCACCATTGTACCAATCAACCCTATTCCAATATTTCATCGCTTCCATTGAAGCAAATTCATGCGTATTATGAGCATCCATAAATCTTAAGAAATACCAACTAGATCCTGCCCAGTTAGGCATTGTATCAGTTTCTCTCTTTGCATCATGACCACATTTTGGACATTTACAATTAACCCAATCACTAATATTAGCCAATGGACTCTCCCCATTCTCTGTTGGCTCATACTCAGCAACATCTGGTAGTAATAATGGCAAATCTTCCTCATTCATTGGAACCCAACCACATTTTGGACAATTAATCATTGGAATTGGTTCGCCCCAGAATCTTTGTCTAGAGAAAATCCAATCACGCATCTTGTAGTTAACTTTTCTCTCTCCACAATTATTCTTTTCTAACCATTCCAACATTACTTTAATAGCATCTTCTTTATTTAGTCCATCTAACATTTCTGAATTAATATGAATACCATCACCACACATAGCCCCAGGATTCATAGCATATTGATAAGTTTTTGCGTGTAATTCGTCTTTAATCTCATTATTAATTACTTTAGCATCAACCCATTCTACATCAAACTCTTCATCATCATCAAGTTGTTGTGTATCCTGTTCATAATTTTTCAATTTAAATAAGAACCCTGTACATTCAATATTAAAATACTTATCCTTATTATAAGCATAGTAATGATGATTAATCTTAGGCAGCTCGTGAACAAATTCAACATTCTTATAACCTGTTTCCTCTAAAATTTCTCGAACGGCACAATCATAAGCAGACTCTCCATCTTGAATAGTGCCTCCTACAAACAATCTTCCACCTTTATCATGCCAATTAATCGTTAAATATTTATCCTTTTCTTCATCATATAAAATTGCTACTATAGAATTTTTCTTAGTTTCATTTTCATGTGGAGTACCCGTAACTTCTTCCAAAACTTGAATAATTGGAATATTAAACTTCTTTGCAAATTCATAATCACGATCATCATGAGCTGGAACTGCCATAATTGCCCCTGTACCATAACTTGCTAAAACATAATCACTGATATAAATAGGAATCTTTTTTCCATTAACTGGATTAATTGCATAAGCCCCAGTAAATACTCCCGTTTTTTCTTTATTAAGCTCCGTTCTCTCCATATCATTCTTCAAACTACAAGCTTTTTTATACTCTTCTACAGCATTTCTATATTCATCAGTTGTAATTTCATCAATATACTTATGTTCTGGAGCAAGAACACAATAAGTAGCTCCATAAAGAGTATCACATCTTGTTGTAAACACCGTAAACTCCTTATCATGACCGTCTATCTTGAAATTAACATGTGCACCTACTGATTTACCTATCCAATTTATTTGTCCTAACTTAACTCTTTCTGCAAAATTAGTATCATCTAGTCCTGTAAGCAAATCTTCAGAATAATCACTCATTTTAAGCATCCATTGACTCTTCTCTTTTTGCACAACACTAGATCCACAACGTTCACACACCCCGCCAGCAGCATCCTCATTAGAAAGTACGCTCTTACAAGTAGGACACCAATTTACTGGAATAGTGTCCTTATAGGCCATACCATGTTTATAAAACTGCAAAAATTGCCATTGTGTCCACTTATAATAATCCGGATCAGTTGTTGAAAATTCACGGGTCCAATCAAAAGAAAATCCCAAATCTTTCATTTGACCTTTAAAAGTCGCTATATTCTCTTTAACAGCATCTTTTGGATGTATTTTATTCTTAATAGCATATTGTTCTGCCGGAGCTCCAAACGCATCCCACCCCATCGGATACAAAACATTATATCCTTGCATCCTCTTCATTCTAGCTAAAGCATCTTGTGCTGTATAACTTCTAACATGACCTACATGAAGCCCTGCTCCACTCGGATAAGGAAATTCCACTAATATATAGTAAGGCTTTTTCTCACTACCATTTTTCGCCTCAAACACATGTTTATCTTCCCAATATTTTTGCCACTTCTTTTCAATTGTTTTAAAATCCATCTACATCAATCCTTTCTTCTTATAAACTAAATAAACTATATGGTAACTTATCAATATTACCGGAACAACTAAAACTAAAATAATTAACATTTGTAATATAAAACTATCAGTTAAAAGTGATAACGATACAATGAACGATATATCAAAAGAAGACACCACAGCCATCACATGTAATAACCTATGATAATCAACCTTTTTTAAATCAAGTTTATACTTATTAACCAAAAACTTAATTTCCATTGGTAGCTTAGTTTCTTTATCTTTCTTCTTTCCCTTTTTCTTCTCATTCTTTAAAGCACATCTCACAATAAATAATTCATAAATTACAAATACAAATAAATATGTGAGCAAAAACAATACAATTTCTTGCAACTACATCACCCTTTCCAAATAAAAACGTCCCTATATAAAATATAAGGACGAAATAATCGCGGTACCACCTTACTTCATAGTCAACCTATGCAGCTTTAATAGAGATAAAGGTCTTACCCTAAATATTTAATAAGCCAGTCAAGTTCATAATAACTAAATACTCATTTTCACCAACCACAAGCTCTCTTCAAAAAAGTTGATTATTACTACTACTAGCAATATTTCAAAAATATAAAACTAGTATATTCTTTTTTTCTTTATTTTTCAAGTGTTTTTTTATTTAATACCACCGCTATATGGAGCCTCATATGAACTACCTAACACACCATCACCACTATCCCAAGCTTTTTCTATCTCACTCCCGTCTTCATCATAGACAATTTTCATATTTTCATTAGCTAATACTACATTATTCTGTCGCAAATAATCACGATACCTAACTGATAAATCAAGCGCAGCATCTTCAAATATAAAACTATCATCTTTAAAAAAGTTAGTTAATATTTCAGCAACTTCATTTATATTCTGTTCAGAAATATTATTAATCAACTCGGTAGATATATACTGATGAAAATCATTAAACATCCTACTACCTAAAACATAAGGCGATATAATTTTAATTGCTTTCTTCCCATCAACATTCCCATAAGAATACAAAGTTCCTTCAGGATAGGTAAAAAGAATAGCTTTTTGTTCATTAGAAAAAATATCATAAGGACTATCTTCTTCAGCCATATCCATCAATACAGTTTTTAATGCTCGATCATCAATAAAATAATCTCTTAAATATTGAATAACCGAAACATCTTGCAATTCTGGACTTTCTCTTAATGAGACAAGTTGCTCTAAAACATCTCTACCTCCATCTCTAGCGAGTTCAAGTAAATAATCAAAATTATCAAATATAGAAGCAGCAATAAGCTGATAATCCGAAACATAAGCATTCTCCAAAGATTCTAACCAATAATTAACATCTCCCTTAGCAAAACATAATGAAGCATAGGGTCTAACTAAATCAAATAATGCCTTAACTTCATCTCTACTCATATCTTTAGTAACATCAGTTAAGAACGCCTCATCTAAATCTCCTAACACAAAATGTTCCATCATTATGTCATATCTAGATAATTCCTCATCATAATCAATATCTTCACTATATCTAAGAATTGTCTCATCTTCTAACTTAGTAATTCTTCTAACTCTGTCGTTAATTCTTTCTTGTTTAGTTTTCATGACAAAACCTCCTAAACTTCGCTCAAGTACTCCAACAATTTTAAGAACAAACCAATATATTCTTTAGAAAGGCCCTTTTTCTTCAATTTGCGAATAGCAATTCTCTTTTTACTAATTGACTCTTTACCAAACATAATATCTGCTATTTCTTCTTTTAAATATGTATTTATTTTTAAATCCATTAAGATACTATCAACTTCATCATTAATCAATCTAGCAGCTTCTATCTCAATATCCTTACCCTTACAATTAATAGTAACTTGACCAATTGTTGGCACATCCTTAAGTTCTACCACGAAATCATTACCATCGATATAAGCTTCAAATGGTAATTTTTCAGCGTTAAAATAAGTAAGAACCTCTTGTGGTTTTTTTGTGTTTCTAAATACCATTTTATAATTTCTCTTATCTGGTACAATTCCACTCTTACCATCAATACTTCTAATAACAACTGTATAATTATTCCTTAAATAATTGTAATCAATTGACGTTTTTAAATAATAACCTTCTCTATATAAAGCTGTTACTCCATCATCTTCATACATTGTATATGTATTACTTACTCCAGGAAATATTTGAATTTCCAAATCTATTGGCAAGCCAGTATTATTATAATCACTTCTATTAGATAATGGTATTATAGAACCAGCATGCGCAAACACCGGATAATCTTCTTCTTTAAAAAACGAAATATACTTTTTATTACCAGGAAATTTTTTACCTGTTATAAAATCATACCAAGTTCCATCAGGTATAAAAAACCTATGAATAGTTCGATCCATCATAACATCTTTAGTATTAAGAATTGGACAAACCAACAATTGTGACCCAAAATAGTACTGATTTTTATATAATTCATCATCATAAGTCCACATATAATTATAATAAAATGGTTGGATTAACGGTGTTCCAGACTTAGTATAATTATAGGCTTCCGTATATAAATATGGAATTAATCTATGTCTAAGTCTTAAATAATCAGTTGCGATCTGTTCCGTTTTAACATCCCATAGCCAAGGCTCTTTTTTATAATAGGTTCCCCTTGCTGCATGAAAACGCAAAATTGGTGAAAATGTACTCAATTGTAAATATCTAACATAAAGTTCTCCATCTTCAATACCACCATGATTTCCCCCAACATCATGACTCCACCAACTTACTCCAATATTAGCTGCATTTAAATACATAAATGGTAATTTTTTTAAAGCATCCCAACTAATTTCGCTTGAACCACCATAAGAAACCGGATATCTATGCGGAGCATAAACACTACCTCTTCCTAAAAGCATAGGTCTCTTTGTATTAGCACGACCACTATCTAAAAACATATAGTGATTAAGTGCCCATAACTTATTAATATCATTATCACCCGTAGAGTCATTCCAAAAGAAATCTACCCCTTGAACCTCAAGTGGATGAAGAAGCATTTTAAACATAACATCTAATAATTTTGGATTAAGAGGATCAAACAAAATTATTTTTGGTTCAGTTACTCCCAATGCCTCACTAGCCTGTTTATAATACATCTCATGAGGATAAATTCCATTTGTTGGATTAACACATAAACCAACACGAATCCCACGTTTGTGTAAATCCTCAATCGTTTTTTCCGGTTCAATAAACAAGTCCTTATTAAAAGTAAAACCTGCCTTCAAATCTTTGTGATTCCCAACATTTCTATAATGCCAATCATGATCAAATAACATAACTGATAAAGGAATCTTATTTCTTTCGAAGTTTCTAATTAATTGATACAATGTTGTATCATTATATGTTGTATTTCTACACCACCAATTTCCTAACGCATAACGCGGAATTAGTGCTGGCGCTCCGGTCATCTTAAAATAATCAAGTAATGCTTGCTTAAAATCTCGATCATACATAAAAACATATATATCCAAATGATTCTCCAATGGTTCCGCTAAAGTTCCATCTTCCATAATTATTTTAGATTTACTATCATCAAAAGACGCAAAACCATCCAAAGAATATAAACCATTTTCCAAATTTTTAGGAATTCCCATATCAACACTAATCATATTTCCGTGTAAATTCTTGGCCTCAGGATGTCCAACATACCAGTCTTTATTTCTGTCTTTTTCGCGACTTCGAAGTGTAATCTTAAGGTTTTTCATAGGGTCAACACGAGGACCTACAAATGGTTGTCCTTTAATGTATGTAAGTGTAAAATACTTAGTGCTAATTTCTACCAAATGAGGATCTTGCCTAATCGAAAAATCTGGCAAACCTAAATTTCTTCGTTTAATTAACTGTGTTGGCTTATCAACAAACTGCCCAGTAGCAGAAAACTCCAAGCGAACTACACGCTCTGAAATAATAGAAATTCGATAATTGTTTCCCGCAAAAATTGCCTTTTTATCACTAACAGCTTTTGCACTATCAACTGTAAATTGTCTTCCTAGCGGATACATAATCAACCACCTTCTTATTACTCTAATAACATAATAACACATCAAAGTAAATATTCCAAGTTAAAACATCCTAAAAAATTCATCAAGTTAAAACATCCTAAAAAATTTCATATAACCAATTATTAATTATTTTACCCAATCTAAACAATTAATGACAAAATAAATAAAAATTGTGGCATAACAGAAATGTAAATTTACAAAAATAGACATTTATCAAGAAATTAAGACGTATATTTACACCGCACTTTTACATATATTTACAAAAAAATTACTATAAAAACAAACAAATGATATAATAAAAAAAATATAATTCGTTAAAAAAAGGAGATGTATATTATGCTTTTATTAGAAATCTGTGATAGCTTTGAAGTAAGTTTTTTCATACAAATTATAAAAAAGTTTTTTCTCCTAATCCAAATCATTACACCAATTCTTCTAATAGTAAGTCTAACTATTACATTTATAAAAATATTATCAAATCCAGACAACAAGCAAAACTAAAAAACAAAGTAATTGCTTGTATAATAATTTTCTCATTACCAACAATTATAAATATAACAATCCAATTATTCAGTAACTCAACCTATTTCACTACGTGTTGGAATAACAATAATAGTATCTCCTTAAAATCCAATTACATAGAAAATCCTAAGAAAAAAAAGCAAAATCTTCTAATTAACCCAGATGACTATAAAAATGGAACTCAATCAACAAATTCCAATTCTAATTCAAAACAAGATGACACATCCTCACAAGTAAAAAGTAAACAATTTTTAAATATATTAAATAAGTATTCAAAAACAATTGAAAATGATGCAAAGAATAATAACAATTGGACTTATGGCTACAATAAAACAAAATACACGTTTCATGAAACCGCCTCTAGTACAAAATACGCTACCTGTGTCATGATTCCCGTTTGGGGATTAACTGAAATGGGATTAATTGAAGAAGGCGATCAAATTAATAAAACTGGCACAGGAAGAAAATCAAAAATATCATTTTTCAAAAGAGGAAATAAAAGTCAAAATAGAGCCGTAAAAGAAAGATGGGAAAAAGCCTTAGATTTTTATGATGGAAATTTTCAAAAAGCTTCTACTCTCATTCAAGAAGGAAAAATTCAAACTGGTGATATAATTTTTTGGGGAAGTTTAGAACACGTAAGTGTCTATGCCGGAAATCAAAAATGGTACGATGCTGGAAGAGTTGGAGTAAATGGTAGTGGCAGTTACACTAATTATAAATTTAATACATTGGGACCACTGAACATACCTTCAGCAATGAATGCTACTGTATATAAAATTGCTCGAATTAAATAATCAAAAAAGGAAACCAACGTAACATCATTGGTTTCTTTTATATTAATTTATTTATCTAAAAACATAACATAATACTCTTCAAAAGTAATTTTATGTTCATAAATATATTTAGCAATGTCTTTACCTACATACCGATAATGCCAAGGTTCACTTCTAAATCCAGTAATTACTTCTCCCTTTTTAGAAAAACGAAGTATAAAACCATACTTATGGGCATTCTCTAACATCCATTCATATTCCTTCGACTCTACAAAAACATTTTTCGATGTACTACCAATATCAAAAGCTAAACCAGTCTGATGTTCTGAAAAACCAGGCTTTGCTACATAATTCGTCACATAATTGTCTCCATACCATTTTCTATAAAATTCCGCCGTTTCCTCCTGCTCTTTATAACTTCGATATGCCGAATTAACCACCATCTCTAGACCATCAATTTTAGCAGCCTCAAACATTTGAATCAAAGCATTAACAGCCACCTTATTTCCATAAAATTCTTCTTTTCCTGTATAATCATCAGAAATTTTTACTAAGTCATCAGGTTCCATATCCTCTCCCATAGAACGATACTTATTAACCAACATATCAAAAGAATATTTATCAACATATTCAAAATCAACATACTTTTCTTTATCCATATTAAGATTTACATGAATAACGGTTGTCTTTTCATCCTCTCCCGTCTCATCAGTATATTTTATATAACGATCATAATTCTTTAACTTAGCATATGGATATTGATAAAATTCCTCCAAATATTTAATTCTATCCCTTTTAGTAAACTCAGTAACATCCTTGTCATTACCATGTGCTAAAATAATTGAAACATCATTATTTGAATATCCTTTATCAAGTAAAGTATTGATATTTTTTATTATATTTTCTTGCTTTTGATATTTTATCTTAGCATAATTAGATAAATATTTATCTCTATAATCCTTACTCTCAAAAGCCGCATTTAAAGTTTTGTTTTCACCAACAGATAAAACAAATTCCTTATTACCACTAAACAAAATCACCTTACTAGCGGCCTTACTATAACCTAAATTTGTAAAATTACTTATTTGTTTGGCATATATTAAATATCCAATTAAAAAAACTGCACATATTCCCCCAATAACTTTTAACCAAACAATTACATTTCTCTTTAGTCTTAGTTTCAACTTTTTTTCTTTCAGATACCATCACCTACTTTATTATCAGTATATCACACTAAATTGCATTTTTAATAAATATATGATACAATTTAGACACTTTTAGGTGTTTTAGACACCCTATTTTTAATTGAAAAAAGGTGAAGTAATGAAAGCGTTAGTTTTATCAGGCGGTGGAGCTAAAGGTGCTTACCAAATTGGTGTTTGGAAAGCTCTAAAAAAACTCGGAGTAAAATTTGATATTGTCACAGGAACCTCAGTAGGTGCTCTAAACGGAACCCTAATAGTTCAAAATGAATATCGAAAAGCAGTAAAAATCTGGAAAAAAATAAATTTAAAATCACTCTTTAATGAAGAAACAACAAACGAAACAACCAATTTAGATATTTATAAAATATATGGAAAAAAAGTTCTTAAAGAAGGCGGTATGGATACTTCTGAATTAGAAGAGATTATAAATCAAGCATTAAATAAAAGAAAGTTTTTTTCATCAAAAATTAACTATGGTTTAATAACCTATAATTTAACAGATAAAAAACCAGTAGTCATAACAAAAGCAACAATCAATAAAGACTCATTTTCTAATTATTTAGTAGCATCAGCATCTTGCTTTCCTGCCTTCAAAGAGAAAATAATTAATCAAAAGAAATACATTGATGGTGGTTATTATGACAATCTTCCAATAAATCTAGCTATTGACTTAGGAGCAACAGAAATAATTGCTGTCGACCTAAATGCGCCAGGTATTAAACAACAACCTAAAGAAAAAATAAAAACGACTACTATAAAACCTAGAAATAAGTTAACTAGTTTTCTTTATTTTCAAGAAAAAGCCACTATCAAAAGTATTAAATATGGTTATAATGACACAATGAAAGCCTTCCACAAACTCGAAGGAAATAAATATACTTTTAAAAAAAATAACCTTGAAAAAAACCTTAGACTATACTTAGATACTTATCTTCACATCTTAAACAAAATATTAAAATATAAAAAAGCCATACGCGCTTTTGAAGAAATTATAAAAATAGATATTAGTACTGATAAAGAACTAAAAAAAGAGCTTCTAGAAAAATTATTTATTCGTATCATGGAAAACTTAGCCAAATCATTTGATTTAGATGATTCTGCTATTTATACAACCAAATCTTTTAATAATAATTTAAAAAGAAAATTAAACAATTACTTAAAAAATCCTAAAGAATCAAAAAAAGAAGTAGAATTGTATTTAAGAATAGTTAATAATGAATTTAACTCTTTAAGAAAAGAAGCTCTTTTGAATCCAATTGACTTACTTAAAGCAATTTACCTTTATACAATCTGTGAGGCATAATATGATTAATAATTTTAAATATTCAAATTCAAATAAAAGATACCATACTCTTGATTATTATTATAAAAAAAGATTCGACCAAAAAATCTTTAAAGTTAGTTTAAATGGTGGTTTTTCTTGCCCTAATATTGATGGAACAATTGGCCATGGTGGCTGTATATACTGTTCTAAAACAGGGAGTGGAGAATTTGCCGGTAACAAAGAAGAAAATATTGAAAAACAATTCCTAGAAATCAAAGAAAAAATGTTAAAAAAATGGCCGACAGCGAAATACATTGGCTACTTTCAGGCTAGAACCAATACCTACGCTCCAGTTGAAACTCTAAAAAAACTTCATAATAAAATTCTTGCTCAAGAAGGTGTCATTGGATTAAATATTTCAACAAGGCCAGATTCAATTACAGACGAATGCTTAGATTATCTAACAGAATTAAATGAAAAAACCTATTTAACTATAGAATTAGGTCTTCAAACAATAAATCCCAAAACCACAAAGTTAATTAATCGCTGTCATAGTCTAGAATGTTTTGAAACAATGGTTAAAAAGCTTCGTGAGCGAAAAATAGATGTAGTTGTTCACATCATTAATGGACTTCCTTACGAAACAAAAGATGATATGTTAAATACAGTTAGATACTTAAATCAATTAGATATTCAAGGAATAAAAATTCATATGTTAAGTATTTTAAAAGACACTCCCTTAGCTTATTTATACCAAAAAGATAATTTTCATATCTTAACGAAAGATGAATATATTGATATTGTCATTGACCAATTAGAATTATTAAGACCAGAAATTGTTATTCACCGTATAACAGGTGATCCTAAAATTGATGACTTAATTGCTCCAACTTGGTTAACAAAAAAATTCTGTGTTTTAAATGACATTGATAAAGAAATGGTTAAAAGAAATTCATATCAAGGAAAAAAACTTCATGGCAATTCTTAAATTATATTTAATAACAATTAATATGATTTGTCTCATTCTTATGAGATTTGACAAATATTTTGCTATAAAAAATAAAAAAAGGATCAGTGAACACACCTTCTTAACTTTAAGCTTCTTTGGTGGTTGCCTAGGAACTCTGCTTGGTATGCTACTTTTTCACCACAAAATTCGTAAACCAAAGTTTTATTTTATAATTCCTATATTAGTCATACTCTATTTAATACTAATCTTAACAAAAAAAATACCACTTTTTTAGTGGTATTTTTTTATTGCACCTTTGGAGACACAGGTCTAGGTTTAACCTCAGCAGGCTTAGGTGGCATTGGTCTTTCTCCTGGAACTGGGGCCATCTTTGGTGTTGGTAATACTGGTGGCACCTTTGGAGAAATCATTTCCCCAAATACCATTCCAGCAGTTGCGAAATTTTGCAATTCACTTGGAACAATAATTTTCGTAGCATTACCATTAGCAACTTGTGTCATTGCTTCATAACTTTTATATTTAAGTACTGCTTCATCCATATGAGCACTCTTCAACAATCTCAAACCTTCAGCTGTCGCTTCTTGAATTTTAATAATTGCTGCTGCTTCACCTTCTGCTTCACGAATATGCGTTTCACGTAAAGCATCAGCTCTTAAAATAGCACTTTCTTTTTCTCCTTCAGCAATTAAGATTGCTGCTTTCTTTTCACCTTCTGCCTTAAGAATTGCCTCACGTCTCTCACGCTCTGCACGCATTTGTTTCTCCATTGCCTCTTGAATATCTCTTGGTGGAATAATGTTTTTTACTTCAACACGAGTAACCTTAATTCCCCATGGATCAGTTGCAACATCTAAAATAGATCTCATTTTTGTGTTAATAACATCACGTGAAGTTAATGTCTCATCCAACTCTAACTCACCAATAATATTACGCAATGTTGTTGCTGTTAAATTTTCAATTGCACTAACTGGATTTTCAACTCCATAAGTATACATTTTTGGATCAGTGATATGAAAATACACAACCGTATCAATTTGCATTGTAACATTATCCTTCGTAATAACTGGTTGTGGCGCAAAATCCTTAACAATTTCTTTTAAGCTAACAGTATTTGATACTCTTTCAAAAAATGGCACAACATATTGTAACCCAGTATGATTAGTCCTATGATATGCTCCAAGTCTTTCGATTACTTGTGCTTTTGATTGTGATACAATTCTAATTCCTGATACTAAAATTAAAACTAAAACAATAACAATAAATAATAAAAATCCCATACTTATTCTTCTCCTTCTCTTCTAACGATAAGTTTAGCACCCTCGATTTTTTCAACAACAACTTTTTCTCCTACTGCTATTTTTTCCTCACTGGCTGCCATCCATTCGGTTCCAAATATAACTACCTCGCCATAAACATTAGGTTTAATTTCTTTAGTAACTTCTGCCACTTTACCAATTACTCGATCAGTATTAGTCGGCTCAAACCCATTAACCTTAAACTTTTTCATCAAAGGACGTGTAACCAACAATGCAATTATGGAAATAACCACAAAAACTAAAACTTGTACCAAAACAGATTCTGTTATAAAAGTTGTAATTAATGCTGCCAATGCCCCAAATGCAAACCAAATAGATACCAAGCCAACTGTCAAGAATTCAACTAACAATAGTCCCAAAAATGCAATTAACCAAATCGTCGTCATAAACTCACCTCTACCTAAATTATATTCCACGATTATACAAAATTCAACAAATATTGTGAATTTTCTTGTTATTAACTTAAAAATATAATATAATCAAATAAAGAATAGGAGTAAGTGTAATGAAACAACGATTAACTAAAAAAGAAAACAGAATTTTATCAATAACAATCGCTTGCTGTGGACTTCTAATGATTGGTAGCGGCCTAACTATGACTGTCGCTGGAGATCGTACCACTGTTAAAAAAACTTATTCACTAGATATAACAGAAGCCAAAGTAGCTCAAGCCCAAACAAATGAAATAAAATTAAAAGATATGGAACTAGAAATAAATAATCCTCTAAGTATGGACGTCAAAGATTATTTAGAAAATGCCAATGAAATTGAGCCTAGTGTTTTAAAAGCCCTAAAACTAGATACTTCTATGGTTAATATTAATCAAGCCGGCTCATACAATTATACTGTTAGTTATAAAAAGAAAAAATATAACGGAACTTTTGTAATTAAAGCAAAAGAATTACCTAAAGTAGAAATAAAACTTAAAAATTTAAGTCTAGAAAAGGGTTCGGCCCTATCAACGAATATTTCCACCTATGTCGTTGGAAATTTATCTGAAGAAGTACAAAACAATATCGTTTTAAATTTAAAAGATGTTAATACTCAACAACCAGGAGAATATCAATACACTGTAACTTACGATAATAAACTATATACCGGAAAAATTTGGATTTATGAAAAACAAACAACTATTATTACACCAAATACAGAGCCAGATCAAGATACCGATAAGCAATCTAACTAAAACGTAAAAAAGAGTCAATCTCTTTTTTTGTTTTAGATAAAATATTGATAATTTTTTAATACCAGAGTATTCTAAGAATAAGGAGGAAAACAAATGGAGAAAATTAAAGTAGTACAATATGGTACTGGAAAAATGTCCGTATACACAATGCGTTATGTATATGAGAAAGGTGGAGAAATAGTTGGTGCCATTGACATCAATCCTGCTGTAATTGGTAAAGATATTGGTGAAATAATGGGTTGCGAAAAAAAAGGTGTTAAGGTTACTTCTATCGATAAAGCTGAAGAACTATTAACCGACGTAAAACCTGATATTGTAATCGTTACAACGATGAGTTTGCTAAGTGATGTTGAACAAGCACTTATGCTATGTGCTAAATTAGGAATCAATGCAATAACAACTTGCGAAGAAGCTTTCTTCTCATATAATTCAAATCCAAAGTTAACAAATCAAATTGATGAACTTGCTAAAAAGAACGATTGTACAATTGCTGGTTCAGGATATCAAGATATCTATTGGGGAGAATTAATTAGTGCAATTGCTTCATCAACTCATACTATCAAAAAAATTAAAGGTAGCTCTTCATATAATGTAGAGGATTATGGTATTGCCTTAGCTGAAGCCCATGGAGCAGGATTAACATTAGATCAATTTGACGAAAAAATTGCTAGCGTTGATCGTATGAGTAAAGAAGAATTAAATAACTTAATTGAAAGCGGAACATACACTCCATCATATATGTGGAATGTTAATGGTTGGTTAGCAAGAAAACTAGGTCTAACAGTTAAAAATCAGTCACAAAAATGTGTTCCAACAACATATAAAGAAGATATTGCTTCTTCGACATTAAACATGACCGTAAAAAGAGGCGATGCTACCGGTATGCGTGCAATTGTTACTACTGAAACTGAAGAAGGTATTATAATTGAAAGTGAATGTATTGGTAAAGTATATGGACCAGACGAATTTGATAAAAACGAATGGTCTGTAATTGGTGAACCAAATACTACAATTACAGTAAATCGACCTGCAACAGTTGAATTAACTTGTGCAACCGTTGTAAACCGATTACCTGATGTTATTAATGCTCGTCCAGGATTCGTTCCAACCTGCGATATGGACGAATTAAAATATCGCACTAAACCACTACATACCTATGTAGATTAAAAATTTTATTTAAAAAACATCTGTATCACACTATCAGGTGTTTTTTTATGATATACTTTTAATATAAAGGAGTATATTATGAAAAAAAATAAGAATATTAAACTATTAGAAAAGCTAGGTCTTCTAATAAACATCATCTTAACAATTACTCTGATTACAATAGTAGTAATTAGAACTAATCAATTAATGAACATTTTTGAAACAGAATATCAAGTACTTATTATTATTCTAGCCGGTCTAATATTTTATCTAACTTTATACATTCAACTTATAATTCACGAATTAGGACATTTGATATTTGGGCTTATATCAAAATACAAATTTTCCTCTTTTAGAATCGGTAATCTAATACTTGTAAAAAACAACAAAAAAATAAAATTAAAATTACTAAAGATTTCTGGTACTGGAGGACAATGTATTATGATTCCCCCAAAATCAGAAAACGGTAAAATTCCTGTTATTCTCTATAATCTTGGTGGTGCCCTAGCAAATATCATTACAGCTTTTATATTCATCATTTTCCACATTATAGTAAACGACAAGGTTATTTTAGCTTACATTTTTGATACCCTTGCTCTATTTGGAATATATTTTGCAGCATTAAACGGTATTCCAATGAAAATGGGCATTATAGACAATGATGGTTTTAATGCTATTTCTTTATCAAAAGATAAATCCGCCCAAAAAGCATTTCTAATTCAATTAAAAATAAACGAAGCCTTATCAAATAACAAGCGTTTAAAAGAAATGCCAGCAGAATGGTTTGAAATAGATAAAAATGCTAACCTTAATAATTCTTTAATCGCTGCCATTTTAGTATTATCATGTAATAGATTACTTGATGAACATGAATTTAAAAAAGCCAATAAAAAAATGGACACTATTCTAAAAAAAGAAACAGCGATAGTTGGTCTGCACTATAATCTCCTTATTTGTGATCGAATCTACTGTTGTTTATTAGAAAATAACGTAACAGAAGTAAAAAAATTATACAATGAAGCAACTAAAAACTTTATGACTTCAATGAAAAATTACCCATCAATTATTAGAACTAATTATGCCTTAAGTCTCCTACTTGATAAAGATCAAACAAAAGCTAATACTTATTTAAAACAATTTCAAAAATGCGCTAAAACCCATCCTTATCCAAGCGATATCATAAGTGAAAAAGAATTAATATCTATTGCAACAGCAATGACAAGACAATAAAAAATAGAGGTTTCCTCTATTTTTTTATGATAAACCAACTATTTTTCCGTCAATAACATTTATTCTTTCATAATTTGGTTTCTTAGATAAACCTGGCATCGTCATAATATCTCCCAATAAGACTGTTACAAATTCAGCACCATTATATAAAACAACATCTCGAACATGAATATCAAAATATTCTGGCGCTCCAACCGCTTTCGCATCATCCGAAAAAGAATACTGTGTTTTCGCAATACAAACTGGTAATTTTCCTTTACCATTTTTTTCTAAAGCTAATATTTTTTTCATAGCTTCATCACTAAATTGTACTTCATCAGCACGATATATTTCCTTAGCAACTGTTTTAATTTTTTCAATTAAAGATAAATTATTCGAATACAATAACTGAAATCTATTATCACCAGCACAGGCAGCAATAACTTTCTCAGCCACGTCAATAGCTCCTTCACCACCTAAAGAATAAGCCTTACTCTCTGAGAAAAATACTTCTAATTCAGCACAATACTTTTTTACAACTTCTATTTCTGAATCTAAGTCCGTATCATATCTATTTAAACAAACCACAACATTATTAACATACTTCTTCATATTTTCCACATGTCGCTTTAAATTAGCAAGTCCTTTTGTTAAAGCCTCCATATTTTCTAAATAGATTTCCTCTTTGGCAACCCCTCCATGATATTTTAAAGCCTTAATAGTTGCCACTACCACAACTGCATCAGGGCACAAATTAGCCTGACGACATTTTATATCAAAAAACTTCTCTGCTCCCAAATCAGCACCAAAACCAGCTTCAGTAATAACATAATCGCCCAACTTCAAACCATACCGAGTTGCTACCACACTATTACAGCCATGAGCAATATTAGCAAATGGCCCACCATGTATAATAACTGGATTCCCTTCCAATGTCTGAACTAAATTAGGCAAGAATGCGTCTTTCAATATTGCTACCATTGCTCCTTCAATTCCTAATTGCTTAGCATAAATTTCCTCATGGTTACTATTATAACCAATTACAATATTACCAATTCGTCTCTTTAAATCATCTAAAGAAGTAGCTAAACAAAATAAAGCCATAATTTCACTTGCCGCCGTTATATTAAAACTCTCACCTCGACTAGAAAGTTCAACTGACCTTAAAGCTCGATCATTAACATCTAAACATCTACCAAAATTAACCTCATAAATATCTAACCTGTTTCCAAAATAAATATGGTTATCAATTGCCGCACATAACAAATTATTAGCAGCTGTTATCGCATGAAAATCTCCAGTAAAATGCAAATTTATATCTTCCATCGGCACAACTTGACTATATCCCCCACCTGTAGCTCCGCCTTTCATTCCAAACACTGGTCCCATTGAAGGTTCTCTAAGTACAGCTACAGCTTTTTCCCCAAGTTTTCTAAGTGCATCAGTAAGACCAATAGAAACTGTTGTTTTTCCCTCACCGAATGGTGTTGGACTAATAGCTGTAACTAAAATAAGTTTTCCATCACGGCTATCTGTAACACGCTTAATTTTTGCTTTATCGTCACCATATAAAATCAAATCATCTTCCTTTAATGAAAGCATTTTCCCAATTTCCCTAATATCTTTTTTCTTTATACTTCTTGCGATTTCAATATCCGTCATCAAATCACCTCACAAAATAATTATATCATAAAAGTATTAAACTTGTTTTTTGATATCATTTTTTTAAAGAAAACGTCAATTTCTCCTAGAAAAAATAAATTTTTGCTTAACCTATGACCCCTAAATAATACAAATTATTCATTTGCTTAATAAAAAATTACTTGCTATTATTTAAAACATTAAGAAACAAAGGAGGCAAAAATGAAAAAAATAATTTTCTTAATAAGCTTAATAGTAATATCATTACTATCACTAAAAAATGTAACTGCAAAAACTCAAGAGTTTTACCAAGGAGAATACATAAATAATATTTTCATCCATAAAACTACTCAAAATAATTCCAATTATTACGGTCAAGCTCGATTCATCAGAAAAGTTAATACCAATGAAATAGCCTATTGTATTGAACCGACAGTTTATTTTCAAGATGGTTTTATCTATGAAGAAAATAGCACACTACCGCATCTTACATCAGATCAAATTCTAGATATGACTCTAATATCACATTTTGGCTATGGTTATGCCAATCACACTGATCCCAAATGGTATCCAATAACCCAAACACTTATTTGGGAAATAGCAGATCCATCAATGAAATATCACATGACTACCAGTAAAAATCCCTATACTAATCACCTCTATACCACAGAACTAGAAGAAATTAGAAATCTAGTCAGAAATTATAAAAAATCCACAAGTTTAAATAATAAAACATTTACTATTGTTGAAGGTGAGACTCTTACTCTAACAGATACAAATCAAGTTCTTACAAACTATACATCAAAAGATAATATAACAATTAAAAATAATACTATTACTATCAATAACCTAAAAGTTGGAACACATACTATAACCCTAGAAAAAGAACATAATCTATACAATAGGCATCCTTTATTTTATACTAACAAAAATTCTCAAGACGTTATGGATGTCGGTGATCCAACCAAATTAGAAGAGAAATTTAATGTTAAAGTAATTAATACAGAACTAAAAATAACCAAAGTCGATTCGGAAACAAAGAAAGAAGTTCCTCAAGGTGATGCATCACTAACCGGTGCAATATTTGCAATCTACAAAAATGATAATACTTTTGTTCAAGAATTTACCCTAGATAATACTACTACAATTATTAAAAACTTGCCCATTGGTGCCTATTATTTTAAAGAAATAAAAGCTGGATCCGGATACCAATTAAATAATCAAAAATACCATTTTACCATGCGTGAAAACAGTCATATTTTAAAATATACTGTATCTAATCAAGTAATTAAAGGTAAACTAATTATTCACAAAGAATATGGCACTGATAATAACTTTCATCCCGAAGCAAATATTAGTTTTAACATATATCACAATAATAAACTAATTAAAACTATTACAACCAACGAAGAAGGCTTTGCCGAAATAGATCTTCCATACGGAAAATATAAGTTAGTCCAGCTAACAACAACAGAAGGTTACCAAAAAATAGAACCAATTGAATTTGAAATTACCACCACTAAAGAAATAATATTTACACTAAAAGACTATAAAATAGATGTCCCAAATACAAAAACAATATCATTTATAGAAAGACTAATAATTATTATTAAAAATATATTATGTGGAAAAAACTAATTTTATTATTTTTCTATCTACTTATATGTCTTTTAATATTTAAAAAATTTACACAACCGGAAAGTAACTTACTAAAAATAACTCTCCAAGAAAAAATAACACATCCAATTATCAATTACACTATTAAGACCGCTGAACAGCCAATTGGATATTTAAAAATTGATAAAATTGATTTATACGAAGCCCTTTATCCTATTACATCAAAAAACAATAATATCGAAAAACACGTCACTATTCTCCAGCCATCACAAGAACCCACTAAGAAGAATACCACTATTTTTCTTGCGGCTCATTCTGGTACTGGAAAAATCGCATTTTTTAAAAATCTAGATCAATTATCAATAAACGATTTTATCAAATTAACCTATAATAATAAAGAATATATTTATATTATAAAAAGTATTTGGGAAACTAAAAAAACAGGGACGATTTCTATTCCTAAAGAAACTACTAATCAATTAGTCCTCACAACCTGTAGTCCTAAACACGATGGCTATCAATTAATTATAAACGCACATATAAAAAGAACTAATCAGTAAAATAATTAGTTCTTTTTATTTAGTATTTCTATAGCCTTCTGCAACTGTAAGTCATTTTCATCACTAGGGTCATTACAATAGGCATCCCCTATTTCTAATAATACATCTGGTGTTAATCCCACTTCATTAATCCATACCCCTTTAGGTGTTAACCATTTTTGTGTTGTATATTTAACCGTTGCCCCACTCGATAAACTGACAGCCTTTTGAATAGTTCCTTTACCATAAGTTACAGTCCCAACTAAAGTAGCTTTTTTATAATTATCTTGAAAACTCGCTGCCAAAATTTCTGATGCAGAAGCACTACTGTAATCAACAAGTACAACTACGGGATAACTTCTTTTAGTAGAATCTTTAGTATATATCTTATCCTTGTTTGATTTAGATTCAATCTGATAAATTACTTTTTTCTTATCCAAAAATAAATCCATTATGTCACTAACTTCACCAAGTCTCCCTCCAGGATTTCCTCTAACATCAATAACCAACGACTTGATTTTTTTCTTTTCTAATTCTTTTAATTGCTTCTCAAACTGTTCTGCCGTATTAGCCGCAAAAGTATCAATCTTAATTAATCCAATATCATCTGCAATTACTCGACTACTAACTGATAAAACCTCGACAACATCCCGCTTAACAGAAACCTCTATTTCTTTATTATCTCTTAAAATTGTTAAATCAACTTTTGAACCGCGTTCTCCTTTTATCTTCATAGAAATCTCGTTTAGAGTAAGCCCCTCAATTGTTTCTCCACCAACCTTAATCAAATAATCGTTAACTTTAAGTTTAGCTTTCTCAGCTGGAGAGTCATCTAAAATATCAATGATTTTACATTTGTCATTTTCTAATAAAACAGTTACTCCAATACCCACAAATGATCCATCAACAGTTTCATTAAAAGTATCCGCATCGGTTCCAGACATAAATGTCGAATAAGGATCATCCAAAGTACCAACCATTCCCGCTATTGCCGCTTCTAATAACTCATCTTCATTAACTTCACCATAATAATTTTCCACAATACTTTCATACGTCGCAATAATTTCTTGTACTTCTTCAGAAACTTCAATTCCTGCTGGCCTAGTAAAACTTAATGCATATCCAGCAGCAATACCAAATAAAACAGTTACTAAAACAATGAATAAGACTTCAACTAAATTAAAACCATCGTTTCTTTCGACCACAATTTCACTAATCTTATCATCATCAATTTCTATTTCTTTTTTGTCTTTAACCTTTTTGCGAGACTTAGATTCTTTCTTCAAAAAAATTGCTTTAATCTCAGTAAAAAAATTTCTTTTTTTACTTTTCTTCTTACTTTTTCTCATACAAAGTCTCCTCTCTCCCTACTATCAATAATATCATACTAAACACCTAATTAGAATAAAATCTAACCAAAAAAAGACATTTTACTGTCTTTTTACTTTAAATAACTAATTACCTCGTCGCTACCTTCAACATATCTAGAGACTTTACCATCCTTAAAATAAATTAAAGTCACATCGGCAATAGCTAATTCACTTGCTTTAGTTGGATTACTATTAGATTTTTCACTAACATAAACTTTATTAAAACCATTACTCATATCTACTGTATAAAGTCGTTTACTACCATTAGTACTATAATCAGTTAAAGCTGAATATAAACTAGACATCTCGGAATCACTAAAGTCATAATAAACAACAACATATTCATCATCACGCATTGTAAAACTTGAACCAGCAAGTATCTCTTCATATTGAATAGTTACATCTTTCTTTTCTTCTGTGGTATCTCTACCTACCACAAAAACAGTAATTAAATAAAAGACTGCTAAAAAAACCATTACTCCAAAAACAATTTTTAAAAATTTATAAATTTCATTTGTTGTACTCATTTTTGTTTCTTCTATTTTTCGTATTGCATCTTTTCTAGTATAATTATTTTTAATATTTTTCTTTTTTGCCATCTATATCACCACAAAACAATTATACCATAAATAATTTATTATCGTAAAGACTATTTAAGTGTCGGTACATTACTTATAGATTGTGCAATTTCAACTAATTCATCAGTTTTCATAACCTCACTAACTAAATAATAATCAATACCTCCACTTGTCCAAGTCAATGAATTATCTGTCATAACTCCAAGTGTATCCATCAACATATAAGGCTCACCATAAGTAGGAATAATAGTAAACTCATCCATAACATTAGCCGTCTCTTCTACTAATAAGAATGGCTTATCACCATCAAAAGTCATAATTATTCTTTCCCCATTATCCATAACAATCTTTTCACTGTTAGTCAGCTTTGTACCACTAGGTAAAAATAACGGAAATATTGAATCATCCAAATTAGAACTTTCCATAACTTCATCAACATTAAAGGTACGCATAACAGTATCCACATCAAAATAGTTTTTCTTAAATGTTGGAGAATAATCAACATCGTCAACATTTAACTCCATCTTAATTGTCTTATTATTATCATAAACCTTTACTTCTTTAACTTTCAAATCTCTATTAAATACAATCTTCTGATTCTTTAAACTACTATTATTTGGATAATTAACCTTTGTTTCAAAAACATAACCAGCATCTGTTTCCTTAAATTTCTTTTGATTATCACTTTCAATATCATTAATTAAAGCCTCTAATAAATACACTTGTGAATTATTATATGGCCAATCACTTTGAAATTTAAAACTTTTGTTTAGAGCTGGGGTCAATATATACACTCCATCATCATTTTTTAAAATAATCTGAGTATAATTGTTACTTGTATTAGTTAATACTACCTTATAATATCTATCTTTTTTATAGCTTACTTCTACATCATAATTATAAACTTCATCATTATTTAGAATAGCCAAATCACCAGATAATAAATAGCTTTTCTTTATATTGGCTTTTACTTCTTTTACAATATCACTTTCACTTAGTTTTCCACAACCAGTCATAAATAATAAACTTATCATTAAAACTAGTAATATTCTTTTCATAATTCACCCCACAAATATTCCTACTTAATTATATTTGTGAATAACCCATTTATTACAAAAAAAGAAATAGTCTTACAACTATTTCTCTGTAATTCTAATTTTGACTTTCTTTGTCTTAGATTCATAACTCAATTTCAAGTCATCTCCAGTAACTTTAACGGTTACTTCGTGCTCACCAACACCATAATCTTTTAAATCAATATATGGCTTAATTGATGAAGCTTCAACCTTATTAACAACATCTTCGCTACCAGAAACAACTACCGTGACTTGCCTATCATCATCTGTTAAGGCTTGAACTTTATAATTTGCTCCTAAGTTTCTAAATTGAATTGATAAATTCTCAAATTCTTTACTAATTGAATTATCAAGCACTACCTTAATTGTCAGTGTCTTTGTACTAAGTTCCGTAATACCTTTAGGTTTCTTCAACGTAACATGATATTCTTTGTTCTCATCTAAACCTTCTGTATCAATAGTAACTTCTAATTGTTCAATCTTATCAATGGCATCCTGCTCACCGTATACCGTAACAGTTGATGTACTTAATTCCATTGACTTAATAGATTTACCAAATGCCAAATCACCATCTGGAACAACCTTAATTGGTACTTCTTTACTTGGAGATGTTATTGTAATCTTAGCTTTAACCGTCTTTGGAACAATTTCTACATCACTCAAAATTCTACCGTCAGTATCATAAGCAACTAATGGAACATCTTTAAGTTCTATCTCCCCCGCTTTTGGATTAGGAATTTCATTAACATCTACCAAGGCCTTAACAGAAGCAACTTGCTCTAATTTATATTCCGCTCCCTTAATAATTACATCAGTTCTATCTAACTCAACATCACTAATGTATAACTTCTTATCCAAACTATCTTTATGTAATACATCATAAGTTAAACTACGAGTATCACTAACTTTCTCATAAATTGTAACCGTTACAGTTGAAGGATCAAGTCTATAATCAAGCGACTTTAATCGCTGCGTATATTTCAATGTTACTTTATGATTTCCAGGTTTTAATCCTGTTAAATCAACAGATACTCCCTTAGATGGAGACTGCTTTGCTAAGAAAATATGTCTTCTCTGACCAACCAATGTAATATCAACTGTCTTAGGTAACCCCTCAACAACATATAATTCTTCATTATAAACAGCTGTTACTTGTTGATTATATAAAACCTCTGCATATTGATCTATCATTACATTAGATTCTTGATCTACAATCACAAATGTTGCTGCTGCCAAAATCAAACTAATTACTAATAAAGTTGACTTTTTTCCAGCAAATTTATCAAAATTTTTAGAATTATCCTTAAAATAATTCATTATCACTAATATTAATTTTGTAATAGGAGTTATCAACCACTTATCGAAGAATAATCCGATATGATGAAAAAACTTTCCTATTTGTTTAATTATCTTCTTCATATATCTCATCCTCTTCAATCTCTTCTTCATCAAATTCTACATCTTGTTTAGGCTTTAACTCATCTATTAACATCATTCTAACATCATCAAGTGTTAGATTATATAGCATTTCTCCTTTTACTGCAATTGATACTCTTCCAGTTTCTTCAGAAACAACAATACAAATTGCATCAGTTTCTTCTGCTAGTCCCAATGCCGCCCTATGACGAGTACCTAATCTCTTATTTAATTTTGGACTACTACTTGTTGGAAACACCGCTCCAGCACAAGTAATTCTATCTCCTTGAATAATAACTCCACCATCGTGTAATGGATTACCTTCATAGAAAATAGCAATTAATAAATCACTAGTCAAATCCGCATATAATTTTTTCGCCTTATCAATATAATTTCCAAGACTAATATCACGTTCAATTACCATTAATGCACCAATTCTTTCTTTTCTTAAATAATCGATAGCATTAATCATTTCATAAACCATTCTCTCTCGCTCATCAACAGTCAAAACCTTATGTCTTCCTAGCAACTGTGTACGACCAAGCTGTTCAAGCACATTTCTAATTTCCGGCTGAAATATTACAATTAAAGCAATTGGTCCCCACTGAATAATATAATCTAATAAAACACCAATTGTTACAAATCCACACCAATCACTAATAACTTTTAAAATTATGATAAAAGCTACTCCCTTAAATAACATGGAAAGCTTAACGTTATTTTTAATATTCTTTAAAATGTAATAGAATACAAACCATACTAAGAATATATCACACAATTTCCTAATAATAGTTAGTATATCCGTAATAGTTATCGACATCGCATCATCCTCTCCTTCTAAGTACAACTATTTTGTATACCCAACTCTATTTAATAATAGTAGCCACTTTGCCACCTATATTATCAATATATATAATAACATTTTAAAACTAATTTATCAACCTACTAGGCAAAAAAACAAAAGAAAATTAAAAAAAAAAGACCGAAGTCTTTTCCAAGTTATTTTGCCTCAATATGGTTAAACAAGATACCAATATTAACAAGACCACAAATACCCACTAAAGTATAAATAATTCTTGAAAATAAAGTACCTGAACCAAATATCATAGCTACTAAATCAAAATCTAATAAACCGATTAATCCCCAGTTTACCGCTCCAATTATAGTAATAACTAATAACACCTTTTGTAGTGTTTCCATAATATCTCCTCCTATAACTAGCATTTACTGCTAAGAGGAAAATTATACATATTTTATCTTAAACGTCTAACAGATACAATATGAACACCGCTATATGTTCCCCAACCAGCAACTTTACTTACAATTACTCCTTCACTAGGAGTAGCAGCATGGATCATTAATCCATTACCTACATAAATTGCCGTGTGTGTAACAGCATTCGAACCATATCCCCAAACTATTATGTCCCCAACTTTAATATTACTATAAGATACTTCGTATCCATCATAAAGTTGTGTCGAAGAGCTTCTACTTACTTTAAGACCAGCTCGAGCATAAACATATTGAACAAATCCACTACAATCAAAACCAGATGGTGAATTACCACCAGAAACATAAGGACTGCCAATTAATGAATATGCTATTCCTGAAAGAGTATTTTCCTTACCATGACTGGTAACCTTTACAGTAACAATTTTCGTAGAAACATTACCATATTTATCAACAGCTTTAATCTCTACTTCCTTTTCCCCACAAGTATTAGAATCAAATGAGGAAATAGTGTAATAGTTCCTAGAATTATCATCTACCTTATCATTTTCAATAAATTCTAATTCTCCATCAACTACATCTACAACACTAGAAATATTCTCTCTTAAATCATATGAAGAACCACTATTAACATAAACAGTCTCTTCTTTTACACTAATATTAGGTGCTTCACTATCGACTACCTCTACCTTAATTGGTATTTCTTTTGTAATATTACTTTTTGTTACTTCTAAAATAACTTCCTGCTTTCCAACAACATTCGGATTAATATCTTTAATAACATCAACCTTGTCACCAGAAACTTTATCTAATAAATCTTCAACTTTATAATTAGCTGAACCATATTCAATTTTTGCATTCTTTGTCACTTTTACATCAATACTCTTATAAATGATATTACATCTTAAAGCATAAATTCCAATTATACTAATAATAAGAAGAATTACTACAAAACACTTCTTTCCCCATCGGGGACAATCACTTGTTTTCATAAATTTCTCCCTTCCGCAAAATGTCGCGAACGAGTACTATTGTAGCACATATGCATCTTTCTGTCAAAATTAACCATTTACAACTAGTATTAATTATAATATAAAAATAATAATAACCAATTTTTTCCTAATACAAAATTAGCTAATAATATCTTATTAAAATTCATTAAAAGTGATTATAAAAGCAAAGAAAAAACATCATAATATTATCAAAAATGATGTTTCAAGACATAAAACACAACTTACAAGAGATTTTTTTAATTCCTACTTTTTCTCGTATTTTTTCCTTAATTTTTCATTTTCACTCTTTATCTTTGCTATTTTATCTAAAAGTAAATCATTAATATCATCACCCAAAATATATTCTAAAAATTCAGCTCCTCTTTTGGAAAATTCAAAAACACGATTTTTCAAATCATTTCGCATATAATCCTTTGCAATAGTATCTTTAGAGATACACGCAACAACCTCTTCAATTGTTTTATCAGTCTCAAGTTCCCTTAATATAGTTAATACTCCTTCAACTTCTAAGCCAAAATATTTTCCATCACACGCTCTATAAACAAAATTTTCCCAAGCCTCATATTTTTCAGGATAAATAAGTTTTTTACCTTCATTAATCCAAGCATTTACTACATCATGTTTACCATTTTCTTTTTTTTTCTTAAAAAAATTAAATAAATTCATAATTACTACTCCTAATCAATAAATATTTCCTTTTGCGTTTCAATAAATTTATAAAAATCATCACACTTAATATGTACAGGTGGAATATTATATTCAAACAAATAAACCTCATTAGAAGTAATTCCCTCATTAAAAGAAATAAACTTTGTTTTAACATCTCTAAATAATTTCTCAAGAGAATCATATTCATAAATTCCTCTATATTTTTCCCAAGCATGCTCAAACCAAAAAAGACTATTTCCATCTTCATAAACTAAAAAAGTATGTGAAGGTAACCTATTTCTATCATTGCCATATATAAAATAGGTTTTACAAGGAATTCCAGAATCATTAAACAATTTTCTTTCTAGTTCAACCTGATCCCAACAAACACCACACTTTTTTTCCAATAATTCCTCTGGCAAAAGCAAATAATAAAAGCTATTCATGTCATTCCAAAATTTTCCATCAAGTTCATAAATATTGTTACCATTACCATCTTTAAAACCATATTCAATTGTTTCCATAATTGACATAATTTTATTTATTTGCTCTTTCATTTTCTTACCCTCACCAATACAAAGTATTTCATAACTTCAATATATAATTCACCAATTTATTTGTCAAGTATTAATATTCTACCAATAAATAGTGCTAACAATTACATCGTTTTAGCTTAAAACAGCATAAAAGCACGCACTTTAATAAAATTGTAAGCGTGCTTTTTCTATCCAAAATATGTTTTATATTAAAATGGTGCCGATTAAAGGACTCGAACCTTCGACCTACTCGTTACGAGGGAGTTGCTCTACCAACTGAGCTAAATCGGCATATAAGATATTTTACCACAAAAAAATGTAAAACACTATTATTTTACATTTATTTTTCCTTTTTTCTGCATTAATGTAGATTCATATATACCTCGACCAACATATCCCAAGTTATTTTTTAGACTAGTAATCTGCGTTTCTAAACTAGAAATTTCACTATCATAAATATTTCTAATTTTTTCTCCATCCGTTGTAAAAACTAAAACTCCACAATCTTCCATTTCCGCATCAGTCTGTCTTACAAAACTTTTTCCACAAAAGCAACCATTTACATTAGATCCCTGAACATGCCTTGCTAAAGTACCATCTGCTGGTGCAAGTTTCATAAAGTCGACATCCCCATTATCATACATATAACCAAAAACAAAACTATCATCCATTAAGGTTTTATGGGTTCTAACTACACCTTCAAAATATCCTTCATCATCTACTAATACCTTACCTGTATATCCTTCATCTAAGTCAAATACTCCTCCATAAACTGTTTGAAGTACTTCCATGTCAACTAATTTTTCATCATTTATCACCTCATCTAGTTGCTATATTATATCACGTATAATGAACTTAGTAAATTGATGAGATTTTAAATTCGATTTACTATATAATATTTTTTACCTATATTTAGGTAATTTTATTTTAAGAGTCAAGTCAGATTATATCAAGGGTCTATGAATCCATTCTTATGACAGACTATTCTCTTATTTTTTTTATTAATTTAGTTTTAGATTGTGAAGATAATAACTTATATGTGCGTGATGAAATAATAGGAAAGCAAAGAGAACTTAAAATTAGAAAGGGAGAAATATGAAAAGTGTACTAAGTGTTGATGTAGCTAATGGAAAAAGCATAGTATTATTAATTACTGAACATGGCGAAATTTTAATTGAACCTTATGAAGTAAAACATTGTTTAAGTGATTTTAATTCATTAAAGAATAAAATTGATACATTTAAAATCGACGATTTAACTATCTTTATGGAATCAACTTCTACTTATCATTTACCTATTCAAAGATTCTTTACTAAAAACAATTATAATGTGCAAGTAATAAATCCAATATTAGGGAAAAATAATACTAGGAATTTAAGAAAAACTAAAACAGATATTGAAGATTGTTATAATTTAGCTGATTTATTTTTTAAAAATACTGTTAAAATCCATACTAAAAATATGAATGATATTTATTCAAGTATGCTCGAATTATCAAGGCAAGAAAAACATTTAACTGAATCATTAGTTAGATCAAAAAATATATTTAAGCAAATAATTGCTAATTCATTTCCTGAATATATAAAGTGTTTTACAGCTAATGATATTTTCGGAAGAACTTCGCTTAATTTTATTAAAGAATTTCCTCATGCCGATATCATTAAAGAAAAACGTATTGATGCATTAGCCAATAATTTATATAAAAGTTGTAAAAATGGATGTTCATATAATAGATGTTTAACTAAGGCAAAAAAGATAAAGGAACTTGCTAACAATTCTTATCCAGGTATTGATAAAAATTCTTATGAAGTTAATAATCTAATTAATATTGTAGAAATTATTTCATATAGCGACTTTAAATTAACTGAAGTAAAGCAAGATATTATTAAACTTGCTAAACAAACACCTTATTTTGATATCATTAATTCAATTTATGGTATTGGCGAAACTTCTGCTGCTCAGATCATTGCTGAACTTGGAGATATTAATAGATTTGAAAATATTAAACAATTAAATGCCTTTTGCGGACTTGATCCAACAATAGTTCAATCAGGAAAATCAATTAATTATCATGGACCAATTTCTAAGCGAGGAAATAGAAATGCTAGAAAAATCTTATTTATCACATGTTGCAGTATTATTAGAGCTTCAGTTCTTCATAATGTTGATAGCGAAATTCTTCTTTATTACAGAAAAAAACAAGCTGAGAATAAACATTTTAAAGAATGTATCACAGCTTGTTCCACCAAATTATTAAGAATTATTTTTGCAATGTGTAAAAATAATTCCCTATATGTGCAAAAATAATATAACATATATTTTTTAAAAAATCTACTATCGTAGGTGTTTTTGCTGTGCAATAATTTTTAAAATATTATCTAAAATCACTACTTGACTTTATTTAGATTGTCATATTAAAATAAAAGATACAATATCATTAACCTCTTCTTATTACAAACATATCTTAAAATAGTTAACTTATGATAAAATAAAAGAAGAGGTGTCATATGAAGTTAAATAGAAACATTGTTGCTCATAGAGGCATACATAACAATAAAGAAATTCCTGAAAATTCTTTAGCAGCCTTTAAACAAGCACTAAAACTTAATTATCCAATAGAATTAGATGTTCAATTAACTAAAGATAACACTTTAGTTGTTTTTCATGACTATAATTTAAAACGTCTAACAAACAAAGACCTTATTCTCCAGCAAGCAACCTACGATGACTTAAAAAAAATATCACTTCTAAATACCACCGAAAAAATACCAACTCTAAAGGAAGTATTAAACTTAATTAATTCCAAAGTATTATTAGACATTGAAATAAAAAACACAAAAAGAATTAAAGAAACTTGTGACATCCTATTATCAGAACTTCGCAATTATAATAACTATATATTAAAATCATTTAATCCACTAATAGTAAAATACTTAAAAGTCCATTATCCAGAAATTGAAACAGGATACCTAATAACAAATAATTATAAACATGCTATTTATAATATACTACTTACAAATAAATTTACTATCGAATTAACTAATTCGGACTTCTTAGCAATTAACAAAGAACTTCTAAATAATCAAAAATTTATGAAAAAAATCCATAATAAGAAAATTCTCGTATGGACCATAAATAATCAACATGAAATAACAAACAAAAATTATATCTATATTTGTAATAACTTACCATATAAAGAAAAGACCACTTCTATTAAGTAGTCTTTTTAACTATCATTATAAATATTCTATCTCTTCTTCAGACTCATTATTACTATCATCTCTAAATACTAGATCAAGTTTTTCTTTTATTTGAGTTTTATTAAATGGTTTAGCTATATAATCAAAAAATCCTAATTCTACATATTTTTCTTTAGCTCCCACTATCGCATCAGCAGTAAGCGCAATAACTGGTATTTTAAACTGTGGATTATCCAATAATTTTTTCAAAGTTGTTTCACCACTCATATTAGGCATCATAATATCCATCAATATCAAATCATAGCTTTGCTCTTTAACTTTTTCTAAACACTGGATTCCATCATAGCATTCATCTAATTCAAAAGCAAAATCTTTTAATGCCTTTTTAGCAACCTTTATATTTAAACTATTATCATCCACAATCAATATTTTCTTATGTCCATATGAAATATTGTGATTTGTTTTACTATATTCTGCTTTCATCTCAAATTCTGGACCTGACAATCTACTGATTTTTTGCGGTAGTTGCACTACAAAAATTGTTCCCCTGCCATACTGTGATTGAACATTTATCTTACCACCCATCATTTCAACTAAAGCCTTTGTTATCGCAAGACCCAATCCAGTCCCCTCTGTCGTAGTATTTCTTTCAACATCTAATCGATCAAACTTAGTAAATAAACGATTAATATTTTCTGCTTTAATTCCTCGACCTGTATCCTGACAAGTTATCATAATAGTAGATTTTTTATTTAAGGAATCATTAATACATTTAATATTTAAATTAACCTCTCCACTCTCCGTATATTTAAAAGCATTAGATAATAAATTATTAACAATTTCTTTAACTTTTAACTTATCACCAATTAATTCATACGGAATATCATCTGCCAAATACATTTTAAAATCAATAGGTTTTTCACCAATACGAGTTTTCACTACTTTAACTAAATTTATAATCTCCTCTTTAAAGTTATACTTACACTCTACTATCTCCAATTTTCCAGCTTCTATTTTATTAATATCTAAAATATTGCCAATTATTTCTAATAAAGTCTGCGAAGCAGTTAAAATGTCCTTAGTATTTTCTACTACTTCCAAAGGTACTTCATTTTCATAAGAAGCAATATCTTCAGATAAACCAACAATAGCATTTAGGGGAGTCCTTATTTCATGTGACATACTACTTAAAAAATCTGATTTAGCTCTATTTGCCCGTTCAGCTTGATCTTTTGCAAATTCCAATTGTGAAATTAATCTTAAATCAGGATTTTCAATAGTAAAATACATCAAATAGCATAATAAACTTAAAATTAAATCATAAATATTAAATTCCGGTTTAAACATTACAAATATTCCCAGTACCAAAACAATAGGAATAATTAAATATATTGCATAATAACGTTTATCAAATTTTTTTATATTAAATAAAGAAATTACAAAGGCAGCTATTAAATCTATAAATACGACAAAGAAAGTCAAAGTAACAGCCGAACCACTACCGCTAGTTACACCACCAATCTTATAAACATCAAATTCTAATAGAAAAATACTAATTCCTATTATTAAATAAAAAACTAAACTAATAATTTTTGCCTTAGAATAAAATTTCCTATATCGCTCAAATGTAATATATAAAATATAAGATAATAAATTAGTGGTAATAACAATAATAAAAATCGATCCCAACTTATTCATATTAGCAAACAATTCTGCAAACCACTCAGGGATTATATCAACAGCATAAATACTAGCTAAATAATGAGAAACTAAATTAGATAAATTTACAAGTAATGTAAATATTAAAATATTTTTATAATAATCATGCTCATTTAACTCCAACTTTTTCTTAGAGAAAAACATTATTGATACAAGTGTCGTAAATAATAAACAAACAAATGGTATTTCATATTCAATCATTGCAGCATTCCTCCTATTATCATTTTAACGCATCTCTTAATTTTTTCAAAGACAAAAAAAGAAATAATACTAACTATTATTTCTTTTTAACATATGCCTTCTTAGAATCCGGACTGCCTAAACTTCTCCAATACTCTCGCATTGCACTCGCAACATCTTTCCTTTTTAAATCTTCATCTAATAATATATAATCTCTACTGTTCAATCCTGTATTTCTCAAAACACTTTCAGGATATTGCAACCCACTTAAAGTTGTGACAACCTCTTCAAAATCTCTATCCTCTTTAGATTTTTTAACTAAATATTCTGCATCAAATACATCCTTGTCCCATTTTAACATTTCAAACGCATGTCGAATTTTTTCTTGACGTAATCGTTCTTCTAAATCAGAATATAATCCTCTTTCAAGTTCATCAAAATGTCTAGGCAACATATGATAAACCGCCGTTGCCATTTTATCTCTTAAACAGGCCGTCAAAGCATTAACATATTTTTTCTCCGCATCAGGGCCTTGATAATCTTCTCGACCAATACCAAATTCATCTAAATTAATTGGATTTCCAACATCAATATACGAAACATTTTCTTCTTGATCACGAAGAAGAGTAACTGGAACAATCTTCTTTCCTGTCCTAAGAGATAAGTTAACTGGACCATCAAACAATTTATTAACTAATTTATTAGGTGAATAATTATGAGAACCTTCTGGAAAGATTAAAATACTATTAGTTTGTACTACCCTCTCCATCTTTTTCATCAAATCTTCTCTTTGCTTACTATCCATAATATCAAACGGAATCATTCCATTTAACCACAACAAATAAGCTTCTGGATTATATTTTAATGTATCAACTGAGCCCAAAACCAAATAAGCATTTCGATCCAGCACATTTAAAACCGTCTCAATATCTTCCGGACAAGTATGATTACACACAAAAATATATGATTCATCATTTAGTAACTGCGGATATCTTTCCAAAATAATATTATTTTTACCGGGTTGAATATCATAATTACTAAGTGGTATTCTTTCCAAACTTAAACTTGCAAAATAATCATCATCACTCATACCAACACCAGAATTATCTCTCAATATATTAGCTCCAGTGAAAACATTACAAGCTTTCTTAAACCCCTTATCAGTCATTCGCCTAACTCTAAGACCAAAATCAGATGTAAATCTTTCAACATCTTTTTCATTCATTCTATCAATAAAAACATTTTTCATAACCAATTCCCCTTTAGCTATAAATTGCTTCATATAATAACACAAAATCAACCTTTTTTCAAGTAATTGCCATCACATTATTCCTTACAAAATCAAATAATGCTATAATTAAATAAAGTAAAAGGAAGTAATCATATGAATAAGAAAAAACACTTTATAACCATATCAGTTTTTATTTTTGCACTCTTAACCTGCTTAATAGATGCCATTATAAAACCAAATTATTTTATAAAAATACCTATCAAAGTAATTTTCTTTTTTGCTCTACCAACAATCTTTTTTCTAAGAAATAAAAAAGATTTTGAAGATTTTAAAAAACTTTTTAAATTTAAAAAAGATGGTCTCTTAAAAGCTTTATTTTTAGGATTGTTGATATATATAATTATCATTTTCACATACTTTATAACAAAAAATATTATTGATTATTCAAACGTTACCAAAAGTTTAACTACAGGAATGCAAATTACAAAATTTAATTTTATTTATGCTGCTACATACATCGCTCTAATAAACTCATTCCTAGAAGAGTTCTTTTTTAGGGGTTATGGATTTATAACCTTAAAAAGATATTCTAATCGAAGATATGCATATCTTTCCTCTTCAATTGCCTTTGCTTCTTACCATATCGGAATGCTTTTAGAAATGTTTAATATTTACGTTTTAATATTCTTGTTAATCAGTCTAATATTCGGAGGTTGTCTCTTTAATTATCTAAATGAAAAAAACAATAATATTTATTCATCCTGGTTTGTCCATATGTTCACAAACTTTGCCATTAATTCAATTGGTTTAATTTTATTTGGCATAGTATAGTAGTTGCACAAGTTTAACAATATACATATCATACAATTGTTTTGAATAATCGAAAGATAATATTTCATTTCTCAATTTTGGCAACAAACTAACTATTGAATCTAATTTTTGATTATTTTGCATACAATCTTGCCATCTTTGCATACCTAACCAAGCTATTTTATCTGCATCTTTTACTATTTTTCCCTCCACCGTCCTAGGATTCATATCCCATTTATGAAATAAAACCGCCTCTACACATTGTTGAATCATTTCCTGATCATATCCTAACTTTAGCATTGCATTAGATAGCATTTTTGCACTAACTGCCTCATGACCTTCACTCTTTTCTATTCTTCCAACATCATGCCAATAAGCCGCTATCACACAAACTTCCGGATTAAATTCTACATCTAAATTCTCCATTAATTTATATAGAATATCCAAAACGTCATTAACATGACTAACTCCATGTTCATAATCAGAAATATTCATCATATACGTTTTTGATAGATCAATTAATTTTTTATTTTTTGATAATATCACTTCTAAATCATATTTAATCATAATTCATCTCCTAACTGTAATTAATATCATTCAAATCGTTGTTGGTATTAAATATGAAAAAGCCGGTAAATTTCTAACTACTCCATACAAAATAAAAAGAAATATTAAAAAATACCATAGTTGTGGCTCAAAACGTAAAAAAAGATTTTCCTTTTTTCTATAATAAGAATATATAACATTACCATAATAAAATATTAGAAAAGGAATAAGGCAAAATAATAACGGATTATAACGAAAAGCTTGATAAAAATCACCATTTATAATAGCTAGTAACATTCTCGTAACACCACACCCAGGACAATATAAATTAGTAATCTCATGAATTGGACATGGAATAAAAATATTAAACCTAGATCCAATTAATAAATAAACCAGTAAAGCAATTAATAAAACTAAAAAAATTAAAAGATTTTTTTTCACTATTTTAATCTCCCAAAGAAAAAAGAATGAAACCATCCTTTTTAAGCAGCTGCTCCTTTATTAGCAATTGTATTCAAATCATTTTGAATCAAGCAATAATTTACAATCCCTAATCCAAAAATTTGTAATATCAAATACAATACTGAATTATCATTTACAGGTAAACCAGATTTTGCCTGAGCTTGCATCATTGCTTTACCCATCAAATAAGCCCAATAAAAACTATAAATTCCACAAGTAATTATTGTAAATAAAAACGCCTTACCTCCCGATAATCTCTCATCACCACTTGCAATTCTAACATCATCTGTTAAACTAATAAACCAAATAATACCATAAATTCCACAAGTAATAAAACTTAAAAGAATACAAGTTACAATATTCTTCCTACTAATCATATACAAAACTCCTCTCCTACAATAAAGAATATCATATATTTACTAAAAAATACACTAACTTTTCAAAAAAATTTCAATTATTTATTAAGCAGCTCGCTATAGTCAACACCCTCATCATTTATTAAAAATATAAAATCTTTTTTTAAATACGTCGCCACTTTTTCAGGAATCAAAACCATCTTTTTCCATTCTTTAATAATTACCGGATCAAATGACTTCTCTGCAAAATATTTTACCACCAACTGTGTACCATTTATTTCAATAGCAACTTTTTTAATCTTTTGAATTTCTTTATTAACCTTATCCTAAATACTAGAATTAACTGTCCTATGAAAAGTAACATCCAACTTATCAGCTAATAACAAAGCAAGTCCTACTAAAGATTTAATTTCCTGACCATTAGAATGATCCCTAATAGCCTGTTCCAAAACTAATAATTCCTCCCTAGTGAATTTATTAATATCTATAAAGTTTTTAAACAATTTGCTGCTTTCCAAAGCATGATCTATCTTATCTCCCTTCGATAATCCTATATCATGTAAATAAGCTCCCACTATTCCAAGTTCAATGGTCCGATCATCTGCTCCCAATTGTGAAAGAATCTCTTTAACATATCTAGCAACCCTTTCAAAATGGCCTAAACCATGCTCCCAATCCCATTTACCATCCGTAATAAATTTAGTATTTTCAATTTTTTTTACTAGAGCCAAATATTCTACATTATCCAAAATATCATCATATAATTTCACTAAAACCACCTCAAAACTTTACCATTTAACTTTCAAACATTTGCCAATGTAATTATACACTATATTTGTATCAAACAAAACAAATACCTAGTTGTTTTCATACTCATCAAAAATTATTAAAATATTTTAATCTTACGTATAAATTATATATTATATTACTAAAAAAAATTATTAACAAAGTTTTATTTGTCAATAATCTTCACTAGAACAAAAGCTATTAATTACTAATTAATAGCTTTACCATTTACATATAATTTATATCCATTAAAATCAATATTATCATAATCTGTATCTTCATCGTCTAATGATGTAACATAACTATCTCCCATTAGTTTTATCTTAGAACTTTTATCTAAAACTAATTTTATAGATTTAGCACTATTATCTCCATTAATAATGCCTTCATAGTATGAACCCTCTTCCATACTCATATCCAAAGTTGAAATTGAATCAATTACAATATTGCCTTCTATATCTTGATTAGTTAAAACCAATGTAACATTTCCTCCATTAGATCCCGATGTTCCCCAAGAATCCTTTTGAGCTCTCAAAAAAACTCCAGTACTATCATTATTTTTAATCACATTATTTTCAAGTTTTATTTGAGCAGAAGTATTAGTAATATAAAAGCTATCTCCCTTATTTGTCGTAATATTACTATTTTTTGATGTAAATGTACTAACTCCCTCATCAGCATCCCCACTCATTGACTGATATAAAAAGATATTTTTATAAGTAGTTGATTGTCCGTTTAATTTATTATTTGTATCTGTCAAATCAACATTTTCAATTTCAACAGAATTTTTTCCTTCAATAACAATTCCTTCTGATGCTTTAGATATTAAAGTAGCATTTTTAACTGTCACATTAGCAGTCGAATAGATTGCAGGTGAGCCCTGCCCTGTTGTTGTATAGGTGCCCCCATCAACTGTTACTTCTCCGCCACCACGATCTGTCCTAATTGCAGCAGATGAAATACCAGCTGTTTTAATGGTTAAATTACTAGCTTTCATTATTCCACCACCAGTAGTCATTATTCCCCCGGAATTATCACCTGTAGTTGTTATTTTAGAATCACTAATTGTTACCGTTGTTCCATCACTAGATGAATTATTTGTCGTAGCAGAACCACCATAACTAAAAACACCATTTGCCCCGGTTGCCGCTGTACTAACAGTAATATTTTTTAATATTAAATTTGCCCCATCTTTAGCCAAAATACCAGAATTCATTCCATAAAAACTAGTATTATCTCCACCATTTGAATCTCCAGTTTTATTCACTGTTATATTAGCTAAAGTAACATCAATATCTCCACTAACTAATATGGCATTTTCATCGGTCTTTGTCGATTCAAACGTTCCCTCTTCCAAAGTCGTATCTTCTAAGATCTCTTTTGCTCCCAAATAAGAGACCGCATTATTAGTTCCCATTTCATTCGTCATGTTATTTGTATTATTAGAAATTAAATAATTAGCAATTCCAACATCAGTTGCTGTTAAACAGAATGTTAAAACTATAACCATCAAAATATAAATTGTTGCTTTATCTTTAGTTTTGAAAACCTCTCTAAATTTTTTTGCATTAAAACCTGATGCAACTAAATAAACTACTATTGCAACTATTAATAGACTCTCAATCCCAAACACCACATAATGCCATACTAATAAATTAGAATTAGAATTAGAATTAGAATTACCATTTCCTGGCTGCATCATTCCATTAGGTTGCTGCATATTATCATTCCCAGGCATTTCTGGTGGTTGATTATTATTATTTTCTCCTTCTTCCATTTGCTGATTGCTATCATTTTCTTCTATATCACCAGAAGGTTGTGAGCTATTATTATCACCTGGTTTTTCCGGTGGCTCACCCATATTGTTACCACCGCTTGCATCCATATTTAACATACCATTGCCTTGCATAGAAGTATTATTAACATTATTCTTTATATAAAAAATTGAACACACATTACCAATAACAAGTAATAGTAAGAATACAAGCATTACTACATTTTTCAAACTTCTTTTCATTTAATCAAATCCTTTCTTACCTTTTTTTCAATTCATACACTTCATCAGCATTATCACAAACATTTTTTGAATGGGTTACGATAATAACACATTTATTCTCCTTATGAGCTAATTCTTTAAATATTTTTAAAATTTCATCTTCCGTGTCCTTATCTAAATTTCCTGTTGGCTCATCAGCCAAAATTATATTAGGGTTATAAGATAAACTTCTTGCGATTGCAATCCTCTGCTGCTCACCTCCGGATAATTTTAAAACTCTGCGATTAGCAAAGTTCTCATCTAACCCAACACTTTGCATTAACTTAATCGCTTGCTCTTTTTTATTATCTACCTTTACCTTACTAATATCCATAGAAAGTACAATATTTTCAATTGCCGTTAAATGTGGTAAAAGATTATAACTTTGGAAAACAATTCCAATATAAGTATTTCTATACGTATCTAAATCAAATTTCTTTAAATCTAAACCATTATAATAAATATTTCCCTCATATTTTGTCTCTAAACCACTTATTAACGATAATAGAGTTGTTTTACCACTACCACTTTTTCCCTTAATTGCATAAACTTTACCTAATTCAAATGCATAATTTATATCTTTTAAAACATAATCATCTTCTGCAGCATCAGCATAACGATAACAAATTTGCTCTAAAACCAAAGTCTTTTTTTCTTCATTTGTCCTTTTCATTAACTTCTCTCCTTTAAAATTGTAAGTGGTGAAAATTTTTGAATACTAATCATCGATGCACATGAACTAACAAGTGTTAATACAGTTCCAATACCTAGAAGTTCTATTAATACCTTAAAATCTACTACTGCATCAATAGAATCAAACGCTTGAATATCAGCAACACCATTTATACGTCCCATTCCGTTGCCATCCATTTCCATTTTCCCCCCCAAAATTCTGATTAATATTTTCCTTTTGAGCACTACTACTTTGTATTTCCGCATTTAATAAATAATTAGATACCGGAACACTTGCAACGGCTCCTATTCCAGCCCCAATAAATAGTGCTGTAAAAGAGACAATTAAAAGTTCGCTAATAAATTGTAACGTTAATTTGCTTTTCTTCATGCCTATAGTTCTAAGAACTCCTATTTCATATTTACGTTCACGTATATTAATCATATTTATTACAAACAATACAATACCACCAATAACTAACGTAACAATTAAGAAAGTAGTTACAAATGTCGTTACATTTGAAATAGTACTTGTAGCACCTTCCACTTGATCTAAATTGGTTGATACTTGCAAATATTCACTTAAACCTTTTTCAGCTAATTCTTCTTCAAAATCTTCAATTACTGATTTATCAGTCAAAATAAATGTTGGTGATAAAGTACTTTTCATATCTTCATTATTTTCAATTAAAGTACTAACAACACTTGTGTTTGTAATAATTGTATTAGCTGATGTTGTAAACATACCCATTGCATCCTCAGCATCACTTTCTTCTTCAAAAATACCAACAACCTTTAGTGTAACCGAATTATCATCATCACTAGAATCTACAAATGTTATTTCATCACCTACATTAATACCATTTAATGTTGCCAATTCACTATTAATAACACAAGTCATACTTTCTAAATCACTTGATAACTCACCTTCTGTAATTGTATATTTACCACTAATAAAGTCTTCCATAGAAGTCAAAGAAGAATACCCCATTAATGTAAAATCACTAGCATCCAAATTTTGAAAGTTTTCTTTTCCTCCCCCTCTATTTTCATCAGGACCCCCAGTAAAAGAACTATTTTCCATATTTGTACTAGCTTTTTCTAACGAATCAGAATTCACTCCAACACTCAAAGTATAATAAAAATCTTTTACGTAATCACTATCCCCGTAATTATTAATATCACTTACCGAAATACTACTTGCAGTTGAGAAAATATCTGCCATATTACTCTTCTGTTGACTTCTTTCTTCATCTGTCATTTCTTGATCAAATTTCATTTCCCCTCGCATAGATTCCCTATTAATGCCAATTGTAGCAGTAACATCATACTGATTTTCATAAGATTCTATTAAATTTTTAGCACTAGCTCTTATAGCCAGTGCGATCGTGGTAGCACAAGCAATTACCACAACAATAATTCCAATTAACAAATTTCTACCCTTATTTCTTGTAATCGATATAAAGGCATTTTTCAAAATATACATTTTCATCATTCCTTTCAAATTCATTCCAATTATATTTTAGAAATATTAAAAGAACATTAAATTTCTTATTTAATGTTCTTATTTTTTAAAATTGTTTTAAAAACTGTATATTTATCATTGGAAAAGGCAGCTATCTTACCATTATGATTTAGTACAATACATTTAGCGATAGCTAAACCTAAACCATATCTATTATCATCTCTATTTCTAGACTTATCGCCTCTATAAAAACGTTCAAATATTTTTTCTTCCTCTCCCTTTGGAATAGGCAAACCATCATTCATAACTTCTAAAATAATTTCATCTTTTGAACTCCGTAAATTAACTATAATTTGTCCTTTCTTAGGACTATGTTTAATAGCATTATCTAATAATATAATAATTAACCTTCTAATATCTTCTTCTATACAACGAAAAACGACATTTTCATCAACATTATACTCTAATTTTATTTTTTTCTCATAAGCCAGACTTTCAAATGTAAGAATTGTTTTTTCAACTACTTTTGATAAATTTACCTCTTCATACAACTCCTGATTAACATCTTGTTCAAGCTTTGCTAAATCTAACAAATTAGTAATCAATTTATTCATCCTCTCTGACTCTGTCTTAATATTTTTCAACCACTTATCATCATGATTGTTTTCTAATGTTTCGGCACAAGCCATTATTACTGACAATGGAGTCTTCAATTCATGAGAAGCATCAGCAATAAACTGTTTCTGCTTATTAAAACTTATTTCAACCGGTTTTATAATCCAATTAGAAAGCATTCTAGAAATTAAAATAATAATTATTTCACCTAATACCAATAAAATTACTGAAATTTCAAGCGATGATATTAATAATTTTTTCACATCACTAATATCAACTAAAGTAATATAATGGTTAACTTCATATTTATAAGCATAATCAGACATATACAAACACCCTATAAAAGTTGTATCAATCTCATTATCATTAATTATCTCTGTTACTATTTCTTGAATATTTGAAGTAATCAAACCATCCTCAGTATGACTAATAATTTCCTTAATACCACTATCGTCAAGTAAAATTGTATAAATTGTTGCATCCATAAATCTTCTCTGATCTTCTTCTTTTGGTATATCATTATTGTCATTTACACTTCCCGGTTCAAAGGCCTTTTCGTCAGTAATTGGTTTTTTCTCAAAACGAATATCCATTCTACTTAAGTTTTGTTCAATATTTCTTTTTTCTCTAATATAATGCTGGGAATTAAAAATAATTAAAATACTTACAAAAAAAAGTGATAGAATTATAAACAAAACCCAAAAAATCTTTTTTCTTAATTTATTCATCACATACCTCTAATTTATAGCCTAATCCTCTAACTGCCTTTATTGAAACATTAGACCCAATTATTTTTAATTTTTTTCTCACAAAAGATATATATGCTTCTAAATTATTTGACTCACACTCATTATCTATTCCCCATACCTTATCATAAATTTGCTCTTTTGAAATTATAAGATCTTTATTTTGCATCAAATATTCTAACAGCAAGAACTCTTTACAAGAAATTTCAATTGATTCATTCGTTTTTGTACAGAGTAAAGTAGAAGATTTCAAATTTAATCTCAAATTTCCTGTTTCCAAATAATTAACTATCTTTTTAGACTCATCACGCCGCAATTGAACATTTACTCTGGCCACTAATTCCTCCATATGAAAAGGCTTCGTAAGATAATCATCGGCTCCATAATTAAAACCACTCAATTTATCTTCTAATTCTGATTTAGCTGTAAGCATAATTACTTTTACATCAATTTTTTCTTCTCGTATTTTTTTTAATATTTCATAACCATTTACCATTGGCAACATAACATCTAAAATAATTAAATTATAAATACCACTCAAAGAATTAAATAAGCCATCCTCACCATTCGTAGAAATATCAACTGTATATTTCTCTTTTTTCAAACGACTAGCAATAATATCTGCTAAATTAAATTCATCCTCAACAATTAATATCCGCAAAATTATCACCTCTAACCAATATTATAACAGTTTTATTAAATAAACATTAAAACATCCTTCTCTTTTCCAACATAATTTTCATAATCTCCTATCAAAATCTTTCAATTGCATCAATATAATCTTTATATTTTCATCTATTGACTTTGAACCATCAATCTCAATCTTATAACACTCCAACTTATTAAACCAATTTATTATATCTAATTCATCTCTGTTATACACCATATTAAAAAATTTACTTTCTTTTTCAAATAAATCGCCATTTTTAAAAATTCTACTCCCAAATTGGTTATATGATCTTTGTTTAACTCTTTTCAATCTTGTTTCTCTATCTAAATGAATATATATAACAACATCATATTTAGAACTTATATTTCCATAATCACCCTTACAAGCTGTAAAAACTATATTATTATATTTATTAAAATCTTCCTCTATTTTTTTCGTTACCTTTTCCTTCGTTAATGCTGTCTTATATTTATAGTTATCCTCATTAGGAAAATAGTAATCTTCAACATCCAAATGCCTATAATTAAGAACCATTGCTAAACTTTTACCTAAAGTAGTTTTCCCACTTCCATTTAACCCACATATCATTATTTTACTCATACTTATTTCTCCAAAACCTATTGTTTTATATATTTCATATAATACCTTGTTTTTGTCTCTTCAATTATACCAAATCCCAATTTTTTATATAACCTAATTGCTTTGAAGTTTTCCTTATAAACCCATAAATAAACTATCTCATTATTTTCTAATATTTTCTTTATTATATCTGATCCAATTCCCTTATTCCTATAACCTTCTTCAATAAATATTTCATCAAGTATAACCCCATCATCCTTATCACAAACAAAACAACAACCAACTTTTTTACCATCACATATAACCATTTTATAGCCACTTATCTCCAGTGGTATATGCTCATCAATATATTTCTTAATTCTTAAAACTTCTTCTTTCTCTAAACCACTAGCATATTTAAAAATATTATATAACTTTGCCTCTTTTAAATAAACCATATCAGTTTCATTAGCACTCACCAAATGATACACCATAAAATACCACTCCTAACTAATTTAAATCTATAATTATAATATTACTTTTTTTATTACTTTTAAAGTTCAAAATATCATAATAATTTACAAATAAAAAACTACCTTCAACTAAAACGGAAAGTAGATTTATATTGATTCAAAAAACTTGAATTTAATTTCAAATGGTGGAGCTGAGGAGAATATAAAAAATGATTTTTACAATTTTTTATTTCTTTATATTATATATAATTGTTATATTTTATTATTCATTATTTAATATCATTTTTAATAAAATATCACGTTATTATTGTCGTATTTTAAAATTATTTTATTTTTCTATTGACATTGTGGTACACAATGTGTTATACTAATATCATGAAAGGAGGGAAACAATGTTAAAATCATTCTATGAATACTTTGGATTAGATGAATTAATCGAATTTAAAGCATTCAAAAAGCTAGCAATATTTATCGCTGTTGAATATTTGGTATTTGCGATAATCATGCTAGCATGGTAACTGGTCGAGGACATAAGTCCTCTTCCAATATTAATTTTAACAAAAAATATATATTTTGTAAAGGAACGATAGAATGGAAAAAGAAAAATTTAATCAAAATCAATATATTCAACAATATAAAAAAGAGCACTATTCAATTTTTAAAGTAAATTTAAAAAAAGACGATATGGAATGTCTAAATAAATTACTAAAAGAAAAAGGCTTAACAAAGGCACAGTTTTTAAGAAATGCAATTGATGATTTAAAATATAAAGTAGAAAAGGAAGATAAATAAGGCTTCTTTTTTTTATAACAAAAAAAGCTTTGACCCACACGGGTAACCAAAGCTCAATAACAACTAAACTATATCATTATTTTTCACATTTTCAATAATATTTACCCATTTTTTAGTAATTTTCATTCATTAATAAAATAATTTAAGGCTTCTTTTTTATATATTTTCTTTTTTATATCACAGTCTAAAATAGCATAATACTTATTCTTATATTGTACAATCATTATACTAGTTAAATTTGTATTATAAGTTTTGTTATATTCTGCTACCTGTTTTTCATTTAAAATACACCCTCTATACATCTAATCACCTCGCTTTCGCAGGTATTATTGCATAAAAAAAGAAGTACTGCAAATTGCACTTTTTACAATTTCACAGTACTTTTTATTTGATTTCTTTTATTTTGCTATATACAATTTATCTTTTTCATTCAATTTTATTGCATAATAATCAAGTTTAGAACTTTCGAAAATTAATTTAGGCTGATTTGATTTTAATATGTCTAGTTCTTTAATTAGTAATTGCTTTTCATCTTTTAATTTTATTGTTTCTTTTTCTAACGAAATAATTTTATCTTGCAATTCTTCGATAGTCGGAACTTTAGGCTCCTCTTTTTTACTCAAAACTTCTGACCAAGCGTTTGAATGTGCAAACCATAAGTTATCCTCTACTCTATGCCAATCGTAGCCATCTTTATTAACAACTTCTAAAGAATTGTATATTCCAGGATTCATATATCCTAAAACATCTCCATTGGGGATTTTTCTTGCTCTAACAATAGTAGCATCTTCATTTATTTTAATTTGATTTACTTTTTCATTTCTTGCTACCGGAGTTCCAAAATGACTAACAACCTTTTTAAAATTATAACCTGCTGCATTTTTAACAGTGTATGAGTCATCTATAAATAGACACTCATCGATTTTCTTACCATTATTAATGCTCCAATAACCTGCAGAGTCTTTATGCCAGCCAGTACCAGTAAATTTGCCTTTTCCACATTCCATATGATTATGATTTCCAGTTGCGTTTCCTTTAGTACCTTCTTGATAAAATACTTCACCCTGTTTTATAATTTTTCCTACCCATAAATCTGATATATCGTTATCATGACATATCAATATAGTCATATAATCAATTGTTCCATCTGGATATTCAACTTTATCTAAACTCTCAAGCCATATCTCATTTGCGCTATTTGGGTATATTTTTACAATTTTCCCAGTAAATGGTGCATGAAGATTTCCTATTCCACCATCAATCCCAGCTTCGTCAACAGCCCAACAACCGGCATGAGTTCCAACGTGATCCTTTTGAGTAATGCGAATTATCTTTGATGGATACATTGCTTTTTCCATACTTACACCTCTATTTCAATACATTTATTTTCTAGCTTTTTATAAGCATCTAAATATAATTGTTTTTTGTCACCATTGTACGTAACTTCATAGTACATTCCGTCGCTAACAGTCGTGCTTACCAATGCTTTAAAGTTTTGTAATGTTTTACTAAACCAAACAATATATACATCATTTGTTGTCAATTTGAAATTGTCCGTTTTATCAACTTTGTCGTTAAAATAATTAGTAACAACATCTTTGCAAATTTCTAACATTCTATCATTATTCATTTTCTTCCATCTCCTCAACTTCGATAATATTTTCTTCGGGTATTGAAATAGTTGATTTTTCACTTTTCTCTTCAATTTGCGTTTTTAACTGAAATATAGTTGCTAGTTTTTTTAAATCTTGTAATCCGTACAATGTTATAGCCGATATGATCATTACTCTCATACCATCTAGTAAATTTACGTTTGAACCATTAATATTAGCCACTATAATATCTTCAGTACAATATGCACATCCTAGCATTGCTAAAATGCCTAAAACGATACCTCCTATTTTTAATAATCCACTTATCATCTTTTCTTTATCAAACTCTTTCTTTAATTGTGCTAAATTCGTACCCAACAAAAAATTAGCAACCATAACAGCTACTAATCCTAATAATAATTTAATCATATTTTTATCTCCTCTTTTTTTATCTTTTGTCCTATTTTCAAATATTCACCTTTAATAAATTCCGCATCTAACTTAACTTTGGAGTTCCATTTATTCTCTAAATATTCATCACACAATTGTATTATTGCTATAAATTGTGATTCGGACTTTGGAACATTGTGTCGCAAATCAGATGCAAAATTTGATATTTGAATACGTAATTCTTTCTTGTGATTTTCGGTTACGTATTCTTCCAATTTACTTAATCTAATATTTAAATCAGCATTCATCATTCCACCCAATTTTTTTAAAATGTATGAAATCGGATTGAATTTAACAGGCGTAATTTCAATAAGTACACTAGCTATAGTGATGATTGCTGCTAATTCTTTAGAATTTTCAAAAAATAAATTCAATATCTCTTTCATGTTACTCCTTCATATTTTTACTACTGACATAAATGTCACGATTCCATTACGCACAGAAATATTTCCAACTAACGAACTATATTCGGTATGCATTGTTATAACATCATTCTTTTTTAAACTTACAAAAACTGCTGGAACAGAATTGTGCGTGTAATCTCTATTGATAATTCTTTCTAGATTTGATGTTTTATTACTGCCATTTACTCTAATAAATGTCCAACAATAACCCTCTCCAGTAGAACCATCCATAAACATTGCACCGCTCAACAGGGCACAACAATCTTCTTTGACTCTTACAGCATGATTTTTATCGTCATACTCAAATGTTGAACCTGTCACTTCTTCTACTATATCAAAAGGTATTTGATATAATCCATTAGAAAAACTTACACGGTCGCTCAAAACGAGAGTTATTCCTGAAGCTTCTACATCCTTCTGTGAAGCTAAATCTTTTAATTTTATTTTTCTTTCTTTTAATAAAATATCATCATTTATTGCTACTTGTTTCAATAATTTCGATTTTATCTAATTCTAGCCTATTCGGTGCCATCTATTAACAATTTTTGATGGTTGAACGTTATTGTGAGGTTGATCGCCACCTAATTCATGAAATCCTCTCGTCATATATGGATATGGATTAGCTTGTGTAGTTTTATAAACTATACGAGTATTAGGTTCAGACCATCCATCCGTATTTCCGTCTGGAAATCCATCATAAGTTGGTCTGTGCTTTGGCATTTGGTCCATAGTTAATTTATGTTCTTCAAACCCAACAACAGTTCCCAGTTCTACATTAAATTTACTATCTGATTCGTTACTTTTAGCAACTAATGTTGTTCCATCATTATCTAATTTCCACTCACCACCCCAGTAAAAATTGGGATTAAAATCTTTGTTACTTGTCTCGTAATAACTACCTATAGGCCATATTAAATCAATATTTAAAACTGCTTTTTTCATAATAATTTTAAATACTAATTTGTTTTGATTTTTATATCTATGCAATTCTTATCCACATATTTACTGTCAAATAAGGTGGCATAATGCTGAATGCTTTATTACATGTTCCGTTCGTCAAAACATTATTTTGATCATTTAATGTTGTAAAGACATAGGCATAAGAAGAGTAATCATTCCAAGCGCCAGTGGCCCAACTTTTTCTGATAGTATCTCCACCAACTACATTGCCAGGCAACTCCTTATAATCTAGTATGTGTTCTGACTTTCCACCTTTAGTGCCAATTTTAAATTTATCTCCACTTGCTAATAGGAAAACATCCTTTATTCTTTCCCATTCACCACCGAAGAGCAAACTTGGGTCGGTATCATTTACATTCATATATAGAGAACCGACTGGATAAATTAAATCCACATTAATTACCGATTTTTTAGACATAAAAATCACAAAGGAAGCTAGATAAAATCTGCCTCCTTTCTCGTCCTTGTTTGGAAAGAGTACAAATTAATAAATAATGGTACCCCCCCCCCACTATTTTAATTAATTTTTTCCACATATTTTATTACCTCTTTTCTCATTCATCAGGCACCTCTATTGTTGTGATTATTGGTGTATCTCCATAATACAAATCTCCCATTAAAGTCGTTATTCCTTTAACGTCTAAATGATCTAACGCAACCAAATGATTTTCTCCATTTTTATCTGCATACCAATAGAAATAAGGACTAGACCTTTTTATTGACTCCTTGTAATCATCACTAACTAATAAATCACTATAGTGAATCATGAAGTCGTAACCTTTTGCTGGGTCCCATAATCCGTCTGTAGATAATGGGTTAACCAAAGGAATATCTTCTCCTCGGAATTCATTATTCGAAATAGTGTAATTACTAGCAGCAATATTCCCTCCAAGAGTATACTCTTCAGTACCTTTTTCTCTAACTTTCCAAGAAATAGATAGATTATTCTTTTTTGTCTTGGCTTCATCAAAATAATCATCAAAAAAGTTTCCAACGAAGGAAACTTGCATATCGTCACTAACCGAACTACTACGTTCAAATTTAGCATTCATAGATACTTTTATGTAATTTAGTAAAGATACAGCTGACAGAGTACTTACAGCATCAATCTCTCTTGAATTTATTAAAGATAAATCAAAGTCTTTAGTTAAAGCATTAACTACTTGTACATTATCTGTAGTAAACTCGGTATTGTTAATGAATTTCTTCTTGATCGTGGTACCTGTATCATCTATATCCGAGGGTTGATATGTTGGAATTATTTCTGCTGTAGAATAACCTCTTACAATCACATTTGGATTTCCAGTCAACGCAATTGTTGTCGGATTTATATCTTTAACAGTCCCCGTAGCTGATGGCTTACATTTATTAGCATCAACCTCTACAACTAATGTACCAGTTTTACTTCCTATTAGATTACTTCCATTATAAGTATTTACAATCAATTTTCCGGTTCCATTTTTACCTGCGAATTGAGAATAATATTCTTTCCCAAAATTAATGATTGGACTTGTAGAAGTTAAAATCACTTCTGTTGGTTGAACGTTTCCATTTGCATTCAGGAATCCTTTTATACTTCCAAATTCCACCTTAATTGAATGCTTAAAGTTTTGCGTTGCGGGATTCAATGAAATATTCACTGATGGTCCCTTTACAACACCACTTATATTTGGGCAGACTGTCGCCCTTGGAATTGTAATTAATTGAGTAGTTGATGTAGATACGTCTCCATTATTTGGAGCGAAGCCTGACGTTGTGCTACCTTTTATAAATTGACACCACAAGTTACCGGCTAAAGTTCCGTCGTCATTATGCTCTGCATCAAAATTTATACTTACTTGTGCGTAGTCATTTTTTGACTTTAAACCTCTGAATTCAACACTTCCAACTTCTCTATTAATCTTTTGATGATTATCATACCAATAAAGAATTAATTTAGATGGATTATTTGTAGCCCAGTACGTTCCGTTAGCCTGCAACTTACCATAAGCGTTAATATTTGTTACATTTCGGTTTATATGATCCTGTGTTACTGGATTTTCGTTAAACCAGCACGATAACGTATAATTATACGGATTTAATGCTGTACTCGCTGAATTACTTGCCATATACTCACCTCCTAAGTCTCAAATGGACCAGTTCCCTCATTGCCATCCTCATCTATATAATCATCAAATTGACTATGGCTCCCTAACACAAGAGTTCTAGCCACAACTAAATCTGCTCCCAACAACGTTTGACCTTTGTATTTAGAATATTTTTGATTATTTTCATCAACATAACCGGCAAACAATATAGTTGTATTATTTTGTTTATTAGTTATATCCATTCCTTTTTCATTGAACAAGCCTTTTACAGGAGATGAAGAATTATCGATTTCTAATCCTTTATCATTAAATGTATATCCCTCTTCTGTCATGACATGAGTCGCTCCATTTATTTGAATGTCATTAACTATTTTTATTGTCTTCTCTGTTGAAGTAGTCAGTTCTTCGACTTTATTAGTAACTGTTGCTATATCGTCAGATGTCGCAAAATTTCCAAGTTTATTATTCAAATCTTGATAATTATTATTTATGCTTGTTACACAGGATGTTATATTGTTTTCATTTAATTCAATTGATGTATTTATTTCACCTAACGTATCAGCTAATCCATTTATACGTTGCACTGACATGGTTCCTGCTGTTATTCTGTCAGCAATAATTTGACCATCTATAGTAATAGCTGTTTCATATTCTCCATTTACTCCCGAAGAAGAATATCCAAAACCATTAAGATTCCATTGCCAAACATTTTTTGCTGTTGCTTCATCTTCAGTATCCATAATTAGTATTCTATCTGGATATACTCTAACATGACCGCCAAATCCATTATTAATTAATGTGCTTGCAGCTTTTTTTGCTTGTTCTAAAATACTAGAGGATTGATTTTGAATTTCATGTACTATACTTTCTGATTGTTTAGAAACATAGTCAGCTTTTTCATCACCGATTTCAAATGACGTAAAACGTTTTAATATACAATCATATTCAACTGTTATTACACGAATTTTATATTCATAACCTAACGCCTGTACTGTAACAATATCACCAAGTCGAACACTTTCAAAATTAGCATATTTTATTCTATATTCTTCAGTCTTAGATAAATCAAGCCAGTCAACTTTTACTGATATTTTCGGTTTATCTATTCCGTCTTTATCAAATAATTGCTGTGCTGCTTGCCTTAACTGTTCATAAGCCTGCTCTTCATTTGTTTCTTCATTAACAGTTATATTACTAAATTCATATTTTTTAACAAATGGATTCCTATAAGTTTTTATTAATGGAGAATCAACATAAGTTTCAGGCAGCGACAGTCCATTTGATCCTTGAGGAACTACTCGTGTTGTAACTGAAGTAAAATCAATTGATATAACAATTTCTTTTATGTTTTTCCCTTCTTTTAAATAAACTCCCTTATCATGGCCACGTTGTTTGTGATAAATAATATTGAAATTATCTCTTTCTATTTCTCCACCCCATCTTTTAACAATTGCATTATCAGTACCTAATATTGCTTCAACAATATTTTTTTTAACATATCTTGCTGAGTTGTCCGGTATTAAATCTCCAGTGACTTTAAATTTAGTTGGAAACATAGCGTTATCCAATAACCATATAATCGCATTAACACCGCTTTTCTTAGTTGGAGCAACATCTAATAAAAAATTGGCCTCTAAATCATAAAATATATGAACAGCATAAACCGAAATTGTTTTTAAATTCGGTTTAACTGCCTTAATTCTAAATAATTGATAAGTTCCGTCATACGGAGCTTTAATTATATTATCTACAACTATATATTCGCTATTTTTACCATATCGTATATAGTCAAAATTTAATTCAAATTTTCCATTTAATGCTTCTTTTATTTTTGGTGAAGTTTTAAAATCCGATAATATACCAAGTCCATTATTATCAAAATCTTCACAATCGTTTTTATAAATTCTAATCATAAATATGTATCTTGATATTGAATTTTAATATCAACTAAATCTCCTATAATTATAAATTCATTAAGACCTGGTTTTAAAAATGGAAAATCCCCATTTGTTTTTGGAGAAGCATTTTCTTTATTTTCTATTGCAATCATTAATTCGGAATCTAACATAATTGTAGTATTAATATTTTTAAGTTTACATGTATTACCATTTACTGTAAGATCTATATCACCATTTCCTGTAAGATAAATTATTGGAAGAGCATTTGCATTTCCACCAATTGTAAATTTAAAGTTTTTCTCTTGATAAATTAATGTATGTTTTTCTATTCCTTTTTTAAAAGGCTGTACTTCAAACTTTAAAATAAAATTTCTATAATATGTAGCAATTTGTGTTAATTCAATATTATTTTTTAAATAGACATCATATTCCCTTTCTAATTCATTAGAAAGAATTAATTTTCCTCGTCCCTTTAACCAGGATAAATCTTTATAAACATCGTCTTCCATAAAACACTCAATATTCTTTGTATAACTATCATAGCAATTATCTGTGGTAATTAAAGATCCACTTCTGCCGGAAATTGATTCAACTGTTACTCGTTCTCTGGGAACAACTATGTCGGGGAATCCACCACAACCTATTCCATAGTCCCTAGAATCATATCTAATTCCATCTTTAATAAATATAAAATAGTTCATTAAGCATTCCCCTTTCCATAATTAACTTTCATTCTGTAGTATTCTAATTCTTCCGATAGATCTTCAATATCTTGTTCTCTATTATTATTAAAGTTTTCAATAGTTAAATATATTGGAACAACTTGACCTGGATCGTAATAAGAAGTATCAGTAATATTTGCTCTATCATTTTTAGCAATTGGATTATTATCGTTAGTAATAAGATTAGTATTCATATCAATATCAAATGTCTTAGGTATAGCATTTTGCATCTCTCCCGTTACATTTTTCATTTCATTAGCAAATCCTTCTCCAATACCAAGAGCTAAATTTTTACCAATCAAATCTCTCATTACCGTGGATGGAGAGTGAATTCCAAATACACTTTTGATACCATCAGTAATACCTTTTCCAAAACTTTTTATTTTACCAATAATCCAATCTTTTGCATTATTAATACCATTCCAAATACCTTGTACTAAGTTTTTTCCAATAGAAAACATTTCATTAGGAAGATTTTTGATAATATTAACAATACTATTAAATAATGATGATGCAGCACTTTTTCCCTTTGCAGCCAAATTAATTCCCCAATTAATGACATCTGATACCACGTTTGTTAAAAACTTCCACACATTGCCAGGAAGTTCCTTAAAAAACAATATTACATTATTAAAAAATGTACTAGCTGTTTCTTTGGCTTTTAGTGCCATATCAATACCCCAATTAATTGTTTTATTGATTATATCTAAAAATAAGTTCCAAATTTCTCCTGGTAATTTTTTAAAGAAATTAATAATTCCATTCACTATTTTAGGAACTTCAGTTGTAACCCAATTAAAAGCATCGACACCAAATTTTAAGATATGGCCTATCACTAATCCTAGTAAATAGCCTAACTTTTCGGGTAAAGCTTGAAAGAATGAAATTGTGTTTTGTACAAATTCATCTATTTTTGTTGGAATTTGTTGAAAAAATGAAATAACGTTTTGTACAAATGTATTTACAAAATTTCTAAAGCCTTCGCAATTATCATAAAGTAACTTAAATCCACCAACAAATGGATTTACAAGCAATAATAAAAGACCTTGCCAATTATTAACTACAAAGTCTATAATTCCAGAAAAGAAATTTTTTATTCCTTCTATCGCACCGCTAACAATATTAACAACATTATCCCATAGTCCAATCCAAAAGTTTCTAAAACCTTCTGATGTATTCCATAGTGTTATAAATGCTGTTACAAGCCCCACAACCGCCATAACAATTAGTCCAATAGGATTAGCACTCATAACTAAGTTAAACGCAGCCATAATGCCTTTTCCTGCCTTTATTGTCGTAAAGAACAATTTAAAACCTTTGACAACAGAAGTTACCGTTCCAGCTATTTTAAAAGCAACCATTCCGGTAGTAATTCCAGCAATAGTTGATACTATAATAGCACCATTGTCTTTTATCCATAGCAATGAATCAATAAATGGTTTGAGTTCTGGGATTTCTTCTGATATTTTTGGTAATTGTTTCCATAACTCGTTTAAAACATCTTTTGCACCTTTTACCATTATTTTTATTCTAGGTATTATATTGCCTAAGACTCCGCCTTCACCGTTTTCACCAATAATACTATTAACGAAGTTTGTAACTAATTGTTTATGATTAGCATTTTCATCAGCCATACCAGTTAATAAATTCTGCCATGCTGATTTCATAGAAGCAACAGAGCCTTGAATAGTTGTTGCCGATTCTTTGGCTGTAGTTCCTGTTATTCCCAATTCACCTTGAATTACATGAATAGCATTATAAACATCACTTAAATTACTAATATCATATTTAATACCTGTTAATTTCTCAGCATGAGCTAATAATCTTTCCATTTCGGTTTTTGTGCCACCATATCCCAACTTAAGATTATCAAGCATTGTATAATTCTGTTTTGCAAATCCCTGGTATGCGTTTTGTATCATAGCTATATCAGTTCCCATTTTATTAGCATTATCACTCATATCAGTAATTGCCATATCGGCAATCTTTGCAGCCTTTGCTGTATCACCATTTAAACCTTGAATTAATGAAGCACTAAATGATGTTACTGTTTGTAAATAAGCATTTGCAGATAATCCAGCTGTTCTATACGCATCATTTGCATATTTTTGAACTTGCGATGAACTATTTTTAAATAATGTATCAACTCCTCCAACGAGTTGCTCAAATTCACTAAAACTATTAAATCCCTTTTTACCTGCTTCAAATAATGTGGTGCCTAGTTCTTTTACTCCATTAGCTAATGAAGAAATACCTTTCTTTATAATGTCACTTATAAGATTTGCTTTTATCATTTCTCCGAATGTTACAGCATGCCTTCCGGCATTATCTTCAGCATCTGTAAATTTTTCTAATTGCTTTTCTGCAAGACCTAATTTTGTTTCGTTTGTAGTTATTTCACTCGTAAGGTTCTTTATTTCATTTTTCAATGCTTTTGCTTGTGTAGAACTCTTACCTTGTTCTAAAACAGCATTTACATATTGTTTTTTTAAATCATCAAGGTGTTCCTTTTGCTCATTAATTGTTGTATTAAGCAATCCTAAAGAAGAATTCAATTCACGATTTCTTTTTTCATTTTCTTTTAAAGTATTTTCATGTTGTTCTAATGATTTAGTTGTTGTTTCTATTGAATTAGTAATTCTTTGATGTTCAATTTCGGCATCAACTAATTTGTTTTTATATTTTTGAGTTTCGGTAGCATTTTCTCCAAGCATTTCCTTCACTTTTTCATAAGCTGTTCTTGTTTCTTCTACCTTCTTTCTGGATAGTTCTTCCTGCTCTCTCAATTTTTGTAATTTATTCTGATAATCGGTTGTTGATACACTAGATCCTTTTAATACTTCATTATTGAGATTTAATTCCTTTCTCATTGAAGATATTGCCGTATTCATTTCTTTAATAGATTTGTTAAACCCATCATCAAGAATACTAAATTCTAGTTCAACTCCTGTTTTTTTTGCCATGTTATCACCTCTCTTTCGGATTGTTAGACCAATGATCCCATGCCTTTTTATTTAGATAAGCAGTTTCTAAAAAAACTATATCTTGATTCCAAAAGTCTTCTGAAGGTATTTGAGCATTTAATACATAAAGTGTATATATATCCGCAATTGTTCTAATTATTAACTTTGGCTGAATATATTTACTCTCTTTCGTATTAGTTGCTTTTCTTAAAGACTTTTGGAAACTTAGTTTTTTTCGTTTTGATCTGCAGTTAAACCTGTTAAATCTTTAAAAAGCTCCATATCTCTTTTATAAGAAAATGGCACTGATTCGATGAATTCTATATAATCCATCTTCTTAACTGGGTTAGTTCCTAAATAACCAACATAAATTAATTGGACCATTGCCTCGTGATCAAAAGTTTGCTTCTTTACAAGTGCTTCCATCAAATCTTTAGCGTGAGGATAACTATTTTCAAAATCAAATAAATTCTTGTACGTAATTTTTAATCCTTCGATAATTGTTCCATCTTCTAATTTGATTGCTCTTCTAGGAAGTTCCTTTTCTGGAATTTTTATTTCATTTACTTCGTTATTTTCAATTGCTGATTGTGTTATTGAGTTTTGACTAATTTGTGTATTAACCTGTGTTTCTACAGGATTAACAATTTGATTATTTTCTTGCATTATCGCACCTCCATTTAAAATTAAATAAAATAAAAATCCACTAGTTCAACTAGTGGTTTTTAGGTAACCCTATAAGGGTTTGTTACTGGCGG